>NZ_RCWT01000009.1 GCF_003688595.1 Sphingomonas sp. PP-F2F-G114-C0414
TCATGGCCGCCGGTGATTACTATCCACAGGACCTGTATTGAAAATCTTGACTTCAACGAGTCACATGCTGCCACTTCATCCCCATGAAGTCGCCTTTGGCGAGTTTGATGCGCGCATAAGGGCGAACCTGGGCACCGCTGACTGCTGGTTGGACGAGCGGGCAGAATACGAGAACAGCTGAACGAATGACCGCTGTCGGGCAAGCGCGGCGCCACCCGGAACGTCCGTATTTGGGCGTAAGCGGCCGGGGTATCGATGACGAAAAATCGGGGTATGGCCCGCACCGAAACCCACGGAAACGCGTAGGTGCGGCGGAGGGCTTCTCCGCCGTGAGGGTCGGGAGGTCCGCCACGACTAATAGGGTATCCGTGCCAGCTACGGCATTGTTGCTAGACCGTAGAAAGCCCCGGCAAGCTTTCACCTGCCGGGGTACGAGGTTCACTTCGGATGCTTGATCCGCTCGTGTTCCGTGGTCTTCGGATGACGCTCAGCAAACCGCTCGGTTACGAACCGACCAGTATCCGAGTTCCGATAGGCGTCTTGCTTCGGTACGGGGGGTTTAGCCATTTTACTTCACCTTATTGTCAGGCGCGGTGCCCGATTGAGATGCAGCCCTATCTTGCGCCCCCGTGAAGCTGTGCTAAGCGCACAGTGCTTGCCTTCATGTGGGGCGCATCCCCGTACAGCGGGCTGCAAACCGTACGGAGAAACTTTGGAGGGCGCGATCGGAAGTCGCGCCCCTCATTGTCTATAGCAAATCCTTATAGTCGCTGAGCCGTGCATGGGCTTGGACAAGCCCGCACGCTTCAAAGCGCGCCAGGTAATCCTCCGGTGTCGGGTTCGATTTCGACATCGCGGCTCGGTGACGTTTACAGGCTGCAAGTGCACGGCCTGGATGCAAATCGATGATATTTACAATGAAGTCGTCGGGGTGAATGAGATCAAGTTTGAACCCCTGCAGTGTCTGTGCCGGGAAATCCTTGAGGTTAGCGGTGATTATACCGTGGCATTTTCCAACCACTGCGGCAGCTAGAACATGTCGGTCATCGGGATCGGGTAGGTTCAGGGCCTGAATAATGGGTTGGTAGCCAGACACCTCGGCGTCAGGAAATTGATCTGCCATGATGGCCTGCTGGGCGTCCAACCGATCATCACCAACGTCAGGGTACCTACGCTTGATCGACCGCCGCCATTCTTCAATGACGTCAGCCGACCAGGCAGGACGAAATAAACGCTCGTCGGCGAACCAGAGCATTGCACCCCGCAAAAAAGCGGGGTGCAGGACGTTAGCGTCTAAGAATGCTAGGTATCGCCCGATCAACATTACCCGTCCTTCATTCCAACGGGCTCATCATCATACAGCCCCAATTCCTCATCCGACGCGACCATCGCCGACAAAGCGATTCGACGCTCGTAATCAGTTCTATCTCGGAAGCTGAGGACATCTTGAGCGCGCAGCTTGCGATGCGTTCCGACCATCCGAGAGTGAATTTTGCCCGCGTCGATCAGCTTGATGACATGCGGCCGCGATACATTGAGAAGGTCTGCTGCCTGCTGAGTAGTTAGCTCAGCCGAAACAGGAACCACGGCCACGGCGTTGCCGTTGCCCATCTCAACCAGCATATTAACCAGTACGCGAAAAATGTTCGCCGGAAGGCTGATTGGTTCTTCAGCGTCCGCATGATCGGCATCGTCGCCAGCGCGGTCTAGGGTAAAGCTCACAGGCTTGCCCTTGTTGAATCGCGAAAGCTGACGCGCAGCGGTGCGCGCAGCGTCGATGTCCTCGACGCTCGGCTCGTGCAGTTCATCCAGCTTAACCGCTACCGCAGTCATTGCCTGTCTCCTTGTTGGTTGCCCATCTATGCGCCAATCGCAGCAAACGCAATATCCGCAGTAAACGAAAATTCCGCCTAATTGTTTCATAGCGGCAAAAAGCTCGTTCCGGTGCCTGTCGAGGGAATTAGCGGTGCCTGCGAACTAGCTGCCAGCTTCCCAGACATTGCGCACCGCCGCGCCCCACGCGCTGTGACAGTTCGCATCACCTGAGCCGCAATGACGGCTATCCTCTAGCGAGAGCAAACGCATGCTGACCAACGCCGCGGTGAAAGCCGCGCGGCCGAAAACGGCCGCCTACAAGCTGTTCGATCAAGGCGGCCTGCACCTCTACGTCGCGCCGACCGGCCGGAAGTCATTCCGGATGAAGTATCGCCTCGGCCGCAAAGAGCAGCTGCTGACGATCGGCGCGGTGCCCGAGGTGACGCTCGATGCCGCCCGGGCCCGGTGCGACCAGGTGCGCGAGCAGCTCGGCCGCGGCGAGGATCCGCGAACTTGCGAACTTGCGCAAACCGGCAAGGCTCGTGCTTTCGAAAACGTCGCGCGCCAGTGGCACGCGCACATGCGCCGGCGCTGGACGGAGGTGCATGCCGGCGACGTGATGGCGAGCCTCGAGCGCGACGTCTTCCCGGCGATCGGCGCGATGCCGATCGGCGCCGTTACCGTGCCGGTGATCCTGAACGCGCTGCGCGTCATCGAGGAGCGCGGCAGCCTGGTCACCGCGAGCCGCGTCCGCCAGCGGATCTCGGCCGTATTCGCCTATGCGATGGCGGAGGACCTGGTCGACCAGGATCCCGCGGCGATCGTCAGCCGCGCGCTCACCCCGCCGGCGCCGGCACAGCATCATCCCGCATTGCTCGAGATCGAGGACGCGCGTGCGCTGCTCGCCGCGGCCGAGCTGGTCGACGTCGCGCCGGTGGTGAAACACGCGTCGCGATTCCTTGCGCTGACCGCGGTCCGCTTCGCTGCGGTCCGCGGCGCGCGCTGGGAGGAGATCGAGGACCTGGACGGCGCCGCGCCGCTGTGGCGGGTACCGGCCGCGCGGATGAAGCTGGCGGCAGCGAAGAAGCTCGACGCGAAGAATGACCACGCGGTGCCGCTATCGCACCAGGCGGTCGCGCTGCTGCGCGAGGTCCGCGGGAATATGCATCAGGACGATGCAAATATGCATGGTTTGATCTTCGATTGCGGCGCCGGCCGGGTGATTGGTGAGAAGTCGATTGGCGCCCTGTACGATCGCGCGGGGTTCGAGGGGCGCCATGTCCCGCACGGTTGGCGCGCATCGTTCTCGACGGTGATGAACGAGCGGGGATCGGACGGCGCCGACATCGAGCGGGCGCTGGCGCATACGCCGAAGGACAAGGTCAAAGCGGCGTACGATCGGAGCGAGCGCCTTCAGCGCCTGCGCGATCTGTTCCAGGAGTGGGCGGATCTGTTGGCGCCGGCCGCGCCGATATCGGTCGACTAGATCGAGTCGGGCTGGACGAGGCCGGCCGCTAGATCTTCGCGGTACCGCAGACAGTCGGCGAGGTTTCGCCAGTCGTAGTCGCCGACGATCCAGTCGTTGCCGCATGCCCGGCAGTATTCCATGCCGACCCCACCGCCGCCACCGCCGAGAATGTCGGCGCCAGGCGCACCGCAGAATTGACATGGCTCATGTTCGAACGCCTCCCAGTCGTCGGCCGCGATCGAGCCGAGCGGGGCGTTCGATCCAATTCGCCATGCGGGGTGGGTTGCGTCACCGCGACCGCTGACGAAGCGACAGATCGCCAGTCGTGCCGCCCACTGGCGTGTGCGGTCGAAACGGCAGTCGGTAATTCGATCGAGCGGCGTCATTTGGGGCTCATCTTCGACAGCGCCGCATGCGCGACGCGTGAGGCGGTTGGCACCGTTCGTGCTCCTCCCCCTCGGCAGCCCGGGGCGGCGCAAGCCGCCTCGTTCCGACAGCCGGGTCTTGGCGGTCGGGTGCTCAAGGCGGTCCGTTTCGGCATTGGGGGAGCATCAAACTGAAGCATGGGGCCGCCAAAGCGGTCCCATTCCTTATTATTATATCTTCGCGACCCTGATAGTTTCGACAGATTGGAATCGCGCTATTCGATCATGCGCGCGGCCGTAGCTTGCGAGGGCCTTCGCGAGAACGGTTTGATCGCCGAGGCGGAACGCGGCCAGCTCCTCGGCCGACAACGTGTCGAGCATGCGCTGAACGTGCTCTGCGTCGTCCTGCTCGCGTTGCACCTGGTCGTCGGGCTTAGGGGCGGAGCCGAACTTCGCCTTGAGCGCCTTTGCCAGCCACGTCGGTACCAGGAACCAGTAGGCCGTCGTGATCTGTTCGACCTGCGGCCCCTTGGGATCAGGATCTTCGACCGGGCGGGTGCGGAGCAGCTTTCCGAGCAAGCCGGCGTCGACCAGCTCCTTGATCGCTTTGTCGACGGTCGCAATCGCGACATTCGCGCGACGTGCAATGCCCTTGATCGAAGGGAAGCATGCGCCGTTCTCGAAGTTCCGGAAGCTCATGATGACGTCGTAGACATGGGGCGTGCGGAAGCTCAGCGGGCCCCGGCGGTTCCCCGCCTTCTTCTGCGCGGGGCTCATCGACCAGGCGCGCACCTGGCGGAGGCGCTCGTTACGCACTGCCGCGGAGAACGTGTTGTGCTTTGCCCACTCGCGCTTCTCGCGATCACCGGCGTGGTAGCTGTTGCGGCGGACGTCCGAGCTGGTGCCGCGGCGCAGGCCCTGTAGGGCCGAGCTTGTCTGCTTCAGCTGGTGACGGGCCGCGCGGGCCGCATTTGCGGCCGTCAGGCGGTTTGCACCGGCGCTCACAGCGCCGCTCCGATCAGGGGTGTCGAGGCCCCTCGATCAGCTGCCCTGGTAGCATCTGCCCCACGCTGAGCATGTCCGCCCATTCCTGCGCGATCTCGCGACGTCGCGGCATGTAGGCGTAGCGATTGTAGATTGCCTCCACGCTGCCGGCGACGTGCGCCAGCATCAGATCGATGACCTCCCGATCGCCCTTGCGATCTTCCTCGGCCGCAAGCCTGTTCATCACGGTCGAGAAGGTTGCCCGCCAGCCGTGCGGCAGGTGAATTCCCGCGTACCCGGCCTCGCGATATAACTTGCTGATCGTGCTGTCGCTGATCGGCCGATTCGCGAACCTGATCGAGCGGAAGATCAGCCCCTTCGCGTCGCTGAAGCCGATCGCGACCTGCACGATCTCGACCGCCTGCCGCGATAACGGAACGATGAACTCGTACGCCGGATCGTTCCGGCGTTCCTGCGCCAGCTTCATCTTCGCAGCGGGAATTCGCCAGATCGGCGAATCGCCGTTCAGATCCTCGAACTCGTGCACCTCGGCGAGACGCAACACGCCCGATCGTACCGCGGTCAACGCGAGCAACCTCGATGCCAACCGCGTCAGCGGATAGACGCGACGGCTCTCGACTACCGTCAGCAACTTCCGCGCCTCGACGATCGTTTGCACCGCCGGATAGCGGCCGCGCCGAATCCTGCCGAGCGCCTTGCCCATTTCCGCCGCGGGGTTGTTCGTCGCGATCGCGCTGGCGATCGCATGGACGAAGATGTCCGAGATCCGCTGCCGGGCCCGGTGCGCTACGTCCGCCGACCCACGCGATTCGATCGCCCGAAGCAACGCTACGATCTGCGGCGACGTGATCTGCGCGATCGGCATCTTGCCGATCGCTGGAAAGACGTCGTTCTCCAAGGTTCGCAGAACGTGCTTCGCGTGCCTGTCGCTGAACATCTTCGATTGGCTGGCGTGCCATGTCAGCGCGACTGACTTGAACGTGTGCTCGCTCTGCGCTGCCGCCTGCGCGGCCTGCACGAGGCGATCGATCGATGGATCCACACCCGACCGAAGCAGAGCTGCGGCTTGTTCCCGCGCGATTCGCGCCTTCTTCAGCGACACGTCCGGATATAGACCGAACGTCAGCCGCTTCTCCTTGCCGTGGATGCGATACTTCCAACGCCAGGATCGAGCACCCGACTTCAGAATTTCGAGGTAGAGCCCATGCCCGTCGAATAGCTTCGACTTCCCGTCGACCGGGGGCGACTTGCACTGAAGGTCGGTTAGCAACCGATGCCCCCAGCTCTGAAAAACCATGCCCCCATAATGCCCCCGAATGCCCCCGCCTAACATGGCGGCTTATGGCGGCTCCTGACGGCATCTGAAAGCCTGCAAAAGCCCGGATTTGCGTGCTATTTGACTGGCTATGACGGTCGATGGCGGGGGTAAATGGTGCCCGGAGACGGGGTCGAACCGCCGACACTGCGATTTTCAGTCGCATGCTCTACCAACTGAGCTATCCGGGCACGTCCGGTCTGGGACCGGAGAAGCGTCCGACCTTGCGATCGGAAGGGCGCGTTTAGTCGGGGTCTTCGGCGCTGTCCAGCCCCGTTTGCGCAATTGATCGGCCGGGAATGCGATAGCCTTCGCCAAGCCACTGCAACAGGTCGCGGTCGCGGTGGCGGCTCGAGCAGAACGGCTTGTACTCGGCAACTGCGGGCTGGTCGCAGATCGGGCATTTGACGGTGGGGGAGGTGGGCATCATCGGGCGCTCTCCAGTTCGTGGACGACGCCCGTGCGGCGTGCGAGTTCCGCGATCCAATCCGCGCGCGTCATTAGGCGCGTGTGGACTGCTGCGGGCAAAGTGTGGCGACGTGAGGCGGTCGGCGGCGTGCGTTCGAACGTGCGAAGCGCCGCGCGGGTCGCTGCACCGACCGGATCGGCGCGGAGGATCTCGGGGATGGACGCGCGGGGCCTTGGCCGGACGATCTGGAGGAACCCAAAGCCGTTCATCGCGGTCCGTTCGAACGGCTGCGGCAACGTTTCGTCGATCGCGGCGGCGACCGCGTTGCGCTGCGTCTTGCCGGCGATCGTCGGGAAATCGATCCCGATCGAGCCGCCGATACCGTGTCGGCGGATCGCGCGCGCCACGGCATGCGCGGCGGCGACTGCGAGCGTGTCCAGCGGCGGCGCGCCATCGACGTCGAACAGCGTCATCGCCGGCGTCGGTGAGAGGCGCAGCGCGCCGAGCGGGAACACGATCTCGCCGCTCACAGCCTCGTCGAGAAGTTCGGACCAGCCCGCCGCTTCCAGCGCATCGGTTTCGTGGGAGCGGGGGCTCAGGACGGGCAGGCCGGTCGCCATGAGGCGCTCGTACAGCGTCGGGGCGGGGCAGGGCGGCAAGTCGCTGGGGACGGCCTTGGCGAGCTTCGCACGGCCCGCTTCGGGCAGCGCCTCGCGAACGATCTCGACGGTGAGGCTGGCGCCCTGCGTGATGCCGGGGGGGAGGTGGTTGATCAGCGCCTCACCGCCGTCGAGCGTGACGCGACCACGACGGCCCGGCAGCAGTTCGACGAGACGCGCAGGAGCGATGAGGCCGACCTTCAGTGCGTCAGTGTCGAGTTCGATCGCGGCTTCGACAATCTGATCATCGTCCACCAGCGCAGCGCGCGCTTCGCCGATACCGGCTTCGTAGAGCCATTCAGGCCCCGAATCAGGCAAGCGCGACGCCCGCGGTCTTCAACAGCGCGCGCGTTTCGAACAGTGGCAAGCCGACCACCCCCGAATGGCTGCCCGACAGGAAACGGACGAATGCCTCGGCGCGGCCCTGGATCGCGTAGCCGCCGGCCTTGCCGAGGCCTTCGCCGCACGCGAGATAATCGTCGATCTCGGCGGGCGAGAGCGGCTTGAACGCGACGATCGTGTCGGCGATCCGCGTCCGCACCTTGCCGGTCGCGTCGATCACGCAGACCGCGGACAGGCAATGGTGGCGTCGACCCGACAGCTTGCCGAGCAGGTCGCGCTGGATCTCGATCGTGTCGGCGGGGGGCAGGATGCGGCTGCCGAGCGCAATTGTGGTGTCGCCGGCGAGGACGATCTCACCCTCGGCGCGCGCGACGGCACCTGCCTTCTCGACTGCGAGACGAAGCGCGTAGGCGCGGGGCGGTTCGGCCTTGCGCGGGCTCTCGTCGATGTCGGGGGATGCCACGCGCGACGGCACGACGCCGAGCCGTGCGAGCAGATCGCGGCGGCGGGGCGAGGAAGAGGCCAGGACCAGCATTGGTGCCTCGTTATAGAAGCGGCAGGCGCCTAGGCACCCACGGGCTTATTTGAAGCGGTAGGTGATGCGACCCTTGGTCAGATCGTACGGCGTGAGTTCGCACAGCACCTCGTCGCCGACCAGCACGCGGATGCGGTTCTTGCGCATCTTGCCGGCGGTGTGACCGAGAATCTCGTGATCGTTTTCGAGCTGAACCCGGAACATCGCGTTGGGGAGGAGTTCCACCACGCGGCCGCGCATCTCGAGCAGTTCTTCCTTGGCCAAATATAATCTCTGAATTGGGGGAATTTCGGGACGAGCGCCCTTACCGCAGGTTCGCGAAAAAGGAAAGCACGACCGAAGGCGGATACGGGCGTGATGCCCGAACCCGCTTGCTTGATCCCTATATCGGCCATCGAGCGTCGTTGGACAAGAGCACCGGTCGAGGACGACGGACGCGGAATGTCACAGCAGGCTCGGCTGAAACGCGTTGGCCTCGCGTGCTGCGCGCCGGAACGCGGCGCGGTCGACGTTGGGGATGCGCGGGCGCTTGCCCTGGAACAGATCGGCGAGCGTCAGGATCTGGAGTTTGGGAAACGTCTCGTCAACGCCGGCACGGTAGATGCCGACCGCGGCGGCACGGCGCTCCATCTCGCGCGTCGGCTTGGCGTTCATGATGAGGATGCCGATCGGCGCCTTCTCACGCGCGATCGTCGCGGCGAGCGTCTCGACCATCGTGGTGTCCGGATTAAGCCCACCCTTGACCGATACGATCGCGCGGTGCGTCACCATCTTGCCCGATGCCGGGTCATGATCGTTGAAATAGATCAGTCCGTCGATCCCACCGTCCGCACCCTTTTTCCTGCCGCCGAACGGCAGCGCATCGACCATCGACACCGCCCACCACTGGAACTGGTATTTGTCGCGTAGCGCGAGATTGCAGGCGGAGGCGAGGTCCTTCGGCGTGCCTTCGACGGTGAAGGTGACGGCGGGAAACGCATCCTTCATCCGCTTCTCGATCAGCGATATGGCAAGATGCGTGACGTCGATGCCGATCCATTGCCGCTTGAGTTTCTCCGCGGCATGCACCGCAGTGCCGCACCCGCAGAACGGATCGAGCACGACGTCGCCTTCGTTCGACGAGGCGGCAATGATGCGCTCCAGTAGGGCCACCGGCTTCTGCGTCGGGTAGCCGAGCCGTTCCTTCGAGACGGGAGCGATGATCGGTATTTCCCAGACGTCGTTCATGGCGACACCCAGCGAGGTGCCCGATTCCCGGGTCGGGTTGCGCACGCCGTCGGCCGTGAATGTGACCTTCTGCATCGATCCCTTCCACCGTTTCAGCGAACTCGCCGACGGCGGCACGGTGAGCGTGTTGAACAGATTGCCGCTTTCGCTCTTGGTGTAGAACAGCAGGCAATCGTGCATCCGCTGGAACCGGTGCGAGACCGATGGCCAACGGCGATAGCTCCAGACGATCTCGTTCTGGAAATGCCGCTTGCCGAAGATCGCGTCTAGCAGCAGCTTCAGGTAATGACTCGCGGTCGGATCGCAGTGGAGATACAGGCTGCCGGTCGGCTTCAAGACGCGGTGCAGTTCGAGCAGGCGGACCGCCATCATCGCCAGATACGCCATCATGTCGTTGTCGCCGAGAAACCCGCGCATCGCGTTCAACAGGTCGAACGCCTTGGTATTGCCGCTGCGGGCAACCTGGTCGAAGGCGTCCTCCGCGGTCTCGTTCCAATGCCAGGTATCCTCGAACGCCTCGATCTGCGCGCTGGAGGATTTGCCGTCGGGCTCCTTGAAAAGGATGCCGTAGTTGGCGTTCGAATTGAACGGCGGGTCGAGATAGATCAGGTCGACGCTCTCGTCGGTGATCTCCTTGCGAAGGACGGCGAGGTTGTCGCCATAGAACAGGTGATTTTCGGGGCGGTTTCGCATTGTTGGAAGATGCGGGTACAATTCCAGCCGCGTCCAAGCGAGATGCATCCGTAGTCGGCGGATATGATCCGCTATGGAGTTTCCTGCCGTAGAACCCTCGCATCCAGCAGAAATATACTGTGGGGATCCGACGCAATTGTTCTTCAGAAATAGCGATAGTCACTTCGGGGGCGTCAAAAGACGATCGCCGAGCGGCCACATGACCTAGCCGCTCAGCGATCAGGTAATCACCCCACCCCGCCGCCGGCCAGTGCTGCCAGCAACAGTAGCGCGACGATATTGGTGATCTTGATCATCGGGTTGACCGCGGGGCCTGCGGTGTCCTTGTACGGGTCGCCCACGGTGTCACCGGTGATCGCGGCCTTGTGCGCATCGGACCCCTTGCCGCCGTGGTGGCCGTCCTCGATGTATTTCTTGGCGTTGTCCCATGCGCCGCCGCCGCTTGTCATCGAGATCGCGACGAACAGCCCGGAGACGATCACACCCAGCAGCATCGCGCCGAGCGAGGCGAAGCCCGCGGCCTGGCCTGCGACCGTGGTGATGATGAAATACACCGCGAGGGGGCTCAGGACGGGGAGAAGCGAGGGGACGATCATCTCGCGGATCGCCGCCTTGGTGACGAGATCGACCGTTCGTGCGTAGTCGGGGCGGCTGGTGCCGAGCATGATGCCGGGGTTGTTGCGAAACTGCTCGCGGACTTCCTCTACGACCGCGCCGGCCGCGCGACCGACGGCGGTCATGCCGAATGCGCCGAACAGATACGGGAGCAGCGCGCCGAGCAGGAGCCCGACGATGACGTACGGGTTGCTGAGGCTGAAATCGACCGTGACGTCGGGGAAGTACGTTGCGAGGTCGGTCGTGTACGCCCCGAACAGGACGAGCGCGGCAAGTCCGGCCGAGCCGATCGCGTATCCCTTGGTGACGGCCTTGGTGGTGTTGCCGACCGCGTCGAGCGCGTCGGTGCGCTGGCGAACATCGTCGGGCAGGCCGGCCATCTCGGCGATCCCGCCGGCGTTGTCGGTGACAGGGCCGTAGGCGTCGAGCGCGACGACCATGCCGGCTTGGGCAAGCATCGCGGTCGCGGCGAAGGCGATGCCGATGATCCCGGCCAGCTGGTACGCGACGATCACCGCGACGACGATCACCAGCGTCGGCAGCGCGGTGGATTCGAGGCTGATCGCGAGGCCCTGGATGACGTTGGTACCGTGGCCGGTCTCGGACGCCTTGGCGATCGATTGGACCGGGCGGTGGTTGGTGCCGGTGTAATATTCGGTGATCCACACGATCAATCCGGTGACGACGAGCCCGATCATCATCGACCAGAACAGGTCCATGCCGGTGAAGTTCTGCGTCAGCGAGGGGGCGGCCTGCGTGGTGAGGTCGTCCGTCGTCGGATCGAGGAAGCCCGCGCCGCCGATGACGCGATGGAGGTCGCCGAGCACGTATTGCGTCGCGAGATAGATCGCCGGGATCGACAGGATCGTCGAGGTGAAGAAGCCCTTGTAGAGCGCCCCCATGATGCTGCCGCCGCCCAGCCGGACCATGTACGTACCGATGATCGAGGTGACGATGCACACCCCGCCGACGAGCAGCGGGAGAGTCATCAGCCGCATAAGCTCGGCGCCGCTCGCCTGGATCAGCAGCGCGATCGAGATCATCGTGACGCCCAAGGTGACGACGTAGGTTTCGAACAGATCGGCGGCCATCCCGGCGCAGTCGCCGACGTTATCGCCGACATTGTCCGCGATCACGGCGGGGTTGCGGGGGTCGTCCTCGGGGATACCCGCCTCGACCTTGCCGACCAGATCCGCGCCGACGTCTGCCGCCTTTGTGAAGATGCCGCCGCCCAATCGCGCGAAGATCGAGATCAGCGAGGCGCCGAACGCGAGCGCGGTGAGCGCCTCGACGATGATCCGGTCGTTGGGCGCGTGGCCTGCCGGACCGGTGAGGTACCAGAAGAACGCACTGATCGCGAGCAGGCCGAGACCCGCCACGAGCATGCCGGTAACCGCGCCCGATCGGAACGCCAGCGTCAGGCCGGCTTGCAGCGATGTGCGCGCAGCCTCGGCGGTGCGGACGTTGGCGCGGACCGAGATGTTCATGCCGACATAGCCCGCGACGCCCGACAGCACTGCGCCGATGACGAAGCCGATCGTGGAGGTGAAGCCGAGCGTGAAGAGGAGGATAGCCGCGACGATGACGCCGACGATCGCGATCGTGGTGTACTGGCGCCCGAGATAGGCCTTCGCGCCTTCCTGAATGGCGGCGGCGATGTCCTGCATCTTTGCGTTGCCGGGGGAGGCGGCGAGCACCTGTCGACTGGTGACGAAACCATATAGGACGGCGATGACGCCGCAGATCATGGCCAAATAGACGGTCGTCATACGGCGCTATCCCTCTTGTCAGGTCCTCTCCGGTCTCGACTTTGCCGAGTCCCGATGCAGCGAACCTATCAGTGCGGGGGTATTGCGCAAGTTATCCTCGGGGGTGGTGCTCGTAGCCTAGACTTGGCGGGAGCGGGACGGGGGTGCCCGAGTCGTGAAGAGTGAGGTCCGAGCCGACTGAGAACGCGCCGATTAGAGTGGCGTCGGTGATGAAATCTTGCGGTGCAGCAAAAAGGAGTTGGTAGTCGTCTCCGGCGGTTGCGGCGGCGAGCCGGTCGCCGGAGAAGGTGCGATAGGCGTCGGATATGGGGATGCGCGCGAGGTTGACGCTCACGGCGAGGCCGCTGGCTGAGGCCATGCGGGATGCGTCGATAAGCAGCCCGTCGGATACGTCCATCATCGCATGGACCTGCGGGGCAAGTATGCGACCGTCGGCGAGCCGTGGCTGGGGGCGCCGGTATGCGGCAAGGAATTCGGCTGGGCCTTGTGCGCCGAGTGCGATGGCTAGCCCCGCGCCCGCGTCGCCGATCGTGCCCGTTACATAGAGCGCATCGCCGTCGCGTGCGCCGTTTCGGGCGGGCGCCGCGGCGTCGCTGCCGAACGCGGTGAGGGTCAGGACCCGCGGCGCATTCGGAGGGAGCGTCACGGTGTCGCCGCCGATGATCCTGGTGTCGAAGGTGGTCAGGACGTCGGCGAGCCCTTCGAGAAACGCCCGGTCCCATGCGTCGTCGCTGAGCGGATAGTTGAGGAGGACCCCCTCGGGTCTGGCCCCCTTTGCCGCGAGATCAGAGAGGTTGGTGGCGACCAGCTTCCAGGCGACGTCCTGTGCGGGGTCGGTCGGGAGAAAGTGCACGCCTTCGACCAGAGTGTCGGTCGTGACGACGAGCGGGCCTGCGTCGATCAGCGCGGTATCGTCGTTGAGGCCGCGCGCCGCCGGATGGAGCGGCAGCAGGCGGAGTGCGGCAATAAACTCGGCTTCGGTCACTCTCTGCTCCCTCTCCCCTCCGGGGAGAGGGCTGGGGTGAGGGGCTGCCACACAGCGCACCGCCCGGTACAGCCCCTCACCCCGACCCTCTCCCCGGAGGGGAGAGGGAGTTCAGGCCCGCACTTCCTTGGCGATACCGTCGAGTAGCCCGTTCACGAAGCCGGACTCGCGCTTGTCGTAGAACGCATGCGCGACGTCTACATATTCGCTGATCACCGCCGCGACCGGCACGTCCTTGCGCGCGAGCAGTTCATACGTGCCGACACGGACGATCGCCTTCATCGGCTTGTCGAGCCGCGCAAGCGTCCAGCCTTTGGCCAGCTTGCCCTCGATCAGCACGTCGATCTCACCGGCGCGCGCGTTGGCGCCGGTCACGAGGTCGTCGAAGAAATCGACGTCGGCTTCGGCATATTCGACGTCTTCGATCGTCGCGCCGAGCCGGTGCTGGTGGAATTCGTTGAGCAGGACGGGCATCGCGGTGCCCTCCATCTCGTGCTGGTAAGTCGCCTGGACGGCGGCGAGGCGAGCGGCGGCACGCGCCTTGGTGCGGGGGGCGGTTCGAGTCATAAGCGGTTGCCTGTAGGCGCGGGGGGGCTGTGTGTCAGCCCTTTGCGTTTCGGACGGAACGGGAAGAAGGGTTGTTCACGCGGAGGCGCGGAGGCGCGGAGATGTTGCGTGCGGCGCAGCCGCTTCGATCTCTTCATCCGCCGATGATTGAACGGCCGCTACGCGGCTAGGTCGACACCTCCGCGTCTCCGCGCCTCCGCGTGAACAAATCTAACTGTTAAGCCGTAACCGCAAAGCCACCGATTTTGCGTGAGCCGGCAGGCCCTCTGCGTTGGCCAAAGCAACCGTAGCAGGCCCGAGTTCGCGCAGAGCTGCTTCGTCCAACGCCAGGAAACTGGTGCGTTTCATAAAGTCGAGCACAGACAGCCCGCTGGCAAATCGCGCCCGGCGGCCGGTGGGGAGGACGTGGTTCGGGCCGGCGACGTAATCGCCGATTGCCTCGGGGGTGTAGCGGCCGAGGAAGACCGAGCCCGCGTGGCGGATGCGGTCGAAGAAGCCCTGCGGATCGGGGATCGCCAGCTGGAGATGCTCCGCGGCGAGGCGGTCAACCAGCGGGATCGCATCCGCCAATGTGTCGACGACAACGATCGCGCCGTTGGTGTCCCAAGCAACGCGCGCAACGGCTTCGGTGGCGAGGTCGCGCAACTGTCGGTCCACGGCGTCCGTCACCTTGTCGGCGAACGCTGCATCGTCAGTGAACAGGATCGACTGCGTGGTCACGTCGTGCTCGGCCTGGCTGAGCAGGTCGGCGGCGGTCCATTCGGGGTCGTTGAGCGCGTCCGCGACGACGACGATCTCGGAAGGGCCCGCGACCATGTCGATGCCGACGACGCCGTAGACTTGGCGCTTGGCTTCCGCGACCCACGCGTTGCCGGGGCCGGTGATGACGTCGACCGGCTCGATCCGGCCTGCGCCATACGCGAGCGCGGCGACGGCTTGTGCGCCACCGACGCGCCACACTTCGTCGACGCCCGCGAGATGCGCGGCGGCGAGGACCAGCGGGTTGATCTGGCCGTCGGGGGTCGGCGTGACCATCGCAAGGCGGCCGACGCCCGCGACCTTGGCGGGGATCGCGTTCATCAGCAGCGAAGAGGGGTAGGCGGCGCGTCCACCGGGGACGTAGATGCCAGCGGTGTCAACGGGGAGCCAGCGCGCGCCGAGCCTCACACCTGCGGAGTCGACCGAGTCGCTGTCGAGGGGGCGCTGTTTCTCGTGGTACGCGCGGATGCGGGCGGCGGCGAGTTCGAGCGCGGTGCGCAGGTCCGGGTCGAGTGCATCGAACGCGGCCTTGCAGTCGGCGGCGTCGATCTGCCAGCCGGTAGTTTCGAGGTCGTGGCGGTCGTGCTTCTGCGTGAGGTCGCGGATTGCGGTTTCACCGTCGCGGCGGACCGAGGCGATGATTGCGGCGACGTCCTGCGTCACGCCTGCGTCGGACTCGCGGCGGTCTTCGACCAGCGCGGTGAAGCGAGTCGCGAAGTCTGCATCCGAGGTGTTGAGGCGGATCACTTGCCCCCCTCCCGCATGCGGGAGGGGTTGGGGGTGGGCACGCGCTCACCACTGGCGTTACGCTGGAGGAAAGCACGAGCCCAACCCCCAGCCCCTTCCCGCTTGCGGGAAGTGGAGCAGATGAGGGCAGTCATGCTGCGATCTCCTGCGCTTCGACTGCGCGACGGAATGCCTCGACCAGCGGCACCACCCGGCTGCGCGTCTTCATCGCGGCGCGGTTAACCACGAGGCGGCTGGTGACTTCCATGATCGTCTCGACCTCGACTAGGCCGTTTTCCAGCAGCGTGCGGCCGGACGATACGAGGTCGACGATGCGCGGTGCGAGACCGAGCGTGGGCGCCAGTTCCATCGCACCGTTGAGCTTCACGCACTCCGCCTGGACGCCGCGGCTCGCGAAATGCGCCGCCGTCACATGCGGGTATTTGGTCGCGACACGGACGTGACTCCAGCCGCGCGGGTCGTCCTGCGCCGCCATCTCGGCGGGCTCGGCGACCGACAGCCGGCAATGGCCGATGCCGAGGTCGACCGGCGCGTAAAGCTCCGAATAGCCGAACTCGGCGATCACGTCCGACCCGACGATGCCGAGTTGCGCAGCCCCGTGCGCAACGAAAGTGGCGACGTCGAACGCGCGCACCCGGATCAGCGAGATCGCCGGATCGTTGGTCGCGAACCGGAGCGCGCGCGAGTTCTCATCCGAGAACGACGCTTCGGGATGCACCCCGGCGCGTGCGAGCAACGGCAGGGCCTCGGCGAGGATGCGTCCCTTGGGGACGGCGATGATGATCTGGGAATCTGGCACGCGCCGGGCTTTACGGGGGGGGCTTGGCGGGTGCAACAACCTGCACATGGCAAATGAACCGGCTAACCGTGCGGCGTTCGATATCCAGGCGGGCTATTGCACCGCGATGGACGCGCCGATTACGGCGCGGGTCTGCACTGCGTTGGCGACCGCGGTGGATCGCAAGAGCGAGACGGGGCGGCGTGTGCTCGACTGGTCGGGCGAGCCTGTCGCGGATGCGCTGGCGTTGCGGCTGGTCGGCGGATTGCATGCGCTGCACCGCGCGGGCGTCGATCCGGCGCTTTCTGCCGTGTTTGCCGGGGCGGAGACCGATCCGGTACGCGTGGCGGCTGCTTTGCGGGCGACGCTGGTCGCGCAGGATGCGGCGTTGCTGCCGTGGCTCGATGGGCCGCCACAGACCAACGAGGCGGCGCGGTCCGCGGGAATGATGACCGGGATCCTCCATTTGGCCGAGCGATACGGGCCGCGGTTCGAGGTGCTCGAGATAGGATCGAGTGCGGGGCTGAACCTGCTGATCGATCGCTATCGGTTCGATCTCGGCGGCGTGAATGTCGGGCCGGATACATCGCCGGTGACGATCCGTCCTAAATGGCGCGGGCCGCCGCCGCCGAACGCGCCCGTCGAGATCGGGTCGACCCGCGGCGTCGATATCCACCCGGTGGACGTCGCCGATCCGGACGCTGCGGCACGGCTGGAGGCGTATGTCTGGGTCGATGCGGTCGAGCGGCAGGCGCGGTTGGCGGCGGCGATAGCGATGATGCGCGCGGGTGGCGTCGATCTCGTGAGGGGCGATGCGGCCGACTGGGTCGAGGCGCAATTGGCCGAGCCGCAGCCCGAGGGAGTGACGCGCGTGCTGATGCATTCGGTGGTGTGGCAGTATCTGCCGGCGGCTTCGCGCGAGCGGATCCGGGGCGCGATGGAGGCGGCGGGTGCGCGGGCGACAGTGGAGCGACCGCTTGGCTGGGTAATGATGGAGCCGAATCGTGATCTGCACCGGCATGAGGTGCGCGTCCGCGGCTGGCCGGGAGAGCGGGCGATGGAACTGGTCGCGCTAACTCATGCACATGGCGCGTGGGTCGAAGGATTGGCGCTGCCGTACGAGACGCGCGACTACGTCATGCGGCGTGGCGCGTACGAGAAGGATTGAGGTCCCCCCGTCATGCCGGACCCTTCGACAAGCTCAGGAGAGCCTCGTTCCGGCATCCACCGTTCCGCGCATCGATTGCTTCGAGTTTGCGGACCGGTGGACCCCGGAACACGTCCGGGGTGACGGAGGGGCCCGTCCGGCTTAGTAGAAGAAGCCGTTGTTGACCTGGACCACCTGGCCCGAGCGCGTGTCGACCAGGACGACGTCGCGGCCGTAGCGGACCCAGCGCTGATAGCCGTACGCCGGGCGCGACAGGCGATACGTTTGATAGTCGTTGATCCAGTAGTTGCGACCGTAATATTCCGGCGCGAATCGGTAGCCGACGTTGACCGGGCGGTAGCGATAGCCGCGCGGGCCGGCATAGGCCGGACGGCGGTAGAGGTCGCCGTGCGTGCGGCGATAGTCGCGCCAGTCTTCGCGTGCTTCGCGGCGGTCTTCGCGCAGTTCCTGGCGGGCTTCGCGGACGTCGTGGCGGTCGCCGTAGCGGCGCGCGCGCTGGAGGTCGCGCTGGCTTTCGCGGATCTCGCGCTGGTCGCGGCGGACTTCGCCGTAGCTCTGCGCGGTGGCGACGGTTGGGACGAGGGTGGCGGCGGCGACGGCCGCGAGGATCATCTTGCGCATGACTGCTCTCCTATGTTCGACGCCGAATCGACGGCATGGACAGGGTTTTGCGCCCGTCGCGCTGAACGATCGCAGAATGCGGTCGTCAGGATTCAGACAGGTGGCGCATGCCCGATTCTGTGTTCCCTGCCCTACTAACAGTCAGACCATCCCGGCGAAGGCCGGGGTCCATTGGAGCCTTTGCAGTAACGCAGCGCCGTTCCAAATTTCGGCCGTTACCGGATTGGGCCCGGCCTTCGCCGGGGTGGTTCAATGTAGGGCAGCGGTACGTACATTGCTGAGTGGTGGTCGTGTCAGATACCCCAGCGGCGCATGGCGGTGATCACCGCATCGGGCTTTTGCCAGGGCACGAAATGGCCTGCGTCGATCGTCTCGATCGTGAGGTCGGGTACATACTCGGCGAGGTCGAGCTGGCTCGGCAGCAAAGCGCTGTCCTGCATTCCCCAGATCACCAGCACCGGCATGGTGGTCGGCGGAAACGGCGCATCGAGGAACGCGGGGCGGGGCGGCGTTTCGTCCATTGCGGGGACGACGATCGCGCTGGCGCGGTACCAGTTTAGCATCGCGGTGATCGCGCCGGGCTGGCCCCATTCGTCGAGATAGGCGGCCTTGTCCTCGGCCATCGCGGCGAGGTCGGCGTGCTTTGCGAAACTGGTGTCGAAGAAGGTTTCGAGGCCGATCGCGGCGATATGCTTTTCGAGATCGGGGTTGCGGAAGGCGCGGATATACTGGCTGGCGGCGCGCTGTTCGAGGTCGTCGAACATGGTCCGCTGGAAGACGAGCGGGTGGGGGGCGTTGATGATCACCAGCTTCGCGACGCGCTCGGGGTGGCGCAGCGCGGCCATCCAGGCGACCGCGCCGCCCCAGTCGTGGCCGACCAGCGTGAAGCGGTCGATCTTCAGGTGATCGGCGAGCGCGATCAGGTCGGCAACGATCTTGTCGGGGCTGTAGCTGTCGACGCCCTCGGGTTTGGAGGAGCGTGCGAACCCGCGCTGGTCGGGGGCGATCACGTAATAGTCGCGGGCAAGGTCGGGGGCGATGTCGCGCCAGGTGCGGTGCGATTCGGGGAAGCCGTGGAGCAGGATGACGGGCGGGTTCGCCAGGTCGCCGCTGATCGCAACGTCGAGTTCGATTCCGGTAGATAACGCGATGCGTTGCAGGTCCGACATCATTCCCCTCCCGCTGGCGGGAGGGGTTAGGGGAGGGCCTGCCCGTTCGCGCTGCCCTTGGATCATGCCCTCCCCCGACGCCTCCCGCAAGCGGGAGGAGAGCAGAAGGTGCGTTCTCCCCTCCCGCATGCGGGAGGGGCCGGGGGTGGGCTCGCGGCCAGTTTCACATGGAGCGGGCGGCGATAGCGCGTGCCCACCCCTACCCCCTCCCGCATGCGGGAGGGGAGGAGTTACGGATAGCTGACAGTCTTCGGGATCGCGGGGATCTCGATCCATTCCTTTTCGTCGCCGGGCACTTTCGGGAAGTTGCCCGCATTCCAGTCGCGCTTCGCCTGCTCGATACGATCCCGGTTCGAGCTGACGAAGTTCCACCAGACGTGGCGCGGCGTCGTAAACGCGTCGCCGCCACACAGCATCGCGCGGCCGCCGTGGGCGGACCGCAGCGTCGCGGAGATACCGGGCCTGAGCACGTACAGCACCTGCGGCTCCAGTTTCACACCCTCCAGCGTCGCCTCACCCATTGCAAGGTAGATCGCGCGCTCCTCGGCGGCCGCGTCGATCGGCACGCTCGCGCCCGGATCGAGCGCGATGTCGGCATAGATCGTCCCCGAATAGGTCGTCGTCGGCGCGGTCTGGCCCCACAGGCTCCCCATGATGATCCGCGAGTGTGCGCCGTGCGCCTCGATCGTTGGCAGCTGCGCCTTGGTGACGTGCTCGAACGCCGGGTCGATCTCCTCGACCGCCTCGGGCATCGCCAACCAAGTCTGGATACCCGACAGGTTCGGCCCCTCGGCCCGCTCGTCGCCGGGCGAGCGTTCGGAATGGACGATGCCGTGGCCCGCGGTCATCAGGTTGACCGCGCCCGGCTCGATCCGCGCCTGCGTGCCGAGCGAATCGCGGTGGTCGATCGCGCCGTCGAACAGATAGGTGACGGTCGACAGGTTGATATGCGGGTGCGGGCGCACGTCGATGCCTTGGCCGATTTCGAGATGCGCCGGGCCCATCTGGTCGAAGAACAGGAACGGGCCGACCATCGTCCGCTCCTTGTTCGGCAGCGTGCGGTGGACCTTGAACCCGCCGAGATCGTGCGTCGACGGCAGGATGGTCTGGAGGACGAAATCATCGAGCATGGCGTTATCCCTTGGCAGGTTCCGTGGCGTCGAGCAGTTCGACCAGGTCTGCTGGATAGAGCGTTTCGTCATGCGCGACGATGTCGTTTCGGGAAAACCAGCGGTGACCGACGAGCAGTTGCTTCTCCTGTTCGGTGAGATCGCCCGCCTTTACCTCGCAGCTGTCGACGTCGATCCGGAAATAGCGTTCGTCCGCGGTGACCTCTGTGCCTTCGAAGGTTCGGAAGTCGACGACGCGTCGTGCGACTTCGGGACCGCAGTCGATGTCGAGGCCGACTTCCTCCCAGAGTTCGCGGCGCGCGGCGGCGGCATAGCTCTCGCCCGGATCGACTGCGCCGCCCGGCGTGCACCAGAGCGGGGGGCGATCGGCGGGGGTGAAGCGGAACATCAGCACGCGATCCTGGCCATCGACGAGCAGGATACGTGCGGCCGGGCGTGGGGTGCGCTTCGATCCTCCCCCGCCAGGGGGAGGTGGTGCCGAAGGCGACGGAGGGGGAGGACACGGAGCAGCGGTCATCGCTTACCGCCCCCTCCGTCTCGCTGCGCGATCCACCTCCCCCTGGCGGGGGAGGATCGAAGGTGACTCATGCCGCATCGAGTTCCGGATACGCGCGGAAGATGCCGTCGGTGTTGAAGGCAACGCGCCGGTCGCTTTTTAGATACGCCTTGATGCCGCCCAGATCAGCGACCTGGTCGTGGATGCGGATCAGGTTCGGATAGTCGGGTTCGAGCGTCTTCATCCGCTGCGGGAACATGTACCGCAGCCCCTCGATCACCTGGAACAGCGACGTATCGGCATAGCTCCATTTGTGATCGATCAGCCAGTCGCCGGTATTGGCTTGCGCCGCATCCTCGAAATGGCCGAGATACTTCGGCATCCGCGCCTCGCGGAACTGCTTCGCCGCACGCGCGGCCTCGGGCTTCTGGTCGTCGTAATAGTCCATCATCGCGACCGGATGATGGACGTTGTGCACCTCCGCGACGAGGTCGGCGATCGTCAGCTGGAGCTGGTTGAGCCACAGCCGGTCCGCCATGTTCGACGGCGCGAGGCCGTGACGTTCGCCGAGATACATCAGGATGTTGGCGACCTGCGCGATCACCAGGCCGTCGAGCTCCAGATAGGGCGGCGCGAACGGCGTGCGGCCGGTGCGATCGTTGAGGTTCGCGAGCAGCCCCTCTTCGCCGACCGTCCGCGCGCAATCCTCATACGCGATCTCGGCGCCCTCGAGCGCGAGCCGGACGAACTCGCCGCGGCCCTGCAACGACGGCCAATACCAGAGCTTGTAGGACATCGATCACTCTCCCGGCGCGCGGGCCTTGATGGCGAGCGCATGAATCTGCGTACTCAACAGATCGGCGAGCGCTTGGTTCACGAGCCGCTGGCGCGCGACGCGGTTAAGGCCTTCGAAACGCGGCGTTTCCACCTCGACGCGGAAATGCGTTTCGCCGGTGCCGTCGTCGCCCATGTGACCGGCGTGGAGGCCGCTCTCGTTGACGACTGTCAGCTGCGTCGGGGCGAGTGTCGCGGTAAGGCGGGCGGTGATCTGGTCCTGTATGGAGCCGGTGGCGAGGTCTGTCATGCTCCCTATATAGCCCGTTTCGGAAAGCGCGGGGAGCCGGTGAGCGAAGACGGTCAGAACAATCGCAAGGAGCGACCCAGCCCACGGTTTCACGGCCGCGTGGAAGGGACGGGGCGCGTCTGCATGTGGCGCGACTGCGAGGAACCCGGGGAATTTCGCGCGCCGCCGCTCGAGGGGCCGAGCGACGGCGGCCCGCCGCGGTTCCGCTGGTTCTGCCTCGAGCATGTCCGCGCGTTCAATTCCGGCTATAATTTCTTCGACGGGATGACCGCGGACGAGATCCACTATGCGCAGCGGCCGATGGCGGGCTGGGAACGCGAAACGCGTGCGTTCGCGCATGGCGGCGGCGACACCCCGCCGAAATGGGCGGACTTCGCCGATCCGATCGACGCGATCGGTGCGCGGTTCGGCGAGCGGATGGCGGCGGCGCGCAAGGACGGCCGCGTGCTGTCGGATGGCGAACGGCGATCGTTGCGCGTGCTCGGGCTCGGCACGGACACCGACCGGACGGCCTTGCGCAAACGCTACAGCGAACTCGTCCGCCGCTATCACCCGGATCGCAACGGCGGCGACCGCGCGCATGAAGCAGAATTGCAGAAGGTGATCGCGGCCTACCAGCACCTGAAGGGGGCCACCGCTTTTGCCTGACGAAGCGGGAATGTGATCCATACTTACTCTGATCGATATTTCACGACGCCCCCGCCGGAACCGCACGGCTGGCGAGCGGTTCGTCTAACTCTTCCAGTCAATCGCCCGACCAATCGTACAGCGGCGGTTGAGTAATTGCCCGCGCTTGGCCTAGAGCTACCGGGAACACGAGGCCAACATGACCGATATCCCGAATACCCAGCCAGATAGCCGCGAGACCACGATCCTCGACGCACCCGACCGCATGGTGAAGGTGCGCGAGATGTTCGGGATCGATTCCGACATGGAAGTGCCGGCGTTTTCCGAAGCCGACGAGCGCGTCCCCGATCTCGATCCGGCGTACGTCTTCGATGCCGACACCACGCTCGCCGTGCTGGCGGGGTTTGCGCATAACCGTCGCGTGATGGTCCAGGGCTATCACGGCACCGGCAAGTCGACGCATATCGAGCAGGTCGCTGCGCGCCTCAAATGGCCGTGCATCCGCATCAACCTCGACGCGCATATCAGCCGCATCGACCTGATCGGGCGCGACGCGATCGTGCTGAAGGACGGCCAGCAGATCACCGAATTCCGCGAAGGCCTGCTCCCCTGGGCGCTGCAGACGCCGACCGCGCTCGTTTTCGACGAATACGACGCCGGCCGCCCCGACGTGATGTTCGTGATCCAGCGCGTGCTGGAAACCGAGGGCAAGCTGACGCTGCTCGACCAGAACCGCGTGATCCGCCCGAACCCGTGGTTCCGCCTGTTCGCGACTGCCAACACTGTCGGCCTCGGCGATACGAGCGGGCTGTATCACGGCACGCAGCAGATCAACCAGGGCCAGATGGACCGCTGGAACATCGTCGTCACGCTCAACTATTTGCCCGCCAAGGTCGAGGCGCAGATCGTTCTCGCCAAGTCCGGCGAATACGACAAGCCCGAGGGCAAGAAGACCGTCGAGAACATGGTCCGCGTCGCCGACATGACTCGCAAGGGCTTCGTCAACGGCGACATCTCGACCGTGATGAGCCCGCGCACGGTGATCACCTGGGCCCAGAACGCGCTGATCTTCGGCGACGTCGGCTTCGCGTTCCGCCTGTCGTTCCTCAACAAGTGCGACGAGGCGGAGCGGCCGCTGGTCGCCGAATATTACCAGCGCGTGTTCGGCAAGGATCTCCCCGAGAGCGTGGTGGGCAAGGCTTGAAGATCAGGGTGGACTAAGCTATTTAGTCCACCCCAGGGAGGCGATCATGGGTGAAGCCGATCCACAGAAGACGTTCAACGTCCATGATGCGAAGACCAATCTGTCGAAACTGATCGAGCGTGCGCACGCGGGCGAAGAAATCATTCTTGCCAAGGCTGGCATCCCCTACGCGCGGATGATGCCGCTCGAGCCTGCCATGAGGCGCAAGCGTACGCCTGGGGGCCTGACTGTGACGGGATCAATTCCTGATTCGGTGTTCTTCGACCCAATGCCCGAGGACGAACTCGAACTCTTCGAGGGCAATCGTCTTGAGAAATACGGTCGGTGAGCGGGTTTCTTCTCGATACGCACACGTTGTTATGGTGGTGGACCGAGCCCGATCGTCTTGGCCACGATGCCCGCGAAATCCTGGGAGAGGGTGCGGCACGGATCTCGGTCAGCGTGGCAAGCGTCTGGGAAATCGCCATAAAGACGCAGTCGGGCAAGCTGACAGCGATTGCCAATTTTTCGCGCGAATACGGGCCTCTCATGCGCACCAATGCGTTCGAAGCTCTCATGATCACGGACGATCATGCGCTCAAGGCGGGGTTTCTGACTGGAGCGCATCGTGATCCGTTCGATCGGATGATCGCGGCCCAGGCGATGATCGAGAATTTGACCGTCCTCACGCGGGACCCTGAAATCGCCAAGTTCGGCTGCAAGGTACTCTGGTAATGGCCAACGAAACCCCACTCGACCGCTTCAAGGCGGTGCTCGCCGGTACCGCGCGTGCGATTGCGGAGGAGCCGGAGGTCGAACTCGCCTTCACCGCGGATGCACCGACGCAGTCGGGTAAGCACATTAAGGTGCCGATGCCCGCACGTGCCCTGCCGTTGGAGCAGGTCGCGGAGGCGCGTGGGTTCGCGGACGGATTCGCGCTGAGGTTGAAGCATCACGACATCGCGCTGCATAATCGTGCAGCGCCGATTGATGCGGTTGCGCGTGCGGTGTTCGATTCCGTCGAGACTGCACGTGTCGAAGCGCTCGGCTCGCGTGGCTATGCCGGCATCACCGAGAACCTCGACCGCGCACTCGACGTGCGGCTGCGGGCGGATCCCATCACGCGCGCGCGCAATCGCGACGAAGTGCCGCTGTCCACCGCGCTCGGCCTCATGGTCCGCGAGCGGCTGACCGGACTGGAATCGCCCGCGATCGCCGCGCCCGGTCTCGCGCTGGTGCGTGAGTGGATCGAGAGCAGGACCGATCTCGACGCGCTGGCCTATGCGCTCGACGACCAGAAGGCGTTCCAGGGCCTTGCGCGGAAAATGTTGCAAGAGCTCGAACTGGTCGAGGGCGATCAGGTCCCCGAGGAGAGCGACGAAGGCGGCTCCGAGGACGAGGGCACCGACGAGCAGCAGCAGGACGAGGGCGACGAAGGCGACGACCAGGGCGAGGACGGCCAGGGCGAAGTCGAAGCGCGCGGCGAACAGTCCGAGCAGCAGAACGAGGAAAGCGACGGCCAGGAGCAGAGCGACGAGTCGATGGACGACATCGACGGCGAGCCGGGCGACGATGGCGAGGAAGGCATGCAGCCGGTTCGCCCGAACCGTCCCTTCGCGGACATGGGCGGCGCGTTCGACTACAAGCCGTGGACGACGCAGTTCGACGAGGTGATCGCCGCCACCGAGCTCTGCGACGCCGACGAACTCGCACGCCTCCGTGGCTATCTCGATCAGCAGCTCGTGCACCTGCAATCGACCGTGTCGAAGCTTGCCAACCGGCTCCAGCGGCGGTTGATGGCGCAGCAGTCGCGGTCGTGGGATTTCGATCAGGAGGAAGGCATCCTCGACGCGGCGCGCCTCGCACGCGTGATCGTCAACCCGACGCTGTCGCTGAGCTACAAGGCCGAACGGGAGACCGACTTCCGTGACACCGTCGTGACGCTGCTGATCGACAATTCCGGCTCGATGCGCGGCCGCCCGATCTCGATCGCGGCGATCAGCGCGGACATTCTCGCACGCACGCTGGAGCGCTGCGGTGTGAAGACCGAGATTCTCGGCTTCACGACGCGCGCCTGGAAGGGCGGGCAGAGCCGCGAAACGTGGCTGGCGGCCGGGCGTCCGCCGCAGCCGGGTCGGCTCAACGACATCCGCCACATCGTCTATAAGCGCGCCGACGAGCCGTGGCGCCGCGCGCGCAACTCGCTGGGCCTGATGATGCGCGAGGGGTTGCTGAAGGAGAATATCGACGGCGAGGCGCTGATGTGGGCGCATGCGCGGCTAGTCGCACGGCCGGAGGAACGTCGCATCTTGATGGTGATCAGCGACGGCGCGCCGGTCGACGATTCGACGCTGTCGGTGAACTCCGGCTCGTATTTGGAACGTCATCTGCGCCAGGTGATCGGCTGGATCGAGAGCAAGTCGCCGGTCGAGCTGGTCGCGATCGGCATCGGCCACGACGTCACCCGCTATTACGCGCGTGCCGTGACGATCATGGACGTCGAGCAGCTCGGCGGGACGATCATCGAACAGCTGGCCTCGCTGTTCGATACCGAGTGATCCTCAGGCGGGCGGCGTGATCGCTGCGCCAGCCGGCGGATTTCATGGCCCCGTCAAGCGCTCGATCACGATCGCCGGCCATCAGACCTCGATCAGCCTCGAGCCCGTCTTCTGGCAGGCGCTCGAGGCCGTAGCGGTGCGTCTCGGTTTGCCGCTGTCCGCGCTCGTCGCCGAAATCGACGCGATCCGCATCGTCGCGGACGATCCACCGAACCTCGCTAGTGCGTTGAGAACATGGCTGTTCGATAATCTAGGTTGAGAACTACTCGCATTAGCATTGACAGTGCGAACGAGTCTCAATAGCGAGCCCTTCAAGAGCAAAGGGGTTTGTCTATGTCGCTACCATCGCCGCGCGCATCCGTGCAGCGTTCGTCCACCGTGCCAGCATTTCTCGCGTTGTCGTGCGTCGGCGCCTTCGCGACCGCGCCGGCCTATGCGGCGGATGCCGACAAACCCGCGGCACCGGTGACCGACGCACAGCAACGCGACGAAATCCTCGTCAACGGTCAGCGCGAGCGCGACTCCGGCCCCAAGCAGGTCGCGCCACTCGTCAACACGCCGCGCTCGGTGATCGTCCTGCCAAAGGACGTGATCGAGCAGACCGGGTCGAACAGCCTGGCAGATGCGCTGCGGACCGTGCCCGGCATCACCTTCGGCGCGGCCGAGGGTGGCAACCCAATCGGCGACCGCCCGTTCATCCGCGGCTTCGACAGCCAGGGGAGCATCTATGTCGACGGCGTCCGCGATCTCGCATCGCAGACACGCGAAGTCTTCGCGGTCGATTCGGTCCAGATCGTTCGTGGCTCGGATTCGACGCTCGGCGGCCGCGGCTCGGCGGGCGGCACGATCAACATCCTGTCGCGCCTGCCGCAGCTCGAGAACTTTGGATCGCTCAGCGGAAGCTACGGCGAGGCGGACTACAAGCGCATCACCGGCGACGTGAACCTCAAGATTTCCGACACCGCTGCGTTCCGCATCGAAGGCATGTGGCACGATCAGGACGTCGCCGGGCGCGATGCGATCTGGGCGAAGCGTTGGGGCATCGCACCGTCGTTCGCGGTCGGACTCGGTACGCCGACCCGGCTGACCGCCAGCCTCTACCACATGGAGAGCAGCGAACTGCCCGACAGCGGCATCCCGTATCTTTACACGATCGCCAATCATCCGGGCACCGGCAACATCTCGACTCTTCCTGCGCTCGGCACCGTGACGACCGCAGGCGGCCAGACCGGCTACGTCTCGCGCAAGAACTTCTACGGCTTGGCCAATCGCGACTTCCGCGATGCCAACACCAACCAGGCGACGATCCGCGTCGAGCATGATTTCGGCGGCATCACGCTGCGCAACACCGCGCGCTACACGCACAGCGACCAGAGCTACATCTTCACGCTGCCCGACGACAGCCAGGGCAACGTCTACGGCACCACCGCGACCAACACCGGCGCGAACGTGACCAATGGCGGCTATGTCTGGACCCGCGGCAATACGCGCTACGGCTATAGCGAGAGCATCGTCGACCAGACCGACCTGTACGGCAAGTTCGACACCGGCGGGATCGAGCACAGCTTCTCGCTCGGCACCGAGATCTCGTGGGAAAAGACGCGGCGCGGCGCGTTCGTGTCGGCCAACGGATCGACGATCTCGCCCCGCTGCAACACCGCGACGATCGCGCGGTCCTATTGCGTGAGCCTGTTCAACCCCAATCCGAACGCACCGTGGGTCAACTACACGAGCGACACGTCGACCACGCCGACCCCGATCGTGAAGGGCGCGACGTCCGCTGAAACCCAGAACGACGCCAATACCAAGGCGGTCTACGCGTTTGATTCGATCACGCTGATGCCGGCGCTGATCCTGAATTTGGGTGCGCGCTACGATCGGTTCGAATCCACCATCACCCTTCCGGGCGCGACGCAAACGAAGGTCAAGCGCGTCGACAACCTGTTCAACTGGCAGGCCGGCCTGGTGTTCAAGCCGACGCCGGAGACCAGCCTGTACGCAAGCTATGCGACCGCCGCGACGCCGCCCAACAGCCTGCTCGGCGAAGGCCGCGAGGATAATGCGATCACGGTCGCGACGCTCAGCCTGCTGAAGCCGCAGAAGACCAAGTCGTACGAGGTCGGCGCGAAGGCCAGCCTGTTCGGCGAGAAGCTCCAGCTTGGCGCTGCGGCGTTCCAGACCGAGATCTCGAACGCGCGCGTGCTCGACGATTCGAACACCGCGTCGTTCATTGGCGAGACCCGTATCCGTGGCGTCGAATTCAACGTCAGCGGGACGATCCTGCCAGGCTGGACCGTGTTCGGCGGGTTCACGCATCTCGATCCGAAGATTATCGATGGCGGCTCGACGATCCTGACCGCGCCGGCGATCACGCGCACCGCGAACGGCGTCACCACCGTCATCCAGCCGGCCCGGACGATCGGCGTCGTGTCGGTCAACACCGGCAAGCAGGTCCCGCAGACCGCGAAGAACAGCTTCACCGCTACCACCAACGTCGCCGTGACCAAGCGGCTCCAGATCGGCGGCACGGCTCTGTACATGGACGAGCAGATCGGCGGCTATGCCGACAACCGCACCGCGACGCAGACTGCCGCCGGCGTCGTGTCGGTCAACCCGGCGACCAAGGTCCTGACGCGCAGCACGCCCGACTACTGGCGCTTCGATGCACGCGCGAGCTACAAGCTGACCGACAATGTCGACCTCAGCGTCAATGCGCAGAATTTGACGAACAAGACCTATTTCTCGCAGACCTATGCCAGCCACTATGCGACGCTCGCGGCCGGTCGCACGATCTTCGGCACGGTGAACCTGCGGTTCTGAGGATGATATGACGGCGATCGATACCCTCACGCCCGACGCCATCGCCGCGCGCCTCTCCGGAAGCCCGGAGGAGCGCGCGGCGTTCGTGCGCGAGGCGGCGGATGCAGGCGTGGCGGAGGCGCAGGCGGTGTATGGGCAGATGCTGCTCGACGGGATTGGCGTTGCCGCCGACCGGAAAGCTGCGCTCGGCTGGTTCGTGAAGGCGGCGGCGCAGCATCATGTGATGGCACTCAACATGGTGGGGCGCTGCTACGATCTCGGCTGGGGCACGGCGGTCGACAGGGCGCGCGCAGCGGAATGCTACCGGATTGCCGCCGAGCGCGGGCTGGACTGGGCGATGTATAACTACGCGACGCTGCTCGCGCTGGGGGAGGGGGTCGCC
The DNA here is from genome assembly GCF_003688595.1 of Sphingomonas sp. PP-F2F-G114-C0414. Lineage (GTDB taxonomy): Bacteria > Pseudomonadota > Alphaproteobacteria > Sphingomonadales > Sphingomonadaceae > Sphingomonas. Next base: position 29,292 of record NZ_RCWT01000009.1, read on the forward strand.
GAAGACAAACCGGCGGCGCTAGCGTTGCTGAAGACGGTCGCGGCGATGGATTCGGGGCTCGCCAGTGCGAAGGCGATCAACTTCGTCGGGAGTTTTGCGGAAGACGGCTGGGCGTGCGAGCGCGATTTGCTGCGGGCCGCTGAATGCTATGCACGGGCGGCGGGAGGCGGGGATTTTCGCGGGTGTTTCAATCACGCGCGGATGCTTGGCGCTGCGGGGGAGGTCGACGCGGCGCTGGTCTGGTTGAAACAAGCCGGCGCGCGGGGCAACGCGGCGTTTCTAGGCAAGGCCGAAGCGTGGCTGGCGTCGAGCGATATCTCAGCGTTCCGGACTTCCGGCGTGGCCGCGTTGCGCGAGGGGGCAGCATGCTGATCGCCGTTCCCGATGTGCTCGATCCGGCGGAAGTGGCGCGGGTTCGGCGTATCATCGATGCGGCCGAATGGATTGACGGCAACGCGACCTCCGGCCAACAATCGGCGCTCGCCAAGCGCAACGAGCAATTGCCCGAGGACTCCAGCGGAGCGCGCGAGGCCGGTGGCATGATTCTCGACGCGCTCGGCCGCTCCGCGCTGTTCGTCGCCGCCGCGCTGCCGCTGAAGGTCTTCCCGCCGCTGTTCAACCGCTATGCCGGCGGCCAGGATTTCGGGCTCCACGTCGACACTGCGATCCGGATCAAGCGCGGCTCCGACTTTCGCATCCGCAGCGACCTGTCCGCCACGCTCTTCCTTGCCGATCCCGAAACCTACGACGGCGGCGAACTCGTGATCGAGGATCAATTCGGGCCGCAATCGGTCAAGCTGGCCGCCGGTCACATGGTGGTCTATCCCGCCTCCAGCCTGCACCGCGTGGCGCCGGTCACGCGCGGTGTGCGGGTCGCGTCGTTCTTCTGGTTGCAGTCGATGGTGCGCGACGACGGCGCGCGACGGATCCTGTTCGATCTCGATCAGGGCGTGCAGGCGGTCGCAGCCGCACAAGGGCAGGGCGATCCGGCGACGGTGCGGTTGACGGGGGTGTACCATAACCTGCTGCGTCGCTGGGCGGACGTCTGAGCGCGGTCCGTCATCCTGACGAAAGTCAGGACCCAGGATCACGGGCCTTACGCTGCTTGGCTCTGGGTCCTGACTTTCGTCAGGATGACGGGGGGGGGGAAGGATGGACTTGCGTACGCCTGCCATGCCACGCTCCACGAACGGGGGATATTCGATGAGTAATTTGGCGATGCGGCGGGCGTGGTTTCAGGTCCACAAGTGGATCGGGCTGATCCTCGCGATCCTGATCATTCCGTTGTCGTTCAGCGGCGCGGCGCTGGTGTGGCATGACGCGCTCGACCGGATCGTCGATCCGACGCGCTATGCGGTGTCGGGAACTACGGTGCTCGGCCCGGACGCCTATGTCGCGGCGGCGGCGACCCGGCTGACGCACGGCGAGCGGATCGCACAGCTGACTATGCCCGACGATGGCGGGCCGGTCGTCATTGCCGCCGCCGCCGGGACTGCGACCAAGCGACCGGGACCGCCGCAGCGGACTATGGTCTATCTCGATCCGCCGACCGCGCGCGTGCTGGAGGTGTCGCCGTCGAACGGCGGGCTCGTGCGGTTTCTCCACGTGCTCCACGGAAGCCTACAACTGCCCGGCGTCGGGCGATCGATCGTCGGCTGGATCGGTGTGGCGATGATGGTGTCGTGCTTCACCGGGCTCTGGCTGTGGTGGCCGACCGTGGGCAAATGGTCGCGCGGGCTGCGGTTTCGGCGGCATCGCAACGTCGATACCAACCTGCATCATCTGTTCGGGTTCTGGATCGCGCTGCCGTTGTTCGTGCTGTCGCTGACCGGCGCGTGGATCTCGTTCCCGCAATTCTTCGGGAAGATCACGGGGGAGGCGTCGCGGCCCAGAGGTGGACCCGATCGCGGCGCGATGATGCGCGCGAAACCGCTGGCCAAGCCGGCGCAACCGCTTGCCGTGGCGATAGGCAAGGCGCGCGCGCTGGCGGGTGGCGCGCCGCTGCGCAGTGTCGCGTGGCCGACCGATCTCAGCGCCGACTGGACGGTGACGTTCGCGCGCGGGACGACGCCGGTCGGGGTGAAGATCGCCGACGACACCGGCGGCGCGACCGCTGCTCCCGCGCGGCCGCAGGGCGGCGTGGCGCAGTGGATCCGGCGGATCCACGACGGCACCGACATGGGTGCGCTGTGGCAGGTGATCATCTTCCTCGGGGGAATATTGCCGGCGGTGCTGGCGGTGACCGGGGTGATCATGTGGTGGCGCGCGCGTGGGTGGAAGGCGGAACTGGCGGCCAAGCGGGCAGCGTAAGCTTTCCCTCGCCCCTTCGGGGAGAGGGAGGGAGGAGCCTCTTGGCGACGGGAGGGTGAGGGGTGATTGAGATTTATGTCCCGAGCCTCATGCCCCTCACCCTCCCACGCGCAAGAGCACGCGGGCCCCTCACTCTCCCCGCAGGGGAGAGGGGTTTAGGTTAGCGTCCCAACAGCACCCGTGCCTGACCGGCGATCTGCGCGAGCATTGCCGCGTTCGGCACCGCCGCATGGCGCGCGCGGTCGATTACCGCCTTGAACTGTGCCACGCGTGTTGCGTTCGCGGTTAGCCATTGGTCCACCGCACCTTGCGGATCCTGCGCGCCGCGGCGCGCGAGGAATTCGAGCCGTAGCTGCTGGAAATCGCGCGCCAAGCCTGCGATCAGCAGGCGCTCCCACGGATCGGTCGGGCTGATCCGCGCGGCGTTTGCCTGCGCCCAGTCGAGCCCGAGCGCCTGCCCGAGATGCGTGAACGCGCGCGTGAGGACCGCCTCGTCGAGCGCCATCCGCTCGCCGAGATCCGCCAGCCCGACCGCGCCGTCCATCTCGAAAAGGCGCACTACCTTGCGCACCAGATCGCCCGGTGCACCGACCGCTTCGAGCTGTGCCGCGATACGGCTGCTCTGCGCGCTCGCCTCTTCGAGCAGCAACGCCGCGGTCTGGCTGTCGAGCTGCGTGATCCCCTTTGCCAGCCGCGCGAGGACTTCGCCCGGCACGGCGCCGGGCGCCGACACGCGCAACAGGTCGGCGATCTGCGAGCGGGTCGCGACCGCCACCTCGTCGAACAATGCAATCCGCGCAGCCTCGGGCATTACGGCGGTTTCGATCTCCGCCCACAAGGCCGGCAGGTCGAACAGGCGTTCGGTGACGACGAACATCGCCGCGATATCGCCCATCGCCGCGCCTTCCTCTTCCGCCAGTTCGAACGGGTAGAGGATGCCCAGTCGGTTGACGATCCGGTTGGCGAGCTTGGTCGCGACGATCTCGGGCCGCAGCCGATGCTCATCGATAGCCGTCGCGAACCGCTCGCGCATCGCCGCCGGGAACGCAGCGTGCAAGTCGGGCTTGAGCGCGTCGTCCTTTGCGACATCACTGTGCTCGATCGCATCCTGCAACCCGAGCTTGGCGGTCGCCAGCAGCACCGCTAGCTCAGGCCGCGTGAGCCCCAGGCCATCCTGGCCGCGACGCAGCAGGATATCGTTCGACGCCAGCCCCTCGACCGCACGATCGAGCCGCCCGGTGCCCTCGAAGATCTCGATCACGCGGACATAGCTCGGCATCGCGACTGCGCCATCCGCCTCGGCGATCGACAGCGCCAGCGTCTGGAGGCGGTTGTCCTCCAGCACCAAGTGCGCGACGTCGTCGGTCATGCTGGCGAGCAGCGTATTGCGGTCCTCGTACTCCAGCCGGCCCTCAATCATCTCGCGGTTGAGCGCGATCTTGATGTTGACCTCGTTATCCGAGCAGTCGACGCCCGCCGAATTGTCGATGAAGTCGGTGTTGATCCGACCCCCGCGTGCCGAGAACGCGATGCGCGCCGCCTGCGTGACGCCCAGGTTCGCGCCTTCGCCGATTGCGATCACGCGGAGATCCTCCGCGTTGACGCGCAACCGGTCGTTCGCCGGATCGCCGACCGCGACGTTCGCTTCCGATGCCGCCTTCACATAGGTGCCGATGCCGCCGAACCAGAGCAGATCGGCCGGCGCCTTGAGGATCGCCGAGATCAGCGCGCCCGGCTCCATCTCGCTCGCGGTTACACCGAGTGCAGCCTGCACCTCAGGCGACAGCTTCACGACCTTGGCGGTACGCGCGAACACGCCGCCGCCCTTCGAGATCAGGCTGGCGTCGTAATCCGCCCAGCTCGACCGCGGCAGCGCGAACATCCGGTTGCGCTCGTCCCAGCTGGTCGCCGGATCGGGATCGGGATCGAGGAAGATGTGGCGGTGATCGAACGCCGCGATGACCTTCAGCGTCTTCGACAACAGCATGCCGTTGCCGAACACGTCGCCCGACATGTCGCCGCAGCCGACAACGGTGATGCTCTCGCTCTGCACGTCGAGCCCGCGTTCGGCGAAGTGCCGCTGGACGCTCAGCCATGCGCCCTTGGCGGTGATCCCCATCGCCTTGTGATCGTACCCGACCGAGCCACCGGAGGCGAACGCGTCGCCGAGCCAATAGCCGCGTTCGAACGCGAGCGCGTTCGCCACGTCGCTGAACGTTGCGGTGCCCTTGTCGGCGGCGACGACGAAATACGGGTCCTCGCCGTCGAGGATCGTCACGCCGTCCGGATGCACGACCTTGCCCTCGACGATGTTGTCGGTGATCGACAGCAAGGTGCGGATGAAGATCCGGTAGCTCTCGGTGCCTTCGGCCAACCACGCGTCGCGGTTCGACGGGGCAGGGAGTTGCTTGGGATAGAAGCCACCCTTCGCGCCGGTCGGCACGATGACGGCGTTCTTGACGCGCTGCGCCTTCATCAGCCCGAGGATCTCGGTGCGGAAATCGTCGCGACGATCGGACCAGCGCAGGCCGCCACGCGCAACGGGGCCGGCGCGCAAGTGGATGCCCTCGACGCGGGGCGAATAGACCCAGACTTCGCGCCACGGCACGGGGGCTGGGAGGCCGGGGATCAGATGGCTGTCGAGTTTGAACGCGAGCGCTTCCGACGCGGCCGGCGTGAACGCGTTGGTGCGTAGCGTCGCCGCAATCAGGTTACGATACGCACGCAGGATGCGGTCGTCATCGATCGCGGTGACTGCATCAAGGCCGGCTTCGATCGCCTGGTCTGCCTTAATCGCGTTACCCGGGTGCTCCGGATGGTGGACCGCGGTGAAGCGCGCGATCAGAGCCGCCGCAACTTTCGGCGCACGCCGCAGCGCGTCGACCACGGTGGTCAGGCCATAAGGAAGCCCCGCCTGGCGCAGATACCGGAACCACGCACGGAACAGCACGATCGCCTCGGGACGCATCCCGAGTTCGACGATCAGCCGATTGAACGCATCGTTCTCGGCCGCGCCCTCGAGCACCGCCGCGATCGCGCCTTCGAGCACGGGCGCGTCGCTCTGCTGCGCGGCGTCGTTCGCCTCCAGCACGAAATCATGCACGAACGGCACGCTGTCGTCGCGCAACCGCGTCGGCAATTCGCCGATCACGCGGAAGCCGAAATTCTCCAGCACCGGAACTGCGTCCGACAGGGGGAGCGCGCCGCCGAGCTTGTAGATCTTAAGCTGTGGGTCGGCGCCGGCTTCACCCGGAACCAGACGCACGCCACGCGCATCCGCGTCGCCCAGCGCGGCGATGCGCTGGATATCCTCGGCGGCTTCGGCGGGCGTGCTGAGGTTGCGGTAATTCTGCGGGAACGCGGCGGCCCATTTGAGCGCGAGGCGCGCGGCGCGCGGCGGCGGCAACGTCTCGACGAGAGCCGCCTCGACGTCCGACACCCAGCCGCGGACCATCCGCTGCAACCGGAGCGCGAGCGGCGCGACGTCGGGCATCCGGCCATCGCCGCGCAGGTCGAGCGTGTAGCGGATCATTGCGACCTCGCCGTCCTCCAGCGCGATCGACCAGTTGAGCACGCTGGCATTCGCCGCTTCCGCCAGCATGTCGCCGATCGCGACGCGGCGGCTGGTGGTGACGTCGTCGCGCGGCAACCACACGAACCCGAACAAATGACGCCCGAGCGCCGATTCGACCAGCACGAGCGCCGGCCGCGGCCGATCCGCGATGCTCATCGCGGTCAGCGCCAGATCCTCCAGTGCATCGGGCGCGAACGCGATGACCAGATCGTGCGGAAGCGCAGTGAACGCGTGCGTCAGCGCCTTGCCGGCATGCCCGCGCGGATCGAACCCGAACTTCGCCTTCATCGCCGCAAGGCGCGTGCGCAACACCGGCACTTCGCGCGGCATCGCGGCCAGCGCGGCGCTGGTCCACAGGCCGCTGTAGATCGACAGCCCGGCGACCGTCGCGCCCTCCATCACCGGCACGACGACGAGGTCGAGCGGCACGGCGCGGTGGACGGTCGAAATCAAGTTCGACTTCAGCAACAACGGCGCGTCGTTGCCCGCCTCGAACCATTCGATCGCCAGCGCGCGGGACGCTTCGGCGAGGATCGGCACGCGGTGTTCGTTGCGCGCGATACCCAGCGCGGCATGGCCGCTGCCGTCACGATGCCAGATCTGATGCCCGAGCAGCGTCAGATGCCCGCCCAGGAACCACTGCAACAGAGCAGCGCCTTCGCCCTCGGGCAGCTTGGCGATATCGTCGTCGAGCGCGGCTTGCATCGCACGCCAGTCGCTCACCGCCGCACGGACGTCGGCCAATACGGCCGTGAGGTCTTCGATCAGTCCGCGACGATCACGCGCGTCCGCTCGCTCCATCTCCAGATAGATCATCGATTCGGGCCGACCTGCACCCTGGCCGTCGGCGTCGATCGCATGCAGCGTGCCATCGGGCGCGCGTGTCGTGCGGACGACGGGGTGGATGATCCGATCGACCGCGATGTCCTGAGCGCCGATCGCCGCGGCGATCGAATCGACCAGGAACGGCATGTCGTCGTTGACGATCGCGAGGCGCATCCGCCGCCGCGTGTCATCCGCGCTGATCGGCTCGATCGCGATCGCCGGCGCACCGTCGTCGCGGTGCGCGGCGGTCGCGGCGACGAACGCCGCAGCCTGCGCGACCTCGCTCGCCCCGAAGTCCCTCAGTTCGCCCGGAAGGGCCCGTTCGGTCAGCCGGCCCGCGAGGGTTTCGGTGAGCGTGTTCAACGATTGGTTCGCCATAGGTCAGGGCCTATGCGCCCGCTATCCGCCTATCTCAACCCTTGTGGCAGGTGCGAAGGCGAATGCTGCGGCGCACCTAAGATGCGGCGTGTTCGGCGGCTGCGATCGCGACCAGATCGCCCTCGAAACCGCCGAGAAAGCTTGCGAAACCTCCTGCCGGTACCTGATGCCGTTGCGCGTGGCGCAGCACCGCCGCGAACGTCGCCAGCCGGGTCGCCTCGAAATTGACGCCGAAGACCAGCGTGACGATCTGCATCATGACGTCCGTCTGGCCCGGCAGGCAGGCAGCGGCGAACAGCGTGGCGAAATCGCCCTCGTCGTGCTCGGTCGACACCGCGAGATCATGCGCCCGACCCAGCGTCCGGTGCAGCGCCGCACGACTGCGTGCTTCGGCAGCCCGCACCTGCGCCGCACTCTCGCGCGCCATCGCCAGCTGCTCGCCGAGCGGACCGGCGAGCACATACTCGGCCGGCAAGGGATCATCCAGGACAAGCGCCGGCATGGGCGTCGGCTCGGCCGGCATGATATCGAACCCGCCGCTCGGACCATCGGCCCAGACCTGCGCGGCCGCACCCGAGCTCCGGGGCGTGCCCTGAACCGCCGCATCCAGTTCGGCCGACAGCGCCGCCTGCAGATCGGCGTCCGCGAGTTCCTTCCAATTGATCACGCCGTAGATGAAGTCGATCGTCACCCCGCCCGATGCGAACGGCATCAGGATGCCGCGGTACAACGTCGTCCGCCCCCGGCTGCTGACGAATTCCGCCTCGAAACCGATCGGTGCGCGATTGGCGATGATCTGGAGATAATGGTCGGTCAGCCGCGACAGCAGCGAGCGGCTTGGCACGTCCGCGATCGTCGCGATCGGCCCCTCCAGCCCGCATTCTTCGCGTAGCGCACGCCCGAGATACGCGATCCTGGGGTCGCCCATGCCGCGACTGAAATCGAGCAGCACGCTGTGCGGGCCGAAATCGGTGATCGTCTCGGGCTCGAGATCGGCGATCGACGGGTAGGGGCGGTCCTTCAGCAGCGACACCCAGTGGTTGTACGCGCGCACGTGCATCCGCCGCTCGTCGCCGCCGAGATCGAACATCACGTCGTTGACGCCCGCATCGGTTGGGTGGCGCGCATCGCCGGGCGTCGCGTGGTTCGTGCCGTCGAAATCCGAACTTCCGAAATCGGAACTCCCAGAACCCGAACTCCCGAAACCCGAACTCCCCGAACTCCCTGCATCATATCCTCCGCGAGCGACCGGACCATCTGGACCGTCGCTGCGTTCGTTGTCCAGGCCGCGTACCGTATCCATGCCCAAGGGCCCCCGTTTTTCAGCCACGCTCTTGCACGCCGTTTGGTAAACGCCCGGTAAAGACGCAAACCGCTTGTCAGCCCGCAAATCCCTTGGTATTCGCCGCGACCTCGACCGGATACGTCCGTCGTCGGGCCGCTTTAGCTCAGCTGGTAGAGCATCGCATTCGTAATGCGGGGGTCACAGGTTCGAGTCCTGTAAGCGGCACCATCGACATGTTGTTGAAAATACTTACATTTTTACGTCCTCCCGCATGGTTGAGGATTTTTCGGCTCCGGTAGGGTTCCGGTGCATCGAACCCGGTGCGAGCTTTTCGATTTCCGAAATGATGCTCTCCAGAGCGCGGACGACGCTCGGAAATTCGCCGATCGCATATACCTCGGTCTGGCTTCCGGCGCGGTGGCCCATGAAGCCCTCCAGATCCCATTTCTCAGCGCCGCGGTTGCGGACGAGCGTCGCAAGGCTGTGGCGCAGCACATAAGGGCGCCATTCGCGGCCGGTGGGCATGTCGAGCTTCGTCAGCATCGTGTCCCAGGCGCGGTCGACGTCCTGCACGGGGCGGCCGTGATAGTTCACTAGCCAGCCGCGGCCCGATCGCTCGGCGGGTTTGAGTGCCATGTAGGTCGAGTATTCGGCGAATAGCCAGCGATCTAGCAGCGGGAGAACGGGTAGGAGCGCGCGGTGCTTCTTGTTCTGCGTGCGGCCCTGTGGGTTCAGATCGATCGTCCCGGCGTCCGGCCACCATTGCTGGCGATCTGGAGCGACGCTGATATCTACAACCGCGCCCGGCCGCGCGATGGTGCAGACCGAAGCTACGAGAAACGCATGGAGCGAGCCGCGCTGGCGATCGGGCTCGGCCGCATAGGCGAACATCTTCGCGATTTCCTCGACGCCGATTCGCGTACGGCGCTGGCGCTGCACCTGTCGGGCGGGAAGGGGCTTGTAGATCGGGCGCTTGTCCGAGCGCGGCGGCTCGGCGTTGGCGGCGTGGTTCAGGACCGCGATCAGCTGCGCGATCGACGCCTCGGTCGCGGCTGGCGAGCGGGTGCGTGACACCGTGACCTCGCCCTTGCCGTTGCGCCATTCGACCGGCTGCAACCGCGACCAGGCACGGAACGCGTGGACGAACACGGACGAGCAGGCGGCCGCACAGCTGGTGGCGTGACCGAACCGGCCTTCCGCGCCCAGCGCCTGCTCGGCATCTAGGAATCCAACGACGTGCGCCAGCCGTCCGGCGATCGTGTCCGCCGACACGCGCGTGTCGCCCCATTCGATTTTATAATCCGCGATAGCGTCGGTCAGGAGATAGGTTTGCGCCTGCGCCAGCGATTGGCCGCAGGCGTGGCAGAAGGCCGGCGCCTCGCCCTTGTCGGCAAGGTAGAGCGTGTCGAGCGCAAGGATCGCAGTGGCTTCGTCTACCGTACGCGTCGACGAGCTTCGCTCACGTTGCGCGGCGGAATCGTACCACCAGACATAGAAATACGGGCTGCGGCGGGTTCCGTCTGCTCGTTCGTCATGAGCGAGCCAGTATTTGCCCCGTTGATAGACCGGCGGCGTGCGTCGCGACATTGTGTTCGTTCTTTCAGATATTCGGATTTAGCGCGGTGCGTCATGTCGAAGAGACCGAGGCTGCCGAGCAGATCGAGGTCGGCGGATTCGAGCCGGATGCCCTTTCCAAGCTCGGCGGCGCGGGCGAGTTTCTGGTCGAGCCGGACGATTGAGGGGGCGTTCATTGGATCGCCTCGCGCAGCTTGCGGGCGTGGGCGGGAAGCCGTTCGCCGCGCGACTCCCGCGCTGCAGCAGCGTCCTTAATGTTCGAGACTGACGTGCCGCGGTCCCCGTTGATCTTGAAGTTCAGTGTGGGGCCCCTGATGCACAGTTCGTCGGCCAGCTTGCCCTTGCCGAGCAATCCGGCCGCGGTATCGAGCCTCATCATCCGGACCACCGCGATCGGGAACGTGACCTGTTCCCGCTTTCGGGAACAGGTCGCTGACCGTGGCGGTGGGCCGAGTTGGCATACTTGCGTGGGCGCGGCGCGGGTCATCATGCTGATCCACCCGCTGCGGGGTGATCGAGCGGGTGTGCCAGCCGCTGCTCTTGTAGAAAGCGTTTCGACAAGAGCGGCGGGGTGGCGGGGACATCTCCGAGCGCGAGGCCACAGATGCGTTGCCATTCCGGCGCGACCGTTGCGACGATGACGCCGAGCGCGGTCGCGCCGCCGCCTATGAATAGGCCAGTGCAGACGCCGTGGAGGATGGGCATCGTGACATGGATCATGGGACAATCCTTGCAGGCAAAAGGGTGGCGGCACCGAAAGCAGGATCTTCCGGAGCTGCGGAGGGATGGTTCAGGACGGTCGCGGCAGCTCGGCCGCGGGAATCAGATCAGGGGATTAGCCGGGGGATAGCGACTTCCGCCGCGTCTGGCGGATGGTCGTCATTGGCCGGCACGCGGTGGTCGTCGTTGGCCGGCAAGTGATTGTCGTCGTTAGCGGACTTCGAGCGCCATTGGCCGTATGGCAAGCGGATCGCCGGCTCCGGAATCATGCTCGGCCGCACAATGCGGATGATGAAGAGCCGCGCCACGATGACGTGACCGCATTTGGCGTTCTGGCAAATGTAGCGGACATCTCGCGGCAGCCGATCGATTTCAAAGGAGTCACAGGCGATCGAGCGCGTCAGGCAGTGCGGGCACACCATGGCCGGGATGCGCGGCGTATAGCTTCTCCTCTTCGTCACTGATGGGTCCCCCCGGTATTGCCCGACCCCGTCGACATGGTGGGACGAAGGAAATTTGGCAGGCGCCGACGAATGCGGCGCAGAACGCCGTCAACCTGCTGCGCCTTGACCAGCGCATGATGATGATCGCGCGGGGACGAACTGGGCTGGGCGGCGGCAAAAAGGGCGGAGTGCAGTTCTCCTGCCTTGTGGATGAAGTCGAGCGAATCCGCCACGAGCGCGAGGCGACAGGCTTCCTGCTGCTGGATCTTAATCCCGAGTTGCTGACTAAACGCGTCGCGGAACGGCGCATCCTCACCGCCTGCAAGGCGATGGGCGGTATCTAACGCCAGCGCTTGCATGAGGGTCGGCAGCGTTCCCGTGTCGGGGTCGGACCACTCGCGCATAGTCCGCGCGGAATAGTCGCGCTTAGTGAGCGCGGTGATGACGCGCGCAGCTTCGGCCGGGCCGATCTGCGCGAGAACCTTAGTCATCGCGTCCTGAAACGTATCGGGCGTGCGGAGCTTGGTCATGCGCCGCCTTGTCGCTGCAAAACCGAACGCTGATGGCAATCGACCTTGCCATAGGGAGGAGGTAGGTCAGTTAAACGAGGCACGTCTGAGAGCCCATTAAGCGGAAATACAACGTCTAGGGCACTGATCTGAATGCTGAGTTCGCGGGCCTTTTCCAAAACCTCCGGCTGCCTGGTCGATGGAATACGTCCTGCGGTTTTCGAGCTTTGAACGGTGGACGACCGTTCAATGAGCGCAGCAGCCATCGGCCGGACGCCGTCAAATCGATCAAAGAGGTTGGAAGCCATGACCATGAATAGCTATGTACGATAAAGTCGCACAGTATATCAACGGTTATTTCGTACAGACAGCGTGCGAAATTTTCGCGACGTAGCACGCGTGGAACCCGCTGCTATCAGGCTCAAGAAACTGCGCGAGGCTGCTGATCCAGCTCTAAGCGTGCGTAAACTCGCGCAATTGCTAGGCATGCCCGCGTCGACGTACGCGTTTTACGAGGACCCGAAAAAATTTAAGAAGGCTTATCTGCCGATCGAACTGACAAAGTCGCTCGCGCAGCATTTGACACCTCATGGCATAGACCAGTGGGATGTGTTGGCGCTGGGCGGCTTCGAGGAAACGAATGCGCCGACTATCGAGGCCAGTATCAAGCCCGTCGCGCAGTTCGCGACCATGCAGGTCCTGTTGCCGGACGCGCGCGCTCTGGAGCGGATGTTTCTTGGAATTCTGAAGGCTTCGGAGGGCTTGCCGCAGGAAGCGCTCGCGCGTGAACTCGCACAGCTGCTTCCCAGAGGGCTCGGGCTTCTTCAAGGGCCGCTCGTGTTCGAACAGACGGATGACGACGATGCTCCTCAAGCCGATCCTGAAGACGGTCACGACGATCGTCACGCGCGCCAGCGAGCATAGCGCAGGTTGTTTCACACCGAGCACATCCGCGCTCACATCGGGGCTGAGACTGGAAGACTAAAACCATAACGCCGACTCATATCGTTCTTATTATGTTCCATTCCGTACGGTACGATTTCCAACAAAAATAGGGGGTGCCTGCGAAAACTGGCGTCCTCCAACATCAAGCTGCTCGACGCGATAGGATCCGATTGCGGAATGGGTCAGCTTGACGAGTTTTATGCTGAGCAGGTGTCAGCGATTGGTGGAAAGCGGACTGTCCGGTTTGGAGCAGTGGAATCGGCTAAGCCGCCGTTCGTTCACCATTCAGATGGTGCAGGACCTGCGTATCCGCGAAGTCGAGGCTCAGCGCACCCTTTTACGTTCGCGGCGCCGCAGCGGTGGTGACGGTCGTACGCGCGAGCGGCGCGGTGCGGAGGTGCCTGGGTGCTCGCTTTGACAGCGGCGCAACAGGGTTGGCAGCAGCTGGAACCATCGAGGACACCACCCGGTGATGGGCATGATGCGCATCACCTTGCTCCTATTGACAGGCGTGCTCTATTCATTCGACGGGCGAGCCGATGCTACGGGCATGCCGGAGACGGCAGCAACCCGCTTCGCAGATCTGGGAACCATCCGCCGGCCCTACTCAGGTGCCAATTTTGCCCGGCAAGGTACCGGAGGCGCTGCAGAATCCTAACCAATCACCAAGGAGCGATCCTTAAAATTCCGCTTCTTTCTGACGGCCATACGCTGCTGGGTCGCAATAACAGGTAATCTCCCGACTACCGCCGACGAACGCGAAGATTGAGGGCTCAATAGCAGTTTCAGGTTCGTTCGGGCGCGCGACACCCTGCTTTTTACCGTCCCGACTGGAGACCCAATCCGGTCGGCAGCCTCATCGGGTGTCATTCCGGCAATAGCGACGAGATGGAGTGCTTGCCGCTGCCCTTCCGGTAATAATGCCATCGCCGCCGTTACTTTCGCAAGGTCGACTACATTGTCTTGGTTGCTACCGGTGGCAATGATAGCTTGCGACGAAACTTCGTCATATGGCCCATGGAATCGGTCGCGACGGCGTGCGGAGAAAAACAGGTTGCGCATAATCGTGAAGGTCCATGCGCTCAGGCTTGTGTCCGGGACGAACTGCGCCCGCGCTTTCCATGCGCGCAGCAGCGTCTCCTGCACCAGATCTTCCGCCGCATCGGCATTCTGTGCGAGCGACCGGGCGTAGCGCTGTAACCGCGGGCTGATTGCGATCAACGACGACTCGAACGTCGCGCTCGCAGCGGCAACGCTGCTGGCAATGGACACGGGCAAAGAACTTTGCATATCGGTAGTTGCAGAAGCCATGGATGACCTGTGATATCGACGCATAACCGGACAATGTGTCCGGTATATGATGAGTGATAAAACCGGCGCCCACCAATGGTTCCCAATTTCTGGAATAAATGTGGCAAATGGCAGGAGACAATCTTGGTAGGCTCGAAGTGACGAAGTTGACTCATTCCTGTCGCCAAGGCTCGCCGTTCGATGCGGCGTGATGCGAAGGTGCGGCGAGACGCGCTGATCGTTGCAGGGGCAGAGATCTTTACCGAGCGTGGCTATAAGGTTCCGCTTGACGAAGTTGCCACGCGAGCGGGAGTCGGCCGGGGGACTTTGTATCGTAACTTTAAAGACCGCGAAGCTCTTGCGCTGGCGATATTCGAGTCGGAGATAGAACGCATCCAGCAGACCGTGGCGGCTGGGCATGATCTGCGGAAATCGATGATAGACGTTGCGCTGGTAACCGCCCGCGGCACGTCCCTGTACGCCCGTATCGCAGCGGATCTGGTTGCCGATACCGCGAACATGGCGGCCTTCAGAGCATTGGGTGATCGATTGGCGCAGGCGTTGGCGCCACTGGCGGATCGCGCGAGAGCGAGCGGCGATGTGGGCAGCGACACGGACGGATGGAAACTGAGCACCGCGCTTCGCATGGTGAGCAATGTTTACCATGATTTTGACGATGAGGCGGTGGCGTTACGCAATCTGAACGATGCGCTGGACCTTCTGCTCGACGGACTCCGTCCTCGCTGACGTAAACGGACATCTTGTCCGCTTACGGAAAATGTCTTAAGTAGCCCTCGACACCGGCATCCGGCCCGGCCGGAGCAGCGACGAGGCAGACCGTGACAGAGCATGAAGACGCGCACCGCGAGCCGGACGCTACGCTTGGCGAGGATGCGAGCGCGCAGCATGACGACGAAGGCGCGAAGAAAGGCCTGAGCCTGGGCGCGAAGATCATTCTGACCGTGCTGGGCCTGGCGGTGTTGGTCGTCGGGGTCATCTGGTACGTGCGGTACGAATCAACCGGGAAATATCTGCAAGATACCAACGACGCGCAGGTTATGGCCGACATGGTAACGGTGTCGCCGCGGGTTGCAGGCTATGTTGCCGAGGTGCTGGTGCGCGATCATCAGGATGTGACGGCCGGACAGCCGCTCGCGCGCATCGATTCCCGCAGCTCAGAGGCGCAAGCAGCTCAGGCCAAAGCGCAGATCGCCGTGGCTGCAGCTCAGGCGGACAACGCTCGTGCGCAGATCCGCGAGCAATATGCGACGATCGATCAGGCCCGCGCCCAATTGGCGGCGGCGCGCTCCAAGGCGGCCTATGACGCTGGGGAGGTCGCCCGGTATCGGCCGCTTGCGGCGTCGGGTGCGGAGAGCCGGCAGCAATTGGTTCAACTCGAAGCGACCGCGCGTCAATCCGCTGAGGATGCGCGCGCGCAGGCGGCCGCTTTGACGATGCAGCAGCGCCGCGTGGCATCGATCCAGTCCCAGGTGCGACAGGGTACCGCGCAGGGGCAGGCGGCGCGCGCGCAGCTCGACGCGGCCGATGTCGACGTCGGCGCGACGCTGATCCGCGCGGCTACCGCCGGCCGGATTGGCGACAAGACCGTCACGGTCGGCCAATATGTCCAGGCTGGAACGCGGCTCATGTCGATCGTGCCGCTCGACCGAATGTATATCACGGCCAATTTCAAGGAGACGCAGCTTGCACTGATGCGGCCGGGCCAGCCGGTCTCGATCGAGGTCGATGCCATCGACGGGATCGCGCTGAAGGGCAGGGTCGAGAGCGTATCGCCGGGGACCGGGGCGCAATTCTCGTTACTGCCGCCGCAGAACGCGACAGGCAACTTCACCAAGATCACGCAGCGTGTGCCGGTGCGTATCTCGATCGAAGCGTCTCCCTCCGCCAAGCGCCTGCTCGTGCCGGGTCTCTCGGTCGTCGTGACGGTCGATACGATCGGTGCCAAGGGTGAGCTCGACCGGATCCGCGACCAGCAAAAGCAGCTCGACCGCAAGGACCGCTGAGGTGACCAGCGCGGTATCCGCTCCATCCGTCGCTCGCGCGGGCGGTCGTTCGGACGAACGCGCCGACCTGTCGGCCTGGCTCGCCGTGGCGGCGGGCACGCTCGGCGCGTTCATGGCAACGCTCGACATCTCGATCGTCAATTCGTCGCTGCCGACGATCCAGGGAGAGATCGGGGCCAGCGGCACCGAGGGGACGTGGATCGCCACAGCCTATCTCGTATCGGAGATCATCATTATCCCGATGGCGGCATGGCTGGAACGGATGCTGGGACTGCGCACGTTCCTGCTCATCGCGGCGGGCTTGTTCACTGCGTTCTCGGTGATCTGCGGTGTTTCTACGTCGCTAGGGATGATGATTGTCGGACGCGTGGGACAGGGCTTCACGGGCGGCGCGATGATCCCGACGGCGCAGGCGATTATCGCGCAACGTCTGCCGCGATCGCAGCAATCCGTCGGCGTCGCCGCATTCGGCGCGACCGCTATTCTAGGGCCAGTCCTCGGGCCGCTGATCGGTGGTTGGCTGACCGAGAATATAAGTTGGCATTACGCCTTCTTCATCAACGTACCGATCTGCGCCGTGCTCGTTACGCTCCTGCTGATCGGTTTGCCGCACGAGAAGGCCAAGCTGCATCTGTTCGGTGAGGCGGACTGGAAGGGCATCGCCGGCCTGGCGCTGGGCTTGGGTGGCCTTACCGTGTTTCTCGAAGACGGCCAGCGCGAGCAATGGTTCGACTCCGGCATGATCCGGGCGATGTTTGCGACAACGCTGATTGGCTTTGCTCTCCTGTTCTGGGGGCAGGCAACCGCGAAGCGCCCGATCATCAAGCTCAAGCTGCTGCTCGATCGGCAATTCGGCTCGGTGGCGCTGATGGGCGTCGTGCTCGGCATCGTGCTGTACGGCACCGCCTATGCGATCCCGCAGTTTCTGTCGTCGGTCGCCAACTACAACGCGCTCCAGTCCGGCAAGGTGGTGCTTCTGTCGGGCGTGCCAAGCCTTTTGATGATGGCGATCGTGCCGCTGATGTTGAGCCGGGTCGATATCCGGCTCGCGGTCGGAGCCGGACTGGCCATCATGGGGGCCTCTGCGTTGATGGACGCGAACCTGACGTTGTCGTCGTCGGGCGGCGACTTTACCATCAGTCAGTTGATGCGCGGCGTAGGCCAGATCCTGGGCATGCTCTTTCTCAGCCAGGCGGTCGTGCGCGCAGTGCCGCCCGACGATGCCGGCGATGCTTCCGGCCTTTTCAATGCGATGCGCAACCTTGGCGGGAGCTTCGCACTCGCGGGCATCTCGATCTTGCAGGAGCAGCGGACATGGCTGCATTCGCGTCGGATTGAGGAGTCGCTGAACGCCAATGGCCCAGCGGTGCAGGACTTTGTCGGTGGATTGTCGCGCCAGTTGGGTGACACGTCGACTGCACTCCGCATCCTCGGCCAACAGGTTCAGGGCCAGGCGGCCATCATGGCCTATAACGACATTTTCTGGATCATGGGCCTCGGTACGCTCGCCGCATTGCCCCTCGTCCTGTTCCTGAAGCCCCTGCCAAAGGACGCCGAACCGGCGATGGTGCATTGATGCGGTATTCCCTGCCTTTTCTGGTTTCCCTCGTGACCAGCATTGCGCTGACGGGGTGTACCGTCGGCCCCGATTATAGCGGGCGCCCCGCCGTCGCGGCGGACGCCATCGCCCGTGGCACCTTTGTGCGGGCGCAGGACACGATGCTGATGGCATCACCGGGTCTCGCCCGTTGGTGGGAGACGCTGGCCGATCCAACCCTGAACGTGCTGGTCGACGATGCGCTGGCGCATAGCCCTTCGATCGACGAGGCAACCGCGCGCATCCGGGAGGCGCAAGCCGAACTCAAACAGCAGCGCGCGTCGCAACTGCCCAGCGTCAGCGCGAACGCCACATATCTTCACGCGGCGCTGCCGGGAGTCGGGATCGGTCAGAGCAGTAGCGCCGATACGGCTGCATCGGGCGGATCGAACACCCTCGATTTTTACAATCTTGGACTCAATGCATCGTGGGAACCCGATCTGTTCGGTGGCGGGCGGCGAGGGGTCGAGCAGTCACGCGCGACGATCGACGCGCGCGGCGCCGATCTAGCGGATACGCAGGTGACGCTGTCCGCTCAGGTTGCTCAGGCCTATGTCAATCTGCGCGATGTGCAGGCAAGGATCCGGCTGAACGCCGCGTCGACAACCCTGCAACGACGCCAGGTCGAACTGGCGCAGGTGCGCTATGCGGGGGGCACCGTCTCGCTGCTCGCCGTCGAGCGGTTGCGCAATCAACTGGAAAGCACGCAGGCCAACGCGATACCGCTCGGCACGCAGCGTGATGAATATCTGAACCAGCTTGCGGTGCTGACGGGGCGGACGCCCGGTGCGCTCGACGCAACGCTTGCGCCGGTCGTCGCCGTGCCGCTGCCGCCTGCGCAGGTTGCGATCGGCAACCCGGCCGCGCTGATCGCGCATCGGCCAGACATCCGTTCGGCCGAACGCCAGCTGGCAGCAAGCACCGCCGCGATCGGCGTCTACAAGGCGAAGGAGCTCCCGGGGATCCGCTTCCTAGGTATTCTAGGACTTGGCGGCACCAGCCCCGGCGATGTTTTCGATACCGGCAATCTGACCACGCTGCTCGCGCCATCGCTGAGTTGGTCCTTCCTCGATTTCGGTAAGAACCGTGCAGCGACCAGGGCGTCGGAGGCGCGACGTGATGGAGCCGATGCCAAGTATCGCCGCACCGTGCTGGCGGCATTGCAGGATGCGGAGAATGCGCTGTCCGGCTTTGGCAACACGCGTGCGCAATTGCGGCAACTGGTTCTCGCTGAGGCAACTGCGATGCGGTCCGAGCGGCTCAACGCGCAGCGTGTTCAGGCGGGGACAAGTTCGGTCATCGATCAGCTCGATATCGAGCGTCAGCGCCTTGCAGCAACGATCGCGGTACAGCAGTCGCGTGCGCAGCTTTCGCTCAGCTATATCGCGGTCAACAAGGCACTGGGACTGGGATGGTCTGAACCAGCCGGGGCCGCGCGGTGACCGGGCCGAGACGTCACGCTTCAAGCCGCCTGGTATCGCTCAAGCTCGCCTTGGCGGATGCACGATCAGACGGCGGGCAGGACATGCGATCATGAGCATCGCTGCGGCGTTCGAATTGCACGATCGCGACGGTCGGCGCTCGTTGGTCCTGCATGGCGACTGGATCACCATGCGGCTCAACGACGCCGCGGACCGGCTAAGGCGCGATATCACGGGCATGACTGACGATGTCGAGGTCGATATCGACGTTGAAGACCTGGGCCGTCTGGATACTGCGGGCGCGTACGCGATCGTCCGGGCGCTGGGGTTGGTCCGTAAGGTTCACCTCCCGCAATCGCTCCGACCGGACCTCGCGACACTTGCCGATCTCATCAGTCCTGCGCTTGAAAAGCCTCCCCTGGCTGCGCCGCGCGCCGGTGGACTCAGGCAGATTTTCGATCGGATCGGGCGCGCGACGGTCGGTATCGGGCAAACCGCCTACCGCAATCAGACATTCTTCGGACAACTCGTGGTTGCCCTCGGCCGAACACTGGTCCGTCCTCACCGGCTGCGCCTTACGCCGTTCGTCGCCACGATCGAACAGGCCGGACTGGGTGGTCTGCCGATCGCCGCGATCATGACGTTCTTTATCGGGGCCGTGCTCGCGCTCGTCGGCAGTACCATGCTCCAGTCGCTCGGCGTGGCGGTCTATTCGGTCGAGCTGGTCGGCATCGGTATCCTGCGCGAGTTCGGACCGGTGATCGCTGCAATACTGTTCGCCGGACGATCCGCGTCGGCTTTCACCGCGCAGCTCGGGTCGATGCGGATGAACCAGGAAATCGACGCGATGCGGGTGATGGGGGTCGATATTTTCGACGCTCTGGTCGTGCCCCGCGTTCTGGCGGCGCTGCTGATGCTGCCGCTGATGACACTGGTTGCGGACCTCGGCGGTATCGTTGGTGGCATGCTGGTGGCGCGAACGATGATGGGGATCGAACCAAGCTTCTTCTTTCAGCGGCTCGTGGATGCCGTCGGTGCCCAGCAATTCTGGGTCGGCATGGTCAAGGTCCCGGTATTTGCGCTTGCGATTGCAACGACCGGCTGCCGCCAGGGGCTCGAAGTGAAGGACGACGTCGAGAGCCTGGGCGCCAACGTGACCGGATCCGTCGTCCAATCGATCTTCCTGATCATCATGTTCGACGCTCTGTTCGCGGTCCTCTTCAAGCAGGCCGGACTGTGACGACGGCCCCGCCAGCATCCTCCGATGGGCACGACGACGTCGTCGTTCGCGTCCGTGGCCTGCGCACGGCGTTCGGTAAGGCCGTCATCCACGACAACCTCGATCTCGACGTGAGGCGCGGCGAGATCATTGGTCTCGTCGGTGGATCGGGAACGGGGAAATCCGTCCTTCTCGAAACGATCCTCGGGCTGAAGACCCCCGATGCAGGGAAGGTCGAAGTGCTTGGCTATGACATTCACGACGATGTCGGTCGCCTTGCCGTGGTCAGTCGGATCGGCGTGATGTTTCAGAACGGCGCGCTGTTTTCATCGCTGACGGTGCGGGAGAATGTCGAGGCACCGCTGATCGAGCATACCCGGTTCCCCGCCGACTTCATATGCGGCCTTGCCGAACTGAAGATCCGTCTCGCCGGGCTGCCGGACGATGCCGGTCTCAAGAAACCGTCCGAACTGTCCGGCGGCATGCGCAAGCGCGCAGGCGTCGCGCGGGCGATCGCGCTGGATCCCGAGCTTCTCTTCCTCGACGAACCGACCGCCGGGCTCGATCCGATCGGCGCCGCGGAATTCGATGACCTTATCCGCAGGCTTCGCGATGCGCTGGGCCTCACCGTGCTGATGGTCACGCACGATCTCGACTCGCTGTATGCGATCTGTGACCGTGTGGCGGTACTCGCCGACCGGAAGGTTGCTGCGATCGATACGGTCGCAAGGCTCGAAAAGTCTTACCACCCCTGGATCAAATCATATTTCGGCGGCCCTCGCGGGCGCGCCGTGCAGGAGAAGATCGACTAATGGAACGCCATGCGAATTACGCGTTGGTCGGCGTGCTGACCACGTTTCTCCTGATTGGTGGCATCGTCTTCGTCCTGTGGCTCGGGAACTTCCAGGCCGGCGACAAGAAGGACCCGTACCGCATTATTTTCCAGGGCCCGGTCCGCGGCGTCGGCAAGGGCGGGGATGTGCAATTCAACGGCATCAAGGTCGGTGAGGTCACCAACGTTCGGCTTGCGCCCCAGGATGCCAACAAGATCCTGGTGGATGTCGAGATCGATCACAATACACCGGTGCGGACGGACTCGCTCGGCAGCACGGAAATGCAGGGTATCTCGGGATTGAACGCGGTTTCGATCAGCGCAGGGTCGACCCGGATGCCGCTGTTGCGCGACGTTTCCAAGGACAAGGTCCCTATCATTCCGTCGAAACCCAACGCGCTGGCCTCGTTGTTGCAGAGCGGCGGGCAGATGGTCGAAAGCGCGACGACCGCGCTCGATCGGGTAAACTCGCTGCTGACTGATCGTAACATCGCCAATCTGTCCGGGGCGATAAACGACCTCAAGCAGACTACGGGCGCACTCGCGGCCAACCGCGCAATGTTCGGCAATGCCGCATCCGCGATCGCAAAGCTTGATGCCACCGCGGGCGATGCACGGGTCACTATGGGCAGCGTGCGGTCGCTGGTCGAGGGCGACGGCAAACGCGCGGTCGCCAACACCGCCGATGCCGCAGCCGAACTCAAGGCGACACTGGCAGAGGCGCGTACCGTGCTTTCGACTTTGGCCGTGCAGGGCAAGACGGTAGGATCGTCGACGCTCCCGCAGATTACCGACACGATGCGCAGCCTTCAGGAAACCTCAGACGATCTCGACACGCTGGTCCGGAGTATCCGACAGGATCCGCGCGGAACGCTGCTGAAGAGATCGAGCCGGGAACGGGAACTCCAGAAATGACTTATCGAGCTACATCACGTGCGACCCTGGCGATTGCTGCGGCGCTGTCCCTGACCGGATGCGTCGGTGCCTTGCTGGGGGGCGGCAAACCCGACACGCTGTATCGGTTCGGACCAGTGGCGGCGGGGACGGTCCCTCAAGCCACCCCAGCGCCACGCCGGACTTTGGCGTTGCCGGTGCCGCAATTTTCACCCGCAACTGCCGGCGACCGAATCCTGACCACGCAGGGTAGTGAGATATCCTACATCAAAGGCGTTCGCTGGGTATCGCCCGCACCAACCCTTTACGCGGCCGCGCTGGACGCCACCGTCGCGACACGCGCACCCGACATCGCGGTCGCCACGCGTGCGTCCGGGGCGGCCACCGCCATCCTGACGGTTTCGGTCAACAGGTTCGAGGCCAGCTATCCGGGCGCCGGCGCAGGCGCGCCGGTGATCCATGTCGACGGCGTGGCATTCCTTGCTGATCGCGCAACGAATACCATCGTGGGACGACTGCAATTCTCGGGAACGGCGCCCGCCACTGCCGATACCGGTCCAGCCATCGCTGCCGCGTTCGATGCCGCTACGATGCAGAGTGTCACGCAGATCGTCGACTGGGCCAACGTGACGATCCCCGTTGCAAGTAGGTGACGGGACATCCCAACGCGCCTGATGAAATGAGGATACCGGCCTTTTTCGGTCATAACGGCACGTCGATGAAGGCACCGGCCGTTGCGGCAGCGCCCGCTCGACTGCGGGTTACATAAGCTTGATACCCGCGGTTTACCAAGATGAACGAAAGGCCGCAGTTGGGAAGCGGCAAACAGGTCCTGAATGACCGGGAATGGGTCTTCGCGCGGATGAGTAGCGCTGGCGGATGAATAGGTGCAGCAAGTCACCTCAAATCCTGAACTCCCCGTTTGCCGCCCGGCGTAGATATCTGGCGGATGACACTGTAGCCAGATCCGTACGCGGTCGGCCGGCGCGAGATACTGCGTCTGGCTAGCATCGATCTTCCACCCGGCGTACCAAGCATCCACGTTGCGTAGCGGGTTCACCGCGTGGATCTGGCCCCGCGAGTGCGGGGAGCTGACCAGTTGCTGTCGGAGCGACTCGTTCCGCAACAGCGTCCGCCAAACCTGTCCCCAACCAAGGAAGAAACGCCAATCGCCGGTGAAGTCGCCACGTTCGGGGGCAGCCTTTCGATCATCCATGGTGCATCGGAGGACTACAGCTGCCAACAGCCCTGGCGCTTACTCCAAGACGTAAGAAGGGCATCCGAGTCGCCTCGAATGCCCTAATTTTTCAAGCCGCTTGGGAGCAACCTGCCTGCAGCTCTAAGCGCTCAGTCGTTTAGATGCCATTCGAAAGATTGGTATCCGGATCGTTGGTGCGCATGTCTTCCGCCTGATTCTGGCCTGTGGCGCGCACTGCGTCGGCCTTGTTCTCCAGGCTCGCTTCAGCTGCTTCGTTGCCCGTGGCGTCGGCCGCGTCTTCGAGGTTATCGGCGACGGCTTCAGTGTTCGACTCGATCTTATCGGCCGCCTGCTCGCGCGGGCTGGAATTGCAGGCTGCGAGCGAGAGCAGACCGGTAACGACGGCGACAGCAAAAACTTTCTTCATGATCAACCCTTTTTGTGGTGCGGTACGGATACACGACGGCGGTTGGAATTCAACGCCGATCCGCTTGGTGGGGTATGGCTGCCCAGCGGCCAGCAATGCTTTGTCTAAGCGATCCCTCAATAGGCAGGAACCAGTGGCCAAACCCATGCGCTCGCGTTCGCGGGCAAGGGGAAGGGTTGTGACTAAGGGCCGATGTCGATCGCCTGCGCTTCCGCCCGGCGCGCCGACGACTTGGCAAAACCGAGTTGCTCGGCGATTGGATCGTTCCATCCGTACGGGTCGGTGCGGAAGGCTATCGCCCCGTCGGCACCGACATAGACATTGTGATAGAGCAGCCGGACCGGAATACGACGCGGCAACGGCACGAAGGTCATCTCGCCCGTCGCCTGCGCAGCCTGCCAGGCGTCCGCGACGCCCTCGTCCTCGGCGAGCATCTGCGCGAAGCCGAGCGCGTTCTCGACGCGGACGCAGCCATGGCTGAGGTGACGCTGACTGCGCTCGAACAGGGCAGGCGCCGAGGTGTCGTGCAGGTAGATCGCCTGGTTGTTGGCCATGTCGAACTTGACGAGGCCGAGCGCATTGTCGGGTCCCGGCTGCTGGACGATCCAGCCGTCACGCAGCACCATGTTGTGCGCTTGCAGAAACGCGTCGTCGACATTCGCCATCTCGCCGTTCTGGATCGATTTCGGCACGGTCCAGGTCGGGTTGGCGACCAACCTGAAGATCGGCGATGCAAGCGCCGGGGTCTCGTGCCCGGGTTCTCCGACCACGACCTTTCTCTCGTCCGCCACCGTGCCGTCGCGGTAATAGCGCAACTGTGACGCCGCGGTGTTGACGTCGATCCGCGTGGCCGGTGGCATGCGTTCGAGCCAGCGCCGGCGCTCCAGCGCAACGCCCAACGCCCGGGCGCGGTCGCCGGCGCCCAGGTTGAGCACCTTCAGCGTCTCGGGGCCGACGACGCCGTCGGCGGCAATCCCGTAATCGGTTTGCAACCCTTTCAGCGCGTCCGCCAGCGCTTGCGTGTAGAGCGCCGACATGGGGGAAGGCGCGAGTTGCGACGGCTCGGTCGCTAAACCGGAGGGTGCCAGATAACCGCTTTGCGTCAGCTGATCGGCGATGGCCGCTACCCGCGGGTCTCGATCGCCGACGCGGATCAGGCCACCGGTGATCGGCTGGGCTGGTCCAGCCGCGGCCGCAGCCTGACTGAAGCGGAGATAGGCGTCGGACAAAGCCCGGTATTCTGCGTCCTGCGGTGCCAGCGACGCCAGCCACTCGGTGAGTTTACCGGTCGCAAGGGCGACGCCGAGGCCGGCCGTTACGTCGGTTTTTGGCCGGGGCAGGGTATAGATTTCGTGCAACGAGACAGGATCGATGTGTCCTCCTGCCAGCGCTTCAGCATAGGAGAGGGCGGTGCGCGACCGCGCTACGTCGGCGATGGCGGGGCTTGTATCCATTCCGTCCGCGGCGGCGAAGGCCAGATGGTCGAGACCGTGCCGGCCGCGGTCGGCGAGCGCGGACTGGAATGCCGTGATGCTCTGCTTCGACCACAAAGCTCGCCATTTCGACTTGGCGTACAACGTCCGAAGTCTGGGGTCCGTCACTTCGGCCTCGTCGACCGCAATCGCGATGGGGTCTGGACGGGCTACGGCTTCGATCGGAACGACCTGAGCGTGCGCCGCTTCGTGGGTAAGCAGGATCAGCAGCGGGACCGTGGATCGGCACAATGTCTTATAGCGCATCCCGATCTAACGAGCCAGTCGGCAATGTGGACCAGCACGACGGCCGGTCGCAGCATAAATGTGCCGTTCGGCTTGCTATCGCTAGTCTAAAATCGATCGCCGGCGCTGCTCTTGAAGGCGTCGGCCCGGCCTGTTTCACTCGCAGATCGCGCCGTGGCGTCGGCCGGGCGAAGTTGGGGAACGACAAGCCGCCCCCCAGCGTCCGACTATGGGTCTGGCCGGAAGCCGTAGCGCAGGGATCGATCGCCCACACCCGGACGTTCAGGCTGGCGATCGGGGCGCCCCATAACGGCCATTCGTTCAGCGCGACTTTCCCGTTTCTACGTCTCCGATTGGCCATTTCGGGAAAGGCCAATTGGGAACGGGTCTTGGGAAGTAAGCTGCCCCAGGCTGTCTGCGTGATCGCCGGGGCGACTGTCCTACCCTAGGTTTGTCTTTGGGAAGGTCTCTACAGTCACCCCGCCTGCATCACTTTTCTTGTTGCGCCCCTCGCAGATCGGCATCGATCAGGGTTGCGACGTCGGTGACCGGAAGACCCTGCCGATCATTGAACGTGCCTGCCTTCGGCCAGGACACACCGCGACCGATGGCGAAGGCGGCGCGGTATTTGCGCATCATGTTTTTCGGATCGTTCGCTAGCTCTTCCATTAGGATAGGCACGGTCCAAACCGACCGCTTGAAGGCCCGGCCCAGTGCCACCTCCAATTTGTCCGCGACCTCGCCATATGTGACGGTGTCACCGGCCAGGAAGACGATCTGGTTGCGGATCGTCGGCTCGAAGAACACGATCTCGGCGGTCAGCATACCGATGTCATCCGGCGTCGTCAGCGTCACAGCGGTATCAAGGCTGCCGAGCGCGTGAACTTCGCTATTCTCCAGATCGACGACGCCAAAGTCCGGCTCGAACAGGTAGCTCATGAACATGCCCGTGGAGATGATGACCCACTCGGTCTTGTCCTGCGAGCGCAGCAGCGCGCGCACGTCGAGCTGCGCATCGAAGATGTCCTGCGGCCCGCCACGGCCGATCGCCTCGAAGTCGACGCCGAACTGCCACGGAAAATAGCGCGGGACACCGGATTGCAGCGCCGCCTTGGCGAGCTTCATCGGCGTGTTGATCCCCGCTGCGTAACCCGCGCAGCCGATCACCGTATCGTAGTCCGAGAAGAGCGATGCCAGCTCATCGATCGTGTCGTTCACCAGGTCGCTGATCACGATCTTGATCCCCGCTTCGCGAATTTCGGCGATGTCACGCCGCTTGGAGGGATCGCCCGACTCGACGGCACTCTCGCGGAGAAGGACGCTGATCTTGGCACCGTCGATGCCCTTGGCGCGACGCGCCAGATTGCGGAGTACGGGCATGCCAAGCTCGCCAGCACCCAGAACGAGGATATTGCGGGATTTCACGTTGGAGACTGTATCGTTCATCGTTCTAACTCGTTTCACCGTGGATGCCGGTGATCTGGCAAGCCACGGGCAAGCGTGAAAGATGGGTACATGCGTGATACTGCCGTTCAATCGCTAAGCGAGGAGGACATCCTCCAATATTCGCAAACGGTGTGTGATGGCCTCCGGGACGATGACGACGGGGTTCGCCGTGAGGTGTTGGCCCATGCCGGCAACCGCTGGTCGCTTGGTGTCATCCATACGCTCGGCGTGTACGGCCAGCTTCGCCATGCGGAAATCGGCCGACGGATGCACGGTATTACGCAGCGGATGCTGACGCGCACACTGCGCCATCTGGAGCGCGATGGATTGGTGGTGCGTCACGACTTCGAGGAGGTGGTTCCTCATGTAGAATATTCTCTGTCCGAAACCGGACTGAAGCTACTGGTCAGGATGGTTCCGCTTTGGACGTGGATCGTCGAGAACGTCGACAGCGTTCGCGCATCACGGGAGATGTTTGATCGGGAACACGCGGGAGAACAGCCCTGAAGGCGAGATCGGCTGACAGGCTCAGCTTTCCAGAAATACCATCGTCTTCGCGAAAAGACCGCGCCCCGCTATGTCTGCTATCGCAGTAAACCGCTCCGTAAGCCGCCCGTCCGCGTCCCTTCAACTGCGGGCCTGGATAGCGTCAGCGCAGGTGGCGGAGGATTGGCTGGGTGCAGATAAATTGGGGGATGCTACCTTTCGTTCTCACCGGCGTCGCTATAACGATTGGCGTTTTCCGATCGACTCGAGCCGAGCAGCCGCCTCCCATTGGGCGAGAGTTTTTCAGGCCGCATTGGGAGTGGGAGCGAAACAATCCGCTAGTACGCCGTCTTCGTGCAGCAAGTGCATGGCTCACCATCTTTATTGGAGCTTTCGCTACCCTCGTACTCCTGCTGATATTCTGCGGGGTCGGCCTGCCATTCGATTGATCGGCGAATTTCGCCCACACCCGGCTATTCGCCGCCTCCAACCTTTGTCTAAAAGCCGACGTTTGTTCAACTATTCGGCTTTGACTTGGAACTGCCTCAAGAGAAATAATCGATCGGCTCATGCCTTAACGCTCTAACAGTTTTTCGATCTTCTGGCGTGTTAATCCGTATAGTTGCGCAACACCCTCAGTAAGAGTGCTTTCTAACGCATTTAGTTTTTGCATCAGTCTGTTGCGGTTATGACCGGCGACGGTACGAGAAACCTCGCTTGTCGCTTGGACGATAGCGCGCACTGTGTTGGCGACGATTAAATGTTGTGCGTTATTCGCGTCATATTCTAATACCGGTAACATTTTCAAATATGTTCCTTTGATCTTAGGAAACGTTTCACGATCATCTTTAAATCGCTTTGACCAGTATAAACTGATTAAGGGGGAGTTCAGAATGCCCGCTAGGAAATATGTCGATTCACTATCTATAGGTGAAATCATAAACATCGTATTGAGACACTGATATCCTAGCTCATCTATCGCCACAGTCGGAAACGCACCAATTTGCCTACACAGGATTTTGGGCTTACCGTTCTGACGATCGTCATCCCAACAACCTCCGCTTTGAGCTACGCGATCGGTAAGGCAGGCCAATCCATCCCACTGAACCTGAAACCTATTTATATTTCTTCCGGCGTAGCACTTGGCATAACTTCGAGGAGCCACGTCACCCGAAATTTGGCGGATATCACCGGGAAAAAGCTTACTGTTGCGTAGTTGCTTACCGAAATTGACATAGGCTAGCGTGCTTAAAGGTACGCCTCTGCGATCCATTGCTGCCAGTACGTCGGCCTCGCCGGTTGTGGCCGGAACCAAGAGGCGGCGCTCGTCGGACACTATGTTCGCCAGGGAGACATCGACTTCGCGGCTCACTGACAGTCCAAGCGATGTGATGCGGCCTTCTGAGAACGTGATGAACTTCCGTCGCTTGGCAGCGTCGAAATGAAACACGCAAGTATCTACGCTAGCCCCGGCAAAAACCCGACCCTTGATATTTATTATCGATTTTAGGTTACCAGTTGAAGATAAAAGACTCCGAAGCGCAATCGCATAATTATTAGTCAAAAAGTTTGACGGAACGATATAAGATAATATGCCACGAGCACTTAATAATTGAATTCCTCGTTCAATAAAAACGTGAAATAGGTCGATTTTAAATTCTGCAACCTTGTATTTTTCGGCAATATACTCGCGAACTGCCGGTTGACGGTTATCATCCTGCAAAAGAACGTAAGGCGGATTTCCGATAATTATATCAAACTTCCGTCCTTTGGTAGAATATGCTATGAACGATTTCCAATTGAACGGGTTAACCTTGATTTCGTCAACTAGTTCAGAAGAGAAGCTTGGTTGAGCGTATATGTCAGTTGACACTAAGGAATTACCACATCTGATATTTTTTCCCAAATCTGGCAATGCTCTTACATTGAAGAGGCTCATTTGCGCAGCGAGTGCATCAGCACGCTCGCCTTCAAGAACCTTCATAAGCAATGAAAGCTTAGTAACTTCTACTGCCTGATTATCGACATCCACGCCGTAAATATGACTAATTAGTATCCGGCGCTTCTCTGCGATGGTAAGCCGCCATTTGCCTTGAGATACTTCGTATAAGCGGGGATTTCTTCCCTTTGCATACTTATCCACGCCCTCGGATACGTATGCTATGAGATACCAGTCCAAGATATATTGATACGCTTCGATTAAAAAGGAACCCGATCCGCAAGCGGGATCAAGCACGGTGACTGGGGCGGCATCTTTTGCACGTCCATCTTGTCCACTAACCTGAGCAGTAGACCTCCCTTCGAAGTGGGGAGCCAAGGCGCTCTTAACTATATGACGAACAATTGCTGTCGGCGTATAGTAAACGCCACCAGCCTTTCTAACTTCTGGCTTTTCTTCTACAGAGGCCTTCTTGCCAGAGAGAACAATTTCGTTACCTAGGAATCGCTCATAAACTTGACCAAGTATATCTGCCGGAAGTATAGAAAACTCGTACGGACTCTCAGGATAATATAGCTTTGAAAATATCGTGCTTAATACTTTGTCGGATATCAATAGATTTAATGTAACTAAGTCTAAAGTATCCGAATCTCCGTCAGATCTATTGAAATGGAAAAGTCCCGAATTGTATCGTGCGTCAGCGTTTAGAAATATTCGCTTCAGTCTATCATATACGCCTTTACCGGTGCCAAGAGCTTTAAGAGATCCGTATGGCTCGAAACCCCGGTCTTCGGCAATCCGGAGAAATATAATGCGATCAATTGTCCGCTGGACCGCATCGTTCAAATCTCGAACGCCAAGGGCGCCATTTTTTGCCGCTAGGTCTGTTGCAAGTGCCAGGCGCCAGTTTTCGATTTCGGCAAGGAACGCGCTATCGACCTGCGCGGTGCCTTTGCGTGTGGCGTCCTGCGCGTACTTGTCGAACGACCCGCGTAAGATTGCTTCACGGCTGAATACGCTAGCAATCTCTTCCCACCGGTCAGGATATTCATCATAGGTAAAGTATAATGGCCGGGATTTGCTTGCTTTTTCGCCTAACTTTGGCTGGATGCGGCAATCGTAAACCGCAAACTCCTCAAAGTTGGTGAGGATTGATATCGGCAGTTTGGCATTCCACCCGTAACGGCGGAGCTGGAAAGCAGATGCCTGATTATTAGCGATGTCGATCAAAGGCACTTTTGTTTCGACAAAAAACTTTCTCACGCCTCCAATTCTAAAAGCATAGTCAGGCGCCTTGGCGCTCCCTCCAATATGAATCGTATCTTCGTGAACGACGTCCTTGTAGGCTTCGGCGTATCCTGCGGCATTGGAAATATCCCAGCCGAGAGCTTCGAAGAAGGGATCGATGAATTCGATCCGCAGTCGGGTTTCTTTATAGGCGGATGAGCGAAAAGCTTCACGGTTCCGGCGATAATGCTCGACCAACTCAAGAACTTTAGTCGGTGCCAATTTCGTTGTTCCTAATCCGAAAACACTACGCAAATCATGATTGCAATCGGTCCTCGCCGTCAATCACCAATTGGCGGCCGCTAGGAACGCTTAACATCGTCGCGTCGACGGAAGCTGAAATATGACGTTGGTAGAGCGCCGCGCTAGCGCTTGGACAGGCGACAAACCCGCCGCACCCCCACGAGGTGCGACGCGTTTCCCATCGCTAAAAGACGATCGCCCCTTTGTTCGGTGCATGAACAAGAGTCCGCTTACGCCGTACGTCGTCCTAAAGCCGACGGGCCGCTATCCTTCCCCATTCACGACATCCATGACGGACGATCATGCGCTAAGCGCAGTCAGCGCGGAGATGAACAAATGTCTGAAGTTGGGGAGTGGGGAAGGGCGCGCGAATGTCCGCAATTGGGTCTCCCCTCAGCAGGTCGGCCGCGGCAGCTCACGACCAACTCACGCCATACATCAGCAAGGGCCTGAAGAGCGGCTTTTTGCCAAACCTGCCACTCACGCTGCGCGAAACCAATGTTCGGCGTTGCGACCTATCCTGGCCAATCCCCTGCTGAGTCAAAGGGGGCGTGACCTCCCGTGGCGGAAAACACCTGTTTGTCACACAGTGGCCCCTGTACATTATTCGGACACAGATTCACGGTAGGAATCTGTTGGCCTGAAAGCGCCCAGTGTCGAACGATAAGCTTGCCGATCCGCGCAACGAACGCACCCATTCGTTATGCGCGATCATTCCTGCTTTCCCATCTCTGATTGGCAATTTCGGGAAAGAGCAATCGGGAACAGATTTTGGGAAAAGAGGGATGGCGCTACGGCTACCAGCGTAATCGCTAGGGCGACTTTTCTGCTGTGGGTTCCCAATCGGAAGGCTGGGTCGGCCAGTTCGTCCAAGTCCACCCACGCGCGCATACATGGATCACCTATGCCTTGGGGGCCGCGTGCCGACCAGCCCGCGACGGAACCGAGTTGCGGTCAGTATGGCAAGCTGTGCCACGTCGACGGTCGACTCCATCTGCGCCAAGCCGTCAATGGCGAGCAACGTGAAACCATGGACCAGGGCCCAGCATGCCAGCACTGCGGCCGTGAGCCCGAGCGCATCCGCCGGATCGACATCGAGCGACGCGTCTTCAGCACCACGGTGCACGATATCGCGCAAGACGGCGCGAGCTGCTTCCGCAGCAGCCAACAAATTGGACGGCAGAGCACCATCGGATTGCAGTTCCTGTCCGAACATAAGCCGGTAATGGGCGGGGTTTTCAAGCCCGAAGCCGATATACGCCATTCCGGTCGCGGTAAGCGCGGCATCCGCGTCTAGGGCGTCCGCTGACGCCATCAACATCCGTTGCCGCAACGCTTCATATCCCGCCACACCAACGGCAGCCAGCAGTGCGCTCTTGTCGGCGAAATGCCCATAAGGCGCATTGTGGCTGACCCCCGCACGCCTCGCGACCTCTCGCAGCGAGAAGTCCCAGCGTTGCGTCTCTCGCAGGATTTCGGTCGCTGCGTCGACGAGCCTCTGACGCAAATCGCCGTGGTGGTAGCCGGCCTTGGACGGCTTCGATGCTGGGGCGGTTGCCATAAGCGCGATCATCGGCGGCTGCCTTGACAGTGTCAACCATTCACCTATCTTGGCATTGTCAACTTCGGTTCAAGAGCGGTAGATAGAGCAGCATGGTTCACGCGGCACGTCTCAGGCAGATCCTTCGCTGGGCCCACATCGGGGAGGCAGCGTTCCTCGGCACCTACATCTATTCCCCTTTGCACGCCGATCCGCTGTGGACGGATATCGCGCGGTTCGGGGTGTTTCCCCTCGCGGCCCTAAGCGGTGTATGGATGTGGCAACAAGCCCGGATCGGTCGTGCGCTGCGTGGCAATCGTCGCGCGCCTGTCATGCAATCTTGATCCGGAGACGTAGCAATGTATCACGCATTCATCCGCCATCAGGTCCGCAAGAGCTTTGCCAGCCTCGGCACCGTCCTGCCCTCCAACGAGGTTGGAAACCTGGCTCCCGACGTCGAGCAATCTTTGCCGGGAACAGTGCCATCGGCGGAGCGCGCCGGGGGCCGGCAGCCTTCGTCCGCTGGCTAGAACGCGTCTACCGGCTGCTCCCTGACCTGAAGTTCGAGGTGCAGGACGTCATCGTCTCGGGCGGGCCGTTCAACACCCGCGTGGCGGTTCACTGGCAAAGTAGTGCGAAATCGGTGACGGGCGACCCTTACGTCAATGACGGCGTCCATCTCATCCGCATGTCGAAAGGCAGGATCACCCATATCCACGTGTTTACTGACACCGAGGTGATTGCCAGCACGATGGCGGCAGTTGCAGGAAAAGGGATCGAGGAGGCTGCGGCACTGCCTTTGGGTTGATCTACACGACATGTCGGCCAGCGCGACGGATTATCCGTAAGCCGACCGGTCCATCCTCCCAATCCTGGCCGTTACCGAACCAACTTTCGCCTTGCCATTTTTTTCATAAATGACCGTCTTTGAGGGTATTGACGGCGCTGGCGCATTTCTGCGGCACTGAGCCTTTCGCAAACCTCTTTCATCCATTGGCCGTAAGGCAGGGCTTGTGTGAAAGCCGGGCCTACCGTGAATCTGTGTTCGGATAATGCACAGGGGCCGTGCTGCGGAATACGACCTATCTCGAAGCCGTGATGCGTCTTCTCGAACAGCAGGGCCGACCTGTGCCGTCGCACTTTCTCCAGTATCTCTCGCCGCTGGGGTGGCAACACATCAACCTGACCGGCGACTGTCTCTGGACAGATGCCGACATCCCCGATGGAAAACTGCGCGCCCTGCGTGGGGCGCTCCGCTCGCGGGACTAACTGCCTTTATCGTATATCTGTGCCCGTTTATGTAGCGTCGCCGTTAGGGGGCGATGCCACGCATGATTAACGACAAACGACGATCAAGAGCTGTTTGCCACCCGTCCACACGGTCGAGCCGCCAGTCACTAGCTACCATGCGGCATACCAGCATCACGTCGTCGGCAGTGATATCAAGCGCGATCTGACCCGCGGTTTTCGCGGCCTGTAAAGGGGACTCGATAACGCCGATGATCTTGGCCTCGCTGACACCATCGTCCCGGTAGTCCGCCATATCAGGTAGCGCCGCCAAATATTTATCATAAAGCATCATCATTTCGGCGAAGAGTCGGAGAAAATGAAGCGGGTCTCTAACCGGGGCAGCCAGCACAACGACGATGGCATGAAGTTCGTGTTCGAGCACCGCCTCGTACAGGGCTGCACGGTCGGTGAAGTGTCGATAAAAGGTCCCGCGAGTTACCTTGGCGAGCTGGCAGATGCGCTCAACGGGGACATCACCGCCTTCGTCCTGCATCAGCCGCTTGCCAGCGGCTATCAGCTTCTCACGATTGGCTTCGGCATCCCTACGCATTGCAAACCTCGGTAATTGTGGAACGCCGCGTAGCAGGAAGATGACATCCAACAAAGCTCGGCGCTTTCGACGCCAAGCTTTGTCGCATCAGGCAGCCCATGCCTTTCCGTTGGCAAATTTCGCGACAGCCGACGTGCACTTGTTATCTTGCGCCTTCACCTCGTCGAGGGTCATCACGATCTTAGTTGAGGCGTGATCATCGCTGATATGTTTCGCAAGAAATGACAACTCTCTATTGTTCCGTCAATTAATGCGCAGCTCCTGGAGGTAGCGCAGCCGTAGGCTTTGGCGCAAACCAGACAATGGTGGCAGCAAATACAAAAACAATCGCTGACAGCAGGAATAGATGGTTGGTCGACACGGCCAATGCTTCTTGGTCAACAATCCGCTCGATCGCACTACGGACCTGATCGAGCGACATGCCAGTTGCCTCCAACGCTTCCTGTGCAGGCCGGCTATTTAATCTGCCCGCCATCTCGCTGCGAGCGACCGTCGCCTGGCTGTTCCACATCGTCGCACCAATCGATGCGCCGAAGGCGCCCGCAACGGTCCGCAAGAAGCTCATGAGACCGGCAGCGGACGCAGTTTCCTCAACTTTCACCGAACCCAACGCCAGTGTCGCCAGTGGGATGAAGAAAAAGGCCGTAAAGAACCCCTGCACGAGTTGTGGGTTCGAGAGCGTCCAGAAGTCAGCGTCCGACGTCCAGCCAACCCTCATATAGGCAGAAAACCCGAGACCCAGGAGGCCAATGCAGGCGAGCAGGCGTGCATCCTTGGTCTCGGTCATCTTGGCGACGATCGGTGACATGATGAGACTGCCGACACCGATAAAGGCCGTGGCATAGCCGGCCCAGGTCGCTGTGTAGCCAAGGCTCTGCTGGAGCCATTGCGGCACGAGTACAATGCCGGCGAAGAATGCCGCGTAGCCGGCCGACTGGGCAATGACCGCAGCTGTGAAGCCGCGGTGTCGGAACACGCGAAGGTCGACAACCGGTTCGCGCTCCGTCAGCTCCCACGCAAGGAACATGGCGAACCCGATCGCGGCGACGATCGCCAGGATGACGATAACG
Source organism: Sphingomonas sp. PP-F2F-G114-C0414 (assembly GCF_003688595.1). Taxonomy (GTDB): domain Bacteria; phylum Pseudomonadota; class Alphaproteobacteria; order Sphingomonadales; family Sphingomonadaceae; genus Sphingomonas. The sequence goes on from NZ_RCWT01000009.1 coordinate 64,327, forward strand.
CGGTCATCGAACCAATCGCGTTCGCGCCCGAGGTCGAGGATCAGCTGGAGGGCTCCGACCCACACGACGAGTAACGCCAAGCCCACCACGTCAAGACGCAGCCGACGGGTCGGCATAACGATGCTCGACAAGAACCGTTTTGCGCCGAACACAACAAAAAGACCGACCGGCACGTTGATGAAGAAGATCCAATTCCACGAGGCATTGTCGGAAATGATGCCGCCGAGAATAGGCCCGAGGATCGGGCCGATGACGGTCGTCACCGACCAGATGCCCATCGCTGCACCTGTCTTCTCGCGCCCGAAAATGCGCAGCAGCAGCGTCTGACTGAGCGGCATAAGAGGACCGCCGCAGAGGCCCTGTCCGATACGAGCGACGATTAGCATGCCAAGACTGCTTGATATGCCGCACAGGACAGAGAAGGCTGTGAAGCCGACCATAGCCCAGAAGAACGTGCGTACCGCGCCGAACCGTTGCGCAAGCCATCCGGTCAGTGGAACACAGATCGCTTCGGCAACGGCATAGGATGTGATGATCCAGATACCTTGCGACGGCGAGATGCCGAGGCTGCCTGCAATATGCGGCACCGACACGTTGGCGATCGTCGTGTCGAGCACGACCATGAAGTTGGCAAGGGCGAGTGTTATCGCCGCAAGGGCGAGCTGGCCACCCGCCAGGCGGCCCTCCCTGGCATCATCAGCCATCGTCACTCGTCACCGAGGTTGACCTCGGCCTCCATGGATAGGCCGACCCGCAGAGGGTGCTGCGCCAATTCGCGTGGGTCGAGTGCAATGCGGACGGGCAGACGCTGGACGACCTTGATCCAGTTGCCGGTCGCGTTCTGCGCAGGGATCAAGGCAAATGACGATCCGGTACCCCCGGAGAACCCGACGACGCGGCCATGGTATTCGACGTCACCACCATAAAGGTCCGACTTGAGAATCACGCTCTGACCCGGCTTGACACGCGCGAGCTGCCCCTCCTTGAAATTGGCATCGACGTACATTTGCGACGTTGGCACGATCATCATCGTCGTCGCGCCAGGCGCGATACGCTGTCCTACCTGGACCGCTCGCCGGGTGACGATCCCGTCGATCGGAGCCCGTAGAATCGCTCGCTCGACATCTAGGCGCGCCTGATCGACCTTAGCTTGTGCAGCTAAAACGTCTGGTGATCGATCCGTAGACACGCCGCTTGTGAGAGCGATGTTGGCTGTATAGTCGTTCTGAGCTGCAGCCCGGGTCGATTGCGCCTGCGCGACCCCTGCGCGGGCTAGCGTGACTGCCGCTTGAGCATTCGCCAATCGATTGCTGGCGGCGGTCAGTTCGTCGCCCGAAACGGCACCACTGGCACTCAGCGTACGTCTGCGATCATAGTCGACTTTGGCCCGCACGGCATCCGCCTGCGCGGAGGTGAGCTGGGCGCGGGCACGGGTGATCTCCGCATCGCGTGCGTTTACTTGCGCTCGTAAGCCCCCCCCGGTTGCACTCGTCTGCCGGAACCCGCGCTGAGCTTTCGCCAGTTCCGCCTCTGCGGAACTCAATGCGATCCGGCTGTCGCGGTCATCCAGGCGTAGAAGAACCTGCCCACGACGAACCATTTGCGTATCGTTCACGGCGATCATCTTCACCTGACCACCAACCATTGGCGTCACCATCGCGGTGTCCGCACCGACGTAAGCGTTATCGGTCGAGACCTGTTGCCCGCCCACAAGTACATGCCAACCGCCGTAGCTGGCAGCGCCGATCACCACGACAGCGGCGATACCAACGAACGCCTTCTTGCGCGCCGGATTCGTAGTTTTCTCCTCGTGAGAGTGATCGTTCTTGTGATGGTCCTGCGCGTCATGATCGTTGTTAGCCACGGATATCATCCTTGAGGGCAGCGGCATTAGCCGATGGAAGGGGTGCAGCTGGCTCGAACCCACCTCCGAGCGCGCGAACGAGCGCGACATCGAGCGAGAAGGCGCGCGTGGTAAGATCGGCGGCGATGCGGCGGTTTTGGAGAACCGCCGTTTGGGCGGCGAGTACGTCGAGATAGGTCGAGAGCCCGCCGCGATACCTCAACCGAGCAATCTCATAGGCCTGCTGCGAGGCGAGCAAGGCCGCCTGGGCATTTTGCAAGCGTCCGGTTAAAGCCGTCCGGCTGACGGCGACATCCGCGACCTGCCGAAAGGCCTGGATCACGGCACCGTCGTAATCGGCAACTGCAGCATCGTAAGTCGCTCGCGAACCACGGTAGCGTGCGCGCAGTACTCCGCCGTCAAAGATTGGAAGTGTGATGGCGGGCGCAACGTTGCCGTAGGTCGATCCTGCCTTGAAGACGTTGCCGAAGCCTAATGCCTGCAAGCCAATCAGGCCCGTAAGGTTGAGCGAGGGATAAAAGGCGGTTCGTGCCACCTTTATGCGTGCCGCGGCTGCCTCGACCCTTGCCATTGCGGCTCGGACGTCTGGCCGTCGGGCAAGCAGGTCGGTCCGGACTCCAGTGGGTAGCCCGTAGCGTCCACCTCTTGCGATGGGATCGACGATTACCTCTCCGCGGCCGGGACCTTGTCCGGTTAGTGCCGCCAACTGGTTCTTGACCAGAGCGATCGCCTCGTCGGTCGCGCCAAGCTCCGCCTTCGCAGCGGGAACAGCACCCGCTGCCTGCTTGAGTTCGGCTTGCGTATCGAGTCCGTTGCTGACCCGGTCGGATACCAGTTGCTCCGTATCGCTCCGCACCTTGATCACGTCGATGGCGATCGCCCGCTCGGCTGAAAGCCGGATCAGTTCTGCGTAGGCATCAGCGATGCCCGTAGCGAGAATGAGCCGAGCTTGCGCCAATTCGATTGCGGACGCCTCCGCCTCGGACAAGGCCGCCCGTGCTGTGGCACGGTTGCGTCCCCATGGGTCGATATCGAAGCCCGCCTGCAAGTTGGCGGTCCCAGTTTCATTCCAACCCTTGGGCACAAACTGGCGCGGGATACCGGCGTTGTAGCTCTGTTTGACAACCCCCGCCGAACCCTGCGCTGCAAGCGTCGGCAAGAAGGCTGCACCAGCTTCGCGCGCCACGGCATCTGCCGCTCGCAAGCGGGCGGACGCGGCTGCGAGGTCGGGAGCGCGGTCCAGACCTTCGGTGATGAGCGCTGAGAGCTGCGGATCGTCGAACGCCTCCCACCACCGATCCGCGGGCCATACAGCGTTTTCGATTGGCATTGTGGACTGTTGGACCTGCGCTGACGTGATCGGTGACGGCCGTGGACCGAGATCGGGAGCGGCGCATCCCGCGAGAGGACATATGGCGATGGTGGCCATGAGGAGTGCGGGCGCTCTCACCGTCTTGTTCCACGCAAGGGGAGCCCCAAAAGCTTGGCCAGCATCGTGGCTCCTAACGGCACAAAGGGTAATGGCGCCGACCAGATCCGCGCCTCATAACCGGCGCGCTCTTCTACATTTGCATCAGGCAAGGCAGGTTCTCCGTCGTGGTGTGCGACGCATCCTGCGGAACCCGCACAAGCGCCACTTGCTACCAGGGGTGACAAAATGACGCCGCGGCAATCGAGACTCTCTTACGAGTGCGGGGATACCAACCCGCCACCTCTTTCCGGCTGCTATGTCCTGCCATTCCGATAGGCGAACGTCAAGCTATCCGTACACTGGTGCCCGTTTATTTTTTTGCGGCGAATATTTTGATGCGTGTATTTACTAATCAGCCCATCCGATGCGCAGACGCACCGGAAAAATTTTTGACGTCGTCCGTTTTCAGCAAGAGTTTCCCGGCCTAGTGAAAAACTAGGGCAAGGATCTGCAAATGGACAAATCGACGTACACAGAAGAGCAGCTCACCTGAGGGCTAAAAAATCCGGAAATCCGTCGCCATTTCATCGCTTGCGGCAACTTCTCGACGTTCGATCATCTGCTTTCAACAACAAGCAATAAAATCAAAATTTAGCGAAGCGAGCGTCACTGATTAAGTTGATGCTCAGGCTGATACGGGCCCATCGCGCTCAGAAATCAGTCTCTTAGCGACCTGGGATGCCTCATCGTGCGACGAGACCAGCTTCAAAGGATAGCCCCAGAACTTGGCGAAGGCCACGCCGAAGGGTTTAAATGCCAACCTCTTAACAGCGCTGGGTTCGATCACGATCATTGCCAGCACGAGCGAACGAAGTTCTGCCTTGTGTTTCTTCATCCACAGCGAGGTGCGTTTCTTCTCTTCCTGACTATGTTCGTGCTCCTCGTTTGGAGCGGAGTCGGTCAGGATGACGAACGGTGTGCCGCGCTTAAGATTTGCCTCGAATGCTTCGAAGTCCTCGTCGTGGTCGTGATCGGGGCCTTCGTCATAACTTATCCAGACGAGCGGAAATTTCGTACTGTCGAAAGGCATGTTTCTTCTCCTTGCCGTAATGATTTCAATTCAGGCGGATGTGCCGCCACGACATGACCAGTGCGACTGCGGCGGGTAGCGTGACGGCGAGCAGTTCCAAGGCAACGAGATGGCCGCCGTCGCGCAGGCCATCCGATACGCCGCCAAGCGTACTCATGACGGAAACAACACCACCGATGACGAGCATCGCCCAGTCGGTTCCGCGCTTTCCGGCAAGCGCAAGCACTGGAGGGACGACCCAGGCACCGTAGAAAACGGATACTGCCCACAATGCCGTGGGGCCGAACGTGATGGCCTTCATCGTCCCGCCGCTACCGACATAGCCGTTCAGGTAGGAGAAGCATTGGATCGTGACGAAGAGTGCAGCGCCGACCGCTGGGACGAGCCACGCGAGTGCGAGTTCAACTGGCTGCTTTCTGATCACGTCGACATTCTCATCCGGAGGGATTTGGTGGGGCCGCTGAATGCTGCCCTTCTCGAAGAGGCGCGCGATCGTGATCGCCGCTTCTCTCGTCCGTTCGAACGGCATATGGCGAATAACGGATGACGTCATTGCGCAATCCGGCCATGATATGTTTCGTTCCGGCCGAACCCTCAGATTGCCGAGTCTCTTTGATGCATATCGATGTCCGCAGTGACTGGCTTTCCTATGTCGATCAGGTTCCCCGGGCCCTTGTCGCGGCCAACACCGTCACCAGTCTCGATGCCCTTGAGCAATCGTCGCGGCACCAGCATCAGAAAGCGCAACTGCTCTTGACCGTCCGTGGCGTCATCAATTGCGAGGTGGAAGATGCCGTCTGGATCGTGCCACCACAATGCGCCGTGTGGATTCCCGGCGGGCTGCCCCATACCGCTTTCGGCTCGGGCGAAGTGGAATGCATATCCCTTTTCATCGAGCCTCCTGCAACTCTGGCTCTACCGAGCAAATGCTGCACGATCACCGTATCGCCGTTGCTGCGCCATTTGCTGATGCGGGCGAACGAGCTGACCGAGCGCTATCATGTCGATGGTCCCGACGGCCGGATCGTGTCCGTTATTCTCGATGAGTTGGCTGCCGCCCCAGTCGAGGACCTCCGCCTCCCGATTCCCAGCGATCCGCGTCTTAGGAAACTCACCGATCTGTTGATCGCGGCACCGGCTGATCATGCCACCGTCGCACAGTGGGCCTCGCGGATCGCGCTCAGCGAGCGCAGTCTGAGCCGTATGTTGGCGGAAGAGGTCGGCATGAGTTTCGGCCGCTGGCGGCGACAGCTGCATATCGTTCTTGCCTTGCGACATCTGAGTGCCGGTCAGACGGTCCAGGCCGTCGCAATGGATCTAGGCTATGAAAGCGCCAGCAGCTTCGTGACCATGTTTCGAAAGATGGTTGGCAAGCCACCAAGCCGCTATCTCCTCGAGCGACTTCGGCCTGCCTCCCTCGATCATGGTCAACGATAGGCGCTGCTGGGGTTTGACCTACGATCGCCGCACAGCTCATAGCCTTTCGACGTCGTGCTCAGGCTGGCTCGTTGCCGAGCCGATCTCGGAGCCCCGCGAATGGCCAGTTCATCCGAAACCCGACATTCACCACCGATTGCCCGAACGACGGCTTTGTCCCAAACCTCGCCGTTTACAACCGGGAGCGGCTAGGCCTTCGAACTCGATCCAAAACATGAATGAATGGCATAAGTTGGGGAGCGGGGAGGGCGGCCTGAACGACCGGAAATGGGTCTGAATTACTCACAGCACGACAAAGGCGATCATTCGTTATCGGCGCTGAGAACGTCATGAGCGCAGCATCTTCGGTCTAGTGGTTGTCGTTTAACGCTGGCCATGTCAGATCGAACCTCTGGAGGTATTTTCTCAGCCGGTCGGCGTCATTGGAGGAGCTCCGCTTCGCCAGCGACGCGGCGAATAACATTCGCCCAGCCTCTGATAGCGAGCGGCTCCGGCGGCAGATGTCGATCACGTGGGCCAACTGAACACGGTCGAAGAGATCGAGCTCGGCCATTCGCTCTGCCGGCACAAGGCTGCCAAGCCCGTCGTCGACGGCGGTACCGGTCGACCATAGCCGTCTCAACCTAGCGATCTCCGACTCCACGCAAGAGGCGTCTATTCGTCCACTTGGACTGAACGTCGCCATGCGGGTCACGCTTGACGCAAGATCCCGGAAATTGCCGGTCCAGCGCGCGTCAGGATGGGTGGCGAACGTCAGGTAACGGTCGCGCGCTTCCTTGTTGAACGTGACCCGCGTTCCTTCGCGTTCGGCGAAGCGGTCGAGTTCGTAATCCAGATTGGGGCCGATGTCCTCGTGGCGGTCGGCGAGACCGGGCAGGGCGAACGTCCACAAGTTGAGCCGCGCGTATAGGTCGTCGCGAAAGCGCCCGTCCGCTACGGCCCGGCCCAGTTCGCGGTTGGTGCCGGCCAATAGTTGGAAATCGGATGCTGCCTCGCTGTCTGCTCCCACTGGCAAGAAGCGCTTGTCCTCGATTGCGCGCAGGATCATGGCCTGCTCGTCGAGGCCAAGCTCGCCGATCTCGTCGAGAAACAGCATCCCCTTATCGGCCGTCCGCAACAGTCCGGCGCGATCGGCTGTTGCCCCGGTGAATGACCCCTTCTTGTGGCCGAATAGAGCCGACATCGCGCTGTCGCCCTTCAGCGTGGCGCAGTTCACTTCGACGAACGCGCCCTTGACTTGGTGCTTCAGCCGCTTGAGGTCGTAGATGCGCCGAGCCAACTGGCTCTTGCCTGCACCGGTCGGACCCATCAGCAGGACCGGCGCGCGCGAGCGGGTGGCGACCTGCTCGATTTCGTCGATCATCGCGTTAAAGGCGCGGTTGCGCGTCTCGATCCCCGACTTCAGGAACGAGGTGCTCTCGGCGCTTGCGGCGCTGAAGCGGGTGGCGATGCTGTCGTAACGCGAAAGGTCGAGGTCGATCGCGTTCCATGTGCCAGCGGGCTCGGCCGTTCCCCGCCGCGGCTGCGTTTGGAGTAGGCGGCCCGGGAGGTAGTGCGCCTCCGTCAGGAGGAAAAGGCAGATCTGCGCCACGTGCGTGCCGGTAGTGATGTGGACCAGATAGTCCTCCGCCTCCGGATCGAACGGCGATCCACGAACGAAATCGAGGAGCTTGCCGTAAACCTCCTCGAAGTCCCAAGCGTCGGCAAAGTCGATCAAATAGGGCTCGACCCGCGTCTCGGGCGACACGGACCGGATGTCCTCGGCGACAAACTCCGCCAGGCGGCGGTGCGGCGTACCATGCAGGAGCACGAAGCGATCGACCCGCAAATCCTCTTGCATCACGATACCGACGGAGGGGCGCCACTTGCTCCAACGGGACGCGTCCGGCTTGCTGCCGTCCAACGTCGAACCGAGAAATCCGATAACAACCAAAGGCTTCATCGTTATCCTGTGGAATAAACTATGATCCTTGTCGATCGATTACTCGACTGCAAGACTTTGAAGCGGAGGCGAGAGAGCGGGTAAATATTGATTAAAAACAACGAGCTATAGGATTTGTGATCAACCCGGGAGCATTTGGCACGCCATCTGCAAAAGTTGTGAGCGTCGGGTCGAATGGTATCGAACAGCCCGACACCGCGGCCGGGGTGGCTGGAATAGGTCAGCCACCCCAATCCGCGACAAGACAGAGTACCGGAGGCGACCATGACGACCAATTATGACTTCCATGCCGTCGAGGGCGGCGTACCGATCAAGATGTGGACGCGCGGCGTTCCGGTCGACGACAAGGCGCGAGCGCAGCTGGCCAGCGCTGCGCGGATGCCGTTCGTCTTCAAGCATGTTGCCGTTATGCCCGACGTGCATGTCGGCATCGGCGCCACCATTGGCTCGGTCATTGCGACCAAGGGCGCGGTGATCCCCGCGGCGGTCGGCGTCGATATCGGCTGCGGCATGATGGCGGCGCGGACCTCGCTGACCGCCAGCGACCTGCCCGACAATCTGGAGGGAGTTCGCGCCGCGATCGAACGCGCGGTGCCGGTCGGCCGCGACGTCAAGATGGGCAAGCGCGATCCGGGATCGTGGGGGGATCCGCCTGCCGCGATCGTCGAGGCATGGGCGACGCTTGCCGGGCGTTTCGGGAAGATCGTCGCCAAATATCCGAAGCTGGGCAAGGCCAACAATCTGGTCCACCTCGGGACGCTCGGCACCGGCAACCACTTCATCGAAGTCTGCCTGGATACCGAACAGCGGGTTTGGGTGATGCTTCACTCGGGCTCGCGCGGCGTCGGCAATGCGATCGGTACGTTCTTCATCGAGCTGGCGAAGCAGGACATGCGCAAGTGGTTCCTGAACCTGCCCGACGAAGACCTCGCCTATTTCCCGGAGGGCACCGACCATTTCGACGATTATGTCGAGGCGGTCGGCTGGGCGCAGGACTATGCGGCGCTCAACCGGCGGATGATGATGACCAACGTGATCCGGGCGATGCGCGGCGTCATCGCCAAGCCGTTCGATGCGGAGCTGGAGGCGATCAACTGCCATCACAACTATGTTGGGCGGGAGAACCATTTCGGCCAGAACGTGCTCGTGACCCGCAAGGGCGCGGTGCGCGCTGCGACCGGCGTCATGGGGATCATTCCCGGATCGATGGGCGCCAAGTCGTTCATCGTTCGCGGGCTTGGCAACAAGGAGGCTTTCGACAGCTGTTCGCATGGCGCCGGGCGGGTGATGAGCCGGACCCAGGCGAAGCGCGAGGTCACGCTGGCGGAGCACGTCGCCGCGACCGAGGGTGTCGCCTGCCGCAAGGACCAGGGCGTGATCGACGAGAGCCCGCGCGCCTACAAGCCGATCGAGGCCGTGATGGCGGCGCAATCCGATCTCGTCGAGATCGTGCATACGCTCAAGCAGGTGGTGTGCGTCAAAGGCTGACGCACACCATGTCCGAACGAGAAAGAACGACAATGATCGAGATCGACGGCTCAGAAGGCGAGGGCGGGGGGCAGGTCGTTCGCAATGCGTGCGCGCTGTCGCTGGTCACCCGCTCTCCCTTCCGGATCACCAAGGTCCGCGGTGGACGCGAGAAGCCGGGACTGATGCGTCAGCACGTTACCGCAATTGAGGCTGCATGCACCATCGGTGGCGCGACGTGCGAGGGACTGACCGTAGGATCGTCCGAAATCCTTTTTCGTCCCGGCCAGGTCGCCGCCGGGGACTATCACTTTGCCGTGGGGACGGCGGGATCGACCGGTCTGGTGTTGCAGACGGTATTGATGCCGCTCGTTCTCGCGGATCGGCCGTCGCGACTAGTGCTCGAAGGCGGCACACATAACATGCTCGCGCCGCCCTTCGACTTCATCGCCAAAAGCTTCCTTCCCATCATAAATCGGATGGGCCCGACCGTCACAGTGCGGCTCGTCAGGCCCGGCTTCTATCCGCGTGGCGGCGGTCGGATCGAAGTCGACATAACGCCTGCTCCGCTCCGTGCTATCGACTGCGTCGACCGGGGCGTGCTGGTTGATCGTTCGGCGTTGGCAATGTTCGCGGCGATCCCGCCGGGGGTCGCCGACCGCGAAGTCGCGATCGCTCGCAAGCTGCTCGCATGGCCCGACGACGCTTTTACCGTCAGAGAGCTCCCCGAGAGCCAGGGGCCGGGCAACATCCTTCTGCTGGAGGCCGCCTTCGAGCATGTGACCGAAGTGGTTAGCGGTTTCGGCAAGCTCGGCGTGTCGGCGGAAAGGGTAGCGCAGACTGCGGTGGGTCGCATGACCGGTTACCTCGCATCGGACGCGTTCGCCGGTCCGTATCTGGCCGACCAACTGCTTCTTCCGTTTGCCTTGGCGGGCGGGGGCACGTTCACGACAGTGAAACCGAGCCAGCACAGCTACACGGCCGCAGCGGTTATCGAACGCTTCCTTGGTCGGCGTTGCGGTTTTGCGCAGCTGCCCTCGGGAACTCACCGTGTGGAGGTGCGGTAAGCGACCAGACGCAGCTACTACCCCATTTTACACGCTTTTCCCCCCACCTCGCCCGCGGTCTTTTCGAGGCGCAAAAGGTGCGATTGATCAGCGACCTAAAAACGGCCTAGGTCCTAGCCCGGTTCGCCTGCTGCAAGGTCCTCGCAACGGTGCGATCTGGTGCAGTTTTCGAGCGTTGGGTGAACAGGTTTGAAACCTGCCAGCCGGTGCGTCAAACCCCGCATGCGATCTCCTGATAAGGCTTTGCATGCAGTCGACGAACTGGCGTTTACAGTAGGTGCATCGTTTCCGTTTACTATGGAAATGGAAGATGCTCTAAAAGTTTTGCCGCATCGCCAGCGTGCTCGATTAACTTAGTTCCTGCCTCTAAAGCTTGGTCAATTTGAGTCAATCGACTCAGCCATTCACCTAACTTCACTAATAAAGATTTTTTGGGTTCGTCAGCTTTTGAAGCCTCTTTAGGTGCAACCGCATCTGCCTTTGCACGACTGACGCTGAAAACTAAACTCCAATATGTTTCGAGGGCGGCCTCCATTCCGAAGACTGGAATATGTCGAAGCAAAGTGGCGAGTGCCGCCATCTTTTTTTTCAGTATTTCTACTACGGCAGGATCTACCCCCGACCAATCGATACTAGCAGAAAAGTTGTCAATCTCTGATGCGAGATCATCTGCTTCAGGGATATGCTCCACCTTTGGTTGCGCGCCAACCGCCAACAGAGCCATGGAAATATACCCTACATAAACCCGGAGCATATCGGCAGTGATAGGAATGGGCTCAGCTAAAAACTCCGGACGAAACGCCCTCTTGAGTATACCGACAACCCTCAATAGTGGCTCAACTATTTCCCCTGATATAGCCCTTTCTCTAATTTCAGTCTCTGCACCATCCAAGCTTTCTTTCAGCATTGCAGCGATTTGTAGGTCTAGGCCCCCCGCGTTCTCAGGAGATATCCGCTGTATTATGAAAACAGGGGTTACGGACGAGTTGTCAATCACAAGCTCAGCAAGCTTTAGCATCCCGAGGACGCATCGTAAGCCTTGGTAGTCCATCATTCCCCCAGGTCGTGTTCGATCGATTTAGTGTTTGAATTGAACGAAATACTATCGTGCCAATCGCCGTCAACCTCACACCGACAAAACACCTTACAACTTTACGGGCATCTGTTGGAAATTCGGCACCGAAATTGCGCATCCCCTCCAGGATGCACGGGACGGCGCAAGCCGGCACGCTCACCCGCGGTCGCTGGATGTTGAACCTGTGGGGTTCGGGGGCTCGGGGGCTTGGTGGAGCCTCAAACTGCGCACGCCATAGGCGTTCCTTCTATATTTATATCTTACAGGGCCTCTGTGTGACCGCTCGGCGGATTTGCACTATCAACGAAAACGCGGACGCGGGCGAGGATGGCGCGCAGCTCGGGACTTTGGACCTCGGCGATCACGTCGTCGATGGTTGCGGTGTCTAGCTTCTTCTGGCGTGCAAGCTTCTCGGCAACGGCGCGTACGAACTCGCTGGGCTTACGGAGCATGCGGCGAACGCACTCACGCACTGTCGGTGGCTGTAGCAGGATGAAGGCGTTAGCGATCTGCTCGCTCTGCTGTTCGTCAGGCTCGGCATTCTCGATCGGTACGCAGCGCCGGATCCAGTCGAGGAACCCACAGGCCTTCAGTCGATCGAGGGCCTCACCGACGGCGCTGCGCGACCGGTGTATCTTGTCCGCGATCCACTGATAGGTCGGATCGAGCCGGCCGTCCTTACGACCGCGAAGGCGAAGCAGACAGCGCAGCACTTCGAGGCCGATCGCGCCCAGGGCACCGTTGCGCTTTCCCGGTAGCTTGGTCTCATGGTCGAACGCCTCGGCCGCGCGCATCCGCGCATTGTGTTCGGTCTTCGGAAACATGTTGTGCGTGCGCCAGAGGGACCCCTCGGACCCACCGGCATTGTGGCTGTTGCGGCGCACTGGCGAGTTTGACCGTGCGCGGTCGCGGATGCCGGTGGTGACTTCGCTAAAGGAGCGGGCAATGTTGCTCGTGCCGGAAGGAGCGCGGGGGGAAGTGGCGGCGGGCAGTGAATTCGACATCGTGTCGGCTCCCGAAGGAAGTCGATGGCAGGCAATCGGCCGGCGCTAGGGCGGGATTGCGGGGCTCGATGTCGATGGTCTCGCCTCCGGTGCGTTTCCGGTGCAGCCCGTTTTGGATAACGGATTTCTGCGGGCTAGAAGGTGCGGGGCTCTAGAGTTTCCCGAGCAAGAACGTTAGAAGTCCGGGCTAACGGCTTCGTTCGTAATGCGGGGGTCACAGGTTCGAGTCCTGTAAGCGGCACCAGTCCATATAGAGAACATCTCTGGAAAACCGCAGAAATCTGCGGTAAACTGCTCATCAGTGTTCCCACGAAATCTCACTTTGTTCCGCCGTGGCCCACCTGAAAGGGGCCACTAATCATGGGGCCACGAACGGTGCAGGAGGCGTGCCCCATGCTTATGGTTGTGCAGAATCGGGCGCTGAAACCGGCAGAGCGTCTTTATAAAGTTGCTGATGTCGATAGGCTGTATCTGCTGGTGCAGCCATCCGGCGCACTGCTCTGGCGCTTTCGCTACAGATGCTGTGGTATCGAGCGGAAGCTCTCACTCGGGTTGGTAGAACGGGCACGAGTGCACTGTGCTTCTCGTTTTGCGTTCTTCCCTGGGGCTTCAGATCGATCGTCGGGGCGCCCGGCGACCACCGCTCCCGAGGTAGCAGCTCGGCATTGGCCGCGTGGTTCCGTGCCGCGATAAGTTGCGCGATTGAAGCCTCGGTCGCGGCTCGCGCCGAGAATGCGAAATGGTGATTTCACCTTTATCGTTACGCCATTCGATAGGCTGCTGCTTGGACTAGGCGCGTCACGCGTGAACGAAAATTGACGCGCATGCCATCGCGCATGTCGAGCCATGGCTAAGCGGTCGTTAGGCGCTTAAGGCCTGCTCTGCATTGAGAATGCAACGACCTAAGCAAGGCGGCTCGCAATCGTGTCGGCGGAGGCGTGCGTGCTGCCCCACTCGATTTTATAGTCGGCGATCCCGTCGGTCAGCAGGTACGCCTTTGTCTGGGTGAGCGATTGGCCGCACGCTTGGCAAAATGCTGGAGCTTCGCCTTTGTCAGCGAGATGCATCTTATCGAGGAACAGGATCGTAACATCCGGTTCTAGCGTATTGAGCTATAACAGCGCGGTGCGGATCGCCGATCGATGAGGAAGGGCTGATCGGGGTCTCGCCATCAGGGCTGGTGCAGCCCCGCCCGCGATCGCGCTCACCTTGGCTGCTAGAGCCGTTTGCGCGAACGACCGGTTAAAGGTCATCTAAATCTTCCCGCCGCGACCTCCTTACAGGTCGTATAGTCCTGTTTGGTATTGCTCAGAACTCAGCGTAGTTATCAATGTGGCGGTAAGCCGAGGCTATAGTGAGCCGCCCGGTGGAAAGTACAGACAGAGTAATGATCGGAACTTATCTATTATAAATCTGGTCAGTGGCGGATAAGTCGTGGTCTTCCGGAACCTTTCCCGAAGTACCACGGCCTATCCACCCGCTAAAGTAGCTTACGTCGCCTGGTTGGACGATACAGGCTTGGCCGTGACGTCGAACCGGTCGGCGTTCATGACCTTGACCCATGCCTTGACGAAGTCGCGCACGAACTTCTGTTCGTGACCGTTCTCGGCATAGACTTCGGCGGTAGCGCGCAGTTGCGAGTTCGAGCCGAAGATCAGGTCGGTACGAGTCGCCTGCCACTTCTTCTCGCGACCACCACGATCGTAGCCGATGAACTTCTCGTCGCTCGACGTGTCGACCAGATCCCAGAACGTGTCGTTGTCGAGCAGGTTGACGAAGAAGTCGTTGGTCAGCTGGCCCGGCCGCGTGGTGAGGACGCCCTCCGGCGCATCGCCGAAGTTCGCGCCTAGTACACGCAGGCCACCGACCAGCACGGTCATCTCCGGCGCGGACAGGCCGAGCAGCGACGCCTTGTCGAGCAACAGCTCCTCGGTCTTCACCGGGTGACGCGTCTTCAGGTAGTTGCGGAAGCCGTCAGCCTGCGGCTCCATCCACACGAAGCTCTCGACATCGGTCCACTCCTGCGTCGCATCGCCGCGTCCGCCGAGGAACGGCACCGACACGTCGTGACCGGCATCGCGCGCCGCCTTCTCGACCGCTGCCGAACCGGCCAGCACGATCGCGTCGGCCAGCGACATGTCGCGGCGCAGCTCGTTGAGCTTGGCCAGGACCTTGCTCAACTGCTCGGGCTCGTTGACCGGCCAGTCCTTCTGCGGCGCGAGTGCGATGCGCGCGCCGTTCGCACCACCGCGGTGGTCCGACCGGCGATAGCTCGATGCCGACGCCCAGGCGGTCTTGACCAGCTCGCCGATCGTCAGACCGCTCGACAGCACGGCGTCCTTGAACGCAGCGACATCGGCGTCCGACGGCGCGGTGCCCTCGGGAACCGGATCCTGCCAGATCAGCGTCTCTTCCGGAACCTCAGGCCCGAGGTAGCGGACGCGGGGACCCATGTCGCGGTGCGTCAGCTTGAACCAGGCGCGTGCGAACGCGTCGTCCAGTGCCGACTGATCATCGCGGAAGCGAAGTGCGATCTCGCGGAACTCGGGGTCCATCTTCAGCGCCATGTCGGCGGTGGTCATCATCGTCGGCACGCGCTTGTTGGGATCGCGTGCGTCGGGTGCCATGTCCTCGTGCTCGGGGTTGACCGGCTGCCACTGCTTCGCGCCAGCCGGGCTCTCGGTCAGCTCGTACTCGTACTTGAACAGCAGGCGCAGGTAGTCGCCGGTCCACTTGGTCGGGTTGTTCGACCATGCGCCCTCGACGCCTGAGGTCGTGATATGGCCCTGGCCGATCTCCTCACTGTCGGTCAGCCAGCCGAGGCCCTGCATATGCACGGATTCGGAAGACGGTGCCTTGAAGTGCGGCGCTGGCTTGGCGCCGTGCGCCTTGCCGAACGCATGGCCGCCAGCGGTCAGCGCAACGGTTTCCTCGGAGTTCATCGCCATCCGCTGGAACGTCGCCTTCATGTCGCGCGCCGACAGGAGCGGGTTCGGGTCACCGCCCGGACCTTCCGGATTGACGTAGATGAGACCCATCTGGATCGCGGCGAGCGGGCCTTCGAGCTCGGGCATGTCCTCGCTGATGCGCGTCTGCGCACCCTCGTTGACCCACAGCTCCTCGGCGCCCCAGAACGTGTCGCCCTCGGAGGCGAACACGTCCTTGCGGCCACCGGCGAAGCCGAAGATCGGTCCGCCCATGCTCTCGATCGCGACGTTGCCGGCTAGGATGAACAGATCGGCCCAGCTGATGTTCTTGCCGTACTTCTGCTTGAGCGGCCACAACAGGCGACGTGCCTTGTCGAGGTTGCCGTTGTCCGGCCACGAGTTGAGCGGCTCGAAACGCTGCTGGCCCGACGACGACCCGCCGCGACCATCGGTCACGCGGTAGGTGCCAGCGGCGTGCCATGCCATGCGGATCATGAACGGGCCGTAGTGACCGTAATCGGCAGGCCACCAAGCCTTGCTGTCGGTCATCAGCGCGGTCAGGTCCGCCTTGAGCGCGGCATAGTCGAGCTGCTGGAACGACTCGGCATAGTCGAACTCTTCGCCCATCGGGTCGGGCGAGACGCCGTGCTGGTGCAGCATGTCGATCGGCAGCGCATCGGGCCACCAATCCTTGTTCGTACGGCCGAGCAGCGAGCGAGCCTTGACCTCGCCGCCACCGTTGGGGCCCATGGGGCAACCGCTGCTCTTGGGCTGTTCGTAATCGGCCATCTTGGCGTCCTCTCTCGATGAGTATTCCGTGCTTGCACTGAAGATGCAGGATTTGACGGACATTTGTCCAATCGATTATTCGGGAAGGATCGATCATACCAGTCGATCACAGGTGGTTGTCGAGCAAGCCGTCCCGGTGTGTATCGCCGCCATGACGCGCGTTCAGAGCGCCGAGTTACAGCGCGAAACACGCACGCTCGACGTGGGAGATCGTCTCGGTCACGTTGGCCGAGTGATAGCGGACACCGGTCACTACAGCATCTCAACCCGCGCCCACGTACCGGCAGCGGATATAAAGGGGACTCGTCGACAGGCTCTTGGCCGCTCGCGGGGCGGGTTCGCACTTGGTCGTTCCAATGCGCTACCGAACCACATAAATCGGGTTGCCGATGAGAACCCGTCGTCCTTCGGGCGTGCGTACGTCGGCGCGGAGCCACTGAACCTTTTCTCTTGCGGGGATGGCGAAGGTAATCCTCGCGTATGAGCCAACGATATACTGGCGTCGCCCCTCGGGAATATGTCTGCCGTCGACGATGAGATCGACGACATCACCAGCTGCCCCGGCAACGCGGACCGTACCGCGGATCGCCTGTCCCGGACGGCGGCGTAACGTGCCGCCCATCACGGCGGAGGCGCGCGCGCCCGCGCTTGCCGTCAGATCGAGCACGCGTCCGGGATGTGCGCCTTCGAGATCGATGAACACCCGCCCCGACCGGACGCCTGCGAGGATGCCGGCCTGCGAAAGCTCCGAAGCGTAGACCACGGTAGTGGGAGTGCCGACAGGGGACTGCGCGCCGACTGGGGAGCTGCCCGCACGACCGTCGATCGCATCGTGATTGTCGCTGCCGCCGATACCGGTCAGGTGGTAGCCACGATCGAGCAGCTTTTCCCACCAGGCCGTTCCCGAGCCCGCGCCATCGTCGAATGCGCCGCCGTGATCCGCCGCGATGCCGCCATTGGCCACCTCGATCGCGCCGACCCGCGTGTAATCCGTATCCGGCGCCGACCATCCGCACCCGAGGCAGTTCTCGTTCGTCGGAATCTCCGGGTGGTTGATCGAGATGATCGCGCCGGTCCCGCGTGCGCCGTCGAACATCGCGTTGATGTTGGGCGCACCGACCGCGCCGAGCCGGTATTCGACGAAATCGGTGATGCCGAGCAGGTTGAAATGCCCGTATTGCGTCGTCATCTCACGGCCGGGAATCACGAGCAGACTATCGAAGAACGGGGCGAGATTGGCGAGCTCGGCGACCTGCGAACGGACGTTGTGATCGGTCACCGTTACGAAATCGAGCTGATGATCGCGCGCGGCCTTCAGCGTGAAATAGACCGGGCAGGGCACTGGATTACGACTCGGCTCGCTCCGGCAGAGCGCGTCGCTTTGACCGGTATGCGTGTGGAAGTCGCCGCGATACCAGCCCGGACCGGTCTTCAGCGCCGTCGTCGTGACTGCCTGCGCCGCCGCGCCACGGTCGAAATGCACGGTCACCGTGTAGGGCGACACGGCACCGGGCCGGATCGACGCGACCGCGACGCTCAGGCGCCAGCGGCCCGCCGGTAGCGGACCCGGCAGATAGGAGGTGGAGGCGAAGGTCTCGGCGATGACGATGTGCGGCTTGATCGCGCCGCCCCAGCCGCGCTCCCGCGTCGGATCGTAGACGCCGAGCACCAGATACGTGCCGTCCTTGTGATCCGCGCCCTGGACGTCGATCGTCAATCTGGTGACGCCTGCGGGCACGTCGAACGGCAGTTCGCGGTAGCTGCCGCGGTCGCTGTCCCGCATCACGCCGCTTATCACGACGTCCTGCGACGATGCGGTCGCGGTCGTCTGCGCACAGACCGGAAGCGGCGCGACGATGAACGCCGCCGCGATAAGCCCTAACCGCATCACCGGTCCGCCCGCTTCGACGGTAGCGCCTCGCAACGCGCGGCGACCGGATTGCAGCAGTGCAGGACATCGCCGGGCAGGCTCGCGCGATAGGCATAGCCATGCGGGTTGGGCACGCCCTCGTAATAGTCGCTGCTGACGAACTGCGCGCCCGAGGCGATCGCCGCGGTGAGCCGGGTCGGATCGTCGGCGCGCGCTTCCTTCGTGTCCGCATCGGCGCGGGTGCGCACCAGATAGCCAGCGCGGACGAGGCGAGCGATATGCGCGCCCTCGCCGCGCGGGTCCTGGATGTTGAACACGGCGGCTTCGGGCGATTGCTCGTCATAATAGCCGAACATCGCCCGCCCCCGCAGCGACGGGTGGCCCGCGCGGTAGAGCGCATAATGCCGCTCGTCGCCATCGAGAACGAACACGAACCGCCCTTTCGCGGCGGCCAGCGTCGGCCAGGCGTGTGCGCGCACCGCCTCCGCCAGCGTCGGACGATCGCCGCGCACGCGGTCGGGCACGATCAGCCGATCCTCGCCCATGACGGTGCGGATATCGGTATCGAGCGCATCGAGATCGCCGGCCTCGAATTTCGCATCGTGCAGCCACGACCCGGCGATCGGCGGGAAGTCGCTGGCGTTGACCAGCACCGTGACGGGCAGGTGGTCGGGGTGCCGGTCGGACCAGCGCCGCAGGATCGCCAGGCACTCGCGAAAGACGAGACAATGGCTTTCGGTATCGATCTGCGGAAAGTGCAGCACCTTCGCGCCCGGTGCCGTCATCGCCTTGCGCGTCGCAGGCGCCGCCATCTGATAGGGCGTGGCGTACAGGCCGCCTTGCGGATCGGGCGCGACGTCGATCTCGATCTGACGGATGCCGATCGCGAACTGCGCCTCCAGCGGCGGGTGGCCATAGTCGAGCTCGTCCCAATATTGCGGCGCCAGCGTGCGGATCCGCGCCTCTTCGTCGGCCGAAGGGTACCGCTTGTAGCTGTTGTGCGAGCCGAGCAGCTGCACCTGATCGAGCCGCAGCGTCGCCGGCAGTCCCTCGACCCGGTCGCCGTGTCGCGCCGCCGCCGAACCAGCCGCAGCGATCGTCAGAAACGCTGCGGCTGCCAATCGCCAGCCTCGTGCTCGACAGGCGTTCACCACTGGAACGAGGTCGTCAGCTTGAAGAAACGGCCGGTCTCGACATACGAGCCGTTACCGCCGCCATCCTGCACCCCCAGATAGCGCGTGCTCTTGCCCATCGTCTTGTAGAAGCTTTCCTTGTTGAGGATGTTCTGCACCTGTCCCGACAGCGACCATCGGCCGATGTGATAGGTCGCGTTGAAGTTCAGCTGGCGGTTGGGCTGCAGATACGTGTCGAGCTGGTCGTTGAGGCTCAGCAACTGGCGGCCGACATATTGCCAGGCGAGGCGGCCCGAAAATGCCGGACGCTCGTAGAACAGCTCGGTGTTGTAGATGACGTTGGGCGCGCGCGGCAGCACCGTCGTGCCGCGCCCGGCGACGCCGCTGTCGGCACGGCTGTCCTGCAACGTGGCGGACCCCTCGACCCCGAAGCCGCCGAAGAACCGCCCGAGTTCGAAGAACTGCTTCCGCGCATGGAATTCTACGCCGTACAGATCGGCGTCGCTGCCGTTCAGCGGCATCGTGTAGACGATCCCGCCGACGGTGTTGGTGCCGCCGCTCGAACTCGGCGTGCTGCCGGTCGCGCTGGCGGTGAACACGAAGTTCGACAGATGCTTGTAGAAGCCCGCCGTCTCGATCACCGCGCTGTGGTCGGGATACCATTCGACGCCGAGGTCGAGGTTGGTCGCGGTCGTCGGCTTCAGATCGGGGTTGGACCGGTTGACGAACGCCAGCGCGCCGGTGACGTCGTTGTAGCTGTAGGTCTCGGGACCGGCGACCAGCGCGAAGGCCGGCCGTGCGAAGCTGCGCCGTGCTGCGCCGCGGATGACCAGCCGATCGGTCGGGCGATAGGCCAGGTTCAGGCTTGGCAGGAATTCGTTGTAGCTGTTGCCGTCCGACGTGAAATGGCCGGTATCGTTCGGCGATACGCCGCCGGAATCGGTGACCACTACCCAGTGGGTCGCAGTGAAGTCGGTGTGCTCGAAGCGAAGCCCTGCGACCATCTGCACCGGCCCGAGCGCGGCGTCCGCCTGCGCATAGCCGGCGACGACCGTCTCCGTGCCGAAGATCGTGTTCCGGGCATAGTCATTGGTCGTGTAATAACCCGGGTTCGGGGTGCCATCGGGCGTGAACTGGTTGGTATAGGCGTAGGGCAGGATGCTCTTCTCGAAATACGTCCGGTCGTAGATCCGGAAGCCGGGATAGTTTCCGCCCATGAAATCGACGTTGCGGCCGGGGAGCGCGGAGCCGGTCGGGCCTTGGCCGGCATCGAAATCGGGCCGGCTGCCATCGGCGGCGGGAATGACGAAATTGTCGCCGTTGTTGCCGAGCAGTCCGCGGTCGTATTGCGAGCGGTCCGACAGGCTGAGGTCGGTACCCCAGCGGATATGCTTGATCAGCCCGTCGGGGGCGTAATCCATATCGAGCTTCAGTTCGTAGAGGTTGTCGTCGGACTCGACGTCGCGCGCCTGGAATTTCCACGCGCGGATCGAGTCGGCGCTGAAGACGGCGTTTCGCGTCGCCGGATCGGCGAATGCGAGGCCGATATTGGTCGGATTGCCGGTGTCGATCAGGACGCTGCCGCGGGGATTGCCAGCACTGTCGGTCAACAGGCTCGTGTCGCTGTACAGGCTTCCTTCGACGTAATTCGGACGCCGCTGCTGGCCATAGCCATAGGACGCGCGCAACGATGCTGAGACTTTGTCGGACATCTTGATGTCGCTGCCGGCCTGGATCGTGCCGAGCTGCGAGATCTGGTCGCGGGCCTGGAAGTAGCTGCCGGCCAGCGTGCCGAGCGGGTTATACGCACCGTTCGCCCCGTAATAGGGCGCCGTGCCGAGCAACTGGAGGATGCCGCCCGTGATGCTGTGCTGCACGTCGACCGACGAAACCTTGTAATGACCATAGGTGCCGCGGATGAACGCGGAGACCGCATCGCCCTTGAAATCGATCGAAAAATTGCCGCCGAACCGCTCGATGTTCGAATCGTAGAGATCGTATTTGATCCCCATCGCGGTCAGGTCGCCGGGGCCCGAGGTCGCCGTCGCGGGGATATAGGTGACCGCCTCGACGCTCTCCGCCGCCGATCGACGCTGTTCGTAATAGCCGGTCGCGTAGACGCCGATGGCGTGGTTCGCGCCGAACGTTTTGGCGAGTTCGATCTGACCGACCCCGCCGAATGCCTTGAAGCCGAGCTTGTCGGCACGGTCGTTGTAATTCGCGCCGCCGGTGACCTTCAGATAATGGTCGCCATATTGGAAACCGGTCGGCGTCGCGATGTCGACCGTGCCGCCGATCGAGTCGCCGTAATCGGCGGCGCCGGGGGTCTTCGACACGCTCGCCGAGCGCAGGCCGTAGGGCGCGATCATCTTGAGCGACAGCGCGCGGGTCGCCGGATCGGCTTCCGCCACGCGCATGCCGTTGATCGAATAGGCGTTGTAGCTCGAATCGATGCCGCGAATCGAGATGAACTCCGCTTCACCGGTCGCGGCCTGGCCGAGCCCCATGTCCGCATAGGCACTGACGCCCGGCAGCACCGCGAGGATGTCGACGATGTTGCCACCCGGACGCCGGGCGATCGTCTCGCCGGACATGACCGCATTGGTGCCGACCTGCTGTCGTTTCCAGGCAAGCGCGCGCTCTTCCTCGAGCGGCACAGCGCCGGTCACCACGATATCATTGCCGGGATCGGCGGCGGGGTCCGGGGCTGCATCGGGCACTGTTACGCCAGCGCGATCGGGGGCCGCAGCGCCCGTGGTCAAGGCAACCGGATGACGAAGGCCAGCGCGCGCTTGCGGGTCGGCCGCGCTAAGCACGATGGTCTTCCCGTCGTCGCGCCGCAGCTGGAGCGGACTGTTCGAGATCAACAGACGCAATGCAGCCTGTCGGGACATCGTGCCGCGGATCGCCACGGACTGGACCTGCGCGATCGCGGCGCGGGGAAAGAAGATCTGCACGTTCGCCTGCCGGCCGAATTCGGTCAGCGCGTTCGCCAGCGATTGGGGAGCGATATCGAAGCTCTGCATGTCGGGCGCGGCGATCGGCGCGGCATGGGCGGCAGGCGTCATCAAGAGCGTCGCGAGCAGCGACGTCCCGGCGAGTGTCGAGCGCATGGGGGAAACCTCGGTTGGGATGGTTGGTCGAGACCGTCTTCACCCCGAAAGACGATCAGCGCGGGACCAACCGCCAACTCCGACAAAACTTTCTCGCGATTTTCAGTCCGACGACATGCGGGATCGGCCGAAGCGTCAGCGGGTCAGCAGATACGCGGTCGGCGAGCGCGATACCCGTATGTCCAAGCCGGTCGAAACAGCATCGAGGAAAGCGGTCGGGTCGCTCGTGACGAACCGTCCGCCGACCGGGATGCTGGCGAGCTCGCGATCGACGATCACGATCTTGCGGACCAGAAATCGGTTATACTCCTCGACCGCGCTGCCAAGCGTCGCATCGCGGAAGAGGATCTCCTGGTGCTGCCACGCCGTGACCCGGTCGACCTGATCGGCATCGGCCCGACGCACGATCGCGCCGTCGGACGATACCAGCAGGCTCGTCGCGCCACTGCGCGCGTCTATCGTCGAACCGGGCATCGACCCAGCCTCTCCGGCGACGCGTGCCACGCCCTTCTGCACCAGCAGATCCAGCGCCCCGCCCCGCGCACGCACGTTGAAGCGCCCCGCCGAAAGGACGACCATGCGCCCGTCGCCGTGAAACACGGCATCCGGTCCCTTCGGAAGACTCAGCGCGACTTCACCGCGTTCGATCCAGAACGTTCTTTCGGTGCTCGACACGCGCCAGGATAACCGTGAATCCGTATTGAGCGCGACGACACCGCCTGCCGGCAGGCGGATCGTCTTGCTCTCGCCGACGGCGGTCGTTTCACTATCCCAGGCATACGCGCGCGTCGCGGTCGTACCGGCCGCGACGACGCCGACCGCCGCCACCGCGCAGGCCGCTTGCAGGAACATCCGTCGCGAACAGGGCCCTTTCGGTGCGTCGGGGGCCGGGGCGGCGGTGCGGCGCCCCGAAAGTTCGCGCACGGACCGCGGAGTCTCGCTGCCGGCCCTGTCCCACATCGCCAGCGCACGCGCGAAGGCGATCGCGTGCGCGACATCCTCGTCGCGCCACGTCTGGAACGCGACCTCGTCCAGATTGCCCAGGCGATGCTGCGCCAACCATGCGGCGGCTTCGGCCGCATCGATATCGGCATCGTTACGAAGAAGACCGCCGAACCGCGTCATGCGCGATCCTCTTTCAGCACATACATACTCCCCTAGACGAACGCCGCATCGCAATCCGCCAAGATGTCGTTCAATGCGGTTTTCGAGATCCGGCGAGCCGGCGGTGTCCGATATCCGGCTCCGGCACCTCGTACGTGTCTCGACGGCGCGGCTCAAGCGCCTGGGTGACCAGGTAAATCGCCCGTGCGAGCCGCTTCTCGAGCGTCGAGAGGCTTACGCCGAGTTCGTCGGCGATCCGTCGCGGCGACTGGCCATCGACGCGACAGCGCTCGAAGACGGTTCGACACTTGTCCGGCAGCGCCCGTATCGCGTGCGCGAGATCGTCGAGCTGCTGGCGGTCCTCGGCTATCCGGTGCTGGTCGGGGGTGTCGTCGGGAGCGTCGAAGTTCTCGAATTCGACGAAATGGCGAAAATCGATGATCTTGGCACGGCGCAGCCGGTCGATCGCCAGATTGCGCATCATCCGCAGCATGTATGTCCTGGGATTGACGATCGCCCCCCAAGCTTCCGTCGCGAGCATCCGCGCGAGCACGTCCTGTACCAGATCGCGCGCTTCGTCCGTACCACGGCACAACCGATACGCCACATCGAGCAGATCGCGTTCATGGGGGAGAACCTCCTCGACGAACCAGCGATCGATAGGGCGGACGACAGACACGCAATCTCTCACCGTGGTGGAGGGGAGCGCGTCCTCTAGGCCGCGCTCGTGTCATTCCGACGACAGCCGGATGCGCCGGTGCCCCACAGGGTCGACGTCGCTCCGCTGGCGATACCATCGACGAGAAATGCAGTCCCACGGTCAACGACATCGTTAGCCGCATGGCCGCGGCGGTGGCTTTGGCCAGTCGATCGACGGTGGCCGGCGCGGGCTTTTCTCCGCAGCGTGCACCGACATGAACCTTCGAGCGGGGCCAGCCGCGATGCCGCAAGCATCTTGACATCGCTCAGCGATCTGATCTGATAATGTAATCGGGCATAAGTCCTTGGCTGTGGGCGGGAATATTTCGCTCTGGTCGAGATCTTCGGCGGTGCGGGGAAATTCATCCGCGGGGGAGGGGGGGCATGTCCTTGACGGCAGATCAGGTCCGGCTCGTGACCGAAAGCTATGTGCTGATCGGACGGTCACCCCGCCCGTATTCCGAACTTTTCTATCATCGACTGCTGCTCGATCACCCTTTCGCTCGGGCGCTCTTTCCCGACGATCTGCGCCACCAGGCATTCGTGTTCGACAAGACGATCGCTATTCTCGTCAGGGAAGTCGGGAATATTGCCGGGTTGCGGCCTACCTTAGCGGACCTTGCCCGAAAACATGTCGGATACGGCGTCAGACCCTATCAATACGAAGCTGTCGGTGCCGTATTGATCGCGACGTTTTCGGAAATCTTGGGAAGCCGTTTCACGCCGGAGATCCGCGAAGCCTGGGAGGCGGTCTATGCGGAAACTGCAGGGGTAATGATCGCCGAAGCGTATCCCGACGGCTGATAGTGGATCGCCGCAGATTGCCGCAAACGCCCGCGGCGGACCGCGCCAAGGTGGAGCCTATGGTCAGGTCAAATAGGTGTGGACAATGTGAACCAGCTCGTCTGCCCCCGCAGCCGCTTGAGATGGTTGAGCAGTCTCTTCTTTTCTTTTGTCGCACGGGTATCGGGGACGGCGGGTCGCGATCACGGCGGTCTGGTGAAGCGCCGGGGTCGCGGGTAAGCGGAGCCATGCTCAAACACGCCGCCGTCGCGCTCATTCTCGCCGCTCCCGCCGCCGCCGCCGCCGCCGCCGCCGATCTGCCGACGATCGCGGCGGGGCGCTGGGATATCACATCGACCGTCGCCGAGCTGTCGATCCCCGGTGTTCCGGGGTTCGTCATGCGGATGATGCGCGGCAAGTCGAAGGCCGAGCGCAAGAGCATTGCGACCGCACAGGCGATCGACGCGCTGCTCGTCCCGGATCCCAAGGCGCAATGCCGGGTCGACGGTCAGCACGTCGCCGACGGCCGTTATGTCCAGGCGCTGACGTGCCCGCAAAAGCGCGGCAAGCCGGTCGAGATCGCGCGCGTGGGGACGTATGATCGCACGGGCTTCGTCGGCCAGGCGATCGTTACCGGCGTGACGCCGAAGGGACCGATGAAGATCGTGCTCAACCAGCGTGCCTCGCGCGTTGCAGACTAACGCGAAATCGCCACAAGTCCGGCTGGAATGAACGTAGCGATTTCCGTCACGGCGACCAGGAAACGCAGTCGATCACGCACGGATCACGCTCCGATGGTCACGACGCACGACCATCGGAGCGCCCCTAACCATTACTTCAGGCCACCGCCGAGCGAGCGGTAGAGTTCGACCGCGTTGCTGTCGCGGACGAGGCGCGTGGCCAGCAGGCTCTGCTGTGCGGTGTAGAGCGCGCGCTGCGAATCCAGCGTGTTGAGGAAGGGGTCGATCCCGGCGCGGAAGCGGAGCTGCGAGAGGTTGTACGCGCCGGCCGCGTTGTCGCGCAGCGACGTCTGCGCCTCGAGCTGGCTGTTGATCGTACCGCGACGTGCCAGCGCATCGGCGACCTCGCGGAAGCCGGTCTGGATGCTCTTCTCGTACGTGGCCAGCATCGCGTCGCGCGTTGCCTTGGCATATTGCAGGTTGCCCTTGTTGCGGCCGAAATCGAAGATCGGCTGCGTGATCGTCGGCGCGACCGACCATTGCTGGCTGCCGCTGCCGAACAGGTTCGACAGGCCGAGGCTGAGCGTACCGAACGCCGCGGTCAGCGAGATGTTCGGGAAGAATGCCGCGCGCGCCGCGCCGATGTTCGCATTCGCGGCGATCAGGTTGTGCTCGGCCGCTGCGACGTCCGGACGGCGCAACAGCACCTCCGACGACAGGTTGGCGGGTAGATTCTCCAGCGTCGGCGTCTTGTCCGGCATCCGCGCGGGGAGCAGCTCCGGTGTCACGGTCGTGCCGGCGAGCAGGTTGAGCGCGTTCTGGTCCTGCGCGATCAGCGTGGTCGCGTCGGCAATGTCCGAGCGCGCCTGGTCATAGGTCGTGCGCGCCTGACGCACTTCGAGTTCGGACGCGATGCCGATCCGGAACCGGTCCTGCGTGAGCTTCAGCGTCTGGCCGAACGCGCGCTCGGTATCCTGCGCGATCTTGAGGCGGTCCTGGTCCGCGGCCATCGTCAGCCACGCGGTCGCGGTCTCCGAGATCAGCGACACCTGGGCGGCGTTGCGGTTTTCCTCCGCCGCGAAATACGCTTCCTGCTGTGCCTGGGTGAGGTTGCGGATGCGGCCGAAGAGATCGATCTCCCAGGCCGAAACGCCGACATT
Organism: Sphingomonas sp. PP-F2F-G114-C0414; assembly: GCF_003688595.1. Lineage (GTDB taxonomy): Bacteria > Pseudomonadota > Alphaproteobacteria > Sphingomonadales > Sphingomonadaceae > Sphingomonas. The sequence goes on from NZ_RCWT01000009.1 coordinate 90,942, forward strand.
GGCCGAGTAGATGTCGATACGACCGCTGCCGGCCACCGCGCCTGCACCGGTTCCGCCGCCGACACCGCCGCCAACGCCGCCACCCGTGCCGCCGCCACCTGTGCCACCGCCGCCCGTGCCGCCGCCGACTCCACCGCCGCCGACCGCGTTGAACGGCGACTTCTGGTAGGTCGCGCTGCCGGTCGCGCCGAGCGTCGGGAACAGGTCCGCACGCTGGACGCGGTATTGCGCGCGCGCCTGTGCGATGTTGGCGACCGCGATGCGGACGTCGCGGTTATTGTCGAGCGCGAGGCGGATCACGCCGCGCAGGCGATCGTCCGTGAAGAACGCCTCCCACGCGGTGTCCGCGGGCACGATCGCGTTCGCGGCGTTGCCGGCCGCATAGGCGGGTCCGGTCGGTCCGCTCGGCGCCACGGGAAGCTCCGGGCGGACGTATTTAGGGGCGAGGTTGCACCCGGCGAGCGTGAGCCCGGCGGCGAACAGAAGGGCGGTTTTGCGAGAGAACATCTGGATCAGGCCTCCTGCGGCCGCTGGTCGTGGGGCGGATGGCCGCCGTCACGGTTGTCGTCAGGGTTGCCGTCGTGGTCGGGCACCTGGTCGCGGTCCTGCCCCGAGCCGGCCTTGTCCTGCTTGAAGACGCGCTTCACGAGCAGGAAGAACAGCGGCACGAAGAAGATCGCAAGGACGGTCGCGGACAGCATGCCGCCGACCACAGCCCAGCCGATCGCGTTCTGGCCGCCGGCGCCGGCACCGCTCGACAGTGCGAGCGGCAACACGCCGAAGATGAACGCGAACGACGTCATCAGGATCGGGCGAAGGCGAAGCTTTGCCGCCTCGACCGCGGCGTCGGCCGCGTTCATCCCGTCGCCCATCTTCTCCTCGGCGAATTCCACGATCAGGATCGCGTTCTTCGCCGCCACGCCGATCGTCGTGATCAGCCCGACCTGGAGGTAGATGTCGTTGTTGAGCCCGAAGATCATCGCCGCACCGACCGCGCCGAGGACGCCCAATGGCACCACCAGCAGGACGGCGATCGGGATCGACCAGCTCTCGTACAGTGCGGCCAGGCAGAGGAACACGATCAGCAGCGACAGTGCGTAGACCGTGGTCGACTGGCCACCCGACAGGTTTTCCTCGTAGCTGAGCCCGGTCCACTCATAGCCGATGCCGGGGGGCAGCTTGGCCGCCATCTCCTCCATCGCCTTGATCGCGGTGCCGCTGCTGACGCCGGGCGCCGGCGAACCCATGATCTCGAACGACGCCACGCCGTTATACCGTTCGAGGCGTGACGGACCGTAGTTCCAGCTCGTCGTCGAGAAGGACGAGAACGGTGCCATCGCGTTGCTGGTCGTGCCGCGGACGTAGAAGTTGCCGAGATCGGCGGGCGTCGTGCGGAACGGTGCGTCGGCCTGCACGAACACCTTCTTCACGCGCCCGCGGTCGATGAAGTCGTTGATGTACGCGCCACCGAATGCGGTGCTGACGGTCGTGTTGATGTCCGCCTGGCTGAGCCCGAGCGCGCCGGCGGTTGCCTGGTCGACGTTCAGTTTCAGCTGTGGTGCATCCTCCAGGCCGTTCGGGCGGACCTGCATCAGACGCTTGTCCTGACTGGCCATGCCGAGCAGCATGTTGCGCGCCTCGAGCAGTTTCTCGTGACCGACGCCGGCATTGTCCTTCAGCATGAAGTCGAAGCCATTGGCGTTGCCGAGTTCCTGCACGGCGGGCGGCACGAAGCCGATCACCATGCCGGCACGGACGCCTGCGAGTGCCTGGTTGGCACGCTGCGCAACAGCCGCGACGCCGTTCTCCTTGCCGCTACGATCTTCCCAGGGCTTCAGCTGGATGAAGGCGATGCCGACATTCTGGCCCTGGCCGACGAAGCCGAAGCCGCTGATCGTGAAGATGCCCGCGGTGTTGGCCTTCTCGTCGATCAGGAAGTGATCGCGGACCTTGTCCATCGTCCGGGCGGTCTCCTCCATCGGCGTACCTGACGGCATCGAGACCTGCGCGAACATCACGCCCTGATCTTCCTCGGGAAGGAAGCCCGACGGCAGGCGCAGGAAGATGAAGGCCATCCCGGCGACGATCACGGCATAGACCAGCATCGTGCGGACCCAGCCCTTCTCGACGCGGCGCAGGCCGTTGCCGTATTTGCCGACGCCCTTGTCGAAGGTCCGGTTGAACCAGCCGAAGAAGCCCTTCTTCTCGCTATGACCTTCCTTCGCAGGCTTCAGGATCGTCGCGCAGAGCGCGGGCGTCAGGATCAACGCGACCAGCACCGACAGCGCCATCGACGACACGATGGTGATCGAAAACTGCCGGAAGATCACGCCGGTCGAGCCGCTGAAGAACGCCATCGGCAGGAACACCGCCGACAGCACCAGGCCGATGCCGACCAGCGCGCCGCTGATCTCGTCCATCGACTTCTTGGCGGCTTCCTTCGGGGAGAGCCCTTCCTCCTGGATCAGTCGCTCGACGTTCTCGACGACGACGATCGCGTCATCGACGAGCAGGCCGATCGCCAGCACCATGCCGAACAAGGTCAGCGTGTTGATCGTGAACCCCGCGACCTGGAGCACGGCAAGCGAGCCGAGCAACACGACCGGGACCGCGATCGTCGGGATCAGCGTGGCGCGGAAATTCTGGAGGAACAGGAACATCACGAGGAAGACGAGGACGATCGCCTCGATCAGCGTGTGGATGACCTGCTCGACCGACAGCCGCACGAACGTCGAATTGTCGATCGGGAACGCGACCTTGACGTCGGGCGGGAACTGCTTGGCGATCCGATTAACCTCGGCCTTCACCAGCTTGACGGTATCGAGCGCGTTCGCACCCGGTGCCAGCTTCACGCCGAAACCTGCCGCCTGCTTGCCGTTATAGCGTGCCTGGAAGCTGTAATTCTCTGAACCCATTTCGACGCGGGCGACGTCCGACAGGCGCACGGTCGCGCCGCTGGTCGCCGAGCGGACGATGATCGCGCGGAACTGTTCCGGCGTCTGCAGGCGCGACTGTGCGGTCACGGTGGCGTTGAGCGACTGGCCCTTCACCGCGGGCAGACTGCCCACCTGACCGGCCGAGACCTGTGCGTTCTGCGCGGTCAGCGCCGAGGTGATGTCGGTGACGGTGACGCCGAGGTTCGACATCTTGAAGGGGTCGACCCAGATCCGCATCGAATATTGCGCGCCGAACACCTGCGTGTCGCCGACGCCCTTGATGCGGCTGAGCGGATCCTGGAGCTTCGAGGCGATCATGTCGCCGAGATCGACCTGGTCGTGGTCGCCGTTTTCCGAATAGGCGGCAATGATGAGCAGGAAGTTGGCGGTCGCCTTGGTCACGCGGAGACCGGCCTGCTGCACTTCCTGCGGCAACAACGGCGTCGCCTGTTGCAGCTTGTTCTGCACCTGAACCTGCGCGATGTCGGGGTCGGTCCCCTGCTCGAAGGTGAGCGTGATCGCGAGGTTGCCCGAGCCGTCCGACGTCGAGGCGAAGTAGCGAAGGTTGTCGATGCCCTTCATCTGCTGCTCGATGATCTGCGTCGTCGTGTTCTCGAGCGTCTGTGCGTCGGCGCCCGGATAGGACGTCGCAACCGTCACCTTGGGGGCGGCGATCTCAGGGAACTGCGCGATCGGCAGCGACCGGATCGCGAGGATGCCGGCCAGCATCAGGATGATGGCGATGACCCATGCGAAGATGGGTCGATCGATGAAATAGCGTGACATGGGCGGTTACTTCCCGGCCTGCGCGGAACTGTTGCTGGTCGCACCGGACGCGTCGCCGCCTCCGGGGGCGGTACCGGGTGCGCCGGCGGGCTTGGCGACCTGCTGCGGGGCGGCAGGCTTGACGGTCGCGCCGGGACGCAGGTTGAGCAGGCCCTCGACGATCAGCTTGTCGCCGGGCTTCAGGCCGCTGGTGACGATCCACTTGTCGCCGATCACGCGATCGGTGGTGACGGTGCGCTGCTCGACCTTGTTCTGCGCATTGACAACCAGAGCGGTCGCACCGCCGCGCGGATCGCGCGTGATGCCCGCGGTCGGCGCCATGATCGCCTGTGCGCGCGTGCCCTCGACCAGCTTGGCGCGGACGTACATGCCGGGCAGCAACAGGCCGTTGGGGTTCGGGAAGCTCGCGCGCAGCGTCACCGCGCCGGTGGTCTGGTCGACCGTGACTTCGGAGAATTGCAGGCGACCCTCGATCGGATAGGTGCTGCCGTTCGGAAGGATCAGCTGGACGCGCGCGCTGCCGTCGCCGCGCGTCACGCCGCCGCTCGCCATCGCCTGCTTCAGATCGAGCAGCTGCGCCGCCGACTGGACGACGTCGACATACACCGTGTTGGTCCGCTGGATCGTCGCGAGCGGATCGGTCTGGCCCATCTGGACCAGCGCGCCGACGGTCACGAGCGAGCGACCGATGCGGCCCGAGATCGGCGCCTTGATCCGCGTGAAGCCAAGGTTAACGCGGGCCGACTGGACAGCCGCCTGCTGCGCTGCAACATTCGCGCGAGCCTGTTGCGCGGACGCGGTGGCGTTGTCCGCCTCCTGCTTGCTGACCGCGTTCAGCTGGACGAGCTGGCCGTAGCGCTGCGCCTGGAGGCGGGTCGCGTTGATCTGCGACTGAGCCGCGCCGAGCTGACCCTGCGCGCTGGCGAGTGCCGCGCGATAGGGGGCGTCCTCGATCGCGTAGAGCACCTGGCCCTTGCTGACCATCGCGCCCTCGGTGAACAGGCGATCGCGAACCACGCCGCTGACCTGTGGACGGACCTCGGAGGTTTCTACCGCGGCGATACGACCCGGAAGCTCGGAGGTGAGGACGACCGACTCCTCGCCAACGGTGACGACGCCTACGGTCGGTGTCGGCGGAGGCGGCGGAGCCTGCTCCTTGCCGCAAGCCGACAGCAGGACAAGTGCGGCCAGCGCCACAGATCCCTTGAGGTTCAATCGCTGCATGTTGAGCATCCCGACGTCCGTGCAGATAGGTTGACCGGAATGAACGTTCATTCCGCTTGCTTGCCCGCTAGGATTGTGCGAGCGGCCGGTCAACCAAAAAACGCATCGGGAATATGATTTTGAGTGCAGTGCAGCATGAGCTGGGAAGCCGGGAGCGTATCGTCGCTGCGGCCCGTCATCTGTTTGCGACGCAGGGGTTTCACCAGACGCCGATGTCCGAACTCGCGGTCGCGGCGGGCGTGTCGGTCGGCCAGATCTATCGTCTGTTCACCGGCAAGAACGCGGTGATCCAGGCGATCGTAATGGAAGACGCCACGGCCAAGATGGCCGAGTTGCAGACGATGAACGACTCGGTGAAGTTCGAGGGATTGTCGATCGAGGAGGGGTTCGTCCAACTGGCTCGCCGCGCGTTGTCGAAGGGTGACGAAGCGCTGTCGTTCGAGATCATGGCCGAGGCGCACCGCAACACTGACGTCGCCGACACGATCGCCGATCTGTGCCGCGGGTTTCGCCAGATGATCCGCGAACTGGCCTGCGTCGCCAATCCGGATCTCCAGGAAAACGAGCTGGAGGGCGCGGAGGAACTTATCCTCGCCTTCATGTTCGGGCTTGGCCACCGCACCTTGTCGCGTCCTCGGCTGTCGGAAGATCAGACCGCGCGATTGACAGGCCGGATGATCCTGGCCGCGGTCCGCGCGCTTTAGAGCAATGTAGCGCGTCGCACTGCCCGAGCAGCGATGCGCACAACGTGTGTAGAAGGCATTCACTCACGCGATCGATCGCTACGGTCATGTTTCACCATGGTGCCAAGCGTGCCGGGTTTCCGTCGCGTTCGTGGTATCAGGTCATTTGTTACAAAGTGGATATCGTATATTATATTTGACTTAATCTGGTAGACATGATGGATTGCGCGCAACATCCAAACAGGGGCGCGGGCACTCATGACATTTTTGGTCGGTAAATTGCGAAATCGGTCGAGCATCGGGGCGATGGTTGCGATGCTCCTGTCATCAGGAGCGTATGCGCAGGTTTCGCCTGCACCACAGTCCAGCCCCGATGCGAGCGCCGACGAAGCCATCACGGTCACGGGAACGCGCATCCGCCGCCCCGATCTGGCAAGCAACAGCCCGATCACCTCCGTCACCGACCAGGAAATCAAGTATCAAGGCGCGGTCAACGTCGAGAGCGTGCTGAACCGCCTGCCGCAATTCACCGCCGACGCGAACGAGAACGTCTCGAACGGATCGGATGGCACCGCCAACATCAACCTGCGCAACCTCGGGTCGAACCGGACGCTGATCCTGCTCAACGGCCAGCGCTTGCTGCCGCAGCAGGCGATCGATCTGAACTTCGTGCCCTCGGCGCTGATCGACCGGGTCGACGTGGTGACCGGCGGCGCGTCCGCGGTCTACGGGTCCGACGCGGTCGCGGGCGTCGTCAATTTCGTGCTGAAGGATCATCTTGACGGGTTGCGGATCGACGTGCAGTCAGGGCTCGGTCTGCATACCAACGACAATGGCGCGGTACGGAGTATCCTGACCACGCGCGGCTATGCGAACGCGCCGGGCCGGGTCGCCGATGGCGGCAAGCAGGATCTGAACGCGGCGTACGGCAAGAACTTTGCAAACGGCCGCGGCAACATCACCGTCTATGGCGGCTATCGCCACACCGATCCGGTGTTGCAGGCCAACCGCGATGTCTCAGCCTGCGCGCTCAATCCATCGGACTCGGCGGGCAATGGTCTGATCTGCGGCGGATCGAGCAATACGCCGATCGGAACGTTCGTGCCGCTCGGTGGGCCCAATTCGGGCACCACGCTGACCAACAACGCCAACGGCACGCAGACCTGGGTGCCGTACACCTCGGCCTATGCGTATAACTATGCGCCGACCAACTACTTCCAGCGGTCGGACGAGCGTTATACCGGCGGCGCCTTCGCCAAGTTCGAGATCGCGCCGATCGCCGAGATCTATGGCAGCTTCATGTACATGAAGGACCATACGTTCTCGCAGGTCGCGCCATCCGCGCTGTTCCTCGGCACGACCTTCACCGTGCCGTGCAACAATCCGCTCATGAGCGCCGCGCAGCAGCAGTCGTTGTGCGGGGCGACCGCGGGGACGGCCGCGACGCAGGATACGCTGATCGGGTATCGTCTGGGTTCGGGGCAGTCGCGTCGCGACGATCTGCGGCATCAGGATTATCGCTATTCGGCCGGTGTCCGCGGCGATCTCGGCCACGGCTTTCATTACGACCTGAATTACCTTCACTCGCTGGTACGCTACAACGAGACGTATCTGAACAACGTCGACAATGTGAAGGCGCAGCGCGCGCTCGATGTCGTCAACGTCGCCGGCGTGCCGACCTGTCGCTCGGTCGTCGACGGCAGCGATCCGGCATGCGTGCCGGTCAACGTCTTCCAGGCCAATGCGATCACCGACACGCAGGGCGCGTATCTGTTCTCGGAGAGCAACACCGCGTCGCGCAACGTCCTGGACGTGTTTTCCGCAAACCTTACCGGCGATCTCGGTACGTTCGGCATTTCCAGCCCGTGGGCGACGCGCGGTGTCAACATCGCTGTCGGCGCCGAACGCCGCCGCGAAACCCTGAACTTCACCGCCGACGCCATCGCCCAGCAGGGCGGCACGACCAATTCGGATGGCCGCATCACCGTCAACGAAGGCTATGGCGAGATCGAGGTCCCGATCCTCCAGGACCTTCCGTTCGCGCACGAACTGACCATCAATGGCGGCCTGCGCTATTCCGCCTATCGCAATGACCAGCAGTCGACCGGACTGAAGTCGAAATACAACGTCTGGACCTACAAGGGCGAGGCGACCTGGGCGCCGTCGAAGGATGCGCGGTTCCGCTTCAGCTATAACCGGGCGATCCGCGCGCCGAACATCTCCGAGCTTTTCGGGTCGCGGTCGATCGGCAACGTGTCCGCGCAGGATCCGTGTTCGGGAACCGCGCCGACCGCGTCCGTCGATATCTGCCGCCTGACCGGCGTGACGCAGGCGCAATACGGCAATATCGTCGAATGCCCCTCCGACACGTGCTCGGCGCAATATGGCGGCAATTCGGCGTTGAAGCCGGAGAAGGCCGACACCTACACCGCAGGCCTCGTGCTGACGCCGCGGATGGTGCGCAACCTGACGCTGACAGTCGATTACTACCGGATCAAGGTGAAGGATTATATCAGCTCGGTCGATCCGTCGCTGGCGATCAGCCAGTGCGTCGCGGCGAGCGATCCCTTCTATTGCGGGCTGTTCACGCGCGATCCGCGCTCGGGCGCGCTGTTCGGCAGCAACGGCTATATCGTCTCGACGACGTACAACACCGGGTCGCTCAAGACCTCGGGGATCGATCTCACCGCCGACTACACGCTGGGGATCGGCGCACTCGGCAAGCTCAACCTCAACATGGTCGGCACGCGGCTGATCTCGCAGGAGTCCGAGCCGCTGAAGGGGCTTGGCAGCTATGATTGCAAGGGTCTGTACGGCTACACCTGCGGTCAGCCCAATCCGAAGTGGCGGCACGTAATGCGCACGACATGGTCGATGCCGCAGGGCGCGAGCGTGTCGGTCTCGTGGCGGCATATCGATCAGGTCAAATTGTCGTCGCTGTCGGACAACACCTTCCTCGCCGGGACGCCGAGCGTCATCAACCGCAAGATCTCCGCGTACAACTACATCGATCTCGCGGGGACGGTCGCGGTCGGCGAGGGGCTCCAGCTTCGTGCCGGCGTCAACAACCTGTTCGACAAGGACCCGCCGGTGATCGCCTCGGGCATCCTGTCGTCGTTCGGCAACGGCAACACCTATCCCGGCGTGTACGATGTGCTCGGGCGGACGCTGTTCGTCGGCGCGACGGTGAACTTCTGACGCTGGGATGATGGTATGACGAACATGGTCCGCCGCGACGTTTTGAAGACGGCCGGCGTGACCGCGCTTGCCGCGATCGTTCCCGCCGTACCGATCGGCGCGGCCGGTACGGTCTCGGTAAGCCCGCGCGAGATCGTGTCGCTCGGGACCGGCTGGCGGTTCCATCTCGGCCATGCGAGCGATCCGGCGAAGGATTTCGGCTTCGGTCGCTCGCACGACACGTATGGCAAGTCGGGCGATGTCGGCACGCCGGTCGCCGAACCCAAGTTCGACGACAGCGCGTGGACGGCGGTAACGCTGCCACACGACTGGGCGGTCGACCTGCCGTTCGAACAGTTCGGGCCGGCGGGGAGCGAGGCCGATCGCACCGGATCGTTCCAGGGGTTCAAGCCGGTCGGGCGGATGTGGCCGGCGACCAGCGTTGGCTGGTATCGCCGCGTGCTCACGCTGGCCAAGGCGGACGCGGGGCGGCGGTTGCTGCTCCAGTTCGATGGGGTGGCGCGCGACTGCATCGTCATCCTCAATGGTTTCGTCGTCGGATCGAATGAGAGCGGCTATGCGCCGTTCGAGATCGACGTCACCGACTTCGCCAAATCTGGCGAGGACAATGTGCTCGTCATCCGCTGCGACGTGAGCCTGGGCGAAGCGTGGTCGTATGAAGGCGCAGGGCTCTACCGCGACGTGCGGCTGGTGAAGACCGCGCCTGTGCATGTCCGGCGATGGGGGGCGACCGTGCGGTGCTCGGTCGGCTCGGATGGCGCGATCGTGCGGGTCTCGACCGAGATCGACAATGACGGTCCCGCCGCCAGTGCGCGCGTGCGGTCCACGGTGGTCGGGCCGGACGGGAAGACGGTCGCGGTGCTGGTTGCGGACCCGCTGGACTTGCCGGCCTGGGGAAAAGCGATTGCGGCGCAGGACACGCGCGTCGCTGCGCCCGCGCTATGGTCGCTGGAGACGCCGCACCTTTATACGCTGGTCAGCGAGATCCTGGTCGATGGTGCGGTGGTGGACCGCGACACGTGCACATTCGGTATCCGCACGATCCGGTTCGACGCGACGCACGGCTTTTTTCTCAACGGCAGGCCGGTCAAGATCAAGGGCACCTGCAACCATCAGGATCACGCCGGGGTCGGCTTCGCGGTGCCCGACAGCCTGCACGTCTGGCGGCTCGAACAACTGAAGGCGATGGGCAGCAACGCGTATCGCTCGACGCATCATTCGCCGTCGCCCGCGATCCTCGACGCGTGCGACCGCATGGGACTGCTGATGATCGACGAGACGCGGCAGATGTCGAGCAATGCCGAGGGGCTGGGACAGCTCGAACGGATGGTACGGCAGGGCCGCAATCACCCGAGCATCATCCTGTGGAGCATCGGCAACGAGGAGATCCACCGCGGCACCGAGACCGGCGCGCGGATCGCCGAGACGATGAAGCGGAAGGTCTACGAACTCGATGGGACGCGGCCGGTGACGGAGGCGTTCAACGGCAAGTTCGGCGAGGGGGCGTCGCGCGTGCTCGACGTGATGGGGTGCAATTACTACCTCGACGCGATCGATCCGTATCACGCGGCGCACCCCGACATGCCGATGATCGGCACCGAGACGGGCAGCACGGTGATGACCCGCGGCGAATATGCGCGCGACGACAAGGCTGGCTTCGTGCCCGCGTACGACCGCGAATTCCCCAAATGGGCGACGACTGCGGAAAAATGGTGGAGTTTCTACGACGCGCGGCCGTTCCTGAGCGGCGGGTTCGTCTGGACCGGGTTCGACTATCGGGGCGAGCCTACCCCGTTCGAGCGCTGGCCGGAAAACGTGTCGAACTTCGGCCAGATGGATTTGTGCGGCTTCCCGAAGGACAATTTCCATTACTACCGCGCGTGGTGGAGCGGCGAGCCGGTGCTGCATCTTTTCCCGCATTGGAACTGGGCGGGGCGCGAGGGGCAGCCGGTGTCGGTCTGGGTGCACAGCAACTGCGAGGCGGTCGAGCTGGTCCTGAACGGGCGCAGCCTCGGGCGGCAGGCGGTGGTGAAGAACACGCATCTCGAATGGCAGGTGGCCTATGCGCCGGGCCGGATTGAGGCGCACGGGTATCGCGGCGGCAAGCGCGTGATGCACGCGGTGCGCGAGACGACGGGAGCGGCGGCACGGATCGGGTTGTCGAGCAATCGGCGGCAATTGGCGCCGGGCGAAGTCGCGGTCGTGCGTGTGGCGATCTTCGATGCGAAACGCCGCGAAGTACCGACCGCGTCCGATCGCGTCTCGTTCGCGCTGTCGGGAGATGCGCGGTTGCTGGGCGTCGGCAATGGCGATCCGCGGAGTCTGGAACCGGATCATGCGATGTCGCGCTCGGCATTCAATGGCCTTTGTATGGCGCTGGTCCAGGCGGGCGCGACGGGTGGCCCGATTCGTCTCGAAGCACGCGGTGACGGGTTGGCGCCGGCGATGCTGCCGCTGATCGGCATGACCAAGGATAGCTGATGATTGTACGTCGTTCGTCGCGGGCGCTCGCGCTGGTATTGCTCTGCGCTTCGGCGGCGGCGCAAGCGGCGCCAGACGAGGCCGCGTTCCGGCGTTCGATCGGACTGCGCCGTGAGTGGCAGGACCTGACGCGTGAGGTCGCGTGGCCGGCGCGTTGGACGCCGGATGGGCGGCACTTCTCGTATCGCAAGACGGTGGCGGGCGGGTTCGCGTTCGAGACGGTCGACGCAAAGACGCTCGCCAAGTCGCCGGCGTTCGATACGGCCAAGCTTGCGGCGGCGCTGGGCGATGCGCGTCACGAGGCGGTCGATGCGATGCACCTGCCGTTCGCCGAGGTCGACTATGCGGACGAGGGCAAGGCGATCGCATTTTCCCTCGACGAGACGCGGTGGCAGTGCGGGATCGTCGTCTACCACTGCGAGGCGGTCGTCGATCGCACCCGCCCGCGCGGCTTTGGCGTGGTGCGCGATATGGCAGTGCAGGCGGACAACACGCCACAGCTTTCCCCCGACGGTAAATGGACCGCATTCGTGCAGGGCGAGAACCTCGTCGTGCGCAAGACCGGCGATACGGCGATCGTGTCGCTCAGCGTCGATGGCACCGCAGGCGACTTCTACGATCCCGAGACGCTGCGCTGGTCGCCCGACAGCCGGCACATCATGATCTACCGTGTGCGGCCAGGGTATCAGCGGCGGGTCTTGCGCGTGGAATCGTCGCCGCGCGATCAGCTTCAGCCGAAGCTGCAAAGCCAGCTCTATCCCAAGCCCGGCGACGCGATCGATCAGGAACGGCCGGTGCTGTTCGACGTGGCGACCCGGCGCCAGACGGTGATCGACGACGCGCTGTTTCCCAATGCGTACGAACTCTCCGCGCCACGCTGGCGCAGTGACGGTCGCAGTGTCGCGTTCGATTATGTCCGGCGCGGGTTCGGGCAGGCGCGGATTGTGGCGGTCGATGCGGAGACCGGCGTCGCGCACGCCGCGGTGACCGAGGATGCGAAGACGTTCGTCTATGCCGACCGACGCTATGCGCACGAGGTGAACGGTCGCGGCGACGAGATCATCTGGGCGTCCGAGCGTGATGGCTGGAACCATCTGTATCTCGTCGACGGGCGCACTGGGAAGGTGAAGAACCGGATCACGACTGGGGCCTGGGTCGTGCGCGACGTCATCCATGTCGACGATGCGAAGCGCCAGATCGTGTTTGCGGCGAGCGGGATGAATGCGGGCGACGACCCCTATTTCCGCCACGTCTACCGGATCGATTTCGACGGGCGGCATTTGGCTGCGCTGACGCCAGCCAAGGCGGATCACGACGCGCGGTTCTCGCCGGACGGGACGCAGTATGTCGACACCTACTCGCGCGTCGACCTGCCTACGGTCAGCGAACTGCACCGGTCGAGCGACGGCGCGCTGGTCGCGACGATCACCAAGGGCGACGACAGCGCGTTGCGCGCAGCGGGGTTTCGGCCGCCTGAGGTGTTCGTTGCCAAGGGCCGTGACGGCAGGACCGACATCTGGGGCGTCGTCGTTCGTCCGCGCGACTACGACCCGCGCAAGAAATACCCGGTAATCGAGAACATCTACGCCGGCCCGCACGAGAGTTTCGTGCCCAAGCAATATTGGCCGTTCGGCTATCATTCCGGCGGGGACAAGGTCGTCGGCATGCAAGAGCAGGCAGACCTCGGCTTCATCGTCGTGCAGATAGACGGGATGGGGACCGCCAACCGCTCGAAGGCATTCCATGACGTCGCGTGGAAGAACCTCGCGGACTCGGGCTTCCCCGATCGTATCCTCTGGCACCGCGCGATGGCGGCGAAGGACCCGTCCTACGATATCGGCCGGGTCGGCATCTACGGCGCGTCGGCGGGCGGGCAGAGTACGCTGAACGCGCTGCTGTTCCACGGCGATTTCTACAAGGTCGGAGTGGCCTATGCGGGCTGCTACGACAACCGGATGGACAAGATCAGCTGGAACGAACAGTGGCTCGGCTGGCCGGTCGACGCGAGCTATGCCGCGGCATCGGGCGTCGATCATGCCGCGCAACTGACCGGCAAACTGCTGATGATCGTCGGCGAGCAGGACAGCAACGTCGACCCGGTCTCGACGATGCAGGTCGCTGACGCCTTGATCCGCGCGGACAAGGATTTCGACCTGCTGGTGGTGCCGGGTGGCGAGCATAGCGTCGGGCGCTCGACCGGGCCGATCGACTATGTCGCGCGGCGGCAGTTCGGGTTTTTCGTTCGGGAGCTGGCCGGGGAAGCGGTGGCGAATTGGAATGGGGTGGAGTGAAGGGGGGCTGACGCACCTAGCTCGTGAGCGCTCCACCCCGGCGAAGGCCGGGGCCCAATTGGGGGACGTCGCTGACTATGGACGGTCCTTCGTCACGGTGACCTTTCCAATTGGGCCCCGGCCTCCGCCGGGGTGGTGTTCGGACTATTGAGGTGACAGGCCGAGACTGATTGGTGCCGATCCCAGTGGGACGGTGTAGCCGCCGCGTTCGAACTGGGCTCCTGCCATGGTGTAAGACCGGCCGGTCTTGGTCGTCGTCTCGACAAACACGCGCGCGGCTGGATTGATTTTCGTCGCCGCATCGAGCGTCAGCGTCACGCCCCCCGTCGTCGGGACATACGTCGCTCGTGCGATCTTCCCGGCTTCCAGCGTGATCCACAATCCGGCGCGGGCGATGAAGAGCCGCGTGCGGGCGCCGTCCTTCGGGGTGATACTGACCACGCCCGCCGCCTGGTCCACATTGCCGCCGAAGCCTAGCCAGCCAAAGGTCGGGTCGTTCACCAGATAACTCGCGGCGGTGATCGCGTGGCCGTAGAAGCCCATGCCGTAGTCGCCGCTATACGGGTCCCAGCGCATCATGTCGGGCGCGGAGTGGAACGCGGCGGAGGAGAAGCCGTCGCGGTCGATGTTGGTGATGCCGCCCATCATGCCGCCGTATGCGATGCGGAGCAGCCGCAGGTCGGTCGGGTCGGCACGGTAGGCGTCGAACAGCGGGACGGCATTGAGCGTCGAGCCGTAATGGTGGAGCTGGCGCTCGATCCGCGGGTATTTGCCGCCGTAGAGGAAGTCCCAATAGCGGCGCGCATTGCCGTTATAGCCCCAGCTCGGGATCGTCGGGTCATAGGCGAGGATCACTTTCCGCGTCACGTCGGCCTGCGGCTGGTAACCGAAATAGCGCATCCAGGCGTAGACCTCGGGCTGGCCCGTCGAATCCCAGGCCATCTCACTGCCGAACGGATAGCGCAGCGTCCGCCAGTGATCGGCGCGCTTCTTCATCAGGCGCTCCATCTCGGTCGCTTCGGCGGTGAGCCCTTCGCGCTTCAGGTCCTTGAGGATATCGACGAACACCTCGCCCTCCATCAGCCCGAACTGCGTGTAATAGGGCGCGTCGCGCATCATCGAGGTGGTCGTCTGATAGGCGTGGTCGAGATACCAGCGCCACGGATGCGCGGTGACGAGGCCGGGGTGGTTGCGTGCGACGCGATACAGCACCCAGTGGCCGATCGCGACGTGCGGGTAATTGTATGCGCGGCCGAGATCGCCCGCGTTCTTCTTCGACCAGGAGGTCCAGGTCTTCCAGTCGACGGTCGGGTCGTAATAGCCGGGGTGAGCGGCGGGGTCGTAGTAGAACAGGCTCTTCCGCACCGCGCCGGCATGCGGGCCATCCGGGACTTGCAGGTCGCCCTGGATCGTCTCGTCGACGAGGCGTTGCAGCTTGGCGATCTCGGTGGGGTCGGGGTTGTCGAGCTGTTTCGAAATCGCCGCGATCCAGCTGCCCGCGCCGCCTTCGTCGCTCATGCCCGAGATCCAGACACGTGGGTCCTGCGTGACCACTTTGCCGGCCTCGCGGTCGTAGGTGAGGATCGCGGGGTTGCGGCCGAACGGGTCGGCCTTGTCCTCGTACCATTGCTGGGTGGTCGAGAACCGGCCGAGGTCGGCCATCGTCTGGTCGAGCGGCTTGGTGATGTAATAGCTGACCGTCTGGACGCTGCCGTCGGCGTAGGTGATCGCGAGACTCGCGCGGCCCCAGCCTTTGCTGCGAACGGTGTAGCGGGCCCAGCCTTTTGCGCTTGCGGCCGGGGTTGCGGTGAGCGCACCAGCGGGGAGGCTTTCGATCTTGGCGATCGGTAGCGGCGTCTTGAGGAACAGCGACGCGTCTTGGTCGGTCGGGACGACGTAGCCGGGGATGCCGACCGCGACGGGGCGGTGGTTGGCGACAAGCGTGTCCTCGATGGCCGCGATCGACGGCGCGGTGACGAAGCGGACGCCGATCGTGCGGGTGGCGCCAGGGGCGAGCGTGAAGCTGGTCGGGACGTTCCATTGCTCGCCGGCCTTCGCCCATTCCTTCTCGGCGAAGGCTTTGCTGGCGACGGTCCAGTCGTAGAAGCCTTCGGAGGTCTGGCCGCGCTTGCTGCGGTCGGTGAAGATGTCGCCCTTGGGCGCCCTGGCGGATTCGAGGATCGGGCGGTAGGCCTCGAGCGGCGTGCCCTTTTCGGGGAGGACCAGCAGCGCGGGGCCGGCACCGTTGAGGCGGGTGACCTGGAGGTAGCCGGCGTCGCGGCCGATATAGGGGTCGACGAAGCTCGCCTGCGCGTGCGCCTGTTCGAGGCTGCGGTCGGTGATGATGTTGTCGAACACCATCGGCAGCCCGAGCGCACCGATCTCGACGGGGGCTGTCGTCGTGTTGGTCAGCGTGAAGCGGAGCGCGAGGACGCCGTGGTCGTCGATCCAGCGGCGCTCGACGCGCAACGGGCTGGTGGCTCCGAGCGAGGCGGTGATGTCGGCGGCTGCGAGCGTGGCACCGGTCGAGGGGAGGCGGCGGATCGCCTTGCGGTGCTGCGCGGAGGCGAAGTCGGTCCAGGCGCCGCCGGGTTGACGGACGCGGAGGTGGATGTCGCCGATATGGACATAGCCGTCGGCGGCACGCTCGGCTTCGCGGGCGCCGGGGACGAAGTCGAAACCGGGCTCTGCAGCGGGGGACAGGCGGGCGAGCGTCTGGGTGTCGGTGCGGAGCGCGAGCCGGAAGGCAGGGGTGCGAAGCGCGGTCTGAGCGATCGGGCGGTAGCTTGGCTTGGCGGGTTTGGGTTGGGCCCCGCAGGGCAGCGTCACGGTCGTCGCCAGGAGCAGCGTCAGGAGGCGGAAGGCTGTCATGGCGTTACTCGCTCGAAGTCAAAGGTGAGGATAAAGTGTCACTTGCGCTGCCTTGTCGGACGTATAGTATACGATATCCGAATGGAGATAAAGATGTTCGCAAACCGCCGGGACGTATTGATGGGAACGACGGCGGTGGCGCTGTTGTCGGTGGGCGAACAGGCGTTTGGCAGGGGGGCGACTGGCAGGGGAATGACGCTGCTCCCGACCAAGGCCAAGCCTTTGCCCCTGTCAGCGGTGCGCCTGCTCCCGTCCGCCTATGCAACCGCGGTCGAGGTCAATCGCGCGTATCTGCTGCGGTTGAGCGCGGATCGGTTGCTGCACAATTTCATGGTCTATGCCGGGCTCCCCGCGAAGGCGCCGCTCTATGGCGGGTGGGAAAGCGACACGATCGCCGGGCATACGCTCGGCCATTACCTGACTGCGCTGGTGCTCATGCATGCACAGACCGGCGACGCGGAGTGCCGCACCCGCGCGGATTATATCGTTGCCGAACTGGCGCGGGCACAGGCGAAGCGCGGTACCGGCTATGTCGGTGCGCTGGGGCGCAAGCGGAAGGACGGCACGATCGTCGATGGCGAGGAGATCTTCCCCGAGGTGATGCGCGGCGAGATCAAGTCGGGCGGGTTCGATCTCAACGGCTCGTGGTCGCCGCTCTATACCGTGCACAAGGTGTTCGCGGGGCTGCTCGATGTGCATGCCGCGTGGGGTAATACGCAGGCGCTGACCGTCGCGACCGGGCTCGCGACGTATTTCGCGAAGGTGTTCGCGGCGCTCGACGACGCGCAGATGCAGATTTTGCTCGGGTGCGAATATGGCGGGCTGAACGAGAGCTATGCCGAGCTGTCGGCGCGGACCGGGCACAAGCAATGGCTCGACGTCGCAGAGCGGCTGTACGACCGGAAGATGCTCGATCCGATGGTCGCGGGCGAGGACAAGCTCGCCAACTTCCATGCCAATACGCAGGTGCCGAAACTGATCGGGCTCGCGCGGATCCATGAACTGAACGGCAAGCCCGCGCCCGCGAACGCCGCGCGGTTCTTCTGGAACACCGTCACGCAGCATCACAGCTATGTGATCGGCGGCAATGCCGACCGCGAGTATTTCTCCGGCCCCGACAGCATCGCGAACCACATCACCGAGCAGACGTGCGAGCATTGCAACAGCTACAACATGCTCAAGCTGACGCAGCAGCTCTATGGTTGGGCACCGGACGGCGCGATGTTCGACTATTACGAGCGCGCACACCTGAACCACATCATGGCGGCGCAGGACCCGAAGACCGCCGGCTTCACCTATATGACGCCGCTGATGACGGGCACTGCGCGCGAGTATTCGACGCCGAAGGACGACGCATTCTGGTGCTGCGTCGGGACGGGCATGGAGAGCCATGCCAAGCACGGCGAGGCGATCTTCTGGGAGGGCGACGGCACGCTGCTGGTCAATCTCTACATCCCGGCGGAGGCGCGGTGGCAGGCGCGGGGTGCGGTGCTGACGCTCGACACGCGCTATCCGTTCGAGCCGGAGTCGCGGCTGACGCTGACCAAGCTGGCAAGGCCGGGGCAGTTTCCGATCGCGTTGCGGGTGCCGGGCTGGGCGAACGGGCGTGCGACGGTCACGGTCAACGGCGCGGCGGTCGAGCCGGTGCTGGCGAAGGGCTATGCGATCGTCGAGCGCAAATGGAAGGCGGGCGATGTCGTCGCGATCACCGTACCGCTCGACCTGCGGCTGGAAAGTGCACCAGGCGACGTCGATACGGTCGCGGTGCTCCGCGGGCCGATGGTGATGGCCGCTGATCTCGGCTCGACCGAGGGGAAATGGGAGCAGGCCGATCCGGCGATGGTCGGCGCGGATTTGCTCGCCGCGTTCACGCCGACGGCTGGCGTGGGTGCGCGCTATGCGACGAAGGGGATCATCCGGCCTGCTGACCTCACCTTCGTGCCGTTCTACAGTCAGTATGAACGGCGTAGTGCGGTGTATTTCAAGCGCTTCAGCGAGGCGGCGTGGAAGACCGAGGAGGCGGCGTTCCTGACCGAGCAGGCGCGGCTGAAGGATCTCGCCGCACGGTCGGTCGACGTGATGCATCTGGGCGAAATGCAGCCCGAGCGCGATCATGCGCTGACGTCGGAGATCTCGTATCCGGTCAGCTATCGCGGGCGGAACGGGCGCGATGCGCGGTCGGGCGGGTATTTCGAGTTCACCATGAAGACACGGCCGGTGCCGCTGGTGGTGCAGGCGACCTATTGGGGCGATGAGCGCGCGCGCGATTTCGACATCCTCGTGGATAACGTGAAGGTCGCCACGCAGCATCTCGAGGCGGACCAGCCGGGCAAGTTCTTCGATGTCGAGTATCCGCTGCCCATCGGAGTGACCAAGGGCAAGGCGAGCGTGAAGATACGGTTCGTGCCGCATGACCGGTCGTCGGCGGGGCCGGTATTCGGGGTGCGGATGGTAGCTGCCAAGCCGGGCGCAACCGCATGAGCGCCGTGCCAGGGTTGGTCCGCAATCCGGCGGCAGCGCTCCCTTCCTTGTTCTCCCGCGAAGGCGGGAGTCCAGTCTGGATCCCCGCCTTCGCGGGGAAACAGGTCTTGCGCGCCGAGTGTGGATGCGACCGCGGAGCCTTTGCATGACCGACGCGCAGGCAGACGGCATTCGCCTATCGCTCGACGAAGTGCGGGCGTTGGCGCGGAAAGTTTTGCTCGAGGCTGGCCTGTCGCGCGCGCATGCCGAGGCGGTCGCGGAGACGATGGTCTCGGGTGAGCGTGACGGCTGTGCAAGCCACGGCATCTACCGGTTGCTGGTCGCAGCCAACAGCATCGCCAAGGGTGTCGTGGCGGTCGATGCGGAGCCGGTCGTGAGCGAGCCGGCGCGCGCGCTCGTGCGGGTCGATGGCGGCGGCGGGTTCGCGCAACTCGCGTTCGAGCGCGGGCGGCAACGGTTGGCGGAGAAGGCGCGCGCGTACGGCATTGCTGCGCTGGCGCTGAACAAGGTGGTGCATTTCGCAGCGTTGTGGCCCGAGGTCGAGGCGCTGGCTGAGGAAGGGCTGGTCGCGCTCGCGGTCACGCCGAGCCATGCCTGGGTCGCGCCGGCGGGGGGCACGCAGCCCGTGTTCGGGACCAACCCGATCGCGTTCGGCTGGCCGCGGCCCGGCCGCGAACCGTTCGTGTTCGACTTCGCGACGAGCGCGGTCGCGCGCGGTGAGATCGAGCTGCATCGGCGCGCCGGGAAGGCGGTGCCCGACGATTGGGGCTATGATGCGGAAGGGCAGCTGACGACCGACGCGGCGGCGGTGCTGAACGGTGCGATGCGGACGTTTGGCGGGCATAAGGGGTCGGCGCTGGCGGCGATGGTCGAACTGCTCGCGGGGCCGCTGATCGGCGACATGACCAGCCGGGAGTCGCTTGAGGCTGACGCGGCGCGCGGTGGGTCGCCGATCGGCGGCGAACTGATCATCGCGATCGATCCCGTCGGATTTTTAGGCGATGCGGTCGCCGAACACCTTACTCGCGCGGAGGCGATGTTCGCGGCGATCGAGGGGCAGGGTGCTCGGCTACCGGCGCAACGGCGGTACGCGGCGCGGGCGCGCAGTCTGACCGAGGGTGTGACGATACCCGCCGCACTGTACCGCGACATCATGGTGCTGGTCCCAGGAGAATGACGATGAAGGCGATGATCCTGTTGCTCGCGCTGGGCTCGACTGCGGCGGGGGCGGCGCCTCCAAAGGCTCCTAAGGCCGCGGCGGCAACGTCGGCGGATGCGCGGTTCAAGGCGCTCTACACGGCGGAATATGCGTGGCGGCAACTCCAGTTCGCGCAGGGCGAGGACAATCCGACCGCTGCGCCGCGCCTGCCCGATGTCGGCCCCAAGGCGCAGGCCGAGCGGCTCGCGCGGTGGACCGACGTGTCGCGGCAACTGGCTGCGATCTCGCCGGCGACACTCTCGCCTGCCAATCGCGTCAATTATGCGGTCTACGCGCAGCAGATCGACGCCTTGCTCGCCGAGCAACGCTTTCGCGATTACGAGAAGCCGCTGACCGCCGATACGAGCTTCTGGGGTGACGTCGCGGAAAGCGCGCGCGGCACTTTCAAATCGGTGAAGGACTATCGCGACTACATCGCGGTGATGCGCCAGATTCCGCGCTATTTCGATCAGCAGACCGGCAACATGCGCGCGGGACTGGCGCGCGGTTTCACCCCGGCGCGGGTGACGCTGACCGGGCGCGACAACGGGGTCGCGCAGGTCGCGGACGCGAAGACGCCGCAGGACTCGCCGTTCTACGAACCGTTCAAGACCTTCCCGTCGACGATCCCCGCCGCCGAGCAGGCCGCGCTCAGAGCTGAAGGGACGGCAGCGATCTCGCAGGCGGTCGTCCCCGCCTATGCGACGCTGCTGAAGTTCCTGCGCACCGAATATATCCCGCATGCCCGCGAGGGGCTGGCGGCGTACGACCTGCCCGAGGGCAAGGCCTATTACCAGTCGAAGGTCCGCGAATACACCACGCAGGATATCACGCCCGAGCAGATCCACGCGCTCGGGCTCGCCGAGATCGCCAAGATCCGCGGTCGGATGGACGGCGTGATGCGGAGCGTGAAGTTCCAGGGCGATCTGCAGGCGTTCTTCAATCACCTGCGCACCGATCCGCAATTCTATCCCAAGACGCCGAACGAACTGCTGTACCGCGCCGCGTGGATCGCCAAGACGTTCGACGGCAAGGCGTCGCAGTGGTTCGGGCATCTGCCGCGCAGCCGGTTCGCGATCAAGCCGGTGCCCGCGGACATCGCGCCGTTCTATACCAGCGGTCGCGGCGGGCCGGGGATCTATCTGGTCAACACCTACGATCTGCCGTCGCGGCCCTTCTATTCGCAGGTCGCGCTGACGCTGCATGAAAGTGCGCCGGGCCACGCGTTCCAGATGCCGCTCGCGTCCGAGAACAAGACGCTGCCGGCGTTCCGGCGTGACACGTATCTGTCGGTCTATGGCGAGGGCTGGGCGCTGTATTGCGAGACGCTTGGCGAGGACATGGGGATGTACGAGACGCCGTACGACCTGTTCGGGATGCTGAGCTATCAGGCATGGCGCGCAGCGCGGCTGGTGGTCGATACCGGCATCCATGCGAAGGGCTGGAGCCGGAAGCAGGCGCAGGACTATCTGCACGACAACACCGCGCTGTCGAACCACGAGATCGAAACCGAGGTCGACCGATACATCGCGTGGCCGGGGCAGGCGCTGTCCTATTACATGGGGCAGATCGCGTTCCAGACGGCGCGGAAGAAGGCGCAGGACAAGCTCGGCGCGAAGTTTAACATCCGCGCTTTCCACGACGCGATGCTGGAGATGGGATCGGTGCCGGTGCCGGTGATCGAGGCGCGTACCGACCAGCTGATCGCGGCGGGCGGCAGGGGGCCGTATCCTGACGAGGAATAGGCGCTGGCTCGCGGCGGTCGGCCTGATCGCCTCCGCCGGGCTGGCGCAGGATGTGCCGCGGGGGACGCACATCCATGCGCCGGGCAATCCGATCCTCGCGGACGGGTATTATTCGACCGATCCGGCGCCGGTGGTGATCGGCGATACGCTGTGGATCCTCGCCGGGCGCGACGAGGCGGCGGCGGACGTCGACGACTTCGTGATGAAGGAATGGCAGCTGCTGTCGACCCAGGATCCGGCGTCGGGCGACTGGGTCCATTATCCGGCGATCGCGCGACCCGAGACCGTATTCGGATGGGCCGAGCCGGCGCGCGCCTATGCCGGGCAGATCGTCCAAGCGCGCAACGGGCGGCTGTATCTGTATGCGCCGGTGGTCGAAAAAGGCAGCGATGCCGAGGATCGGTTCGCGATCGGCGTCGCGGTTGCCGACAGCCCGACCGGACCGTGGCGCGACGCACATCCGTCGGGGCCGATCGTCTCGCAGCGCGTGCCGGTGCGCAACGATATCCAGAATATCGATCCGACCGTGCTGATCGACGACGACGGCCGCGTGTATCTCTATTGGGGGACGTTCGGCGAACTGCGCGGCGTCGAACTCGCGCGCGACATGGTGACGCCGATCGGCCCCGAGCGGCGGATCACCGGGCTGACCGAGTTCTTCGAAGCGCCGTGGATCATGAAGCGGCGCGGCGTCTATTACATGCTGTACGCCGGCAACACCGCGGGACCGGGCTCGGACTGTACGCCGGCGATCTATCACGCGTGCATCGCTTACGGGACCGCGCCGTCGCCGATGGGGCCTTGGACGTATCGCGGCGTGGTGCTGAAACCGGTGTCGTCGACCACGTCGCATCCGGGCGCGGTGGACTTCAAGGGGCGCTGGTATCTCGCGTATCACACGGCCGATGCGGCTGGCGGCGGGCATTTCCGGCGCAGCGTCGCGATCGATCCGATGCTGTTCGACGACAGCGTGACGCCCGCCGCGATCCTGCGGGTGGTGGCGACGCGGCGCGCTCGGCCTGCGCCGCTGCCGTCGCGCAATATCGCCGGTGCGGCGACGGCCGAGGCGTCGAACGAGCCGGTGCCGGTGCGCTATTGGCTGGCCGCGCTGAACGACGGGATCGTGCGGGCGAACCCGCTGCCGCCGGATATGTGGGGGAGCCGGGCGGGGCCTGCGCGGCAGTGGATCGCGTATCGCTGGGATGCTCCGGTGACGCTGAACGGTGCGCGCATGCGCTTCTGGGCGGATCGAGCGGCGGGATCGCGGACCGGGATCGCGCCGCCGAAGCGTTGGTGGCTGGAATATTGGGATCGCGGCTGGAAACGGGTGCGGGGGGCGCGTGGTTTCGGTACCGGGTCGGACGGGTTCCAGTCCGCGAGCTTTAGGCCGGTGACGACGCGGTGCCTGCGCGCGGTCTTCGAGACGTCGGGCGATGCCCGCGGTCATGCCGGCGTTGCGGTGCAGGAATGGGAGGCGCTTGCCCCGCATCCACAGGCGGTCGCGGCGCGCGACCCGGCCGCGCCGCCCGCGCCGCCCTGCGGCTAATTCGGAAGAGCCGCCTTCCGACCAACCCCGTCATCCCAGCAAAAGCTGGGATCCAGAGCCTCAAGTGATGGCATCGGTGGCTCTGGATCCTGGGTCGAGCCCAAGATGACGGGATTAGGGACGTTCAGCCAATCAGCCGAACGGGCGGTCGATCGAGGGTTGCGGTTCGGTGAACCAGGTGGCGCCAGTGTCGGTGACGTGGAAATGATCCTCCAGCCGGATGCCGAAGCGGTCCGGTACGACGATCATCGGTTCGTTCGAGAAACACATTCCCGGTGCCAGCGGCGTGCGGTCGCCGCGGACCAGATAGGCCGGTTCGTGGATCGACAGGCCGATGCCGTGGCCGGTGCGGTGCGACAGGCCGGGCAGGCGGTAGTCGGGGCCGAGCCCGGCCTTCTCCAGCACCGCGCGGGCGGCGGCGTCGATCGCTTCGCAGGGGACGCCGGGCTGGACCGCGTCGAACGCGGCGGCTTGCGCCTCGTGTTCGATGTCCCAGATCGCGCGCGCCTCGTCGCCGACGTTACCGAACGCGTAGGTCCGCGTGATGTCGGAGTGATAGCCCTCCACCTGACAGCCGGTGTCGATCAACACGAGCTGGTTCTCTTCGAGCAACTGGTCGCCGGGGAGGCCGTGCGGGAACGCGGTCGCGTGGCCGAACTGGACGGCGCAGAAATACGAGCCCGAGGATCCGATCGCGCGGTGCGCCTCGTCGATGAAGCGGATCACCGCGCTGGCGGCAATACCTGGGCGGAGGATACGCGCGGCGCGGCGCTGGACGTCGAGCGTCATCGCCTTGGCCTGGCGGAGCAGCGCGAGTTCGGCGGGGCTCTTGATCATCCGGCATGCGTCGATCACCGACGCGCCATCGGCAACATCGAGCCCGGTGGCGGCGAGCGCGCTGGCCATGCCATAGGGGAGCTGCGGGTCGAGCAGCACGCGGCCGCCGACCGCGTCGGCAACCAGCGCATATGGGCTCTCGTCCTCTTCCCAGAGACGCAGGTCGGCGTCGATCTCGACCGCGGCCTCCAGCGAACCCTGTTCGAAGCGCGGGCAGATCAGCATCGGCTGCCCCTTCACCGGCAGCAGCAGCGCGACCAGCCGCTCGGTCGCGCCCCAGGGCACACCCGCGAAATAGCGCAGGCTAGCCCCGGCGCCGATCAGCAGCGCGTCGGCGCCCGCCGCCTCGGTCAGCGAGCGCGCCTTGTCGAGCCTCGTGGTGCGCTCGGCCAGCGTGATCGGTGGCGCACGGTCCGCCCAGGGGGCGATGGTCGCCAGCTCGTCGGGTATCGATGATCCGCCGATGGTCATGCGTCAGGTCCTTTTTTACCGAAGCGGTCGAGGTCGAACGGCGCGAGCGGCACCGCCGGGGTCTCCCCCGCCAGCATCGCCGCGACGAGCGTCGCGGTCACCGGCGCGAGTGTGAGCCCGAGATGTTGGTGGCCGAAGGCATAAGCGAGATTTGCGTGGCGCGTCGAGCGGCCGATCGCGGGGAGATAGTCGGGCAGCGTCGGCCTGGCCCCCATCCAGCGCGTGAACGGCCCGTCGATCGGCAGGCCGAGCGATCGGACGTGATGCTCCAGTCGGTCCCATTTGCGCTGATCGGGCGGACCGTCGGGATCGCCGAGCTCGACGAAGCTCGCCGCCTGGACGCACTCCGCATAGCGGGTGACGATCATCGAGCGATCCTCGAACACGACCGGCGGCAGGTCGGCCGGCCAGCCGTCGGCGCGCGCGCGGATATGATAGCCGCGCTCGGCGATCATCGGCACGCGGTAGCCGAGCGGTTCGAGCAGCGCGCGGGAGCGGACGCCTGCGGTCACGAGTAGCTGATCGACATCGTGGCCGAGGATGACGATCCGTCCTGAATCGTCGGCCAATCGCGCCGCTTGGCGGACGATCCGGCCACCACGTGCCTCGACCGCGGCCTCGAGTGTTGTTGCAAGCACGCGAAGGTCGGCGATCTGGCCGCTGCCGGTGAAGCGGATCGCGCCGCCGACCGGATCGGCGAGAAAGCCGAGCCGGTGCAGCACGTCGGGATCGGCGTCCGCGATCCGCGCCGTGCCGATCGCAGCGCGCGACCAATGGGTGCGGCCGGCGCGTGCACTTTCGGGTGTGTCCCAGACGACGATATGGCCGTCCTCGCGGAGCAGGTCGCGCGCGCCGAGCGTGCCGACCAGGTCGCGCCACGCAGGCATCGCGCCGGCGAGCAGCGGCGTCAGCGCCGCCGTGCCCGCCGCGAACTTCGCCGGGGTCGACGCCGCGACCAGCCGTGCGGTGAACGGCAGCCAGTGCGCCGCCATCGACACCGGCAGTCCCAGCGCGCCGCCGACGCTGAACAGACGCTTCGGTACCGAGCGCACCGCGGCGGGCGAGGCGAGCGGCTCGACCTGTTCGACCGCGATGTGCCCGGCATTGCCCCAGGATGCGGCGTTGTAATCGCCATCGCGTTCGAACACACTCACGCTGTACTCCCGGTCGAGCAGCGCGACGGCGCAGCACAGTCCGACCACGCCGCCCCCCACGATACCGATCGTTTTCAATCCAATCTCCTGTTGCACGGCGCTTAACGAATTCGTATACGATATATATCTTGAAACGCAGGAAGGTCGATACCGAATGTCTGTCGAATGGAAGGGCGTATTTCCGGCCGTAACGACGCAGATCCGCGAGGACATGAGCGTCGACCTCGCCGACACCCAGCGCGTCGTCGACGACCTGATCCGCGACGGTGTGACCGGGGTGATCGCACTCGGCACGGTCGGCGAGAATAACTCGTTCGACTATGATGAAAAGGTCGAAGTGCTGACCGCGATCGTCGAGGCGGTCGATGGTCGCGTGCCGGTCATCACCGGCGTCTCGGAATACGACACGCGTCGTGCGGTTCGCTATGCGCAGGCCGCCGAGAAGGCCGGCGCGGACGGCCTGATGCTGTTGCCGCCGATGGTCTATGTGCCGAAGCCGCACGAACTGGTGGCGCATTTCAAGGGCGTGGCGGAGCAGGTCGGCCTGCCGATCATGCTGTATAACAACCCGCCCGCGTATCGCACGCTGATCGACAACGACGTCCTCGCCGCGCTGGTCGATGTCGCGAACATCGTCGCGGTGAAGGAATCTGCGCCCGACACGCGGCGTTTCACCGACGTGAAGACCGCGTTCGGCGACCGCTACGTGCTGTTCGCCGGGCTCGACGACGTTGCGCTCGAAGGGCTGTATCTGGGCGCGCAGGGCTGGGTCTCCGGGCTTACCAACGCATTCCCGCGGGAATCGGTGGAGCTCGTCAACGCATTCGCGCGCGGCGATCATGCCAAGGCGATGGAAATCTATCGCTGGTTCATGCCCTTGCTTCATCTCGATGCCGAGCATGACCTGGTCCAGTCGATCAAGCTCGCCGAGCAGGTCATGGGGCGCGGCTCCGAACGTGTCCTGCCGCCACGCTATCCGCTGATCGGCGAACGCCGTGCCGAGGTGATCGCGATGGTCGAGAAGGCCGCATCGACCCGCCCGACATTGACCGCCGCCGAGCCGGCGCTAGCATCCGACTGATGCGCCACACTTTCTTCTGCATCGACGGCCACACCGCCGGCAATCCGGTCCGCCTCGTCGCGGGCGGTGCGCCGTTGCTGAAGGGCGCGTCGATGTCGGAGCGGCGGCAGGATTTCATGAACCGGTTCGACTGGATTCGCACCGGGCTCTGCTTCGAGCCGCGCGGGCACGATATGATGTCGGGCGGGTTCCTCTACCCGCCGACCCGCGACGATACCGATATCGGCATATTGTTCATCGAAACGAGCGGGTGCCTGCCGATGTGCGGGCACGGCACCATCGGGATGGTGACGTTCGGGCTCGAACATGGGCTGATCCAACCGGCCGTACCGGGCCGGTTGCGGATCGAGGTGCCTGCGGGCGTTATCGACGTGGCGTACGAGAGTGATGGCGCAAAGGTGACCTCGGTGCGGATCACCAACGTGCCGGCGTATGTCGCGGCACGCGGGATCGCGGTGGATATCGAGGGCATCGGCCCGCTCAACATCGATGTCGCCTATGGCGGCAATTACTATGCGATCGTCGAGCCGCAGGGACGCTATACCGGGCTCGACGACCTCGGCGCGGCGGAGATCATCGCGCTCAGCGGCCGCGTTCGCGAGGCCGTACGGGCACAGTTCGAGCCGGTTCATCCACTCGACCCGACGATCCGCGGCGTCAGCCACGTGCTGTGGGCCGACGTGCCGCGCACAGATGGGGCGGACGGTCGCAACGCGGTATTCTACGGCGACAAGGCGATCGACCGCAGTCCGTGCGGCACCGGCACCTCCGCCCGCCTGGCGCATCTCGCTGACACGGCACGGTTGTCGGTCGGCGACCGGTTCGTACATGAGAGCTATATCGGCAGCCGCTTCATCGGGCGCGTCGAAGCCGAGACCATGCTGGGCGATACGCCGGCGATCATCCCGTCGATCGAAGGATCGGCGATCGCGACCGGGTTCAACACGATCTGGATCGATCGCGACGATCGTTTTTGGAACGGGTTTCAAGTTTCGTGAGCTATATTTCATGAAGTGTGGGCTATGCAGGGGGCGCAATCCCGTCCCCGGAGCCTTCCGTCTATGAGTATCGTCGTCCGCACCCTGTCCGAGCAGGTGTTCGAGATCGTTCGCGAGCAGATCGTTACCGGCAAGCTCGCCGGCCACACCGCGATCCGCCAGGATGCGTTGGCGACCGAACTCGGCGTCAGCAAGATCCCGCTCCGCGAGGCACTGGCGCGGCTCGAGCAAGAAGGGCTGCTGACCAGCCATGCGAACCGCGGCTATTCGGTCCAGCCGATGTCGGCGGACGAGGCGAACGATATCTTCGCGTTGCGGCTGGCGATCGAACCGCAGGCTGCGGCCTATGCCGCGACGGTCGCCAACGACGACGATCGTGTCGCGGCTATCCTGGCGTTCGAAGAACTGGACAGCGCCGCGAGCGAGCGGCTGGCCGAGGTCGCGATCCGCAACCGCGTGTTCCACACCGCGCTGGTCCGTCCCGGCCGCCGCCTGCTGACCACGCAGATGGTCGAGCGGCTGGCGATCCTGGCGGAACGCTATGTCGTCGCGCATCTGCGCCCGGCGGGACGCGAGGATCGGGCGCATCTGGAGCATCGCCAGATGCTCGACGCCTGGCTCGCCCGCGACGACGATCGCATGCTGGTGCTGCTGACGAGCCATATTCAATCGACGCTGACCGATCTGCGCGCGCAGTTCGACACAGCGCGAGACTAGAGACCAACCGGGGATGGGCATGTTTGGACCGCGTAAATCGTTCGAATCGTCTGCCCATAACCGCGAACACAGCCTCGCCAAGACGCTGAGCTGGCCGCATCTGATCGCGCTCGGGGTGGGGGCGATCGTCGGCACCGGAATCTACACCTTGGTCGGCGTCGGCGCGGAACGCGCCGGGCCGGGCGTCATCCTCGCCTTCGTGATCTGCGGCGTGATCTGCGCGTGCGCGGCACTCGCCTATACCGAGCTCGCGACGCTGATCCCCGCCGCGGGGAGCGCCTATACCTTTAGCTATACCGCGCTCGGCGAGACCGTCGCCTGGGTGGTCGGCTGGAGCCTGATCCTCGAATATTCGCTGGCGTGTTCGACCGTCGCGGTCGGCTGGTCGGGCTATCTGGTCGGCTGGATCGAGGCGGCGGGGATCCATCTGCCGCACGCATTGTTGGTCGGTCCGCATGGCGGCGGGATCGTCAACATGCCCGCGGTACTGGTGTCGCTCGCGGTGATGGGGATGCTGATCCTCGGCACGCGGCAGAGCGCGACGCTGAACATCGTGCTGGTGTTGATCAAGCTGGTCGCGCTGACGATCTTCGTCGTCTACGCCGCGCCCGCGTTCAAGGCCGACAACCTGCACCCGTTCATGCCCTACGGCTTCGGCTCGACCGAGATCGGCGGGCACAAGAGGGGCGTGATGGCGGCGGCGGCGATCGTGTTCTTCGCATTCTACGGCTTCGACGCGGTCGCGACCTCGGCGGAGGAAACCAAGAACCCCAAGCGCGATTTGACGATCGGCATCGTCGGCTCGATGCTGGTCTGCACGGTGATCTACATGGCGGTGGCGGTCAGCGCGATCGGCGCGCTGCCGTTCACGCAGCTCGCCAATTCGCCCGAACCGCTCGCGCTGGTGCTGCGTCAGTTGAGCCAGCCGTTCGCCGCGCAGCTCATCGCGCTGGCCGCGGTGATCGCGCTGCCGTCGGTGATCCTGGTGATGATGTACGGGCAGAGCCGGATCTTCTTCGTGATGGCGCGCGACGGGCTGCTCCCGCGGCGGCTTGCCAAGGTCAGCAAGCGGACCGGGTCGCCGACGTTGATCACGCTGCTGACCGGCCTGTCGATCGCCGCGGTCGCGGGGTTCTTCCGGCTCGACGAGATCGCCGAACTCGCCAATGCGGGGACGCTGATCGCGTTCATCTCGGTCGGCGTGTGCCTGATGGTGTTGCGTCGCACCGCGCCGCACCTGCCGCGGCTGTTCCGCTGCCCGGCCGCCTATGTCGTCGGTACCGTGACCGTGCTCGGCTGCCTGTATCTGCTCGCGAGCCTGCCGACGTCGACGCTCGTCCGGTTCGTGATCTGGAACGGCATCGGGCTCGCGCTGTACGCGGCCTATGGGCGGCGCAAGAGCGATGCGGGGAAAGCTTCGCCACTTTAAGGCGATAGCGCTTTCCACCGGCACACCGACCGCCTAAGCGAAGCTATCCCCGGGGGGCCGCTGACGCGCGGCTGAGAGGTGGGCAGCAGCCCATGACCCGCTGAACCTGATCCGGCTTATACCGGCGTAGGGAGGGTCCGCGGCTGGCCCGTCGTCCCTCCGATTGGAGTGGACGTGAGCGTTTTCGGTACTGGTTTTCCGTTTTTGAAGTCCGCGTCGCCGTCTTGGCGATCGCATGTCCGACTGGGCCGGGTGGCGTTGACCCTGTCGGCAACTTTGCTCGCGTCGTCCGCGCTGGCGCAAGTCGCCCCCGATCCGGCCGAACCCGCGGAGATCCGCGTCGTCGGCACGCCCGATTCGGCAGGCCTCTTACCCGACCAGCGTACGCCGAAAGCGCAGAGCGCGATCTCCGCGGACTTCATCGTCAAGCAGGCGCCGACGCTCAACGCGTTCCAGCTGGTGACGTTGCTGCCCGGCGCGAACGTCGCGTCGAGCGATCCGTACGGCCTCTCGACCAGTTCGAGCCTCACCGTCCGCGGGCTCGGGCAGGACGAGATCGGCGTGCTGATGGAAGGCGCGCCGCAGAACGACATCGGCTATTATTACGCCTATCCCTCGCAGTTCGCCGACCCCGAGAATCTGCGGCGGATCACGCTGGCGCAAGGCGCGGTCGATATCGATTCGCCGACGCTGGGCGGTGCCGGCGGGCTGTTGTCGCTGGCGCTCGACGATCCCAAGGCGCGTCCCGGTGGGCTGGTCGATCTGTCGCTCGGCAGCTACGCGGCGCGGCGTGCGTTCGTGCGCGTCGACACCGGCACGATCGGCAACACCGGGCTGAAGGCGTTCCTGTCCTATTCGAACACCCGCGCGGACAATTGGCGCGGCGCGGGCTACGACACGCGCCAGCATATCGACGCGAAGTTTCTCGAGGAATGGGGCGCCGGCAACCGCGCCAGCATCGCGCTGTCGTATAACGATGCGAACTCGTCGAGCTATCCGAGCCCGACGCTGGCGGAGTGGAACGCGCAGGGTCGCGGCTTCAACTACGACAAGCGTTATACGGCGGGGAACACAAACTATTGGCGGCTGTACCGCGCGCCGTTCCGCAACCTCTATGCCTCCGCACCGGTGCATCTGGTGCTGACCGACCGGCTCGCGCTGGACACCACGACCTATCTCCAGTTCGGCTACGGCAACTCGCCCTATGGCACGCAGCTCACCACCACCGGCAATTTCCTCGGGACCGAAGAGCTGGCCCAGCCGATCGCGCTGCCCGGCGCGGTCGACGGTGTGGCGACCGTGCTCGGCAATTATACCGGCGATCAGATGCGGACCGGCAACGTCAGTAAGCTCACCTTCAAGACCGGCGTGCACACGCTCACCGCCGGGCTCTGGTTCGATTACGGCACCGATCGCGTCACGCAGTCGTACACGTCGATCGATGCGGACGGGGAGCCGACCGACCGCTGGGGGTATCGCGCGAAGGCGATCCGCACTGCCGATGGTCGCCTGCTCGCCTATGAGAACCAGCGGACCGTCACCGTCACGAAGGGGTTCTTCGTCGCCGACAGCATCGCGCTGACGCCGCGGCTGACGATCGACGCGGGGTTCAAGGGCGTCGACGTGCTGCGCAACGGCCGCAATTACCTGCCGGGGCCGCAGACCGACGTGCGGCTCGACAGCTTCGCGGCGCTGCCGCGCGCGGCGATCCATTACCGGCTCGACGATCGCCAGCAGGTGTTCGCCAACATCACCACCAATTTCCGCACGCCCAACGAGTTCACGCTCTACAACAGCTATGCGGGCGGGGTCGTCGCGACGCAGGGCACGACTGCGTTGAAGAACGAATATTCGGTGTCGCAGGAACTCGGTTATCGCTTCATCGGCGCACAGCTCTCGGCGTCGGTGACGGGCTTCCACTACAAGTTCCGCAACCGCCAGTTGGCGACCGTCATTGACCAGGGCGGTGCGCTGATCAGCGGGACGCTCAACGCCGGCGGGCAGACCTCGTACGGGGTCGATGCCGAGGTCGATTACCGGCCGATCGCGGGCGTCAGCCTGTATCTCTCGGGGGAGTATCTGCACGCGCGGATCGACGACGATCTGCCGGTCGGCGGGGACTTTCTCGCGACGCGCGGCAAGCACGCGGTGTCGAGTCCGACGGTCCAGTTCGGCGCGGGCGGCACGTATGACGACGGCCGGTTCTTCGGCAGCGTCGCCTCGAAATATCTCGGCCGGCAATATGCGACGTTCGTCAACGACGAGCGTATCAAGGGCTATGCGACGCTCGATCTGTCGGTCGGGGTGCATCTGGCCGAGTGGCTCGACGGCCAGCGCACCGATCTGCGCGTGAATGCGATCAACGTCACCGATCCGCACGTCCTGGCCGGCGTGCAGGCGGTCACCACCAACGCGCAGGACTCGATCGGCCGCAACGGCACGGTGATCGCCGGCACTGCGCCGGCCTATTATATCGGCAGCGGCAGGGCGGTGATGGCGACGGTGTCGCGTGCGTTCTGAGATGACATCGCTGGCTTCGCCCGCAGGCCACCTCGTCCACGGGATGGGCACCGAATGGGAAGCGCCGACCTGGCCCGCGATCACCGCTGACGATGCGGAAAAGGCGCTCGCGCTCTTCCCGGGCGTGGGCGAACTCACGGACTTGCGCTGGCACTCGCCGCGACCGTTTTCCGCCGCCGCATTGGTGCAGACGACGCGCGGTGTTTTTTTCCTGAAACGGCACGACCATCGTTTACGCGGGCTCGACGGACTGGCCGAGGAGCATGCGTTCATCGCGCATCTGGCAGTCAACGGCGTATCGGTGCCGGATCTCGTGTGCGCCGTCGACGGATCGAGTGCGGTCGCGGTCGGCGATTGGCGGTACGAACTGCATCGCACCGCGCCGGGGGCGGATCTGTACCGCGACCGGATGTCGTGGACGCCGTTCCTGTCGCTCGATCACGCGCATGCCGCCGGCGTCGCGCTCGCGACATTGCACCGGGCCGCACGCGGCTTCGATGCTTCAGCGCGGCGGCGGCAACCGCTCGTCGCCAGCTTCACGATCCTTCCGGCGAGCGATCCGATGGCGGCGACCGAAGACTATCTCGCGGCGCGTCCCTCGATGGCGGCATTTCTGGCGGATCGGGATTGGCAACGGCAGCTCGCACCGTTGTTCGCGACATTGGGCGACGGCCTGTCGACCCTGTTGGCCGAGCAGGCGCCGTTGTGGACGCACAACGACTGGCATCCGTCCAACCTGCTCTGGGCGGCAGACGACAGCGTGGCGACGATCTTCGATTTCGGGCTCGCCGACCGGACCTGTGCGGTCCACGATATCGCGACCGCGATCGAACGGACCGCGATCCGCTGGCTCGACCTGGGACAAAGCGCAGATGACGCGATTGGCGATCCGGCAGCGGCGCGCGCGCTGCTGGCAGGCTATGCCACGATCGCGCCGCTGAACCGTGCCGACCTGACCGCAATTCTGCGCCTCGTGCCGCTGGTCCATCTCGAGTTCGCGTTGTCGGAGATCGACTACTTCACGAGCGTCGTCGCCGATCCTGCCTCCGCCGCGCTGGCGTGGGACGGCTATCTGATCGGCCATGCCGACTGGTTTCGCGCGGCTGCGGGGCAGGGCTTCCTGCGGGCCATCGACGTCGCGGCGAACGACCGATGACGGCGCTCGAGATCGTCGCGGTTGTGGTCAGCTTCGCGGGAATCTGGCTGACCGCGACACGCCGGATGCTGTGCTGGCCGGTCAGCCTGGTCGCCTGCGCGCTGTATTTCAAACTGTTCCTCGACGTCCGGCTGTATGCCGACATGGTGCTCCAGGCGCTGTTCGGCCTGGCCATCGTCTATGGCTGGATCGCCTGGACGAAGGGCCAGGACGACGCGGGCGAAGTCGTCGTCGCGCCGCTATGTCCAGGGCGATTGGCCGCGGGGCTGGCGGCCGGCGCGGTCGGTGCAATCGCGATCGGCTGGTTCACGAGCCGCTATACCGATGCGGCGCTGCCGTGGATGGATTCGGGTCTGACCAGCTTCAGTCTGGTCGCGCAATATTGGACCGCGCGCCGCCACGCCGCCAGCTGGCTCCTGTGGATCGGGGTCGACAGCCTCTATGTCGGGATGTTCGTGTTCAAGGGGTTGCTGCCGACCGCGGGACTGTACGCGGCGATGATCGTGCTGGCGGTGATCGGCTATCGGCGTTGGCGCGCGGCGGGCCGTAAGGACGCCTCAATAGCCATAGCCTAAGGTCGCGGTTCCGTTCGCCGGCACGGTCGCTGTCCAGGTCTGGACGCCGTCGACGCGACGGAGCGCGGCGGTCGGCGCTTCGAACGCCTTCTGCCCGGCCCTGCCGATCCCGATCTCCACCGCGACGGGAAACGGGTTGGCGTTGCTCAGCGTGACGACGGCGTGGCCCGTGCGGTCACCGACCTGACGCACCAGGACCCCCGGGCTCGTGCCTGCCGCTAGCGTGAAGCGCTGGCCGGTGGGGGTATCGACAGCGCGACCGAGGCCGATCAGTCCGCGCGCGCCGTCACGTTCGACGTATAACGCGGTCGAGCCGGCGGGGAGGGGCAGGCCGAGCCCGGCGCGCGTTTCGTTTTGCATGCGCAGTTCGATCCGGACCGGCGTCTCCGCGATCGTCTGGCCGGGAAATACCTGGCCGCGATAGCGCCGCTCGAACGGGACGTGGGTCCTGCTGAGCAAGGCGACCTGTTTCATCTGGTTCGCGGCGACCGTGACGGGCTCGGGTACGCGGTAAAGTTTCAGGTCGCCAAGGTCCTCCGGCGGGGGTGGCGGCGGCGGCGGAGGTGCTACCGGAGCTGGTGCAGCTCTCATCATCACCGGCGCTCCCATCAGCGATCCGGTCACGACGATGTCGTCGCGCTCGGGCGCATCTACGGTCTGGAGATCCGACGTCGTGGTTCCGAGCGGATAACAGTCGAGGCGGAGATGCGCGACGGCGGCGCGGTAGGCGCGGATCTCGCGGCGTTCGAGGCGACCCGCGATGACCTGGACATCGGCGTTCGCGAAGCTCTCCGCATTGCCGTTGGCGAGCGTCATCCACGCGAACAGATCGAGCGTGCGGCCATCGGCGGCGATCGTCGCGACATAGCTCGCCGCCCAGTCGAACTCGGACGCGAGATACGAGACGGTGACCGTCGCGATCGTCGCGCGCGGACTGCGGGTCGTCACGCTGAGCACGGGTTGCGCGGACAGACCCGCTGGAATCTTCGCGTACACCGGTCTTTCGGGAAGACCCGAACAGCCAAGAGCCTCGACGCCCTGCGCGGTCCGCACGACGACGCCGCTCGCCGGCCCGGCGACGATCACCGCATCCTCGCTACGCACCGCGCCGGTTGCGCGCGACGTGCGGGTCAGCGTGACGTGGCGGCCGAGCGATCCGTCGATCAGCGCGGCCGGCGACAACAGCCGCGCATCGCGGTTCTTCTCGACCGTGCCGCCGGGCAGTCCGGTGATGATCGCGCTGGCAGGGACGATCCCGCCCGCGACCCCTGCGAACGTCACCACCGCTTCGCCCGCCGGCAGTCGTATCGTCCGGGTCTCGGTCACCACCGCGAAACCGCCGAGATACCGCAGATTCGGTGCCTGACCGCGCTCGCGCTGCGGGTTGCGATAGACCGTGACGGACACGTGCCGCGGGGGCGACGCGGCGACGGTCTTCGAGGTCGGTATGGCCGCTTGCGCCGTGACGGGCAAAACCGGAACGCCGACCAGTATCGCCAGCAGGGCGACGACACCGCGCATCAGTTGCGGGTGTCGAAGCTGGCCGTGACGACCGCAGTTCCGTTGGCGGGCACCGTGACATGCCAGAGGGCGCTGTCCGCATTCTGGCGCTCGCTCTTCTGGCTCTCGGCCTGAACGCGCGTATCGGTCCACGACCAGTCGAGCCCCGCCTGGATCAGGTCGACCACGACCGGCTTCGCGCGCGCGTTGCTGAGCGTGTAGCGCATCGTCGTCCGCCAGTGATCTTCGGACAACCTGGTATGGGCTTCCACGACCGGCAGCACCTTCACGTCGAACGCGTCGCCGGTACGCAGGCTGATATCCGAGCCTTGCGGGGTATGCTCGATGCGGTTCTCGCCGGTGAACTGGGGCTGGCCGCGCTGATCGCGGACATAGACGCGGACCGTCCCCGCGGGCAGCGCATCGCCGAGGCCGCCGGCCGCCGAATTGGCGAACCGCAGCATGCTGCCCGCGCTTTGCGGTTCGGTCTGCGTGCCGAGCCAGGCGTTGCGATATTCGTAGCCCGCGCTGGCCTTCGCGCCTTTGACGTCGAGAAAGCTGACCTGCTTGGTCTGCTTGTCGGCGATCGTGGTGCGCTCCTTGAGCGGATAAAGGTAGAAATCGCCGAGCTGTTCGCGGTTCGCGCTTTCGGTGCCGGCGCGTCGCATAGGCGCAGGGCGGCGGTTGGGGCGGAAGGTCTGGTTGTCGTCGTCGGAGGCGACTTCGCCCGCGACGAGCAGCGTTTTGGCGCTGTCGAAGCTGGTGCCGGTCGCGTTGCGCAGCGTGATCCATCCCTGCACGTCGATCGTGCCGGTCTTGTCGTCGAACAGCGTCACATAGTCTGCCTGCCAGCCGAGCCCGCGCGTCAGGTACGACAGCGTCGCCAGCCGCGACCCGGCGCGGGTGCTCGCGAGCGTCACCGACAATGTCGGCCGCGCGCGCAAATTCGTCGGGATCTTGTCGAAGATCGCGCGCACCGGCAGGCCGTCGTCGCGCAGCACTTCGATATGGTCGGCGATCTGCAGCACCACGCCGCCGTTGACCGCGAGCACCTTCGCCCGCTCGCGCGTTTCGGCACCGGTCGCGGGATTGGTCCGGACGAGCGTGATCGTTTCGCCGACCGCCTTTTCCATCAGGCTCGACGGGGTCAGCAGGTCGTAATCGAAATTCTGTTCGACGACGGTCGTGTCGGGCGCGCTCAGCGATACCGTTTCGGGGCGGATCGTCGCGCTGACGTCGGGGAAGGACTGGCGCGTGCGACCAGCCGGAAGATCAAGGCGCCGGATATCTTGGATGAGCGCGATATCGTTCGTGTAGATCGTCGCGGACACATCCCCCTGCGCCGACCCGCTGGCCGGCACCGGGGGATCGGATTGCGCGATCGCGGACGCCGACGTCGAGACAGCCAGCAACAAGACTGCGATGCGTACCGTGACCATGTGATCGTCCCCTTTGGCGGCAGCATGACGGAGCGGCGGGACGACGACAATGGATAGCTTTGCCCAATGTCGGGAAACTGGTGCCGCGGTTCGACCGGATAAAATGTACGATCGGCCGAAACATTGCTGTGCGTAACGAGACTGTAGCAAAGCCTTCGCGAAACTGACCCGGAACGGACCTAGTGGCGCCGGTGGTGGCACACTGGCCGCAGGGGACGTCATTTCAATGCGTAGTTTCAAAGGCCTGCTTCGGGCATCGGTTTCGCTCATCCTGGTCGCGGGTGCCGCTACGGCACAGGCGCAGACAGCACCAGCAGCGACGCAGGATCAGGCAGCGGTCGATCCGCAGACGGGCACGACTGCTGGCAGCGACGACGCTGGCGAGATCGTCGTCACCGGTACCTATGCCCGCAGCCTGAAGGCGGCGACCGAGACCAAGCGCCGCGCCGACTACGGCGTCGACTCGATCAGCTCGACCGACATCGGCAAGTTCCCGACGCAGAACGTCGCCGAGGCGTTGCAGCTGGTGCCGGGCGTGACGATCACGCGTCCTCGCGGCGAGGGGCTGTATGTCAGCGTTCGTGGCCTGGGGCCGCAGTTCCAGAGCACGTTGCTCAACGGCAGCACCGTCGCGCTGAACGACCTGATCGAGAATGGCGGCGCGAACGGCCGCCAGTTCCGCTTCGAGATGCTGCCCGCCGAATTCACGTCGAGCATCGATGTCGTCAAGACGCCGACCGCGAACATGACCGAGGGTGCGCTGGGCGGTAATATCGACGTGAAGACGTTCCACCCGCTCGACGTCGGCACCAAGACGACGGTCAATCTGCGCGGCACCTATACGAGCCAGACCGACAAGGTGAAGCCGAACGCGACGCTGATCACCAGCTTCGCGAATGCCGCCGGCACGTTCGGTATCCTCGCGGGCGCGCAATATTGGGCGAAGTCGGTCCGCAACGATCGCTTCATCAACTTCGGCTGGAACCTGGACAAGTTCACGTCGGCCGCCTCGGGCGGGCTACCCGCCGGGTTGTACACGCCGACGCGGACCCGGCCGACGGTCGAGACCGAGGATCGCAAGCGGATCTCGGGCATGCTGTCCGCGCAGTGGAAGCCGAATGCGGAATTCGAGACGACGTTCGACGTCCTCGCGACGCGGCTCGACGTCGCCTATGACGAGTTCGGTCTCGACGTGTATCCCGACGATTCCAGCGTGTCGGGGCACCGGCCGGTGATCGTGCCGTCCAGCGTGAAGCTCGACGGCGATACGGTGATCGCCGCGACGATCAACGACGTGCGGTTCATGGCCTCGCGCGAATACAGCCTCAACCGGCATGACCTGCTCAACATCGGTCTGCGCCAGACCTGGGACTCCGATGCATGGCACGCCTCGGGCGCGGTCAACTGGTCGAGCGCGCACAGCTATCACCCGAACTACGACGAGGGCACGGTGCGCAGCCGGGCGATGTTCTTCGCGCCGCTGACCTATGATGCGTCGGCCGGCTACAAGGCGATCCCGACCTTCACCACGCCGGTCGATCCGACCAACCCGGCGAACTATCAGCTGTACCAGTTCAACATCGCGCCGAAGAACAGCAAGGACTGGGATTTCTTCACGCGCGCCGATCTCGCGCATGATTTCGACGGTTTCATCACCAAGCTGGCGGCGGGCGGCGAGTATCACTGGCGCAAGCGCGACTATGCGCGGCGCGACTTCATCGTCAATCCGGCGCCCAACACCCCGTTGTCTAGCCTGGGGACGGGCGCGTACGAGCAGTTGCCGTACGACGATTTCCTGAAGGGCGTCCCCGGCAACACGCTGCGCAATTTCCTGGTGCCGGTGACGCAGGCCTATCTCGACAAATTCTTCACCCCCGCGGTGCAGGCATCGGCGTTGACCCCCGCGGATCTGCGCTCGTCGTTCGTCGTCACCGAGAAGGTGCTGGGCGCCTATGCGCGCGCCGATTACGGCTTCGATGCCGGAAGCGTGCCGGTCACCGGCAATATCGGCATCCGCTATGTCCATACCGATCAGGTCGCGAGCGGCACGTTGACGACGGGCAACGTCGCGACGCCGGGAAGCTTCCCCAAGACGTTCAACAACTGGCTGCCGAGCTTTAACCTGCGCGCCGAACTGACGCACGACCTGGTCGGCCGTCTCGCCGCCAGCCGCGTGCTGACGCGCCCGAACGTCACCGACAGCGCGCCGCGCATCACCGTCTCGACCGACGCGCCGACCGCGAGCGGCGGCAATCCGCAGCTGGTGCCGTTCCTCGCGACGCAGTTCGACGGCTCGCTCGAATGGTATTTCAACCGTGCGGGGTCGCTGACGGGGGCGGTGTTCTACAAGGCGATGGACGACTACATCACGCAGCAGAACGTCAACATCGACATTCCCGGTCGCGGCACGGTGCTGCTGTCGACGCAGGTCAACGGCGGCGATGCCAAGGTGTACGGCGTCGAGGCGGCGTACAACCAGGTCTTCACGTTCCTGCCCGCGCCGTTCGACGGGTTCGGCGTGCAGACCTCGTATACGCACACCTCGGTCAAGGCGAGCTACACCGCGGGCGCGCGACCGATCCGCGACGAGCTGATCGGACTGTCCAAGAACAGCTTCAACATCGTCGGGTTCTACGACAAGGGGCCGCTGTCGACGCGGCTGTCCTATGTGTGGCGCGACCGCTATCTGTCGGGCACCGGCAGCACGACGCAGGCGCCGGTCTACACCGCGCCGTTCGGGTCGCTCGACGGTAACATCTCGGTCAAGGCCAACGACTCGGTGACGTTCAGCTTAGAGGGGATCAACCTGTCGGGCGCGCATCTCTACACGTATAACGACGACGAGAACCGCTTCGGCGAGATCAACTATTGGGGCCGGACGATCCTGTTCGGCGTGCGGGCGCAGTTCTGATGCGCGCCCGTCATGCCATGCTCGCCGCGCTCGTCCTCGCCAGCGGCGTCGGTGCGCAGACCGCCCCTGCCGGTCAGACCGCCGAACCGCTGCGGATGAACGACATCCAGGTCGTCGGGTCGCACAACAGCTTCAAGGCGCAGATCCCAGCGGCGGTGATGGCCGCGCTGCGCCAGCGCGATCCGAAGACCGCCGCCGCGCTCGATTACTATCACCTGCCGCTGTCGGCGCAGCTCGACCACGGCTTGCGGCAGATCGAGATCGACATCTTCGCCGACCCCCAAGGCGGCCGGTATGCGAACCCCAAGGGCGAGCAGATCGCCAAAGCGGCCGGCGAGCAGACCGCGTTCGACCGCGCTGCGATGCTGCGGCCGGGCTACAAGTCGTTCCACGTTCCCGACATCGACTATATCTCGACCTGCGTGACGCTGCAGCGCTGCCTCGGCGAGGTGACCGCGTGGTCCCGCGCGCATCCGCGGCACCTGCCGATCATGATCACGATCAACGCCGCCGATACGCCGCAGTCGCCGTTGGTGACGGCGCCGTTGCCGCTCGACGACGCGACGTTGCTTGACTCGCTCGATCGCGAGATCCGCCAGGCGATACCGGGACGACGGCTGATCGTGCCCGATGAGGTCCGCGGCGACGCGGCGACGCTGTCGGGCGCGGTGCGCGACCAGGGCTGGCCGACGCTGGAGGCTGCGCGGGGGCGGATCTACATCCTGTTCGACGTGCGGCCTGCGGTGTCGAATGCGTACCGGACGGGCCATCCTTCGCTGCGCGGACGGGCGATGTTCGGCTGGTATCCCGACGGCGAGCCCGAGAGCGCGATCCAGATCGTCCAGGACCCACTGGTCGACGGCGCGCGGATCCGCGATCTCGTCAAGGCGGGCGTGATCGTGCGGACGCGGACCGACGCCAACACCGTCGAGGCGCGGGCGCACGACCTGGCCAAGGCTAAGGCGGCGGCGGACAGCGGCGCGCAGGCGGTCAGCACCGATTATTATCCGGGCGCGCCCGATCCGGCGGGGCTGAAGTTCGCGGTGACGTTGCCCGGCGGCACGATGGCGCGGTGCAACCCGGTGCTGGTCACCACGCCTTGCAAGGTTGTGCCCTGACATGAGGCTTTCGGCCCTCTTCGCCGTGGTGCTCGGCACGGGGTTCGCGCTCACGGGCAGCACGGCGCAATCGCCGGCGCGCCCGGCCTTCGTCACCGAGCGCGCGGTGCTGGTCATGCGCCACGGCATCCGCGCGCCGCTGTCGGGTGAAGTGCCGGACGGGACGCGCACCGCGACGCCTTGGCCGAAATGGGGCGTCGCCGAAAGCCGGGTCACCCCGCACGGCGCGCGCGCGCTCGAGATCGTCGCAGGCGAGGACCGCAAATGGCTTGCCGCGAAGGGCCTGCTCGATCCGCAAGGCTGTCCGAAGGCGGGTGCGGTGCGGATCGCCAGCAACAGTTCGGAGCGGACGATCGACAGTGGCGAAGATTACGCGCGGGGCTTTGCGCCCGGTTGCCCGATCAGCGTCGAGCATCGGCCGGTCGGGACGGTCGATCCGATGTTCGAGCCCTTGCGCGCGCATGCGACCGCGTTCGATGCGAAGGCGGCGATCGCCGATATCGACCGCTCTACCGGCGGTATGACCACGTTGGTCCAGCGGCACGCGCGCGAGATCGCCGAGCTCGACCGCGTGCTGGGCTGTGGCAGCGGATGCGTACCGGGCGGGGCGCCGCGCGTGTCGGCCGAGGACGACGGACACGGCATCACGCTGGAGGGACCGATCCGCGGCACGTCCGGCGTCGCGCAGGTCCTGCTGCTGCAATATGTCGAGGGTCTGCCCGCGCGCGATGTCGGCTGGGGGCGGGTCGATGCCGCCGGGCTGAAGCGGCTGGGTGCGCTGCATGCCGCGTTGTTCGCGGTGTTCACGCGGTCACCGTACATGGCGGCGTATCAGGCGGCGCTGCTCGGCCGGCGGGTGTTGCAGTCGCTTGAGGCCGGACCCAAGCTCGACGTGCTGATGGGGCACGACACCAACGTCACCGCGCTCGCGGCGGCGCTCGACGTCGATCTCGTCACGTCGGGCTATGCGACCAACGATGTTCCGCCGGGTGGTGCGCTGCTGTTCGAGCGGGTTCGCGAGACGCGGAGCGGGCGCGCGTTCGTCCGCGTGTCCTATCGCACGCAGTCGCCCGAGGCGCTGCGATCGGGCAGCCATGCGATGACCGTCGCCCCGCTTCGGGTCCCCGGATGCGGCGGCGAGCTTTGCCCGGTCGCCGTGTTCGAACGCGTGTTGTCGGCGCGCTTGGCTGCGGGCCGCTAGAAGTCGTACACGCCCCCCGGCACCGCGGCGACGAACCGGTCCGGGGAAATATCGGAGGCTGCCAGCGCCGCCGCGAGCGCACGCGGTGGCGCGTCGCGCGCCTCGTCGGTGAGCTGGAACGTGCCCCAGTGAATCCCCAATGCACGACGCGCGCCCACGTCGCGGAAGATGTCGACCGCTTCGGCCGGATCGACATGCTGGGCTGCCATGAACCAGCGCGGCTCGTACGCGCCGATCGGGATCAGCGCGACGTCGGGCGATCCCAGCCGCGCGCGCACCTCGCGGAAGATCGCGCCATCGCCGTAGCCCGTATCGCCGACGAACCAGATCGTGCCGGCGGGGGTGTCGAGATGATGACCCGCCCATAGCGCCATCCGCACGTCGTTCGGCCAGCGGTTCGCCCAGTGGCTCGCGGGCGTCAGCGTCGTCGCGATGTCGCTGCCGAGCGACAGCCGGTCCCACCAGTCGCCGACGGCACACTTGGCATCAGGGATCGCGGCGCGGACGATCGTGCCGTTGCCGAGCGGCATCGCCATCAGCGGCGCATGGACCGCCTGGATGCGCCGCAGCGTCGCGATATCGAGATGGTCGTAATGGCAGTGGCTGAGCAGCACGACGTCGATCGGCGGCAGGTCGTCGAACGCGATCCCCGGCGCGGCGACTCGCTTGGGTCCGGCGAACGAGACCGGGCTGACCCGCTCCGACCAGACCGGATCGATCAGGATGTTGCGGCCGGCAACCTGGACCAGCAGCGAGGCGTG
The DNA here is from genome assembly GCF_003688595.1 of Sphingomonas sp. PP-F2F-G114-C0414. Taxonomy (GTDB): domain Bacteria; phylum Pseudomonadota; class Alphaproteobacteria; order Sphingomonadales; family Sphingomonadaceae; genus Sphingomonas. The sequence continues at coordinate 134,250 of NZ_RCWT01000009.1, forward strand.
CCCGACCATCGTGATCCGCAGGCCATCGACCCGCGGCGATGGCTTGGCCGGGCTGACGGGTACCGAACTCGGCCACCGCGCCGCACCTCGCGCCAGCTTCCACCGAAGCACGTCGCCGAGACCGCGATCGGTCGGCGATTGCCCGGGATTGAAGAACCGTACGCCATCGAAATGGTCGCTCGGCGGGCCCTGATAATAGCGGTTGCGCGGCATGATCGCGTGGTAGCGACAATCGGGCGTGAACGCGATGCGGTACCCGCACGCCGGACCTGTTTCGCGCCTCCGTCGCCGCACGGAAACAGGGTTCGGACCGCGTTACCCATGTGCAACGTAACCGAGGTTATTCGCAGCAAACGTGCTTCGAATTGTAATATTGTCTTGCTTGATTGCGCGGATGCGGCATTCTTGGGTCATAATAAGACACCTGGGGAGGTGGCGTAAGGTTTCACACGGGGGGATTTAAGCGAACATCGAAGAGCTTTTTGCGTGTCGGCACCGGCGGATTTGCGTTGGCGGCGATGCTGGTCGGAGCCTCGGCTCATGCGCAGGCCGTAACGACGGTTCCTGCCGAGCAGGCGGCAACTGGAACGGCCGAGGCGCCCGGCGAGGACATCGTCGTCACCGGGTCGCGTATCCGCCGCAGCCCGCTAGATCAGCCTTCACCGGTCGTTACCGTGGATGCGGAATCGATCCAGCGGACCGGGCTGTCGTCGGTCGCCGACGTGCTCCAGCGACTGCCCAGCGCGGCCGGCGGTCTCAATTCGAAGGTCAACAATTCGGGTAACATCGGCAATCCGCCCGACGGTGGCGGCGTTGGTGCAGGCTCGGCCGAGATCGACCTGCGCTATCTGACCGCCAAGCGAACGCTGGTGCTGGTCGACGGGCTTCGCTTCGTCAACGGCGCGTCGGCGAGCGGCATCCCCTCGACCGTCGATCTCAACACGATCCAAGTCGGGTCGATCGAGCGCATCGAAGTGCTGCAATCTGGCCAGTCGCCGCTGTACGGCTCGGACGCGCTCGCCGGCGTCGTCAACATCATCACCAAGTCGCAGCAGAAGGGGCTGAAGGCATCCGCGCAGTTCGGCACGTTCCGCCAGGGCGACGGCCATACGCAGGACTATAACGTCAGCTACGGTATCCAGGCACCGCGCACGAGCGTGGTATTTGGCGGCAGTTACGTGAAGCAGGAAGCGGTCAGCACGCGCGATCGCAAGATCTCGCAGTTCCCCAATCCCGGCCAGCGCGCCTGCGAGGAGCCGATCGGCGGGTGTTCGGGCGCGACCCCCAACGGATTCTTCCAGGTCGGCGGCCGGAACCTGACACTGAAGTCCGCCCCTATCCTCGGACGGCCTCGCTACGACGCCGCCAACCCGACCGGCCCGAACAGCGATTTCAAGGAGTTCACCGCCGCGGACCGCTTCAACTTCTCGCCCTACAACTATTTCCTGACCCCGTCCGAGCGCTACGGCTTCTTCGTCAGCGCCAAGCAGGAGCTCACCGATACCGTGAACCTGCGCGTGAAGATGAACTACACGCGCCGCAATTCACAGAACCAGGCGGCGTTCCTGCCGCTCGTGATCGGGCCGGATGCGGGCAACGGCAATCTACTCGACACGATCTCGGTGGACGCCACCAATCCGTACAACCCGTTCGGCTACACGCTGTCGGCGGGGGGCGCAGGTAACGGTCCGGCAAACTATTCGACGGTCCGCCGTCGTCTGGTGGAAGCCGGCCAGCGCACCTATTCGCAGACCGTCGATACGATGTCGGCGACCGCCACCTTGGATGGCTCTTTCCATCTCGGCGAGCGCAAATTCTATTGGGACGTCAACGCGGTCTTCGGCTTCAACGACGCCAAGCAGCTGTTCACCGGCAACATCAACGCCGCCAATCTCGCCCAGGCGCTCGGTCCGGTCGCGAATTGCACCGGGGCGTACGTACCATTCAACATCTTTGGCGGCGCAGGTTCGGTCACGCCCGCCATGCTCGGCTATATCGCGTTCGACGAGCGCGCGCGCAGCGCGCAGAGTCTCGAGGACTATACCGCCAACATCTCGGGCGAACTGTTCGACCTGCCCGCCGGCGCCGTCGGCCTCGCCGCGGGCTATGAGCACCGCGTTCAGTATGGCAGCTTCACGCCCGATCCCCTGATTACCGCCGGGCTTGGCGCCGACATCCCCGCGCAACCGGCGCGCGGGCATTTCGATTCGGACGAGGTCTATGCCGAGTTGCGCGTGCCCTTGATCCACAACACGCCGCTCATCCAGTCGCTCGAGATCGGCGGTGCGGTGCGGCATTCGAACTATTCGATCAGCGGCAGCAATACGACCTACACCGGCAGCGGCCTGTGGAAGCCGTTCAGCGACCTGCTGTTGCGCGCGTCCTATGCGCAAGGCTTCCGCGCGCCGAGCATCGGCGAATTGTTCGGCGCGGAATCGCGGTCGGACGCGTCGATCGACGATCCCTGCACCAACGTCGCCGGATCGCCCTATCAGTCGTCGGCGACCGTTCGCACCAACTGCATCGCCAACGGCGTCCCTGCGAGTGGCAGCTATCAGGAGCCCAATGGCGGTCAGCTCAGCGTCCTGACCGGCGGCAACAAGGCATTGAAACCCGAGACGTCGCGGACCTGGCTGTTCGGTGCGGTCTATGCGCCGAGCTGGGCACGGACCAGCGGGATCGCCAGCCAGCTGAGCATCGAGGGCAATTACTACGACATCAAGGTCGACGATGCGATCGCGGCGACCGATGCCACGCTGACGCTCAGCCGTTGCGCGCAGGCCGCGGACGCACTCAGCTGCGCGGCGATCTCCCGGACGCCGAACGGCCTGATCTCGCGGATCAACGCGCAGTTGCAGAACATCGGCGGCATCCGCACCCGCGGCGTCGACGTGACCGCGGTCTACCGCTCGCCGCAGACCTCGGCCGGGACGTTCGGGCTGTCGCTCAACGGCAACATCCTGCTGAAATACGCCGAGAGCTTCCCGGCAACGGTCGGCTTCACCACCACCAACTACCAGGGTACGACGCGTGGGTCGCCCGAGCAGTCCTATCCGAAGTTCAAGGGCAATGCGGTCGTCGACTGGGACCTTGGCCTGGCCCGCGCCTCGTTCACCGGCCGCTACATCAAGAGCGTGAAGGAAGCGGACGGCAAGACGCTCGACAACACCTTCTATGGCGACGTCCAGCTGACGCTGACGCCCGACTGGCTCGAACGCCGGCTGGGGCTGACGATCGGCGTGAACAACGTCTTCAACCAGGATCCACCCGCCTGCTTCAGCTGCACGGGGCCGAACTACGATCCGACCACGTATGATGTGCCGGGGCAGTTCGGCTATGTCCGACTGTCCTGGGGGCTCTGACCGACCCACATAGGGATGCGGGCAAGGGGGCGGGCGTGGAGCGATCCACGCTCGCCCCTTAACGTTTGGCCCATCGTCTTCGCTACACGAAGCAGGGCGCGCGCTGCCGGGTGCCGCACACTGCGCATGGTAATCCGCGCCGTCGCCCCCATCTGGCGCACTCGATAGAATGAGCGATGGAGAACGACATGAACATCCTGATGGTGCTGACCTCGCACGACCGCCTCGGCGATACCGGCGAGAAGACCGGATTCTGGCTCGAGGAGTTCGCCGCGCCGTATTACGTGCTGAAGGAAGCGGGCGCGGCGATCACGCTGGCGTCGCCGAAGGGCGGCCAGCCGCCGCTCGATCCCAAGAGCAACGACGAAAGCGCGAAGACCGCCGAAACGCGCCGGTTCGAAGCGGACGACGAGGCCAAGGCGCTGCTCGCGACGACTCACCGCCTCGACACGGTATCGATCGCGGATTTCGATGCGGTCTTCTATCCGGGTGGTCACGGCCCGTTGTGGGATCTGGCGGAGGACGCGACGTCGCGTGCGCTGATCGAAGGCGCGATCGCGGCCAACAAGCCGGTCGCTGCGGTCTGCCATGCGCCGGGCGTCTTCCGTCACGTCAAGAATGCGGACGGCAGCCCGCTCGTGGCGGGTAAGACAGTCACCGGGTTCACCAACACCGAAGAGGCTGCGGTCGGGCTGACCGACGTCGTTCCGTTCCTGGTCGAGGATATGCTCAAGGAACAGGGCGGCATCTATTCGAAGACCGGAGACTGGGGCGTCTATGTCCTGCGCGACGGCTTGCTGATCACCGGGCAGAACCCGGCGTCGTCGGCGGCTGCGGCGCAGGAGCTGGTGAAGGCATTGGGGTAAGTATCGGGCGGTCTTCGGATCGCTCGTGATAATTTGAGTACTACCCCCGTAATGATCGCTGTTCTGCGCTCAGGTGGGGACATTCTCGGAGGCCTGCGATCATCGCGTCTCCCCTCCCTGAAAGGGAGGGGCTGGGGGTGAGTAGGCCTGCTCGTGCCGCCAGCGTTCGGTGATACGGAACCCGACCCACCCCCGACCCCTCCCTTCCAGGGAGGGGGGAAGTACGGAGGCAGCGCGTTGAACGTCGGTTTGCCATAGCCATTATGGCCTCCGCACTGTGCGGGAGATTGATGGGGGGCGTGGGCAACGCCCGGATCGCAGGAATCCGGTATTCGCCTGCCGCGCAACCGATTAAGGCCCTCACGGTACCGCCGTTCGAGGATCGACCTCTGCACGCCACCGTCCTTCTGAAATGGGTTCGCCGACGGGTCCGCGCGAGCGAAGTGGCGTTCGTCGTGCTCGCGGCGGTGGTCGGCGCCGGGGCCGGGCTGTTCAGCGTCCTCCAGGGGGCGATCGCGCGGACGATGCAACGCCTCCTGTTCGACTTGCCGCTCGGCGCACGTCTCAGCGCGGTACCGGCGTTGCCGCTGACGGTCCTCCTCGTGCTGCCGATCGGCGGCGCGGTCCTCGCCGCATTCTCCTGGGCGACGCGCGCGCGAACGCGGCGGATGGTCGACGCGGTCGAGGCGAATGCGCTCCACGGCGGCCGCATGTCGGTGCGCGACAGCCTGATCATCTCCGGACAGACGATCCTGTCGAACGGCTTCGGCGCCTCGGTCGGGCTCGAGGCCGCGTATGCGCAGCTTGGCGGCGCGGTGGCGTCCGTGGTCGGCAACGCCTTCACGCTGCGGCGCGCTGATCTGCGCAACCTAGTCGGGGCGGGCACCGGCGCGGCGATCGCGGCGGCGTTCGGTGCGCCGCTCGCCGGCGCCTTCTACGCGTTCGAGATCGTCATCGGCGCGTATACGCCGACCGCGCTCGCACCGGTCATCGCCGCCGCACTGGCCGGCACGCTGGTCGCGCAACAACTCGGCATCCATCCCTATGTGATCGATGCGGCCTCGACGATGGCGACCGAATCGCATCACTATCTGATCTATGCGGCGCTCGGCGCGGTCTGTGCCGGGATCGGCATCGCGCTGATGCGCGCGGTCGGCTTCGTCGAGGCGGGAACGCGGCGGCTGCGCCTGCCCGACTGGGCGCGACCGGCGATCGGCGGGATGTTGTTGATCCCGATCGCGCTGATGTCGCCGCAGGTGCTGTCGGCCGGGCATGGCGCGCTTCACGCCGACCTCGCGGTCGGCGCGCCGTTGCTGTTCATCCTGACGATCTTCCTCGCCAAATGCGCGGCGTCGATCGTCTCGCTCGGCTTCGGCTTTCGCGGCGGGCTGTTCTTCGCGTCGTTGTTCCTGGGTACGCTGGTCGGGCATCTCTTCGCCGGCAGCATGGCCGCGGTCGTCGGGCATGACGTGATCGATCCGCGCAACGCCGCACTCGTCGGGATGGCGGCGCTCGCGGTCGCGGTGGTCGGTGGCCCGATGACGATGGTGATGCTCGTGCTGGAGGCGACGCACGACTTCGCGGCGACCGGGGCGGTGCTGGCGGCCGTGCTGGTCTCGTCGACGATCGTGCGCGAGGCGTTCGGCTACAGCTTCTCGACGTGGCGGCTCCACCTGCGCGGGGAGACGATCAAGAGTGCGCGCGACGTAGGCTGGGTCAAGACGCTAACCGCGGGGCGGATGATGCGCCGCGAGACCAAGGTGATGCGCGCCGACCTGACGATGGCGGAGTTCCGCCGGCAGGTCCCGCTTGGCGCGACCAGCCGCGCGGTGCTGGTCGACGATGCCGCGCGCTATGCCGGGATCGTCCAGACCCCCACCGCCTACGCCGAGGGCCATGATCCACAGGCACCTGTCGGCGGGCTGGCGATCAACAAAGAGGCCGCGCTCGCGCCGGCGATGGACATCACCGAAGTCATGGCGCGGTTCGACGCGTCGGGCGCGGACGAACTGGCGGTGCTCGACGACGATCGACGCGTGCTCGGGCTGTTGTCCGAATCGTTCGTCCGCCGACGCTATGCCGAGGAACTGGAAAAGGCGCAGCGCGCACTGTTCGGCGAGCGATGACCGGGCAATCGTCCTGATCGGCGAGAACCATCTGGACTAGCGGCGGCGGCGGTACGATCGTGCGCACCGGTTCGGCGATGGCGTCGGCCGCTGGGAGACGGACAATGAAGGTCATGTTGATGGGCGCGGTCGTGGCGATCGGCGCCGCTGCCGTACCGGTGGCGGCGCAAAAGGCGAACGCGGTCATAACCAAGGCGCTGGCGGACCCCGCACGCGCCGACCAGCAGGGCGACGACGCGCGCCGCAAGGCCGCCGAGGTGCTGGCGTTCTCGGGCGTGAAGCCGGGCGACGTGGTGGTCGATTACCTGCCGGGCGCAGGCTATTGGACGCGGATCTTCACAGGCGTCGTGGGGCCGAAGGGCCATGTCTACGCGGTATGGCCGGCGGCAGGCGCAAAATATGCCGAGAAGTCGCTGCCGGCCTTGCAGGCACGCGCGCTCGGCAACGTGACCGCCGAGGTCCAGGCGACCAACCTGCCGACCTCGCCCAAGCCCGTCGACCTGTTCTGGACGGTGCAGAATTATCACGACATCCCGAACGACGGCGCGGGCGAGCCGGCGTTGCGCGCGTTCGATACCGCGGTGTTCCGCATGCTGAAGCGCGGCGGCACCTATGTGGTGATCGACCACGCCGACGCGCCGGGCACCGGCATGACCGGCACCAGCACACGGCACCGGATCGATCCGGCCGCGGTCAAGACGCAGGTCGAGGCGGCAGGGTTCAGGTTCGTCGGCCAGTCGCCGGTGCTGCGCAACCCGGCGGACGATCACAGCAAGGCGGTGTTCGACCCTGCCATTCGCGGCAAGACCGACCAGTTCGTCTACAAGTTCAGGAAGCCGTAAGCGGCGCTGCGATGGGGGTGGTCCGCGCTGGTCGACGTCGTTGCGATACGTCGACCAGCCGGGGAATACTGGTGCTGCCGGTGAGGATTGAACTCACGACCTCAGCCTTACCAAGGATGCGCTCTACCACTGAGCTACGGCAGCACTCGTCGGCATCGCTGCCGGCGGAGTGGGGCTAAGAGACGAGGGCGGCGCGATTGTCAAGGCATCGCGACCCGATATAGGGCGTATTTATGGACGATCGGGATCGAAAGGCGGCGGAGAAAGCCGAGCGCATGGCCGCCGCGCTGCGCGAGAATCTGCGGCGGCGGAAGGCGCAGTCGCGGGCCGTGGGGGCTACGCCTGCGCCGAAGGACGAGCCGTCTAGCTGAGCGGCGCGCATTTGGCGGTCAGCCAGGCGCGATCCTCCGCGTCGGTCATTTCGGGGGTCAGGACCGCCAGTACCTGTGCGTGATAATCGTCGACCCATTGGCGCTCTGCCGCGGTCAGCAGCGTCGGCTTGATCAGCGTGCGTTCGATCGGGCAGAAGGTGAGCGTCTCGAAGCCGAGCATTGCGCGGTCGGCGCCGGGGATCGTGCGGGGTTCGATGAGGATCAGGTTCTCGATGCGGATGCCGTATTCGCCGGCCTTGTAGTAGCCGGGCTCGTTGGAGAGCATCATGCCGGCGCGTAAGGGTTCCATCGCCGCGCCGCCGGGGTAGTTGGGCGAGGCGATCCGCTGCGGGCCTTCGTGGACCGCGAGATACGCACCGACGCCGTGGCCGGTGCCGTGGCCGAAATCGAGGCCGGCTTCCCACAGCGGACGGCGGGCGAACGCGTCGATCTGGCCGCCCATCGTGCCGTCGGGGAAGACCGCGGTGGCGATGCCGATGTGACCCTTGAGGACGCGCGTGAAGCGGTCGCGCATCTCTTCGGTCGGGTCGCCGATCGGCATGACGCGGGTGACGTCGGTGGTGCCGTCGGCATATTGGCCGCCGGAGTCGATCAAATAGAGCTGGCCGGGTTCGATCGGTGCGCTCGATTCCTCGGTGACGTGGTAATGCGGGATCGCGCCGTGCGGGCCGGTCGCGGAGATCGTGTCGAACGAGGTGTCCTTCAGGACGCCGGTCTGTTCGCGGAAGGCGAGCAGCTTGGCGGCGGCGCTGAGTTCGGTTTGCCCCCCCTTTACGCATTCGGTTTCGACCCAGCGGAGGAAGCGTGCGAGGGCGGCGCCGTCGCGGGCGGAGGCGGCGCGGTGGCCGGCGATCTCGACCGGGTTCTTGATGGCCTTGGCGAGGACGACGGGATCTCGCAGCGGCAGGATCTTCGCGCCGCTGGCCTGGAGCGCCTGCGTGATTGCGGCGACTGCGCGTTCGGGATCGGCGGCGACGCGCTTGCCGGCATAGGTGCCGAGGGTCGCGGCGAAGGCGGTGCGGTCGTGGAGGCGGACCGCGTTGCCGAGATGCTGGCGGACGGCGTCGTCGAGTTTGTCGGGGGCGACGAACAGGTCGGTGGTGCCGTCCGCGCCGACGATCGCGTAGGACAGTGCTACGGGCGTGTGGTCGACGTCGTTGCCGCGGATGTTGAGCGCCCAGGCGATCGAATCGAGCGCGGTGAGGACGACCGCGTCGGCCTTGTGCTCGGCCAGCCAGTCGGCGATCGCCGCGCGCTTTTTGGCCGAGGACGCGCCGGTGAACTGGTCGGGCTGGACGGTGAGCTTGGCGGGGGAGGGGGCGGGGCGGTCGGTCCAGATCGTGTCGATGGGGTTGGCTTCGACCGCTACCAGCGTCGCGTTGCGTTCGGCGAGGGCTGTGGTGGCGTCGGCGACCCAGCCGCCGGTGTGCAGCCACGGGTCATAGCCGATCCGACCACCGTCCGGCGCGTGCTGGCCGAGCCAGGCGGCGGGGCTGGTCTGCGGCACGTCGGCATACGCCCACAGCGCGCCGTCGACCTGGTCGCGGACCTGGATCGTGTAGCGGCCATCGGTGAAGATCGCGGCGCGATCGGCGAGGACCACGGCGGTCCCGGCCGAGCCGCCGAACCCGGTCAGCCAGCCGAGCCGCTGCGCGTAACCGCCGACATATTCGCTCATATGCTCGTCGGTCAGCGGGATCACGAAGCCGTCGAGACGGTCGGTTGCGAGCTGTGCGCGCAGGGCGGCGAGGCGGTCGGTCGGGGTCGGCATGGGGCGGACTCTCTGGTCTGGAAATGGCGCGTGTGCGGCAAAGCAGCGCGATAGCAGCTCGGTCGGTTCCGGGCGACCGTTTCGGGAAACCAGAGGCCGATCCGGACTATCGAGCGTGGTCGGGTATCGTACCTTTTGATCACGATGTCCGCCTCACGGGAGCCGTTCAGGTTGCCGGGCGTACACGGCGTGCCGCATCGATCCGCGATGCCGCAAGGAGTGTCCGATGAAAGCCGTGTTTGCCGTAGCCCTCGCCGTCGCCGCCCCCGTTTTCGCTGCTGGCGGTGCCGAAGCGCAGTCGTCGAAGCAGACCTATCCGAGTTGCGATATTCGCGCTCAACACGCGCTGAAGGCCGAGACCGGCGGCAGCATCAAGGATGCTCGACAGGCGCATATATCGATGCGCGCGAACATCCTCGAAGCGGACCTCGGCACCGCGCACAAGGCAGGGCGTCTGACGCAGCGACAGGCCGACACGCTGTTCAAGCGCGTCGAGGCGGTGCGCCACGCGACCGATCGTTTCGTGAAGAAACAGGGCTTCCTCAGCGCGGCCGAGCGCGCCAGCTACGATCGCGAGCTGGATGCGGTGGCGATGCGGATCTGCCGCTCATGAGCCGTTGATCGGGGATCGCCCTGCGACCGGTCGACCGGTCAGGCATAGGCAGCTTGCGACGCATAGTCCGGTTTGCGTGCGGTCGACCGCGGACCATCACCCCGGGATATCTTGAAGCTCGCGGCCTGGGTGGACAGCGATCGTACTTCGTTCGCGAGATTGCGCGCGGCGGCGGAGGTTTCCTCGACCATCGCCGCGTTCTGCTGCGTCGACTGGTCCATCGTGCCGATCGCTGTAGAGATTTCGGTGATCGCCGCCGACTGTGCCTGATTGTCCGCGGCCATCGTCGCGAGCAGTTCGTGCACCTCGGCGACGTCGTCGACGATGGTGCTCAGCGCGCCATCGACGCGCGTCACCGCCTCGACCGCGGTCACGACCTCGGTCTGCGTGACCGTCAGCTGGTCACGCGCCCGCTTGGCTTCTTCCTCGGCGCGCATCGCCAGCGCCGAGACGAGGTCGGCGACCACCGCGAAACCGCGCCCTGCATCACCAGCACGCCCGGCCTCGACCGCGGCGTTCATCGCCAGCACGCGCGTCTGGAACGCGATCTTGTCGAGCCCTTCGATCACGCTGTCGATGCCCTTCGCGCTCTCCGACACCCGGCCCATCGCCTGCACGGCTTCTTCCGCCACCGTTCGCCCGCTGCCGACCGTGGCGATCGTCTGGTTCGCGCGCTGGACCGTCCGGGTCGCGGCTGCCGCCGATGCGCGGAGCCGCGCGTCCATCTGCGTCACCGAGGCGGTGGTTTCCTCCAGCGACGCCGCATTGCTCTCGGTACGCCGGGCAAGATCTTCCGACGCCTGGGCGATCTCGCCGGAGCCGGTCTGGATGCTCGCCGCGCTGTCCGATACCGAACCGATCAGGTTGCGCATCGAATCGATCGCGGCGTTGAAGTCGGTCTTCAACGGCAGATATTCCGGCATCAGGTCGGCGGTGATGCTGGCCGTCAGATCGCCCCGGCCGAATTTTTCGAGGTGGTCGCGGAAGACGGCGATCATCTCGTCCTGCGCGGCGGATTGCTTGAGCCTTGCCGCCGCCGTCTCTCGAAACGAGAACATCGCCTTGGTCATCCGCCCGACGCAATCCCGATACGCGGTGTGGGCGATCGGCGCGTCAAGGTCGCCCTTGGCGAGCGCTTCCATGCGAACGACGGTGGAAACGTACGGATCGCACACGGCCGTTCGGATCCGGGCACCGGCGCAACCCGCAGCGATCGTGATCGCGGCTCCGAGGGCCAGGCCGACGAGCGGGTAGCCCGCAACCGACGCCACGAAGGTCGTCATCACGCCAAGCGCCACCAAGAGGGTCATACCGGTGAACGCGATCATCATCTTCTGACGGATCGGCGCAACCTCCTGAAACCACAGCAATCTATTTTCTCCGCTTTGTAAACAACACACATTCTAGGCGAACCTGCGGTGGGTTTAGGTCCACAACGGCAATAAATTCTTCATACTCTGCTTAACGCTCGGTTAGGGGTTTTGGGTGGCGGACGGGTCCGTATGCCGCACGGGGACGGGCGTTGGCTTCCGTCGGCTGCCCGGCTAACACACCGGCATGACCACGCCCCCCATCGCCGAACAGCGCCCGCACAGCTTCACCACGCATGGCGTGACGATCGAGGATCCGTATGCGTGGCTGAAGGATCCGAACTATCCGGAGGTCGATGACGCCGACGTGCTGGCCTATCTTGCCGCCGAGAATGTGTATTTCGAAGCGCAGATGGCGCCGCACGAAGCGCTTACCGACACGATCTACGAAGAGATGAAGGCGCGGATCAAGGAGGACGAATCCTCGGTGCCGCAGAAGGATGGCGATTGGCTCTACTGGACCGCGTACGAGACTGGCGGGCAGTACAAGAAATGGTGGCGGAAGCCCGTTGCGGGCGGTGACGACGAGCTGTTGCTCGACGAGCCGGCGCTGGCGGAGGGGCACGAGTATTTCCGGCTCGGGGCGTTCTCGATCAGCAATGACGGGCGGTATCTCGCCTATGCGATCGACGACAATGGGAGCGAGCGGTTCGAGGTTCGGGTCAAGGACCTGGATACCGGCGAGCATCTGCCCGACGTGATCCCGGGGATGCTCAGCGAGATCGTCTGGACCGCGGACGATGCGGGCTTCCTGTACGGGTTGGCGAACGAGCAGTGGCGGACCGACAATGCGCGGTTCCACCGGCTGGGGACGCCGATCTCCGAGGACGTCGTGCTGTTCCACGAGGAAGACGAGGGCTTTCGCGTCGGCGTCGGCGAGACGAGTTCGCGCAAGTGGATCGTGATCGCGACCAGCGATCATGTGACGAGCGAGCTGTACCTGCTGCCCGCGCATGAGCCTCTGGCGGTGCCGATCCTCGTGTCGGCGCGGAAGGTGGGCCGCGAATATGACGTGGACGAGCATGACGGGACGCTGTTCATCCACACCAACGACGTCGATCCGAATTTCCGGCTCTGCACCGCGCTGGTCGAGGAGCCGGATGCGTGGAGCGAGCTGATTCCGGCGAGCCCGACGTTCTACATGACCGGCGTGGAGTGTTATCAGGACTTCTTCGTGGTCGACGGGCGCGAGGACGGGCTCGATCAGATCGCGATCCACCGGTACGAGACGCCAACCGAGGGCAAGCGGATCGACTTCCCCGAGGCGAGCTATGTCGCAGGGCTGGGGGACAATCCCGAGTACGACATGACGGTGTTGCGGCTTGGGTATGAGTCGATGGTCACGCCTGGCACTGTATATGATTACGACGTCGATACCGGCGAGCGGACGATGCTCAAGGTGCAGGAAATCCCGAGCGGCTATGACGCGGCGAAGTATGCGACCGAGCGGCTCAAGATTACTGCGCGGGACGGGACCGAGATTCCGGTCTCGATCGTGTATCCGGCGGGGTTCGTGCGCGACGGGTCTGCGCCGTTGTTCCTCTATGCGTATGGCGCGTACGGCTATGCGATCCCGCCGGGCTTCTCGACCGGGCGGATGAGCCTGCTCGATCGCGGGTTTGCCTATGCGATCGCGCATATCCGTGGCGGCGACGATCTGGGCCAGCAATGGTATCTGGATGGCAAGCTCGAGAAGCGCGCGAACACGTTCAATGATTTCGTCGATGTGGCGAAGGCGCTGGTCGACGCGCAGTGGACGTCGGCGGGGAAGATCGCGATCGCGGGGCGGTCTGCTGGCGGCGAGCTGATGGGGGCGGTGGTCAATTCCGACCCCGAACTGTGGGGCGCGGTGATCGCCGACGTGCCGTTCGTCGACGTGCTGAACACGATGCTCGACGAGAGTTTGCCGCTGACGCCGGGCGAGTGGCCGGAGTGGGGTAATCCGATCGAGGACGAGGCTGCGTTCAAGCTGATCCGGTCGTATTCGCCGTACGACAACGTCAAGGCGCAGGCTTATCCGCCGATGTTTATCAGCGGTGGGCTCAACGATCCGCGCGTGACCTATTGGGAGCCGGCGAAGTGGGCGGCGAAGCTGCGGCTGATGAAGACCGACGACAATGTCCTGTTGCTCAAGACCAACATGGGCGCGGGGCATGGCGGCAAGTCGGGGCGGTTCGAATCGCTGCGTGAGGGTGCCGAGGAGCATGCGTTCGTGCTGTGGCAGCTGGGCGTCGCGGGGTGAGCCGGTTCACGCTCTCGATCACGGCGCAGGACGCGGATATCGACGAGCTTGGGCATGTGAACAATGCGGTCTGGGTGCAGTGGATCCAGGCCATCGCGACTGCGCATTGGGAGGCTGTGGCGCCGGCCGAGCACAAGCTGGCGTATGTGTGGGTCGTGACGCGGCATGAGATCGATTACCGTGGGAGTGTTGTCGCGGGGGAGACGGTCGTTGGCGAGACTTGGGTCGAGGGGGCGCCGAAGGGGGCTCGGTTCGATCGGCATGTTCGGTTTGTCGGCGATGACGGGCGGGTGAAGCTGCAGGCGGTTACGACCTGGGCTTTGCTGGATCGGGGGACCGGGCGGTTGATGCGGGTGCGCGAGGATGTGGCTGCGCCGTTTTATCCTCCCCGGAACGGGGAGGGGGACCGCGACGCGTAGCGGCGTGGTGGAGGGGGAGCGCCGCGGGCGTTACGGTTGTGTCGGAGCGATACCGGGCGCTGCGATCGGGTAAGGCGAGTCTCACGGCTGGTACTTTTGTCGCACGCCCCCTCCACCAGCTTCGCTGGTCCCCCTCCCCGTGCCGGGGAGGATTAGCCGCTGTTTCTTAGCGCGGTGGCGATCGCGTTGATCGAGAGGAGGATGCCTTCGCCGATGCGGGGGTCGTCCTCGCCGGCGCGGCGGCGTTTGATCAGTTCGATCTGGAGGAGGTTGAGCGGCTCGATATAGGGGAGGCGGAGGCGGATCGAGGCGTCTAGGGCGGGGTGCTTTTCAAGCAGGCGCGACTGGCCGGTGACTTGCAGAAGCCCGTCGTGGGTCTGGTGCCAGCCGTCGCGGATCGTGGTGAAGATTTCGCGGAGTTTGTCGTCCTCGACGAGCCCGGCATAGCGTTCGGCGATGCCGATGTCGGACTTGGCGAGCACCATCTCCAGGTTCGCCAGCGCCGAGGCGAAGAGCGGCCAGCCTTGCGCCATGTCCTTCAGCAGCGCCTTGTCCTCGAAATCGGCGATCGCACGGCCTACCCCGTACCAGCCGGGGAGCATGACGCGCGCCTGCGCCCAGCTGAACACCCAGGGGATCGCGCGAAGGTCTTCGATGCGGTCGGACTTGGTGCGGCTGGCGGGGCGGCTGCCGATCTTGAGGCCGGCGATCTCGGCGATCGGCGTCATCTGGCGGAAGAAGGTGCGGAAGCCCTCCGTACCGTAAACCAGGTCGCGGTAGCTGTGGAATGCGGTGTCGCTGAGCGTGTCCATTGCGGCGGAGAAGCTGGCGTTGTCGGCGTTCGACAGGCGTTCGGGTTCGAGGCTTGCCAGCAACGTGGCGGAGGCGATCGCTTCGAGATTGGTCATCGCGGCGTCGCGCGTGCCGTATTTCGCGGCGATCACTTCGCCTTGCTCGGTGATGCGGATGCGGCCCTGGACGGTGCCCGAGGGCTGCGCGCGGATCGCGCGGAACGCCGAGCCTCCGCCGCGCCCGACCGCGCCGCCGCGGCCGTGGAACAGCTGCATACCGACGCCGGCCGCCGCGAAGACGGGTTTGAGTGCGGTCGAGGCTTTTGAAAGCTGCCAGGTGGAGGTTAGGTAGCCGCCGTCCTTGTTGCTGTCAGAGTAGCCGATCATCACTTCCTGATGGCCGCGTGCCTTGGAGATCGTGGCGATCTCGGGGAGCGCGAACCAGGCGGTCATGACGGCGGGGGCGGCTTCGAGATCGCCGATCGTCTCGAACAGCGGGACGGCCATGATCGCTGCCGTGGGGGTTTCGCCGGGTCGGTAGAGGCCGACTTCCTTGAGCAGGAGGTTCACCTCGAGCAGGTCGCTGACCGACTGCGCCATCGAGACGATGTAGTTGGTGATGCACGCGGGGCCGTAGGCGGCGTGCGCGTCGGCGGCGGCCTGGACGATCGCGAGTTCGCCGGCTGTTTCCTCCGAATATTCGGCGAAGCGCGAGGTGAGGGGGCGGGCGTTGGCGAGTTCGCGGCGGAGCAGCGCGACGCGGGCGTCTTCGTCGAGCGCGAGGTAATCGTCCTCGACGCCGGCGACTTTCAGCAGTTCGGCGACGACGCGTTCGTGGACGGCGCTGTTCTGGCGAAGGTCGAGTGTGGCGAGGTGGAAGCCGAACGTCTCGACCGCGCGGATCAGCCGGCCGAGCGCGCCGCCGGTCTTCAGCGCGATGCCGAGGCCGTGCGCGAGCGTGACGAGGTCGGCGCGGAAGTCGGCGGGGTTGGCGTACGCGTCGCCGGCGAGTCGGCCGGGGCGAGGGGCGTGCTTGCCCGTGAGTGCGTCGTGCGTGGCGGACAGGCGGGCGTAGATGCCGGAGAGCGCGCGGCGATATGGTTCGTCGCTGCGGCTGGCGGCACCGTCGCCGCTGGCGTCGGCGAGCGCCTGTACCGCGGCGTCGGCGGGGGCGTGCTCGGTCGAGATCGAGAGTTCGGCGCCGAGTGCATGCACCGCGTCGCAGTAGTAGCCGAGGACGGCTTCACTCGCCTTCGACAGCGCGGTCTTGAGCGAATCTGCGGTGACGTAGGGGTTGCCGTCGCGGTCGCCGCCGATCCAGCTGCCGGGGCGCAAGAAGCTCGGCGTGCGTTCGCCGAGTGCGCGGTCCCAGCGCTGGTAGAGCGCGGGCAATGCGGGAAGGAACACGTCGCGCAGGTAGCTGAGCGCGGTGTCGACCTCGTCGGTGACGTAGAGGCGGTCGCGGCGCAGGACGCGGGTTTGCCAGAGCAAAGCGATCTGGCGGAGGATCGCGTCGTCGACGCTGTCGCCATCCGGCGTGGTGTCGCGGCCGAGATCGCGCAGGCCCATCAGCTCGGCGATGCGGTTGCGGTGGTCGATCATGCTCTTGCGCCGCACTTCGGTCGGGTGCGCGGTGAGCACGGGGGCGATCAGCGCGTGGTCGAGCAGCGTACGGATCTGGGTGCGGTCGATGCCTTCGGATTCGAGTTGGGCGATCGCGGAGGCGAGATCGGCGCCGTCTTCCGCGGCGATGCCCTGGCGGTCCTCGGCGAGGTTGGCGAGCATCGAGAAGAGCATGAAGCCGCGGACGAAATCGAGCGTCTCGTCGAGGCTGAGCTTTTCGAGGCTGAGATCGACTGCGCGGTCGTCGCCGGGCTTGCCTTCGGAGGCGTCGCGGTGGCGCTCGACCGACGCCTTGCGGATCGTCTCGGTGGCCGCGAACAGCCGCTCGCCGCCATAGGCGCGGATGACGTCGCCGAGCAGTTTGCCGAGGAAACGGATGTCGGAATTGTTCGCGATTGCGGGGAGGCTTGCCATGATTCCCTGCTGCGCTGCGGCAGGGATCAGGTCAACCGGGTTTGGTATCGTGAAGGACTGAGTTCGAATGAAAAACGCTGATCGCGTGTAATTTAATGTCGCTTATCTTTCCCGTCATCCTGACGAAAGTCGGGATCCAGGGTAACGGCGTGCAGCCTTTTCAACTCTGGATCCTGACTTTCGTCAGGATGACGGAACGATAGATGCCTACCGGTTGCGTGACTCCGTGCGTTCTTCCGACGTCACCGTGCCGTCATGGTTCAGGTCCATCTTGTCGAACCAGGCGAGCGTGCCTTCGCTCCATTCGATCGCGGTGATCACGCCGTCCTTGTTGCGGTCGAACGCCTTGATGCGAGAGTTGGGCGAAGGGAGTTCGTCCTTGGTGATGCGGTCGTCACCATTGCGGTCGAGCGTCCGGAAGCGACGCTCCAGGCTGGCGCCGAAATCGAGCCGCGAGGTTACCGACGGGGGCACGAAGCCGACCGCGTTGGCGTCGGCCTGTGCACGCTGCGCGTCCTTGTCGCCGCACGCGGACACCATAATTCCTGTCGCGGCGAGCGCCGCTACCAGTTTCACCTGCATAGAATCTCCCGTCGTATCGATGCCGTCAGGCCTCGAGTTCGATGTCCCAGTACAGCCAGTCGTGCCACGTGTCGTGCAGGTAGTTGGGCGGGAAGCTGCGGCCGTGTTCCTGGAGATGCCAGTTGGTCGGGCGGATCGCCTCGATATGCAGCGGCATCGCCGCCTGTTTCGGCGTGCGCCCGCCCTTTTTGAGGTTGCAGGGCGAGCAGGCGGTGACGACGTTCTCCCACGTGGTACGACCGCCTTGCGCGCGGGGGATGACATGGTCGAAGGTGAGATCGCGCAGCTTGCCGCAATATTGGCAGGTGAACTTGTCGCGCAGGAACAGGTTGAAGCGGGTGAAGGCGGGAAATTGCGACGGTCGGACGAACTGCTTGAGCGCGATCACCGAGGGCAGCTTCAGCGCGAAATTGGCGCTGCGCACTTCGCGTTCGTAGGTGGCGACGATGTCGACACGGTCGAGGAAGACAGCCTTGACCGCGGTTTGCCACGGCCAGACGCTGAGCGGATAGTAGGAAAGCGGCGTGTAATCGGCATTGAGCACGAGCGCCGGACAACCATCCGGATGACGCATCAGATCGGGGTGAAACACGGCTCCTCCCACTCAGGCTTCGCAGAGCGCCCTATGGACGACAGCGATGACAGCGGCATGACAGCACGCCGCGTGGCGGTCGGTCAAGCATGCTGAGCGACGGACCGGTCGTCACGCGGTTCGCGCCGAGCCCGACGGGGCGGTTGCATCTGGGCCACACGGTGTCGGCGATCCGCGCGCACGATTACGCGCGCGAGCGGGGCGGGCGGTTCCTGCTGCGGATCGAGGATATCGACGGGACGCGGAGTCGACCCGAGTTCGTGGCGGGGATTTTGGAGGACCTGGGGTGGCTTGGGTTGCGGTGGGACTCGCTGGTGTTCCAGTCGGAGCGGTTGGCTACGTATGATGTTGCGCTGGAGGCTTTGAAGGCGCGCGGGCTGGTTTACCCCTGTTTCTGTACGCGGGCGGAGATCGCGGCGAGCGCGTCGGCGCCACAGGGGGATGTCGGGCCGGTCTATCCGGGGATTTGTCGCGGTCTGAGCGCGGAGGAGGTCGCTGCGCGGGGGGATGTGGCGCATTGCTGGCGGCTCGACATGGCGGAGGCTGTGGCGATTACCGGCGTGCTTGTGTGGCATGATGCGACTGCGGGAACGGTTGTCGCTGAGCCGTTGGCGCAGGGGGACGTCGTGCTGGCGCGGAAGGACGCGCCGGCGAGCTATCATCTGGCGGTGACTCTGGACGATGCGGCGCAGGGTGTGACGGACGTGGTGCGCGGGGTGGACCTGTTCGCGGCGACGGACGTGCACCGGGTTTTGCAGGCTTTGCTGGGGTTGCCGGTGCCGGCGTATCATCATCATCCGCTGGTGGTGGATGCCGCGGGGCGGCGGTTGGCCAAGCGGGATGGGGCTTTGTCGCTGGCGGAGATGCGGGCGGCGGGGGAGGATGGGGTGGGGTTGGCGGCTCGGTTGCGGGGTGGTGATCTACTCCCGGCTTCCGGGTGAGCACCTGAACTAAGCGGTGCCAATGTCCTCCGAACACGGCGGCCTTTAGCGAAATGCAATCTTGCACGTCCTTGTTCTTCCGCGAAGGCGGGAGCCCAGTCTGGGTCCCCGCCTTCGCGGGGAAACAAGGTGGAGGGAGTGACGCCTCTAACGTGGCACCACCCCGGCGGAGGCCGGGGCCCAGTTGGGGGACGTTGCCAACTGATCACAGTGCTTCGTTACTGCGACCTTTCCCACTGGGCCCCGGCCTTCGCCGGGGTGGTGTTTCTCATGGGTGGTGCCGAGTTGCGTTTGATTAGGACGCCGCTGCTAAAGCTCGATCCCCAGCTTCGGAGCTGCCCACGTCATCGCCGCGTACAGCGCGATCGTCAGTGCGCACCCGGCCACCAGCGATACCCAGAACGGCATGCCGTGGCGGAGCAGCGCCGGGATCAGGAGGAACATCGGCAGCGACGGCAGCACGTACCAGAAGGTCGCGCCGGCGTGTGCGGCCATCGTTCGGGGGTCGGGCTTGTCGTGCCAGAGCCAGATCATGCCGAGCACCGACACCAGCGGCAGCGACGCCACGAGCGCGCCGAAGCCGGGATAGCGCTTGGCGATCTCCGACGCGGCGGCGATAAGAATGCCCGAGATCAGAGCTCTCAACGTCACGTATAACATGCAGCATTTGCGCGCATCACGAGGCGATCCGCAACACTGTTCAAGCCATTGCTAGCGACAGCCGGTGCGCTTACATTCCTTGTATGAACACATTCCTCGTCATCCTCCTGATCGCGGCGATGATCGCGACCGTCGTGGCTCTGGTGCGGGGCGTCGTGTCGTTCCTGCAGGAGGGCACGGCGCAGGTCCGCGACGGAAACGGCCCGAGCGCGGCGTCGCTGAAATCGAATCGGATGATGCAGCAGCGGATCTTCTTCCAGGCGCTGGCGATCCTGATCGTGGTCGTGATCCTGTTCGCGGCGGGGCGGAACTAGGGTCTAACGCGCTTTGCTAACCACCGTCATCCCAGCGCAAGCTGGGATCTCAACGTTAGGCGGATGTCGCGAGCCACGAGGGATACCCCAGCTTTCGCTGAGGTGACGGACTTGTGGCACAGCATGGTCGGACAGAAGGAATCGACCGATGGTCAAGCTCAACAAGATCTACACGCGAACGGGTGACGACGGCACGACCGGGCTGGTCGACGGCTCGCGGGTGTCGAAGGCGAGCGCGCTGATGCAGGCGATCGGCGATGTCGATGAGGCGAACTCCGCCATTGGTTTGGCGGTGGTGGCGCTTGGCGACGATCCGCTCGCCGTGGCGCTGGAGCGGATTGAGAACGATCTGTTCGACCTTGGTGCCGACCTCGCGACTCCCGCAGGCGCTGACGGGTTTGCGCCTTCCGACATGGTGCTGCGGATAGTGCCAGCGCAGGTCGAGCGGCTGGAGCGTGAGATCGATGCGATGAACGCTCACCTCGCGCCGTTGCGCAGCTTCATCCTGCCGGGCGGGTCGCCACAGGCCGCCGCACTGCATCTGGCGCGGGCGATTTCGCGGCGCGCGGAGCGATCCGCGGTTGCGGCGACGCATGATATGCCACTGAATCCGGCGGCATTAGCGTATGTTAACCGGCTATCGGATTTCCTGTTCGTGGCGTCGCGCGCAGTGAACCAAAACGGGGCCGGCGACGTTCTATGGCGACCGGGGGCTACGCGCGCGCAGGCGTGATCGGCGTTCGCGCGTTGCGGTACTGGGCGACGCATTGAAGGATAACCGATGCCGCAGCCTGTTCGTCCCGATCTCACCCCCGCTCCTTCGTCGGATCTGAGCGAGCGCTTCTCGACGGTACGCGCGCTGTCGCTTGCCCTCGCCGCGCCTCTGTCGGATGCGGATGCGACGGTGCAGTCGATGGACGACGCGTCGCCGACCAAGTGGCATCTGGCGCATACGACGTGGTTCTTCGAGACCTTCGTGCTGCGCGATAATGTCGATGGTTATGCGCTGCATGACGAGCGGTTTCCGTTCCTGTTCAACAGCTATTACGAGGCCGAGGGGCGACGCCATGCGCGCGACCGGCGTGGGATGGTGACGCGGCCGTCGCTCGACGAGGTGCGGGCGTACCGCGCGCATGTCGATGC
Organism: Sphingomonas sp. PP-F2F-G114-C0414; assembly: GCF_003688595.1. GTDB lineage: Bacteria > Pseudomonadota > Alphaproteobacteria > Sphingomonadales > Sphingomonadaceae > Sphingomonas. The sequence goes on from NZ_RCWT01000009.1 coordinate 155,313, forward strand.
GGCGCTGCTCGATGCGCTGCCCGGGTTGTCGGAGGATGCACAGGCGCTGGTGGCGCTTGGCTGTCATCACGAGGAGCAGCACCAAGAGCTGCTGGTGACCGACATCCTTCACATGTTTTCCGAAAACCCGCTTGAGCCCGCGATGTGGCCGGCGCCGCGGAAAGTGCCGGTCGAGATGCCGGGGCCGATCGGTTGGATCGCGCGCGAGAGCGGGATCGTCGAGGTCGGGCATGACGGCGACGGGTTCGCATTCGATTGCGAGGGGCCGCGTCACGCCGCCCTGCTGGTGCCGCATGCGATCGCCGACCGTACCGTGACGAACGGCGAGTGGGCGGCGTTCATTGCCGATGGCGGCTACACCGAAGCGCGGCATTGGCTGGCGGATGGCTGGGCGTGGGTGAAGGCCGAGGGCATCGTCGCGCCGCTCTACTGGGAACAGGGCGAGGCAGGCTGGACGCGGTTCGGGCTCGACGGGCGGCGCGCGATCGATCCGGCGGCACCGGTGACGCATGTGAGCTTTTTCGAGGCGGATGCGTATGCGAGCTGGGCTGGCGCACGGTTGCCGACCGAGTTCGAATGGGAGGCGGCGGCGGCGTCGCATGATGCGCGCGGCGGCAACCAGATGGACGTGGCGGGGCCGGTCGAGCCTCGGCCGGCGGCGAATGGCCCGGCGTTTTTCGGCGACGTCTGGGAGTGGACCGGCAGCGCGTACCGCCCGTATCCCGGTTTCGTGACAGCGGCCGGCGCCGTCGGCGAATACAACGGCAAGTTCATGAGCTCGCAGTTCATCCTGCGCGGTGGCAGCTGTGCCACGCCGCGTGGCCATGCCCGGCCGAGCTACCGCAATTTCTTCTATCCGCATCAACGGTGGCAGTTCACCGGCGTGCGTCTCGCGAAAGATATCTGATGTTGAAGCCTGAGATCGAGGACGGCCAGCAGACGCTCGCCGACCCGCAATTCCGCGCGGACGTGCTGGACGGGCTCGCGCGGCGGCCGCGGGCGATCCCGGCACGGTGGTTCTACGACCGGCGCGGCTCGGAGTTGTTCGAGAAGATCACCGATCTGCCTGAATATTATCCGACGCGGACCGAGCGGTCGATCCTCGAGACGGCATGTCCCGAGGTGGCGACGCTTGCGGGCGCAGGGCGTGCGGTCGTCGAGTTTGGCTCGGGATCGTCGACCAAGACGCCGATCCTGCTCGATGCGGTCGCGCCGTCGGTCTATGTGCCGATCGATATCTCGGGGGATTTCCTGCGGGAGTCGTCGAAAGTGCTGGGCGATCAGTTTCCGGATCTGCTGGTACTACCGTTCGAGGCGGACTTCATGCGGCCGTTGAGCCTGCCGAAGACGATTGCGGATACGCCCAAGCTCGGGTTTTTCCCGGGGTCGACGATTGGCAACATGATCCCGTTAATGGCGGTCGACCTGTTGCGCGCGATGCGGTCGTCGCTCGGCGTCGGCGCGATGCTGCTAATCGGGATGGACCGGATCAAAAGCGAGGACGTGCTGGTGCCCGCGTATGACGATGCGCAGGGCGTGACGGCGGCGTTCAACCTGAACCTGCTCGAGCGGATCAACCGCGAGCTGGACGGCGATATCCCGGTCGACGCGTTCCGGCACAAGGCGGTCTGGAACGACGATCGCGCGCGGATCGAGATGCACCTGGAGGCGGTGCGCGACGTGGCGTTTACCGTTGACGGGCGGTCGTTCGAGATGATTGCCGGCGAGACGATCCACACGGAGAACTCGCATAAATACGGCGCGCGCGATGCTCGGATCCTGCTGCGGTCGGGCGGGTGGACGCCGGTGGCTTCGTGGACCGATCCGGAGGGGTTGTTCGGGGTGTATCTGGCCGAGGCGCAGGTGGAGCGGCCGGCGCCTTGAGGGCGGCTGCCCAGCGTTGCCGATCGGGGCGACGTTAGTATCGCCCAATTGTAGACGATCGTTGATCAAACCGGGGCGAACGTCTGTAGCTGAGCTGGAACGCTTGCCTTGCATTTCATGATATTGCAGAAAAACACTGGCGCGGCGAAGAGAGAAGGGTCTCCGCTGGCCGACGGTGAGGAGGGGGGCCTGGAATGATCGTATTGCTCCTGGCCGGGGTAACGGACGTTAATTACCCGCGTCCGCCTATCATTAGTCCGCTACGGCCGTCGCAGATGACCGGCCCTTTTCGTTATGGCTACGATTCGAAGGACGCAGGCGCCACAGCAAGACTCCTCTTAACGGTTGATCCAACCGGAAGAATTATACATTGCGATGTCGTCGTTCCAAGCGGCCATCCCAAGTTGGATACAGCCGGTTGCAAGCTATACCTTGGTATCAAGGGGCAGCCGGCGCTTGGTGGTGATGGGAAGCCGGCATACGGAACAATAAGTGCAGGATTAACATTTTTCAAAGATGGAGGCCTGATCCCACCATCTGTTGATCTCCAGCTGGTAGTTGAGCGCTTGCCTGACCCAGGCGCTGTCTTCGCTAGGCGGTTTTCTTCACTGATCGTGGATCCAACCGGCAAAGTGCTCACGTGCAGCAACATACTGTATGGCCGCGCGTCGCCCGATGCGCTCGACCGTGCCCTCTGCAAGTTCGCCGCGACTTCCTTCACCTTCAAACCAGTTTTAGATGTTGCGAACAGACCGACTGAATCTGTCCAGGCTTTTGCCGTCGAGTTTTCCACGACGGATGCGCCTGTTGTGCGACCGGGGCCCCCGCTTCCGCCTGAATAGCCGGGCCACATCCACCCTGCGCGTTAATGTCTGCTCCCGCCCACACCCGTACGTGCAGGCTGACGATCCGGGCTACCAATAACGGCCATTCGTTAAGCGCGATCTTTCCCGTTTCTCCGCCTCCGATTGGCCATTTCGGGAAAGAGCAATTGGGAACAGATTTCGGGAAAGCGAAACTCGCAGGCGGCCGTCAACGCGATCGAGGCGGCGAGATTCCCGCCAGACGTTGGTTTGTGGGAAAGATGCCGCGAGCCTGTCGAGCGGCCACTCCGCCCTTTACTGAATTACTTCGATGGAGCGCAGCCATTGTTCCGCAAGCTTGGGCCAGTTGCCTATCGGTAATCTTGTGGGGCGAACTCCAAATGCATGCCCGCCCTCTGCGTAAATATGCATTTCAGCGCGCACGCCGGCTTCCTTGAGCGCGATGTAGTAAGCAAGAGATTGCTGGACGCTATCCGTTTGATCGTCTTCAGCATGTATGATGAAGGTCGGCGGTGTTGCCGATGATACCCGGATGTCTCCGCGCACCTTCAAATTGGATGCGTCACGTACTTTTTCGTCTTCATCTTCATGCCCCCAAATATGTCCGGGATATCCGATCAGGACGAAATCGGGTCTGCAGCTTATGGCATCAGCCGCGTCGATAGCGCGGTAGGCCCGTTTCGCGAAATTAGTGCTTAACGCGGCTGCCAAATGCCCACCAGCGGAGAAGCCGATGACGCCGATCTTCTTCGGATCTACGCCGTATGCCCCGGCCTTTGCGCGGATAAGGCCGAGGGTTCTCTGGGCATCCTGCAAAGCGGTTGGAACTGGTGGATAGTACCGCTTTCCATCTCTGTAGGTAGGTCCGGATTCCGGCACTCTGTATTTCAGCAGGACGCAGGTGATTCCACGAGAGGTCAACCAGTCACAGATTTCGGTGCCTTCCAAATCCATGGCGAGGAACTGATACCCACCACCCGGAAGCACCATAACAGCCGCGCCGGTATTAACCCCCGTCGGGGCGTAGATCGTCATCGTGGGGCGACTGACGTTATTGGCTCTCGGCCACCATTCGCGGCCGAGCGGTGGGCCAACAGATTCTGGTTCAGGATTCGGCAGCGCATCCGGCACCGCGCCGGGCCAAATCGGCACCTGGATGTGTCCGGCGGACGGTTCCCAAATCCGAGAAGCGCTTGCCGCCTTCTCTGGCGTGCCGTTGATCGGCCTGACAGCCTCGCCGCTTACTTCATGCGGGCCGATCATATCCGCTTGAACGTCGCAGGCTCCCAGCAAGGTTGCGATCGTCACAAAAACAACTTGGCCACGCCTCATCATCCGCCGGCCCTTTCCCGATTCGGGCAGCATATACGGATTTAGAGAACACCACAGTGTTCCCGTTATTAGATCCTTTTTGGGAAAGCCGGCAGCCGCCCAATGTCGGCTATCGCCACCCGCCCTCCCGAAAGCAGCCGGTCCGATTTCCTTCCCCATCTTGGCCATTCCGCTTACGTCCAGTTGCAGACATGGGCTACCTAGCCGTAGTTTGGCGGATATGCCCTGACCAAACTGCGCGTCAGTCCGTGACCAAGGTGCCCCAGGTGGCGACCTCGGCCTCGAGCCAATCGCCGAGATGATCGAACGCTGCGATTAATGGCCGGTTCGGCCGGATGCGCTCCCGGGCGTTGCGCTGTAGAAGCCGTCCACCTGCACGCCTCCGGACGGACGCCGCCGTCTGTGGCAGCAGCGACCAAAGGAATTGCATCTGACATGACCAGCATCCTCAAGAAAATCGAAGCCTATAAGCGCCAGGAAATAGAGGCCGCGAAAGCCACGGTATCGCTTGCCGACCTCCGGGCGATGCAAGCCGATCAAGAGGCTCCACGCGGCTTTCACAAGGCCCTGGTCGCCCGGCAAAGCGCCGGCCTGTTCGGGCTCATCGCGGAAATCAAGAAGGCCAGCCCGTCCAAGGGGCTGATCCGTTCGGATTTCGATCCACCCGCCCTCGCGCGCGCGTATGAAGCAGGCGGCGCGGCGTGTCTTTCCGTGCTGACGGATGCGCCGAGCTTCCAGGGTGCGCCGGCGTTCCTCACCGCCGCTCGTGCGGCCTGCAGCCTGCCGGCGCTGCGCAAGGACTTCATGTTCGAAACCTATCAGGTCGATGAAGCCCGCGCCTGGGGTGCGGACTGCATCCTTCTGATCATGGCATCGCTGTCCGATGACGACGCGGTTCGTCTGCAAGACCGAGCGTTCGCTCTGGGCATGGATGTTCTGGTCGAGGTCCATGACGAACCGGAAATGGAGAGAGCGCTGAAACTGTCCTCGCCGCTGATCGGTATAAACAATCGGGATCTGCGCACCTTCGAAGTCAGCCTGACGAACAGCGAAAAGCTGGCGCCGATGGTACCCAGCGATCACCTGATCATCGGCGAAAGCGGCATTTTCACGCATGCCGATTGTCAGCGGCTCCAGACTGCCGGCATCACGTCGTTCCTGGTCGGCGAAAGCCTCATGCGAAAAGACGATGTCGAGACCGCGACGCGCGTTCTCCTGAACGGCGAAGACGCAAGCTGATCCAGGAATAACTGCGAGCGGAATTCCGATCCGTCGTCCGCGCCCTGCTCGTGCCCTCCCCCGAAGGGGAGGGGCGGGTCAGGGCCGGATCACGCGGGCGCGCCAAGTCGTGATGAAGTCCGCGTTGCCGCGGCATTCGCGCATTTGCGACTGTTCGGAGAGGCGGAAGCGGGTGCCGTCCCAGACGAAGCGCTGGTGGACGCCGCAATCGCCCAGGCCGCGGCCCTTTGCGTCGCTGGTCAGGACGCCGTTTTCGAACGCGCCGTTGATGACGCTTTTGACGGGCGTGCCGGAGTCGGCGCCGGTCGCCTCGAAGCCTGCGGGGGCGTCGAACTGGGCTGGGGTGATCCCGGCGCCGTCGACGATGAAGAGCGCGCTGATCAGATTGTAGGCGCCGGTCGAGCAGGGGAAGATCACCAGCGACTTGCCGCCGCCGAGCGCGTGCGTTTCGGGGGTGAAGCCCTCGGCGTTGCAGGCGGCGCGTTTGCGCAGCGTTCCGATCTGCGCGGCAGTGAGCTTTGCGGCGGTGCCCGAAGGCGCGATCGCAGCGATGGCCGGAAGCGGCGGCGTGGGAGCACGCGACGGGGCGGGGCCCTTGGCGACGATCGCGTTGGTACTGCCGACGCGGCCTTGCTGTGCATCGACGTAGCGGAGTGCGGCGGCGGCGCCTTTCAGCGATAGCGTCGCGAGTGTGCGATTATCCGCTCCGTGTACGGTCAACGTCGTGCCGTTCGCCATCGCTGCGGCAAGGCCAGCGGCGTCGCGTAACGCAGTGGGTTTGCCATCGACCGCAAAGCTGGCCGGTTGGGCCGCCTGCGCGTTGTCCGTTGCGATCTTGACCGAGACTGCGCCGGCGGGGCCGGGTTCACGCGTGATGTTCAGCGTGATCGGTGATCCAGGCTCGCTCGGAAAGCCGTCTTCGGGCAGCAGCGCGGCGAGCGTGCACCGCAAGCCATTGTCGCAGCCGACCGCCCAGTCGCCGAAGGTCTTCGGCACGCCCGGCGTCGGCTTGATATGGGTATCGGTGACGGCCGCCGGCGTGGCCGGCGTCGCGCGTGCCTCGGGCGGTGTCGCCGTGGTCGCGTTGCGCGTTTGCGGCGCGGCGGGCTGCGAGGAGGGGGAGCAACCGGCCACCGCTGCGGCGATGATCGAGAGGGGGAGCAGGGCCGAAGTTCGCATCATCTGCCGATATTAGCGTTCTACGAAGTTGCCGGAAAGTCATCCGGCAACTTCCCACCGCAAAGTGGCGTCACTCAGGCGAGCAGGATCGACGCGGCGCGATTGGCGTCGAACAGCAGGTGGACGAGACCGGGGGCGGGGCGGGCGACGGCGTGGACACCGAGCGCTTCGAGCGACGATAGCGAGGTGCGGTCGGCGTCGTGCAGGCGGATGCGCAGTCGCGTGCCGTGGCGGGTGGCGCCCTCGATATTGTCGGTGCCGCCGAGTGCTGCGATCGTCGCGGCGGTCAGGCGGATATCCGCCGGGACTTCGGCTGCCGGTTCGGCGACGACCGGGGCTGGGCCACCGGCGGCGATCGCGTCGCGGATCTCGACCGCGACCGAGTCGGCGATCGGGCCCAGCACGATCTGGAGCGCCTTGTCGGACGGACGGATCAGGCCGCGCGCGCCGAGTGCCTTGAGCCGTGCCTCGTCCACCGCGCCCTGGTCGACGACGATCAGGCGCAGGCGGGTCGTGCACGCGCCGACGCTGGTCAGGTTGGCGGCGCCGCCGAGTGCTTCGGCAAACGCGGAGCCACGCTCGCTCTTGGCGACGGTGGCCGCGGCGACGGGCGCGTCGCGCTCGCGGCCGGGCGTGGGGAGGTCGAGGCGCTTGATGACGGTGCGGAACAGGACGTAGTAGATCGCGGCATAGGCTAGACCGACCGGGATCAGCAGCAGCGGTTTGGTCGCCTTGCCGTAGTTCAGGACATAGTCGAACAGCCCCGCGGAGAAGCCGAAGCCCAATTTCACGCCGAGCGCGTTCATCAGCGCCATCGATAGGCCGGTCAGCACCGCGTGGATCGCGTAGAGCACCGGTGCCAAGAACATGAAGCTGAACTCGATCGGCTCGGTCACACCGGTCAGGGCGGACGTAAGCGCGAGGCTGAGCAGCATGCCGCCGACCGCTTTGCGGCGTTCGGGCAGCGCCGAATGGTACATCGCGAGACAGGCGGCGGGCAGGCCGAACATCATCACGGGGAAGAACCCGGCCATGAACGCGCCCGCGGTCGGGTCGCCGGCGAAGAAGCGGCGGAGGTCGCCCGTGGTGCCGTGGTAGTCGCCGGCGACGAACCAGACGATGTTGTTGAGCAAATGGTGGAGCCCGGTGACGAGCAGCAGGCGGTTGAGCAACCCGAACGCAAACAGGCCGAACCCGCCGGCGCCACTGATCCCGTAGCTCAGGCCGTCGATCCCGGTGCTGAGCGCGCCGAAGCCAAGACCAACGATGATGCCGAGTACGAGGCCCGCGACGCCGCTGACGATCGGCACGAACCGACGTCCGCCGAAGAAGGCGAGGTATTCGGGGAGCGCGATCGCCGAGAAGCGGTTGTAGAAACTGCCGCCGATCAGCCCCGAAAGGATGCCGATCGGTACGTCGAGCCGGGCGATCGCCTTGGCCTTCCAGGCGGCGGTGGCGAGTGCGATCGTGTCGCCGGTGAAGCCCTTGAGTGCGTCAGCGGGGACGGTCATGAGCGCTTGTGCGCCCTGCGTCGTCACGAGGTAGCAGACCACGCCCGCGAGACATGCGGCGCCGTTGCCGTCGCGCGCGAACCCGGTGGCGACGCCGATCGCGAACAACAGGCCGAGGTGCGAGAAGATCGCGTCACCTGCGGCGCTGAGCACCGCGATGTCGAGCATGTCGGGTTGGCCGAGCCGCAGCAACAGCCCGGCGACGGGGAGCACCGCGATCGGCAGCATGAGCGCGCGGCCGAGCGGCTGGAGGGCTTCGAGCACGGACTTCATGGGCGGAAACTCCGGGCGAGCGTTCGCACGTCCGCGGCTGAAATGCAGTTCATGGCGGCTGCGGCATGCGCGCGGCAGGCGTCGATCGTGAGCGTCGCGACTAGCGCCTTGATCTCGGGCACGAGCGCGGGCGCGGACGAGAGTTCGGTGACGCCGAGCCCGATCAGGATCGGTACCGCGAGCGGATCGGAGGCGAGGCCGCCGCACACGCCGGTCCATTTGCCGTGGACCGCACCGCCTTCGCAGGTGCGTGCGATCAGGCGCAGCACGGCGGGATGGAGCCCGTCGAGGTCGCTCGCGACCGCCGGATTACCGCGGTCCATCGCGAGCGCGTACTGCGTCAGGTCGTTAGTGCCGATCGACAAGAAGTCGGCTTCGCTGGCTAGCAGGTCGGCGGTGACTGCGGCGGCGGGCGTCTCGATCATGATGCCGAGCGCGACATGCTCGGTGTGGCCGGTCGCGGCGGCCGCGGCGTCGAGTGCAGTGCGGACCGCGCGGAGCTCGGCCAGGCTTGCGATCATCGGCACCATGATCCGGCACTGGCCGGCGGGGCGCACCGCGAGGATCGCGCGCAGCTGGGCGTCGAGCATCTCGGGGTGCGCGAGACCGACGCGGATGCCGCGCAGACCGAGTGCGGGGTTTTCTTCCGCGGCGATCGGCAGATAGGGCGCGGGCTTGTCGCCGCCGATGTCGAGCAGGCGGACGATCAGCGGACGGCCGTCGAGCGTGTCGGCGATGCGCTGGTAATCGGCGGTCTGTTCTGCGACGCTGGGTGCGCTGTCGCGTTCGAGGAACAGGAATTCGGTGCGGAGGAGGCCACAGCCTTCTGCGCCGTTGCGGACGGCAGCGTCGGCGTCGTCGGCCGAGCCGAGATTGGCGAAGGCTTCGATCCGGACGCCGTCCTGCGTGCGGCATTCCTGCGCGGCGTTGGCGAGCGCGGCGCGGCGGCGTTCGGTCTGCGCGTCGAACGCGGTTTGTGCCGCTGCCTGTGTTTCGGAGTCCGGTGCGACGTGGAGCAGGCCTGCGCCGGCGTCGAGGATCAGCGGCGTACCCGCGGCGATCTCGGCGAGGGCGGGGCCGACTGCGACCAGGGCGGGCAGGCCCATCGTCGCGGCGAGGATCGCGACGTGCGAGGTCGGACCGCCGCGCTCGACGCAGAAGCCGACGATCGACGCGGTATCGAGGCCAAGCAGGTGCGACGGAAGCAGGTCGTCGGCCAGCAGGATCGTGCCGGGCGGGAAGCTCAGGCGTTCGTCGAGGTCTTCGCCGGCGAGCGCACGCAGCACCTGGCGTTCGAGGTCGAGCATGTCGTCCGCGCGCTCGGCGAGGCGCGCGTCGCCGGTCGCTTTGAGCGCGTCGGCTTGGCCGCGGATGGCGGTGCGCCAGGCGTAGGCGGCGCTGTCGCCTTGCGCGATCGCGGCGTGCGCGGCGTCGGTCAGCGTCGGGTCGTCGAGCAGGGCGGTATGCGCGGACAGGATCGAACGCTCGGCACCGGTTGCGGTGGCGGATTTGCTCGCGAGACGGTCCGCGACCAAGGCGAGCGCGGCGTCGAGTGCGGCGCGTTCGGTGGTTGCGCCTGCACCTTCGCGCGTCACCGCGATCTCGGCGAGGCGGAAGAGCCCGGCTTGGCCGATCGCGATGCCGGGGGAGGCGGTTACGCCGGGCAGGCGTCCGTCGGCGGGTAGGGTAACGACTTTAGCTGCCGCGCCCTTCTGTTCCCCCGCGAAAGCGGGGGCCCAGGACCCAGCAGCGCCATCGTTCGTGATTCCTGGGCCCCCGCCTTCGCGGGGGAACACGGCAGTGGACGCGGGTGAAGCTGATGCGTTTACGCCCGCCCCCGCCTTCTCACCCATGCCGCCGAGGATCAGGTCGCCGATCGCCGCGAGCGCGTCGGCGGCATCGGGCCCGGTGGCGGCGAGCGTGATCTCGTCGCCGAGCTTTACGCCGAGCGCCATAAGCGCGACCGGGCTGCGGACGTTGCCCTCGCGCTCATCCTTCGTGATCTTCACGTCGGACACGAATTTCCGTGCGATCTCGCCGATCCGGGCCGCCGGCCGCGCGTGGATGCCGTGGACCAGCGGCACGACGATCGTGCGGCGGACCGTATCGCCCTCGACCACCGCCACGTCGGCTGAATCGCGGGGTTCGAGCGTCATGACCGCCTCGCCGACGCCGACCAGCTTGCCGGTTTCGCGGCGAACGATGGTGAAGCGCTCGGGGTTGGTGACGATCACCGGCGTGATGACCGCACGTGCCTCGCAGACCAGCAGGTCGAGATCGAAGCGGATCAGCGGGTCGAGCCGCTGGACGCTCGCGCCCTCGGTCACGCAAGGGCTGAACCCGCGTCCGCCGAGCGCCACCGTGTCGAGACCGATATGCATCAGGATCTCGGCGCCCTCAGGCGTGCGGAGCGTGATCGCGTGGCCGCTGGCGTGGACGCTCAGCACGACCGCGTCGCACGGTGCATGCAGGCAGTCGCCGGTCGGATCGACGGCGATCCCGTCGCCCATCATCCGTTCGGCGAAGACCGGGTCGGGGACCGCCTCGAGAGGCGATGCCCAGCCCTGGAGGGGCGACGTCAGGATGATCGGCTTCATGGCTTTACGTCCTGCCCGCGACGAGTTGGCCGCCGATCCAGGTGCCCGCGGGCTTCAGATCGGCGGTGAGCGCGACCCAGTCGGCGCGCAGTCCGGGCGCGAGCGCTCCGCGTTCGTGCGACAGGCCGAGAAAGGCGGCGGGGTTGGTCGCCGCCATCGCCGCCGCGGCAGGCACGTCGGCCTGCGTGCGCGCAACGAAGTTGCGGACCGCGCCGGCCATGTCGAGATCGGAGCCGGCGAGCGTCCCGTCCTCACCGAAGCACTTGCCGTCCTCGACATGAATCAGCCGTCCTTGCAGGCGGAAATCCTTGTCGACCGCGCCGACCGACGGCATCGCGTCGCTGACCAGCATCAGGCGGTCGTGGGGTCGGGCGTTGAGCGCGAGACGGAGCGCGGCGTCGTGGACGTGCAGGCCGTCGGCGATCAGCCCGCAATAGACGTGGCGATCGTCGAGTGCTGCGCCGACCACGCCCGGCGCACGGTGGAGCAGCGGCGACATCGCGTTGAACAGATGTGTGATGCCGGAGAGCCCCGCACCGACCGCGTCGATAATGGTCTCGTAATCCGCATCGGTATGGCCCGCGCTGACGATCACGCCGCCAGCGACCAGCCGCGCGATCGACGCCGCATCGGTCAATTCAGGCGCGAGCGTCACCATCACGCGACCCTTGCGGGGGCGGATCAACAGCTCGATCATCGCATCGTCGAGCAGCCGGAATTTGGCGGGATCGTGGATGCCTTTCCGCGACGGGTTGATCCACGGGCCTTCGATATGCGCGCCGACCACGCCGGGAACCCCCGCCTCGATCGCCGCGTCCATCGCGTCGAGCGTCGCCGCGATCACCTCGGGCGTGTCGCTGATCAACGTCGGCATGAAGGCGGTCGTGCCGTACGGGACATGCGCCGCACCGATCGCGGCGATGCCGGCGACCGTCGGCTGGTCGTTGAGCAGCACGCCGCCGCCGCCATTGACCTGCGTGTCGACGAAGCCGGGGAGCAGCCAGCCGCCCCCCAGATCGACGACGCGATCGATCGCATCGGACGGCGTACCGTCGAGCGCGTCGATCGCGACGATCCGGTCGCCATCCACGCTGATCGTCGCGCCGTTCAGCAGCGCATCGCGCGTGACGATCGTACCGTTGACGAAGTGCATCCGAAGACCGTTCATACCGTCGTTGCTCATAGTCTCGCCGCTCATACCGTCCGCGTGACCTTGCTGAGGTGGAGCGGTGCGTCGGGGTTCAGTCCGCGGCGAAGCGACAGCGCATTCGCCATCCGATAGAAGCTCTGGATCATCAGGATCGGCTCGATCGCGGGGTGCGCGGTCAGCGCGACCGGGGTGCCGTCGGCATCCGCCTTCGCATCCGCGAGACACACGACCGCACCGCGCGCGCGAAATTCTGCCGCTGCCTCGCGGACGCCGTCGCCCGCCGTGTCGGAGGTCGCGAACGCGATCACCGGGAAGCCGTCATTGACGATCGCCATCGGTCCGTGGCGGACTTCGGCGGCGCTGAACGCCTCGGCATGGAGCGCGCAGGTTTCCTTCAGCTTCAGCGCGGCTTCCTGCGCGATTCCGTAGCCATAGCCGCGGCCGATCACGAACAGGTTGTTGGCGTTGGCCAGCGCGTCGACGATCGGCGACCAGTCGGCGCCGAACGCGAGCGTCAGCATGTCCGGCAGCGTATCGACCGCGTTCGCCAGTGCGTCGTTCTGCGACCACGCCGCGGTCAGGCCTGCGAATGCCGCGAGTGCGCAGATGTAGGATTTGGTCGCCGCGACCGACTTCTCTGGTCCTGCCTTCAGCGCGATCAGCGTGTCGGCCATCTCGGCAAGCGGCGAGGTCTCGTCGTTGACGAACGCGACGACATAGGCGCCGGCATTCTGATACGCGGTGACGGTGGCGAGCAGATCGGGGCTGCGGCCGCTCTGCGATACCGCGATGACGAGCGCGGTGCCGGGCGCCATCGGCGCGGCATAGACCGACGATACCGAAGGCGCGGCGGAGGCGACGGGTACGCCGAGCAGCGTCTCGATCAGGTATTTGCCGTAGGTCGCGGCATGATCCGACGAGCCGCGCGCGCACGTCACCACCACGGCGGGCGGGGCGGCACGAAGCCGTTCGCCGAGCGCGGCGAACGCATCGCGGTTGGCGGACAACAGCCGCGCGACCGCATCGGCGGATTCGGCGGCCTCGCTGAACATCAGCGTCCGGGCTTCGTCGTGCAGCGTTTCGTTTTGAAGCGTGCCGTCTTGCAGAGTGGACGCGCGGTCCTGGATAGTCTCGTTCACTTGATGCCCCCCGGCCGACGCGCGCGCGCCGACGTCAGATGTCGTTGAGTTCGGCGACGAGGTCGTACGCGTCGCCACGGTAATAGGATTGGGTGAATTCGGCCGCCCGACCGTCGCGCAGGAACCCACGGCGTTCGATGAACAGCCCCGCATGCCCCGCATCGACGCCGAGCATCTTGGCGTGCTCGGCGCTGAAATGGACCGCGCGCAGGCGTTGCAACGCGCGCACCTGGCGATTGCCGGCCACTTCGAGCGCCTTGTACAGCGAGTCCTGCACCGCATCGATCGATGGCAGGCAGTATCCCGCGATAGTGGTGTATTCGAGCGCCATCGGCACGTCGTCGGCATAGCGGATACGCTGGAAGCGATAGACCGCCGAGCCCGGCGACAGGCCAAGCGAGAGCGACTCCTCGGGCGTAACCATGCCCATCGTCCGGCTGACCCAGGCGCTGCTCGGCGTGCGGCCGCGCGAGATCATGTCTTCCGAAAACGACGAGAGTTTCGAGAAGCTCTTTTCGACGCGTGTCGCGACGAACGTGCCCGCGCCGCGACGCCGCGTCAGCAAACCTTCCTCGACCAGCCCGCCGATCGCCTTGCGCACGGTGATGCGCGACACGTCATATTCCACCGCGAGATCGCGCTCGGCTGGAATGGCGTCGTCCTTGGCCAGCACGTTGCGATTGATCGCGTCGCGGATCAGCTGCTGGAGCTGGACGTAAAGCGGGGCGGGGTTGCCGTCCCGGAATCGGCCGATGCTTGTGGAAAAGGACATGTAGGCGACTTTCGCTGATGCCGGAGCGGGCCTCCGATAGATGCAGCCCGGCAACCGATCTGGGATACGTTATGTATTGGTATTGTTCAAGCGGCTTGATGTAACATGTCTGTAAGAACTGCCTTGAGGGCGCGAACGCGGTCGATATCGGTGCGGCGTCGCCCCGCGGTCGTGAAGCCGAAACGGCGTTCGCGCGCCAGGGCCTCTGCATCGGCAACCTCGTCGAGATCGGATGCAATCATGCCGCACGAGGCGTGGATCTCGACGATCCCGACATCGAGAAACGCCGCGACATTGTCCGCGTCGATGCCGCTTCCCGCGAGAATGATGATCCGTCCGCCTGCGTGTCGGTGCAAGGTGGCGAGCATATCGAGGCCGTCGATCGCCTTCGGTGCGCCGCCGGACGTCAGCACGCGGTCGAACCCGAGCGCGATCGCGGCGTCGAGCGCGGCGGGCATGTCGGCACATAGATCGATCGCGCGATGGAGCGTCAGTGATAGTAGCGCGCGCCGCGCTGTGCCTGCCGATCGGGCATGCGCGACCAGCGACGCCAGCGTTTCGGTGTCGAGCCTGTGGTCTGCGTGGGTGGCACCGATGACGATGCCGGCGAGGCCTGCTTCGGCTGCCGCGGTGATGTCGCCCGCGATCATCGCCAGCTCGCGTGGCGTATAGTGGAACCCGCCTTCGCGCGGTCTGGCGAGCAAATGGACTGGGATTGGCGCGCTTGCCGCCGCGGCGGTCAGCGAAGGTGATGGCGTCAGTCCGCCCAGCGCCAGCGCGGCGCAGAGTTCGATGCGATCGGCACCCCCGGCAATGGCGGCGTCCAATCCCGCGATATCGTCGACGCATATCTCCAGCGTCATGGATGCCCTCCCGACCGTCGTAATTATATTACGTTTGGCCGATCGAATCGCCGGGTTCAATCCCGAACCGACAGTTTCTTGTAAGAAGTGGTATTACAATAACTTGGCACCGCTGCCGCGCACGTGTGTCAAAACGATACGGCGGAATCCGCTAGGCTATTGATACGGCTATATATTATACGATCGCCCGGTGGGCGTCCTAGGGTGGTAACCAAACTGTAATTTCCGATGGATTCTGAAAATGAATTGGTTATACATTACGCCTGCCGAGCCACTCAAAGAGTAACCAAAACAGTACCAGGTGGCAGGTGATCGAGGCGACGCCGACAGCGTCGGGGGAAGGCGCTGCGGCGTCGATTAGGAAGGGGTTTCGACAATGATTTTCCGGAAGCAGATTTTGTTGGCGTCGAGCGCAGCGGTATGCGTCGCGATCACTCCAGCGGCGTTCGCGCAGACCGATCCCGCACCGTCGGCGACGCCGGTCGCGCAGGATGCCGCCCCGTCGGCGACCCAGTCGCCCGCCCCATCCGCCGCGGCCCCATCCGCGCCATCCTCCGCAACCGGCGACGATATCGTCGTCACCGGCATCCGCGGCAGCCTGCGCAGCGCGATCGCGGTCAAGCGCAACGCCAACGCGGTCGTCGACGTGATCTCCGCCGAGGACATCGGCAAGTTTCCCGATCGCAACGTCGCTGAATCGCTGTCGCACATTCCCGGCGTCAGCATCGATCGTCGCTTCGGCGAGGGCGAGAAGGTCGCGATCCTCGGCACCGATCCCGCGCTCAACCGCATGCTGCTCGATGGCCACGCGCTCGCGTCGGCCGACTGGGGCGGCAACGACAACGACCCGTCGAGCCGCACCTTCAACTATTCGCTGCTCGCCCCCGAGCTGGTCGATCGTCTCGAAGTCTACAAGTCGCCCGAGCCGCGCATCGAGGAAGGCAGCCTCGGCGGTACCGTCATCGTCCGCACGCGCCGTCCGCTCGACCTGAAGGCCAACGCGATCTTCGCATCGGGCGGCTATTCGTACAACGACCGCTCGGACAAGGGCAACGTCCGCGGCTCGGGCCTGTACAGCTGGAAGAACAAGGACGAGACGTTCGGCTTCCTCGTCGCGGCCACCTACGACAAGCAGAGCCTGACGCGCGCCGGCGTCGAATTCTTCGGCTACGACAACGTCGCGCCGAACGCCGACGGCACCTACAACAGCCCGTTCGTCAACCGCGCCGCCGACGGCACGCTGAGCCTCAAGAGCCCCGGCGCGACGATCACCGGCGGGACGATTTCGGACCTCTACAAGGCGGCGTCGCCGTTCGGCATCAACTACGCCTATTTCCAGCAGACCCGCGAGCGCAAGAGCGTGTCGGGCACGGTCCAGTACCGGCCGACCTCCGATCTGACGCTCACGCTCAACGGCCTGCACATCAACGGCAACTACAACAACTACAGCCAGTCGATGTACACGATTCCCGGCGCATGGACCGGCGACGTGCTGCAATCGGCGAACATCAGCAACGGCGTGGTCAACGCCGCCTCGTTCGGCGCGGCGACCAACCAGGGCTCGCAGCTCGATACGCTGGTGCGCAAGACCAAGCTGAAGACCGACAACATCAACTTCTTCGCCGATTACGAAGGCGACGGCGGGGCCAAGATCTCGTTCGCGGGCGGCTGGAGCAAGGCGGTCGGCGGACGCGATCCCGAATATCTGTTCAACGTGCAGACCAAGCTGCCGTACAGCTATGCGTTCACCAACAACACCGCGACGGTGAACTTCGTCGGCGATCCGACCAACCCGGCGAACTATTTCACCAACCCGAACAACAACCCGGCGCAGATCGAAGGGCGCCCGGTGATCGTCAACGGGACTCAGCTGAACGCCGCGCAGATCGGCGGGCAGGACTTCAGCGTCACCACCGACCGCGACATCTTCGGCGGCTATGACGCGACCATCCCGGTCGAGTTCGGTCCGTTCAAGGAAATCCTGCTCGGCAGCCGTGCGACCGACCATGTCAACCAGATCGACGCGCGCGGTATCAACACGTACCTCCAGTCGTCGCAGACCATTCCTCAGCTCGGTGCGACCGCGCTCGTCACCCCCAACGGCACGTTCGACGGCAGCGGCGGGCTCGGCAACGCGACGCAGTATCTGAACCTGCCGCAGCAGTCGGTGATCGATATCCTGTCGGGCGCGATCAACTCGCCGCTGGTGACCAAGATCGGCGCATCGACCAAGGTCCACGAGACGGTCATCGCCTCCTATGCGCAGGCCAATTTCGACCAGGGCGGGTTCCGCGGCAATATCGGCGGTCGCGTCGTCTACACCCGCGATATCTCGAACTATGCGACCACGCCGAGCGCACAGGTCAACCCGCAGCCGGTGCCGACCCGCACCTCGACCGACTATCTGAAGTTCCTGCCGAGCCTCAACATCGCCTATTCGGTCTCGCCGACGGTGATCGTGCGTGGCGCGGTGGCCAAGGTGATCTCGCGGCCGCGCTATCAGGATCTGGCGGCGGCGACGACGCTCAACGACGTCACGCTCGATGGCGGTGGCGGCAACCCGAACCTGAAGCCGTATGAGTCGACCAACTACGAGCTGACCGCGGAATGGTATCCGCGTTCGGGCACGCTGCTGGCGGTCGAGCTGTTCCGTCGCGATATCAAGAACTACATCATCAGCTCGCGCCAGAACGTCGATTACTTCAACGCGCTGCAGAACCGCATCACGACCTACAACGTCAGCCAGCCGATCAACGGCGCCAAGGCCAAGGTCAACGGCGTGCTGGTATCGGGTCAGGCCGAGATCTGGGGCGGGTTCGGCCTCCAGGCGAACTATTCGTACCAGGACAGCAGCACCTCGTCGGTCGACGTGAGCGGTGCGGCGCTCAACCTGCCGTATCTGTCGAAGCACACCGTCAACGTAATCCCGTATTTCGAGAGCGGGCCGTTCCAGGCGCGGCTGAGCTACAACTACCGCACCGCGTATTTCCGGACGATCGGTCGTCTCGGCTCGCGCGAGATGGTGGCGCCGTACAACCAGCTCGACTTCTCGGCCGGGTTCAACGTGACGCCGGCGGTGACGCTGTCGGTCAACGCGCAGAACCTGCTCGACGAGACGTATCTCCAGTATAACGCGACGCCGGATCGTCCGACCGCGTTCTACAAGAACGGCCGTACCTTCTCGGCATCGCTCTCGTTCAGGATGTAGCATCACCGGGTGGCGCGCCCTCGCGGTGCGCCATCCCCGTCCATAGGGGGCACGATATCGCCGCATGATATCAGGTTGGATCAAGGCAGTGCGCAAGCGGATGGGGCATCTCGGTGTCCTGTCCGCATTTCTCGTTCCGATGGCGGTGGCGACGCCGGCCGCGGCCGAGCGGATCGATCTGGATGCGGGGTGGACGTTCTGGCTGGCAAAGGACGCGCCGGCCGATCCGGCGTGGCTGAAGTCCGATCCCGCGAAGGTAGAAAGCGTCAGCGTCCCGCATAGCTGGCCGCTGACGCGCGGGGCGAATTCCGAGGGCGTCGGCTGGTATGCGCGGACGCTCGTCGTGCCCGAGGCGATCGTCGGCAAGCATCTCGAACTGCATTTCGACGCGGTGTTCTACGCGGCGCGCGTCTGGGTGAACGGAACGCTCGTCGGCACCCACGAAGGCGGGCATACCGCGTTCGATCTCGACGTTTCGAAGGTGCTGAAACCCGGCGCGAACCGGATCGTCGTCGCCGTCGACGACCGGCCGGGGTTCGTGACGATTCCGGGCTATGCGATGCGCCTCGCTGGCTCTGGGAACGTCTGGTACGACTGGTGGCACAGCGGCGGGATCACGCGCGACGTGTCGCTGCGGATCGCCGAGGGCGGGCTGATCCGCCGCCAGCGTATCCGGCAGGTACTGAAGGCCGACAGCGCGAACGTCACGAGTGGTATCGCGATCGAGAATGTCGATGCGACGCCGCACACCTATTCCCTGACGTCCGTCGCGATCGATCCCGATGGTCGCGAGGTCGCGCACAGTGAAAAGAGCGTGACGGTGGCCGCGTCGTCCGCCGCGACGCCCGACGCCGCGCTGACGATCGCCAAGCCGCAACTGTGGCAGATCGGTGCGGGCAAGCTGTACCGGATCGTCGCCGAACTGCGCGACGAGAAGGGCGTGGTGCTCGACCGGCGCGAGGACACCGTCGGTCTGCGCACGCTCGCGCTCCGTGACCGGAAACTCTACGTCAACGGCGTCGCGGTGCGGCTGACCGGGGTGACGCGGCACGAGGATTCGCCGTGGGAAGGCGCCGCCGAAACGCGTGGCACGATCCTCCACGACATGCGTGATCTGAACGCGCTGCATGTCACGCTGACGCGGCCGGTGCATTATCCGCAGCCGCAGAGCGTGTTCGATGCCGCCGACCGCGCGGGGATGCTCCTCGTTCCCGAAATTCCGATCTGGCAGATGACCGCCGCGCAGCTGGGCGATCCGCGGCTGCTGGTGCGCGCCAAAACGATGATGGCCGAGATGATCGCCGAGAGCGGCAATCATCCGAGCGTGCTCGCGTGGAGCGTGATGAACGAGAGCGAGGCCGCGACGCCGCAGGGGCTCGCGTTCGTCAAGGCGATGAAGGCGCATATCAATGCGATCGATCCGGGCCGGTTCGTGACGTTCGCGGATTCGCAGATCGCGGAGCGTGCCGTACGCGTGCCCGCCCTGGTCGAGGCGGATTTCGTGATGGCCAACGCCTATTTCGGGACCTGGAGCGGCGCCGCGGACAAAGTCGGCCCGTGGCTCGACGCGTTCGACAAGGCGTATCCCGACCGGATGCTGGTGATCTCCGAATTCGGCTGGCCCGGGCCGTTCTCGCACGATTCCGCGAGCGCGGACGTGGCGCGCACCGAAAACCTTAAGGACCAGCTCGCGGCGTTCGGGACGCGGCCCTGGGTCGGCGGCGCGATCTTCTGGAGCTATGCGGACTACCGCTCGAACAAGAACCTCTTCGCCGGCATGGCCGATGGCTATGTCGATCACGGCCTCGTCGATGCCGATCGCCAGCGCCGCCCGAGCTATTTCGCGTGGGAAGCCGCCAACCGCGACGTCTCCGCAAAGGTCGATCTGACGATGGCGGGCGAAACGCCGACCGGCTTCACCGCGACCGTGATGGGCGCTGCGAAGGCTGCATTGCCGTCCTATCCGCTGGTCGGCGCGCGACTGCACTGGCGCGCGATCGGCGGCGATCGCGTCGTGCTCGGCGAGGGCGAACAGGCGCTGCCGGTCATCGCGCCGGGCGGCACCGCGACGGTGTCCGCGGCCTGGACCGGTCGTCTTACGCCCGTCACGGTGACCGTCGATATCCTCACCGCGGAGGGTGCGCGCGCAGGCGGCGTCGTCCGCGAGTACGAACCGTTCAAGGCCGGCTCCGCCGTCTATCCACCCGATCCAGCGCAATTGCCGAAGGACCCTAAATGATCCGTTTCCGCCCTCTGGTGCTCGCGCTGCTGATGTCCTCGACCGCGGCGGTGGCCGAAGGGCCGAAGCTGATCCCGATGCCCGCCTCGATCGAGACTCATGCCGGCACGCTGACGATCGGCGAAGGTGCCGGGATCGTCGCGAGCGATGCGGGGACGAAGACTGCGGCGAAGCTGCTCGCGCAACAGGTCAAGGTCGTGCGCGGGCTCTCGCTCGCGAGCGACGCCGGCACCGGCCCGATCCGCTTCGTGCGCGATGCGAGCGTGGCGGGTGACGAGGCCTACACGCTGACCGTCGATGCGAAGGGCGTGACGATCGCGGCGAGCGGCGATGCGGGCCTCGTTCACGGCGCGATGACCTTGGCGCAGTTGCTCAGCCCCGATGCGGCGGTCGGCAAGCCCGTGACGCTGGCGGCGATGACGATCCGCGATGCGCCACGCTTCAAATGGCGCGGGCTGATGATCGATCCGGCGCGGCATTTCGTGCCGATGCCCACGTTGTACGCGATGGTCGATCAGCTCGCCGCGCAGAAGATGAACGTGCTGCATCTCCACCTGACCGACGATCAGGGCTGGCGCGTCGAGATCAAGCGCTATCCCGACCTGACCCGGATCGGCGCGTGGCGGACGCCGCCGTCTGCGGGTGGTACGCCGGGCGAGAAGGTCGGCGGGTTCTACACGCAGGCCGAGCTGAAGGCGCTGGTCGCCTATGCGCAGGAGCGCGCGATCACGATCATGCCCGAGATCGACCTGCCCGGCCATGCGCAGGCGGCGGTAGCGTCGTATCCGGCCGAAGTCGGCGTGCTCGGCGATCGGCCCGCGGTCGGTCACGACTGGGGCGTGAACCCGTGGCTGTTCAGCCCGGAGGATCGCAGCATGACCTTCATCAAGCACGTCCTCGACGAGCTGATGGAGGTGTTCCCGTCGCAGTTCATCCATCTCGGCGGCGACGAGGCGGTCAAGGACCAGTGGGAGCGTTCGCCCGCTGTACAGGCGAAGATGAAGGCGCTCGGGCTGAAGACCGAGATGCAGATGCAGAGCTGGATGATCGACCAGCTTGGCGAGTATCTCGCCAAGCACGGCCGCCGGCTGATCGGCTGGGACGAGATCCTCGAGGGCGGCTTGCCGCCATCGGCCTCGGTGATGTCGTGGCGCGGCGAGAAGGGGGCCGTGGATGCGGCGAACCAGGGGCATGACGTGGTGCTGAGCCCGGCGCCGATCTTGTATCTCGACAGCCTGCAGAGCAATCGCAGCGACGAGCCGCCGGGCCGCATCGCGAACGGCGATGCGATCGTGCCGCTCGCGAGGCTTTACGCGTACGAACCCGAGCCGGCGGGGCTCGCGCCCGACAAGGCCAAGCACGTGCTGGGCGCGCAGATCAATGCGTTCAGCGAATATCTGGTGACCCCCGAGCAGCTTCAGCACGCGACCTTCCCGCGACTGTCGGCGCTTGCCGAGCGGACCTGGTCGCCGAAGTCCGCGCGTAATTTCGACGACTTCGTGGCGCGGCTCGAGCCGCAGATGGGGCGTTATGCCCGCGCTGGTATCGCCGCGGCGGACAGCGCGTTCGCGGTCGACTTCGCAATTCAGGGCACGCGCGGCGATGCGTTGCGTCGCGGCAAGGTGCCCGTGACGCTCGCGACGCAGACCGGCTATGGCACGATCCGCTACACGCTCGACGGCAAGGCGCCGACCGCGCGATCGAAGGCCTATGCCACGCCATTGTCGCTCAGGCCGGGGACCACCATCCGCGCGGCGGCCTTCACCAGCGACGGTCGCCCGACCGCGGAACCGCGTCTGTTCGAGACGAGCCGGGTCGCGCTGCTGCGCCGGTCGAGTTCGGAGCTGGTCGCGTGCCCCGATGGCGCGATCGGCTTGCGCGTGCCGCTGACGTCGGAGGCGACGGGGAATACGCCGGTATTCAACGTCAACATCTTCGACACGTGCACGATGTATCCGGCCGCACCGCTGGATGTGGCGCGGAGCTTCACCGTCGATGTCGCGCGGTTGCCGCGGCATTACGGGCTGGCGCATGACGAGAAGGCATTGCGGCGGCATTACGCGGTGACGACGTACGGCGAGCTCGTGGTGCGCACCGGCGGTTGCACCGGCACGATCGCGGCGACCTTCCCGCTGCCGAACCCGGCGACGAGCCCGAACCGCATGACCTTCCGCGGCACGCTGCCCGAGGGCAAGGGCGATGCGGACATCTGCCTGTTGTTCACGGCGTCGATGGAGTCGCCGTTCTACGCGGTCGAATCGATGCAGCTGTCGGAGAAGAAGTGATGCGGCGCACGGCTCTCCTGCTGCTCGCCGCGATCGCTGCGACGCCCGCCTGGGCGGCACCACGCACGAGCGTCGTGCTCGACAAGGGCTGGTCGATGCGGATCGATCCGGCCGATACCGCTGCGGCCAAGGCGCATCCGAAGGCGGCACGCTGGCTGCGCGCGACCGTGCCGGGCAGTGCGCAGACCGACCTGATGGCGGCGAAGATCGTCCCCGATCCGTACAAGGGCCTGAACGAGGCGAAGATCCAGTGGGTCGGGTTGACCGACTGGCAATATCACACCGTCGTGCGTGCGACGCCCGAACTGCTGGCGCGCGATCATATCGATCTGGTGTTCGACGGGCTGGATACCTTCGCCGAGGTGCGGCTGAACGGGACCAAGCTGCTGGCGGCGGACAATGCGCATCGGCGCTGGCGCGTGCCGGTCAAGGCGGTGCTGAAGCCGGGGGCGAACGAGTTGCTCGTCACGTTTCGATCGCCGATCCGCACGTTGCAGCCGATGGTGCTGAAGGCGAAGAACCCGCTGCCTGGCGAATATGATTCGATCTATGGCGACGAGCCGATGGGCAAGCAGACTTCGCCCTATATTCGCAAGCCGAAGTATCAATATGGCTGGGACTGGGGTCCCCGGATCGTCACGCAGGGAATCTGGCGCCCGGCGCGGATCGAGGCGTGGGACGACGCGCGGATCGAGGCGTTTCGCGTGACGCAGGAAGGGCTGACAAAGTCCGAAGCGCGGTTGTCCGCCGAACTCGACGTGGTGGCGGGCCAGGAGCGGCCGGTCACGGTGCAGGTCGCGGTCACCGGTCCCGACGGCCAAGTCACGCAGGCGGCGCGGACCGTCACCGTCGCGGCGGGCGCGAGCAATGTCGCGGTACCCGTGAGCGTCGCCAATCCGCAACGCTGGTTCCCCGCGGGCTATGGCGCGCAACCGCTCTACACCGTGAAGGCGACGCTGACCGACGGAACCACGACGATCGACACCGCGCAGCGCCGCACCGGCCTGCGCACGGTCGAGTTGCGCCGCGACAAGGACGCCGCCGGGCGGGGGTTCGCGTTCGTTGTCAACGGTATCCCGGTGTTCGCCAAGGGCGCGAACCTGATCCCGTTCGACATGTTTCCCGCGCGTGTGCCCGAAAGCCAGATCCGCACCGTCATGGCCGGCGCGCGCGATGCCAACATGAACATGATCCGCGTGTGGGGCGGCGGCTATTATCTCGACGACGCGTTCTACGATCTCGCCGACCAGATGGGCTTGATGGTGTGGCAGGACTTCATGTTCGGCGGCGCCGTCACGCCGCCCGATCGCGAGTTCCGCGAGACCGTCCGCATCGAGGCGGAGGAACAGGTCGACCGGCTCCAGGCGCATCCCTCGATCGTGTTGTGGTCGGGCAATAACGAGGTGCTCAGCGGCTGGGCCAACTGGTCCGACCGGATCGCCTTCAAGAAGGCGGTCGGTGCGGACGAGCAGGAGCGGATCGGCGTCGGCATGGCGGTGATTTTCGACCGCGTGCTGCGCGATGCCGCCGAGCGCCGCGATCCCGACGCGGTCTATTGGCCGGGTTCGCCGAGCAACAGTTACGAGGACAAGCCCGACATCGATGGCGATGGCGACCGGCATTACTGGGACGTCTGGGGCGGCAAGAAGCCGGTCGAGGCGTATCTCGACAGCTGCCCGCGGTTCATGTCCGAATACGGCCTGCAATCGATGCCCGAGATGAAGACGATCCGGACGTTCGCGACCGACGCCGACTTCTCGCCGACCTCGCCGGTGATGAAGGCGCACCAGAAGTTCCTGAAGGGCGAGGGCAACGACCGGCTGCTGTTCTACATCCGCGAGAAATACCGCGAGCCGCGCGACTTCGCCGAGTTCGTGTATCTGAGCCAGGTGATGCAGGCCGAGGGGATCGAACTCGCCGCGCTGCATCATCGTGCATGCCAGCCGGTGACGATGGGATCGCTGTTCTGGCAGATCAACGACGTCTGGCCGGGGGCGTCATGGGCGAGCATCGATTATTACGGCCGCTGGAAGGCGCTGCAATTCCGGGCGCGGCATTTCTATGCGCCGCTGGCGATCGCCGCCGAGCGCAAGGACGGCGCGACCAAGGTGAGCTTGATCTCCGACGCGACGGTGCCGACCGAGGCGAAGTGGCGCGTGCGGACGCTCGATGTCGACGGCAAGGTCGTCGCGACACGCGAGGAGGCTGCGACGTTGGCGCCTTTGTCCGCAACGCCGGTCGCGACGCTGCCCGATGCGGCGCTGTTCGCGGGTGGCGATCCGGCGCGGACGATCGCGGTGGCGGAGTTGCTCGTCGACGGCCGCGTGACGTCCCGCGTGCTGGTGTCGGCGGCGCCCAAGACGATGACGCTGCCCGATCCGGGACTCACCGCGACCTGGGACGGCGATCGACTGACGCTGACCGCCACCAGGCTGGCGCGCGCAGTCTGGATCGATTTCGGCAAGGTCGAGGCGAGGCCATCGGACAATGCGTTCGATCTGCTGCCGGGGGAGAGTGTTACGGTGACTGTTGCTTCGAAGGCGTCCGCGGCGGCGCTGCGGCGTGCACTGACGATCCGCACTCTGGCCGGTGTCGCGGCGGTGAAGTCGTGATGCGCGATTGCGCCTCCACCCTGCCGTCATCCCAGCGGACGCTGGGATCCAGAGTTACGGACGCCGCCGCCCTTGGCTCTGGATCCTGGGTCGAGCCCAGGATGACGGAGGGGGGGAGAGGGCGCCTCTCGACCAGGCTTGCCCGGCTTGCCTTCGCTCCCGGCCTGTTGCTCGCGTCGTCAGCGCTTGCCCAAACTGTCGATCCGGCGGTGCGGGGCATGACCCTCGACGAGAAGGCGGCGCAGTTGCAGAGCGTCGCGCCGGCGATCCCGCGGCTGAATTTGCCCGCCTATGATTACTGGAACGAGGGGCTGCACGGGCTCGCGCGCAACGGCGTGGCGACGGTGTTTCCGCAGGCGATCGGCCTTGCTGCGACGTGGGACGAGGCGCTGCTCAGGCGCGTCGGCGACGTCGTGTCGACCGAGGCGCGCGCGAAGTCGAACGCGCTGCCGGCGGGCGACCGCGAACGCTATCAGGGGCTGACGATCTGGTCGCCCAACATCAACATCTTCCGCGATCCGCGCTGGGGGCGTGGGCAGGAGACCTATGGCGAGGACCCGTATCTGACGGGCAGGCTCGGCGTCGCGTTCATCGGCGGGTTGCAGGGGCCCGACCTCGCGCACCCGAAGGTCATCGCCACGCCGAAGCATCTCGCCGCGCACAGCGGACCCGAGGCGGGGCGCGACGGGTTCGACGTCGACATCTCGCCGCACGACCGCGAGGCCACGTTCCTGCCCGCGTTCCGGCTTGCGCTGACCGAGGGCAAGGCGCTGTCGACGATGTGCGCGTACAACGCGATCCACGGGGTGCCGGTGTGTGCGTCGGAGCCGTTGCTGACCGAAACGGTGCGGAAGCAATGGGGCTTCAAAGGGCTGATCGTGTCCGACTGCGATGCGGTCGGGAATATCTCGAACTACCATTATTATCGACCCGATACTGCGAGCGGATCGGCGGCGGCGATTGCCGCTGGCATGGATTTCAACTGCGGGAAGACCTACGCGGCGCTCGGCGATGCGGTGCGGCGGGGGCTGGTGCCCGAGGCGACGCTCGACATGAGTTTGACGCGGACGTTCGCGGTGCGGCGGATGCTCGGCGGCGCGTTCGGCGCGACGAGCCCGTGGGACAGGATCAAGCCGACCGAGTTCGACACGCCTGCGCACCGCGCGCTGGCGCTGGAGGCGGCGCGGAAGGCGATGGTGCTGGTCCAGAACAACGGCGTGCTGCCGCTGAAGCCGTCGGCGAAGATCGCGGTGATCGGGCCGAATGCGGACAGCGTCGACGTGCTGGAGGCGAATTATCACGGTACCGCGGGGGCGCCGATCACGCCACTGGCGGCGCTGCGCACATCGTTCGGGGGCGTTCGGTATGCGCAAGGATCGAGCATCGCCGAGGGCGTGCCCGTGCCGGTGCCCGACACTGCGCTGTCGCTGCGTGGCGAGTATTTCCGAGCGAGCGATTTCACCGGCACGTCGGTGGTACGCGCCGACCGGCTGATCGACTTTGACTGGGACCGCACCGCGCCTGCGCCGGGGATCGACCCGGCCGCATTTTCGGTGCGCTGGACGGGTACGATCACCGCGCCGGCGGCGGGTGACTATGTGTTCCGGCTCGACGTGCCGCGCTGTTTCGACTGCAAGGGGCATGATCCGTCGCGGTTGTGGATCGACGGGAAGCCGGTCGCCGATGACGACGGCGGCGGCAAGAATGTCGAGGCGGCGGTGACGCTGGCCGCCGGCCCACACGCGATCCGTGTCGAGCTTGCGCATAGCGGTGAGGATCAGGGGCTACGGCTGACCTGGACCGCGCCGGCCGATGCGCAGGTTGCGGAGGCGGTCGCCGCGGCGAAGGATGCCGATGCGATCGTCGCGTTCGTCGGCCTATCGCCCGCGGTCGAGGGCGAGGCGTTGCAGATCGAGGTCGCCGGGTTCTCGGGCGGCGATCGGACCGATATCGGGCTCCCGGCCGCGCAGGTGAAGTTGCTCGAAGCGGCCAAGGCGACCGGCAAGCCGCTGGTGGTCGTGCTGATGACCGGCAGCGCGGTGGCGATGACCTGGGCGAAGGCGCATGCCGATGCGATCCTGGTCGGCTGGTATCCGGGGCAGGCTGGCGGGCAGGCAATCGCCGATACGCTGGTTGGCAAGAGCAATCCGGGCGGGCGACTGCCGGTGACGTTCTACGCGAAGACGCGCGATCTGCCCGCGTTCATCGACTACAACATGCGCGAGCGGACGTATCGCTACTTCACCGGCACGCCGCTCTGGGGCTTCGGACACGGGCTGAGCTATACGCAGTTCGCCTATGCCGCACCCAAACTCGCGCGCACCACGATTACGGCGGGGGAGAGCTTCACCGTCGAGGTGCCGGTGCGCAATACTGGCAAGGTTGCGGGCGACGAAGTGGTGCAGGCGTATCTCGTGCCGCCCGAGCCGACGGTAAAGCCGCGCTTCAACGATCCCGTGCTGCAACGTCAGCTGGTCGGGTTCAGGCGCCAGACAGTGAAGCCGGGGCAAACGGCACGCGTGGCATTTACGATCGATCCTCGCGGCATGAGCAGCGTCGATGCGGCGGGAACGCGTCGCGTCGTACCGGGCGAATACCGGCTGCATATCGGTGGCGGCCAGCCCGGCGACGGGCCGGGTGTCGATACCGTCTTCACCGTGACGGGAACGCAGGATTTGCCGAAATGATCGATCGCCGGATGCTGATTGCCGGTGCTGCGGCACTCGGGTTCGCGGGACCGCTGCGGGCGGCCGCGCCGTCGTTCGTCAGCAAGCGCCCGAAGCTTGGCGATCGTCGCTACACCAGTCGCGCGGTCGAGGCGGAGATCGCGCGCGTGTCGGCGAAGATCGGCGATCCCGAACTCGCCTGGATGTTCGGCAATTGCTACCCGAACACGCTCGACACGACGGTGTTCATGGGCGCGGTCGACGGCAAGCCCGATGCGTTCGTGATCACCGGCGACATCGACTGCATGTGGCTGCGCGATAGCTCGGCGCAGGTCCATCCGTATTTGCCGCTGGCGAAGCGCGACCCGGCGTTGCGGATGCTGTTCCGTGGACTGATCGCGCGGCAGGCGCGGTGCATTCTGATCGATCCGTACGCCAACGCGTTCATGCACGACCCCTCGGCGAAGACCAATCTGAGCTGGTCGCTGACCGACGACACGGTGATGAAGCCGGGCGTCGGCGAGCGCAAATGGGAGGTGGATTCGCTCTGCTACCCAATGTGGATCGCGCACGCCTATTGGCAGGCGACCGGCGACACCGTGCCGTTTGGCGCGCTGTGGGCGGACGGCGCGCGCGCGTCGATCCGGACGTTCCGCGAGCAACAGCGCAAGGACGGGCCGGGACCGTATCGCTTTCGTCGGTCGTCGCCGATCGTCGGCGAGAGCATGGCGCTGGACGGCTACGGCCCGCCATCGCGACCGGTCGGGCTGATCCATTGCGGGTTCCGGCCTTCGGACGATGCGTGCGTGCTCCCGTTCCTGATCCCGTCGAACATCTTCGCGGTCCGTGCGCTGCGCCAGTTGGCGGAACTCGCGACGCGCGCACGGCCCGACGCGGCGCTGGCGGCGGATGCGTCTGCGCTGGCGGACGAGGTCGAGGCGGCGTTGCGGCTGCACGGGCTGACCAAGGGGCCGGACGGTCAGCCGGTCTGGGCGTATGAGGTCGATGGCTATGGCAACGCGATCTTCATGGACGACGCCAACGTACCGAGCCTCTCGGGGCTCGCCTATCTCGGTGCGGTGAAGGCCGACGATCCGCTCTGGCGACGCACCGCGGCACGTGCGTGGAGCAAGGACAACGCGTATTTCTTCACCGGCAAGGCGGCGGAGGGGATCGGCAGTCCGCATACGGGCTTGCGCGAGATCTGGCCGATGTCGATCGTGATGCACGCGTTGAACGCGCTCGCGACCGGTGACGACGCGACCGTAGTACGCTCGCTGGCGGCGCTGAAGACGACGCATGGCGGCACCGGGTTCATGCACGAATCCTTCAACCAGGACGACGGCGCGAAGTTCACGCGGTCGTGGTTCGCCTGGGCCAACGGGCTGTTCGGCGAACTGGTCGTCGACATTGCCGCCAAACGTTCCGCCCTTCTCGGAGTCCGCGCATGATCACTCGCCGCATGCTCCTCGCCGGGACCGGCGCGCTCGCGCTCACCGCGCGCGCAACCTTTGCCGCTGCGCCGCGCGGGCAAGCGACCGCGCCCGACCTGTTCGTCGGCACCGGCGGCCACGGCCATACCTATCCCGGTGCTACCTTGCCGTTCGGGATGGTGCAGCTCAGCCCCGATACCGATGTCGAGCGCTGGGATGCGTGCTCGGGCTATCACCGCACCGACACGTCGATCATCGGGTTCAGCCACACGCATCTGTCGGGCACCGGGATCGGCGACATGCTCGACGTGCTGGTGGTGCCGACGCGCGGCCCGGTCCAGCTGACTCCGGGCACGCTCGAAGATCCCGGTGCGGGCTATCGCCAGCGGTTTTCCGACGAACATGCGGAACCCGGTTACTACCGTGTGGCGCTGGAAACGGGTGTCCGCGCGGAACTCACCGTCACCGAGCGGACCGGCATTCAGCGCCATGTCTTCCCGCGCGGCGCGGGGCATGTCCTGATCGATATGTCGCACCTGATCCTCGACGAGTCCGACCGGGGCGTGCTGATCGACGAGGCGTCGCTGGCGATCGACGACAGCGGTACGCTGACCGGCAGCCGCCGCGTGTTCCGCTGGGCCAAGGGCCGCCGCATCCACTTCGCGATGCAGGTGTCGCGCAAGCCCGACCGCATCATCTTCTACGGCGATGGCGACGTCGCGCAGGCTGACGGCGCACGCGGCGTCGCGGGCAAGCGCGTGAAGGCGGTGCTGCACTATGACGACGCCGGTGCCGCGCCGATCGTGATCCGCACCGGCATCTCCGGGGTCGACGTCGCCGGCGCGCGCGCGAACCTGGCCGCCGAGGCACGGCACTGGGACTTCGACCGGTACCATGCGCAGGCCGCCAAGCGCTGGGCCCCGGCGCTCGACGCGGTCACCGTCGAGGGCGGGACGCCGGCGCAGCGCACGATCATGGCAAGCGCGCTGTATCACGCGCAGCTTGCGCCGACGCTGTTCTCCGATGTCGACGGGCGGTATCTCGGTCTCGACAAACAGGTGCACAGGCTGTCGGGCAAGGAGCGCGCGTACAGCACCTATTCGATGTGGGACACGTACCGCGCGCTGCATCCGCTGCTGACGTTGATCGAGCCCAAGCGGACCGCCGAGCTGGTCGGCGACCTGATCCGCCAGACGCAGCAGAGCCGCTATGGCCCGCCCGTCTGGCCGCTTCAGGGGATCGAAACCGGGTGCATGATCGGCTGGCATTCGGTGTCGGTGATGGCCGAGGCCCGCGCGAAGGGCGTGCGCGCCGATTATGCGGCGGCGTGGCCGAACGTGCGTCGGCGTTCGTTCGATTTCACGATGCCGGATCTCGACAACAGCCTCGGGATCGAACCCTATGATACGATCGGCTATGTTCCCGCCGACAAGGTGTTCGAGGGGGTCTCGCGTACGCTCGAATATGCGTATGACGATTACGCCTCGGCGCACCTGGCCGATGCGGCGGGAGCGACCGCCGATGCCGCACGACTGCGCAAGCGCAGCGGCAATTGGCGGAACGTGTTCGACAGCACGATCAATTTCGCGCGACCCAAGCGCGAAGACGGGACATGGATCGAACCGTATGATCCCGTCGCGCTCGGCCATTCCGCGACGTGGCGTGACTATACCGAGAGCAATAGCTGGCAGGCGACGTTCCTCAACCAGCACGACGTCTACGGCTTGATCGCGGCGATGGGCGGCGATGCGAAGTTCGAGGCCAAGCTCGACGGCCTGTTCACCGCGTCGTCGGTCCTGCCGAAGGATGCGCCGCCCGACATCAGCGGGCTGGTCGGTCAGTATGCCCACGGCAACGAACCCAGCCATCACGTCGCGTATATGTACGCGTATTGCGGCGCGGCCTGGAAGACGCAGGCCATGGTCCGCCGGCTGCTGACCGAGATGTACAAGGACGCGCCCGACGGCATCATCGGCAACGACGATTGCGGTCAGATGAGCGCGTGGTTCGTGCTGAGCGCGCTCGGGCTGTATCCGGTCGATCCGGTGAGCGCGAACTATGTGCTGGGCTCGCCGCTGTTCGATCGGGCCGAGATGCGCGTCGGCAACGGCAGGACGCTGGTCGTCGAGGCGCGCGGCAATGCGCCCGACCGGCCGTATGTCCAGTCGGTGACGTGGAACCGCAAGCCCTGGACCAGAAGCTGGATCACGCATGCCGATATCGTTCGCGGCGGGCGGCTCGTGTTCGAGATGAGCGACAAGCCCAACCGCAATTTTGGCCGCGCGCCCGCCGATCGGCCGCCAGCAACCACCGGAGTTTCGCGATGACGTTAGACCTGAACCGCCGCGCGTTGATCGCCGGTACGCTCGCTACTGCTGCGGCTGGCCGGGCCAGTGCGGCGGCTCCGGTCGGTGCACCCGCCCCGTGGGGCGCGACGCCGAGCGTCCGCCAGCTCGCGTGGCACAAGCGCGAGCGCTACGGCTTCGTCCACTTTACGCTGAACACCTGGACCGACAAGGAATGGGGCTATGGCGACGAGGACCCGAAGCTGTTCGACCCGACCGCGTTCGACCCCGACCAGATCGTCGCGGCGGCGAAAAGCGCGGGGCTGACCGGGCTCGTCCTGACCGCCAAGCATCATGACGGCTTCTGCCTCTGGCCCACAAAGCTCACCGAGCATTGCATCCGCAACAGTCCATACAAAGGCGGCAAGGGCGATATCGTTCGCGAAATGGGCGACGCGTGCCGGCGCGGCGGGATCTCCTACGGCCTCTATCTGTCGCCGTGGGATCGCAACCGTGCCGACTATGGGAAGCCGTCGTATGTCGAGTATTTCCGCGCGCAGCTGACCGATCTCTGCACCAATTACGGCGAGCTGTTTGAAGTGTGGTTCGATGGCGCGAACGGCGGCGACGGCTATTATGGCGGCGCGCGCGAGGCGCGGAAGATCGATGCGCCGAAATATTACAACTGGCCGTCGATCATCGCGCTGGTCCACAAATTGCAGCCGATGGCGTGTACCTTCGATCCGCTCGGCGCGGATATCCGTTGGGTGGGCAACGAGGACGGCCACGCAGGCGATCCCTGCTGGCCGACGATGCCGAACCATCCCTATGTCCAGTCCGAGGGCAATTCGGGCGTGCGCGGGGCGCCGCTATGGTGGCCGGCGGAGACCAATACGTCGATTCGTCCCGGCTGGTTCTATCATGCCGACGAGGACCTGCAGGTGAAGTCGCCGCAGCGGTTGATGCAGTTCCACGACGAGTCGGTCGGGCGCGGCACCAACATGATGCTCAACCTGCCGCCCGATCGCCGGGGGCTGATCGCGGAGCCCGATCTCGCGTCGTTGAAGTCGTTCGGCGATGCGTTGCGGGCAAGCTTCAAGACCGATCTGGCGAAGGGCGCGGTGGCGACGGCCTCGTCGGTGCGCGGGCGCCAGTTTGCGGCGGCAAACGTGCTCGACGGCAATCGCGACACCTATTGGAGCACGCCCGATGCGGTGAAGACGCCGTCGCTGGTGCTCGACCTGCCGCCGGGGCGCCGGTTCGACCTGATCCGGATTCGCGAGGCGCTCGACCTCGGTGTGCGCGTGACGAAGTTCGCGATCGACGTGGCCGACGCGAAGGGCGCGTGGCGCGAGGTCGCGGTGCACGAGTGCATTGGCGCGCAGCGGATCATTAGACTGCCCGAGCCGGTGACCGCACGGCGCGTGCGGCTGCGCATCGTCGAGGCGCCGGCATGCCCGGCGATCACCGAACTCTCGCTGTTCCTGAGCGTCGCGCCGGTCGCGATCGCGGCCTCGCAGGCGACGGGCAACAAGATCATCTCGAAGACCGGGTGGACGATCGTCAGCGCGATCCAGCACACTCTGGCGATGAAGGCGGGCAAACCGGATTTCGCGGGCGAGAAATCGCTGGCGGGTGTGGTGAAGCCCGGATTGCCCGGCGCGGAAGCGGTGCTCGACGACGACCTTGCCACCGTCTGGACGACGCCCGCGCCGACCCCGACGAGCATCGTGATGCTGATGATCGACATGGGCAAGGCGGAGAACGTCGCCGGGTTCAGCCTGACGCCGACGCGGCAGGCGTTGCCCGATGCAGGACCGCCGGGGCGCTACCGCGTCGAGACGAGCGAGGACGGCAGGACCTGGACGCCGGCGGACGAGGGCGAGTTCGGCAACATCGCCTACGCCCGGGCGACGCAGCGCATCACCTTCGCGAAGGCTCGGCAGGCGCGCTACCTGATGCTGGGGTTCACGACGGTGGCGACCGCGCAGCCGAAGATGGCGATCGCCGGGATCGGCGCGTTCCGGCCGTAAGACGGGGCGACTACAAGATAGGCCCCACCCCGGTGAAGGCCGGGGCCCAATTGGGGGACGGTGACAACGGCGGGATGTGCATCGTCATGTCGACCTTGCCAATTGGGCCCTGGCCTTCGCCGGGGTGGGCATACTCGACCGAGAAACACCTCCCGCCGTCACCCCGGACCTGTTCCGGGGTGACGTGGAGCTGCGTAGTTTCTCCCCAACCCCGTCATCCTGACGAAAGTCAGGACCCAGAGCCACAGGCGTGCCGACCGTTACTCTGGATCCTGACTTCCGTCAGGATGACGGAGTTTCGGGATGACGGGCCTGTAGGTTGGTGGCCGTCCCATCGCCAGGGGCTGGGCTAGCCGGCTCCGATCGGGCATGGCCTCCCGCGACACTGTGGGTGAGCGTACAGATGGACGAGAAAGCAACTATCGCGCGGATCGCTGGCCCCGAGGATCATGTCGTCGTGGTGGGCGGCGGCTTCTCGGGTGCGTTGTTCGCGGTCAATCTGATGCGGCACGCGGGGCCGCGCGTCACGCTCATCGAGCGCCGCGACCGGCAGCTCGCGCGCGGCGTCGCGTATAGCGCGGCGCATCCCGACCACCTGCTCAACGTTCGCGCGGGCAACATGAGTGCGCTCCCCGACGATCCCGATCACTTCGTCCGCTGGCTGGAGGCGCACGGCAAGGGCGACCGCAAGACCTTCGTCCCGCGCACCACCTACGGCGCGTATCTCCGCGAACTGCTCGACGCGGCGATCGCGGAATCGGACGGCCGGCTGGTGCATGTCGAAGGCGAGGTCTGCGCGATCGAGCCGGTCGCAGGAGACGGCGTGACGCTCAAAATGGCGGACGGGCGGACGATCGCCGCCGATACCGCGGTGCTCGCGCTAGGCAACCTGCCGCCGCACACCCCGCCGGGCTTAAAGCCCGACGCACTGCCCGCGGGCGTGTATTGCGCCGATCCGTGGGCGGCCGATCTCGCGGAAGGACTGGGCGCGGACGACACCGTCGTGCTGGTCGGGACCGGGCTGACCGCGATCGACGCCGCGTTGCTGCTCGATGCGCAAGGGTTCGCGGGCCAGATCCTCTCGATGTCGCGTCGCGGTCTGTCGCCACGCCGCCACGTCGACGGCGCGCCCGCGCATCGCGGTGTCGCGGAGAAGCCGCAGGGCGGGCTGACCGATCTCGTCCGTCATGTCCGCGCGCGCGCCGCCGATGCCGGATGGCGTTGCGCGGTCGACGAGCTTCGCCCGGTCACGCAGATGCTGTGGTCCGCCGCGTCGCAGGAGGTGCGCGGGCGATTCCTGCGTCATCTCCGCCCCTATTGGGACGTGCACCGTCACCGCCTCGCGCCGCGTGTCGCCGAGCGCGTCGAGGCACTCGTCGCCAGTGGGCAGCTGAAATTCGCGGCCGGCAAGATCGTCTCCGCCGACGCCGATGGGACCGGCGCGAAACTGACCTGGCGACCGCGCGGCACGACCGAACCCGTCGTCACGCACGCCGCGCGGATCGTCAATTGCACCGGTCCGCAGGGTGACCTGTTGCGCTCGGAAGAACCGCTCGTGAAGCACCTGCTCGCGGCCGGCGCGATCAGGCCGGATCCGCTCCGGCTCGGTGTCGACGTCGACGCGCAGTCGCGCGCGATTCGGCGCGATGGCACCCCCGATGACCGGATCCACTGCATCGGCCCGATGACCCGTGGCGGGCTGTGGGAAGTCGTTGCGGTGCCCGATATCCGCGTCCAGAGCTGGGATCTCGCGCGGCGCCTGTCGAACGCGCAATGGGTCGGCGGCGAGGGGCTCTGAGCGCCTGATACCTCCGCTGGAGCCCTGGGGCGCGGTGGGGTGCGCCTCAACCACGGCCTGTCGACGCGCGCGCGCACCCGCTATATGTTACCGCGTCGCAACATGATGATTTTCAAGGGAGCCACGGCATGATCGGTCGACGCGAAGTGATGACCGCGCTGGGTCTGTTGGGGTTCGCCCCGCAGGCGGCCGCCGCGATGGCGCGCACCGCCACGGGAAAGACCGAGCTGTTCTCTTGGGAGGCACTGCAGGCGCGCGCCGCAACGCTCGCCACCAAGCCGTACCAGGCCCCCGCCAAGGTCGCCGCCGCCGCCGCGATCGATTACGACAAGGTCGGCAGCATCCGCTTCCGCGCCGACAAGACGCTGGCGGGCGGCATCCGCCTCTTCCCGCTCGGCCGCTATGCGCCGATGCCGGTCGCGATCAACGTCGTCGAAGGGGGGCAAGCGCAGCGTATCGAATTTTCGCGCGCGTTGTTCGAGGCCGAAGAAGGCCACGCCGCCGCGCTCGGCATCGCAGGGTTCCGCGCGATGGCACCGGGCGGCACCAGCGACTGGATGGCGTTCCAGGGCGCCTCCTATTTCCGCACCGCCGGTGCGCAGGATCAATATGGCCTGTCCGCGCGCGGTCTCGCGATCAACACGGGGTTGCCCGGTCGCGAGGAATTCCCCGATTTCACCGAATTCTGGATCGAGCGCACCGGCAACGATGCCTACACGATCTACGCGCTGATGGATGGCGCGAGCGTCACCGGCGCGTACCGCATTCAGTCGCGGCACGTCGCCGGCGCGGGAGTCGAGCAGCAGGTCTCGTCCGTGCTCAACGTGCGCCGCGACATCGAACGGCTCGGCATCGCGCCTGCTACCAGCATGTTCTGGTACGGCGAGGGCAACCGTGCGGCCGCGGTCGACTGGCGTCCCGAGATCCACGATTCGGACGGGCTCGCTCTGCTGACCGGCGCTGGCGAGCGTATCTGGCGGCCGCTCAACAACCCGCCGCACGATACGCTGGACAGTTTCGCGGACCAGGCGCCCAAGGGGTTCGGCCTGATCCAGCGCGACCGCAATTTCGATCACTACCAGGACGACGGCGCGTTCTACGATCGTCGCCCGAACCTGTGGGTCCAGCCGCAGGGCGACTGGGGCAAGGGCGCGGTGATGCTGTATGCGTTCCCGACCAGCAGCGAGACGGTCGACAACGTCGTCTCGTTCTGGACGCCCGCCGCACCCGCCAAGGCCGGGCAGCGACTGCAGTTCGATTATACGCTGTCCTGGAAATCAGCCGATCCGACCGCTGTCGCCACCACCGCGCACGTCGTCGATTGCTGGCAGGGCGTCGCGGGCAGGCCAGGCGCGGAGCCGGTCAAGGGTGCACGCAAACTGGTCGTGGATTTCGTCGGAACCGGTCTGGCCGGGCTCGACCGGCAGAGCGGCGTGATGGCGAAGATCAATGTCGTCCGCGGGAAAGTGCTCGCCAACGCGGCCTATCCGGTGGTCGGCCAGAAGAATCGCTGGCGCGTCACCGCCGACGTGGCCCCCGATGCGCAAGGACCCGCCGACGTCAGGCTGTTCCTTACGCGCGGTGGTCGTGCGCTCAGTGAAACCGTCCTGACGCCGATCTTCTGATGACCGTGCTTCCCGCCGTGATGCCCCCCATGATGCCGGGCGAAACCCCGATCGAGATGCTCCCGCAGCGTTTCGACGGGCCGCCGCCACCCTGGTCCGCACCCGAGCCGGGACCGGGGATGGTCGTGTCATCGGACGACATGCTCGCGCGCCGGATCATCCTCGTGCTGATGACCGGGTTGCTGGCGACCGCGGCGTCGTCGGCGGTGCAGGAATCGCTGCTCGCGGATGGACTGAGCTTCTGGGATGTGGCGCTGCTGGCGTTGTTCTTCCCGCTGTTCGCGTGGATTTCGTTCGGATTCATGAACGCCGCGATCGGCTTCGTGCTGTTGATGACCGGCGGCCATCCGGGGTTCGTGCCGACCCCGCGACAATCGGAACCACTCGAAGGACGCACCGCGATCCTGATGCCGGTCCACAACGAGGACATCGATGCGGTGTTCGAGCGGATCGCGTGGATGGCACGCGCGATCGCCGCCGGCGGTGTCGCCGACCGGTTCGACATCTTCATCCTGAGCGATTCGGGCGAACCGGCGGAAGCGGCCGAGGTCGCGGCGTGGCAGCGCCTCGCGCCGACGCTCGACTGCGCGCTTTATTACCGCCGCCGGACCGTGAACGTCGGCCGTAAGCCGGGCAACGTCGCGGAATGGATCCGGCGGTTCGGCGGCGGCTATCGCTACATGCTGATGCTCGACGCGGACAGCCTGATGGGCGGCAACACGATCATCGGCATGGCGCAGGTGCTCGAACGGCGGCCGGCGGTGGCGCTGCTCCAGACAGTGCCAGCGGTGATCAACGGCGTGACGCTGTTCCAGCGCTGGATGCAGTTCGCCAGCCGGCTGTACGGCCCGATCTCGACCGCCGGCCTCGTCTGGTGGTCGGGTTCGGAGGCGACCTTCTGGGGCCACAACGCGATGATCCGTATCGAGGCGTTCGCGGCGAGCTGCGGCCTGCCCAACCTTCCCGGTCGCGCGCCGTTCGGCGGTGTCATCATGAGCCACGACATGGTCGAAGCGGCGCTGTTGCGGCGGCGCGGCTGGCGCGTCCACATGCTGATGACCGAGGAGACGTTCGAGGAATATCCGCCGACGCTGATCGACGCGGCGGTGCGCGACCGGCGCTGGGCGCAGGGCAATATCCAGCATCTCAGCCTGCTGACGTCGTCGGGGTTCCACTGGGTCAGCCGGCTGCAACTGCTGATGGGTGCGTCGGCGTTCATCACCTCGCCGGTGTGGCTGCTGATGATCGCGACGAGCGTGGTGCAGGCGCTGATCGGCGAGCGCAACATCGTCGAGGCGCAGACCTCGCTCCAGGTGCTGTTCGTCACGCTGTTGCTGCTGTTCGGGCCGAAGCTGTTGAGCGTGATCTGGGCGTTCTCGAATGCGGAGCGTCGCGAGGGGTTCGGTGGACGACGCGGGATCGTCCGGTCGGTGCTGGTCGACGTGCCGTTTTCTATGCTGTTGGCGCCGGTGATCGCGTTGACGCAGACCATCGATCTGGCCGGGATATTGATGGGACGAAAGTCGGGTTGGGCGCCGCAGAACCGCGATGCGCACGAACTTTCGTTGGCCGACGTGATGCCGCGCTATCGCTGGCATGTCGGGGTGGGCGTGGCGCTGCTGCTGGTAACCCCGTTCGCGCCGATCACCGCGGCCTGGCTCGCGCCGGTGACTCTGGGACTGTTGCTCAGTCCGTTCCTGACGATGCTGACGGCGAGTGAGAAGGCGGGGCGGTGGGCGCTGTCGCACGGCATGTTCGTGGAGCCGGGCGAGCATGTTTCGGTGCTGTCGCGACCGTCGCTGCCGGCGCATAGCGGTTAACCCCCGCACTTCGTCATCCTGACGAAAGTCAGGACCCAGAGCCACGCAGGGCGCCGCTCGTTACCCTGGGTCCTGACTTTCGTCAGGATGACGAAGTAGGCGTCAGGACGTGGCGCGCGCCCGGTGGCCGCTCAGCTCCGCCCCGGCATCGACCGCGAACCGGCGGTTCCAGATCGTCGCTGAGGCGGACACCGCGGTCACGACCAGGAACGCCAGCGTGAAGTCCGCCAGTGCCGGCCTAGTCGCGCCGGTGCCGAGCATGCCGACATGCAGCGATGCCGCGCCGACGCAGATGCCGAGCGACAGCATCAACTGCTGGAACGTCGCGTAGAAGCTGGTCGCGCTGCTCATCCGCGACGACGGGATCTCGTCATACGCGATCGTGTTGTACGCCGAGAACTGGAACGACATGAAGAACCCCGAGATCATCAGCACGCCGAAGATCGCCGGGATCGGCCAGTCCGGGCGGAACAACCCCGCGACCGCGTAGCCCGAACTCGCGCAGAGTCCGCCGACGATCAGGCTGTTGCGGAACCCGAAGCGCCTGAGCACACGCGGGGCGAGGCTCTTCATCATCAGCGAGCCGATCGCGCCGGCAATCGTGATCGCGCCGCTCGCCGCCGCGGTCATCCCGAACCCAAGCTGGAGCATCATCGGCAGGAGGAACGGCTGCGCGCCTTGCGTGATGCGGGTGAGCGATCCGCCGATCACCGATAGCCGGAAGGTCGGGATGCGCATCAGCGACAAATCGAGGATCGGGTCGCTGCGGTGTTTGGCGTGGCGAATGTAGGCGACGCCCGCGACCAGCCCGACCGCGATCAGCACGACGGCGCGCGACAACTCGCCGGTGCGGCTGGTCATCTCGAATCCGAACAACAGGCAGCCGAGCGACACGCCCGACAGGATGAACCCCGGCACGTCGAAGCGCGCCGGTTTGTCCTCGCGGACCTCGCCGATGAAGCGCGTTACCAGGATCACGCCGAGCAGGCCGATCGGCACGTTGAGATAGAAGATCCAGCGCCAGTCGAGATAGGTGACGATCGCGCCGCCGACCGGAGGCCCGAGGATCGGGCCGATCAGCGCGGGCATGATCAGCCACGACATCGCCTGGACCATGTCCTCCTTGGCGACGCTGCGGAGCAGGACGAGGCGGCCGATCGGGATCATCATCGCGCCGCCGAGCCCTTGCAGGAAGCGCGCAACCATCATGAACGGCAGGCTGGTCGCCTGGCCGCACAGCATCGATCCGCCGACGAAAATGAGGATCGCCGCGCGGAAGATCGTGCGCGATCCGAACCGGTCCGCGAGGCGTCCGCTGGCAGGAATGAAGATCGCGAGCGCCAGCAGGTACGACGTGAGCGCCGAACTCATGCTGGTCGCTGGCACGCCGAAATCGCGCGCCATCGTCGGCAGCGCGGTCGCGAGCACGGTCGAATCCATCTGCTCCATGAACAGCGCGCAGGCGATGATCAGCGCGGTGATGCGGTAGTTGCTCGGCGTATGCGGCAGCGCGTCCGGGTCCTTGGCGACGCGCGCGATAGTGGCGGCAGCGGGCATGATGCCGTCGCGGATTTCGCTGTTGATCGAGGCGAGCCCGCGCCGTCGGAGCCTCATGCCTGCCACCCCCCGCCGAGCGCCTTGAAGACGTCGACCTGGCGATCGACCAACAGCGCGTCCGATGCCGCGAGGTTCGCCTGTGCGGTAGTCAGCGCGGCCTGCGCGGTCAGCAGCGAGAGGAAGTCGGTGCGGCCGAAGCGGTAGAGCGTGCCGGCTTGGTCCGCGGCGCGTGCGGCGCTGGACTGAGCGCGGCGGAGCGCTGCGTTGCGGTCGCCTTCGCGCGCATAGGCGGACAGCGCGGTTTCGGTCTGGCGGAGCGCTTCGAGCGTGGTCGAATCGAACTGCGCGAGCGCCTGGTCCGCGGTGGCGCCGGCCTGGGCGATCTGCGCGCGGATGACCGGGCGGTTGGGGAAACTCCAGCTGATCAGCGGCCCAAGCCCGAGATGGAATGCGTTGGTCGAGCCGAGCGACGACACCGGACCGGTGAACCCGGCCGAGCCGCCGAGGCTGACCTGCGGATAGAGGTTGGCGGTGGCGACGCCGATCCGCGCGGTCGCGGCGGCCAGCGAGCGTTCGGCCTGGCGGATATCGGGGCGGCGCAGGATCAACGCGGTCCCGTCGCCGATCGGCAGCGGCCGGGTTAGCGCTGGGGGCTTCGCACAGGTCGCGACGTCCTTGGGATAGTCGGCGGGCGTGCGGCCCATCAGCGTGGCAAGACGGTAGAGCGCGGCGGTGCGCGTCGCGACCTGTGAAGGGATTAGCGCCTCGCTCTGGTCGACCGCGGTTCTTGCCCGGGTCACGTCGAACGCAGTGCCGCGGCCGCCGCGTTGCAGGCGCTGCGTTACGTTCAGCGTCTGGCGTTGCAGTGCGAGGATGCGGTTGTTCGCGGCGAGCACCGAGTTGGCGGTGCAGGCGGTAGCGTAGCTGCGCGCGGTCTCCGCGGCGACGGTGACGCGGACGTTGTCGCGCGCGGCGGCGACGGCCTCGGCATCGCCTTGTGCCGCCTCGATCGCGCGGCGGATGCGGCCCGACAGGTCGAGCGGGTAGGCTAGCGTGATGCCGAGGTTGTAGTCGAGCGTGCCGGGGAGATTGCCGCCGGCTGTGTACGGGCGGTCGAGCGAGGTGCCGCCGCCGAGGACGGTCGACAGCGTGCGGCCAGCGGCGACTTCGGCGACGACCGCGTCGGCGCGGCGGAGGTTGGCGTCGGCGGCGCGGAGATCGGTGTTGGCGGCGAGCGCTTCGGTGACGAACGAGTCGAGGCGGGCGTCGCCGTAGAGTTGCCACCAATGGTCGGGGAGGGGGGCGTTGGCGAACGCCTTCTCGTGGCCGCTGTCGAACGCGCCTTGGGCGGAGGGGCGGTTGACGACGGCGGACTCGGGGAGCGCGTAGTTCGGGCCGGCGGTGGTGCAGGCGGCGAGGGCTAGCGCGAGGATACTCGCGGCGATACCGCGGCGACCTTTACACTCGCGTTGCCCAACTCCGTCATCCTGACGAAAGTCAGGACCCAGAGCCACGCAGGACATCGCTTGTAACCCGGGGTCCTGACTTTCGTCAGGATGACGGCGGGGGGTGGGTCGGATGGAGGCGCGCGTCATGCCGTCGTCCCCGGTGCGACGCGTGGTTGGACGGTCACCGTTGCGGTGCGGCCTACGATCAGTTGCACCCCCTTCGGCACCTGCGTCAGCTTCACCCGCACCGGGATACGCTGCGCCAGCCGCACCCAGTTGAACGTCGGGTTCACGTTCGGCAGCAGGTTGGTCGTGTTGGTCCGTTCGCTGTCGTTGATCCCCGCGGCGATGCTGTCGACGCGACCGTGCAGCGCTTGTGGTTCGCCCATCAGATGAACGATTACCGGGTCGCCGAGGTGGATGCTGCCGAGCTTGGTTTCCTCGAAATAGCCTTCGACCCGGAGCGAATCGGTGTCGACCAGCGCCATCGCCTGCGTTCCGGTCGCGATATAGTCGCCGGGGTGGAGATCGAGGTTGGTGACGATCCCGTGCACCGTCGCGCGCACCGTCGTCCGCGCGAGGTTGAGCGCCGCGGTCGAGCGTGCGCTCTGCGCCTGGGCGAGCGCGGCCGACGCGGTGGCGACGCGCGCGACGTTCTGCTCGTGCGTCTCTTTCGCGACCAGATCGCCGAGGGC
This sequence comes from Sphingomonas sp. PP-F2F-G114-C0414, assembly GCF_003688595.1. GTDB lineage: Bacteria > Pseudomonadota > Alphaproteobacteria > Sphingomonadales > Sphingomonadaceae > Sphingomonas. The sequence continues at coordinate 197,780 of NZ_RCWT01000009.1, forward strand.
GAGATCGCGCTGTGCCTCGCGCTTCGCCTGCAATAGCGTCGCACGCGCGCTCGCGATCGACGCGTCGGACTGCGCCAGCGTCAGCTGGAAGCGGGGGCGATCGACCACGAACAGGATATCGCCCGGCTTCACCGCCTGGTTGTCGTGCACCGCGACCTGCGTGACCAAACCCGCGACGTCGGGCGTCACGCGGACGATATCGGCGCGGATCTTCCCGTCGCGCGTCCACGGATCGGTCTCGTAGTGCTTCCACAGCCAGATCCCGACGAGCACCGCCAGCAGGACGATCACCAGCGTGACGGCGGAACGGCCGAGCGGCGCGAGCAGCGATTTGAAACGGGAAGCGGTCATGCGGAAGGTCCGGTGAGCAGGGCGAGCAGCCCGAGGATGAGGATGAACAGCGCGAGATCGACGAGCGGGCGATAGGTCACCACGCGGTAGAAGCCGGCGAAGGCGAGCAACCGCGTCGCCAGTCCGGTGAGCAGGACGGCGGCGACCGCGAGCAGCAGGATGCTGGGCAGGAAGACGCCGCCGATCGAGATTTCGCCGGTCATGGGGTTGCTCCATATGCGGGCGCCTGGGGGAACAGGTTGCGCCGGAGCGAGGTCAAAGCCAAGACGCCGGTGCGGTGGCGGTCCGACATGCCGGCAGGCGTGCTGGTCGCGAACCCGGCCATCGCGGTGTCGATCCCGGCGAGCAGGTCGGGCTCGGGCGGGGCCGGCCTGTCGGGGCGCAACGCGCGGTAATGCCTGCCAACTCCGCGCAGCACCGGGGTGATCGCCGCGGCCTCGCCGGGCGTGCCGTCGAGCCGCAACTTCTTGAGTTCGCCGACCGCGACGCCGACGCGCAGATCGGTCAGCGCGTCGAGCAGCGGTTTGCCCGGGTCCTCGCCCTGCGCTGCGAGCCGCGGCGCGAGCAGCCCGATCCGGTCTAGCATCCGCGCGATCCAGCCGGCGGCGTCGGGGCGGCCGGGCGAGTCGCTCCGCGTCGCGAGTTCACGCCAGCCCGCGCGGATCAACCGCCGCGCGCTGGTGTCCGCGCCGATCGTCTGGAACAGCCCGACCGTGACGACCGCGAACAACGTGCCGACCAGCTGCGCGATGCCGCCATTGATGAAGGCACTGAAATCGCTGCCGAAGCGGTCGTTCAGCCCTACGGTGTTCAACCCGCCGAGCAGCGCGCCTAGCGTCACCAGCAGGGTCGCGGGGCGCGCGAGGTACATCCCGCCGATCAGCATCGGGGGAGCGAGCACCGCCATCAGCGTCACGAAATCGGTGACCCGCGGCAGGATCGCGAAGGCATAGACCGCGGAGATGACGAGGCCGATGATCGTGCCGTAGAAGAACGCCATGATCGACGGCGCGGGATCGTCGCTGTTGCCGAACAGCGCGCAACACACACCCGCGATCAGCACAGCGCCCGCGCCGTCCGCCCAGCCGGTGCCGATCCAGAAGATGCAGCCGAGCAGGATCGTCGCGATCGTGCCGAGCGCCGCCCGGAGCGCGATGCCGCGGTCGCGGTGGAGCGGGCGCTTGGTCGTGCGCGCCAGCAGCCGGGTCACGGCGGGCGTGACTGGCGTGCGCGACGGCGAACGCATCTGGTCGCGCAGATCGCGCGCGTTGCGATGCGCGTCGATCAATTCGGCCAGCCGGGCGAGCAGGCTGAGCCGCAACGCGTCGCGCCAGATCAGCGTGTCGCCGACAGGGGGCTCGAGCGCCCTGGCACGGGCGATCAGCGCGTCGGCGGTCTCGCGTCGCTCGGCGAGTGGCAGCGGATCGCGCAGCCAGTCGCGAACGTCCTCGATCAGCGCGATCGCTTCGGGGCGGGGGGCGTCGGCACCGCGTCGCAGCTCGACGATCCGGTCGTCGACCGCGCTCGCCAGCGGGAGCAGCATCGACAGCTCGGCCTGAAGCGCGCGGAGCGTGCGGACGCGCGGCAACAGACGTGCGGTGTCGAACGGCAAATGGATGGAGAGCTGGTGCAGCTCGTTGATGTCGAGCGCGAGGCGGCGGCGGTCGCGGCTAAGGGCCGCATCGGACTCGCCCGCGAGCGAATCGCGCGACCAGCGCTCTGCGTCGCCGAGGATCGCGTCGATCCGTCCGAGCAGTACCGCGGTCACGGTCTGCGGAAAGACGAAGCCGTGGATCAGGCTGCCGCAGAGGATCCCGATCGTGATTTCCTGGACGCGCAACGCCGCCGTCGTGAACACCGCGCCGGGCGCCTCGACCGACGGGAAGCCGATGATGCTCGCGGTATAGCCCGCCAGCAGGAACAGGTACGCGCGGGGGGTGCGGTCGAGCAGCGAGATGTAGAGGCACAGGCCCAGCCACAGTGCGAGGCCGAGCGACAGCAGTTCGGGGGCGTTGACCAAATTGGGCACCAGCACCACCGCCGCGACTGCGCCGAGCACGGTTCCGGCGACGCGGAAGACCGCCTTCGACAACACCGCGCCCGCCAGCGGCTGTGCGACGATGTACGACGTCGTGACCGCCCAATAGGGCCGCGTCAGGCCGATCCGGAGCGCGATGTAATAGGCCAGCATCGCCGCGACGAAGCATTTGACCGTGAACAGCGCCTCCGTGCTGCCGAACCGCGAGAGCATCATCGCGCGCGATCCGCCTGGAAGCGCGCGCCGAGCCGTTCGGCGACGCGCAGCGCGGTGGCGAGATCGTCGTCGGACACGCCGTCGAGCATCGCATGGCGCAAGGTCGCGAACTTCGACTCGATCGTGGTGACGAGCGTGCGGCCGCGGTCGGTCAGGCGGATCCGGCTGACGCGTGCGTCGTCGGCGTCGCGGTGACGTTCGACCAGTCCGGCGGCGGTCATCTGGTCGATCGAACGGACCAGCGAGGCCTGCGTGACGTCGAGTTCGCTCGCGAGATCGGTCTGGCGGACGTCGTCGCCGAGCCGCCCGACCTGGACCAGCGCCCAGCCCGTGGAGGCCGACACGCACATGTCGCTGAGCGCACGATCCGCCGCCTGCCGCCACAGACGCGCGAGCGGCATAAGCGTACGGGCGTAGGAGGCTTCGAGACGGGCGCGGGCGGAAGTCATTAGCGTGCTAAGTAATGGCGTTTGCCGATGCTGCAATGCGGAATTAGCGACAGGAAGGAAAAAACGTGGTGGCGCGTGGGTTTACACGACCAACTCCGTCATCCTGACGAAAGTCAGGATCCAGGGTAACGAGCGATATCCTGTGTAACTCTGGATCCTGACTTTCGTCAGGATGACGGAGTTTAGTTCAACAGCGCGACGATGTCCGCGGCGATCTCTGCTGGCAGCCGCGATTCCCCGGCCTCCACCGTAGACACCGTCGCCCAGCGACCGAGCAAACCGGCCTGCGCCATCGCCGCGTAGTTGGTCCGGACGCGGTCCTGCAGCCCGGTATCGGCTTCGTAAGCGTCGAACGCGTCGTCGGTGTACGACCGTTTGCGCTTCTTCAGGATCAACCCGCGGGCGATCGCGGCGGGGGTATCGAGATACACCGACAGATCGGGGGTCGGCAGCGCGAACGACCCTGTCTCGAGGTCGGCGATCCACGCCATCATCGCATCGGCCTCGTCCGCCGGCACCTGCGCCGCCTGATACGCCATGTTCGAGGCGATGTAGCGGTCGAACACGACGACGTCGTTCGCCGCCATCGTCGCGAGCAGGTGATCGCGCGATTCCATCCGGTCGAGCGCGTAGAGCACCGCCGCTGCCTTGGGCGAGGTGCCGCGCGGCAAATTGCCCGCAAGCATCGCGCCGAGCGCCCAGCCGCCGACCGTCTCGGTATAGCGCGGGAACGACACGACCTCGGCAGTGCGGCCGGAGGCGCGCAACTGCTCGACCACCAGCGCCGAAGCGGTGGCCTTGCCCGCGCCGTCGGCGCCTTCGATTGCCAGGAGGAAACTCATGGGGTCTGCCCTAGCAAGGCGGCGGGCCCTAGCAAGCCTTACCGACTCACCAAAGCCTGCAAATCGATCAGCCCGCGCAACAGCGACGTGCCGCCCGGCGAGGCAATGTAGCGCGGCGTCCAGTTCGGCCTGAACTTCTCCTTGTACGCGCGCAGGCCCGCGAACCCGTAGAATCGCTCGCCGTGGCGGAACAGGAACGCGGCGACCTTCGACCAGGTCGGCGACAGTCGCCTTGCCTCGATCCCCGACAGCGGCGCCATCCCGAGCGAGAAATTGCGATAGCCGTGCTCGTGGCCCCACAGCATCAGCCGAGTGAACAGGAAGTCCATGCCCCCCTGCGGCATGTCCTCGGCGTGACGCATCAGGTCGACCGACAGCTCCTGGCCGTTGGGCGTCGCCCAGATATTGGCGAAGGCGACGATCCGCCCCTCGATCCGGACCACTGCGCAATCGAACGTCGTCAGATAGCCGGGTTCGAACCGACCGACGCTGAAGCTCTTCTCGGCATGATCCTTGTCGGCCAGCCACCAGTCCGAGATCGCCTGCAATTCGGGTAGGATCGCGGGCATGTCGGCGGCTCGCACGACCGCGAACTCGGCGCCGGCGCGCTCGGCGACTCGGCTCGCCTTGCGCACGCTGCGCATGTCGGGCGTCTCGAGCGTGAAACCGCCGAGTTCGACGGTCGCCTCCTCGCCGTATTTGACGAGCTTCAGCCCCATCTCGATCGCGATCGGGACGATCCGAAGACCGATCTGGTACAGCAGCAGTCGCCCTTGCGCGGCATCGGCCCGCGCGCGGATCGCCCAGAGCAGCTCGGACCACGCCTCGGCCGGGCCGACGGGATCGCCGATCACGATCCAGCTCGCGCCCTTGACCTGGTACATCAGGAACGCGTCGCGGCTGTCCGACACCAGGAAGCGCTTGTCGCCGGTGAAGGCGAGCATCGCGTCGGTCCGGTCGGCATGCGCGAGCGCTGCCTCCGCCACGTCGTCGGGCAGCACGTCGTGGACGAGCGGCACGGGCGCCGCCGCGAACAGCCGCCAGATCGCCGCACCGATCAGCAGTAGTCCGACCGCAAGGCTGGTGCGCAGGAACCGCGAGGCGTTGGCGTTGGTCTCGAACTCCCACCACAGATTGCTCGAATAGCCGACGCGGTGGTATGCGAAGAACCCGATCAGCACCGACAGGCCGATCGCCGCGCCGACCCCGACCAGCCATTCGGGCGACAACGGCTCCGCGGTCAGCCGCGTTCGCCGGTAGAAGGCGCCGCGCGTCCATTGTAGCGCGGCGGCGGTCAGCAACAGGACGGTCGCCTCCTCGTAATCGAGGCCCTTGGCGATCGACAACAGCGCGCCGGCGATGAGCAGCGTCCGGGCCGCCCAGAAGGCACCGTCGAGCCGGCGGTAGAGCCCGAGCGCCACGAACAGCAGCATGACGCCGACGAGGCTGGCCGCGACATGCGCCATCTCGCTGATCGGCAACGGCAGGATCGTCGCCAGCGCGTTCATGCGGCCGGGCGCGGCGGGCAGCGCCCCCGACACCAGCAGCATCGCGCCGCTCATGAAAACGAGCACGCCGAGCAGCAACGGCGCCAACGGCAGCGCGATCGTCAGTGGATCGGTCCCGCGGCCTTCCTGATCCGGCGCGCGCGCCCGCTTGCGCCATTGCCGGCCCTCGTGGAACGCGAGCAGCACCGCCGCCAGGATCAGCGGCGCGACGTAATAGATGATCCGGTAGGCGAGCAGCGCGGCGAGGATGGTCGCGTTGTTCTGCGGCATCGTCGCGATGATCACCGCCTCGAACACGCCGAGTCCGCCCGGCACATGGCTGATCAGCGCGACGACGATCGCCACCGCATAGCCGAGGAACAGCACCGGATAGAGGTCGGGGGAGGCGTTCGGGAGCAGCACGAACAGCGCTGCGCTCGCCGCTGCGAGATCGACCGTCGACACCAGCAACAGCGCGAGCGCCTGGCGCGCGTCGGGCAGGGGGAGCCGCCAGCCGAACAGCCCGATCGAACCGCCCTGGCGATAGCGCAGGACGATGGCCAGCATCGCCAGCGGGATGCCGATCCCGATCGCCCGCTCCAGCAGCGGCGGCAGAGTCCAGTGGACGATCGGCAGCATGCCCGGATGGATCGCCATCGACAGGCACGCGACGCTGATCACCCCCGCCCAGAACGTCACCCCGGCGATCAGGACGACGCGCGCCACCCCCGCCTCGTCCAGCCCGGCGCGGCTGTAGACGCGGTAGCGCGCCGATCCGCCGGTCAGCATCGCGAGCCCGAGATTGTGGCTGATCGTGTAGCTGGTGAACGACGCGACGGCGGCGGTCCGCCAGGGTAGCGGATGACCGATCACTCTGAGTGCGATCGTGTCGTAGAAGGTCAGCGCGATATAGCTGACGACGGTCAGGCCGATCGACGCCGACAGCGCGGGCCAGCCGAGCGCCGCGAACGCCGTACGCACCTCGGACAGGCGGATTTCCGCGGTCAGCTTGTGGATCGCCGCGAAGCCGAGCACCGCGACGAGCAGCACCGCGAGCGCGATCAGCATGCCGCGGCGATGCGCGATCCAGTCGCGGATCCGGATAAGCGTGGGTCGCGTCGTCATGACATGCGCAAACCGTGTTTCCGAACCCGAGTCCCGCCATGAGGCGGACGTGTCTGTTCCCCGGCCCCGATAGTGTCCGGCATTGGCAAGCTCATCGACGACCCCTCAGCGCGCGAACACGAACCGCGCGAGGACATCGTAGAGCGCATCGACGTCGCGGTGAAGCGGATGTCCGCCGGGCAACGCCACGTTTTGCACATTGGGCTGTGTCAGCAGGGGGCACAGGCTGCCAATTTCCTCCTGGCCGTGCACGCACAGCAGCGGCACCCAGGTCAATCGCCGTGCGGTCGGCAGGGCATCGATCGTCGGCGTCCAGAGATCGAAGATCTCGCTCGGCGAGGCGCGGAACTGGACGTTGTCCTCGGGCACGATCAGCGCCACCCGCACGATTTTCGCGCGCAGGTCGGCGGGCAGGTCGATCAGCCCGACGTGCAGCATGTCCGCGCCGAACGACTGGCCGATCAGCACGACCTTGTCGGTCTGGCTCAGCCGCAACGCGCGGCGTTCGGCGTCCGCGATCAACCGCGTGATGTCGGCGGGCGTCCGGGTCTTGCGCAGATACGTCAGCGTGTTGACCGCGACCACCGGCACGCCGTCCGCCGCCAGCCGCTGCGCGATCTCTCGCGCCATGCCGATCCTGTAGCCGACGTCGCTGGTCAGCAGCACCGCGGCGAACGGGCGCTTAGCAGTGGTGGGGGACGCATTGGTCGCGGGGACGTCCGTGAACACCGAACCGCCGAAATAGCCGAGCCAGCCCATGAACCCCGTCGCGATCACCGCCAGGACCACGAGTCCGATCAGAGCACGCCGAAGACCCGTCATCGCCGCCGCCTTACCCAGGACGGGATGATCGCGAGATGGAGCGGCCGTGACGATTCCGTCACGTCGCGCCTGCCGACCGCTGCGGGTAGACCGGCCGGCGAAGCGGGCGCGGTTCAGGCCGGATCGTGTGCAAGCTGCTCGTGGTGACGGATGACCTCGTCGATGATGAAGCGCAGAAACTTTTCCGAGAATTCCGGATCGAGCTGTGCCTCCGACGCGAGATGCCGCAACCGCGCGATCTGGCGCTCCTCGCGGCCGGGATCGGCAGCGGGCAGGCCGTGGGTCGCCTTGTGCCGGCCCACCGCCTGCGTCACCTTGAACCGCTCGGCGAGCATGTGGATGAGGGCCGCATCGATATTGTCGATGCTCTGGCGATATCCGGTCAACAGGTCGTCAGCCACCTAAAACACCCTTTCGTTGGTTCGGCGCGCCTTTTGCGAGGATACGGCCGGATCGGCAAGATGTCCGCGGGGCGGGCCGGGGTGAGCCGAGGGTCGGCAAGGGTTGCTTTGCAGGGGCATAGGCGGCAGAGGCTCGGGGAGATGAGCGCCACCGTCCACCGCCTCGAAACCGTACGTCCCAATCCCGAGTCCCAGCCGTCGCTGGACCCGATGGTCAAACTCGTCACCGGCGACATGGACCAGGTCAATGCGGTGATCCGCGGCCGGATGCAGTCGGAAATCCCGCTGATCCCCGAACTCGCGGGTCACCTGATCGCCGGCGGCGGCAAGCGGATGCGGCCGATGCTGACGCTCGCGAGTGCGCAGCTGATCGGCTACACCGGCACGCAGCATCACCTGCTCGCCGCCGCGGTCGAGTTCATCCACACCGCGACCCTGCTCCATGACGACGTCGTTGACGGCTCCGACCTGCGCCGGGGCAAGCGCACCGCCAACATCATCTGGGGCAATCCCGCCAGCGTGCTGGTCGGCGATTTCCTGTTCAGCCGCAGCTTCGAACTGATGGTCGAGGCCGGCAGCCTCAAGGCGCTGAAGATCCTGTCGTCGACCAGCGCGGTCATCGCCGAGGGCGAGGTCAACCAACTCACCGCCGCACGCCGCGTCGATCTCGGCGAGGAGCGCTATCTCGACATCATCGGTGCGAAGACCGCCGCGCTGTTCGCAGCTGCCTGCCGGATTTCGGCTGTGGTCGCCGAGCGCCCCGAGGCGGAAGAGGCTGCGCTCGATGCGTATGGCCGCAACCTCGGCATCGCGTTCCAGCTGGTCGACGACGCGATCGATTACGTCTCGGACGCGGACACGATGGGCAAGGACGCAGGCGACGATTTCCGCGAGGGGAAGATGACGCTTCCGGTAATCCTGGCTTACGCGCGCGGCTCGGCCGAAGACCGCGCGTTCTGGAAGGATGCCGTCGAAGGCCGCCGCGACAGCGACGCCGATTTGCAGCATGCGATCCGCCTGATCCGCTCGACCCGTGCGATCGACGACACCTTCGCAAGGGCCCGTCATTACGGCCAGCGCGCGATCGATTCGATCGGGGGATTTGCGAACGGTGCCGCCAAGGACGCGATGATCGAGGCGGTCGAGTTCGCGGTCGCTCGCGCGTACTAGCCAGCGCGCGGACCAGTTTCTTTCGTCGCTCAGCACGAACGGCGCTTGTCGGGACACAAAAACGGCGACCGATCGCTCGGCCGCCGTCGTTGTTTCTAGCTTCGGCTGAAGCTCAGCGGCACTTCACGTTGCCGCGGTCGACCGAGCGGCCGAGCAAGGCGCCACCACCGGCACCCGCCAGCGTGCCGAGCGTGCCGCCACCGATCAGGTTCGCCAGCACGCCGCCGCCGAGCGCACCGATCACTAGCCCGGTCGAGCCGTCGTTGCGCTTGCAATAGGCGCGACCGTCGCGACCACGATAGATCCGGTCGTTGCGGCCGAGGCGGCGTTCGCGATACTTGCCGTCCTGATAGCTGCGCGACGGATCCCAGTTGCGGTCGTCGCCACGCCAGTTGCGATCGTTACCGCGGCGGTCGTTGTCGAAACGGCGATCGTCACGATCGCGACGATCATTATTGTCGCGGCGATCGTCGTACCGCTGCGCGGTTGCGGCGGTCGGCAGCATGGCGGGCGCTGCGACGGCGACCGACATCAACGCTGCGATAAGATGCTTCTTCATGAACTTTGCTCCTGATGCGTGACAGAGTAACCCGTGCGGCACCGGAAAAGTTCAAACAGCTAGGTTTAGAATTCCAAGTTCAGACGCCGAACTTCCAGCGGCGAAATTCAAACAGTCGTCGAGTCCGCCATCGAACAGTCGTGGCCGTTGCCTGTCTCGACCTGCAACGTCGCGTGGCCGATCCCGAATTTATCGTGGAGCATCGTCCTGGCGTCGCTCAGGAACCGGTCGCCGGGGTGGCCGGCGGGCATCACCAGGTGCGCGGTGAGGACGGGTTCGGTGGTGCTCATCGGCCAGATGTGGAGATCGTGGATCTCCGTGACACCGGGCAGGCCGCGGAGCGCGTCGTCGACCTGATCGAACTCGATCCCGCGGGGGACGGCGGACAGCGACATCTCGACGGTCTCGCGGAGCAGGCCCCAGGTCTGCCAGAAGATCAGGAACGCGATGACGATGCTCACCGCGGGGTCGATCCAGGTGAGGCCGGTGCGCCAGATCACGAAGCCGGCGATCACCACGCCCGCCGAGACGAGCGCGTCCGCGGCCATGTGGAGGTATGCGCCGCGGATGTTGACGTCGCCCTTGCGCCCGCGCGCGAACATCCAGGCGGTGAACGCGTTGACGGCGATGCCGATGCCCGCGACCATCGACACGGTGAGGCCGGCGGTCGGGGCGGGATCGGAGAAGCGCTGCGATGCCTCGAGCACGATCGCGCCGAGCGCGACCAGCAGCAGTAAGGCGTTGGCCAGCGCGGCGAGGATCGTCGAGCCCTTCAGCCCATAGGTGTAGCGCTTGGTCGGTGCCGTGCGTGCGAGCATCGTGCCGCCCCAGGCCACGACGAGGCCGAGCACGTCGCATAGGTTGTGGCCCGCGTCGGCGAGCAGGGCGACCGAGTCGATGCGCAGGCCGACGATCGCCTCGACGACGACGAAGACGATGTTGAGGCCGATGCCGATCGCGAAGGCACGGTCGAACGAGGCGGGGGCGTGACTGTGACCGTGTCCGCCATGGGAATGTGAGTGACCATGCGAATGGCCGTGGTCGTGCCCGTGATGATGTCCGCCCAAAGCCCGCGCTCCGCTAAATCCGGCCGCCGCCTAGCATCGACGTATCGTGAGATACTAGGACGCGAGCGACATTCTCGCACCTCGCCAATCACGCAACGGCCCCCCCTCCCTGGAAGGGAGGGGCAGGGGTGGGTAGGCCCGCTTTTGCCGCAACCGTAAGGACATGCGGGACCCGACCCACCCCCAACCCCTCCCTTCCAGGGAGGGGAGCAGTTTCACCCACTCCGTCACCCCGGCGGAGGCCGGGGCCCACCGTCCCGCGCACTCAATTCTCTCGAATGTGCGGAACGGTGGATGCCGGAGCGAGTCCGGCATGACGGGGAAAGCGCTCAGCCATCGTTCGCCAACGCCTTCAACCGGTACAGCGCCTCCAGCGCATCGCGCGGACTCATCGCATCGATATCCAGCTTCGCCAGATCCTCGCGCAACACATCGCACGCCACCTCCTCGACCTGCGCCGCCGCCGCAAACAAGGGCAAGTCGTCCAGCCCAGCCGCAATCCCCCCGGTCTTCGCGCGCCCGGCCTCGAGCTTCGCCAGCACCGCCTTCGCGCGCGCCACCGTAGCCGGCGACATCCCCGCCAGCCGCGCGACCGCCAGTCCGTAACTACGATCCGCCGGCCCGTCGGCGAGTTCGTGGAGCAACACCAGCTCGCCCTTCCACTCACGCGCGCGAACATGGTGCAACGACAGCGCCTCGCAGCGCTCCGCCAACCGAGTCAGCTCGTGATAATGCGTTGCGAACAGGCAGCGGCAGCGATTGTCTTCGTGGATCGCCTCGACCACTGCCCAGGCGATCGCGAGGCCGTCATAGGTCGAGGTACCGCGCCCGACCTCGTCGAGGATCACGAACGACCGCGGCGTCGCCTGCGCGAGGATCGCCGCGGTCTCGACCATCTCGACCATGAACGTCGACCGCCCGCGCGCGAGGTTGTCGGAGGCACCGACGCGGCTGAACAGGCGGTCGACCAGACCCAGCGTGGCCTTGGTCGCGGGCACGTACGACCCGGCCTGCGCGAGCACGGCGATCAGCGCGTTCTGGCGGAGGAAGGTCGATTTACCGCCCATGTTCGGGCCGGTGACGAGCCACAGCCGCGAGCTTTCCGACAGATTGCAGTCGTTGGCGACGAACCGGTCGCCCGACTTCGCCACCGCCGCCTCGACCACCGGATGCCGGCCGCCCTCGATCTCGAAGCACGCGTGATCCACGAGCGAAGGCCGCGCCCACGCGCCTTCCGCTGCACGCTCTGCCAGCCCGGCCGCGACGTCAAGCCGCGCGAGTGCATCCGCGGTCGCCGCAATTGCCTCGCGTCCCGCCAACGCTTGCGCGGTGAGTTCTTCCAGATGCGCCGCCTCCGCCGCCAATGCGTGTGCGCCGGCCTGCGACACCTTTGCCGCGACTTCGTGCAGCGCGGGGGTATTGAACCGGACCACGCCCGCGAGCGTCTGGCGATGCGTGAAGCCGCTCTCGGGCTTCATCAGCGGGTCCGCCGCCCGCGCCGGCACCTCGACATGATAGCCGAGCACACCGTTATGCCGAATCTTCAGCGCGGTGACGCCGGTCGCGGTCCGAAACTCGGCCTCGAGCGCGGCGATCGCCCGCCGCCCGCCAGCCCCTGCATCGCGCAGATCGTCGAGCGCCGCGTCATAGCCTGCCGCGATATACCCGCCGTCCGATGCCTCGATCGGTGGCGACGGCACCAGCGCGCGCTTGAGCAGGTCGATCAGCGCGCCGTGCCCGCGCAACCTTGGCGCGATGTCCCGGAGCAGCACCGGCGGATCGGCGATCGCGTCCATCCGCTCGCCGAGGCTCCACGCGCCGTCGAGCCCGTCGCGCAACTGCCCCAGATCGCGCGGACCTCCACGCCCCGCCGCCAGCCTCCCCAGCGCCCGCCCGATGTCCGGCAAAGCGCGCAACGTCGACCGCAACCGCTCGCGCGCCGCCTGGTCGTCGTGAAACAGCCGCACCAGATCGAGCCGCGCATCGATCGCCGCCTTGTCCATCAGCGGCGCGCCGAGATCCGCCCCGAGCAACCGCGCCCCGGCCCCCGTCACGGTCCGGTCGACCGCGTCGAGCAGGCTCCCCTTCCGCACGCCACCGGTGGAGCAGGTCAGCTCCAGGCTCTCCCGCGTGGCCGCGTCGATCGCCATCGTCTCCGCCGCCCGACCGATCCGCGGCGGGCGGAGGAAGGGCATCGCGCCCTTCGCATTATGCTCCAGATACGCGACCAGCCCGCCTGCCGCGGCCAGTCCCGCGCGCCCGAACTGACCGAAGCCGTCGAGCGTCGCCACGCCGTACAACCGCTTCAGTCGAGCCTCGCCTGCGCCGCTGTCGAAATCGATTTTCGGCCGCAGTGTCGTCGCGGCTTCCTCGAACTGGCTCGCCTCCGATGCGACGACTTCGGCCGCGCCGAGCCGCGCGAGTTCCGCCTCGACCGCATCCCCCGCAACCTCGACGATCTCGAACCGCCCGGTCGACACGTCCGCCGCGGCGATCGCCACCGCTCCGCCAGCCTCGCCGATCGCGACGCACCAATTGTCGCTCCGCGCGTCGAGTAGCGCCTCCTCGGTCAGCGTGCCCGCGGTCACGACCCGGACGATGGCGCGGGCGACGAGCGCCTTCGAGCCGCCGCGCGCCTTGGCTTCCGCCGGGCTCTCGACCTGCTCGGCGATCGCGACGCGGTGGCCGGCCTTGATCAGCCGCTGGAGGTACACCGTCGCCGCATGCACGGGCACGCCGCACATCGGGATCGGCTTGCCCTCATGCTCGCCGCGCGCGGTCAGCGCGATGTCGAGCACCCCCGCCGCGATCCGCGCATCGTCCATGAACAGTTCGAAGAAATCGCCCATCCGGTAGAACAACAGGCAATCCTGCGCCTCCGCCTTCAGGCCGAGATACTGCGTCATCATGGGGGTGGGGGCGGGGTGCGACATCAGGGGCGGGTAGCGAAAAGCGGTCGTCCGTAAAACCCCTCTCCCCGTGGGGAGAGGGAGGGGCCCGCGCGAAGCGTGGGAGGGTGCGGGGGAGTGAGGCTTGGGCGCGCACTCCAACCACCCCTCATCCGGCGCAGGCGCGCCACCTTCTCCCCAAGGGGGAGAAGGTGTTTCTTTCCCCGCACCAGCACCACCCCGGCCTTCGCCGGGGTGGTGCTGGTAGGTGGTGGCCATCCACTAGGGCGAAGTGTCCGGGGTGACGAACGGCTACCACCTGCCTAGAAGGTCCTCCAAACCTAACGACCGTGCGAGGCCCGCCCATGTCCGACGAAACGCTGCAATTTTCCGAACGCGAAGCCTTGCTCTTCCATTCGGAAGGCCGTCCGGGGAAGATCGAGATCATCGCGTCGAAGCCGATGGCGACGCAGCGCGATCTCGCGCTTGCCTATTCGCCCGGCGTCGCGGTGCCGGTGCAGGCGATCTACGACGACCCCGCGACCGTCTACGACTATACCGCGAAGGGAAACCTCGTCGCGGTCATCTCGAACGGCACCGCGATCCTCGGCATGGGCAATCTCGGGCCGCTCGCCAGCAAGCCGGTGATGGAAGGCAAGGCGGTGCTGTTCAAGCGCTTCGCCGACGTCGACGCGATCGATATCGAGCTGAAGACCGAGGACGTGAACCGCTTCATCGACGCGGTCGAGTTGATGGAGCCGACCTTCGGCGGGATCAACCTCGAGGACATCAAGGCGCCCGAATGCTTCATCATCGAGCAGGCCCTGCGCGAGCGGATGAACATCCCCGTCTTCCATGACGACCAGCACGGCACCGCGATCATCACCGCTGCCGGCCTGATCAACGCGTGCTTGCTGACTGGGCGGAAACTGTCCGAGGTCAAGATCGTCGTCAACGGCGCCGGCGCCGCGGCGATCGCGTGCACCGAACTCGTGAAAGCGATGGGCGTGCGCGGCGACAACGTCATTCTCTGCGACCGCAAGGGCGTGATCTACCAGGGCCGCGACGGCGTCGACCAGTGGAAGTCCGCGCACGCCGCGATCACCGAGACGCGTACGCTGACCGAGGCGCTGGTCGGCGCCGACGTGTTCCTGGGGCTCTCCGCGGCGGGCTCGCTGACGCCGGAGATGGTCAAGGACATGGCCCCCGCGCCGATCATCTTCGCGATGGCCAACCCCGAGCCGGAGATCCGCCCTGAACTGGCGATGGCTGCGCGCCCCGATGCGATCGTCGCGACCGGGCGCTCGGATTATCCGAACCAGGTCAACAACGTGCTGGGCTTCCCGTTCATCTTCCGCGGTGCGCTCGACGTCCGCGCGACCGGCATCAACGACGCGATGAAGATCGCCGCCGCCAACGCGATCGCCGAACTCGCGCGCGAACGCGTGCCCGAGGAAGTCGCCGCGGCATACGGCGTCAGCCACAGCTTCGGCCCGGCGTACATCATCCCCGCGCCGTTCGATCCGCGGCTGATGGAAGTCGTCCCCGTCGCGGTCGCCAAGGCGGCGATGGCCTCGGGCGTCGCGACCAAGCCGATCCTCGACATCGAAGCGTATCGGCATTCGTTGCGGGCCCGCCTCAACCCGACCACCTCGGTGCTGTCGATGGCCTATGAAGGCGCGCGCGCGCACCCCAAGCGCGTGATCTTCGCGGAGGGCGAGGAGGAAGTCGTCCTCCGCGCCGCCATCGCGTTCAAGGAAGGCGGCTACGGCACGCCGGTGCTGGTCGGCCGCGACGACGTGCCCGACCGGTTGCGCGCGCTCGGCGTCACCGATCCCGAGAGCTTCGAACTGCACAACAGCCGCGTCTCGCCGCTCGTCCCGCGGATGGTCGACTTCCTGTATTCGCGGCTCCAGCGTCGCGGGTATCTGCGCCGGGATTGCGAGCGGATGGTCAACCAGGACCGCAACATCTTCGGCGCCTTGCTGCTCCAGCTCGGCGAAGGCGACGCGATGATCACCGGCATCACCCGCACCTATGGCGAAACGATGCGCCAGATCTACCGCGTGATCGATCCGGCCGCAGGAAAGACGCCGTTCGGCATCCATCTGCTCGTCGGGCAGAGCCACACGGTGTTCATCGCCGACACCACGGTCAACGAGCGCCCGACCGCCGAGCAGTTGGCCGACTTCGCCGAGCAGACCGCGGCAGTCGCGCGGCGGATGGGGCATGAGCCTCGCGTGGCGTTCCTGAGCTATTCGAACTTCGGCAATCCGAAGGGCGAATGGCTCGACAACATCCGTGATGCGGTGACGGTGCTGGACGGCCGGAAGGTTGGGTTCGAATATGAGGGAGAGATGGCGCCGGACGTCGCGCTGAACCCGAAGCAGCTGGCGAACTACCCGTTTGCGCGGTTGTCGGGGCCGGCGAACGTGCTGATCATGCCGGGGCTTCAGTCCGCCCACATCTCGGCGAAGTTGTTGCGGGAGCTGGGCGGGGACTCGGTGATCGGGCCGATGCTGATCGGGATGGAGAAGCCGGTGCAGGTTGCGCCGATGACGAGCACGGCTAGCGAACTGGTAACCCTGGCAGTGCTCGCGGCAGGCGGCATCGCCCGCTAATCTCCCTCGCCCCTACGGGGAGAGGGAAGGGGCCCGCGGCACTTGCCGTGGGAAGGGAGAGGGGAGTGAGGCACGAGATGGCTGATCCCAACGCCCCTCTCCCTTCCGCAGCCAAGCGGCTGCTCCCTCCCTCTCCCCGAAGGGGCGAGGGAATTAGCTCAGGCGTCGATGCTTGTGCCTAGCGATGCGTGGACGAGGCCGCCGTCGACCGTGATCGTCTCCCCGATCACATAATCCCCGGCCCGGCTGGCGAGATAGATCGCCGCGCCCGCCATATCCTCGTCCACGCCGACCCGCTTCGCCGGGATCCCCTGCGCCA
Source organism: Sphingomonas sp. PP-F2F-G114-C0414 (assembly GCF_003688595.1). GTDB lineage: Bacteria > Pseudomonadota > Alphaproteobacteria > Sphingomonadales > Sphingomonadaceae > Sphingomonas. The sequence goes on from NZ_RCWT01000009.1 coordinate 214,135, forward strand.
CCGCATCACCGTGATCGCGCGCCGCCTTGTTCATGTCGCTCGCAAACGCGCCCGGTGCGATCGAGGTCACGTTGATCGAGTCCGTCACCAGCCGCGCCGCCATCCGCTTCGTCAGGTAGATCAGCGCCGACTTCGACGCATGATAGCTATACGTCTCCCACGGGTTCAGCCGCTGGCCGTCGATCGAGGTGATGTTGATCACCTTCGCAGGCTTCTCGCGTGATCCCGACGCCTTCAACGCCGCATGCAGCGCCTGGGTGAGGAAGAACGGCGACTTCACGTTCAAGTCCATGACCTTGTCCCAGCCGACCTCCGAAAATTCCTCGAACGGCACGCCCCACGCCGCGCCCGCGTTGTTGACGAGGATATCGAGCTGCGACTCATGCTCGGCGAACTGCGCGGCGAGCGCCTTGCACCCCGCCACCGTCGAGACATCCTGCGGCAGCGCGATGCAGTTCGGCCCGAGTTCCGCCGCCGCCGCCTCGCACACATCGGCTTTCCGCGACGAGATATACACCTTGGCCCCCTGCGCGATGAAGCCGGCGGCGATCATCTTGCCGATCCCGCGGCTGCCGCCGGTGATCAGCGCGACGCGGCCGTCGAGCCGGAACAGGTTGGTCGTATCCATCACGCATCCTCCGAATGTTTGCCCGCTTGGTATCGCCGAGCGCCGCTTGCCGCAAACCCGTTTTTCGAACGAGGCGTCATTGACGAGTGCAAAGCCCGTACTATGCTCGCAAAAAAGAGCAGGAGAGAGCGTGTGAGGTTTTCAGGCAAGCGTGCCGTCGTGACCGGCGGCGCGTCCGGCATCGGCCGGGCGACCGCGCTGCGACTCGCCGACGAAGGCGCCACCGTGCTGATCGGCGACATCGACGAGACCGGCGGCCACGCGATCGCCGACGCGTCCGGCGGGCGGATCCTGTTTCAGCGCACCGACGTGCTCCGGGCCGGCGATATCGAGGCGCTGATGCAGACCGCCGACGATGCGGGCGGGCTCGACATCCTGTTCAACAACGCCGGCGCGGGCGGTTCGCGCGACCCGATCGGCGAGATTTCGCCCGAGGATTGGGACCGGACGCAGGCGCTGCTGCTGCGCTCGGTCGCGCTCGGCATCCGCTATGCCGCACCGCTGATGGCGAAGCGCGGCGGCGGCACGATCGTCAACACGTCGTCGGTGTCCGCGCTTGGCACCGGCTACGCGCCGACCGCCTATTCCACCGCCAAGGCCGGCGTGCTCCATCTCACCAAGCAGGCCGCCGCCGATCTCGCGCAGCACAGGATCCGCGTGAACGCCGTCGTCCCCGGTTTCATCGTCACCAACATCTTCACGCGCACGCTCGAACTCGACGCCGCCAAGACGTCGCAGGCCGACGCGATGATCGCGCACATCGCCGCCGACGCACAGCCGATCCGCCGCCCCGGCACCAGCGAGGACATCGCCGCCGCGGTCGCGTTCCTTGCCAGCGACGACGCGAGCTTCATCACCGGCACGCACATCCTCGTCGACGGCGGGATGACGATCGGCACGCGGCCAAGCTGGGACCCCGCGCAACCCTCGCTGTTCGCGCTGCTCGATAAACTGAAATGACCGCCGCGTCATGACCGCACCCGCCCGGCGCCTCTCGAACGGAACGATGGCGAGCTACGGCTTCGGCGCGGTCGCGTACGGGGTGAAGGACGCCGGGTTCGGGACGTTCCTGCTGTTGTTCTACAACCAGGTGGTGGGATTGCCGTCCGCCACCGTCGGCCTCGTCATCATGATGGCGCTGCTGATCGATGCGTTCGTCGATCCGGCGGTGGGCTTCTTTTCCGATCGCACGCGGACCAGATGGGGCCGTCGGCACCCGTGGATGTACGCGTCTGCGCTACCGATCATGGTCGGCTGGCTGCTGCTGTGGAACCCGCCCCCGGTGATGTCCGAGCCGCAGACACTCGTCTGGCTGTTCGTCATGGCGGTGATCGTGCGCAGCGCGGTGAGTTGCTACGAGGTCCCCTCGGTCGCGCTGACCCCCGAACTCACCTCGGGGTATGACGAGCGGACGCGGATCATGGCGTATCGCTATCTGTTCGGCTGGGTCGGCGGGTTGCTGATGCTGTTGTCGGCGTACCAGTATTTCCTCGCGCCGACGGCAGCGTTCCCGAACGGCCTGCTCAACCGCGCGGGCTATGGCGGCTTTGCACTCGCGGGCGCGATCTTCATCGGCGTCGCAATCCTCGTCTCCGCGCTCGGCACGCATCACGAGATCAGGCATCTGCCGAACCCGCCGATCGCCCGCCAGACTCTCCGCGAGTCCTTCGCCGAACTCCGCCAGACCGTGAAGAACCGCGCGTTCGCGATCCTGATGGCGGCGGGGGTCTGCGCGTACACGATTCAGGGCATCAGCTATGCGATGTCGAACTATCTCTACACCTATGTGTGGGGCTTCAAGGGTCCGGTGTTCGTCTATCTGACGATCGCATTGTTCTCGGGCGTGTTCCTCGCGTTCCTGGCGGCACCCCGGCTCGGCAGGACGGGGAGCAAGCCCAAGGCGGCGATGGGCGCGGTACTGCTCGGCGCGGCGCTCAACACGTCGCCGTACTGGCTGCGCATGCTCGGCGTGTTTCCTGAGGTCGGCGAGTCCACGCTACTGCCGATGCTGTTCGGGTTCTTCATCCTCGGCACCGCGTCGAACGTCACCGGGTTCATCCTCGGCGCGTCGATGATGGCGGACGTGGTCGAGGATTCGGAGGCCAAGACGGGGCGGCGCTCCGAAGGCGTGTTCTTCGCGGGCTCGTTCTTCGTCCAGAAATGCACGAGCGGGATCGGGATATTCTTCGCGGGGATGATCCTCGCGATGGCGGGGTTCCCGGCCAAGGCTATGCCGGGGACGGTGCCGGTGGAGACGATCGACCGGCTGACGTTGATCTACGCCGGCCTCTACATCGTGCTGGCGTGCGTCTCGGCGTTCTTCTTCTCGCGCTTTCCATTCGGTCGCGTCGAGCATGAGGCGCGGTTGGCGAGACTGGCAACGACACCGGCGCAATTTCCTCCGTCATCCTGACGAAAGTCAGGATCCAGAGTGAAAGATGGCTGCCCTTCGCGGCTCTGGATCCTGACTTTCGTCAGGATGACGAGGATGGTGGAAGGCATTGCGCGGCTCGCCCTTCCAGCGCCGGGGACACCACGTTAGGACCACTGCTTGGCCTTCCCGACATCAAGGAACGGCGACATCGGAGTTCCCATGCGCATCCCCGCCTTAGCCACCGCCCTCGGTCTCGTCCTTGCATCCCCCGCCATTGCGCAGACGGTCGCACCGGTCCTAACCACCCCCGACGCGCACGACCCGCACAGCTATGCCCGCCCCGCCGAGGCGCGCGTCACGCATGTCGCGCTCGATCTCGCCGCCGACTTCGACACCCACGTCATCCGCGGCATCGCCACCCTCGACGTCCTCGCGGCCCCCGGCGCCAAGCAAGTCGTCCTCGACGACAACGGCCTGAAGATCGTCAATATCACAGACATGGCTGGCAAGCCGCTTCCCTATGAGGTCGGCGCGGTCGACAAGATCCACGGCGCGCCACTGACCGTCACGCTAAACGGCGCCAAGAAAATCCGCATCGCCTACGCCTCGTCGCCTGACGCGAAGGCGCTGCAATGGCTGACCCCCGCGCAGACCGCGGGCAAGAAACAGCCGTTCCTGTTCAGCCAGGGTGAGGCGATCCTCAACCGCAGCTGGATCCCGACGCAGGACTCCCCCGGCATCCGTCAGACCTGGGAGGCGAAGATCGCCGTTCCCAAGCAGTTGACTGCGGTGATGAGCGGGCTCGCGACCGGCAAGCCGACCTGCGCTGCCGATCGCTGCACGTTCCAGTACAAGATGGACAAGCCCGTCGCCCCGTATTTGATCGCGCTCGCGGTCGGCGACATCGCGTTCAAGTCGACCGGCCCGCGCACCGGCATCTGGGCCGAACCCGCGACGCTCCCCAAGGCCGCGTACGAGTTCGGCGAGCTCGAGAAGTTCGTCGCCGCCGCCGAGGGGCTGTACGGTCCGTATCGCTGGGGCCGCTACGACGTGCTGGTCCTGCCGCCGTCGTTCCCGTTCGGCGGCATGGAGAACCCGACGCTCACCTTCGCCACGCCGACCGCGATCGCCGGCGACCGCAGCCTCGTATCGCTGATCGCGCACGAACTCGCGCACAGCTGGTCGGGCAACCTCGTGACCAACGCGACCTGGGACGATTTCTGGCTCAACGAAGGCTTCACCAGCTATTTCGAGAACCGGATCATGGAGGCGCTCTACGGCAAGCGCCGCGCCGACATGGAAGCCGACCTCGCCTGGACCGACATGCTCGCCGCGGTGAAGGACGCCGGTGGCCCCGCCGCGAAGGACACGCAGCTCCACCTAGACCTCGACGCTGCGCGCGATCCCGACGACGGCATGACGCAGATCGCCTACGACAAGGGCGCCGCCTTCCTCCGCACGATCGAGAAGCAGGTCGGCCGCGCACGGTGGGACGCGTATCTCCGCAGCTATTTCGACCGCCACGCCTTCCAACCGCAGACCAGCGCCGGCTTCCTCGTCGACCTGAAATCGAAGTTGTTGACCCCCGCCGAAGCCAAGACGATCGGCGTCGATGCGTGGGTCTACAGCTCCGGCATCCCCGCGAACGCGGTGCATGTGACGTCCGCCGCATTCCCCGCGGTCGATGCGGCGGCCAAGGTGTATGCGGCTGGCGGTCCCGTCTCGGGCGTGCCCGGCAAGGCTACAACGCAGGAGATCACGCGCTTCATCACGCAATTGCCGCGCAAACTCCCGACCGAGCGGTTGAAGACGCTCGATACCGCGTTCGGCTGGAACACGACGGGCAATGCCGAGATCCGCTTCGCCTGGCTGCAACTCGCGCTCGCCAATCACTATGCGCCCGCCGACGCCTCGGCCGAACAGTTCCTGACGTCGCAGGGCAGGCGCAAGTTCGTCGCGCCGCTGTTCCAGCAGATGATGGACTCGGGCGACTGGGGCCACAAGCTCGCAATGGATATCTACGGCAAGGTGCGGCCGGGCTATCACGCAGTCACACAGGTCACCGTGGACCGCATAACCGGTTGGAAACTCATGAACTGAGCCGCCTTGAGTGCCCATTCGGGGCGTTGGTCGGCGCGGTAACACGCTTCGTCGGATATGGTTCCCGCACGGGTTCCAATTAAATCGAACCTCCCGTAGCCAGAATGCGACAAACGGGTTTTGGCCGGGGGGTCTCGATGAATTTCAAGGCGTTAGCAGCGCGTTTTGCGCTGGTGGTATCGTGCGGCCTGATGACGGCCACCCCTGCTGCGGCTCAGTTCTGGCAGTGCGTGACGTTCGCTCGCTCGGTGTCGGGGATCGAAATCCGCGGCAACGCCAACACCTGGTGGAGCCAGGCCGAGGGTCGCTACGAGCGTGGCCACACCCCGAAGGCCGGCTCGGTCCTCGCCTTCTCGCCGACCTCGCGGATGCGCGTCGGCCATGTCGCGATGGTCTCGAAGGTCGTCAGCGACCGCGAAGTCCTCCTTACGCATGCCAACTGGTCGCGCCCCGGCGCGATCGAGACCAACGTCCGTGCGGTCGACGTCTCGCCAGCCGGTGACTGGAGCATGGTCAAGGTCTGGTACGGCCCGCAGGGCGACCTCGGCACCTCGGCGTATCCGACCAAGGGCTTCATCTATTCGGGCCACGCACCTGCTGGCGATACGTTCGATGCGCCGGCGCAGCCTTCGTTCCAGATGGCGAGCCGCACTGTCTCCGCAACTCAGCGCGCCAACGCTACGCAGCTTGCGACGATCCAGCACGGCCCGACCGATCCCCGCGGCATCTTCACGCTGGTGAACGAGGCGAACTGAGGTTTGTCTCTTTGATGGTAGCCTGACGTCATCGACAGTCCACGCTCTCCATCTAAAGCTTTGCTACTGATCGTTCCCCGACAGTCTAATTAGGCGACCTCCCCGGCGAAGGCCGGGGCCTAGTTGGAAAGGTCGCAGTAACAGCTCGCCACCTTCGTTAGCGACGCCGCCCAACTGGATCCCGGCCTCCGCCGGGGAGGTGCCATAAGGCCGAGCACCGATCTGCTAGCTTCTTGTTCTCCCGCGAAGGCGGGAGCCTAGTCTGGATCCCCGCCTTCGCGGGGAAACGAATTTTCGGCAGTGTTACGCGCCGCACACGTTCAACTGCACCCCTCAAGCAGCCCTGAACGTCAGCGCATCGCCGTTCATGCAGTAACGCTTCCCCGTAGGCTTGGGCCCATCATCGAACACATGGCCCAAATGCCCGCCGCATCGGCGGCAATGAACCTCGGTCCGCCCTATCCCCATCGTCGAATCCACCCGAGTCCGCACTGCGTTCGGCAACGGCTGCCAGAAGCTCGGCCAACCCGTCCCGCTCTCGAACTTGGTCTTCGACGAGAAGTTCGGCAACGCACATCCGCCGCACGAGAAGATCCCCGCGCGATGTTCGCCATTAAGCGGGCTCGAATAAGGCCGCTCGGTGCCCTCCTTGCGCAGCGTATCATAGGCGTCGGGCGGCAGCTTTTTGCGCCACTGCGCGTCGGTCAGCGTCACCTCGAACCGCTCGGCAGCCTGCGCGGGTTGCGACGTGCATCCCCAGAGCGCGAAGCCGGCGACGCCCGCTCCGGCAAGCGTGAGGAAAGCGCGGCGGTCTGAAGAGGCATGGGTCATGGTCATGATATAAGTACGATTCCGTCGGCGAACAGGATGCGGTCGAAACACCCTGTCATCCTGACGAAAGTCAGGATCCAGAGTATCAGGCGGGCCGTGCGGGGCTCTGGATCCTGGGTCGAGCCCAGGATGACGGGGGACGTCAATATTTGCTGATCTCCACCGGCAGCGTGCGATAGCCGTGGACGAAGCACGCAGCGACGCGCGTCGGCTCGGCGAGCACGTTGATCCGCATGCGGCGGGCGGCCATCTCCTCCAGCAAAATTGCGATCTGCATCTCCGCCAGCCGCGCGCCGACGCAGCGGTGGATGCCGTGCCCGAACGCCAGATGCCGCCGTGCGTTCGGCCGATCCACCACGATCACGTCCGCATCGGCGCCGAACACGCTCTCGTCGCGGTTCGCCGAGATGTACCAGAGCGCGAGCTTGTCGCCGGCCTTGATCTGCTGCCCCATCAATTCCGTGTCCGCCGTCGCGGTGCGGCGCATGTGCGCGAGCGGGGTTTGCCAGCGCAGGATTTCGCTGACCGCGTTGGGGATCAGCGTCGGGTCCGCCTCCAGCTTCGCGCGCGATTTCGGGAACTTGTCGAGGCCGTAGGCGAGTGCGGACATCGAATTGCGCGTCGTGTCGTTGCCGCCGACGATCAGAAGGATGAGGTTCCCGATGAACTCGTTATGATCCATGTGGCTCATCGCGTCCGAATGGATCATCATCGAGATCAGGTCGGGCGTCGGATCCTTGTCGATCTTCGCGTCCCACAAGCCTTTGAAATACGATCCGCATTCGAACATGTATGCGAGCCGCTGACCGCGCAGCTCCTCGTTCTTTACGATCTCGATATCGCCCGCCCAGTCCGACCACAACGTCAGTTTCCGCCGGTCCGCCCAGGGGAAGTCGAACAGGATCGCAAGCATCTGCGTGGTCAGTTCGATCGCGACCGTGTCGACCCAGTCGAACGGGGTGTTCCACGGCAGGCTGTCGAGCATGTCGGCGGTCCGCCTGCGGATATCGCCTGACATCCGAGTCATCTCGCTGGGGGTGAAGGCGGGTGCGACGGTGCGGCGCTGGCCGGTATGCACGGGGCGGTCGCGCGCGATGAACATCGGCATCGATACGTCGCGCTCGGCGATGAAATCGGCGATCGTGATCCCGCCGGCCTCTGAGGAGTAGAGATCGGGGAGCGACTCGACCTCGACGATCCCTTTGTAGGTCGAGACCGACCAATAGGGGCCGTAGTCGGAGTGCTCGACGTAATGGACGGGGGATTCGGCGCGGAGCCGGGCGAACGGCGCCTGCCAGAGGTCGTCGCGGTAGAGGTCGGCGCGGCTCACATCGAGCGGATCGACGGTCTGTTGCACCACGTCTCTTGCCAGAGTCGCCATCGTCTCTCTCCCATATTTTGCCACAGGAGAGGCTTTGCTGACACTTATGTCAATAGACGCGGTTCTCCTGCGAACGCAGGAGTCCAGGGTAACAAACGCCATCCCTCGCGGTCCTGGGCTCCTGCGTTCGCAGGAGAACGGTTAAGCGACTGCCTTGGCCTTGCGCCGCCAGAACGGCCGGGCACTCCCTGATTGCAGCACGCCGCGGCGGAACAGCCTCGCGCCGACGGTGATGAAGATCGTCACCCACAAGGCCTGCCAAGCAAGTGCCGCGACGTGCGGCCACAATTCCGGCGAGTTCGCTGCATGCCCGGCCATTGCGAATGGCGACGACAGCGGGAACAGTTCGGCGGCGGTGGCGATCCAGCTGCCCGGCCGCGATGCCGCTGCCGACGACAGCCCGAACATCGCAACCTGAAGGATCGTGATCGGCAACGACAGCATCTGGATTTCGCGCATCGTCGTCGCCTGCGCGCCGACGCCGAGGAACACCGACCCGAGCAGCAGATACGCCATGCTGAAATACGCCGCGAACAGCAGCGCGAACATCGGTGCGCCGACCGCGGGCGTCAGGTCCCCCAGCGCCACCGCCGCGGCGGCGGGCATCAGCGACGTGATCTGCGTAACGACGGTGCCCCAGAACGCGACGAACAGCACCGCGACGCCGAACATCCCGATCAGCTTGCCGAAGAACACCGATTCCAGCGGCACCGCGGCGGCGAGCACCTCGATCACCTTGTTGTTGCGCTCCTCGGCCATCGTGCCGACGACCTGCCCCGACAGGAATAGCGTCAGGAAGAATATCCCGAACACCGCGAAGAACGCCGACTGGTGCTGCCCACCGACCGAAGTGGTCGAGCGCGTGATCTGCGTCTTGGTCGCGGCGATCGTCGGCAGCGTGCCGCCAAGCTTCCGCGCGGCGAGCGTCGTCTGTGCGAGCAACCCGAGATAGTCCGCCGAGCGCTTCCCGCGCGGCCCGTACAGGATCTGCGGCGCATCTAGCGGGCCGTACAGCACCGCGGACGCATCGATATCCTTCGTCTCGAACGCCGCGCGCGCTTGCGCCGCCGGGTCGGCCGAGGGCGCGACGGTGGTCAGCTCCGGCGGGGCCTCGTCATCGCGGAACATGCCGCGCAGCCGTGTATCGGCCTCGGCGATTGGCCGCGTTGTCGCAGCGGGGACGATCGCGATGATCCGCGTCTTGTCCTGCGCGCCGCCGCTGACGCTCGCCGCGCCCATCCCGCCGATCGCGCCGAACGATCCCATGATGACCGGCGCGAACAGGAACAGCAGGAAGATCGGCGTGAACACCGTGGCGATGAAGTCGCGGCGCGCGATCGTGAACGTCTGGCGGAGGGTGCGACGGAAACGGCTCATGCTGCCTTCTCCACAGGTACATCACCGTGCTGACCGACGATCCGGACGAACGCCTCGTGCAAGCCGGGCCGCTCGATCGACAGCCCCGAAATCCCGTACCCAGCGTCGATCAGTCTCACGAGCAAGCTCTCGATCCCCTCGTTCGGCAGCTCGAACCGCCAGCTATTCCCGTCCTGCACCGCATCCCCCGGCAAGACGCCGCGGATCGCCGGATCGGGGCGGTGTGGCGTGTAGTGGACGCGTTGCGGCAATATGCCTCGCGCGTCTGCTACGGTACCTTCGAAGCGCCGCTTGCCGCCGGCAATGATCGCGAGGCGGTCACACAAGCGCTCGGCATGGCTCATGATATGCGTCGAGAACAGGATCGTCGCGCCGCGATCGCGCTCGTTGAGGATCAGCTTCTCGAGCCGCTCCTGGTTGACCGGATCTAGCCCAGAAAACGGCTCGTCGAGCACCAGAAGGTCAGGTTGATGCACCACCGAGCCGAGCAGCTGCACCAACTGCGCCATGCCCTTCGACAGTTTCCGGATCTTCTCGTCGACCGCATGGCCAAGGCCAGCCGCCTCCATCAGCACCACCGCCCGTTCGCGGCCGGTCTTCCAGTCTAGCCCGCGCAGAGCCCCCAGGAATGCGATCGCCTCGCGCGCCTTCATCGCCGGATACAGCCCGCGCTCCTCGGGAAGATAGCCGACCCGGTCGCTCGCATCGCGCGGGTTGTCGTAGCCGAGCAGCGTGCGGCTACCCTCGTCGGGCTCGATGATCCCGAGTAGCATGCGCAGCGTCGTCGTCTTGCCCGCGCCGTTGGGGCCGAGCACGCCGTACACCGACCCGCGCGGTACCATCATGTCCACCCCGTCGACCACGCGCCGGTCGCCGAATCGCTTCACGATCCCGCTCGCGGTGACCGCCCATTCATCGTTCACGCGCAATCTTCCTCCCGAGGGTGGCGTCGTGGTAGCGGGCGGACGTGGCGCAAGACAAGCTGGAACACAGGCTCAAGGCCAAAGCGGCGGAACTCGGCTTCGTCGCGTGCGGAATCGCACATGCGGACGCGGCGCCGCTCGCGAGCGAACGGCTCCACCAATGGCTGGCGGATGGGCGTCACGGCGACATGATCTGGATGGAGGAGCGCAAGCACCACCGCGAAAGTCCCGCCGGCCTGTGGCCCGAGGTCCGCAGCGTCATTGCGCTCGGCATGAGCTATGCGCCTAAGGACGATCCGTTGCGCTTGGCGGACGAGGGCGGGGTAGGGCGCATCTCGGTCTATGCGCAGGGCCCTGATTATCACGATGTCGTGAAGCGGCAGCTGAAGGCGCTCGGGCGCTGGCTGGCGGCGGAAGCGGGGCGCGACCTGCCGCCGTTCGACTTGAAGGTGTTCGTCGACACCGCGCCGGTGATGGAAAAGCCGCTCGCCGAAGCCGCCGGGCTGGGCTGGCAGGGCAAGCACACCAATCTGGTCAGCCGCGAGCATGGCAGCTGGCTGTTCCTCGGCGCGATCTACACGACGCTCGATCTGGAACCGGACCGCGGCGGCGTGGACACCTGCGGTAGTTGCGACGCGTGCCAGACCGCGTGCCCGACCGACGCCTTCCCACGGCCGTACCAGCTCGATGCCCGTCGCTGCATCTCGTACCTGACGATCGAGCATGCCGGCCCGATCCCGCACGAATTCCGCGCCGCGATCGGCAACCGCATCTACGGCTGCGACGATTGCCTGGCGGTGTGCCCCTGGAACAAGTTCGCTGCCGCCGCCAACGCGAGCCTCGCCTTCCATCCTCGCGCCGAACTGGTCGCGCCCGAACTCGCCGACATCCTGGCGCTCGACGACGCCAGCTTCCGCCAGGTCTTCGCGGGCTCCCCGATCAAGCGCATCGGCCGCGACCGGATGGTCCGCAACGCCCTGATCGCAGCCGGCAACAGCGGCGATCAGGCATTGGTCGAACTCGTCGTAAAGCTGTTGGCCGACGCGTCTCCGGTGGTTCGGGGGGCGGCAATCTGGGGGCTCCGCCGGCTGGACTTGGCGCGCTGCCACAGCGAGCACGCGCGGATCGCGACCCTGGAGCACGACCGCACCGTCGTCGCGGAGTGGGGTCATATATCGTAGCCAGTGCAAGCCTGGTTATCGGCCTGTCGGCGGAGGGGAGGGCAGCGGAGAGGCGGCTTTCCAGCGCCAAGGGGCGTTAGTCGTTTTGCAGACCGTGATCCTCGATCGAGAAGGTCAGGCCCGAATGATACGAGCGGCGTAACACCCTCGTTTCGCGTAATGCGCGTGCAGATATGCGACGTCGGGATCGCTGAAGAAGCGTTCGATCAGCGGAACCAGGACTTCACCGTCCGATAGGTCGGCGTCTACCATCTCCCCCTGCTCATTGAAGGCACGCAGCGAGATGGGCCGAATGCGGATCACCTCTGGAATGGCATCGATCATGTCCAGCGCGACCTTTGCGCCCTGGCGAACGAAGATGGCGTGCCGCGACCTATATGGCGTGTCGGCTGGCTGATGCTCGTAGTTGAGCAGGATGGCACACTCGCCGATCTCCATATCGCGGACTTCGACGCGGTCAGGAAAACCGGGTTTTGCATTCACGACATACCGCTTTGCCCCGGCGGCCGCCAAATCGTCATCGGCCAGTTCGTAGAGGTGGCTAAACTGGTCCGGATCAATTCCCAGTACGCGAAACGACATGCCGAACTCCTACAGTGCAGCCGCCATCCTGGCGCGCTCGGTGAGCGTCGGCATCCCGTTCATTGCTCTCAAAATCGACAGCGCCCTCTTTTATCGACTTTTGGCGCTGTTCGTATTGCGGCGCTTTCTAACGCTATTTGCCCCCCTCGCGCCGGGTCAGCGCCGCCACGCAACTCGCGCGGTCGATCGTGCTGCCGTCGGGTTCGCGTGCGTCGAGATAGGTGACGCGGGGGGCGTCCGATCCCTTGGGGTAGAGATACGCGTCGAGCACGCAGATCCCGCTCTGGAACTGGAGTTTGCGCGCGCTGCCTTCGCGGACGTCGGCGTCGGGCTGGCCGAACAATTTGGTCAGGCCGGCGGCGTCCTGGCCTAGCACGCGCTCGAGTCCGACGCTCGTATAGGGGATCGCCGGGCGGCCGACCGCGGGCTTGGCCACGGGTGCCGCGCACCCCGCCAGCCCGCCGCCGAGTGCAAGAGCGATGCCTATCGTCGTCAGTCGCGTCATGATCGGCCTTTGCGGGAATACGGGGTGCGGGAATATTGGGTGTGGAAGTAGTGCGTCGCCATCGCGGCCCCCAGCACGGGCGCGGCGATGTTGAGGACCGGAACCACGAACAGCCCGGTGTTCGCAAGCCCCAGCACGAACCGGCTCCCCTTGGTCGTCGCACGCCAGCCCCGCATCGCCGCCGCATCCATATGCCTAGCCGCGACCATGTCCCCCAGATCGCGCCCGAGCAGCCAGCCATTGACCACGAAGAACGCCGCCGCCGTGCCGACCCCGGTGACGAGCAGCGCGATGTAGACCGGCAGCATCACCAGGTTGACGAGCACGACGCGGGCGGCCGAGCGGAGCCCCATTGCTAAACTGCGCGCCAACGCGACGGGGCGGGCGGTCTTCAGCGCGTCCGGGTAATGGCGTGCCTCGACCGCTTCGACGACTTCATCCGCGAAGATCCCGACGACCGCGATCGCGACCGCGCGGAACAGCAGCCATAGCGCGAGGATCGTGACGAACAGCGCGAACGCCGCGGCGAGTCCGTCGGCGTGCCAGTCGAGCCACGCGGCCAGTACGGCTTGCGTTCCCCACCACGTGCCGACGCCTAGCAGCGCGAAGACGAGCAGCGTGACGATCATCGACTTGACGAACACGCGCAGCACCGGCGGATCGGTAAGCTGGCCAAGCGAAAGCAGGAGGGCACGGAGCATCGGCTCGGGATGACGCGCGGTCGCGCGAAGGTCAACGCGGCTTTCGGCAGCGCGACTCCCGCGACTAACGGATAACCAGTTCCGCGAACACGGCGAGCCACCGATCCTGGATCCACGAAGACTAGCAAACATCGGCCCGATCCGGCACCAGTTTGGGCATGGACCTACCCTGCCACTGCGCAGGATAGCCCGCGTCACGATAGCGACCGAACGGAGACCATCATGCCACGTACGATCGTCGATCTGTCGGTATTCCTGGAGAACGACGTGCTGTCGGACCCTCCCGGTCACGGTCCTCATATCGAGTATATCGATCACAAGGCGTCGATACCCGGCCTGCTCGGGTTCTTTCCGGGGTTGCAGGCTACAGACCTGCCAGATGGCGAGGCCTGGGCGATCGAGCGCGTGACGCTCATCACGCATAACGGCACGCATCTCGATGCGCCGTATCATTATGCCTCGACGATGGATGGCGGGAAGCGGGCGATCACGATCGACGAGGTTCCGCTCGACTGGTGCTTCCAATCCGGCGTGAAGCTGGATTTCCGGCATTTCCCCGATGGCTATGTCGTCAGCGCTGCCGACGTCGAGGCGGAACTGCAGAGGATCGGGCACACGCTGTCGCCGCTGGAGATCGTCGTCGTCAACACGCGTGCGGGCATGCGGTTCGGGCACGACGATTATGTTGCGTCGGGGTGTGGCATGGGACGCGACGCCACGCTGTACCTGACCGAGCGGGGCGTTCGCGTCACGGGAACCGATGCCTGGAGCTGGGACGCGCCGTTCGTGCATACCGCCGCCCGATATGCCGAGAGCGGTGATGCGACGCTGATCTGGGAAGGTCACAAGGCCGGGCGTGACATCGGCTATTGTCACATCGAGAAGCTGCACAATCTCGAACAACTGCCAGCGACCGGATTCACGATCGCCTGCTTTCCGGTCAAGATTCGCGCTGCGTCGGCGGGCTGGACTCGCGCCGTCGCGATCCTGGACGGCTGATTGCGTCGGGTATCTCGGGTCTCCCGAGATACCGCCTGACCTTCAGCCCCAGCAGGGACCCGGGTTTCGCGTGAGGTCTTGGCGTGTGCCTCTGGTCGCGGCCACGCGTGCCGCGCCGGTTGCGCCAATCCCTTCCGCGATTTACGGCAACGCTTTCCCGTCCGCCCGGAGACTTCCCCTTGTCCACCCCCACCACCGACGCTCCCACCTACGACGTCGTCGCGATCGGCAATGCCATCGTCGACATCCTCAGCACCGCCGATGACGCGTTCATCGAAGAGATCGGCGTCGCCAAGGGCTCGATGCAGCTCATGTTCTCGTCGGAGGAAGCCGACGCGCTCTACGCCAAGATGGGCCCGGGCATGGAAATCTCCGGCGGCTCGGCTGCCAACACCGTCGCCGGCATCGCCGCGCTTGGCGGCAAGTGCGGGTTCATCGGCCAGGTCGCCGACGACCAGCTCGGCCAGGTCTTCGCGCATGACGTCCGCAGCATTGGCATCGAGTTCGCCACGCCGGTCCGCGCCGGCGACCCGACCACCGGCCGCTGCCTAATCTTCGTCACGCCCGACGGCCAGCGCACGATGAACACCTTCCTCGGCGCGGGCCAGTTCCTGCCCGCTGCCGCGATCGACACCGCGATGATCGCCGACAGCGCGATCCTGTATCTCGAAGGCTATCTCTGGGATCCCGAGGAGCCGCGCGCCGCGATGCGCGCCGCGATCGATTGCGCCCGCGATGCAGGGCGGAAAGTCGCGTTCACGCTCAGCGACGTGTTCTGCATCTCGCGCCACGGCGGCGATTTCCGCCAGCTGCTGTCGGACGGCCTGATCGACATCCTGTTCGCCAACGAAGGCGAACTCGCCGCGCTCGCAAAGACGGAAGACTTCGATGCAGCGGTCGCCAAGATCTCGGCACAGGTCCCGACTTTGGTCGTCACCCGCGGCGAGCACGGCGCCTGCGCGCTTCAGAACGGCAACCGCGCCGAGGTCAAGGCCGAGCCGATCGCCAAGGTCGTCGACACCACCGGCGCGGGCGATCTGTTCGCGGCGGGCTTCCTCCACGGTCAGGCGCAGGGCTACGACCTGCAGGCGTCGCTGAAGCTCGGTGCGGTCTGCGCGGCCGAGATCATCAGCCATGTCGGCGCCCGCCCGATGGTCGACATGAAGGCACTCGCCGCCAAGCATATCGGCTGAGGCAACCACGCCGTCATTCCCGCGAAGGCGGGAACCCATACTGGCTGGCCTCGCGACAGAGTCGCGAACTGCTGAGGATATGGATCCCCGCCTGCGCGGGGATGACGAGTTGGTTGAAGGCATAAAAAAAGGGTCGCGGGAGTTTCCTCCCGCGGCCCTTTTTTCTTGGGCTCGATCAGTGGCTGCCCGGCGCCGCGGTATCGACGTCGTCGACATCGATACCCAGCCCGACATGGCTGCGCGAGCGGCTGTAGAGGAAGTAGATCGCCAACCCGATCGCGCCCCAGCCCGGCAGGACCAGCTTGGCGGTCAGCGGCAGCGACAGATACAGCCCGATGCAGCCGATGATCGCCAGCGGCGCGACGATGTACACCGCCGGTGTGCGGAACGGACGCTTGCGGCCGGGGTCGGTCTTGCGCAGCACCATCACGGAAATCGCCACCATCATGAACGCGAACAGCGTGCCCGCGTTGGAATAATCGGCGAGCTTGCCGACTGGCAGGATCGCCGCCGCGATCGCCGCGGCGATACCCGTCACGATCGTGACGACATGCGGCGTGCGGAACTTCGGATGGATCGACGCGAGCCGCGCCGGCAACAGCCCGTCACGCGCCATCGTGAAGAACACGCGGGTCTGGCCGAACATCATCATCAGCACGACCGACGGCAGCGCCAGCACCGCGGCGAGACCCACTAGGCGACCCATGATCGGCCAGTTGATGACCTGAAGCACATGGACGAGCGCTTCCTTCGAGCAGACCAATGGCTCCATCGCGCCCCCTGCGACGATGGCCGCGCAGCGCCCGGCCATCTCGGCCGAGCCCGGTGCCAGGATACCGCCATCGGCGGTCGTCACCGGGTTCGCGCCGATCGCACCGATCGCGCCCGATGCGACCAGCAGGTAGAACAGCGTACAGATGCCGAGGCTGGCGATCAGCCCGATCGGTACGTTGCGCTGCGGGTTCTTGGTCTCCTCCGCAGCCGTAGAGACTGCATCGAACCCGACATAGGCGAAGAAGATCGACGCCGCCGCACCGAGCACGCCGACGCCCGACGAGCTCAGCGGATTGCCGACGCCGTAGGGCAGGAAGGGGTGGAAATTATCCGCCTGGAGCACGGGAATCGTCAGCGCGATGAACGCGGTCAGCGCGGCGATCTTGATCAGCACCAGCACCGCGTTGACGCGCGCGCTCTCGGTCGTGCCGACCACCAGCAGCCACGTGACGAGGCCGATGATGATCACCGCGGGCAGGTTCATGAAGCCGCCGACCGTCATCGCGGTCTGCAGATCGACGTTGGGCGTCGCACCGAACGCGACCTGGACGTGCGCCATCAGCGCGTCGGCGTTGCGCAACCCGTTGGGGATGTGGAAGCCGATCCCGTCGAGCAGCCCGGCGAGATGGTTCGACCAGCCGACCGCGACCGCGCTCGCGCCGACCGCATATTCGAGGATCAGCGCCCAGCCGACCATCCAGGCGAGCAACTCACCCGTCACCGCGTAGGTATAGGTATAGGCGGAGCCCGACACCGGCACCATCGACGCGAGTTCGGAATAGCACAGCGCCGCCACCGCACAGACGAAGCCTGCGACGACGAAGCTCAGCAACATGCCCGGGCCGGCTTTCTGCGCGGCTTCGGACGTCAGCACGAAGATACCCGTGCCGATCACCGCGCCGACGCCCAGCAGGGTCAGCTGAAACGCGCTGAGCGTTCGCGCCAACCCCTTTTTCTCTGCCGTCGCCAGAATGGCGTCCAGCGATTTTACGCGACCAAAAATCAACGCGGTGTCCCCCGGGGATAGCGGGGGCCGGGTCAAAAGGCCCCCTTGCTCAAGCACCCGAGCCTAATGGCAATTTTATTACGTGCAATCCTTTAGTGCGGTGAAGCTGCCCTATCGCGCCAGCATCGGCCCGAACGGGCGCCCGCCGAAGACATGAACGTGCAGATGCGGCACCTCCTGGTGTCCGTCCTGGCCGATGTTCGCGAGCAGGCGATAGCCCGGTTCGACCAGCCCCGCCGCACGCGCCACTTCGCCGACCGCACGGATGAAGCCGGCGATCTCCGCATCGGACGCGCGCGCCGAGAAGTCATCCCAGGACACGTACGCGCCCTTGGGGATCACGAGCAGATGCGTCGGCGCCTGCGGGTTGATGTCGTGGAACGCGATCGCGAAGTCGTCGTCATAGACCCGCTTCGACGGAATCTCGCCGCGCAGGATTTTCGCGAAGATGTTCTGGTCGTCGTAAGGCTGGGTGGCGTCGATCGGCATATATTCCCCTCCCGCTTGCGGGAGGGGTTAGGGGAGGGGCTGGGCCATCCCGATCCCGGCGGAGCATGTGCGTCATGCCCTCCCCCGACCCCTCCCGCAAGCGGAAGGGGGGCAGGTCAGCCAGTCCGCCCGGCCTTCTCGACCAGGCCGCCAACGCCCTCGCGCCGCTCCAGCTCGGCGCGCACGTCGTCGAGACTCAACCCTGCATCCGCCAGCAACACCGCCAGATGGAACATCAAGTCCGCCGCTTCGGGCACGATGCTCGCCTCGTCGCCCGAGCACGCTGCGATCACTGTTTCGACGGCTTCCTCGCCGAGCTTCTGCGCGATCTTCGGGCGACCCTTGGCGAACAGGTTCGCGGTATAGGAGGTATCGGCGGGCGCATCGCGACGCGCGCGGATGGTGGCTTCGAGGCGGTCGAATACGGGGTCCATGCGCTGCTTGCTGACGCAGCGGGGAGGGCGGGTCAATCCTCTGCGGGCGGTTTGGTCTTCGCGAACCGCTTGCGCAGTGCTCGCCGCACGAGCCACACGCCGATCGCCGCAAACCCGAACAGCGCAATGTCCGACAGTTCGGGCCCGGTGCGCGGGTGGACGACGCCGCTATGCCCGGACTGGACCGAAAGAACGGCAAGCGCGGGCATGCGCTCAGGCCGCCGAACGAACGGGCGTCCGCACCGGAATCCCGGCTGCCGCCAGCGCGGCATGCGCGTCACCGATCGACGCCTGCCCGAAATGGAAGATCGACGCCGCCAGCACCGCGCTCGCATGCCCGTCGCGGATCCCTGCGACCAGGTCGTCGAGCCCGCCGACCCCGCCGCTTGCCACCACCGGTACGCTGACGCGGTCCGAAATCGCCCGGATCAGCTCGAGGTCGTAGCCACTCCGCGTTCCGTCACGGTCCATCGACGTGACGAGCAACTCGCCTGCACCCAGTTCGGCGAGCTTAAGCGCATGCGCGATCGCATCGATCCCGGTAGCGCGGCGGCCGCCATGCGTGAACACTTCCCAGCCTTCGCCCGACCGCCGCGCATCGACACTCGCGACGCAGCACTGGCTGCCGAATCGCTCGGCGATATCCGCGACCAGTTCCGGCCGCTCGACCGCCGCCGAATTGACCGCCACCTTGTCCGCCCCCGCCAGCAACAGCGCGCGCGCATCGTCCGCCGACCGCACCCCGCCGCCGACCGTCAACGGCATGAAGCATACCGCCGCGGTCCGCCTCACGACATCGAGGATCGTCCCCCGGCCTTCGTGGGAGGCACCGATATCGAGGAAGCACAATTCGTCGGCCCCGGCGGCATCATACGCCCGCGCCTGCTCGACCGGATCGCCCGCATCGCGCAGTTCGACGAAGTTCACGCCCTTCACGACGCGCCCATCGGCAACGTCGAGACACGGAATGACGCGTGCGCGGACCGTCATGCGCTGCACCGCAAAAATGGTTCACGCGGAGACGCGGAGACGCGGAGACGCGGCAAAGCCGCTGAGAATGATTCACGCAAAGGCGCAAAGGCGCGAAGAGTAAGAAGGTTAGACTTCTGCTCACTCTTCGCGCCTTTGCGCCTTTGCGTGAACAAATTTCTGCCTGCGGCGCCACAAGTGGCTCTGCGTCCTCCGCAGCTCTGCGCGAGAACACTATCTCCGCGTCTCCGCGTCTCCGCGTGAATCATCCTGCTGCCTTCGCCACGCTCATCGCCGCTGCGAGATCGAGCCGCCCGTCGTACAAAGCCCGCCCGGTAATCACGCCCTCGACCCCGTCCCGCACATGCAAAGCCAGAACGTGGATCTCGGCAATGCCCTTCACCCCGCCACTAGCGATCACGGGAATATCGACCGACCGCGCCAGATCGACCGTCGCATCGACGTTGCACCCCTTCAGCATCCCGTCGCGCCCGACATCGGTGAACAGCAACGACGCCACCCCCGCATCCTCGAACCGCCGCGCGAGATCGACCGCGCTCGTGGTCGACACGTCCGCCCAACCCTTGGTCGCGACCATGCCGTCCTTCGCGTCGACCGCGACCACGATCCCCCCGGGGAAATCCTTCGCCACGCCGCGCACGAACTCGGGGTCCTCCAGCGCCGCCGTCCCGATCACGACGCGCGACACGCCCAGGTCGAACCAGCCCTCGACGCTAGCCCGCGTCCGGATACCGCCGCCAAGCTGCACATGCCCCGGAAACTGCGCCACGATCGACCGCACCGCGTCGCCGTTGACCGAAGCCCCCGCGAACGCGCCGTCGAGATCGACCACGTGCAGATGCTCCGCACCCGCCTCGGCGAACAGCATAGCCTGCGCCGCCGGATCGTCGCCATAGACGGTCGCCCGGTCCATATCGCCCTCGGCGAGACGCACCACCTGACCCGCCTTGAGGTCGATCGCAGGAAAGATAATCAGGCTCACGGCCGCCACTCCAGGAATCGTTCGAGCAAGGCCAGGCCATAGCGCTGGCTCTTCTCGGGATGAAACTGCACGCCGATCATCGTATCGCGACCGATCGCCGCGGTGACCGCACCGGCATGGTCGGTCGTTGCGAGCACGTCGGCGCCTTCGAACGCAAAGCTATGGAGGAAATACGCCTCGCCCGGCTCGATCAGCGGATGCGCGACGGACGGAACGACGTCGTTCCACCCCATATGCGGCACCTTCGCCTCCATCGTCCCCGGCTCAAGCCTGCGCACGCGTCCCGGAACCCAGCCGAGCCCGGCATGAGTCCCCATCTCCTCGCCCGCATCGGCCATCAACTGCATGCCGACGCAGATCCCGAGAAACGGCGTACCCTCGTCGCGAACCCGCCGGTTCAGCGCCTCGACCATTCCCGGCACCGCACGCAAAGCCGCCGCGCAAGCCCCATACGCGCCCACGCCCGGCAGCACGATCCGGTCAGCCTTCGCAACGACATCCGCGTCCGAAGTCACGATCAGATCGACACACCCAGCCGTCCGCAACGCGTTCTCGACCGAATGTAGGTTCCCCGCACCGTAATCGATCAGGGCAAGCGTCACGCCAGCAACTCCGCAATCCCGGGCAGAACCATGCTCGCGGTGAACGCGGTGATCTCGGCCGTTGCAAGTCCGCTGCTCACGAACGGATCGGTCGCCACCACTGCTTCGACCGCTGCCTTCTCGCCACGGATCAGGATGACGCCGCCGGTACGTGGAATTTGCCGGCCCGATGCGAGAAACACGCCCTCTGCATAGCCCTTGGCGAGCCATGCAACGTGCTCCTTCATCCGCGCATCGATCGCGTCCAGTGGTGCGACGTAGGTCAGCACGACAACGCACAACGGCGCATCGGTCCGCGCAAACGGCTCGCTCACAAGATTCCCTTGGTCGACGGGATCGCGTCGGCCTTGCGCGGATCGATCTCGATCGCGGTCCGCAGCGCGCGCGCGACGCCCTTGAACGCCGCCTCGGCGATGTGGTGGTTGTTCGACCCGTACAGCGTCTCGACGTGCAGCGTGATCCCAGCCGCCTGCGCGAAGCTGTGGAAGAAATGCTCGAACATCTCGGTATCCATCCCGCCGAGCCGCTTCTGCGAGAACAGGTCCTTCCACACCAGCCACGGCCGCCCGGAAATATCCAGCGCAACGCGAGTCAGCGTCTCGTCCATCGGCGACAGCGCATCGCCGTACCGCGCGATGCCGCGTTTATCGCCGAGCGCCTGCGCGAACGCCTGGCCGATCGCGATCCCGGTATCCTCGACGGTGTGGTGCTCGTCGATATGCAGGTCGCCCTTGGTCCGCACGCGGATATCGATCAGCGAGTGGCGCGACAATTGTTCGAGCATGTGATCGAAGAAACCGACCCCGGTCTCGACGTCGTACACGCCGGTCCCA
This sequence comes from Sphingomonas sp. PP-F2F-G114-C0414, assembly GCF_003688595.1. Taxonomy (GTDB): domain Bacteria; phylum Pseudomonadota; class Alphaproteobacteria; order Sphingomonadales; family Sphingomonadaceae; genus Sphingomonas. The sequence continues at coordinate 235,775 of NZ_RCWT01000009.1, forward strand.
TCGAGGTTCACGGTGACGTCGATCGCCGTCTCGGCGGTGGAGCGGGTGATCGTGGCGGTGCGCATGCCACCTCCCATAACGTCCGCCACGACGCATGCAATCTTGACCGGCATCCGAATGGCGCTACCCAAGGGATATGACCGATGGACTGCCCGATAGCCTGATTCCGTACGACGAGATCGTACAAGAAGCCCTGCGTGCCGTGGTCGGCCGCGTGCTCGGTTCGGTCGCGGAGGCTGGTGGGCTTCCCGGCGAGCATCATTTCTACATCACCTTCAAGACGCAGGCGCCGGGAGTCGACATCCCCAAGCGGCTGATCGAGCGTTTTCCGGACGAGATGACGATCGTCATGCAGAACCGCTACTGGGACCTCATCGTCGACGACGAGCGCTTCTCGATCGGGCTCAGCTTCAACCAGGTGCCGTCGAAGCTGGTGATCCCATACTCGGCGATCACCGCGTTCCAGGACCCGGCGGTAAGCTTCGAACTCCGCTTCCAGGCGCAGGAGGGTGCGGAAGACGCGCTCGGCGACCACGACGAAGCGGAAAACGATGGCCCGACCGCGGTCCCGATCGAGGATGGCTCGAACGTCGTAGCGGTGGATTTCAAACGGAAGAAGTGACCCAAACTCCCTCGCCCCTTCGGGGAGAGGGAAGGGGCCCGCCGCACTTGCGGTGGGAAGGGAGAGGGGCGTGAGGCTAAGGCCGCTTCCTCCCAAAGCCCCTCACCCTTCCGTCGCCTGCGGCTCCTCCCTCCCTCTCGCCGAAGGGGCGAGGGACCCACGCAAGCCCCGGAAGGTTCTTCCCCCATGACCACCCGCACAGAAACCGACACGATCGGCCCGATCGAAGTCCCAGCCGCCGCCTATTGGGGCGCCCAAACCGAACGCTCCATCGAGAACTTCCCCTTCGCCACCCGCGAACGCATGCCGATCGAGATCGTCCACGCCCTTGCCCTCGTCAAACAAGCCGCCGCCCGCGTAAACCGATCGCACGGCCTGGACGAAAAAATCGCCACCGCGATCGACGCCGCCGCGCAGGAAGTCATCGACGGCAAGCTCGACGACCAGTTCCCCCTCGTCATCTGGCAGACCGGCAGCGGCACGCAGTCGAACATGAACGCCAACGAGGTCATCGCCGGCCGCGCGAACGAGGTCCTCACCGGCACCCGCGGCGGCAAGTCGCCGGTCCACCCCAACGACCACGTCAACATGAGCCAGTCGTCCAACGACAGCTTCCCCACCGCGCTCCACATCGCCGCCGCGATCGCCACCACGCATCGCCTGATCCCCGCGCTCGACAAATTGCACGCCGCGCTCGACGCGAAGGCCAACGCCTGGGACGACATCGTCAAGATTGGCCGCACGCACCTGCAGGACGCGACGCCGCTGACGCTCGGCCAGGAATTCTCGGGCTACGCGAACCAGCTCTATCGCTGCCGTCACCGCATAGAGCCTGCGATCAGCCACGGCATGGTCATCCTCGCGCAGGGCGGCACCGCGGTCGGCACCGGCCTCAACGCGCCCGCCGGGTTCGGCGACGCGATCGCGCACGAACTCGCCGAGATCACCGGCCTGCCGTTCGTCAGCGCGCGCAACAAATTCGAGGCACTCGCGTCGAATGACCCGCTCGTGCATCTGTCGGGCACGCTCAACACGCTGGCGGTCGCGCTGACCAAGATCGCCAACGACATCCGCCTGTTGGGCTCGGGCCCCCGCTGCGGCTTCGGCGAGATCGACCTTCCCGCCAACGAGCCCGGCAGTTCGATCATGCCGGGCAAGGTGAACCCCACGCAGTGCGAGATGCTGACGATGGTCGCCGGCCAGGTGATGGGCAACCACGTCGCGGTCACCGTCGGCGGGATGCAGGGCCATCTCGAATTGAACGTGTTCAAGCCGCTGATCGGCGCCAACGTCCTGCGCTCGATCGACCTGCTCGCAACCGCGATGGAAGGATTCGCGGAACGCTGCGTCGACGGCATCGAACCCAACCGCGGGCGGATCGCGGAGCTGCTCGACCGCTCGCTGATGCTGGTAACGGCGCTAGCACCCGAGATCGGCTACGACGCCGCCGCGAAGATCGCCAAATACGCGCACGCCGAAGGCCTGACGCTGAAGGAAGCTGGTCTGGCGCTGGGCCTGGTCGACGCCGAAACATTCGACCGCGTCGTCAAACCCGAATCGATGCTCGGCCGCTGACCTTCCCTCACCGTCATCCTGACGAAAGTCAGGATCCAGAGCCACGATCGACCCGCCGAGCAATCCTTGGGTCCTGACTTTCGTCAGGATGACGGATGGTGGTGAGGTGTGGGAACCCAATCCTCCGCCAAACGCTAACCCGCCACACGGACAGGAGAAATTACGTGGGCGCAACGACCATAGGCGCGCTGATCGGCGCAGGCATCGACTCGCTCAGCGGCGACGACGGCAACGCGGACGGCGCGATCATCGGTGCGATCACCGCCAACGTACTCAAGATCGTCGTGCCGCTAGCCGTGACCTACGCGATCGGCTGGGCAGTGCTGCGCGGTGCAGCGGAACTCAAGGACCAGGTTTTCGGGGAGTCAGAAGCATGATTGGACGTATTATCAGTGCATTAGTCGGCCGCGAGATGGGCCGTCGCGACGGTTCGGGCGGCGCCTCGGGCGCAGTAAAGGGTGTCGTGGCGATGGGCCTGATGCGCCGCATGGGCCCGCTCGGCATGATCCTCGGCGGCGGTTACGCGGCCAAGAAGGCCTATGACCGCAACAAGGCGCGCAAGGCCGGCTATTAATCCGCCTTCGTAATACCACGCGCGGGCCGCGCATGGGTTGACGCCCATATGCGGTCCGCGGCAAGGGCGCGCATGCCCCACACACTTCCGTCCGACCCGCATGGTTTCCGTCGTCGCGGAGTCCTGTTCGTCCTGTCCTCGCCGTCCGGTGCCGGCAAGTCGACCATCGCGCGCAGATTGCTCGCGGACGAGCACGAACTCGAGATGTCGGTCTCGGTCACGACCCGGTCGGTGCGACCCGGCGAAGTCGACGGCAAGGATTACCATTTCACCGACCTCGAAGGCTTTCGCGACATGGTCGCGAAGGACGAGTTCCTCGAATGGGCGCACGTCTTCAACCACCGGTACGGCACCCCGCGCGCGCAGGTCGAGGAACTACTCGCGGCCGGCAAGGACGTACTGTTCGACATCGACTGGCAGGGCGCGCAACAGTTGTTCCAGATCGCCGGCGGCGACGTCGTCCGCGTCTTCATCTTCCCGCCGTCGATGGAGGAACTCCATCGCCGCCTCACCAGCCGCGGCACCGATTCGGAAGAGGTGATCGAAGCCCGCATGTCGCGCGCGGCGAACGAGGTCAGTCACTGGGACGGCTATGATTACGTACTGGTCAACGACGACGTCGACAGCTGCATCCGCGGCGTGAAGACGATCCTGGCGGCGGAGCGCCTGAAGCGCTCGCGCCAGACCGGGTTGATTGGCTTCATTCGCAGGCTGACCCGCTAACCACCGTCATCCTGACGAAAGTCAGGATCCAGAGCCAAGAGCGCCAGCGTCCGTGGCTCTGGATCCTGGGTCGAGCCCAGGATGACGATCCGTCAGAGCAGCCCCAAAAACTCAACCCCCAACCCAAACTCCTTGCGCTTCAACTCGCGCAACTGAGTCGCCTGCCAGTCCTCGCCCCACATCTCGACCGACCAGTCCTCGTCGATCCCCGCCGCTGCCCAGGCCGCATCCGCATCGATCTCGCCCTCGATCAGCGCCAGCCCGATCACCAGCGACCCGGTCAGCGTCACCACCGGCGACAACCCGGCTAATCGAAAATCGTCATACGCCGCGACCGCCTCATGAAGCCGCGCGACCGTCGCGTCCGGTTGCGCGACGTGCATCACGCCGACCGTCACCGCGAACGTCACGTCATACCGCCCCCGCGCCCACGCCAGCAGCGGATCCCAGGCCGCCGCCTGCCGCTCGATCAGCAGACGCGGCCCCTCCGCGCGGTAACACAGCAGATCGCTCTCGCCATACGCGGCCAGCCGCGCGGCGAACTGCGCCGGATCGTTCGCGATCGGATCGGTCGCCGCGTTCGCCAAGCCTGTCAGCGGCATCGTTCGCGGATCGATCGTTTCGCCGACCGCACGCCATTCCGCCGCGACCGCCTCGGCCAGCGCGTCGCTCGGCAAAGCCAGCGGCCGCCGCCCGGGCGTCCGCACCGGTTTGCCGTCGAGCGTCACTACCCGGTCCGCATCGATCGCGACGTCTTTCCAGAACCGCTTCATGCGCCCATTCCGTTCATTCGGGCGTACTCCGCCAGCGATGCGCAAGACTGCGCGGCACGATCGCGATCATCGCCATCGCCGACAACACGATCGCCGTCCCGAGGATTTTCGGCCCCAGATCATGCGCGCGCGCGATCAGGATCAGCCCGAGCAGCGCGCCTGCCACCCCCGCCAGCCGCACTGCGACCAGCACGAACCAGCGTCGCTGCGCCAGCTTGTCCACGTCGGTCATGGCCGCGCCACAATGTGCAGCAAGTCCGGCACGGCCGTCGCGACGACATCCGCGCCCGCGTCTGAAAGCTCGTGCACGTCGTGATACCCCCATGCGACCCCGACGGCGCGCACACCGGCCGCGCGGGCCATCGCCATGTCGAAGCTCGTATCGCCAATCATCGCCGTCGTCTCCACGCTCGCACCTGCCTCCGCGATCGCCGCGAACAGCATCGCCGGATCGGGTTTCGATGGATGCCTGTCCGCGGTCTGAAGCGTCACGAACCGCTCGGTGATCCCGTGCGCGGCGAGGATATGCGCGAGCCCGCGATCGGACTTCCCCGTCGCCACGCCAAGCGCCCAGCCGTCATCGGCGAGTGTCTCGATAACCGCGGCAATCCCCTCGAACAGCGGCTCGTCGGCCAGCTCGCCACTCGCCCGCATCGCATGGAACGCGTTCTTGTAGTCGGTGGCGAGCGACCGGTGTAGCGCCTCGTCCGCCTCCGGCAGCAACACCTGCATCGCCTCGACGAGACTGAGTCCGACGATCCGCCGGATCTCCGCGCGCGGCGGCGGGATCAACCCGGCCCCCTCGAATGCACGCTCGCAGGCGACGCAGATATTCGCCTGGCTGTCGACGAGCGTCCCGTCGCAATCGAACACGGCAAGGCGGGTCATGAGATTTTCCAACGCATCGCCGGCTCCTAGATCACGTGTGCACGCGAGGGAACGCCAAACCGGAACGCGCGCGCCCGCGAACGGTTCGTGTCGGATACCTCTGGAGACCCAACGATGGCGCACGCACAGATCGACACCCCGAACATCTGGGCCGCCGCCGCTGCGGGCCTAGTCGCCGGTCTCGCCGCTTCGTTCGTGATGGACCGCTTCCAGGCCGGCGTCGCGACATTGTCCTCGTCGGATAGTGACGCGGAGCCGGCGACGGAGAAGGCGGCGGACAAGGTGTCGCAGGTGGTGGTCGGTCACGACATCCCCGATGACCGCAAGCCGCTCGCCGGACAGGTCGTGCATTATGCGCTCGGGGCAGGGCTGGGGATCGCCTATGCGGTGGCGGCGGAATACCGGCCTTCGGTGACGGCAGGCTATGGTACCGCGTTCGCTGCGGCGACGACGGCGCTGCTCGACGAGGCGGCGGTGCCGGCGGTGGGTCTCGGCGATGCGCCGTGGAACACCGCGCCGACAACGCATCTGTATAGCGCGGCGTCGCATATCGTGTTCGGGACCGTGACGGAGGGCGTGCGGCGGTTGCTGTTGGGGTGGCTGAAGTAGCGGCGGTCTAGTTCCCCCGCGAAGGCGGGGGCCCAGGAATCAAGCAGCGCCGCGATCGTGGCCCCTGGACCCCCGCCTTCGCGGGGGAACGGATTACGGTTAGTGTCGCGTCCCCTCCTCCCGCACCATCCCGGCGAACGGCGGGACCCAATTGGGGGGCGTCGGTAACGAAGGACGTTGCTCCGTTACGTCAACCTTTCCAATTGGGTCCCGGCCTTCGCCGGGGTGGTGCGGGAGGAGGGTAACTGCCACTCCGCACGCCTCTCCCTCTCCCCTCGGGGAGAGGCCCGCGGCCGTTTGGCCGTGGGAAGGGTGAGGGCACGTTAAGCGGCAGTCACCAATTACCGCGTCCCAGGCCCACTCCGAGGCCCAGGCTTCCCAGCGCCACCCGGACGCCCGCGCCCAGCCGGCTTGGCGCCTTCAACCCGAGGCCCGCTCCGCGGCGCGCCGAACTTCGACCCAGCCCCGGTCCGAGGCCCACCCGTCTTCGGTGCAGGCTTGCCCGTCGCCTTTTCCTCGACAACCCCACGCCCACGCCGCTCACCCTTACGATCTTTCCGCACCGACTTCGCATGCGCCTTGGCCCGCGACTTCATCTGCTCGCGCGTCGGCGCGGTCTTCTCGTCGAGCACCAGGTCGTCGCCCAGCTTCTCCTCGAAGCCCAATTGCTTGAGACTCTCGGCGAAATGTGTCGGCAGTTCCGCGGTCACGTCGATCGACCCGCCATCCGGATGATCCACCTTGATCCGCCGAGCATGCAGATGCATCTTCCGCGAGATCCCGCCGGTCAAAAACGCAGCAGCCCCACCGTACTTGCCATCACCGACGATAGGATGCCCGATCGCCGCCATGTGCACGCGCAACTGGTGAGTCCGCCCCGTAAACGGCTGCAACTCGACCCACGCCGCACGGTTGCCCGCGCGCTCGATCACCCGGTACCGCGTCCGCGCGGGCGCGCCCTCGGCGTCGTCGACATGCATCTTCTCGCCGCCGGTGCCCGGCTGCTTCGCGATCGGCAGCTCGATCATGCCGTCCTCGATCGACGGCACGTCGACCACCAGCGCCCAATAGACTTTTCGCGCAGTCCGCCCCGAAAACGCCTTCGCAAAGAACGCTGCCGCCCGCGACGTCCGCGCCACCAGCAAGGCGCCGGAGGTATCCTTGTCGAGCCGGTGGACCAGCTTCGGCCGACCCTCGTTATCGTACTGCAACCCGTCGAGCAGCCCGTCGACATGCTGCGTCGTCTTGGTGCCGCCCTGCGTCGCCAGGCCCGGCGGCTTGTTCAGCACGAACGCCTGGAAATCCTTGTGGATGACCATGGACTGCGCGAGTTCGATCTCCTCGTCCGACAGGATGACGCGTTCGCGGACGCGCCTGGGCTTGTCGACGTCGGCAGCGGCCTTGTCGGCTTCGGGCGGCGGTACGCGGAGCATCTGGCCCGCCGCGATCCGGTCGCCCGGCGTCGCGCGCGCGCCGTCGACGCGGAGCTGCCCGGTGCGCGCCCACATCGCCACCGTCGTGAAGCTCGTCTCGGGCAGATGCCGCTTGAACCACCGGTCGAGCCGGATGCCGTCATCGTCGAACCCGACGTTGAATTCCCGAAAGCCGGAATCGCTATCGCTTTTGCCCGCAGTCATGCGACGGCCCTTACTGCGGAGAGACCCGCGAACAACGCGGCGACCGAACCGATCACCGACACCAAAACATACCCGAACGCGACGCCGATCACGCCTCGCTCGATCATCGTGACGACGTCCAGCGAGAACGCCGAAAACGTCGTGAAACCCCCAAGTACGCCCACGCCGAGCAACAGCCGCCACGTTTCCGAAGCGGTATTGCGGGCGAGTACGCCCACCAGCACCCCCATCAGCAACCCACCGATCAGATTCACGGCGAGCGTACCAAAGGGATAGTCAGCGCCGAGCAACGACAGCATCGCGCGGCCAGTCAGATAGCGCGCGCCGGACCCGACCGCACCACCGACCATGACATAGAGAAGGGGAAGCATTCTCGCGCCCTAGCGTGAATCGGGCAAAACGGAAAGGTGGGGTTGGCTAGCGGAGTAGATGCTCGCCAAAGGGCTCAACACAAAGCTTGTTTCCCCGCGAAGGCGGGGACCCAGACTGGACTCCCGCCTTCGCGGGAGAACAAGGAGAGGGGAGGTAACATCGCCCCAACCCGCCACCACCCCGGCGAAGGCCGGGGTCCAATTGGAAAGGTCGGAGTAACGAAGGACGGCGCTCAATTAGCAATGTTTCCCAATTGGGCCCCGGCCTCCGCCGGGGTGGTGCACCTATCGCAACACCTCACCGCCCAGCGTTGGAAACCAAATCCACATCACTCCCGCCGCCAGCCCGCGCCGTCACATACACAACATATGCGTCGTTCCCCCGAACCCCGCCCAGCACATGCTGCTTGCCGTCGGTGCTATGCCCAGCCGAATACCCAGCCGCGCTAGCCCTCGTGAAATACCAGTCGAGCACCTTCTGCATCGGCGCAGCGCTCGCAAAACTCACCACACGCAAACGACACCCGTCGCGATCCGCCCCCGCAGCCTCGGTCAACCGCGCCGCCGGATACAGCGGCAGGTCGGCCGGCAGCCGGTTAGCCCATCCCGCCGAATAACTGATCTTCTTCGCGCAAACCCCAGCGTTGGGCGTCTTCTGCCGCTCCGCGAGCGCGCCTAGCGTCAGTGCGCCATCCGCGGATTTGCACTCGGGGCAGTCGTTCGACGGCGCCGGTGCACGCTTTAACGTCGCCGGATCGACCGGATCCTTCTGCAACGCCACGTCCGCGGAGACCGCGCCCGGTCCGGTCTGCTGCTGCGCGCGCGTTCCACCGGTGTTCGCCGATTGCGCCAGTCGCGGATCGACCATGATCTGCGCGCCAAGCGACTCGCCCACCGCCGGATCACGCGTCCCATTGGTCAGCTCGGCATCGAGGCTGTTGAGATCCTGCTGGTCGGTCGACGACCGTCCGCACGCCATCAGCGCAAGCGGCAAAAGGATCGAGGCGGAGCGCAAGGAAAAAGTCATAACCGCCATCCTATGCGCGAAAGGCGGTGAAGAAAGCGTTTTCCGCATGTCCCCAATCGAGCGCGTGACGCCGATCTTGCCCGAACCCCCGCGACTCGCCATGTTCACCCTATGCTGAACATCGTCTCGATCCTCATCGGCCTCGTCACCCTGGTGCTCGGCCTCGTCGCGTTCATCCCGTTGCTCGGCTGGATGAACTGGCTCGTCATCCCGATCGGCATCGTCGGAGCCGCGGTCGGCGCGCTGTCGTCGAGCAGCGGCGGCCGCAACCTCAACATCGTGCTGATCATCATCTTCGCGCTCCGCCTCAGCCTCGGCGGCGGCATCATCTGACACGAAAAGGGCCCGGTGTTTCCACCGGGCCCTCCTGATTGCGAAAATGACCCGCCGTTATGCGGCGAGGTTGTGCTCCAGCGTGATCTCGGCGTTGAGCACCTTCGATACGGGGCAGTTGGCCTTGGCGTCCGCGGCGATCGCCTCGAACTCTTCCTTCGAGATGCCGTCGACTTTGGCGTTCAGCGTCAGCGCCGACTTGGTGATCTTGAACCCGTCGCCATCCTTGTCGAGCGTCACCTTGGCGGACGTCTCGAGCGTGCCGACCTCATACCCCTTGCCGGCGAGCGCGAAGCTCAGCGCCATCGTGAAGCACGACGCATGCGCGGCCGCGATCAGCTCCTCGGGGTTGGTGCCGGGCTCGTTCTCGAACCGCGTGTTGAAGCCGTAGGGATTGTCGGACAACACGCCCGACTGTGTCGAGACATGACCCTTGCCGTCCTTGCCGAGGCCTTCATACTTTGCCGAACCGCTGCGTGTGGTCATCGTTTTGATCCTTCATCGGACAAGAAAAAAGGCGTCGCGGTTTCCCACGACGCCCTTCCACAACGCGCAACTACCGAAATAGCGACATTGATTTAGCCGATGAGTGTCAGCGGCAACGACGGTCGTTGTTGCTCGTGCCCTTGTCGATCGCGCGACCGGCGAGGCCACCGAGGACGGCGCCGCCCAGCGTGCCGACCGTGCGGTCGCCGCGGGTGTCGACCGTGCGGCCGAGCAGTGCGCCGCCGACGCCGCCGATGATCGTGCCGGTCGTGCCGTTGTTCTTCTTGCAGTAGACGCGGCCGTCACGACCACGCCATTCACGACGATCGCGCGCGTCTGCGGCCGACACGGGAACGAGGACGGTCGGCAGGACCATCGCGCCAAGGCCGAGTGCTAGGATGAACTTACGCATGGATAAACTCCCGTATTGATTGATCTGATGACGTAACGAGGGGACTATACCGACGGTTTCATGAACCGAAAACAACACCGCGTTCATGTTTGTTCGGCGTATCGCGTCGCGGCTCGCACTTCCGCTTTACCGTCTTGGGTCAGGCGATTACGCCGCCCTGATGCTGCCCGTTCCGCTGCCCGTCGAGATCCTGCCCGTCGCCGCGCCGTGGTTCGACCTCGCCGGCCTCGCGGTGTTCGCCGCGTCGGGCGCACTCGCCGCGGCCAAGCGAGGCCAGACGTTCGTGACGCTGGTGTTCTTCGGGCTGATCACCGGCGTCGGCGGCGGTACGGTCCGCGACCTGCTGATCGGTGCGCCGGTGTTCTGGGTGCATGATGCGCGGGCGGCGAGCGTGTGCCTCGGCATGGCGCTGCTGATCTGGGTGACGCCCGAGCGCTGGTGGAAGGGCGAGGCGCTCGGCTGGTTCGACGCGGTCGGGCTCGCGGCGTATGCGGTCTACGGCGCGGCGAAGGCTTTGGGGTATGGCGTGCCGCCGGTGCCGGCGGCGCTGATGGGGGTGATGACCGCGTGCGTTGGCGGTATCATCCGCGATGTGCTGGCGGGTGAGCCGTCGATCCTGATGCGGCCGGAGCTGTACGTGACGGCGGCGGCGCTGGCGGCGGCGAGTTATGTCGGGCTGGTGTTGCTGGGCGTGCCGCTGGTGTGGGCGGCGGTGATCGCGGCGAGTGCTGGGTTCACGCTGAGGGCGGCGGCGATCCGGTTCCACCTGGCGCTGCCTGCGTATGGTGGGCGCCGCTAACCTCGCCGACCTTTACTATGTTTCCCCGCGAAGGCGGGGACCCAGTCTGGGCTCCCGCCTTCGCGGGAGAACAAGGAAGGGTGGGCTGGTGGTCGGACTCGAGCCGACGGTCCGGTCTTAACCTTACGCGCGCGGTCTACTCGCCGCGTAAAGACCCTCCCAAACAACCACCCCGGCGGAGGCCGGGGCCCAATTGGGGACGTCGCCAACAATGGACCGCGCTTCCTTACTACAGCCTCACCAATTGGGCCCCGGCCTTCGCCGGGGTGGTGGGTAGTTCGCGCGAGCTCATGCAGGTGACAAGCGTCGCTTTACCCCCGCACAACCCCGACATCCGCAAACCGCTTCGGCTCGACCGGCGGCATCGACGGCTCGGTCAGCGCACACTGCCAATGCCCGACATCGATCCATTGCCCGTTCTTGTACCCGACCTCCCGGTACACGCCCGCCCGGCGAAACCCGACCGCCTCGTGCAGCTTGATCGAGCCGTCGTTGGGCAACGCGATCGCCCCGATCGCCTGCGTGAACCCCTGCGCCCGCAGCGTATCGATCAGCGCCTCGTACAACAGCCGCCCCGCACCCTGGCGCTGCGCCGCGTCCGCGACGTAGATCGTCGTCTCGCACGCGAACCGGTACGCCTCGCGCTTGTGGAACGCCGAGGCATAGGCATACGCCAGCACGCCACCCTCCGAGCCGATCGTCGCGACCAGCCAAGGGTACAGCCCGTCCGACACCGCCATCCGCGCGCGCATCTCGGCCGCATCGGGCGCCTCGGTCTCGAACGATACCGTCCCGACCAGCACATGCGGCGCATAGATCGCCGCGATCGACGCGGCATCCTCGGGGACCGCCGCTCGGATCACGATCCCGGCCCCGTTGCCAGCTGCCCGAGACGCGGGGACCACCATCAGAACCCGATCCGTGCCAGCAGCAGGTCGAGCAGCTTGGCATCGCCGATGTCCGCGGTCGTCGGCCCCATCCCGCCGCACTCCAGGCAGCGGACCTGGATCGAGCCCGACGTCGCCAGCCGCTTCATGTCGCCGACCGCACGCGCGAGCATCTGGCGCCGGTCCGCCGCGACGTGCGCGAAGGCATCGCCGCCACCTGCATCATCGTCGCCGTCATTGCCGAAATCCTGCGCGATCGCCGCGAGGAAGCCCGGCTTCTTCTCCAGATACTCGGCGTGGACCTTGGCGGGATCGAGCTTCGCGCGCTTGGCGGCCTCGTCGATCGCGTCCTGCAACGTGCCGAACCGGTCGACCAGGCCGATCTGGCGCGCGGTGCCGCCATCCCAGACGCGGCCCTGGCCGATCTCGTCGACCCGCGCCGGCGTCATCTTCCGCGACGCGGCGACGCGCGCGAGGAACTCGCGATAGCCGTTCTCGATGCCGGCCTGTGCGATCGCGTCGAACATCGGCGTGGTCCCGCCGGTGACGTCGGGCTGGCCCGACAGCGGCGTGGTCTTCACCCCGTCGCTGGTCACGCCGATCTTGGCGAGCGCGTTCTCGAACGTCGGCACCACGCCGAAGATGCCGATCGAGCCGGTGATCGTGCCGGGCTCGGCAAAGATCACGTCGGCGGGCGTCGACACCCAGTACCCGCCACTCGCGGCCATGCCGCCCATCGACACGATCACGGGCAGTTTCTGGCGCTTGGCTTCGAGGATCGCGAGTCGGATCTGCTCCGACGCCATCACCGATCCACCCGGCGAATCGACGCGCACGACGAGAGCCTTCAGTGTCTTCTTGGCGAGCCCGTCGAGCATCGCCTTCTCGATCGTCTTGCCCGCCGCCTTGCCGGGGCCGCCCTCGCCGTCGACGATATCGCCGGCGATCGTCAGCACGCCGATCGCGTCGCCCGCGGTGGGGAGGGGGTTCGCCTTCACCCAGGCGTCGTATTTGATCGCGGTGTAGTTGCCCGCCGGCTTGCTGGCATCGCTGCCGGCGATCTCCGCCACGCGGCGCCCGAACGCGGTCCGATCACCGAGCTTGTCGACGATGCCTGCGCGCAGGTTCGCTTCGGCGATGTTGCCGTTCGCCGCGAGGATCACCTTGTCGGGTGCGCTCATGAACTGCGCGATCTGTGCCTTGGGCCGGGCCTTGGCGACGGCCTCGCGCCACTGCGCGAACAGCGTGCCGTACAGCGCTGTGCTGGCGGCGCGCGCGTCCTCGCTCTGGTCTGCCCGCGTGTAGGGCTCGACGAACGACTTGTAGCGGCCGACACGGTAGACGTGCGCGTTGACGCCGAGCTTGTCGATCAGGCCCTTGTAATAGAGCTGGTTGCCGCCCGGCCCCATGAAGATCGTCCCGCCCAGCGGGTTGACCCAGATCTCGCTCGCGTTCGCCGCCAAACGGTAGCCGCCATCGGTGTACGCGGTCGCATAGGCCAGCACCGGCTTGCCGCTCGCCCGCACCCGCGCCAGCGCATCGCCGACCTCGCCCAGCGCCGCCGGATACGCGCCGCCGAAGCTGTCGAGATCGAGCACGACGACCTTCACGCGCGCATCGGTGCGCGCGGTATCGATCGAGCGCACCACGTCGCGCAGGCGAAACTGCCGCGTCCGGCTCTGCCCCGAGAGTGCGGCGAACGCGGCCTGTTCCTCGGGCTGCTCGACGATCGAGCCGTTGAGGTCGAGCACCAGCGCGCCGTCCTTGATCGCCGTCGTGCTCTGCCGCGCGTTGAGCGCCGCGAAGATCAGCCCGAAGAACAGCAACATCGCGATCAGGACGAGCGCGTCCTTGATCGCGACGAGGAACTTCCACACGCCCCTTACGAGCCGCCATTTCCGCCGCGGCGGGCGGGCGGGGTCGACATAGGAGGGGGCGTAGGACGGCGCAGCGGTATCGGTCATGGCACGAGAGCTAAAGCAACGCGGCGCACAGGTAAATGCCCTGTATTACGCGTCCAACACAGGAAGCGTTCTGGCCCGCACAGCTACCCCGACCGCCACGCAGTTCCCCTCCCGCATGCGGGAGGGGTTAGGGGAGGGGAGTCCTACGAATGCTCCGCCCAAGAAACCCCTCCCCCGACCCCTCCCGCAAGCGGAAGGGGAGTAGAAGGCAGCATCGACCCAACTCTCCTAGTTCTCCTGCGCACGCAGGAGCCCAGGATACCAAGCACCGCCCTCCGTCACCCCGAACTCCTGCGTGCGCAGGAGAACGGCAGTGCTCAGCAGTACCGTCACGCCCCCCTCAGCCACGACGCCCGAATACCACGCCCGCCCGAAAAAATTTCACCCCCGGAACCTTTGACATGCCGCACCCCGAGGCACATATGCCGTCCGTTGGCACTCGATAACATCGAGTGCCAGAAATCTGTCACAATCCAAAAGGACATGGACCCCATGAACTTTCGTCCGTTGCATGATCGCGTGCTGGTGAAGCGCCTCGAAGCCGAAGAGAAGACGGCTGGCGGCATCATCATCCCCGACACCGCCAAGGAAAAGCCGCAGGAAGGCGAAGTCGTCGCCATCGGCACCGGGACCCGCGCCGAGAACGGCACGATCACCCCGCTCGACGTCAAGACCGGCGACAAGATCCTGTTCGGCAAATGGTCGGGCACCGAGGTCAAGGTCGACGGTGAGGACCTCCTCATCATGAAGGAATCGGACATCCTTGGTATCGTCGGCTGACGCCAACGGGCTCGGCATCGTCAGGTATTACTGACGTGAACGGGCCAGGGAATGCTGGCGGCGAAAACCGCGCCAGCGTCTGCACTTTGTGAACTTCCACTTTTTGAAAGGGCAGCTGACATGGCTTCCAAGGACGTAAAATTCGGTCGTGACGCGCGTGAGCGCATCCTCCGCGGCGTCGACATCCTCGCCGACGCGGTCAAGGTGACCTTGGGCCCCAAGGGCCGTAACGTCGTCATCGACAAGAGCTTCGGCGCACCGCGCATCACCAAGGACGGCGTCACCGTCGCCAAGGAGATCGAGCTCAAGGACAAGTTCGAGAACATGGGCGCGCAGATGCTGCGCGAAGTGGCCTCGAAGACCAACGACATCGCTGGCGACGGCACCACCACCGCAACGGTTCTGGCGCAGGCCATCGTTCGCGAGGGCATGAAGTCGGTCGCAGCGGGCATGAACCCGATGGATCTGAAGCGCGGCATCGATCTCGCCGTCATCAAGGTCGTCGAGGACGTCAAGGCGCGTTCGAAGCCGGTTTCGGGTTCGAAGGAAGTGGCGCAGGTCGGCATCATCTCGGCAAACGGCGACCGTGAAGTCGGCGAGAAGATCGCCGAAGCCATGGAGAAGGTCGGCAAGGAAGGCGTGATCACCGTCGAGGAAGCGAAGGGTCTCGAATTCGAGCTCGACGTCGTCGAGGGCATGCAGTTCGACCGCGGCTATCTGTCGCCGTACTTCATCACCAACCCCGAGAAGATGACCGTCGAGCTTCAGGATCCCTACATCCTGATTCACGAGAAGAAGCTGTCGAACCTGCAGGCGATGCTTCCGATCCTGGAAGCCGTCGTCCAGTCGGGTCGTCCGCTCCTGATCATCGCCGAGGACATCGAGGGTGAGGCTCTGGCCACGCTCGTCGTCAACAAGCTGCGCGGCGGCCTGAAGGTCGCAGCGGTCAAGGCACCGGGCTTCGGCGATCGTCGCAAGGCGATGCTCGAGGACATCGCGATCCTGACCAAGGGCGAGATGATCTCGGAAGACCTCGGCATCAAGCTCGAAACCGTCACGCTCGGCATGCTCGGCACCGCCAAGCGCGTCACGATCGACAAGGACAACACCGTCATCGTCGACGGTGCCGGCGATCACGACACGATCAAGGGCCGCACCGAAGCGATCCGCCAGCAGATCGAGAACACGACCAGCGACTACGACAAGGAGAAGCTCCAGGAGCGTCTCGCCAAGCTTGCCGGTGGCGTTGCCGTGATCAAGGTCGGCGGTTCGTCGGAAGTTGAAGTCAAGGAGCGCAAGGACCGCGTCGACGACGCGCTGCACGCAACCCGCGCAGCCGTCGAAGAAGGCATCGTCCCCGGCGGCGGTACGGCTCTGCTGTACGCAACCAAGGCGCTTGATGGCCTCGAGGGTGCGAACGACGACCAGACCCGCGGTATCGACATCGTCCGCAAGTCGCTGACGGCTCTGGTTCGCCAGATCGCGCAGAACGCGGGTCATGACGGTGCGGTGGTTTCGGGCAAGCTGCTCGACGGCAACGACACGTCGATCGGCTTCAACGCCGCGACCGACACGTACGAGAACCTGGTGGAAGCCGGCGTGATCGATCCGACCAAGGTCGTCCGCACCGCGCTGCAGAACGCAGCATCGGTCGCAGGCCTCCTGATCACGACCGAAGCGGCCGTGAGCGAAATGGCCGAAGACAAGCCCGCCATGCCCATGGGCGGCGGCGGCATGGGCGGCATGGGCGGCATGGACTTCTGATCCGAAGGGCGAGATCGCAGCCACTTTGGCTACGATCTTGCCCAAGGACGTCCGGCGGGTCGGCGGCGCAAGCCACCGATCCCGTCCGACGAGAGCAGCGGCTCCGCCGATGCTCGGTTCCAAGCCAAACACATCGACCAAGGCAAAGGGCCGGGGAGCGATCCCCGGCCCTTTGTGCGTCATCACAACAACTCGTACCCTTATCCCAGCATGTACCAAGCAACGGGACCGTTTCGGCCAGAACTTGACCAATACGTATACCATTCAGTTTCCCGAAACATCGTTCCGCATCGAACACTCGGCAGGTGCAACCGCGGCGCGATAGCGCTACTACGCGGATATGACCGGGGGACGCATCGATCAACTGACCGAAGCTCAGCGCGCCTGCTTGCGGCTGGTGCTGACGCATCACAATTCGAAGGAGATCGCGGCGATCTTCGGCGTCTCGCCATCGGCGATCGACAAGCGGATCGAGCGCGCGATCCAGATTCTCGGCGTCGGCACCCGGTTCGAGGCGGCGCGTCGGCTCCAGGAGCACGAGGGCGCGGACGGCAATGTCGTCACGCAGGAGCGCCCTGCGCCTGATGCGGCAGACCCGACCGATACACCCATTCTGACATACGAACGGTTCCCATCCGAACCAATCGACGTTCCCATCCCCCCATCCGCAGCCCCAAAGGTCGACCAGATCGAGCCATGGGGGCTCGTTCGCCGCTTCATGGGATTGTCCCAGCAGAGCGGGCCGATCGGCGCAGCGCGAAACCGGGTTTCGAGAGGCGACAGGATCGTCAGACTGATCGGACTCATGGGCCTGATCGCCATCACCTCGATGGCGCTCGTGAACATGGCGATGACGCTGACCAGCCTGTTGCGGGCGAACCGCGATCACGCTGCTCCGATACATGGCCCGTCAACGGCGGCGCCACGGGGGAGATAACGATGTTGAAAGAACGCCGCACCGCGACCGACGCGGTCACACAGCAATTCCTGAAGGCGGAAGCCGCGGTCGACGAGGCGGCCATGCTCGCCGCGTCGTGCGTGGCGACGCTGCTGCAACAGCGCGTCGCCGCCAACCTGCCGGTCGGCACCGGCGTCGCCGCCCTGCAGATGATCTCGCAGGCGTCGCTCGACATCATCAACGCCCGCCAGCGGTTCGTCGAAGCGCATCAGGCACTCGTCCAGGTGCGGACGGATATCGGGCTGGGCCAGTTCTACGGTTACGGCGATACCGCCCAATGCCCGCCCAACGAAGGCGCACTGCGCGCCGAGACGCCCCTGCGTTTGGCAGCGGTGGCCTGATTGGCCGATTTCGGTCCTGCTTCGGAGGCTAAAGTTGGATCGGGTCTGGATCTTCTATTCGATACAGCTGGCGGCTTCGGCCTACGCGATCCTTCGGGGTGGCGCACCGGAGCGGCTTACGGGTCTGGCACTGCTGCTTGCGGCAGTGTCGACCGGTATCGTCGAGCGCAACGTTCCTTCGCTGTTTTCGGGGTTGGAGCTGGGCGTCATGATCGTCGACCTGATGCTGCTTGCGGTGATGATCGGGATCACGCTGAGCGCCGATCGGTTCTGGCCGGCCTGGGTTACCGCGCTGCATGCGCTGGGCACCGGGGCGCATCTGGCCAGGGCGATCAGCCCCGACGTGATCCGGCTCGTCTACGCGCTGCTCTCCGCAGCCTGGAGTTATCCCATCGTTCTGCTTCTCGTGATCGGGACAGCCAGGCACTCGCGACGAATCCGGGCAAGGGGCTGGGATCTCGATTGGAGCCGCCAGGATCCGACGATGCGCTGAAGCGTAATCGGACACAGCGCACATGACCTACGCATCTTCCATCGTTTCCGGCATCGCGCTGAAACACAGCCCACTGCCTATCCTGCACGACCCGGCTCTGGTCGAGGTCGCGCG
Source organism: Sphingomonas sp. PP-F2F-G114-C0414 (assembly GCF_003688595.1). Lineage (GTDB taxonomy): Bacteria > Pseudomonadota > Alphaproteobacteria > Sphingomonadales > Sphingomonadaceae > Sphingomonas. Next base: position 253,905 of record NZ_RCWT01000009.1, read on the forward strand.
GCGTCTTTACGCCATGAGAAAGATCCGCGACGACCTGCTCGGCACCAGCCTGTTCTCCGAACCGGCATGGGATATCCTGCTCGACCTGTTCATCTCCGACGACGACGGCCTTCGGTTGAGCGTATCGGCAGTGTGCATCGGTGCGCGCGCACCCTCGGCGACGGCGCTGCGCTATCTGACGATTCTGCAGGATTCGGGGCTCGTGGAGCGAACGCGCGACGAACGCGACGGTCGCCGCTCCCACGTCCAGCTTACGACGCTCGGGCGCAGGCGGATGACGGGACTGCTTGCGCGCATGGTCGACGTATAAGCGTGCCGACATGAGGGATGCTGGAGCGGATGACGGGAATCGAACCCGTGTATTCAGCTTGGAAGGCTGCTGTACTACCATTGTACTACACCCGCTCGGCACGCCGTAGCGAAGCCCTGAACTAGCGTCGCCGCGCGGTCGGCGCAAGCACCCACATGGCAGCCTCCTGACAGTTACGCTGCGAGGCCTTGCCCGCCACGGGCCAGATGGTTCACGCGTTGCTTACCATTCCGCGCTACGGACGATGGCGATGGATCATGATGATGCGCTTTCCGCTCGACCCCAGCCCGATCCACGCCCGCGCTCCGCGGTCAGCGGCGGTGCGGGCCTTTGCGGCCTGATCGGCATCTTCGTCTGGCTGGGGATCGCCCGCTGGTATGGGTTGGACGGCCCCTATTCGGCCTTGGTCAACGTCGTCGCATGCGCGCTGCCGATGGTCGCTTGGTCGCTTATCGTCGACAAGGTCCACCGCAACGCGAGCACTGGGATCGACTGGTCCGCCCCGAGACCCTTGCGCACGACGCTCGACACGAGCCTGACCAAGCTCGCGGGACTGTGGGCGACATGGGCCGCGATCGCGGTCGTCTACGGAACCGTGCGCTCGTACTGGCAGGGTAATTTCGCGTTCGCGATGTGGTGCTTCACGAACGCCGCGCCGATCCTGTTCGTCGCGTCGATCCCCTATGTGCTCTGGATCGACCGCCATCTGATCGAACCGCGCGACGGCGCCTGGCACCTCGGCGGCTGGATGACCGGGCAGGCGGGTGTCGACCCCGAAGCGATCTACGGCCATCTCCGCGCCTGGGGGGTGAAGACGTTCTTCCTTGCCTTCATGCTGGCGATCGTCCCGCCGGGGTTCGCCAGCTTTGTGCGCGGCGACCTGCAGTCGGTGCTGCACGATCCCGTCGCGCTGGCGAACTGGCTGATCACCTTCATGTTCCTGATCGACGTGGCGTTCGCGACGGTTGGCTATATTCTGACGTTCCGCCCGCTCGATTCGCACATCCGCAGCGCTAATCCGTTCGCGGCGGCGTGGATGGCAGCGCTGATGTGCTACCCGCCGTTCATCCTGATGAACGAGGGCGGCCCGCTGGATTATCACCCCGGCACGTCGGATTGGGCGTACTGGTTCCAGGGGCATCCGGTTCTGCTCGCACTCGTCGGTGCAGTTCTGGTCGCGCTGACCGCGATCTATGCTTGGGCGACGATGGCGTTCGGCTTCCGCTTCTCCAACCTGACCAATCGCGGCATCCTGACGCACGGACCCTATGCGATCTCGCGCCATCCGGCGTATCTGTCGAAGAACCTGTTCTGGTGGATCTCGACGATCCCGATCCTGACCACCGGGAGCATCGTCGATGCGGCGAGGGCGACGCTGTTGCTGGCCGCCGTTGGAGGGGTGTATTTCTGGCGGGCGAAGACCGAGGAGCGGCATTTGAAGCTCGACCCCGACTATCGCGCCTATTTCGACTGGATGACGCGCAACGGTTTGGTGCCGCGGCTGTTCGCGAGGTTGCGCGGCTGATTCCCCTCCCGTTTACGGGAGGGGTTAGGGGAGGGGTTGACCTCGCCATCGGCTGAAACGTCCGCGGCCAAGCCCTCCCCCGACCCCTCCCGCGAACGGGAGGGGAGCAGTTAGAAGCTCGATTCGTCGTACACCTTCGAAACGTCGCCGCCCCAGACGCCGTGATACTTTTCGAGCAGCACTTCGGCCGGCACCTTGCCGCTCCGCACGATTTCACGCAGCGGATCGAGGAAACCCGTCTCGTTGTCGCCCGCGCGATTGAACCGCGCCCGCGCCGACAACCCGGCGCCGGCGATATCAAGCACCTGTCCCGCGATGTCGCGCAGCTTCCCGCCACCCGCGATCGGCGCGTTCAGCCCGAGCTTCGGCACAGCATCGCGGAGCGACTGGCGTTCGTCGATCGTCCAGTCCTTGACCAGATCCCACGCCGCATCGAGTGCACCCTGATCGTATAGCAATCCGACCCAAAGGGCTGGCAGCGCACAGATCCGGTTCCACGGCCCACCATCCGCACCGCGCATCTCGAGGAAGGTCTTCAACCGCACCTCGGGGAAGGCGGTCGACAGATGATCGGTCCAGTCGTCGAGCGTCGGCTTCTCGCCCGGCAGCACCGACAATTCACCCTTCAGGAAGTCGCGGAACGACAGCCCGGCGGCGTCGATATACTTGCCTTCGCGGTAGACGAAGTACATCGGCACATCGAGCGCATACTCGGCATAGCGCTCATAGCCGAAGCCATCCTCGAACACGAACGGCAGCATGCCGGTGCGGTGCGGATCGGTGTCCGACCAGATATGGCTGCGATACGACAGCATGCCGTTGGGCTTGCCTTCGGTGAACGGCGAGTTCGCGAACAGCGCGGTCGCGAGCGGCTGAAGTGCGAGCCCAACGCGGAATTTCTTCACCATGTCCGCCTCGGACGCGTAATCCAGGTTCACCTGAATCGTGCAAGTCCGCAGCATCATGTCGAGCCCCATGCTGCCGACGCGTGGCATGTGCCGCAGCATGATCGCATAACGCCCCTTGGGCATCGTCGGCAGTTCGGCACGCGTCTTGTCCGGCCACATGCCGAGCCCGAGGAAGCCGATGCCGAGCTTCTCGCCCGCGGCCTTCACCTGCTCCAGATGGCGCCCGGTCTCGGCGCAGGTCTCGTGCAACGAGTCGAGCGGCGCGCCCGAGAGCTCGAACTGGCCCGCGGGCTCCAGGCTGATGCTGCCGTCGGGCCCCGACATGGCGATGGCGTTGCCGCCCTCCATGACCGGCTTCCAGCCATATTGCTCCAGCTCGCCGAGCAGCGCGCGAATGCCGCTCGGCTCGTCATAGGACGGCGCGTGGTGATCGCCGTTCGCATAAACGAACTTCTCGTGCTCGGTGCCGATCCGCCACGCATCCTTCGGCTTCTCACCGCCCGCGAAGCTGGCGATCAACTGGTCGCGCGACTCGATCGTCGGGCTGGTCTTTTTCGGAGCGGGAATCGTCGTCATCGCCGCGCCTTACGCGCCGATGAACGAGGGTGCTAGAGGGGATTCGGACCAATCGGTAGCAATGTCTTCGTCGAGGTCGGGACGGCTACCAGTCGCCCGCCGCCGCCATCCACAAGGCAACGGCCGCGCCTGCCGCGGTTTCGGCGCGGAGGATGCGCGGCCCCAGTCCGATCCCGACCGCATTCGGGTGCGCGCGGATAGCCTCGCGTTCGTCTGCGTCGAAGCCACCCTCTGGCCCGATCAGGATTGCCGCCGATCCCGGTCTGGCTCGCATCGCTTCCAACGCCGGCACGCCGCCAGTCTCGTCGGCAAAAAACAGCGCGCGATCCACAGGCCAATCGCGGAGCAACGCGGCGAGCTTCACCGGCTCCGAAACCTCGGGCAGCGCGGTGCGCCCGCACTGCTCTGCCGCCTCGATCATCTGCGTGCGGAGGCGCTCGGTATTGGGCTTGTCGACGATCGTCCGCCGCGTGACCACCGGCACCAGCCGCGCAACGCCAAGCTCGCACGCCTTCTCCGCCATCCAGTCGATCCGGCCCTTCTTAAGCGGCGCGGCGCAGAGCCATAGGTCAGGCACGTCCTCGCGCGGGCGCAGCAATTCGGTGACGTCGAGCACCAGATCGCGCTTGCCGACGCTCGCCGCCACCCCGAGCCATTCCCCAGTCCGGTCGTCGAACAGCTTCACCGGATCGCCGATCTTCATCCGCATCACCCCGACGAGATAATGCGCCGCCGGCCCATCGACGTGAAGCGGACCGGGCGCGAGGAGGCGGTCGACGAAGAGGCGCGGCGTGGATTGCGGCGGCCAGGCTGGGGTTGCGGGCATGAGGACGCCTCTAGCAAATCCTCCCCGGCACGGGGAGGGGGACCAGCGCAGCTGGTGGAGGGGGGATTCCACAGGCATCACGCTAGCCTTCAGCGTCTTCCACAAGGGTTGCGGCCCGTGTCTCGCCCTCCGCCAGCATTACGTTCGTGGCGATCCCCCTCCACCCTTCGCCGATGGCGAACGGTCCCCCTCCCCGTGCCGGGGAGGATTCGAGGACGCGCCTCTGGGGAAAGGGGCGTTCACCGCTTTCGCCGCGCCCACATTTTTCGCGCGACCACGTACGCCAAGACCAGGATCACCACCCCGAGGATCAGCACCCCCGCGACCGCGCCGGCGACCCGAAAGATCCCCCAGAACAACGCCTCGACGAAGCGGCCGACCGCCACCGAAAGGCCAATCATGCTGGAGGGTCCGAACGCGTCACGCGCCCTCGGTACCCGGCAAAGGCTTGCGCGCCAAACCCCGTCTTCCTACGCCCCCATCATGCAGACCAAGCCGAGCCACGCGGAAATCGTCCCCGACAGCGAACACAAGGGCTTGGTCGGTCGCCTCCCGCCAACCCTCCGCGGCCTCGCGCTGCTAGCGCGGTTCGACCGCCCGATCGGCTGGTGGCTGCTGTTCTGGCCCGGCGCCTGGGGCGTCGCACTCGCCGGTGGCGCGGTCGAGCGCTGGGATATGATCCTGTGGCTCCTCCTCGGCAGCATCGCGATGCGCGGTGCAGGCTGCGTGTTCAACGACATCGTCGACCGAGACCTCGACGCGCAGGTCTCCCGCACCCGCGCCCGCCCGATCCCGAGCGGGCTCGTCTCGATCACGCTTGCCTGGGTCTGGCTCGTCGCGCTCTGCCTGATCGGGTTCGTCGTCCTCCTGCAACTCACCTTCTTCGCCGCGATCGTCGCGCTCGCCAGCCTGGCGCCGGTCGCCGCCTACCCGTTCATGAAGCGCATCACGTGGTGGCCGCAGGCGTGGCTCGGCATCGTCTTTTCCTGGGCGTTGCTGGTCGGCTGGAGCGACATCGCCGGCGCGCTCGAAACGCCGATGTGGCTGCTCTACGCCGGCTCGATCGCGTGGGTGATCGGCTACGACACGATCTACGCGCTGCAGGACCGCGAGGACGACGCGATGATCGGCATCCGCTCCTCCGCGCTCCGCATGGGCAGCCATGTGAAGGCCGGCGTCGGAATCTTCTACGTCGCCGCCGTCGCGTTATGGGCCGCAGCCTTCTGGCAAGTCCGCCCCGACCCGCTCGCGATCGCCGCGCTCGTCCCCGTCGCGCTCCAACTCGCGTGGCAGGTCGGTACCCTCAAGCCGAACACGCACGAAGGCGCCGGCGCTGCCGCGCTCGCCCGCTTCCGCGCGAACCGTTTCGCCGGACTGCTCATGTTCCTCGCCTGCGTGGTTGTCGGCACGAGCCTGCATCCTTAAGTCGCTGATATGCTGACCCCAGACCAAGCCCGCGACCGCGCCCACGACATCGTCCAGCGCGCGAGGGCGGCGGGCGCCGACGCCGCCGACGCGGTCTTCGCCGCCGATGCCGCGCTCGACGTGTCGATCCGCCTCGGCAAGCTCGAGGATATCGGCCGTTCCGAGAGCGAGGACCTCGGCCTGCGCGTGTTCGTCGGCCAGCGTTCCGCCAGCGTCTCCACCTCCGACCTGTCGACCGCCGCAATGGACGCGCTCGTCGAACGCGCGGTGGCGATGGCGCGCGAAGCCCCTGAAGACCCCTGGGCAGGTCTGGCTCCCGCCGATCGCCTGCTCCACGGCATCACCCCGATGCTCGGCCTCGACGACGGCGGCGAAGCCAGCCCCGAGCAGCTCCGCGACGCCGCGCTCGAAGCCGAAGACGCCGCCCGTGCCGTCCCCGGCGTTTCGAACAGCGAAGGCGGCGGCGCCAGCGCCTCGCGCAGCGTCTGGGCTTTGGCCACCAGCCACGGTTTCGCGGGCGCCTATGCCGCGACCGGCTACGGCGTGTCGGCCAGCGTGCTCGCAGGCGAAGGCGGCGGCATGCAGCGCGACTATGCACACAGCAGCGCCCGCCTCCGCGCACATCTCGAATCGCCCGAAGCGATCGGCCGCCGCGCCGGCGAGCAGGCCGTCGCGCGCCTCAACCCCGGTCGCCTTGTCAGCGGCCCCACGACGATCGTCTACGACCGTCGCGTCGGCGGATCGCTGGTCGGTCACATGCTCGGCGCGATCTCGGGGCAGGCGATCACGCGGAAAACCAGCTTCCTGCTCGATTCGCTCGGCAGCCAAGTCTTCGCGCACGGCATCACCATCCGCGACGATCCGCACCGCCCTCACGGCCTGCGCTCGCGCCCGTTCGACGGCGAAGGCCTGCCCGTCTCGCCGAGCGACATCATCGAGGACGGGATGCTCGAACGCTGGCTGCTCGATTCCGCCTCGGCGCGGCAACTCGGCCTCGAACCGACCGGCCATGCTGCGCGCGGTGTCGGCGGCGGGCCTGGCGTGTCGACGAGCAACGTCTTCATGGAACCGGGCCACGCACCCCTCGAAACGCTGATCGCCGACATCGAGTCGGGCGTCTACGTCACCGAACTGATGGGCGGCGGCGCGAACGGCGTGACCGGCGACTACAGCCGTGGCGCGGCGGGCTTCAGAATCGAGAACGGCCAGATCACCACGCCGGTCGCGGAGTTCACGATCGCGGGCAACGTCAAGGATATGTTCCTCGCGATGACCCCCGCCAACGACCTCGAATTCCGCTACGGCGTCAACGTGCCGACTCTCCGCGTGGAGGGCATGACGGTGGCGAGTGGCTGAGCGGTATCGAGGGCCGGAGAGGTCGCCGGCATGGCTGCGCGCTATGGCGGACGCGGTAGCCAAGATCGCCGCGGAGGCGGGCGCGATGGCGCTCGACCGCTTCGACACCGACTTCCAGCGCTGGGAAAAAACCCCCGGCAGCCCGGTCTGCGAACTCGACATCGCGATCGACCGCATGCTCAAGGCGCGGCTGTCGACGCTGCTCCCCGAGGCCGGCTGGCTCTCCGAGGAAACCGCCGACAACGCCGATCGCCTCGCGCACGATCTGCTCTGGGTGGTCGACCCGATCGACGGCACGCGCGACTATATCCGCGCAAGGCCCGGCTGGTGCGTCTCCGTCGCGCTGGTCGACCGCGGCAAGCCGGTGATCGGCATCCTCGAAGCGCCGTCCCGCGACGAGCGCTGGCACGCGGTGGCCGGGCAGGGCGCCACCCGCAACGGCGTGCCGCTAAAGGCCGGCAACCGCACCGACTTCCCCGGTAGCCGAACCCCCGTCGACGCCCTCCCCAAAGCCGACCGCGACCTCGTCATGGTCCACAAACCCAACTCGATCGCCCTGCGCATAGCCATGGTCGCCGCCGACGAAGCCGACCTCGTCGCCACGCTCCGCTGGGGCAACGAATGGGACATCGCCGCCGCTGTACTCGTCGCGAGCGAAGCCGGTGCGACGGTCAGCGATGCGCTGGGCGCGCCTTTCGTCTTCAACAAACCGCGCCCGCAGGCGTTCGGCGTATTGACGAGCGTGGCGGGAATCCACGCCGCAGCCGTAGAACGGCTGTACGATCGCGCTCGCGTGCAGTTGCAGTAGAGACTGCTTGGCCCCCCGCGCTGGCTGACGGACAAGGTTCAAAATTGGCCAATGTCGTTACCGCGAATGGACCGCCGGTTGACGCCACGTCGATGTATGCGTCTTATCCTGTGTTGTGGTCCTCTGATAACCGGAGCGGCGCCGGAGAGAAGATATGTCCTTGTCCGTGTCGATCGCGATTCTGCTCCAGGCGATAGCGCCTCAAGCTGCGAGCGAACCCGCTCCGGTCAAGCCTGACATCGTCGTCGAGGCGCGCAATGAGGCGGTAATCCGCGATTTCGTCAAGCGTCTGGCGGATCCCATGCCGACCCACCAGTTGCCGCGGTGGGATCGGCAAATCTGTACGGGGGTCATCGGCCTCGATGCCGCGCAGGCGCAGATGATGAATGACCGGATCGCGCAGATCGCTAATTCGGTCCATCTTCGAAGTGGCAAGCCAGGGTGCGCGCCGACGATCCTGATCGTGGTGTCGCCGCAGGCGGACGCGGTCGCCAAAAGGGTGGCGGACAAATATCCGATCACCTTGCGCAGGGAGGGATCGGCGCGTCTCGACCGTTTCCGTCAGCCAAAACAGCCGGTCCGGTGGATCGGCACGACATACGAGGGTGCGGCGACAAATGCGTCGTCGGCGTTGAATGGATATTTCAAGGATGGGGCACTGCCATCCGCTGCTTCGTCGGGTTTTACAGGCAGCGCGACACGGATCAACGAGATCACGCGCGGTATCGTGTCGTCCATGCTGGTGATTGTCGATCCTGCGCAGATAGGATCGGTCAAGCTGGATGCCCTGTCCGACTATGTGGCAATGGTGGCGCTCGCCCGACCGGGGCTCGGACGTCCCGCGCCGACGACATCGATCCTGTCGCTGTTCGCAGACGCGACCGTCGCGCCGAGGAGCATCACGCGTTTCGATCAGGACTATCTAAGCGGTCTATACACGACATCGCCCAATCATGACGCGTCGTGGCAGGCTTCGAGTATCGCGAGGAGCATGAAAACGACGAAAAAACAGGATGGGCCGAAATAACCTCCGCCGATGAGGCGATTATCTTGCTGCGTGTTCACCCCCTGCACGCGAACTTCAAGAATCAGCCTCACACTGCAGGCTCGGTTTGCCCCGACCACACGGTTTCCTCTCCGTTCGAAATTATGTTGGCGCCCCAGGCACGCGCTTGCCCTTTGTCCGGCTGGTCAGGTGGAATTGTAGGCAGCGGTCGCACCGATAGGCCCTGAGTGGTACGCGTCCGGTTTGCGCCACTAGGAGCGCGTCAGCTTCGGAGACGAAGCGTGCCTTCCTGCGACAGACGCTGAGCCGGGTACGTTTCACCGCCTCAATCCTTGTACTTCATCTCCAGGAACCGACCGCGAGTCGACAAATTGTCGAGGTCGCTCTGTGCGAGGCGGGCGGTCATCTCGCCGATTTCCTGTTCGATCAGCTTCAGGCCGTCGACCAGTTCGGCGTCGGGCGTGCGACCGTTACGCGGGGTGGTCCGGAGCGACGCCGGGACTTTCTCGTAATCCTTGACGAAGGCGGGGAGCTGTTCGCCGATTAGTTTCCGGACGTCGATGGCGTCCTGCGTGTTCGCGTCTAGCGTCGCGAGCTGCGGGGTCAGCGTTTCGAGGCGCAGGCCGATGCGGTCGACTAGCGTCATCGCCGGCGCGGGGAGGGCTGGGCGCTGCGCCTCCAGCCAGCGTTCGGTCTGCGCAGGGAGCGCTCGGATGTCGACCGCCGCGAGGCGCTCTGGCGTGGGCGCGCGTTCCGCAGGCCAGACCGCGAACAACACCGTGGCGGCGACCAGCAGCGCCATCACCAGCATCGCGCCGCCGATCCCGAGCGGGACGATCCAGCCGATCACCATCGCCGCGATCAGGATCGAGACGTCGGCGACCGCGATCCGGGTCAGCCGCTTGCCGATCGCCTGCGTCTGCCGAGCCCGTCCTCGCGATGGCGAGCGTGCGATGACGGCGCCCGTCCGGTCGTCGGAAATGCGCGACCAGGAGGCGCGGGCGCTGGCGATGGCGTCGTCGACTTCGCTCACGAGGGTTACATCGCCTCCAGCTTGAACGGGCTGGCGGAGGGTCCGCCAAGCTGGCCCTGCGTCGCCCCTTCAGCACGCGCGATATACCCGCGCGACTTGTCGACCTCGTTCGACAGCGCGCCGACCGTGACCTTCATCGAATCTAGCGCCTTCAGCTTGAAGACGTCGATCGCGTCCATCGTGTCGTAGATATTCTGGAACGCGCGTTGCAGCGTCTCCAGCGGGATCGTCGCCGACGCCGCCTGTTCGTGGATCTGCGCGGTCTGCGATTTGAGCAGCTTGCCGGTCGAATCGATGATGTTCGCGGTCGTCGTGTTGAGCGCGGTGATCTGCTCCAGCACCAGCTTCTGGTTGGTCAGCGCCTGCGCTACCGTCACCGCGGTGCGCAGCGCCGAGACGGTCGTGGTCGACGCGCGATCGACGCCCTTCACCAGCTCGACATTGTTCTTCTTGACCAGATCGAGCGCGAGATAGCCCTGCACGGTGACCGCCATCTGAGTCAGCAGATCCTGCGTGCGCTGGCGCGTGTAGAACAACGCGGTCTCGCGGATCGCCTTCGCCTTGGCAGGGTCGGTGTGGTCGAGGTCGTTCGCGACGTCCTCCAGCTTGGCGTCCATCGTCTTCGACAGATGGATCATCTGCTCGAGCCGGCCCATCGCCGCCCACAGGTTCGCGCGCTCGGTATCGATCGCGGCATTGTCCATCAGCAGCTCGTCCTTGCCCGAACCGAGGCTCTTCAGGATCTGCGCGATGTGCGTTTGCGACGACTTATAGCCGTCGAAATAATTGCGCATCTTGCCACCGAACGGGATGATCCCGAACAGCTTCTGCGGCGCGGTGAGGTTGCCCTTCTTGCCCGGATCGAGATCCTCGACGACGCGGCGCAGCTCGGCGAGATCCTTGCCGACGCCAGTCTCCTGATCCATCGCCTTGACCGGGCGATCGAGAAAGCGGTTCGACTGGCCGGCGGCGTCGCGGATTTCCTTCGCGCCCATTGCCGTGATCGCGTCGACCCGCTTGCCGAATTCGGGGGAGTTGACGTCCTGCGCGACGAGATCGGTAACGAAGCCCGACACGCGCTCCTCCAGCTGCGACTTCACACCGGCATCGACAGGCACCAGCCCGGACGCCTTCGCGGCCGCGACCGTGGGCACCGGATCGGGCGGGGTCAGCACCAGGCCCGGCTCTTCCGTCAGCGTGTTCGGGGTCGTCGCCATGCTTGTGTCTCCGTTCGGTGGGCATCGTGGCTGCAACCCGCCCTGCGTTCAAGTGGCGTATATAGATAATACACTTGGGCTTGCCAACAGCTCTCCTTGAAACCGGGCGCGCGCGTGGACAGCTTGTCGGCGACATCACAGGAGTTCCAGCATGCGCGCCATCGGCTATACCAAGTCGCTCCCGATCGACGATCCGCGGTCGCTCGTCGACCTCGATCTTCCCAAGCCCGAAGCGGCGGGGCGCGACCTGCTGGTCGAGGTCAAGGCGATTTCGGTCAACCCGGTCGACACCAAGATCCGCCAGCGTCGCGAAGATCCGGACGGCAAGCCGCAGGTGCTGGGCTGGGACGCATCGGGCGTCGTCGTCGCGGTTGGCCCGGACGTGACCGGGTTCAAGGTCGGCGATGAAGTCTTCTACGCGGGCGCGATCGACCGGCCGGGTACCAATTCGGAGTATCACCTCGTCGACGAGCGCATTGTCGGGCACAAGCCGGCATCGCTCGACTGGGCGCAGGCGGCGGCGCTGCCGCTGACCTCGGTCACCGCGTGGGAGACGCTGTTCGACCGGCTCGACGTGCGCAAGCCCGTTCCCGGCGCGGCGAACGCGATCCTGATCATCGGCGGGGCAGGCGGGGTCGGCTCGATAACGATCCAGCTCGCGCGGCAGCTTACCGACCTGACGGTGATCGCCACGGCGTCGCGCGACGAGACGCGCGGCTGGGTCGAGGAGCTCGGCGCGCATCACGTGATCGACCACCGCAAGCCGCTCGCCGCGCAGGTCGAGGCGCTGGGGCTGGGGGCTCCGGGGTTCGTGTTCTCGACCACGCATACCGACGAGCACATCGCCGAGATCGGCGAGCTGCTCGCGCCGCAGGGCCGGCTGGTGTTGATCGACGATCCGAAGACGCTCGACATCGTGCCGCTGAAGCAGAAGTCGATCTCGGTGCACTGGGAACTGATGTACACGCGCTCGCTGTTCCAGACCGCGGACATGGGCGAGCAGGGCAAGTTGCTCGATGAGGTCGCGCGGCTGGTGGATGCGGGGACGATCCGGACGACGCTCGCGGAGAATTTCGGGAAGATCGATGCGGCGAATTTGCGGAAGGCGCATGAGCGGATCGAGAGCCACACGGCCAAGGGGAAGATCGTGCTGGAGGGATTCTGATACCGCCCACGTCATCCCCGCGCAGGCGGGGATCCATACTGGCAGGCCTCGAGACAAAGTCGCCAGCCTCCTGAGAATATGGGTCCCCGCCTCCGCGGGGATGACCTGCAAGGGTGTGCAGCACCCCGGCGGAGACCGGGGCCCAGTTGGGGGACGTCGCTGACGGGTCGCGGCACGCCGTTATTGCCACCATTCCAACTGGGCCCCGGCCTCCGCCGGGGTGGGTAGGATAGAGAGTGGGGCGTTGCAGGTCGCCGCCACCTCACGATCCTCCCCCGCGAGGGGGAGGTGGCAGGCGTAGCCTGACGGAGGGGGCGGCAAGCGACCACGCTGGTTTCGTATCCTCCCCCTCCGTCCCCTTCGGCGACACCTCCCCCTGGCGGGGAGAATTGCATATCCGCTCTGGCGCCCCGACAAACACACGATACGCTACGTACCATGCTCCGCCCGCTGATCCTCGCGCTCGCCCTCCTCCCCGCGGCGGCCACGAATCGCCCTCCACCAGCCGACCCGCTCGCCGCCACGATCCACACCGAAGACGCCGACCGCTTCGCCGCGCTGTTCGCCAAGACCAAAGGCAAACCCACCACCGCGCAACTCAAACGCGACTATCTCGACAAGGGCAGTTTCGGCATCGGCGTCTTCACCCCCGGCCGGATCGTCGACGCGGACACGCTCGCGCGCGCCATCGCCGCCAGCCCCACCCGCTACGCGCAGGCGATCAAGACCTGCCTCCCCGCCGCCAAGACCGCCACCGCCGATCTCCGCGCGATCTATCTCGGTCTCCACGGCGCACTCCCCGACGTGAAGCTCCCGCAGGTCTATATAGTCTTCGGCGCGAACACGTCCGGTGGCACCGCGAAGCCGGGCGCCCAGGTACTCGGTCTCGAAGTCCTCTGCCGCATGTCGCCCACGCCCGAGAAACTCCGCCAGACGCTCCGCCATTTCTTCGCACACGAGACGGTGCATTCCTTCCAGCAGGACGCCGGCATGACGCTCGCCCGCGACCCGCTGCTCACCGCGATCCTCGTCGAGGGCGCCGCCGACTTCATCGCGCAACTCGTTACCGGCGAGGAGCCCGACGCCGCCCGTGCGACCTGGGCTACCCCTCGCGAGGCGGAACTCTGGCGCCAGATGCAGGTCGACATCGCGCTCACCCGCAAGCTCACCGACAAGGACGACCCCGAGGACGGCTCGCCCGAAGCCAAGGCGTACGCCCGCTGGATCGGCAACTACTCCACGCCGCCCGCCGGCTGGCCACCCGAACTCGGCTATTGGATGGGGCTGCGGATCTGGCAGCGTTACTATGCCGCCGCCCCCGACAAACGCGCCGCGCTGAGGGCAATGCTGGCGGTCCGCGATCCTCGTGCTATTCTCGCCGCCGGAACATACAAGCGCCGCGGAGGTTCCCTCTAAAGGCGACGAAATGCCGCTGCATCTTCCCGCGGCGCAACAATTACGCTATGGCGCGCGCCAACCCCGTTCCTCGATCAAGAGAATACATTCATGAGCCTCCGCAACGTGGCGATCATTGCGCACGTCGATCACGGCAAGACGACGCTGGTCGACCAGCTCTTCCGCCAGTCCGGCACCTTCCGCGACAACCAGCGCGTCGAAGAGCGCGCAATGGATTCGAACGACCTCGAAAAAGAGCGTGGCATCACCATTCTCGCCAAGCCGACCTCGGTCGACTGGACCCCTCCCGGCGAATCCGAGAGCATCCGCATCAACATCGTCGACACGCCCGGCCACGCCGATTTCGGCGGCGAAGTCGAGCGCATCCTGTCGATGGTCGACGGCGTCGTCCTGCTGGTCGATTCGTCGGAAGGCGCGATGCCGCAGACCAAGTTCGTCACCGGCAAGGCGCTGGCGCTCGGCCTGAAGCCGATCGTCGTCGTCAACAAGGTCGATCGCAACGACGCGCGCATCCAGGAAGTGCTCGACGAAGTGTTCGATCTGTTCGTGTCGCTCGACGCCAACGACGACCAGCTCGACTTCCCCGTGCTCTACGCATCGGGTCGCAACGGCTATGCCTCGACCGACATGGACGCGCGCGAAGGCACGCTGATCCCGATGTTCGAGACGATCGTGAAGCACGTGCCGCCGCCCGCCGTGGAAGTCGCCGGCGTGCCGTTCACCTTCCTCGTCACGCTGCTCGATCGCGATCCGTTCCTCGGCCGCGTCCTCACCGGTCGCGTCAATTCGGGTACCGTGAAGACCAACCAGCCGATCCACGCACTCGATAACGACGGCAAGATCATCGAGACCGGTCGTGCGTCCAAGATCATGTCGTTCCGTGGTCTCGAGCGCGTTCCCGTCGACGAAGCCAAGGCCGGCGACATCATCTCGCTGGCAGGTCTCTCGGTCGCTACGGTTGCCGATACGATCGCCGACATCACGGTGACCGAGCCGCTGCACGCGCAGCCGATCGATCCCCCCACGCTGTCGATGCGTTTTGCCGTGAACGATTCGCCGATGGCGGGCCGCGAGGGCTCCAAGGTGACGTCGCGCATGATCCGCGAGCGCCTGTTCCGCGAAGCCGAGTCGAACGTCGCCGTGAAGGTGACCGAGGCGGCCGACAAGGACAGCTTCGAAGTCGCCGGTCGCGGCGAGCTTCAGCTCGGCGTGCTGATCGAGACGATGCGTCGCGAAGGCTTCGAGCTGGGCATCTCGCGTCCGCGCGTGCTGTTCGGCGAGGACGAGAACGGCAAGAAAACCGAGCCGTACGAGACCGTCATCATCGACGTCGACGAAGAGCATTCGGGCACCGTCGTCGAGAAGATGAACACGCGTAAGGCCGAGCTGACCGACATGCGTCCGTCGACCGGCGGCAAGACCCGCATCACCTTCTCGGCACCGTCGCGCGGGATGATCGGCTATCATGGCGAATTCCTGTCCGACACGCGCGGCACGGGGATCATGAACCGGCTGTTCGAGAAGTACGGTCCGCACAAGGGCGCGATCGAGGGCCGCAAGAACGGCGTGCTGATCTCGAACGGTTCGGGCGAGGCGAACAACTACGCACTGGGTCCGCTCGAAGAGCGCGGCATCCTGTTCGTGGGCCACGGCGAGGCGCTCTATGAGGGCATGATCGTCGGCGAGAACGCCAAGCCGGACGACCTCGAGGTCAACCCGATGAAGACCAAGGCGCTGACCAACTTCCGTGCGTCGGGCGGCAAGGACGACCAGGTCCGCCTGTCCCCGCCGAAGCGCGCGACGCTGGAGCAGGCGATCGCGTACATCGACGACGACGAGATGGTCGAAGTCACGCCGAAGTCGATCCGCCTGCGCAAGCGCTTCCTGGATGCGAACGAGCGCAAGCGGGCGAGCCGGGCTAAGCAGAGCGCGTAAGCCTGACACGGCGAAGCCGGCCAAGCTTACAAGCTCGGCCGGCCTCGCTCAGGCGAGGTCCGACGACGCGGCTTTGCCGTGTCGCGCTGGCCAGGAAATTAAGAAGGGCCGGGGGGAAACCTCCGGCCCTTTTCTGTTTGCTTGGCCCGACCCGATCACCCAGCCACGCGCCGTCATTCCCGCGGAGGCGGGAACCCATACTGGCTAGCCTAGCGAGTAAAGTGCAGACGTCAGAGGATATGGATCCCCGCCTACGCGGGGATGACGGACGTTGGTGGTGGTGGGTGGGAAGGGCGGCACGAAGCAGCAGTCAACGCGGTAGCGATCATGCGCGCTACCGTCATCCTGACGAAAGTCAGGATCCAGAGCCACGAAGGTCGCCAGCCGTCACTCTGGATCCTGACTTTCGTCAGGATGACGGAGTGGACGATCCGCGGCATCCCGCGCGCTACCGCCGAAAACCGCCCCCTCAAGCAGCAGTAATCCGCCCACCTCGCGCCAACATCTCCCCACTCGTAACGATCACCTGATCCCCAAGCTTAACCTGCTCGAAAATCAGCTTCGCAAACGCAGTCGGCACCCCAACGCAGCCATGCGTCGCATACTTCCCATCCATCAACGCGCTGCCATGGATCGAAACCCCATCATTGGTCAGTCGCATCATGTACGGCATCGGCGCCCCGTACAGGTTCGACACATGATGCGCGTCCTTCTGCGTGATCTTGAACACGCCGAGCGGAGTCGGCTTCTCGTCCGCGCCGTAGATCACCGCCGCCGTCCCGATCTCGTACCCGCCGCGAAAGATCGACAAGGTCTGCGCCACCAGATCGATCGTGATCACGATCGGCCCCTCTGGCACGCCCTCCGTATCCCAGTAATACGCGCCATGCCGCAGAGGCTCGGGAACGTTCAGCACCCGCTTGACGACATACGCGTCGGCCGGCTCCTCGGCAGCGACGGCAACCGGCTTCGGCGCCGCTTTCGCAACCGGCTCAGCGACCTGGGCCACCCGCGCAGGCGCCTCGACCGCCCGCACCCTCACCGGCGACCCGGACAAGGCCAGCCCACCGATCAGCACCGCACTCCCGCCGAGCACGGCAAAGGCGATCGCTCGCGTCGTCATCATCCTGCGCATCGCAGCACCCTATCCGATATTCGTGAACAATACCCAGCCGGGCCGAGAGCCTGTGTCCTCGACCGGGACTCCAGCTATACCGTGGGTTAACAACCCGTTCCGAACCGGTTCAGACCGAATCGCCTAAATCCTGAAACACGGTCGGACACTTATGCGTTTGTCCCAAGCGGACCGGGCGTAACTAGTAACGGAGTTCGGAAGATGAACGGGTTTTTCAAGAAGGCGGGTTTGGGCGTCGCTTTGGCGGCTACGGCACTCACTGCCGCCGCGCCGGCCGATGCACAGCGCTGGGGTGGGTATGGCCGGGGCTACGGCGGCGGCTGGGGCGGCTATCACCATCGTGGCGGCGGCAATGTCGCGGGCGCAGCGGTGCTCGGCGGTATCCTCGGCCTCGGCGTCGGCGCAGCGATCGCCAGCAGCAACCGGCCGCGCTATTACGACCGCGGCTATTACGACGCGCCCCCGCCGCCCCCGCGGGTCTATTACGAGGCACCGGTGGCGACCTATTATGCGCCGCGGTGCTGGAACGAATGGCGGGTCGACCCCTATTATGGCGACCGGGTTTCGGTGCGGGTCTGCAACTGATCCGATCACGAGATCGACAGGCGGCGTCGGGAGCAATCCCGGCGCCGCTTTTTCGTCGGGTGCCTTTTTTGTGGCGTGAAGCCAGTGCTTGCCGCTAGACGCGCGACCATGACCGATACGCCCAACACCCCCGAGACCGAAGCCGCCGCCACCGGCGATACCCCTCCCGATCGCCTGTCGATCAACCAGCGCAGTCCGTTCTTCCAGCAGGACCTGCTCGAACGCGGTATCGGCATCCGCTTCAAGGACAAGGTCCGCCACGACGTCGAGGAATATTGCATCTCGGAAGGCTGGATCCGAGTCGCGCTCGGCAAGAAGGTCGACCGCAACGGCAACCCGCTGACGCTGAAGCTGGTCGGCCCGGTCGAGGCCTGGTTCGAACGTCCGGCAGCAGACGCGGACACCGACGAGGGCTGAGCCCACGTGCATCTACCCTGACCTATCTCGTCATCCTGGGCTCGACCCAGGATCCAGAGTTACAGGCGCCACCGTCTGTAACTCTGGATCCTGACTTTCGTCAGGATGACGGGGTGAAGGCTAAGCCGCCACGCCCTCCAGCGCCTCGCTAGCCTCGAGCCACTTCGCCTCGCTGGCCTCAAGCTTCGCATGCACCTCGGCGCGACGCTTGCTCAGATCCCCCATCGACATCCGCGAGAACCGCGGCTCCGCAGTCGCCGGATCGACCATCGCGCGATCCAGAGCATTACGCTCCTTGGTGAACTTCGCGGTCTGCTCCTCGATCTCGCGCAGCGCCTTCCGCAGGGCCGCATCGTTGCTCTTCGCCTCGGCCGCAGCCTTCTTGCCGGCCTTCTTGTCCGCCTTCGACGCGGCGTCGCCCTTGCCGCCATCGCCCTTCAGGACGAACGCGATGTAATCGTCGAGGCTGCCGTCGAATTCCTTCGCCGTCCCGTCATCGACCAGCACCAGCCGATCCGCGGTCAGTTCCAGCATATGCCGGTCATGGCTGACCAGTACGACAGCGCCGGTATACGCGTTCAGCGCCTGCACGAGCGCCTCACGCGCATCGACGTCCAGATGGTTGGTCGGCTCATCGAGGATCAGCAGATGCGGCGCATCGCGCGTGATCAGCGCCAGCGCCAGACGCGCACGCTCGCCGCCCGACAGCTTGCCGACCCGCGTCGTCGCCTTGTCGCCCGAGAACCCGAACCGCCCCAATTGCGCGCGCACCGCGGCCGGAGTCGCGCCCTTCATCAGATGCGACATATGCTCGATCGGCGAATCGGTCGGATCGAGTTCCTCGACCTGATACTGGGTGAAATACCCGACCTTCATCTTGCCCGACGACGACATCTCGCCGTCCATCGGTGTCAGCTGCGCCGCCAGCAGCCGCGCGAGCGTGGTCTTGCCGTTGCCGTTGCGCCCGAGCAGCGCGACCCGGTCGTCGGGATCGAGCCGCATGTTGAGCCGCTTCAGGATCGGCACGTCGGCATAGCCCACGGTCGCCATGTCGAGCGTGATCAGTGGCGGGCGCAGTTCGGTCGGGTTGGGGAAGCCGAACGACAGCGTCGGATCGTTGTAGCTCTCGGCGATCGGCTGCATCTTCGACAGCATCTTCTGCCGCGACTGCGCCTGCTTGGCCGTAGAAGCGCGAGCCGAATTCTTGGCGATATATTCCTGCAGCTTCTCGCGCTGCACCGCCTGGTTGGCGCGCGCCGCCTCGATCTGCGCCAAGCGCTCGGCACGCTGCCGCTCGAACGCGTCATAGCCGCCCGGATACAGCGTGATCTTGCCGCCCTGCAGATGCAGGATGTGATCGACCACATTGTTCAGGAAATCGCGCTCGTGGCTGACCACCACGATCGTCGCCTTGTAGCCCTTGAGGAAGTCCTCCAGCCACATCACCGCTTCGAGATCGAGATGGTTCGAAGGCTCGTCGAGCAGCAGCAGATCCGGCTGCGAGAACAGCAGCGCGGCAAGCGCGACGCGCATCTTCCAGCCACCCGAGAAGCTGTCGAGCGTCCGCGCCTGCATGTCCTCGTCGAAGCCGAGCCCGAGCAGGATCTGCGCGGCGCGTGCCGGCGCGGTGTAGGCGTCGATCGCGATCAGCCGCTCGTACACGTCGCCGAGCCGGTCGGGATCCTCGCTCGTCTCGCTCTCGATCATCAGCGCGGCGCGCTCCAGATCGGCTTCGAGCACGGTCTCGAACGGGGTCTTCACGCCGTGCGGCGCTTCCTGCGCGAGGTAGCCGATCCGCGCGCCCTTCGGCATGTCGGCCGAGCCGTCGTCGGGCTCCAGCTGCCCTGCGATCACGCGCACCATCGTCGACTTGCCCGCGCCGTTGCGCCCGATCAGCCCGACGCGCGAGCCCGGCGGCAACGCGGCGGTGGCGCCATCGAGGATAACGCGTCCGCCCAGGCGCACCGTGATATTGTTCAGGTTCAGCATGCGCGTCCCGTTAGCAGATGCAGCATGGTTTTGCGAGGGGAGGGGTAGGGGCGACGATCGAGCGGTGAGCGACCGATCGAAAGTAGCTGTTCCCCCGCGAAGGCGGGGGCCAGGATCACTAATGCCACCGCCCGATACCTTGTTCCCCCGCCTCCGCGGGGGAACAAGAAGGGGCAGTGCCGCCACCAAAACTATCCCGCATTACTCCCACCCCGGCGAAGGCCGGGGCCCAAGTGGAAAGGTGGTCGTAACGGAGCGCCATCCGCCGTTAGCAACGTTCCCCAGTTGGGCCCCGGCCTCCGCCGGGGTGGTATCCTGGGAGTGGTTAGGTTTCGTCTGAAACGACCGCGTCGCCCCCGGTGCCACTGCCGATCATCGCAGAAGCCCGCCCACCAACATGAATCCGCACCCCCGAAACTAGCCGCGTCTGAACAATCGCCGCGCCCGCCATCGTCGAGCCAGAACGCAGCGCCCCCCGGTGCACCGTCACCCCATGCAGCGCATCGGCCGGCTCCGCACCCGAGTCCGCAACGTCGTCCCGATTGCCATAATGCACCGAAACCCCAGCAACCTGCGCCGCGACCGCCGTCACGCCACCACCGGAAAAGCCATCACCCCGAACCCCAGGCTCCACCCCAGCATAAGCCTGCCGAAACGTCAGCGCCCGCTCCAGCGCCCCCTGCCAGCGATAGAACACGTGCGCCCCAACCGTAGTGATGCGGGCAAGACTAGACGCCCACCACGGCAAAATGCTCGTCGTATGAAACGACGTCGCCGCCCCGACCGGCGCATACACGCTCCCACCAAGCGCCGCGCTCGCAACCGCCCGCGCGCGATCCCAAGCCCCCGACTCGCGCGCCCGGTTCATCGAGCCGTCGCACGTAAAGCTGAACTGGCACCCGGTCCGCCGCTCGGCCCCCTGATACACGACCCCACACACGCTGTTCGGAAAGGCCCGGTCGCGCACGCGGTTCAACACCACCTGAGCCACAGCCCGCTGCCCATCCTCCGACTGCGACCGCGCCTCGTAATACACCGCCGCCGTCAGGCACTCGGCCGCGCGGCTCGCATCGTCGACTGAGTTCGAAGTCAGAAACGGCGGCGCGACGAAAGCTGCCGCAGCCGCAAACGATGCATCAGGCGCGGCCGTCGCGATCTTTGCGGAGATGTCGTCCGGCACATGCAACGCCATCCGGCTCAGCAAGGCGCGCGAGTTCCGCTCCGGCTGGACCCGAGCGATCGCCGCCGGCCGATCCGCCGGCACGCACGACGTCGCCATCACCAACGCAGGCAGGCTGATCAGCGCATGCGGATAAAGGCCGTAACCCGACGTCTTCATCCCCCCGCTCTAGGCCGCGGGGTTTAGGGACTGGTTAATGGCCACGGGAAACGGGGGAAGCGCCCGCTAAGGGAGCGCACCCCTGTCATCCCGACGAAAGTCGGGACCTCGATCGGCAAGGACGGACGTGGAAGGGCGCGCTCCCGAAAGCTCGCCCCGACCAAACCCCGGGCGTGCGTAATCCTGACGAAAGTCAGGATCCAGAGTAACGGGCGATGCCCTCAATGGCTCTGGATCCTGACTTTCGTCAGGATGACGGGAAGTGGCGGGGTGACGGGACGTGGGGCGCGGTCACGCCCCCGCCTCACCTCAGTGAACGAATCGCGCGACCACATCACGATACGACCGCGAAACCTTCACGCTCGCCCCGGAATTCAGCACCAGGAAACATTCCCCATTCGTATGCGGCTTCACCTGCTTCACCAAATCCAAATTCACGATCGTCGACCGATGCACCCGCTGGAACCGCCGCGGATCGAGCCGCTTCTCCAGATCCTTCATGGTCTCGCGCAAAATCAGCGTATTATCGCCGGTATAGATGCACATGTAATCGCCGGCCGCATCGATCCGCTCGATCGTGTCGACATCGACGCGGAAGATCTGCCCGCGATCCTTGATGTTGATGAGCTTCTCGAACCGGTTCGCCGACACCGCGTCCCCATCCGGCATGTCCGCCGCCGCATCCGGCGCGACATCGGCCAGCACTTCGCGCAACCGATCGACTTCCTCGACCCCGCGCTTTTCGCTCAAACGCTGCCGAACCCGCTCGATCGTATCGGCCAGCCGCGATTCCTCGACCGGCTTCATCAGATAATCGACCGCTTGAGCCTCGAACGCACGCAACGCATGGTCCGAATACGCGGTGACGAACACGAACAACGGCGGCTCGACTTCCATCAGCCCCTGCACGACGGAGAACCCGTCGAACCCCGGCATCTGGATATCGAGGAAGACCAGGTCGGGCTTGTGCGTCTTGATCGCGCGGATAGCCTCGCGGCCGTTCGAGCATTTTTCGATGATCTCGACGTCTTCATGGGCCTGGAGTCGGAGTTCCAGCCCCTGGATCGCCAGCGGCTCGTCGTCGACGAGAATGGTACGGATGGTCATGAGGCCTCTCTGTTCACGTCTTCCAGCTGATACGGTATCTCGATTTCCACCGAGAAGCCGCCAGCCGGCGTGGAGCGGGTTTCGAAACGGTGGTCGGGCCCATATGCCTGAGCCAACCTGTCTCTAATATTAGCGAGCCCCACGCCGGTCGAATGGCTTGAACCGATCCGGCCCTCGATCAAGCCCGGACCGGTATCGGATACGGCGATCTGCACGCGTTCCCCGGCGAGCCGCACTTCGACGCAGATTTCGGCACCTTCCTCCTGCGGCGTGACGGCATATTTGATCGCGTTTTCGACCAGCGGTTGCAGCAGCAGCGAGGGCAGGCGGGCGCGTTCGGCGCGCGGATCGATCTCGAACTTCGGTCGCATCCGATCCTCGAAGCGCATCTTCTCGATCTCCAGATACAGCTTCAGCTGGTCCACCTCCTGCGCCACGGTAACATGCGCGGTCGGCTCGTTCGCCAGCGTATAGCGCAGGAACGACGACAGTCGGCTCAGCATCGCGTTCGCCCGCTCGGTCTGCTTGAGCAGCACCAGCGTCGAGATCGAGTTCAGCGTGTTGAACAGGAAGTGTGGGTTGAGCTGATAGCGCAGCATCGCCAGCTGCGCCGACGACGCCTGGTTCTCGAGATGCTCCATCTGGTCGATCTGCTGCTCGACGATCAGATAGAAGTTGATCCCGAAATACAGCGCGGACCACCCGAACAGCACCGTGAAGGTGATGTAGATCGACACCAGCAACCGGCCCAGCGTCACCCCCGGCGTCGCGCTCGCGATGAACGAGAAGGTGAACGCGTCGAGCACCGCGTACAGGAAGGTGGCCGCGGCGAGCGTCGCGATCGTCAGGAATATCGCCACAAGGCGCGGCAACCCGCGATACATCCCGTAGAAGGTCGAGAGCAGCAGCGTGATGCAATAGCCGAGGATCGCCTCGACGATCACCGGGATCACGACATCGAGCGTCACGCCGTTCGAGATCGACACGACGCCGCGCAGCAGCAGGTATCCGCTCCACCCGACCGCCTGCAACGTCCAGAACGCGCGGCTTTTATTCTCGAAGAACGGCCGCGCGGTGAAGGGCAGCGATCGGGTGCCACGCACGGATCCGGCCGCGCTCGATCCGTGCGTGCTGGGTGCGGTCGGCGGGGCAGGAACGGGAAGCGTAGCCATGATGGCATCGGCTCTTACACGCCGAGCCTAGCCCACGCAAAACCAAGTCTTGGGCCGGCAACCGATCTTCCGCGCGGTCTTAACCTGTGGCGACTTGCGATCGACGGCTGTCGTTAGCGGTCGCGTGGCGGACAAAAAAAGACCGCCGCTCCCGTGGGAAGCGGCGGTCTCGTCATTCCATCACGTCAGGCGCGGATCAGAACGTGAAGCGCGCGCCGATACGGATCGAGTAGAGCGACTGGTTCACGTAGATCTGGTCCTGCTGGGCGGCAAAGCTCGTACCGCCGCCGACCGGCGAGTAACGATACTGCGCGCAGGGCTGACCGGCGGTGTTGGCAACGACGCCGGCGATCGACGCACCGGTCGGGGTCGGCGTCGCGATGCACTGCACGCGGACGACGGCGGTGTTGTACGGGAACGCGTATTCGCGCTGCTGGCCCCAGTTCTTGTTGATGAAGTTGGTGAAGTTCTCGATATCGGCGAAGAGCGTCACGCGCGATCCGCTCAGGAACGTCGGGATTTCCTGCGCCAAGTGAAGATCGAGACGCGTGAACCACTTGGAGTGGAAGGCGTTGCGCGGCGCGACCTTGCCGCGATACTTCGCCAGACCCGACGAGTCGATGAACGCGTTGACCGCATTCTCGACCGCAGTGCTGCTGTACGACACGCGCGCATCATTCACGGTCGGGACGTACATCAGATAGCGGTTGCCGCCGACACCGGTGCCCGAGCTGACACCCGTCGTACCGAAGACCGACGACCGGTTCGCGCCGAAATCCTGGAACGTGTAGCTGAACGGATGACCAATCCGCGATTCGCCGAACAGGCCGAACGTGGTCTTGTAATCGCCGAAGAACGCGTGATCGTAGTTCACGCCGTACTTGAAGAAGTACTTAACCTGGTCGTTCGAGATGCCGTACTGAACGTTGTTGGGATCGGCGAACGCACCGTTGCTATAGTTCGAGCCGGCAGTCGACGAGGTCGCAGGTGCCGCGTCCTTGACGTCCTGATAGGTGAAGCTGCCGTTGATGTTCAGGCCGAAGTCGAACGTCTTGTCGAACCGCGCGACCGCGATATAGGCGCGGCCCTTGTTGGTGTTGGTCAACAGGATGTCGGTGTTCGTGTTGGTGCTGTTCGGACCGTCGATCAGGTTCTGGTAGCGCTGGCGGCCGTCCGGCGTCAGCGAACCGGTGATCGGCACCGAACGGATGTCGGTGAAATACACCTGCTCGCGAACCTTCGAATACAGCAAGTCCGCACCGAACACCCAGTTGTCGCCGAGCGGCCCGAGGTTGGCGGTATATTCGCCAGTCAGCGTGGCGCGCCACTGCGATGGGATCTTGAAGTTCGGGTCGAGCGCATTGGTCGTCGAGGCGGTGGAGACCGTCGCGTTGGTGAGGAGCGTGTTGACCGCGGTCGGGATGCTGGTCCCCGTAACCCCGTTCAGCGCCGCGGCGCCGGTCACCGCGTTGGTGGTCGCGCCGGTGAAGCCCGATGCCGAGCGGTTGATCGAGATCGAGTTGCTCAGCACGCCGGTGTTCGAGAAGCTGTTCGACACATAGACGTCGGGGGTGCCGCCGCCGAAGATGCCGCCGCCGCCGCGGATGCTGACACGGTTGGCAGGCTTCCAGTCGAACCCGGCGCGCGGCTGGAACAGCCCGAACCCGGAGATGTTGGCGGTGTTGGTGCCGATCTGGACGACCTTGCCGTTGACGATCGCGCCGTTCGCATAGCGCGACGCGAACGCGGTGTTGAGCGTCGGATTGTCATCCATCGCATACAGGTCGTAGCGCGCGCCGTAGCTGACGTTCAGCGTCGGCGTCACCTTCCACGAGTCCATCACGCCGAACGTGTAGCTCTGATAGCCGAAGGTCGCCGCGGCATCCTCGGGCACCAGCGACGGGATCGCGTTGCCGTAGCCGAGCGAGTTCGCGCGCTGCGCCTGGAAGTCGGCGATCGAGTCGAAGTAATAATTGCCCGACGAGTTCTGCAGGAACGAGTTGAAGATCGAGACGCTCGAAATCTCGGTGAACACGCGCACGTCGTGGTCGTTCATCGTCAGGCGCGCCTGCGCCAGGCCGCCCCAGGTCTCGGTCTTGAGCGCGTTGGTCTGGCGCGAGCTGTCCGGACCGAACGACACGACACCGGCGTTGTTGTCGCACGCGGTCAGCGAGCCGCCGGCCGGGTTGGTCGGGTTGGTGCAGACGCGGAACTGCGCGAAGCCGCGGCCGAGCACCGGCTCCTGAATACGCGTGTAGTTCTTGTAGAAGCCGCGGACTTCGGTCGAGAAGCTGTCGCTCCAGGTCGAGTTCAACTGCGCGACGCCGGTGTGCAGGCGGTTGCCCGAGACATAGGCGTTCGATGCGAGGCCAAGGCCGGTCGGCGCGGTCAGGAACGTGTTGTTGAGCAGGTTGATCGCGTCGTTGGCGTAGGTGTAGGTCAGCGACAGCCGCTGGGTGTCGGTGATGTTCGCGTCGATCTTGGCGACGACGCGGTCGTCCTTGTCGCCGAGGTTACGCAGCACGCCGCCGGTGTCGTAATTGTAGACCGACTTGGCGATCGCGCTGATCTGATCGACCGAGTTCTGCAGCACGCCGGGAACGCCGTTGCCGACATTGTTGTCGATCGGACCTTCCGCGATCGGACGACCGCCACGCAGGCGCTCGCCGGCGACCATGAAGAACACCTTGTCCTTGATGATCGGGCCGGACAGCTCGGCGCCGAAATTCTCGACCTTGAAGTTGGGGACGCTGACGGTCAGGTCCTTGGTCTTCTTGCCGACGAACTCGTCGCGCGACTGCGAATAGAAGCCGGTGCCGTGGAAGTCGTTGGTGCCCGACTTCAGCACGATGTTGACCGCGCCGCCCTGGAAATTGCCCTGGCGGACGTCGTACGGCGCGACCTGCGCCTGGAACTGGCCGATCGCATCGAGCGGGATCGGCGAGCGGCGGCTGGGAAGGCCATCACTGTTGAGCCCGAAATTGTCGCTGACCGACACACCGTCGACGGTGAAGCGGTTGTAGCGCGCATTCTGGCCGGCGAACGAGACCGAACGGCCACCCGAGGGGCTGTCGTCGAGGCGGGCGAACGGATCGCGGCGTTCGAGGTCGCGGATGTCGCGGTTGACCGAGGCGATGTTGGCGATCTGCACCGCGTTCAGCACGGTCGTCGGACCCTGCGAGATCGAGCGGGCATTGGGCAGGCGCGCCGCGGTCACGACGATCTCGTTGCCGCCACCGGCTTCCGAATTCAGTTCGATCGGCACGTCGAACGCCTGCGCGACGGTCGTGGTGATGTCGGTGACCTGCGTCGCCGAATAGCCGGTCGCGTTGACAGCGACGGTGTAGGGACCGCCGGCGCGCAGGCCGTTGACGTTGAACGAGCCCGAGTTGTCGGTGATCGCGGTCGCGCGGCTGCCGGCCAGGGTGTTGGTGATCTCGACGGTCGCGCCGACGACGGGCGTTCCGGCGGACGTCACGGTGCCGCGGATCGACGAGGTCGTCTCCTGCGCAGAGGCCGCCATCGGTGCGACCAGCGCAATCGCCGCCACACCCAGGAAAAGGTTGTTCCGCATCAGTAATACCCCTTTTGAGCCTTCGGCTCTGGATTTCGCGACTTCATGTCGTGTTAATCCGGCCCTGCACGTGGAATATTTCGGATATGTGACATTGGCGAGTCGTCTATTGTCACATCCGCACTCGGTCATGCCGCGTTGCAAAAAAGCCACGGAGTCGAACCGTTTCGGTCGCGCTAGAACCGTTTCGCAACAGGCCGTTACGGAGTTCAGCTCGCGGCGACGATCTCCGCCCATTCGGCTTCGGTGATGACGCGGATGCCCAGTTCGGTGGCTTTTTTAAGCTTGGAGCCCGCCCCCGGTCCGGCGATCACCAACCCGGTCTTGCTCGACACCGATGCCGCGACGCGCGCGCCGAGCGCTTCCGCCTGTGCCTTGGCTTCGTCGCGGCTGAGTGTCTCCAGGCTGCCGGTGAAGACCAGGATCTGGCCGGTGACCGGCGATTCGCGGGTTTCGTGGACGACATCCGCCGGTTTCACTTCGCGCAACAGGTCGAACACGACTCGGCGGTTGTGCGGTTCGGCGCAGAACCCGATCAGCGCGCTCGCCACCTCGGGGCCGATCCCGGCGGTCTCGATCGCGCCGACCAGCAGCTTGTCGCGGCGGAGGACGAATTTCCGCTCGGGTTCGCCGATGACCGGTTCGATCTGAGTGCGCAGGAACACGGCGTGACGCAACACCGAACTCAAGGCGCGCGCCGACACATAGCGTCGCGCGAGGTCGCGCGCGGTAATCTCGCCGACGTGGCGGATGCCGAGAGAGAACAGGAAGCGGTCGAGCGGGATCGTCCGCTTGGTCTCGATCGCCGCGATGACCTTCGCCGCCCAGACGCGCCCGTCCTTCTTGCGCGCGGCGAGTTGCTCCTCGGTCAGGCGGAAGATGTCGGCGGGCGATTCGATCAGCCCATCGCGGAAGAACGCCTCGATCAGCGTCTGGCCGAGCCCGCCGATGTCGAACGCGTGGCGCGAGGCGAAGTGGATCAGCCGCTCGACTCGCTGCGCCGGGCAGATCAGCCCGCCGGTGCAGCGATAGACGACCTCGCCTTCCTCGCGCTCGGCGGCGGACCCGCATTCGGGGCAGACATGCGGGAAGACATACGCCTCGCGCTCTGCATCCGGTGTTAGGTTCTCGACGATCTGCGGGATCACGTCGCCGGCGCGCTGGACGAGGACGCGGTCGCCCGGCCGCACGCCGAGTCGCTCGATCTCGTCGGCATTGTGCAGCGTCGCGTTGGTGACGACGACGCCGCCGACCGTGACGGGCGACAGTCGCGCGACCGGGGTCATCGCGCCGGTCCGGCCGACCTGGATGTCGATCTTCTCGAGCAATGTCTGCGCACGCTCGGCAGGAAATTTGTGCGCGATCGCCCAGCGTGGTGCCTTCGCGACCTGGCCGAGTCGTGCCTGCCAATCGAGCCGGTCGACCTTGTAGACGACGCCGTCGATGTCGAACGGCAGGTCGGGGCGCTCGGCTTCGATCTTGCGGTACACGTCGAGCGCGGCGGCCGTTCCTTCGACCCGCGCGAACCCTTCGGCGATCGGGAAGCCCCAGCCGCGCAACGTGTCGACGACCTCGGCCTGCGTTTCGCCCGGTACGACGCTCGCTTCGCCCCAGCCATGCGCGAGGAACCGGAGCGTGCGGCTCGCGGTGACGCTCGCGTCCTTCTGGCGGAGCGACCCGGCGGCGGCGTTGCGCGGATTGGCGAACTGCCGTGCGTCCTTGCCGGTCTCCTCGGCGTCGGCAAGCAGGCGCGCGTTGAGCGCGGCGAAATCGTCCTTCGCCATATACACCTCGCCGCGAACCTCGAAGACCGCGGGGATGCCCTCTCTCTCTTGTTCTCCCGCGAAGGCGGGAGCCCAGTCTGGACTCCCGCCTTCGCGGAAGAACAAAGTTGCGGGGATGTCGCTGATGGTTCGAACGTTGGCGGTAACGTCCTCACCGACCTGGCCGTCGCCGCGCGTCAGCGCTTGCACTAGCCGCCCCTCCTCGTACCGCAGCGAACACGACAGCCCGTCGATCTTCGGCTCCGCGGTCAGTGCCACCGTCGCGTCGTCCGCCAGCTTCAGGAACCGGCGCACGCGCGCGACGAACTCCTCGACCTCCTCGTCCGCGAATGCATTGTCGAGGCTCATCATCGCCTTCGCATGCGCGACCTTCGCGAGATGCCCCGCGGGTGCCGCCCCCACGGTCCGGCTCGGCGAATCGCTCCGCACCGCTGCCGGAAACGCCGCTTCGATCGCCGCATTGCGCCGCACCAGCGCGTCATAGTCGGCGTCGCTGATCTCGGGCGCGTCGTCGGTATGATAGCGTGCGTTATGATACGCGATCTGCGCGGCGAGCGTCTCCAGTTCGGCGGCGGCTTCGATCTCGGTCGCGGGAAGGTCGGTCATCGCTCCGGGTTAGGGGAGGGGGGCGTCTTTCGACAAGACCTCGATCAACATGGGGTGAACATTCGCCCGACTTGCGCGCTGACATCCCAAGAGAATTTTTCCCAAGGATGCGCCATCATGACCGACACTAGCCGCCGAGACCTGTTCAAGGGCGCCGCCGTAACCGGCCTCGCCGCCGCCGCCGCGCCCGCCTTCGCGCAAGGCGCCGCGCCGCTCGCCGATCCGCAGACGCGCTTCGTTTCGACGCCATTCCCCGAACAGCGCCAGAAATGGCCCGCGCTCCAGCGCGACATGCACCCCGTCCCCGATTGCGGCGAGGCGAGCTATCGCGGGTCGGGACGGCTCGCGGGGCGGAAGGCGCTGGTCACCGGCGGCGATTCGGGGATCGGCCGCGCGGCGGTGATCGCGTTTGCGCGCGAAGGCGCCGATGTCGCGATCAACTATTACCCGAGCGAGGAGCCCGACGCGCAGGACGTGGCGAAGCTGCTCCGTGCCGAGGGGCGGAAGGTCGTGCTGATCCCCGGCGACCTGACCGATGCGAAATTCTGCACCGACCTGATCGCGCGCGCGAACCGCGAACTCGGCGGGCTCGATATCCTCGTCAACAACGCCGCTTACCAGCAGTCGAAGGAGTCGATCGCCGAGATCAGCTTCGAGCAGTTCGACCGGACGATGAAGACCAACGTCTACGCGATGTTCCACCTCTGCAAGGCGGCGATCCCGCTGATGAAGCCGGGCGCGTCGATCATCAACACCGCCTCGGTCAATTCGGTCAGTCCCGGTGAAGAACTGCTCGACTACGCCACCACCAAGGGCGCGATTTTGATCTTTACCAAGGGGCTGGCGAAGCAGCTCGGCAAGAAGGGGATCCGCGTCAATGCGGTCGCACCGGGGCCGGTATGGACGCCGCTCCAGGTCGCGGGCGGGCAGCTGCCGGGCAAGATGGGCGAGTTCGGGCAGGACACGCCGCTCGGCCGGGCGGGTCAGCCGGCCGAACTCGCGTCGCTGTACGTCACGCTGGCGGAGACGGGGACGAGCTTCACCAGCGGCAGCGCGTTCGCGGCGACCGGTGGTAGCGGCGTGCTGTAACGGACGCGCCACCACCGGTCCTTCCAACCGACTCCACCCCGGCGAAGGCCGGGGCCCAATTGGCAAGGTCGCAGTAACGGAGCGATGCGCATCGTTGTCACTGTTCCCCCAATTGGGCCCCGGCCTTCGCCGGGGTGGTGGTATTCATGTGGCGGGACGGCTCACCCGGCGCCCAACCGCCGCAGCCCTTCCGCATCCACCACCCTGATCCGCGCATACTCCAGCGCGATCACCCCCTCGCGCTCCATCGCCTTCAACGCCTTGTTGAGCGTCTGCCGCGACACCCCGATCATCGCCGCGATATCCTCCTGGCGGAGTGCGACGCTGTCGCCCCCTGCCGCGCGCACCATGCCGCCGAGCATCCGCGCGAGCCGGACCGGGATCGGCTGCGACAGCGTGTTCATCATGAACGCGAGCGACGCGCGCTGATGCGCGCACGCCAGCAGCGCGATGTCCCACCAGAGTTCCGGCGTCTCGCCCGCCAGCCGCCGGAACGCCTCGATCCCGATATGCAGCACGCGCGCCGGTCCGAACGCGATCGCATCG
The DNA here is from genome assembly GCF_003688595.1 of Sphingomonas sp. PP-F2F-G114-C0414. Taxonomy (GTDB): domain Bacteria; phylum Pseudomonadota; class Alphaproteobacteria; order Sphingomonadales; family Sphingomonadaceae; genus Sphingomonas. The sequence continues at coordinate 284,754 of NZ_RCWT01000009.1, forward strand.
TGAGGCCGCGGCCCCGCGTCGAGCGTCGACAGCTCGCCGAACCACGTGCCCGGTCCCATCATCAGCACCACCATTTCCGCGCCGATCGCGGGATAGCCGATCAGCCGGACCTGCCCCTCGATCACCGCCCACAACCCGTCGGGCGGATCGCCGACGCCGTAGAGCCGCGTGCCCGCCGGCACCGATCGCACGCTAGCCTCCTGCAACAGCAGCGCGCGTCGCGCGGCCGGTACCGCGCCGAACCACGAGTCCGCTTCTAGCAGCGCATGATCGATCGAAGACATCGCGGGAGTGTCGGCCGATCGCCGGGATTGTCAATCCGGCGACATTTCCGTGAGCTGCGCCATGCTATGCGACACGCATAACAAAAGGAGATGGATGATGGCGACCGCACTCAGGACCGAGCCGACGATACGCGATCTCGTGTCGCCCGAGGAATGGGCGCTGCGCGTCGACCTCGCCGCGGCGTATCGCCTGATCGCCTATTACGGCTGGGACGATCTGATCTTCACGCACCTGTCGGCGCGCGTGCCCGGCCCCGAGCATCATTTCCTGATCAATCCCTACACGCACATGTTCGAGGAGATCACCGCGTCGTCGCTCGTCAAGATCGACGTCGACGGCAACAAGGTCATGGACACGCCCGCACCGGTCAACCGCGCGGGGTTCGTGATCCACTCGGCGATCCACGCCGCGCGCGACGATGCGGTCGCGGTACTGCATCTGCATACGCCGCACGGCCAGGCGGTATCGGCGATGGCGGAGGGGCTGCTCCCGCACACGCAGACCGCGATGATCGCCGGGCACGACGTGGCGTATCACGACTTCGAAGGCATCGCGACCGAACTCGAGGAGCGCGAGCGGCTGGTCGCGGATCTCGGTACCAAGCACAGCATGATCCTGCGCAACCACGGCACGCTGACCGTCGGCGAGTCGATCCCGCAGGCATTCCTCCGCATGTATTTCCTCGAACGCGCGTGCGAGGCGCAGGTGTTGATGCTGAGCGCGGGGCGCGAGAATCTCAACACCCCGAATCAGGGCGTGGCAGAGAAGGTCGAGGGTCAGTCTAGCGGCCCCGGGATGCGGATGCTGGCCGACGGCCTGGCGTGGCCGGCGCTGCTGCGGAAGCTCGACCGGATCGATCCGAGTTTTCGCGACTGAGGGGTTCGAACCGGCGCGGGCCATGCGGTGCGGCACACCCCTAAGGCCACCACCCCGGCGAAGGCCGGGGCCCAGTTGGCAAAGTCGCTGTAACGGTTGGAGGAAATCGCCAAATGCTGTCACCCAACTGGGCCCCGGCCTCCGCCGGGGTGGTTAGACGCGGGGGTGCCGAAAACGTCCCCAGTATTCGCGCTCGCGCTCTTCCTAGCCACCGCCATCCGCGGCAGGCGATGCCCTGATCGGATCGACTTCGGATACCCTCGCCCCCGGAGCATGTCGGCTCCCCTTCCTGAAAGGGAGGGGGTGGGGGTGGGTAGGCCGGCTTGTGCCACCACAGTCCGAATGCGCGGAAGCCGACCCACCCCCGGCCCCTCCCTTTCAGGGAGGGGGGAGAAGTTGTCGAAACGTCCCCGATTTCAGGCCCGCTCGAGCAGCCGCTCCGCCTGTGCGCGCGCTTCGTCGGTGATCTGCGCGCCGGACAGCATCCGGGCGATCTCTTCGCGGCGTTCGTCCTCGGACAACGCGTGGACACCGGTCCGCGTGACCGTCCCGTCGCTGCTTTTCGCGATCAGCAGATGCTTCGCCCCCCGCGCCGCGACCTGCGGGCTGTGCGTCACCACCAGCAGCTGTGTGCTCTGCGCCAGCCGCGCGAGTCGTTCGCCGATCGCGCTCGCCACCGCGCCGCCGACGCCGCGGTCGATCTCGTCGAACACCATCGTCGACGCGCCACCTTCTTCCGCCAGCGCGACCTTCAGCGCGAGGATGAAGCGCGACAATTCGCCGCCTGACGCGATCTTGGTCAGCGCGGCAAACGGCGCACCGGGGTTCGTCGAAATCTCGAACTCGACGCGGTCCTTGCCCGCCGCCGACCAGCCCTCTTCACCCAGCGGCGCGACGACGGTCTGGAACCGCGCGGCGTCGAGCTTCAACGGCGCCAACTCGCCCGCCACCGCCACGTCGAGGCGTTTCGCCGCCGCCAACCGTCGCTTAGTCAACGCATCCGACGCCGCATCGAAGGCCTTCCGCGCCGACGCCACGCGTGCCTCGATCTTCGCGATCCCGCCTTCGCCCGCATCGAGCCGCTCCAGCCGCGCACGCATCTCGTCCGCCAGCGCCGCAAGATCGTCCGGCTGCACGCGATGCTTGCGCGCCATCGCCCGAAGCTCGAACAACCGCGCCTCGTCATCCTCCAGCGCGCGCGGATCATACGCCATCTCGGCGCGCACATCGCGCAGGCTCTCCTCCGCGACCGAAGCCTCGATCACCGCACGATCCACCGCCGCCAGCGCATTGCCGAGCGCGACATGATCCTCCGCGATCCGCTCGAGCACGCGCGCGGCCTGGCGCAGCTTCGCCATCCCGCCGTCCTTGCCCTCGAGGAAATCGTCGATCGCGGCGAGATCGTCGGCGATCTTCTCCGCGCGCTGCATCGACCGCCGCGTATCCGCCAGCGTTTCTTCCTCGCCCGCGACCGGCGCCAGCGCGGTCAGTTCGGCAACCGTATGCTCAAGCCATTCGCGATCGCGCGCCGCCGTCTCGATGTCCGCGCGAGCGGCGGCAAGCTCAGCCTCAGCAGCACGAAACGCCGCATACGCCTTGCCCGTCGCGCCCGGCTCGGTCCGCCCGAAGATGTCGAGCAACGCCCGATGCCCCCGCGCGTTGAGCAGCCCGCGCTCGTCATGCTGTCCGTGAATCTCGACGAGATGCGGTGCCATCTCGCGCAACAGCCCCGCCGACGCGGGCTGGTCGTTGACGAACCCGCGACTGCCACCATCCGCCTTGACGATCCGCTTCACGATCAGCGGTTCGCCGCGCTCGATCTCCACCCCGTTCTCGTCGAACAGCAGCGCGAGCGGCGACTCGGGGGCAGGAGCATCGAACGTCGCGGTCACCACGGCCTGCGCGGCACCGTGCCGCACTAGGCCGCTGTCGCCGCGCCCGCCGAGCGCGAGGCCCAGCGCATCGAGCAGGATCGACTTGCCCGCACCGGTCTCGCCGGTGAGCACGCCAAGCCCCTCGCCGAATCCCAGATCCAGCGCTTCGATCAGCACCACGTCGCGAATGGAAAGTTCGGTCAGCATAGGATGTCCGCCATAGACGAACGGGCGCGCAATGCGATCCCCCTATGTTCCAACCGAACGGCCTGGACTCGCGTCAGCTGCCGGTGTTGGACGGCTGGCCCGCCGAACGCGGCTTGTCGGGCGTGCGCACCGAAGGGCCGGTCGGCGTCGAGCCCGGCTCGTCGAGCTCGACCATCACCGACGGCGTCCCCTTGGTCCCGACCGGCACCACCTGTTCGCCGGGCTTCAGCGGCGGCACGGCTGGCACCTGCTTCTTCTTCAGCAGGTCGTACGCATGCTGGTACCAGTCGGTACCGGGATAGTTGCGCCCGAGCACCGCGCCGGCCTTTTCGGCCTCGACGGGCACGCCGAGCGCCAGATACGTCTCGGTCAGCCGCATCAGCGCTTCCGGCGTGTGCGTCGTCTGCTGGAACTTATCGATCACGGTGCGGAACCGGCCGTTCGCCGCGAGCCACTGGCCGCGAGTCTCGTAGAACCGCCCGATCTCCATCTCCTTGCCCGCGAGATGGTCGTTGACCAGATCGATCTTCAGCCGCGCGTCCGATGCGTAACGCGTGTTCGGATAGCGGCGCATCAGTTCGCCGAGCGAATCGAGCGCCTGGCGCGTGATCTTCTGGTCGCGCGTCACGTCGGTGATCTGCTCGTAATAGCCGAGCGCGATCAGGTAATAGGCGTAGGGCGCATCGCGGTTGCCCGGATGGACCGCGAGGAAACGCTGCGCCGAGCTGATCGAGGCGGTGTAATCGCGCGCGAGGTAATAGCTGAACGCCGACATGATCTGCGCACGGCGGGCCCAGATCGAATAGGGATGCTGGCGCTCGACCTCGTCGAACAGCTGGGCTGCTTCCTTGTAGCGCGCCTGATCGAGCCGCCGCTTGGCGGTCGAGTACAGCGTACCCACGTCGCGCGCGACATAGGGCAGATCGCCCTTTGCGGCACGACCGCCCGCGCAACCAGCCATGGGGAGCGCAAGCGCGGCGACGAGCGTGACCACAAGGGCACGGGGCATGCTCGGAAAGGACTGGGGGATACGCATTGGCGTTGTCCTTAGCGTAACCGGGGCTTCGCGAACAATCCCTTTCGCCAAACACCCAAGGAGGCTCTCGGGCGGGCGACTTTCATGGGGCAGGGGGGCTTTCGCTGGCGCGGATCGCACGGCAAAGGTCGTGCGTTGGCGAAACGCCATTCCAATCGAGGACGATCCCATGCCCGCCACCCTGTTGCACACCCACCGCGTCGAGAAGCCCTGGGGTCGCGACACGCTCTGGCCCGGTTTCGAGGACGCGGCCGCCGGAACGCCGCCGATCGGCGAAGTCTGGTTCCAGGAGCCCGGCAACACCACGCCCGACCTGTTGATCAAGTATCTGTTCACCAGCGAAAAACTGTCGGTCCAGGTCCATCCGAACGACGAGCAGGCGCACGCCCGCGGCTTGCCGCGCGGCAAGGACGAATGCTGGACGGTCCTCGCCGCCGAACCGACATCGACGATCGCGGTCGGCACGAAACAGGCGATCTCGAAGGACGAGCTCCGCCAGTCGGCGATCGACGGCACGATCGAGGACAAGCTCGACTGGAAACCGGTCAAGCCGGGCGACTTCATGTATTGCGCCTCGGACACGATCCACGCGATCGGCGGTGGCCTGACGGTGATCGAGGTCCAGCAGAATTCCGAGACGACCTATCGCCTGTACGATTACGGCAGCGACCGCGAACTGCATCTGAAGGACGGGATCGAGGTCGCGGATCCCACGCCGTACGTGCCGGTCGCGCCGCCGATCGAGATCGAGACGGGTCGCACGATCATGGTCGAGGGGCCCAAGTTCGTACTCGAGCGCTGGAAGGGCGGCGATCATGTCGTCAACCTGCCCGAGGGCACGACCGGCTGGGTGATCCCGATCACCGGCTCGGGCGATGTCGCCGGCGTTGCGTTCAAGGCCGGCGAATGCGCGACGATGACGGGCAGCGAGACGGTCTCGACCAGCGCGGATGCGGATGTGTTGTTCGCGTATCCTTTGGCGAAGCGGATTTGAGCGAGGGGTAGATCGAGGGAGAGCAGGAGGGCGCGTCCTCCCCTCCTTGTTCTCCCGCGAAGGCGGGAGCCCAGTCTGGGTCCCCGCCTTCGCGGGGAAACAGGGTAATCGAAGGTCTTTACCAGCCCAAGTCACCACCACCCCGGCGAAGGCCGGGGCCCAATTGGGGAACGTTGCTAATGACACGTGGCACGCTATTATTGCCACCTCTCCAATTGGGCCCCGGCCTCCGCCGGGGTGGAGTAACGGGTAACCGCCGCTTCGCACTCATCCCCAGTTAACGCGCGCCGCGCTATACCCCCGCGCAATGCTGCGCGTTCTAACCCTCTCCACGCTGTTTCCCGATGCGGCCCGTCCGAACTTCGGCGGCTTCGTCGAACGGCAGACGCTGGGGCTCGCCGCGCATCCCGATGTCGCGCTGAAAATGGTTGCGCCGATCGGTCTTCCGCCCGGCATCCTGCGCAATGTCCGCCATTACGCGGAGCTCGCCAAACTGCCGCACCGCGAAAGCTGGAAGGGCCTCGACGTCCACCGCCCGCGCTTCACCGCGGTTCCGTTCACCAAGGGCCGCCATCACGCCGCCGCGCTCGAACGCGCGCTCGTGCCGGTGCTCGACGCGATCCGCGCCGACTTTGCGTTCGACGTCATCGACGTGTCGTTCTTCTTCCCCGACGGTCCCGCCGCGGTCGCGCTCGGCAAACGCTACGGCGTGCCCGTCTCGATCAAGGCGCGCGGCTCGGACGTCCATCATTGGGGCGAAGCGCCCGCGACTGCATCGCAGGTCCGCGAGGCCGGGCAGGGCGCCGCCGGTCTGCTCGCGGTCAGTGCTGCGATGAAGGCCGACATGGTCACGCTCGGCATGCCGGGCGAGCGGATCACGGTGCATCATACCGGCGTCGACCAGGATCGCTTCCGCCCCATCGACGACCGCATCGCCGCCAAGGCCAGGCTCGGCGTGCGCGGTCCGCTGGTGATCGCGATCGGCGGGCTGTTGCCGCGCAAGGGCCACGACATCGTCATCGACGCGGTCGCGGCGTTGCCCGGCGTGACGCTGCTGATCGCCGGCCACGGACCGGCGCGCGCAACGCTTGAGGCTCAGATCGCGCGACTCGGTGTCGGCGATCGTGTCCGGCTGCTGGGCGCCGTTCCGCACGCGGATGTGCCGGGGTTGGTCGCCGCCGCCGACGTCAGCGCGCTCGCCTCCAGTTCGGAAGGCCTCGCCAATGTCTGGGTCGAGTCGCTCGCGTGTGGGACACCGATCGTCATCACTGCGGCTGGCGGCGCCTGCGAGGTCGTCACGTCCCCCGACGCCGGACGCGTGACGATCGGCGATCCCCTCGCGTTCGCCGGCGCGATCAGCGATATCCTGGCCGATCCCCCATCCCCCGAGGCCACTCGGGCGATGGCAGCCGGTTTCACCTGGGAGAGAAACACCGCAACGCTGTACGCGCACCTCGCGGCGCTGGTGACGAATTACCCTTCGAGGGGGTAGAGCGCCGCGACGATCCAGCGACCTTCGCCGCGCAATACTGCCCAGGCGCGGGCGGCGGCGCGGCTGTCCATCGCCTCGATCCCGAACCCGCGCGCCTCGACCGCCCGCTTGAACGCAAGCGGCGGCTGGCGCAGTGCCGAGCCGGTACCCAGCAACAGGAACTCCGGCGGCGGATCGAGCGCCAGCAACGCCGCCACGTCCGCCTCGCCGAGAGCCTCGAACGCCGGCGGCTCCCAGCCATCCGCGCGCTCGGGACTGATCGACAACGCGGTATAATAGCCGTCGTCGACCTTGAACCCGGCCCGACCGATCGCCGAGATCATCGGCCCATCGGTCTTCTCGCGGTCCATCCTCATGATGCTTCGTCATCCCCGCGGAAGCGGGGATCCATAATGGCAACCGTCAGCGACTCGATCGCGACGCCAGCCACTATGGGTTCCCGCCTGCGCGGGAATGACGGTAGCGTGGAGATCAACGCTCGACCTTGGGACCAACCCGCTCAGCACCGTCCTGCACGCCACCCTTGCGCGGCGCAGGATCGGCCCGCAGCCCCAGCGTGATCAGCAGCGACGACGATACGTAGATCGACGAATAGGTCCCGACTACGATGCCCAGGATCATCGCCGCGGTGAACCCGCGCAGCACGTGGCCGCCGAGCACCAGCATCGCGACCAGCGCGAGCAGGATCGTCACCGACGTCATCACTGTACGCGGCAGCGTCTCGTTCACCGACAGGTCGATGATCTCGCGCATGTCCATCTTGCGGTAGCGGCGCATGTTCTCGCGGATACGATCGTCGATCACGATCTTGTCGTTGATCGAATACGAGATGATCGTCAGCACTGCCGCGACGATGTTCAGGTCAACCTCGAAATCATTCCGCATCAGCGCGAAGAAGCCGAGCGTCATCAACAGATCGTGGACGATCGCGACGATCGTCGAGACGCCGAACTGCCACTCGAACCGCACCACGGCGAACAAGGCGATGCCCAGGATCGCCAGGCCGACCGCGAGCAGCCCCTTGGTGATCAGTTCGTCCGAGACCTTGCCCGAGATGGTGTCGTATTTCGAGAAGGTCGACCCGGGGAATTTCGCCCCGATATCATCCGACACCTTCTTCACCAGGCGGTTGGTCGCACCTTCGTCGCCACTGTCAGGCAACGGCAAGCGGATCGACAGCGTCTTGGGATCGCTGAACGACTGGATCGAGGCTTCGCCGACACCAAGCCGGTCGACTTCTGTCCGCACCGCCTCGATCGACGGCGGCGTTGCGAAATTCTGTTCGATCAGCACGCCGCCGACGAAATCGACGCCCATGTTCAGGCCGCGGAAGGCGACGAGGCCAACTGCGAGAAGCGAGAGGATCAGGGTCAGCCCGAACGCCCATTTACGGAGCGAGACGAACTTGAGGTTCGTGTTGTCGGGTACGAGTTTCAGCAGGCGCATGGTTATCTCCCGCCTCAAATATTGATCGTGGTGGGGCGGTTCTTCCGCAGCCACAGCGCGACCATCATCCGGGTGAACGTGACGGCGGTGAACACCGACGTGCAGATCCCGATCAGCAGCACGACCGCAAAGCCCTTCACCGGCCCCGAGCCGAGCAGCAGCATGATCACGCCGGTGATGGCGTGCGTCACGTTGGCCTCGAAGATCGTCCGCGATGCTTCCTTGTAGCCGAGCTCGACCGACTGGATCACGCTACGTCCGCGTCGCCGCTCCTCGCGGATACGCTCGTTGATCAGCACGTTGGCATCCACCGCGGTCCCGATCGTCAGCACGAAGCCGGCGATACCGGGCAGCGTCAGCGTCGCGTTCAGCATCGCCATGACAGCGACGATCACCAGGATGTTGATGACCACCGCGAGGTTCGCATAGACGCCGAAGCGGCCATAGGTGACGAACATGAACACGATCACCGCGAGCGCCGCGATGATCGAGGCGAGCACGCCGGCGCGGATCGAATCCTTGCCGAGATCGGGGCTGACGGTGCTCTCGGCGATCGTCTTCAGCGCGACCGGCAGCTTGCCCGAGCGCAGCGAAATCGCCAGCGAGTTCGCCGATTCGACCGTGAAATTGCCCGAGATCGACGCGCGACCGCCAAGGATCGGCTCGTTGATATTGGGCGCGGAGATCACCGAATTGTCGAGGATGATCGCGAACGGTTTACCCGTGTTCTCGGTCGTGACCTTGGCGAAGCGACGGCCGCCGACCGCGTCGAACGTGATCGCCACCTGCGGCGCGTTGGTCTGCGGCTCGAACTCCTGGCGCGCATCGGCGAGCTGGTCGCCCGAGATGATCACGGAGCGCTTGACCGCGATGAACGGCACACCGCGCGGATTGCCGGGGTAGGGGAGGACCTGGCTGCCAATCGGCGCGATACCCTTGACCAGGTCGGCGGGGTTCGCGGTCTCGTCGACCAGCTTGAATTCGAGCTTGGCGGTCTTGCCGAGCAGGTCCTTCAGCGCCTGCGGGTTCTTCAGCCCCGGCACCTGGACGACGATCCGGGTCGCGCCCTGGCGGACGATCGTCGGCTCCTTGGTGCCGAGTTCGTCGATGCGGCGGCGGACGACTTCGGTCGCGTCCTTCATCGCCGTGTCGACCGCCTGGGTCAGGCCGGCCTCGGTCGGCTTGAGCACGAACCGGCTCGTGTCGACGACGGTGATGTCCCATTCGCGCTGGCCGCTCATGCCTGCGCCACCGCCGGTGATCGCCAGCAGGCGCTCGCGTGCCGCGTCGACCTGGCTCGGATCACGCAGCAGGAAGCTCAGCTGGCCGCCCCGCGTCGAGATGTCGCCGATCTCGATCCGCGGCGTCCCGTTGCGCATCGTCCCCGCGACGCTGTCGCGCATCGCCTCGATCCGCGTCGCGGCGAGGTCGGCGGTATCCGCCTCGAGCAGCAGATAGCTGCCGCCGGCGAGATCGAGCCCGAGGTTGATGTGCGGATGCGGGATCCGCCCCCATTGGCTCGTGGTGCTCTCGGGGAGGAAGCTCGGGATCGCCAGCAGGCAGAGTGCCGCCAGCAGCCCGATGATCGATCCGATTTTCCAGCGCGGGAAATCGAGCATCAGTCGTTCGCCGGCTTCGTGTTCGGGCTGGTGATGTCGGTCAGCGTCGCCTTGACGACGCGCACGCGGACATTCGGCGCGATCTCGACCTCGACGACGTTATCCTCGACCTTGGTCACCTTGCCGAGGATCCCGCCCGAGGTCACGACGCTGTCGTTCTTCTTCACCGCGGCGACCGATGCCTGCAGCGCCTTCATGCGCTTTTGCTGCGGGCGGATCATCAGGAAATAGAACACGACGAACACGAGGAAGAGTGGCGCGAGGCTCAGGAACGAGGCGATCCCGCCCCCCGCCGTCGTGGCGCCGTCTGCGGCCTGGGCATAAGCTGGTGAGATGAACATGAAGGTCCGTATCTGGCTGGGCCGTGGAAGGCGCAAGGTTGGGTCGGGCCGGACGTCGCGCGTCGCGCCCGCATTGGTCCGCCCGCTATCATCGCTTGGAACCTCGCGCAACAGATCGCCACAGGATGAGACGTGGGCGTCACGCGACCGGGCGCATCCGACATGGCTGCCGACCCCGCTGCCGACATCGTCGCAGAAATCGCCGCATCGTTCGGGCTTGCATCAGGCGCAGACCCCGCGTAGTGCGCCCCCCTCGGGTCGCCTTGCGGCCCGTTCGGTCGGAGCGTAGCGCAGCCTGGTAGCGCACCACACTGGGGGTGTGGGGGTCGCAGGTTCGAATCCTGTCGCTCCGACCATTTTCTTACAGCGATGATATGCGGTGACGATCAGTCGTCCTGCCGTTCTGGGCAAACCTTGCTGTTCCCTCGCGAACGCGGGGGCCCAGGACCACGAACGCTGCCGCCCGTAAACCTGGACTCCCGCGTTCGCGGGAGAACGGCAGCCGCAAAACATACTCCGTCATGCCGGGCTCGTTCCGGCATCCACCGTGCCGCGTATCAGCGGCCGATAGTTTGCGGAACCGTGGATGCCGGAACGAGCCCGGCATGACGGGGGGCAAGCTTACGCCGTCTCGCGCACCGTGGCAGCATGCCCCACCGCGATCGCGCTCAGGTTCACGATCCCGCGTGCGGTCACGCTCGGCACCATCATCTGCAGCGGCTTGGCGAGCCCCAGCAGCATCGGCCCCAGCGGCGCGGATTCGGTCGATGCCGACAGCAGCGACACCGCGATGTTCGCCGCGTCTATGTTCGGCATCACCAGCAGGTTCGCCGACCCGGTCAGCGGGCTGTCGTCGACCAGCCGCCGCCGCAGCGCCTCCGACAGCGCCGCATCGCCGTGCATCTCGCCGTCGAACTCGAACTCGGGCGCCATTTCCTTCAGCAAAGCATGCCCCGCGCGCATCTTCTGCGCCGAGGGCGAGCGTGACGCGCCAAAGCTCGAATGCGACAGCAACGCCGCCTTCGGCTCGATCGCGAACGCGCGCACCGCCTCGGCCGCCAGCATCGTCATCTCCGCGATCTGCTCGGCGGTCGGGTCGATCGTCACGTGCGTATCGCAGAAGAACAGACTGCCGGTCCGCAGGATCACCGCCGACATCGCGTACAGCCGCGACACGCCCGGCTTCCGCGGCAGCAGCGGCATGACGTACGTCATCTGCGTCCACCAGTCGCCGATGCCACCGCACAAGGCTGCATCGACTCGCCCCTCGCGCAGCAGCATCGCCGCCGCCACGCTCGGCCGCGTCCGCAGCGCACGCTCGGCGCTGTCGGGCGGGGTGCCACGCCGCCCGACCAGCGTGCTGTAGCCGGCAAGCAGGGGATCGAACACCTCGCGGTCGGTGCCCGGATCGAGCACGTCGACGTCGGTGCCGATCGTCATGCGAAGCCCGCTCGCCTCGATCCGCTCGGCGATGACCTCGCGCCGCCCGATCAGCACCGGCCGGCCGATACCCTCGTCGATCACCGTCTGCACCGCGCGCAGCGTCCGCGGGTCCTCGCCCTCGCCGTACGCGATCGAGCGCCCGGCCTGCTTGGCGCGCGCGAAGATCGGCCGCATCAGCTGGCCCGAGCGGTACACGAACACTTCGAGGTCACGCAGATACGCGTCGAAATCCTCGATCGGCCGCGTCGCCACGCCCGACTCCATCGCCGCCTTCGCCACTGCCGGCGCGACGTGCAGGATCAGCCGCGGATCGAACGGCTTGGGGATGATGTAGGTCGGCCCGAACACCGGCGTCGCGCCGCCGTACGCGGAGACGACCACATCCGAAGCCGTAGCGCGCGCCAGCGCCGCGATCGCGTCGACCGCCGCGACCTTCATCGCCTCGTTGATCTCGGTCGCGCCGACGTCGAGCGCACCGCGGAAGATGAACGGGAAGCACAGCACGTTGTTGACCTGGTTCGGAAAATCCGAGCGGCCCGTGGCGATGATCGCATCGGGCCGGGTCGCATGGACCAGCGCCGGCTGGATCTCGGGCTCCGGATTCGCCAGCGCCAGGATCAGCGGATCGGGTGCGAGCAAATGCAGCCATTCCTGCTTTAGCACGCGCGGTGCCGACAGCCCGAGGAAGATGTCCGCCCCCTCCAGAACATCCGGCAAGGTCCGCGCGTTCGTGGTGCGCGCGTACCGCGCCATGTTCGGCGGCATCACGTCGCCGCGATCCTTGTGCACGACGCCGGCGATATCGGTCAGCGTCACGTTCTCGGGGTTGAGCCCCATCGACACCAGCAGGTCGACCGTCGCGAGCGCCGCCGCGCCTGCGCCCGACGTCACCAGCTTCATCTGGTCGAGCCGCTTGCCGCGCAGTTCGAGCACGTTGCGGACCGCCGCCGCACACACGATCGCGGTGCCGTGCTGGTCGTCGTGGAACACCGGGATGTTCATCAGCTCGCGCAGCTTCGTCTCGATCTCGAAGCATTCCGGCGCCTTGATGTCCTCGAGATTGATCCCGCCGAACGTCGGCTCGAGCACGCGGACCGCCTCGATGAACGCCTGCGGATCGAGCTGGTCGATCTCGATGTCGAAGCAGTCGATCCCGGCGAATTTCTTGAAGAGCACCGCCTTGCCCTCCATCACCGGCTTCGACGCGAGTGCGCCGATCGCCCCGAGCCCCAGCACCGCGGTACCGTTGGTAATGACAGCAACGAGATTGCCACGCGCGGTATAATCCCGCGCTTTGTCCGGATCCGCAGCGATTTCCTCGCACGCGGCAGCCACGCCCGGCGAGTAGGCGAGCGCGAGATCGCGCTGCGTCGCCATCCGCTTGGTCGCCTCGACCGAGAGTTTGCCCGGCTTTGGATAGCGGTGATAATCGAGCGCGGCTTTGCGGAAATCGTCTTCCATGGTCTTCCTAACCTGTCGGCCGCGGCGGCGACCGGATGGGCGCGGGCAAGGCCCGCGGCGAATGTTCAAGGGAGCGCATAGCCTTAGGGGCACCAATCCGCCAACCCCGCGCGGACGTAGCGTCGGTTTGGGTGGGCGGGGGCGACCGCGACCCGCCTGCCATCCAGCAACGGCACCACCCCGCAACGGCACCACCCCGGCGAAGGTCGGGGCCCAATTGGAACGTCGGACATAACGAAGCGCCGTCCTCCGTCATCGCCGTCCCCCAATTGGACCGCGGCCTCCGCCGGGGATTTGCTCTCCAAACGAACGCCTTGCGATCTTCTCGATAGCTGCTGCCCCTAGACTTCCCCCCTCCCTGAAAGGGAGGGGCAGGGGGTGGGTCGGCTTCCGCATATAAACCCGTCGCGACCCAAGCAGGCCGACCCACCCCCAACCCCTCCCTTCCAGGGAGGGGAGCAGGTTGCGCCTAAGCGACTTCGTTCAGCGCGAAGTGCGACCCCAAAATCCCCTGTCCTACAGCGAACCAATATGGTTCGCTCCACCCCCAAACAGGGCGGGACCCACATCATGACCATCGACCACCTCATCGAAGCCGTCATCGACCGCGAAGGCGGCTACACCAACCACCCGGCAGACCGAGGCGGCCCCACCCGCTACGGCATCACCCAAGCAGTAGCCCGCACCAACGGCTATCCCGGAGACATGCGCACCTTCCCCCGCGACCAGGCAGAAGCCATATACCGCCGCCTCTACTGGACCCGCCCCGCCTTCGACCAAATCGCCGCACGCGCGCTCAAAATCGCCGAAGAACTCTTCGACACCGGCGTCAACATGGGCCCCGCGGTCGCCGCCACCTTCCTCCAGCGCGCGCTCAACGCGCTAAACCGAGGCGCCACCGACTACCCCGACATGACCCTCGACGGCCGCATCGGCCCCGCGACGCTCACCGCGCTCGACGCCTTCCTATCCCGCCGAAAACCCGGCGGCGAAACCGTGCTCCTGAAAGCGATCAAGGCGCTCCAGGGCGAACGCTACGTCGCGCTCGCCGAGACGCGTCCCGCCAACGAAGCCTTCCTCTACGGCTGGCTGGCGAACCGCGTCTGAGGCCCCTGCGAAAACGCGTCCAGCGTGTGAACTTTGTGCACTTCCAGATTCCCGGAGACAGCCAATGACCCCGCAACCCCTTGATCCCGCAACAGATCCTTGGATCACCCGAGCCCGCCCGACTTTCCTGTACGTGATGTACACATTGCTGCTCGGCGCGATCCCCGCCGGCCTGATCGCCGCCGTTCGCCCGCAGATGGCGCAGGCCATCGCGGCGGGCATGGCGGCGTATCTCAACGCCATCCCCGAACCGCTCTACGCGCTCTTCGGCACAGGCTATCTTGGCTACACGGTCGCGCGGGAATGGGGGAAGGGGCGCTAACCTCTTTCTCCCGTCATCCTGACGAAAGTCAGGACCCAGAGCCACGGGCGGGCCGTCTGGAACCCTGGGTCCTGACTTTCGTCAGGATGACGGAGGAGGTGCAGGGCGTTGCACCCCCAAAACCAAACCCTACATCGCTGCCATGAGCAACGACCCCCACGCCATGCCGACATGGCACGGCACCACGATTCTCTCGGTCCGCCGCGGCGGCAAGGTCGTCGTGATCGGCGACGGCCAGGTCTCGATGGGCCAGACCGTCATGAAACCCAACGCGCGCAAAGTCCGTCGCCTCGGCGACGGCAGCGTCATCGGTGGATTCGCCGGCGCCACGGCAGATGCCTTCACGCTTTTCGAACGCCTCGAGCGGAAACTCGAAGCGCACCAGGGCCAACTCCTCCGCGCCGCGGTCGAACTCGCCAAGGACTGGCGCACCGACAAGTTCCTCCGCAACCTCGAGGCAATGATGATCGTCGCCGACAAGGACGTGACGCTGATCCTCACCGGCAACGGCGACGTGCTGGAACCCGAGAACGGCGTCGCCGCGATCGGCTCCGGCGGCAACTTCGCGCTCGCCGCGGCCCGAGCGCTGGTCGAATACGAGACCGACGCCGAAGTCCTCTGCCGCAAGGCGATGCACATAGCGTCCGAGCTCTGCGTCTACACCAACGACCGCCTCACGGTCGAAACGATGGACAGCGCGACCTGATTTGCCTTCACCCCTCCCTGGAAGGGAGGGGCCGGGGGTGGGTCGGCCCGAGAGGAATTGCCGTCCGCGCCCCACACCGACCCACCCCCAACCCCTCCTTT
Source organism: Sphingomonas sp. PP-F2F-G114-C0414 (assembly GCF_003688595.1). Taxonomy (GTDB): domain Bacteria; phylum Pseudomonadota; class Alphaproteobacteria; order Sphingomonadales; family Sphingomonadaceae; genus Sphingomonas. Next base: position 300,064 of record NZ_RCWT01000009.1, read on the forward strand.
CCAGGGAGGGGAGCAGAGTAGCCCCATGAACGACCAGCTCACCCCGAAGGCCATCGTCGCCGCGCTCGACGCCCACATCATCGGCCAGGCCGCCGCGAAACGCGCGGTCGCCGTCGCGATGCGCAACCGCTGGCGCCGCCAGCAGCTCAGCGAAGACCTCCGCGATGAGGTCACGCCGAAGAACATCTTGATGATCGGACCGACCGGCTGCGGCAAGACCGAGATCAGCCGCCGCCTCGCCAAGCTCGCCGACGCACCGTTCGTGAAGGTCGAGGCGACCAAGTTCACCGAGGTCGGCTATGTCGGCCGCGACGTCGAGCAGATCGCCCGCGACCTCGTCGAGGAAGCGATCCGCCTCGAAAAGGAACGGCGTCGTATAGCCGTCAAGGACAAGGCCGAAGAGGCGGCGATGGGACGTCTGCTTGACGCGCTCACCGGCAAGAACGCTAGTGAGGCGACGCGCGAAAGCTTCAAGCAGCGCTTCCTCGATGGCCATCTCAATAACGCCGAAGTCGAGATCGAGATCGAGCAGGCGCCCGCCATGCCGTTCGACATCCCCGGCGGTGCGCCGCAGATGATCAATCTCGGCGAGATGATGAAATCGTTCGGCGGCGGCCAGCAACTTAAGCGCCGCAAGCTTACCGTCCACGCGGCGTGGGACAAGCTCGTCGAGGAAGAGGCCGACAAGCGCCTCGACCAGGACGAGGTCAGCCGCGCGGCGCTGGCCGATGCGGAAGCCAACGGCATCGTCTTCCTCGACGAGATCGACAAGATCGCGGTCGCGGACGGCCGCGGCGGTTCGATCAGCCGCGAAGGCGTCCAGCGCGACCTGTTGCCCTTGATCGAAGGCACCACCGTCGCCACGAAATACGGCCCGATGAAGACCGACCACATCCTCTTCATCGCCAGCGGCGCGTTCCACGTCGCCAAGCCGAGCGACCTGCTCCCTGAACTCCAGGGCCGCCTGCCGATCCGCGTCGAGTTGAAGGGCCTCACCGAAGCCGATTTCGTCGCGATCCTGTCGGACACCAAGGCGTCGCTGCCGCTGCAATACAAGGCGCTGATCGCCACCGAAGGCGTCGGCATCGAGTTCACCGAAGACGGCATCGCCGCGATCGCTCGCATCGCCGCGGAGGTGAACTCCGAGATCGAGAACATCGGCGCGCGGCGTCTGCAGACGGTGATGGAAAAGCTGCTGGAAGAGGTAAGCTACAACGCCGAAGACCGCGGCGGCTCGAACCTCGTCATCGACGGCGCCTATGTCGACAGCCAGCTGAAGGAAATTGCGCGGAATACCGATCTGAGCCGGTTCGTGCTGTGATCTGGGAGCCGGTCGGTTCCGTATCCTCCCCCGCCAGGGGTAGGTGTCGCCGAAGGTGACGGAGGGGGAGGACACGGAACGGACGTGATCCCTTTCCTTGCCCTCCGTCAGGCAAGGGCCTGCCACCTCCCCCTGGCGGGGGAGGATTGATTGGTTAGGGCCTTCGTATGGGGGCTGTCAGGAGAAGATCATGGACGTGACCGAAGCCATAGCCGCTCACCGCTCCGTCCGAGGCTTCCTCGACACGCCCGTCGACCCGACCCTTCTCGAAGACCTAGCCGTAAAAGCGTCGCGAGCAGCAACCGGCGGCAATCTCCAGCCCTGGCACCTAGCGGTCGTCCACGGCGAACCCATGACCCGTCTCAAGACAATCATGGCTAAAAAGATCGCGAGCAGCGTCACCGAAACCCCGGCTTACGACATCTACCCCAAAGACCTGACCGCCCCCTACCGAGACCGCCGCTACGCCGTCGGCGAAGCGATGTACGCGCACCTCGGCATCCCCCGCGACGACAAGCCCGCGCGGCAGAAATGGTTCGCCCGAAATTTCGAATTTTTCGGCGCCCCCGCCGCGTATTTCTGCACGATCGACCGCCGCATGGGCCCGCCGCAATGGTCGGACCTCGGCATGTACCTGCAAAACCTGATGCTGCTCGCGGTCGACGCCGGCCTCGCCACCTGCCCGCAGGAATGCTGGGCGATGTATCCGGAAACGGTCGGAAGGGTCTTGGACATGCCCGATGACCGCATGCTCTTCTGCGGCATGGCAATCGGCTACGAAGACAAAAGCGCGCCTGCCAATGCGTTGCGCACGGAGCGCGCGGACGAAGCGGAATGGCTGACGACGATGGGTTAATTTAGGCGATCGAAGCTAAGCAAAACAATACCCCGGCGAAGGCCGGGGCCCAATTGGGCGACGATGGTAACGGAGCGAAGCGCCTCGTCACGCCGGCCTTGCCAATTGGGCCCCGGCCTCCGCCGGGGTGGTGCGTAGATGCGTAAGCTTGTTCACCCGCGAAGGCGGGTGCCCAGACTGGGTTCCCGCCTTCGCGGGGAAACAACGATTAGAGAATTACCGTCTGGGGCTTGGCGCCCTTGATCCCCGCAAGGATCATGGCCTCCCACACCGCAGGGTCGCCCGCCGCCGCCATCGCCTTGTCAGGCTCGCGCAGAGTCTTCAGCACCGCCAGCGCGTCGGGCAGATAATCCGCCCACGCATCGTCGATAAGACGCGACGCCGACTCGGCATCGCCGCCGGCGTTCGCGCTGATCCGCTGTCCCGCCAGCACGCGCGCGACGCGTTCGGCGACAGGTGTAGTGGAAACGTCCATGAGCATTCTCCTCGCGGGACCGGTCTACACCAAACCCGCGAGGCGAACGAATGCTCCTTTAGCGTGCCGGGCCCGAACCCGCGCCACGCGCAGGGCCACGGCCCCCGCCGCCGCCAGCCGGACGACCGCCGCCCTGACCACCGGAACGACCGCCACCTTGCGGACGACCGCCACCACCTTGGCCGCCACCCTGGCCACCACGGCTCGCACCCGCATAGTTGCGGCCGGTCGTACCGGTCGCCCGCGGCGAATGCGTCGCACGCGGACGTGCCGGATCGCGCGGACGATCGATACGAACCTCGGGATCGGCACCCATCGTCTTGACGCGCGTCTGCTTGATCTGGTTCGACAGGTTGACGAAATCGTCCGGCAGCGACCGGACCTGGACCTTCTGGCGGGTGATCCGCTCGATGTCGCGCAGGTACGCCTTCTCGTCATCCGCGCAGAACGCGACGGCGATGCCGCTGGCGCCCGCACGCGCGGTACGGCCGATGCGGTGGACATACTGCTCGGCGACGTTCGGCAGCTCGAAGTTGATGACGTGCGAAACGCCCGAGACGTCGATACCGCGTGCGGCGATGTCGGTCGCGATCAGGACCTTGACCTTGCCCTGCTTGAACTCGCCAAGTGCGCGCTCGCGCTGGCCCTGGCTCTTGTTGCCGTGGATCGCGTTCGAGGCGATGCCGTTGCCGGCGAGCAGCTTCACGACGCGGTCGGCGCCATGCTTGGTGCGCGTGAAGACGAGCGCGCGGTCGATCGCCGGATCCGCCAGCGTGATCGTCAGCAGCGCCTGCTTCTCCGACTGGTTGCAGAAGGTGACATACTGGTCGACGCGCTCGGCGGTCGTCGCGGCCGGCTTCACCGACACCGTCTTCGGGTCGAGCAGGAACTGCGACGCCAGCTCGCGGATCGCGACTGGCATCGTCGCCGAGAAAAACAAAGTCTGGCGCTTCTTCGGCAGCATGCGGACGATCTTCTTCAGCGCGTGGATGAAGCCGAGGTCCATCATCTGGTCGGCCTCGTCGAGCACGAGGATCTCGATCATCGACAGGTTCACGAAGCCCTGCTCGATCAGGTCGATCAGGCGACCCGGCGTGGCGACGAGGATGTCGACGCCGCGGCTCATGTCCTGGCGGTTCTTGTTGATGCTGGTGCCGCCGAACACGGTCGTCACCGACATCTTGCTGAACTGGCCATACGCGCGCGCGCTGTCGGCGATCTGGCTGGCGAGTTCGCGCGTCGGCGCGAGCACCAGCATGCGGCAATGCGTCGGCAGGACGCGCTTCTGGTTCTCGGTCAGGCGCTGGATCGACGGCAGCACGAACGCTGCGGTCTTGCCGGTGCCGGTCTGCGCGATGCCGAGCAGATCGCCACCCTCGAGCAGGATCGGGATCGACTGCGCCTGGATCGGCGTCGGCTCGGTATAGCCCTTGGCTTCGAGCGCACGGACGAGCGGCTCGGCAAGGCCGAGGTTTGCAAATGACATGTAGAGTCTCTCAAATAGATGCCGGGCTCGCGAATCCACACAAGGACGCGCGAGGGGCGGTGGTGTTTTGACACCCCGCGTGAAAAGGGAAGCCCGTTGGAAACGACCGAGGCGGAGCTAAGACCGTAAAGGTCCAATCACGCTGCATTACGCTTCGATGAGCGCCATCTGGCGTGTCATCGTCGAAAAGTCAACCTGTGGTGCCGATCTGGACCCGTGGCGGTGTCAGCTCCGAATTTGCCCCAGGTGCAGATAGCGTTCGTTGAACTCGGCGGCATCACGCAGCCGGGGCCAGTCGGTGACGCTGACCTGCCGCTTCTTGCGCGCGATCAGTCCGTCCGATTCGAGCGATTTCAGCACGCGGTTGACGTGCACCGGGGTCAGCCCGAGCGCGTCGCCGAGCTGCTCCTGCGTCATCGGCAACTCGTATGCCATCCCGCCTCCCAGGGCCGATGTCTTGAACCGCACCGAGAATTCGCACAGCAGATGCGCCAGTCGACTGCGCGCGTTGCGCCGCCCGACGTTGAGCAACCATTCGCGGTGGATCGAAGCCTCGACCAGCGCGTCGATCCACAATGCCTGGCCCGCCGCCGGGCACGTCTCGATGAACTGCCGCAACGCCACGATCGGCACCTCGGCCAGCGTCAGCCGGGTCAGCGCCTGGATATCGTGATCGGATTCATCGAGGAACAGGTTCTGCAGGTCGACGAATTCGCCGGGCATCAGGATCGAGACGATCTCGCGCTCGCCATTGGGTGTCAGCTTCTGGCGATAGGCGAGGCCGTCGAGGATGAACGCGCACCGCGTCGGGCGTTGGCCCTCGCGCAGCATATACGTCGACGCATCGAGCGTCCGAACCTTGAACGGCAATGCGGCGATTTGAACGCGATCGTCCGCACGCAGCGTCGTTCGCGACTCGAATTTCCGTATAACCTGTTCAGTCACGGTGGACATATCCACGTGCACTCTCCGCATCCAGGGCAGGAGCACTCGTTTCTCGCTGTCACCCTCTCTGGGATAGCGCGTCGCAAGGGAACGCACCTTATCCCAGGATTGAGAAGCATGACAAAACCCATGTTATATTATCGCGACGCACTCGCGCGGTGCGTCGAGTCGACCGCGCGCGGCGATATCGGCTCAGACATGGGACGATCTGGGGTCAGAGCGCGGAGCTGTCGCCGGGTTCGTCGATCGTGACGGCAACCGCCAGCAGCACGCTGCCTCGATCGTTGCGGACCGCAACACGGAAGCGCGCGCCGTGACGCGCGATCGCCGGATGGTCGCTGAGATAGTCGCCCGCGAAGATCACCGCCTGGACGCGCGCTTCCTCGTCGTTGGCCAGATCGGTACCGTCGTCGTCGTTGACGTGTTTATGGTTGTCGATGTCGAAGAAGTATCTGGGCATGCTCGACTTCCTCAACCGTTACGCAAGCCTGTTTGTATCAGGCCGGAAATCGCTCCGCTCTTACTAAAATCAGGTTTGTCGGGCGCGGCGTGCTCGACTTGAACTCCGTCACGGGCGTAGGATGCGTGCAAACATATAGAGGATCCGCACCATGAAACTGGCCAGCCTGAAGCATCCCGACGCCACCCGCGGACGAGACGGGAAGCTTGTGGTCGTCTCGAACGACCTCGCCTGGTATGCCGATGCGAGCCACATCGCGCCGACGCTGCAGGCCGCGCTCGACGACTGGGACCGGCTTTCGATCGACCTGAAGAACCTGTCGACCGATCTCGAGCACGAGATGATCCCGATGCGCCGCTTCCACGAGCACGACGCCGAGTCGCCGTTGCCGCGTGCGTATCAATGGGCGGACGGCTCGGCGTACGTGAACCACGTCGCGCTCGTGCGACAGGCGCGCGCGGCGGAGATGCCCGACAGCTTCTGGCACGATCCGCTGATGTACCAGGGCGGCTCGGACGGGTTCCTGGGCCCGCGCGATCCGATTCCGCTCGCTGACGAGTCCTGGGGTTGCGACATGGAGGCCGAGGTCGTCGTCGTCACCGGTGACGTGCCGCTCGGCGCGAGTCGCGACGAGGCGCTGGCGGCGATCTTGCTGGTCGGGCTGACCAACGACGTTAGCCTGCGCAACCTGATCCCCGGCGAACTCGGCAAGGGCTTCGGTTTCTTCCAGTCGAAACCGGCGAGCGCGTTTTCGCCCGTCTTCGTTACCCCCGACTCACTTGGCGACTGGTGGAAGGACGGCAAGCTGCACCGCAAGCTGATGGTCGACCTCAACGGCCAGCCGCTCGGTCGCGCAGAGGCGGGCGAGGACATGACGTTCGATTTCGGTACGCTGGTCGCGCACGCCGCCAAGACGCGGAAGCTGGGGGCGGGGACGATCGTCGGATCCGGCACCGTCTCGAACCGTGGCCCCGATGGCGGTCCAGGCAAGTCGGTTGCCAAGGGCGGCGTCGGCTATTCCTGTCTCGCCGAAGTGCGGACGATCGAAACGATCCAGGGCGGCAAGCCCGTCACGCCGTTCCTCAAGCGGGGTGACGTCGTCCGCATCTGGGCGGAGGACGACAAGCGACATCCGATCTTCGGCGTGATCGAGCAGACCGTCGGCGGCTGAATTCTGCGGAGGGGAGAAAAATCCGCGCGGCACATCGTGAATGCGCAACTCCCCCTCGCAATCTGCGTTGAAATTTAATAACAAGCCTCGGTAAGAGTGTTCCGCGGTCACAGCGGCCTCATGGAGATGGAATCACGATGGCAAGCGAGCATCCGCGCGCCAATTTGCAGCCACTTACGCTGCATATCCCCGAGCCGAAGTTCCGCCCCGGCGACGCGGTGGACTTCGCCGAAGTCGACGTGCCGCCCGCCGGCGAAGCGCGCCGCCCTGACACCGCCGACAAGGCGTCCGACTTCATCGATCTCGCCTACACGCTGGTCCGCGTGCTCGACGACGACGGCAACGCGGTCGGCCCCTGGGACCCCAAGCTTTCGCCTGACGTGATGCGCCGCATGTTGCGCAGCATGGCGCTGCTCCGCGCGTTCGACGAGCGCATGTTCCGCGCGCAGCGGCAGGGCAAGACCAGCTTCTACATGAAGGCGCTCGGCGAGGAGGCGGTCGCGGTCGCGGCGGCCTATGCGCTCGATCACGAGGACATGTGCTTTCCCTCGTACCGCCAGCAGGGGCTATTGATCGCGCGGGGCTGGAGCCTCGTCGACATGATGAACCAGATCTATTCGAACACTGCCGATAGGCTCGGCGGCAAGCAGTTGCCGATCATGTATTCGGTCAAGGAAGCCGGGTTCTTCTCGATCTCCGGCAACCTCACGACGCAGTACCCACAGGCGGTCGGCTGGGCGATGGCATCCGCCGCCAAGGGCGACACGCGCATCGCCGCGACCTGGTGCGGCGAGGGTTCCACCGCCGAGGGCGACTTCCACTCGGCCTGCACGTTCGCTGCGGTGTACCGCGCGCCGGTGATCTTCAACGTCGTCAACAACCAGTGGGCGATCTCCAGCTTCTCCGGGTTCGCCGGCGCCGAGGCGACGACGTTCGCAGCACGCGCGGTCGGCTACGGCATCGCCGGGCTCCGGGTGGACGGCAATGACGCGCTGGCGGTCTACGCCGCGACCGAATGGGCCGCCGAGAGGGCACGCACCAACCAGGGCCCGACGCTGATCGAGCACTTCACCTACCGCGCGGAAGGCCATTCGACCTCCGACGATCCCGGCCAGTATCGCAGCGAAGGCGAACCCAATGCCTGGCCGCTCGGCGACCCGATCAAGCGCCTCAAGGACCACCTCATTGCAATCGGCGAATGGGACGAGGAGCGCCACGCGGCACAGGACAAGGAACTCGCCGAGCAGGTCAAGGCCGCGCAGAAGGAAGCCGAGAAGAACGGCATCCTCGGCCACGGCCTCCACCAGCCGCTCGAATCGCTGTTCGACGGCGTGTTCGAGGAACTGCCGTGGCATCTGAAGGAGCAGCGTCAGCAGATGCTCGACGAAGAAACGGCCAGCGGCCGTCCATGGGATCGCAAGGCATGAGCGACATGATCGAGGCACCCGTGTCCGAAACAACGGACGCCGAACCCACCACCCGAATGAACATGATCCAGGCGATCAACTCCGCCATGGACATCATGATGGAGCGCGACCCGGACGTGATCGTCATGGGCGAGGACGTCGGCTATTTCGGCGGCGTCTTCCGCGCGACCGCCGGGCTTCAGGCGAAGCACGGCAAGACCCGCGTCTTCGACACCCCGATCACCGAATGCGGCATCATCGGCGTTGCGGTGGGCATGGGCGCGTACGGCCTGCGCCCCGTCCCCGAGATCCAGTTCGCGGACTACATTTACCCCGCGCTCGACCAGCTCGTCTCCGAAGCCGCCCGCCTGCGCTACCGCTCCGCCGGCGAGTTCACCTCGCCGATCACGGTGCGCTCGCCGTTCGGCGGCGGCATCTTCGGCGGCCAGACGCACAGCCAGTCGCCGGAAGGGCTCTTCACGCACATGTCGGGCATCAAGACGGTCATCCCCTCGACGCCCTACGACGCGAAGGGCCTGCTAATCGCCGCGATCGAGGACAATGATCCGACGCTCTTCTTCGAGCCCAAGCGCATCTACAACGGCCCGTTCGACGGCTATTGGGATCGACCGTCGCAGAACTGGTCGAAGCATCCGGCGGGCGAAGTCCCGACCGGCTATTACAAGATCGAGCTCGGCAAGGCGAAGATCGTCCGCGCCGGCGAGGCGCTCACGATCCTCGCCTACGGCACGATGGTCCATGTCTGCGCGGCCGTCGTGGCCGAAGCCGGAATCGACGCCGAGATCGTCGACCTTCGCACGCTCGTCCCGCTCGACATCGAGACGATCGAGGCGTCGGTGAAGAAGACCGGTCGCTGCATGATCGTCCACGAGGCGACTCGCACGAGCGGGTTCGGCGCGGAGCTGTCGGCGATCGTCCAGGAACGCTGTTTCTACCATCTCGAAGCGCCGATCGAGCGCGTGACCGGGTTCGACACGCCGTACCCGCACAGCCTCGAATGGGCCTATTTCCCGGGGCCGGTCCGCATCGGCGAAGCCCTGAAAAAGATCATGAAGGACGCATAATGGCCCGCTTCACCTTCAAGCTGCCGGACATCGGCGAAGGCATCTCCGAGGCCGAGATCGTTGCGTGGCACGTCGCCATCGGCGACCGCGTCGAGGAGGATTCGCCGATCGCCGACATGATGACCGACAAGGCCACCGTCGAGATGGAGTCGCCGGTGACGGGAATCGTCGTTGAACTGGCAGGCGAAGTCGGCGACCAGGTCTCGATTGGCGCCGCGCTCGTTGTGATCGAGACGGACGCGGTGGATGCCGCGGACGAAGTCGTCGCCGCGCCGCTGACCTCGGCGCAGGCCGAGACCGCCGAACAATACGAAGCCGAGAACCCCGGCGTCGAAGAGGTGGTCGAGGCACCTCCCTCTCCCCTCTGGGGAGAGGGTCGGGGTGAGGGACAGCCCCAGGCGCAAACGCCGGCAACTGCCCCGACCCCTCACCCCAGCCCTCTCCCCGTCGGGGAGAGGGAGCAGAAGGCGCAAGCCGTTCCTGCGGCTGAGGCGGAGCCAAAGCCCCACGCGCTCGCATCCCCCGCAGTCCGCGCCCGCGCCCGCGACCTCGGCATCGACCTGGCCTCGGTAAAAACCGACTCCGACCGAGTCCGGCACGCCGACCTCGACGCCTACCTCCGCTACGGCTCGAGCGAAGGCTACCACCCCCCGCACGCGTCGCGCGCCCGCGAGGACCAGCCCATCAAGGTCATCGGCATGCGTCGTCGCATCGCCGAGAACATGGCTGCATCGAAGCGCGCGATCCCGCACTTCACCTATGTCGACGAGATCGACGTCACCGCCCTCGAAGCGATGCGCGCCGACCTCAACGCCAACCGAGGCGGCCGCTCCAAGCTCACCATGCTGCCGCTGATGATCGTCGCGATCTGCAAGACGATCCCCGACTTCCCGATGCTTAACGCGCGCTACGACGACGAGGCCGGCGTGGTCACGCGCCACGGCGCCATCCATCTCGGCATGGCCGCGCAGACCGATGCCGGGCTCACCGTCCCCGTGATCCGCGACGCACAGGACCGCAACGTCTGGCAGCTCGCAACCGAGATCACGCGTCTCGCGGAAGCCGCGCGCGCCGGCAAGCTCGCCCCCAGCGAAATGGGCGGCGGCACGATCACCGTAACCTCGCTAGGCCCGCTCGGCGGCATCGCCACGACCCCAGTGATCAACCGACCCGAAGTCGCGATCATCGGCCCCAACAAGATAGTCGAACGCCCGGTCTTCCGTTCTGATGGAAGAGGGGGCGACGAGGTCGTCCGCGCCAAGCTGATGAACCTGTCGATCAGCTGCGACCACCGCGTCGTCGACGGGTGGGACGCGGCAAGCTTCGTGCAAGGGTTGAAGAAGTACCTCGAAACCCCGGTCCTGCTCTTCGCGGACTGAGTCCGGAAACTGATCGCTCTCCCCTCCCTGAAAGGGAGGGGCCGGGGGTGGGTTGGCTGCTGGGCGGACAAGACGCCTGCCAACTGGGCGACCCACCCCAACCCCTCCCTTCCAGGGGGGGCGAAGAAGCTCAGACGATCTCGAACAACCCGGCCGCGCCCATGCCCCCCGCGGTGCACATCGACACCACCACATAGCGCACGCCGCGTTTGCGCCCCTCTATCAGCGCATGCCCGACCAGCCGCGACCCCGTCATCCCGAACGGATGTCCGACCGCGATCGCGCCGCCGTTGACGTTATACTTCTCCGGATCGATCCCGAGGAAATCACGGCAATACAGGCATTGCGACGCGAACGCCTCGTTCAGCTCCCACAGCCCGATATCGCCCACCGACAGTCCCGTGCGCTCAAGCAGTTTCGGGATCGCGAAGATCGGGCCGATGCCCATTTCCGCCGGGCTGCATCCCGCCGCCTGGAAGCCGCGATAGATGCCCAGGATGTTCTTGCCCTCGGCCTCCGCGGTTCTGCGATCCATCAGCAACTGCGCAGAAGCCCCGTCCGACAACTGGCTGGCATTGCCCGCGGTCACGCTCGATCCCGGCCCCGAGAACTCACCACCCGGCCACACCGTCTTCAGCCCGCGCAGACCCTCCAGCGTCGTCCCCGCGCGAATACCCTCGTCCAGCGACAGCGTGACGCTCTCGATCCCGGCATGCGCACCCTGCTTGTCGTACAGCGCCTTCTCGACGGTGATCGGCACGATCTCCTCGGCAAACGCGCCGTTCGCCACCCCGGCGGCGGCCCGCTGCTGGCTCATCGCGGCGTACGCATCCTGCGCCTCGCGGCTGATCCCGTATTTCTCCGCGACGATCTCCGCGGTCTCGATCATCGGGATATACGCCGCCGGCTCCTTCGCGACCACGCTCGCATTGACGAAGCGCGGCGCGTCCTTCGTCACGGTATAGCTGATCGACTCCATCCCGCCGGCCAGCGCGACATCCGCCTCGTCGCACATGATCGTCCGCGCCGCGAGCGCCACTGCGGTCAGCCCTGACCCGCACTTCCGATCGAGCGTGAACGCGGGCACCGACTCCGGCAGCCCGCCCGCAAAGATCGCCATCCGCCCGGCGTTGCCGCCCTGCGTACCCCATTGATTGCCGACGCCCCAAAACACCTCGTCGATCCGCGTCGGATCGATCCCGGCGCGCTCGACGACGGCGTTCATCACATGCCCCGCCAGCACCGGCGCCTCGGTCGCGTTGAACGCGCCGCGATACGCTTTGCCGATAGCGGTACGGGCGGTAGAGATGATGGCGGCTTCACGCATGCTGGAACCTTTCAAGGATCGGGTATGTCGTTACTCTAGGCGTTCCGGCGTAACGGGGAAACCCCTCAGGGAACGCGCGCCAGCCATCCCCCGGTAAACCCGGCACGATCCAGCCCGCGACGGATATGCGGGTTCTTTCGCATCGTGTTCCAGACCATACCGGTCCGCCAGTTCTCGATCATCGCGACGATCGGTCCCTGGTCGATCCCGAGATAGTCGTTGTCCACCCAGCCGACGTCGGGGACGATCCGGCCGTGCTTCAACGGTTCGCCCATCTCGGTGAGCGTGGGGTTGAACGCGTCGAAGAACCCGTATTTGCCGTAGATGCCCTTGCCGTAGCGATCGTGCATCGCGGTGATCGCCGGGATGACGAGATCGGGCGCGAAAACAATCGATCCGACCGCGGCGGTCGGCGCCAGCGTGCCGTCGTCGCGCGCGCCGGGGCCGCGTTCGGAATAGCTGAAGAATTCGCGTTGCCGCCCGCCGATCGTCGCCTTGAAATCACCCGGCCCGTCGCATGCGGTCAGCCCCCAGATGTCCGGCCCATAGCCCGCGAACCCGGCGCCGTTGGTGCCGCCGTTGGCGATCGCATAGTCGCGCTGCGCGATCGTTGCGCGCTTGCTGTTCTCGAAATAATCGATGTCCTTGGTCGCGATATACGCGTCGCGGATGCCGCGGAAATCGACCCAGACGTGGCTGTACTGGTGGACGAACAGCGGCGGGTAATGGAGATAGGATGCGCCGTAGCGATCGTTCCAGCTCGGCTCGAACTTCTCGGTCAGTGCCGTCCAGGTCGACGGCGGCAGCGGATGCGTCGGTGAGCCCAGCGCGAGGAGGTACATCAGCATCCCCTCGTTGTAGATGTTCCAGTCGCTCGGGATGAAGCCGCTCTCGGGGTGCCAGCCCATCGACAGGAACGGCGCGCGCGGCGTGATCCAGGTCCAGTCGACCGCACCATAGATCTGGTCGGCGAGCGCCCTGATCCGCTGTTCCTCGGGGTGATCCGCATCGAACCAGCTTTGCGCGAACAGCATGCCGGCGAGCATCAGCGCGGTGTCGATCGTCGACACCTCCGCGCGCGCGAACCGCTGGCCCTTGGTGATGCCGAGGAAGTGGTAGAAAAATCCCTTGTAGCCGCTGTTGCCGGTCGGCTCGGGACCCATCGGTGCATTGGCGAAGAACGCGAGCGTCGCGAGCGTCCGCTTGCGCGCCTGTTCGCGCGTGATCCAGCCGTTGACCACGCCGATCGGATACGCGGTGAGCGCGAACCCGACCGCGGCGATCGACGAGAAGGACGGCGTCGGCCAGCGATCGAGCGCGAGCCCGGTCACCGGATTCGTCGTATCCCAGAAATACAGGAACGCGCGCTCCTGCAAATTGTCGATGAGCGGGTTGGCGGACGGGGCCGTTGCCGGCGTGAAGCCCGTAACCTCTTGAAACGCTTTGACGATCGGTCGTCCGACCGATGTACACCCTGCTGTCAGTCCGCCAAGTGATAGTGCGCCGGTGCCCAGAAACTGCCGTCTGTCGAGCATGGATACTCCTGATCGGGGACCGCCGATGGCGGCAGGCGACCAACATGGCCACCCGCCGATTAACGCATCAGAAACGATATCCGACCCTGAACTGGAAGCGACGCGGCAGGGTGAGCAGTCCGGTCGGCAGGTTGGTCGGCCCGCCGAAGCTGTAGGTCTCGCCGACCCCGAGGTTGCCCGAATAGCCCGTGTAGTTCTTGTTGTTGAAGGCGTTGAGCAGGTCGACCGCGACGTTGATGGTGTGCGTGTTAAACACCTTGACGTTGTTCTGCAGCGTCAGATTGACCTCGCAGAACGCGAACACGCTGCCGAGGCAATTCTTCGGCCGGTATAGCGATCGGATGGTTTGCTGGTTGATGCTGGTGCCCGCGGACTGGTCGAGCAGCTGGAACGCGGTGCCGCTGCCGAGCGTCGTCAGCGTCGAGAACTGGAACCCGACTGGCAGGTCGACGATGCCCGACAGGACGATCCGGTGGCGCTCGTCCTGATCGGCGATCGGCCGCCAGCCATATTGATCGGGCGTCACCTTATCGAGGCTGAACAGATCGCCGCCGTCCTGCTCCGCCTTCGACAGCGTGTAGGCGAGGTTGAAGCCCCAGCCCGACGACACGGTGTAATCCTTGTCGATCGTCACCAGCAGCGCCTTGTAGCGCGTGCGCAGGCCATCATAGCCGATCAGCACGTTGCCGAAGCCGTTCTCGCGCGGGATCGTCGTATCGCAGCACGATCCGTCCGCGTTGCGCGTGGCGAACAGGTGCGTGTAGCCGTTCTGCCCGCGGACATACGACCCTGTCACCGAGGCGCGGAAGATGCCGAACTTCTGGCGCAGGCCAAGGCTGAACTGATCGGTCGACGGCGCCTTCGCGTTGTTCTTCACCGCGAACAGTTCGGGCAGGCCGGTCTGCGCGGTCTGGCGCAGCGCGAGCAGGCCCTCCCGCGTCTGATAGCTTTCGTTCCACACCACCGTCGGATTGCCGTCACGCGGCTGGCCATCGCGTGAGAAATAGAAGATGCCGGTCTGGTATTGCAGGCGGAATTGCTCGTCGAGCGTGTTGTTGAAGACGTTGCGGTCGTAATATTTGCCGTAGCCGCCGAACAGGACCGTGCGCTGGTCGTCGTTGAAGTCGTAGCTGAAGCCGATACGCGGCTGGAACATGTCCTTGCGCGTCGGGCGATCCGTGCCGTCGGTGATGTAGTTCGCGGGATCGAAATAATCGGTCTTGGGCAGCGCGTTCAACGTCGCGACGGCCGCGGCGGGCGTACGATACTTGTTGTTGAACAGATTGCTTTCGTAGTCCCAGCGCAGGCCGAGGTTGAGCTGCAGCTTGTTGGTGATATCCCAATCGTCCTGCAGATACACGCCGAGCTGCGAGTTCGACGCGATGATCCGCGGATTGCCCACGCCGAGCTGCGCGGTCGCCGGGAAGCTGAAATCGAGCCCTCTTTTCGCGTCGTTCTGGAAAAAATAGTTCGGTTGGACGTAGAAGTTCTTGGTGAAGTCGTAATCCTGGAAGGCGAAGCGGATGCCGCCCTTGATCACGTGGTTGTCCAGACCGTTATACGTCAGGTCGTCGCGCAACGTGTAGCTCTGCTGGCTGATCCGCTGCGTCGAATCCTTGCCGCCGAAGGTGATGACGCCCTCGAACTGGAAGCTAGGATCGTCGGGGTTGAGCGACGACGGATTGTAGACCGTGTCGAGATAGGTCGCGTTGAATTCGTTGACGAAACTGTCGCCGGTATAGGTCCATTTGTACGTGTAGGTGTCGGTCTTGTTGATCTTGTTGACTGCCGCCGAATACGCGATGTTGGCCGACCCGAAATTCGCGCCGAAGCCGGTGATGTCGGTCTCCTGGCGGCGGCTGAACGACAGGTCGAACACCTGGCGCTCGTCGGGCGTGAAGGTCAGCTTGCCGAAGTAGAAATCGCCGCGATACGGGCTTACATAGGTGCCTTCATACTGGCCGAAGCGCGCGAGGTTTTGCGGCGTCGGGGTGCCGACGGTCACGCTCGACGCGCGATCCTGGTCGTTGCCTTCGTACGCGCCGAAGAAGAACAGCTTGTCCTTGATGATCGGGCCACCGAGCGAGATGCCGTATTGCTTGCGCTCGAACTTCGGTTTGCCGCGACCGGCGCGCTCGTCGATGATGTTCGCGGCGGTCAGGCTGCGGTCGGTATATTGACCGAACATCTCGCCGTGGAAATCGTTGGTGCCCGACTTCGTGATCGCGGTGATGATCGCCGACCCGGCCTGCTCGTACTCAGCCTTGTAGTTCTGCGTCAGCACGCGGAATTCGCCGACCGCGAGCTGTCCGAACGGGTTGCCGCGGCTGTCGGTCTGGCCGGCGATGCCGCCCAGCGTCTGGCTCTTCAGGCTGGTGCCGTCGATGAAGACGTTGACCTGGCTCGCGGGCGAGGCACCGGCGGTGATGCCCTTGTTGGTCTCGCTGTCGTTGTAGCGGACGCCAGGTGCGAGCGCGGCGAACGTCAGGAAATTGCGATCGCCCTGCGGCAGGATGCGGATCTGGTTCTGGCTGACGTTGGTCGCGACTTCGGAGGTCTTGGTCTCGACCAGTTTCCCCGCGGTGACGACGATCTCGCCGCCTTCGTTGGCCCCGCCGGTGGTCGTGCCACCCTCGGCGGTCGCGCCGGCAGCAGGGGCCGCCGCGGTCGGTGCGGCGAGCACCGCGTCGAGCGTCGCGGACTGGCCGACGCCGACCGAGATACGCTGCGCCGAAATCTTGCCGTCGGGACCGGTGAACGTGATCGTGTATGTGGCGGGGCGCAGGCCGTTCAGCACATAGCTGCCGGTCGTGCTGGTGGTCGCGCGAAACGTCTGGTTGGTCCCGTCATTGACCGCGACCACGGTCGCGCCGGCGACCGTCGCCCCGGTCGCATCGCGCACCTGCCCGCGGATCGCCGCGGTCGTGGTCTGCGCCGATGCGGGGGCAACCAGTGCAGCCGCAGTGCCGAGTATCGTCGTCGTCGCCAGTGCGGCGCGCAACGCCGTGGCCATCATCGTCTTCATGTCCCAAAGTCCCCTGTTGGAAGGCGCATCGGGACAGACGGTACGCGCATCGCACCGTCAGGTCGGGCTGTGCGCCGACTGTCGGTATCCTGCGTCGCGATTTCCCGCGCTTCCATGCCCTGATCCACTCCCGCGAACCGCTCCTCATGGAGACGGTCCCGGCGCCGCGCATGTTTGCGTATGCTGCCGGGAGAGGGGGCTTACGCCGCGTTTTGGCCAGCATCCAGCCTTCGGCCAGGGGGCGTGGTCGTTGCGCGACAAGACGTGTCTTTTCCGCAACAACCCATGTGTGGCAGGTATTTGCTGCTCACCTGTGACTATCAGGACGGTGATCCGCCTCGACGTTTGCTCGCCGAAAGCAGAGAATCCCTTATTTCATAAGGACTAATTCTTCCGCCATCGTCGGATGCAGTGCGACCGTCGCGTCGAAATCGGCCTTGGTCAGTCCGGCCTTTACCGCCACCGCGGCGGATTGCAGGATTTCCGGGCAGTCGGGACCGATCATGTGGATACCCACCACCCGGTCGGTCTCGCCGTCGCAGATCATCTTGTACAGCGAGCGCTCGTTGCGGCCCGCCAGCACGTTCTTCATCGGCCGGAAGTCGGACGTGTAGACCTTCACCGAACCCAGCGCCTGCTTGGCCTGCGATTCGGTCATGCCGACGCCGGCCATCGGCGGGTGGCTGAACACCGCGGCGGGGACGTTGGCGTAATCGACCCGGGTCGGCTTGCCCCCGAAGAACGTGTCGGCGAACGCCTGCCCCTCGCGGATCGCGACCGGTGTCAGCTGGATGCGGTTGGTGACATCGCCGACTGCGAAGATCGAGTTGCAACTCGACTTGTTGTCTTCGTCGACGACCACCGCGCCCGCTGCGTCCATCTCGACGCCCGCGCTCTCTAGCCCGAGCCCCTTGGTGTTGGGCAAGCGCCCGGTCGCGAACATTATCAGGTCGACGACGATCGGCTCATGACCCTTCATACTGACCGTCAAGCAGCCGTCTTCGCCCTTCTCGATGCTTTCGAACGCGGCGTTGAAGCGGAAATCGATGCCCTTGCTCATCGAGATCTGGAGCAGGCGGTCGCGGATCGATTCGTCATAGCCGCGCAGGATCACGTCGGTCCGGTTGACCAGCGTGACGTGCGATCCGAACTGGTGGAAGATCCCAGCGAACTCGTTGGCGATATAGCCCGCGCCGGCGATCAGCACGCGCTTCGGCACGTCGTCGAGATGGAACACCTCGTTCGAGGTGATCCCGTGTTCGGCGCCGGGGAACTCGGGCACCAGCGGATGCGCACCGACCGCGATCAGGATCTTCGCTGCGGTCTTCACGGTGCCATCGGCCAGCGTGACTTCGTTGGGCCCGGAGACGACCGCGCGCTGGTGGATGATGTCGACATGATTGTTCTTGAGCGTGGTCGTGTAGGCGCCGTTGATCCGGTCGACCTCCTCCATGACGTTGTCGCGCAACGTGGGCCAGCTGAACGCGCAGTTGTCGGGCACTTGCCAGCCGAACCGCTTGGCGTCCTTCAGGTCCTCGGCGAAATGCGCGCCGTAGATCAGCAGCTTCTTCGGTACGCAGCCGCGGATCACGCAGGTACCGCCGACCCGGTATTCCTCCGCGACCGCGACGCGCGCCCCGTGCGCGGCGGCGACGCGCGACGCACGTGTGCCGCCCGAGCCTGCACCGATGACGAAGAGGTCGTAGTCGAATTGGGTATCGGTCGCGGATTTGGTGTAGGTCACGGGCGGTCCTTGCAGGTCGTGCGCCGCGGGGCGGCTTTGCATGCCATCTGGGGCAGGGGGCGCAAGGCGGCAACCCCGGCGCGGCGATCACGCTGATCGGCTCAGCCTATCGCTGCCCCGCCTTGCGCATCGGCATCGCATCGATCGTCGCCTCCAGCGCGGCGGCTGGGAAGGGCTTGGCGCTACGCAGTTTTTCGCCGCCATCCTTGCCGATGAGGATCGCGGTGAAGGTGGCGGGGAGACGGTATTTGTGGCGGATCGCTGCGGCTGGGTCACTCGCGCCGCGGACAGTGTCACCAACGATTTCTACGACAGTGAGATCGCGGGCGGCGGCGTGGGTTTTCCACCCGACGAGGATGCGGCGTTGCTCGGCGAGTGCAGGATCTTCAGCGGTCGGGGCAGAGACGATCAACACGCGCCGCTCCCACTTCATTTGCGCAATGGTGGAGGAGGCGGCGAGCGCGACGGCATGGAGTAGCGGCATAACTAGATAACGCGGGAAGCAGGCTTGTGCTCCCCTCCACCACAACCACCCCGGCGAAGGCCGGGGCCCAATTGGAAAGGTGGTTTTTAATAAACCGCGGTTCGCCCAATTGGGCCTTGGCCCTCGCCGGGGTGGAGTAGCTGAGGGCAACTTCAGAAAAAGGGGGGGGGCCGCCCTCCCCAAAAATCTCACCCAAAGGCGCGCTTGATCAGGTCGCCCGTCGAAGGATCGAACGTCTGTCCGCCCTTCTCCGCCGCCTTCGCCATTTCCTTGCCCAGCTCCACCCCGAACTGGTCGAACGAATTAATCCCCAGCAGCACCCCGTTCACGAACACTCGGTGCTCATAAAACGCGATCAGCGCCCCCAACGTCCGCGCATCCAGATCGTCCAGCAGCAACGTCGAAGACGGCCGATCACCCGAATAGCTCCGCGCCGGATCCTCGACCTGCTTGCCCGCCATCAGCGCAGCCCCCTGCGCGAATGCGTTCAGCAACAGCGCCCGGTGGTGCTCCTCGGGCAGCGTGTCACCTGGCTCGATCACCGCGATGAACTCGACCGGCACGAGATGCGTGCCCTGGTGCAGCAACTGGAACACCGCATGCTGCGCCTCGGTGCCGACGCCACCCCAGGTGATCGCCGCCGAAGGACGCCCGAGCGGCTGGCCGTCGACCGTCACCGACTTGCCGTTCGACTCCATCTCCAACTGCTGGAGATAGCTCGGCAGCAACCGCAGCCGCTCGTCATACGCGAACGGTGCGCGCGTCTCGGCATGGCGGATCTGCGTGTAATACAGGTCGGCGAACGCCGCGAGCGCCGGCGCGTTCTCGTGCAGCGCGGCGAGGCGGAAATGCCGGTCCATCTCGGCCGCACCCTCGAGCAGTTCCTCGAACTTGTCCCACCCGAGCGCGATCGCCGCCGGAAAACCGATTGTCGACCACAGTGAATATCGCCCGCCGACGCTTTCCGCGAACGGCAGGATGCGCGTTTCGTCGACGCCCCATTCCATCGCCTTCTCGGGCGACGCGGTCAGCGCGATCACGCGGCCATAGGGATCCTCGACATTATGCTCGGTCATCCACTGCAGCACGCTTTCGGCGTTCATCAGCGTCTCGGTCGTCGTGAACGTCTTCGACGCAACCACCAGCAACGTCGCCGCCGGATCGAACTTCGCGAACACGTCCTCCAGCGCCACACCGTCGACGTTGGCGACGATCGCCACGTCGTAGCGCTTATCGTCACGCCCCAGCGCATCGACCAGCAACTGCGGCCCCAGCGCCGAGCCACCGATCCCGACGTGCAGGATATGCCGCACCGGCCCGAGCGCCTCGGCCTCGATCGCATCGATCAGCGTCCGCATCCGCTGGTGGCTAGCCTGGGCGATTGCGACGCTTTCGGGCTTGCCCTCGCCGCGCTCGGCGGTGTGCTCGACCGCGCGGCCTTCGGTAACATTGACGATCGCGCCCGAGAACATCGCCTGGCGCTTGCCGGCCAGATCCTGCGCCTTCGCCATTTCCTCGAACGCCGTGACCATGTCCGTCGTCAGATGCGTTTTCGACCAGTCGAAGTGGATGCCTGCAACGTCGAGGCTCAGCTTCGAGAGTCGCTCCGAGTCTGCTGCGAACAGGTCGGTCAGCTTGGTGGCGGGCAGGGCTTCGATCTTGGACCAGTCGGCGGTCATGCTACTTCTCCGAATAGACGTGCGCGCCGGTCATGCTGCAAGCGCGAGACCGCGACAACGCTCTTTCGGTGACACGTATCCCGCACACGCTTGACGATAGGCGCGGTCTGCGCAAACCCGCGCACATGGCAAATGACGTGAAGACCAAACCCGTACGTTCCGAAACGAGCGAAACGTTCCGCTTCCTGCTCAAGCTGGCCGTGGTCGTGCTGATCCTGCGCAGCTTCATCTTCGCGCCGTTCAGCATCCCATCCGAATCGATGCTGCCCCGGCTGCTGATCGGCGACTATCTCTTCGTGTCGAAGTGGAACTACGGCTATTCGCGCTGGTCGCTCCCCGCGGGCATCCCGCTTATCCCCGGTCGCATCTTCGGCAGCACCCCCACCCGCGGCGACGTCGTCGTCTTCCGCGCACCCGAAGTGCTCGACCATGACGTCATCAAGCGCGTCATCGGCCTCCCCGGCGAGACCATCCAGATGCGGCAGGGCACCGTCTACCTCAACGGCAAGGCGATCCCGAAGCTCCGCATCGCCGACTTCACGATCCCGCTGACCGAGAATTTCAACGCCGAGAAATGCGGCGCGCCGTTCGTTGATGTCGTCGCAAACGTCCAGATCTGCCGCTACCCCCGCTTCCGCGAAACGCTTCCCGGCGGCCGCAGCTATGAAGTCCTGGACCAGGCCGAACTCCCTGATCGCGACGACACCGGGCTCTACACGATCCCCGCCGGCCACATCTTCGTTATGGGCGACAACCGCGACGACAGCGGCGACAGCCGGTTCCCCGCGCCGCAGGGCATGGGCTACGTCCCGCTCGAGAACGTCGAGGGCAAGGCCGTCGTCAACTTCTTCTCGACCGACGGCGATGCCGAATGGCTGAAGCCGTGGACCTGGGTCAGTGCCGCGCGCTGGAGCCGTATCGGGGAAGGCTTTTGAGCGACCTCGCCAATTGGCTGAAGACGCTCTTCGGCCGCGCACCGACCAACCTCGCCCCGTATGAACGCGCCCTCACGCACGGCAGCCAGGCCGCGGCGAACTACGAGCGTCTCGAGTTCCTCGGCGACCGCGTCCTCGGCCTGATCATCGCCGAGTGGCTGTACGAACTGTTCGCGACCGACCCCGAAGGCTCGCTGTCGAAGCGCCTCAATGCGCTGGTCACCGGCCCCGTCTGCGCGGACGTAGCACGAGAACTCGGCGTCCGCGCGCACCTCAAGCTCGGCAAGCAGGCCCGCGACGACGGCGCCAGCGACAGCGACAACGTGCTCGGCGACGTGATGGAGGCGCTGATCGGCGCCTGGTATCAGGAAGCCGGCCTCGACGCCGCGCGCGCGTTCGTCCGCGGCGCCTGGGGCGACCGCGTCCAGGCCGGCGCGAAGGCCCCGCAACACCCCAAGTCCGCGCTCCAGGAATGGGCCGCCGCCCACAATCGCAAGCCCCCCGAATACACCATCGTCGAACGCACCGGCCCCGGCCACGCCCCCAAATTCACGATGCTCGTCTCGGTCGGCAAACTCGCCGAAGCCACCGCAACCGGCTCCAGCAAACAGGAAGCCGAAACCGCTGCGGCCAAGGCGTTGCTGGAGAAGCTCTGCTGAGAAGAATGGTTCACGCGGAGCCGCGGAGGCGGTGCGATTGGAAATCCGGCCTTGCCCCGAACGCCTCCGAGATAATCGGCGGTGCATGATCGCAGATGGCGCGAGTCCCATCCACACCATCTCCGCGCCTCCGCGTGAACCAATTCTCTTTCTTAAACTGCGGACCGGGCGACGACGGGCAAGGCCGCAGTTTGGCGGGAATGACGCGAGGGCGTTTTGTCTGTATGACCGCCCCCGAATATCCCGATGCCGAAAAGAGCCTAAGTGACCGAACCTACCACGCCTGAAATTTCCAATCCCAAGCGTTGCGGCCTAGTCGCGATCGTCGGTGCGCCGAACGCGGGCAAGTCGACGCTCGTCAACGCGCTCGTCGGCCAGAAGGTCGCGATCGTCAGCCCCAAGGCGCAGACGACGCGCGCGAAGCTGATGGGCGTCGCGATCGAAGGCGATACGCAGATCCTGCTCGTCGACACGCCCGGCATCTTCGAGCCCAAGCGCCGCTTCGACCGCGCGATGGTCGCCGCCGCCTGGGGCGGCGCGGAGGGCTCCGACATCATCGCGCTGGTGGTCGACGCGAAGGGCGGCATCGGCGGCAAGGTCACCACGATCGTCGAGTCGCTGGTCGGCCGCACCGAGCCGATCTGGCTGATCCTCAACAAGGTCGATCTCGCCGACAAGACCAAGCTGCTGATCCACGCCGAGAAACTGAATGCGCTGCTCCCGTTCGCCGAGACCTTCTTCATCAGCGCGGGTACCGGCGACGGCCTCGCGCACTTCAAGACCGAGCTCGCCAAGGCGATGCCCGAAGGCCCGTGGCACTACCCCGAGGATCAGGTGTCCGACTCGACCGAACGCGCACTGGCGTCCGAAGTCACGCGCGAGCAGCTGTACCTCCAGCTCCACGCCGAGCTGCCGTACGCAAGTACGATCGAGACCGAGCAGTATATCGAACGCCAGGACGGCTCGTTGGAGATCCACCAGCAGATCCTCGTCGAACGCCCCACCCAGCGCGCGATCGTGCTCGGCAAGGGCGGCGTCCGCATCAAGGAAATCGGCGCCCGCTCCCGGATCGAACTCGCCTCGATCACCGGCAAGCCCGTCCATCTCTACCTGCACGTGAAGGTCAAACCCGGCTGGGACGAAGACCGCGAAGTCTACCGCGACATGGGCCTCGACTGGGTCGACTGACCTCAACCGGGACAATGTTCCCCCGCGAAGGCGGGGGTCCAGTCTGGGCCCCCGCCTTCGCGGGGGAACAAGCTTAGGACAGCACCTCCTCCACCCAAGCCGGCACCAGCACGCCCGCCGCACCGATCCGCGTCTGCTCGAAGAACACGCTTCCCATTGACGGATCAAGGTTCAGCTCCAGCGTCCGCGCGCCATGATACGCCGCGGTCTGCACGAACCCCGCCGCCGGATACACCGCGCCCGAAGTCCCGATCGAAACGAACAGATCGGCCTTCGCCAACGCCGCCTCGATCCGCTCCATCTGGTACGGCATCTCGCCAAAGAACACGATGTCCGGCCGCAACGCCGCCGACCCGCACGCGCCGCACACCGACCCTTCAGGCAACGCCCCCGTCCAGGGCTCGCGCGCCCCACAAACGGCACACAGCGCCGACAACAACTCGCCATGCATATGCAGCATCCGCGTCGCCCCCGCCCGCTCGTGCAAATCGTCGACATTCTGCGTGACGATCAGCAGCTCGCCCTCCCAAGCCGCATCCAGCCGCGCCAGCGCGTGGTGCGCGGCGTTAGGCTCGACCCCCGCCAGAGCCGCGCGCCGCAGATCATAGAACCGGTGCACCAGTTCCGGGTCCGCCGCGAGCGCCTCGGGCGTGCACACGTCTTCGACACGGTGCCCCTCCCACAAGCCGCCCGGCCCGCGAAACGTCGCGATCCCGCTCTCCGCCGAGATGCCCGCGCCCGTCAGGACGACGATGTTTCTGATATCCTGCATCGGCACATTCTAGGCGGGGCAGCGACGCGCGGAAAGCCGAAGTCGGCCTGCCGCCGCCGAAATGGCCTTCCGGTTGCCCGCCCGCCCTGTCCATGCGATGCGACCGATTGCCCCTTCCGGCGTTGAGGTACATCGACCATATCATCATGGCCGTCTGCGAATCGATCGCCGGTGCCGTCTCGGCGCTACGCTTTGATATTGTGAAGGATTTACTGCGATGTTGACGAAAAAGCTGATGCTGCTGGGCGGTGTGATCGCGGTCCTCGGCGGCTGCGGGCAGACGACTTCGACGGACTCGAACACCTCGACCGCAAACATTGCCATGGGCAACACCAGCGCCGCGGCGAGCGCGACTCCGGCGGTCAACCGTGTCCGCGGCGTCATCACCGCGATCGGCACCGATGCGCTGACCGTCCAGACCTATGACGGCAAGTCGGCCACCGTGCCTCTCGACGCCAAGACCAAGTTCGCGTGGGTGGTGAAGTCCGACCTGTCGACGCTCAAGGACGGCGACTTCATCGGCACCGCGACGACCGGTCCCGACGACGCGCTGCGCGCGGTCGAACTGGTCATCTTCCCCGAGGCGATGCGCGGCACTGGCGAGGGTCATTATCCCTGGGACGTCCCCGGCGCGGTCGCGGCTGCAGGCGGCGGCACGAACGGGTCCAGCGCGATGACCAACGGCACCGTCGATGGCCAGAGTGCGATGACCAACGGCACGGTCGATGGCCAGAGCGCAATGACGAACGGCACGGTCGATCAGCAGAGCGGCATGACCAACGGCACCGTCACCGGTGGCGCAGGCAAGCCCGGCGAGACCAAGCTGAGTATCTCGTACAAGGGCGGCAAGGCACAGGTCGTCGTCCCCGTGGGCACGCCGATCGTCCGGTTCGAGCCGGCCGAGCGCACCGTCCTCGCCAAGGGCCAGAAGCTGTTCGCGATCACCTCGACCGATGCTTCCGGCGCCAAATCGGTTGCGGTCGGCAAGGACGGCCTGACCCCGCCGATGTAATCGCCCCGACGCACTATGCGTCCCGGCAGTGATGCAGGGTTGCTGGCAATGAAAGCGGGCTGGAATGATCGCAGGGTCATTCCAGCCCGCTCTCGTTTCATACGGTAAGTCTGCCGTGTGCGTGTTGCAGCGCGCATCCGGTCATGACCTCGTCCAGACGTTGGCTGCTTTCCCCGCGCGACCGACGACCAAAAAAACGGCCCGGCGGGAGATCCACCGAGCCGCCGAGGGTCCGTCTAGGGAGCTTCACTTCGCCTTGACGTTGCGACTTTGTAATCCACATCGCTGCGATGGGAATACGCTGACCTATTGATCGGCGACGAGACGCCTTAAAAACAAGACGAGATTTTGGACGGTCAAGTAAAGGGAAAAGCCGTTAGCAAACATTGCTTGCGCAACGACTTAAAACTCCCCCGGTATGGGGGAGTAATATTTTCAACTCTGCGAAAAGCCAGCGATCGTCTTGCCCCGCTCGCTGACCGATGCGATTATTGGGCGTTCGTCGTACCATTCGACAGCTCGGCATTGCCGAGATCGGTATCATTAGCGGTATCGATGCCATCGACCGCGGAGAAGTTTGCATCCGACTCTTCGACCACCGTGTTCGTCTCGACCGAGCTCGTGTTGGTCGTATCGGCAGTCTTGTTGCAGGCAGCGAGGCCAAGGCCGAGGACTGCAAGTATCGGTACGAATGCGATCTTCTTCATGGATAATCTCCGTGTTGATCCGGGCCGAGCGTCGTGTTGCTGTGTGCAACAGCGTGTTTCGGTAGCAAAGGCTACAAGGGACCGACATCGTGCGCAATACCCTATCGACGGGATGGGATATCGACTGAGCCCGCGCGCTTCCTCCGCGTCGCGAAGGCCGTTAAGATGCGCATACATCTGTATCTCAAAGGCGCTGCATGACCGTCATCACCGAAGCCGACCTGATCGAAAGCGTCGCCGACGCGCTCCAGTTCATCAGCTACTACCACCCAATGGATTACATCCGCGCACTGGGCGTCGCGTACGAGGCCGAGCAGAGCCCCGCGGCCAAGGATGCGATCGCGCAGATCCTCACCAACAGCCGGATGTGCGCGGAGGGCCACCGTCCGATCTGCCAGGATACCGGCATCGTCACGATCTTCGTCAAATGGGGCCAGGATTGCCGCCTCGACTCGACCCGCTCCTTGCAGGAAGTCGTCGATGAAGGCGTCCGGAAAGCCTATCTCAATCCCGAGAACAAGCTGCGCGCGTCGATCCTCGCCGACCCCGCCTTCACGCGTCGGAACACCAAGGACAACACGCCGAGCGTGATGCATGTCGACATGGTGCCCGGCAACACCGTCTCGATCGACGTCGCGGCGAAGGGCGGCGGCAGCGAGAACAAGTCGAAGTTCAAGATGATGAACCCAAGCGATTCGATTGTCGACTGGGTGCTCGAGATGATCCCGCAGATGGGTGCGGGCTGGTGCCCGCCGGGGATGCTCGGCATCGGCATCGGCGGCACCGCGGAAAAGTCGATGATCCTCGCCAAGCA
Source organism: Sphingomonas sp. PP-F2F-G114-C0414 (assembly GCF_003688595.1). GTDB lineage: Bacteria > Pseudomonadota > Alphaproteobacteria > Sphingomonadales > Sphingomonadaceae > Sphingomonas. The sequence continues at coordinate 326,529 of NZ_RCWT01000009.1, forward strand.
GTCGCTGATGGGCTCGATCGATATGGCGCAGCTGAAAGCGCGCGGCCCGAAGAACGACATCGAAGCGCTGCGGATCGAGATCTACGACAAGGTCAACGCGCTGGGCATCGGCGCGCAAGGCTTGGGCGGGTTGTCCACGATCCTCGACGTCAAGATCTTCGACTGGCCGACGCACGCCGCGTCGAAGCCGGTCGCGATGATCCCGAACTGCGCCGCCACGCGCCACGCGCATTTCGTCCTCGACGGCTCGGGCCCGGTGTATCTGGAGGCGCCCAAGCTCGAGGAATGGCCCGACGTCAACTGGATGCCCGACAAGGCCGCGATCAGCGTCGATCTCGACACGCTGACGCCCGAAGTCGTGCAGACGTGGAAGCACGGCGACCGCCTGCTGCTCAACGGCAAGATGCTGACCGGGCGCGATGCGGCGCACAAGCGGATCAAGGACATGCTCGATGCGGGCGAGCCGCTGCCGGTCGATTTCAGGGGTCGCGTGATCTATTACGTCGGCCCGGTCGATCCGGTCGGCGAGGAAGTCGTCGGACCTGCTGGTCCCACCACGGCGACGCGGATGGACAAGTTCACGCGGATGATGCTCGATCAGGGCCTGCTGGCGATGGTCGGCAAGGCGGAACGCGGGGGCGATGCGACCAAGGCGATTGCCGAGGCCAAGTCCGCGTATCTGATGGCGGTCGGCGGGGCGGCGTATCTGGTCGCGCGCGCGATCAAGGGATCGAAGGTCGTCGGCTTCGCGGATCTCGGGATGGAAGCGATCTACGAGTTCGAGGTCAGCGACTTCCCGGTGACCGTCGCGGTCGATTCCGCAGGCGAGAACGTCCACCAGCTCGCACCTCTGGTCTGGCGTGAGAAGATCGCTCGCGAAGGGTTGCTCACGCCGGCATGACGACCCGCGCACGCAGAAGGGGGCGGGGGCCCGTCCGGTGGGTCGTGGCCATCTTCCTTCTGCTTGCCGTCGCAGTCGTCTACGCGCCGCAGTTGCTGGCGTTTCCGCATGAGCAGCGGATCGGCACCGTCACCGTCTATGCCGAGCGCCCGATCGATCCGCGGATCGGCAGCAAACTGGCGCGCGCGGAAGGGTTGCTGCGCGCCAGTCCGATCTACACCGGCCCGCTCGATCGCTCGCTGTTCCTGACGGACGGTGGCTGGCGCTGGCGCCTTCTGGCGATCCAGTCGCCGGGTGCCTTTGCATTCCGCCGGCCCTTCAGTTCGGCGATCGTCTTTAACCGCAGCGACATCCCCGCGGATCGCGTGACGAACGGTCGTGCGATCGGCGGTATCCGGACGCTGTCCGGGGTGATCGCGCACGAGTCGACGCACATCATGATCGCCAACCATCTTGGCGAAGTACGTAGCGCGATGCTCCCGACCTGGCAGCAGGAGGGGTATGCGGATCATGTTGCGCTCGAGAGCAGCCTGACGGACGCGGAGGCCGCGCGCCTTCGCAAGACCGATCCGGCCGCGACGGCACTGGTATATTACGATGCCCGCCGACGGGTGGCGGCGGCGTTGAGCGCCAAGCGCGGATCCGTCGACGCGTTCTTTGCGGGCGGCTGAGCGAAGCCGAGCTCGGAACGCACCCCGGCCAGTCCTGTTGGTAACACGACCTTATCGGAGCTCCGTATCATGCCCAAGACCGCAATCGCCCTCGTCGCAGCCTTCGCCCTCGCGACCTCCGCATCGGCCCAGACCAGCGCACCCGAGTCGGCGTCGACGCAAAACGGTCTTGGCGGTCTGGGTGGACTTGGCGGCCTCGGTGGCCTGCTCGGTGGTGCGTTGCCGAGCGTCGGATCGATCGGTGCCGGGAACGCGGCTGGCCTGCTCGGGTATTGCCTGAAGAACAATCTGCTCGGGCAGGGTGGTGCGCTTGGCGCGCTGACCGGTGGGCGGAATGCACCGCGAGCGGGCAGCACCACGAAAGCTCCGGCGACCGGCGCGCAATCGATCCTCCAGCGACTGACGGGACGACAGGGTGTGCAGACGTCGCCGGGCTATGCCGCCGGACAAGACGGCGAAGTGCAGGCGCCGAACGGGCAGGCGTTTTCGCTCGACGATCTCGGCGGGCAGGTGAAGACGCGGATGTGCAGCATCGTTCTCAATCGGGCGAAGTCGTTCCTGTAGGGGGCAGTTACGGACCAAGGGCGGGGCGCGGGCAACACGCGTAGCAGGTCGAGCTGCCTGCATCAGCAGCCCACTCGGTCCCGCCTACGTCCCGTCATCCTGACGAAAGTCAGGATCCAGAGTAACCACAGGATCCAGAGTAACCAAATGCAGCCCTTTGCGACCCTGGATCCTGACTTTCGTCAGGATGACGGCGCAGGGGGAGGGCGCACTTGTGACGCTTCGGCTGCTGCAGCGTTGGCCCTATGCACGTTTGATTGCCTCGTCCTCGACCGTAAAGCGGAACACAGGAGATGACCGGTGGGGAGGGAAAGCGAGCACCCGCTCGCCCGTGCCTGCCAATATCGTCAGCTAGGCGCAGTGGGGGCGGCTTCGAAGACGGCGGCATCGTTAGCTCACGCAATGTCGTAAACGGCGCCTGGATCGACCACCACCGCCAACCCACCACCCCACAAACGAAAAGAGGCTGCCGGATCGTCTCCCGACGACCCGACAACCTCCTGACATGGTCAGCGGCCGGAGAGCTCCAGCCCGGAGGACCATGCGTACCGCCTATCCTATGGACCACGTGTTGACTGGGAGAGGATACTCCCCACGCGGACCGGCGGACTTAGCGGTGCGTCCCCCGAACGAACCGAACCGAACTCACTGCTGAACCATGAGACATCGGATCACCTCCTTTCGCTTGTTGAAACAACGCGGCCAAGCCTGACCGCAACGCCAATGTGTGCCGACCGCGGCTGCGATACAAGCCTTGTTTTACGGAAGTTTTCGGGCAATCCTGTGCGACTGCCAGCCAGCCGGTGACCCGATCGAAGTTAGCCGCGGCAATCCTCGGTGACGCGCTCGATCTCGGCCCAGGCGGGCACCACGAGCGGTGGCAGTCCGGCCTGCTGCACGACGAACCGCCCGCGACTGAACCCCATCGCCTCCAGCAACGAATCGTTCGGCGTCAGCGCGGCCGCGACATAGGGCGGCGTGCCCCCGGTCGGCTGGACGGACACGGCGCGCGTCACGCTGGACGTGCGGATCGTCAGCGGCGTCGCGGTGCTCCCCGCGCGCGACAGATAGATCGCGCGCGCAGCCGTATCGCAGCGTAGCGTCAGCGACGCATCGGCATTGGCCGGCCCGAACAACGCGATCGAACCACGCGCATCGCGGCGATACACCCACGTCCCCGGCGAATACGGCCAGTCGCGCCAATCGGCGGCGATCGGTACCGGGCGCGGCGCCGGCGCGGGGGGCCGCGTCACGGTGCGCGGCGGAGGCGGCGGTGCTTCGGCTCGCGGCGGCGGGACACAGCCGGCGATCGACGCGAGCGTTGCCAGGCCGGCGAGTCGCGCCAGGACGCGGGGGCTGGCAAGCGATCGCAAGCCGACGAGGGAAGAGGACGGAGTGCGCATCGGATCGCTATGCGGCACGCCCGGCGGTCGCTCAAGTACGACGAAGCGCGCTAGCCGGGAACCGCCGCACGGTGATACCGGTTCAGCGACGGAAGAAATCAGGAGAATGTCCATGTCCGATACCGCCGCCCAGACGCCGACCCAGCTGCTCGTCCAGTCGAACATCTCCGGCACGATGAAGGTCGAGAGCCGCGACGGCGACAATGTCGGTTCGGTCCACGCGTTCATGGTCCACAAGGGCACCGGCCGCGTCACCCACGCCGTCCTCAGTCTCGGCGGCTTCCTTGGCATGGGCAAGAGCTTCTACCCGCTGCCGTTCTCGCTGCTCCAGTTCGACGCGGTCCGCGACCTCTACGTCGTCACGATCGACAAGCGCGTTCTCGAAGGCGGCCCAAGCTGGGCCAACAACGCACCGGTGTTCGACCAGGCCTATGCGGACCGCGTCGCCAGCTATTACGGGTCGAGCAGCGAGGATCTCGTCGTCGGCTAAGTTCTGCGCTACCCTTGGTCGATGCTGAGGATTTCGCCGTCGTCGTCGACGATATAGGCCTGACCATCGCTCGCGACGCCGAACGAAACCGGGCGATCGATCGTGCCCTGATCCGGGGCAAAATCCTCGTTGCGCCGCTCCAGCATCGGCCCCTCGATCGTCCCGGCACGGCGCAGTGAATCGGCAGGCGTCGTAAACAGGGCGCCGTTGCGATCGGCGAAGACATAGACGCCCGACAGCGAGGCGATCGTTGGCGAGCCGACAAATCCGCCGACGATCGCTTGGCCGAAGCGCGTGCCGCCGGTGTGCGGATATTGGATCGACGGGTCTACGACATCGGCCGGAGGGGTGCCTCGGACGATCTTGGTCCCTTCCTTGAACGGCCATCCGAAATTCGTCACGGGTGCGCCGAGCGGCAGGAAGTCGACCTCTTCGGCGACATCCTGTCCGCTGTCGGCGATCAGCAGGCCACCGCTGTAATACGCGCCGCCGTTCGGATTTCGCAGGCCCTTCGCGATAGCCGAAACCAGGAAGAACTGCGGAGAGGCTCCGGCATAGGGGTCCGGATTGTTCGTCACGCGAAGGATCTTCCCCAATCTTGACGATGAGTCCTGCGCGCTGCCAGCCGGGTCGCCGGCGCCACCGGCATCGCCCGTCGCGATGATCAGGTTGCCGGCGTCGTAGCCCAGCCAACCCCCGCCGGGATATTGGGGTGCGGACACTGCCAGCAGCGGACCGCTATTATCCGGGACAGTCGGCCCCGCTTGGTTGCGGAGATAGCGCTGAACGATCAGGAACCCGTTGGGGTTCGTGAACATCACGTGGAAGATGCCGGTGGTGGCAAACGTCGGCGCAACCGCCAGTGCGATCATCCCGCGGTCGCCGGTTCCGACATTGGCGACCTGATAGAACAACGTCCGCGCACCGGTCTGCGGGTTCAGATCGTAAATCGCGCCGGATCGTTCCGCGACCAGCATCCGCGTGGCACTCAGGCTGGCGATCGCGACGGGGTGGATGAAACCGGTCGCGACACGGTGGACGGCGATCCCCTCCTTGCTGTTCGTCACGGTGACCTGGAGTGCGATCGTGGTGCTCGCCTGACCGTCGCTCGCAGTCAGCTGGACCAGATAGACGTTGTTTCCGTCGAGGTCGGTCGGCAGTTCGAAATTCGGCGGTGCCACGAAGCCGAGCTGGCCGGTTCCGTTCAGCGTGAACTTCGCGGCATCCGCGCCGCCGCTGATCGCGTAGGCGACCGGGGCGCCCTCGGGATCGGTTGCCGCGACCTGATAGACGGTGGTCGTCGTATTCTCGACCACGCTGACGGCATTGGCCGATGTGAAGACCGGGGGGGCGTTCACGGGAGCGGGGGTCGGCGTCGGGGCCGTGGGCGGAACGGTCGGCGAACTTGCAGAATCGCTACCCCCGCAGGCCGTCAGCAGTAAGGCCGCGATCGGCGCCGTGATCGCGGCAACTGCAGCCCACGGACGCGATGCGCCGCGCGAACGCGCGACGGCTTTGATGGTAGCGATAATCGTTACTCCCCAGAACCCGGCCCCCGCCGGATCAGCGACGCTACCGTGGATCCGTGCGGACGCCAAGGGGCGGGGCGACCGAAGTTCGACCGATTATCGCGACCGCGATCCCCCCATCCGCATCTTCTGGCTCTTGCCGTAGCGCGTCTTTCGCGTGCCGGGCTTGCCCTCGTTCGAGCGGCCCATGACCGGCGCCTTCTGCTGGTCGACCGGCAGGCCGAGTTCCTCGTTCTCCAGCTGTCGGATTTCGTCGCGCAGGCGCCCGGCGGTCTCGAACTCCAGATCCGACGCAGCCTTGCGCATCTGCTTTTCGAGGTCCTCGATGTACGCGCGCAGGTTGTGGCCGACCATGTGCGGGCGGTCCTCGTCGATCGGGATCGTCACCTGATCCTGGCTCGCGACATGCGCGATGATGTCACCGATGTTGCGGCGGATCGTCGTCGGGGTGATGCCGTGCTCGGTGTTGTACGCGACCTGCTTCTCGCGGCGGCGCGAGGTTTCGTTCATCGCGCGTTCCATCGATCCGGTGACGCGGTCGGCATACAGGATCACGCGGCCATCGACGTTGCGTGCTGCGCGACCGATCGTCTGGATTAGCGACGTCTCGGAGCGCAGGAAGCCCTCCTTGTCCGCATCGAGGATCGCGACCAGCCCGCACTCGGGGATGTCCAATCCCTCGCGCAACAGGTTGATGCCGATCAGCACGTCGTAGACGCCCAGACGGAGATCTCTGATAAGTTCGATGCGTTCCAGCGTCTCGACGTCGCTGTGCATGTAGCGGACTTTTATGCCCGCTTCGTGCATGTATTCGGTCAGATCTTCGGCCATCCGCTTGGTCAGCGTGGTGACTAGGGTGCGGTAGCCGAGCGCGGTCGTTTTGCCGACCTCGACGATCAGGTCCTGGACCTGTTCCTCGACCGGCTTGATCTCGACGGGCGGATCGATCAGCCCGGTCGGGCGGATGACCTGTTCGGCGAACACGCCGCCGGTCTGTTCCATCTCCCAGCTGCCGGGAGTCGCCGAGACATAGGTCGTCGGCGGCCGCATCGCGTCCCATTCGTTGAAGCGCAACGGGCGGTTGTCGATCGCCGATGGCAGGCGGAAGCCGTATTCGGCGAGCGTCAGTTTGCGACGATGATCGCCGCGCGACATGCCGTTGATCTGGCCGATCGTGACGTGGCTCTCGTCGACGAACAGCAGCGCGTTGTCGGGCAGGTATTCGAACAAAGTGGGTGGCGGCTCGCCCGGCATGCGGCCGGTGAGGAAGCGGCTGTAATTCTCGATCCCCGCGCAGGAGCCGGTCGCGGCGATCATTTCCAGATCGAAGTTAGTGCGCTGCTCCAGGCGCTGCGCCTCCAACAGCTTGCCCTCCAGCACCAGCTCCTTCAGCCGCTCGGCGAGCTCGTGCTTGATCGCCTCGCCCGCCTGCTTGAGCGTCGGGCCGGGCGTCACGTAATGCGAATTCGCGTACACGCGCACCGAGTTCAGCGATGCGACCTTCTTGCCGGTCAGTGGATCGAACTCGATGATCTCCTCGATATCGTCGCCGAAGAACGAGATGCGCCACGCGCTGTCCTCGTAATGCGACGGGAAGATCTCGAGCGTGTCGCCCTTCACGCGGAAATTGCCGCGCTGGAACGCGGCGTCGTTGCGCTTGTACTGGAGCGCGACGAGCTTTCGCACGATCTCGCGCTGGTCGACCGTCGTGCCCTTCTTGAGGTCGAAGATCATCGCCGAATAGGTCTCGACCGAGCCGATGCCGTACAGGCACGACACCGACGCGACGATGATCACGTCGTCGCGTTCGAGCAGCGCGCGGGTGGCGGAATGGCGCATCCGGTCGATCGACTCGTTGGTCGAGGATTCCTTCTCGATGTACGTGTCCGAGCGCGCGACATACGCCTCGGGCTGGTAATAATCGTAATAGCTGACGAAATATTCGACCGCGTTGTCGGGGAAGAACGATTTCATCTCGCCATACAGCTGCGCGGCCAGGATCTTGTTCGGCGCGAGGATCAGGGCAGGGCGCTGGACGCGGTTGATGACGCTGGCCATCGTGAAGGTCTTGCCCGAGCCGGTGACGCCAAGCAGCACCTGGTCCTTCTCGCCTTCGCCGATCGCGGAGACGAGTTCAGCGATCGCGGTAGGCTGGTCGCCCGCCGGTTCGTATTCGCTGACGAGGTTGAATCGCTTGCCGCCCTCGACCTTGTCGGGGCGCGCGGTCGGGCGGTGCGGGACGAAGCTTTCGCCGGTTTCGGGCTCGGCGAGACTGGTGCGGATCTGAATGGCCATCGAGGGGGAATATGGGGAACATGGCCTGAGTCGGCAACGGCCGCGGGACCCGTTTGGCCGATGCCAAGTTTAGCTGTTGTTGACCCGTCCGGCTCACGCCCATAATGCGACCGTTTCGCAAGCCATCGATCCGCCAGCGTCCGCGCGTAGGCCAAGGAATAGACGCATGACCGCCCCGACCGTCGAAGCAACCCGCGCGCCCGCGCTGATCCCCGAGACCCCCGCGTTCCTGAACGCCAAGGTGCTGTGGGTGCGTCACTGGAACGAACATCTGTTCAGTTTCGCAATCGAGCGGCCATCCACTTTCCGCTTCCGGTCGGGCGAGTTCGTGATGATCGGTTTGCCGCAGGAAGGCGGCAAGCCGATCATGCGCGCCTATTCGATCGCGTCCCCGCATTATTCGGAAGAGCTCGAGTTCCTGTCGATCAAGGTCGAGGATGGCCCGCTGACCTCGAAGCTCCAGCTGATCCAGCCCGGCGACGAAGTGTATCTCGGCAAGAAGCCGACCGGCACGCTGGTGCTCGACGCGCTGTTGCCGGGGAAGCGGTTGTTCATGTTCTCGACCGGCACCGGCCTCGCGCCGTTCCTCAGCCTGATGCGCGATCCCGACGTGTATGCCGCGTACGAGCAGGTGATCGTCGTGCACAGCGTGCGTCGCGTGAGCGACTTGGCGTATCATGACGAGATGGTCGGGCTGCTGGCGGAGGATCCGCTGATCGCCGACGAGGCGCAGACGCAGTTCCACTACATCCCGACCGTGACGCGCGAGCCGTTCCGCACCACGCGGCGGATCGGTGCGCTGATCGAGGACGCGTCGCTGTTCGGCCATCCGGTCCGCGGCGAGCAGAAGCTCAACCCCGAGACCGACCGTGCGATGCTGTGCGGCTCGACCGAAATGATCAAGGAATTCGCGGTGATGCTCGAGGCGAATGGCTTCGAGGAGGGCGCGAATTCGAAGCCGGGTACGTTCGTGATCGAGCGCGCCTTCGTCGGCTGACTCTCCGTCATCCTGACGAAAGTCAGGATCCAGAGCCCCAAGCGGTTTCGATCGTGGCCCTGGATCCTGGATCAAGTCCAGGATGACGGTTTGGACGGATGGCAGTATGCGGATGGATTGTCTCCGCGGCTGAACCCGTCGATAGGCCTCTACCAACTTAGGAGAGACCCATGATCGGTTACGCGACGCTCGGCACCAACGACATCGACGCCGCACTGGCGTTTTACGACGCGCTGTTCGCGACGGTGGGCGGCAAGCGCCTGATGCAAATGCCCGACGCCCGCCAGTTGACCTTCTACGGCGCGGGCCCCGACAAGCCGATGCTTGTGATCGGCAAGCCCTATGACGGCGCGGCTGCGACCGCGGGCAACGGCACGATGGTCGCGCTAGCAGCGGATTCGCGCGAGCAGGTCGACCAGGTCTACGCCAAGGCGATCGAACTCGGCGGCGCGGACGAAGGCGCTGCCGGCACGCGCGGACCCGAGGAAATGGGTTTCTACGGCGCATATTTCCGCGATCCCGACGGCAACAAGCTCTGCGTGTTCAAGATGGGGTGAGGTGCGTGCACGATTGAGGGAAATACCACCCCGGCGAAGGCCGGGGCCCAATTGGAAAGGTGGCAGTAACGAGGGGCTGTCCACCGTTAGCAGCCTTCCCCAATTGGGCCCCGGCCTTCGCCGGGGTGGTTGGATAGGGGGGCCGGCGTTACGCTTCTCTCTCGTTGTTCTACCGCGAAGGCGGGAGCCCAGTCTGGGTCCCCGCCTTCGCGGGGAAACAGGCTTACTCGCTCGAAGAGAATACCTGCCGAATAGCTCCGGGGTGACGGGAAATTTAGCGCAGAGCCCGAACCGTCGGCGTATCGAGACACTTGAGCAACGCCGCCCGCGGCATAGGCGTAACCGCCGCCGGCTTCACATACCCCGCAACCTCCGTCGGCCGCCCGATCGCCACGGGCGCGAACCCAGTCTGCCCCGTACACCGCATCGCCGCCGCCAGCAGTTTCGGCGGCGTATCATACCCCTCGAACGACAGCCGGAACGTCCCCCAGTGAATCGGGATCGCGTGCGCCGCGCCGAGCCGGCGATAGACCTCGACCGCGTCGACCGGTCCGATATGGCTGCCCGACTCCATCTGCCCGTCGACGAACCGGAACGCACCGACCGGGATCAGCGCCAGCCGAACCGGCCCGAGCGCCGCCGCTTCGACCGGCCACCGGCCGTCGCCCATCCCGGTATCGCCCGCAAAGAACACGTTCCCGCCCGGCAGCGTCACGACGAAACTCGACCACAAGGCGCGGTTGCGATCGGTGAACCAGCGGCTGCCCCAATGATGGTTTCGCGTCACGGTGACGGAAACGCCGGGCTTGATCGCCACTCGCTGCCCCCAGTCGAGCGCGGTCGCCTCCGCACCGGTCTGGCCGATCACGCTGTCGTTGCCCAAACTCGTGACGATCCGCGGCCGATCGCGCTCCCACAGCCGCTGCAGCGTCGCCTTGTCGAGATGATCGTAGTGATTGTGGCTGACCAGCACGACGTCGATCTTCGGCAGCGCATCGAACGCGATCCCCGGCTCGGCGACACGACGCGGGCCCGTGCCCAGCGGCCCGGCCTTCTCCGCCCAGACCGGATCGGTGAGGATGTTGAGCCCCTGCGTCTGGATCAGCACGCTCGCATGGCCGACCCACGTCACGACCATCCGCTCGCCCTCGACGCGGGCGGGCGGAGCGATGCGGTTCACTGCGACCGATTTCGGCCACGCAGGCCGCCCATCGCTGCCCGTGAAATAGCGCCAGAAGAAGCTCGCGCGACCGCCACCGGCCGGCTGGATCTGCTGCGTGTCGGCGTCGTTGTCGGGATTGGCGAAGTGCGCGCCATCGAAATGGCCGGTCGCTGGTCCGCGGTAGTAGATGCGGTCGAGGAAGCGTGGGACGATCGTCACCGCCAGCGCGACGACCACGACCGCCAGCAGTACGACGCCTCCGACGATCTTCAACACCAGACGCACGCCATTCCCCTATCCGTTGCTGGTCCGTAACGCATCGTGTCGAGCATCGTTCAGACCGCTTGGCGCAGGCCCGCAACCCCGATAGCCTCGCGCCAAAGGGGATTCGCAAAATGCGTAAGTTTATCATCGGGCTATTGCTCGCAACCGCCGTTCCAGCCGTCGCGAGCGCAAAGACGGTCGCGGTCGAGGAACAGTCGATCGACCAGCTCCAGGCGGCTATGAAGTCCGGCAAGGCGAGCAGCGTCGACCTCGTCCGCGCCTATCTCGCACGGATCGCGGCCATGGACCGCAAGGGCCCCACTCTCCGCGCCGTCATCGCGCTCAACCCCGACGCGCTGGCGCAGGCCAGGGCGCTCGACGTCGAACGCAAGGCCGGGCGCATCCGTGGGCCCCTCCACGGCGTGCCGGTGCTGATCAAGGACAATGTCGAGACCGCCGATGCGATGCCGACGACGGCCGGCAGCCTCGCGCTGAAGGACAATCTCACACGTCGCGATGCGCCCGTGGTCGCGCAACTCCGCGCGGCGGGGGCGGTGATCCTGGGGAAGACCAACCTCAGCGAATGGGCGAACATCCGCTCAACCCGGTCGATGAGCGGCTGGAGTGCGGTCGGCGGCTTGGTCAAGAATCCCTACGCGCTCGACCGGACCGCGTGTGGATCGTCGAGCGGCTCGGGCGCGGCGATCGCGGCGAGCTTCGCGGCGGCGGCGATCGGCACGGAGACCGATGGCTCGGTGGTGTGTCCGTCGTCGCTCAACGGGCTGGTCGGGTTGAAGCCGACGCTGGGCCTCGTGAGCCGCACGCATGTCGTGCCGATCAGCCACAGCCAGGATACGCCGGGGCCGATGGCGCGGAGTGTGCGCGACGTCGCGACGCTGTTCTCGGCGATGATCGCGGCCGATCCTGCCGATGCCGCGACCGCGGGGGCAGGGGCTTACAAGCGCGACTATGCGGCCGGGCTGTCGACCAGCGCGCTGTCGGGTCTGCGCATCGGCGTGATCCGGCCCGAGATGACCGCGGACCTTGCCGCGAAATACCAGGCCTCGCTCGATGTGCTCAAGGCGGCGGGCGCGGTGCTGGTCGAGGTCAAGCAGCCCAAGCTCGATGGGCTCGGCGAGGCGGAACTCGTCGTGCTCCAGACCGAGTTGAAGGCCGATCTCGACACTTATCTCGCGACCACGCCAGCGGCGGTCGGCACGCGGACGCTCGATCAGGTCATCGCGTTCAACACCGCCAACGCAGGCACCGAAATGCCCTTCTTCGCGCAGGAGACGTTCGAGGCTGCGGCGAAGACCAAGGGGTTGAACGATCCGGCGTACAAGGCAGCGCGCGCGAAATCGCTGCGGCTGGCGGGCGCGGAGGGGATCGATGCGATGCTCAAGGCGGCGGGCGCGAGCGTCCTGGTCGAGCCGACCTACGGCCCCGCGTGGCTGAGCGAGCCTGTGTACGGCGATCAATACGGTGGCCCGAGTTCGAGCGGACTGCCGGCGGTGGCGGGCTATCCGAACCTGACCGTGCCGATGGGGCTGGTCCGCGGACTGCCCGTCGGGCTGTCGTTCATCGCGACGAAGTATGGCGACGCAGCGGTTCTCGGTGCCGGCTATGCGTATGAGCAGAAAGCGAAGACGCGGGTCGCGCCACGGTATCTTCCGACCGCCGATGTCGGTCCGGGCCTTGATGCTGCTCGCTAGTATGACCCGGCCGGTCTGCTGGCAACCAGACCGCGATGCCCCATACGTCCCGTCATCCTGACGAAAGCCAGGATCCAGAGCCAGGAGCTCCGTACTGCGTGACCCTGGATCCTGACTTTCGTCAGGATGACGGTGGATGGGACGATGTGCCCCGGAGGGGGTGGGGGAGGCGTCAGTCAGCCCGCTTCGCGAAATTCCACTGCCAGAGCATCAGCAGCGGCACGACGACCGTCTCCATCGCCAGCCCGAGCACGTGGCCCTGCGACGGCACGCCCACCGCCAGCAGCGAAATCCCGCGCGACAGTCCGCCGATGAAGATCAGCCCGCCAAGCAGCCGAAACCGCGGCCCCTTGCGCTCGATCGCCGGAATGCAGCTCAAAAACCCCAACCCGGTCGCAAAAAAGATCCCCGAGATATACCGGAAATGGCTGTCCAGATCGCGCGGCACATCGCTCAGATGCCCGAACGGGGCCGGCCCGTGCAGCACGCCTTGGCCGCCGACGATCAGCGGCAACAGGCACGCGACCGCGATCACCGCCTGCAATATGCGTTTCTCGATCACAACAGGTCCTTCAGCAATTCAGGCCGGATCCGGAAGGCTCTCAACGACATTCTGACCTCGAAGATGAAGGAGACCAAGGCCGCGATCAGCAGGATCATCGCGAGAATGAAACAGAGCGCGACCGCCGTACCGAAATGAAGCTTGGCGAGTTCGGCGATGAACAGCAGCGCGATCAGCACGCAGGTCATGATCGCGCTTGACACCGCCAGGAACAGCGCCGCGTTGATGATCGTCATCCGACGGTCGAGCAACCGCAGTTCCCAGCCGTAGCGGGTCCGATCGGCGGCCGAGAAATTGGGGTGCAGCTGCTCCAGTTTTCGCGCGCGGTCGATCACGCGGGACAGCCGCCCGGCCAGCACGTTGAGCAACTGGCCGATGCCCGCGAGCATGAACACGGGCGCGAGCGAGAGCTGGATCGTCTGGGCGATGGTCGAAATGGCGGGGATCGTCGGCATGACGGCCACCATGCTGGGGAACGTCGCCGATTGCAAAAGGGCCGGCCGCAAAAGAGCATGCAATCGTAACCTTCTCCGCGGTATCGACGGCGAATGTCCAAGCCGATGCTTCTGGCCGACTTCGTCCGGCTGCCGCCGATCGTGCGCAGCGACGTGGTCGAGGGGCTGGCCGCCGCGATCGACAGCGTGGCGGAACGAGGCGCGCCGAGCCATCGCTTCCTCCGCTTCGGCTGGTACGCCGCCGCGCTCGCCGCCTATGGCGGGCAGGCCCGCACGCTGGTCGTCGAACAGGACGATGCGCCGGTGCTGACGCTGCCGTTCGTCCCGCGTGGCCCGCCCGCGTTGGGGATCGCGGCGATCCCCGGATGCTACTGGCCGTTCCGCAGCTTCGGCCTCGCGCTCGAACATGGCGACGCCGCGCTGAAGACCGCGCTGTCGACGCTGTCCGCGCACATCAACGGCCTGCGCATCGGCCCGGTCTATGACGATGATTTCGCCGCCACCGCGCTGATCGCCACCGCCCGCGCAAACGGCTGGGTGGTGATCGATCGCCCGATCGGCGAGAGCTGGTCGCTGGATCTCCACCCGGTCGTCGATGGGAAGCCCTGGCCGCGCCGTTCGACGCAGCGCAAGAACCGCTTCCACGAAAAACATCTTGCCGACCATGGTGCGCTCGAGTGGCGGTTCCTGTCGGGCGGCGATTGGCCTGCCGCGTTCGAAGCGCTCGGCACGATCGAGGAGAGCAGCTGGATCGCGCATGCAACCGATCGCACGGGCATGAAATTCACGCGCGACGGTCACCTCGCCTTCTGGCAGGCCGCCGTCGCCGACCCGGTCCTGGCCGCGATGTTCCGCGCGGCGCTGCTCGGCGTCGATGGCAAGCCCGCCGCCTTCTCGTTCGACATCGACACCGGCGACCTGTTGTATGCGATCGCGAACAGCTATGATCCGCGCTTCGCCAAGCATTCGCCCGGCAAGCTTCTCTACTGGCGCAATATCGCCGCCGCGCTCGCGCATGGCACGCGCCGGATCGATTGGGGGGCGGGCGACAGCGGCTACAAGCGCGTGATCGGCGCGCGGGTCGACGCCCCGATCCGCGACTGGCTGCTGCTCAGGCCGGGGTTACCCTCGCTCGCCGGTCGCGCGTTCGGTTGGCTCTGGCGCCGCAGCGGGCATCACACCCGCAGCTAGCGCCCGCGCGGATCACACCCGCAGGTAGCGATAATACCAGACCTCGTGCCCCTGCCGCCGCGCTTTCCGCTCGTACCGCGTCTCGGGCCAGTCGTCGGGACGAGTCAGGAAGTCGTGCGGGGTGTTTGCCTGCCATTCGAAATCGCGGCGGGCGTTCATGATCATCATCGACCACCGGCAATAGGTCGGGTCGTCGGTGCCGAGCCGGAATTCCGCGCCCGGCTTCAGCTTGGCGGCGATCGTGTCGAGCGGACCGTGATTGACCATGCGGCGCTTGGCGTGGCGTGCCTTCCGCCACGGATCGGGATGGAGCAGGTACAACCGATCGAGGCTCGCGTCGGGCAGACGCTCGATCACCTCGAGCGCATCGCCCATGTGCAACCGCACGTTGGTCAGTTCGCCATCGCGGATGTGCGCGAGCGCGCCGACGACACCGTTGAGAAACGGCTCGCAGCCGATGAACCCGACCTCCGGGTTCATCGCGGCCTGTCCCGCCAGATGCTCGCCCGCACCGAAGCCGATCTCGACATGGAGGGGGCGATCGTCCCCGAACAGCGTCATCGCGTCGATCAGCCCTTCTTCGGGCACCGACAGGTCGGCGAGCGTTTCCTCGACGAGCGCGGCCTGGCCGAGACGCAGCTTGTGGCCCTGGCGACGGCCATAGAGGCGGCGGATAACAGAAGGATCGTTCATCGCCGCGCGCTCTAGCGGGCGATTGCGCCGGAGCAAAGCATGACGCGAACCGTTGCACGCTCGTAATGGTCGACAACGCTTCTAATCCGCCCGGCGAAGACGTCGAGAACCTCAAGGCCGCCGATGCGCAGGACCTGCACAAGGCCGTGCGCGAGGCGGGCGAGGAGGAACTCGACCGCCCGGTGTCGTCGCTGTTCTTTTCGGGGCTTGCCGCGGGCATGGCGATCTCCAGTTCGCTGATCGCAGAGGGGGCGCTGCATCAGGCACTGCCGGACACGCCGTGGCGGACGATCATCGTGTCGCTCGGCTATCCGATCGGCTTTCTGGTCGTGATCCTAGGGCGGATGCAGTTGTTCACCGAGAGCACGATCAGCGCGATGCTGCCCCTGGTGACGAAGCCATCAGGCTGGGCGCTGAAGCGGACGCTGCGGCTGTGGGGCGTGGTGCTCCTCGCCAATCTGATCGGGACGGCGATTACCGGCGGTGCGATCGCGGCGGGGGTGCTCGGCAACAGCGAATTGCGCGGGGCGATGATCGAGGTATCGATGCGGATCACCGAGCTTTCGGCCTGGGCGACGTTCGTCAACGCGATTCCTGCCGGGTTCATGATCGCGATCCTCGCCTGGTCGCTGCCCAACGCGCGGCAACAGGCGTTCATGGTGATCTTCGCGATTACCTATGTCGTGGCGATCGGCGGGTTCAGCCATTCGATCGTCGGCTCGGACGAGGCCTTCCTGTTGCTGTTCTCCGGGCACACCGGCGTCTGGCAGGCGTTGGGCGCATTGATCCTGCCCGCGGTGCTCGGCAACTTGCTGGGCGGTGCGGGGTTGTTCGCCTTGCTCGCGCATGCACAGGTGCGCGGCGAGATGGACGGACAGGGCGAAAACTGATGGGCAAAACCAAGCAAGCCGCAAAGGCCGTCGAGAAGGCGGACCGAGACGCGACGCACAAAGCCGCCGAGCACCGCGATCAACCGCTGGTCAAGGCGACTGGATTCCTCGCCGAGATCGGCGACCAGCCGCAACTCGTGGCGACCTCGATCGGCACGGTCGTGATCGGCCTGATCGCGCGCAGGCCGGACGTGATCCGCGGCGGCGTGCGGATGCTGGCGGCGCATGCGGCGGCGACCTTCGTCAAGTCGGCGATCAAGGCGTCGGTCGATCGCACACGCCCCGAAAAGGCGATCGAGGACGGCAAGGCGCGGTTCGAACCGGGCAAGAGCGACGAGCATGAACAGACCTCGTTCCCGTCGGGACATACCGCCGGCGCGGTAGCGGTTGCGCGTGCCGTGGCGCGCGATATCGATGGGGCCGGGACACCCGCCGCATTGATCACCGGCGTGGTCGCCGTCGCGCAGCCGATCAATGGGAAGCACTATCTGTCCGACCTCGTCGTCGGCGCGGCCGTCGGCTGGATTGCCGAGGCGATGGTCAGCGCGGTGTTCGACCGGGTCGCACCGGTGATCGAAAACGTCGCCGCGGAAAAGCTGCCTTTGCTCGGCGCGCCTGTCGCTAACGCTTGATTAGCCATACTTTTTTCGCGGATGGCGGCGTTGCGTGGAACCGTTACGAGCCCGTGACGGTTTGCGACCTCAACACCAGAGGGAAGATACCATGAAGAAACTCGCCATCGCCACGTTGATCGCCGCCATCGCACTCCCGCTCGCAGCCTGCGGCGGCAAGGGCGACGACAAGCTCGGCAGCCAGGTCGAGAAGGCCGCGGACAACCGCGCCGATTCGCTCGACGCAGCCGCTGACAACCTCGAGGATCAGGCCAAGGCGGTTCGCAAGGACGGTGAGCGTCAGTCGGACGCGATCGACGATGCCGATGTTAACGCGCAGGCGATGCCACAGGCGCAGAAGGATGCGCTGGTCAACGGCAGCGAGAAGCTTCGCTGATAGCGCCGGCGCATAGCTGCGCCGAAAGCTGGGCCGTCCCTTGGTGAAGACCGGGGGGCGGCTTTTATTATAAAGGTGGCGGCGGATCGCGGTGCGGCGCTAGAAAAGGGGTAGGACATGATCGACAGGCGTCGGCTGGAAACGGGGGGCTTCATCGTCTTCCTGGTGGCGATCACGGTAGCGTTGTGCGTCGTCGTTTCGACCTTCGCGGTGGCGTTGCTTTGGAGCGGGCTGGCGGCGATCCTGTTCCAGTCGTTGTACCAGTGGCTGCTCAAACGTTGGCCGGGCCGCCGCAATCTGGCTGCGGCAATGACGCTGTTGATCATCTTCGTCGCGGTGATCGTGCCGACGCTCATCATCGGCAGCCTGATGATCGACCAGTCCGCCTCGGTCTACGCCAAGCTGCAAAGCGGGCAGATCAACTTCGGCGCGTATTTCCAGCAGATCCACGACGCGTTGCCGCGCCGGATCCAGGGTGCGCTCGACAAGGCCGGGCTCAACAGCTTCGAACAGGCACAGTCGCGCGTGTCGACGATCCTCGGCAACAGCGTCCGCTCGATCGCCGGGCAGGCGCTGTCGATCGGGCGCAACGCGGCAGCGTTCGTGCTGTCGTTCGGCATCGGGCTGTACGTGACGTTCTTCCTGCTGCGCGACGGCGACAAGGTGGGGCCGGCGATCCGGCGTGCGTTGCCGCTGGAGCATTCGGTGGCGATGACGCTGGTCGACAAGTTCGTCGCGGTGGTGCGCGCGACGATCAAGGGATCGGTGATCGTCGGTCTCGCGCAGGGCGCACTCGGCGCGGTGACGTTCTGGATCGTCGGGGTGCCGGCCGCGCTGCTGTGGGGGCTGTTGATGGCGCTGACGTCGCTGCTGCCGGCGTTGGGCCCCGCGCTCGTCTGGGTCCCGGTCGCGGTCTATCTGCTGGCGACCGGCGCGATCTGGCAGGGCGTGGTAGTCGTCGTCTCGGGCGTCGTGGTGATCGGTCTGGCCGACAATATCCTGCGCCCGATCCTGGTCGGGCGGGATACCGGCATCCCGGATTACATCGTGCTGGTGTCGACGCTCGGCGGGATCGAAGCGGTCGGGATCAGCGGCATCGTCGTCGGTCCGTTGGTCGCGGCGCTGTTCCTGACGGCGTGGCAGATTTTGACCGAGCAGCGGCATGCTCAGGTTACCGACGCCGTTCGTCCTGAGTAGCGGCTGAGCTTGTCGAAGGAAGGGTCGGCGTTCGTGACGCGTGCTTTAATACGAGCCTGGCCTTCGATAATCCCTCTCCCCTCGGGGAGAGGGAGGGGCCCGCACGGCGAAGCCGGGTGGGAGGGTGAGGGGGAGTGAGGCTCGGACCCTCTCCCCAACGCCCCTCACCCTTCCGTCGCCAAGCGGCTCCTCCCTCCCTCTCCCCAGCGGGGAGAGGGACTAGTAGGGCTCAATTTCCGCGGTGCGAACCAACCCCTCCCGTCATCCTGACGAAAGTCAGGATCCAGAGCCATGATGGACACCGCTTGTTACCCTGGATCCTGACTTTCGTCGGGATGAACGAGTGAACAAAAAAAAGCCTCCCGCGGACTGGATCCGCGGGAGGCTTTTTCACATCACCAAAGGCGTCGCTATCAGGCGACGGCGGCCTTCAGCGCGTCGACCAGATCGGTCTTTTCCCAGGTGAACGTGTCGCCCACGGGCTCGCGACCGAAATGGCCATACGCCGCAGTCTTCTTGTAGATCGGCGCGTTGAGCTTGAGGTGCTCGCGGATGCCCTTCGGCGTCAAGCGCACGAGCTGCGGCAGGACCGCCTCCAGCTTGGCCTCGTCGACCGTGCCGGTGCCGTGCAGGTCGACATACACCGACAGCGGCTCGGCGATGCCGATCGCGTAGCTGAGCTGGATCGTGCAGCGGCGCGCGAGGCCGGCTGCGACCACGTTCTTCGCCAGATAGCGCGAGACGTACGCGGCCGA
Organism: Sphingomonas sp. PP-F2F-G114-C0414; assembly: GCF_003688595.1. Taxonomy (GTDB): domain Bacteria; phylum Pseudomonadota; class Alphaproteobacteria; order Sphingomonadales; family Sphingomonadaceae; genus Sphingomonas. The sequence goes on from NZ_RCWT01000009.1 coordinate 345,825, forward strand.
ACGATCGACCTTGGTCGGATCCTTGCCGCTGAACGCGCCGCCGCCATGCGGGGCCGCGCCGCCGTAGGTGTCGACGATGATCTTGCGACCCGTGACGCCGGCGTCGCCGTCGGGGCCGCCGATCTCGAACGCGCCGGTCGGGTTGATGTAGATCTTGGTCGCGTCGGAGATGAAGCCGTCGGGCAGCACGTCCTTGAACACGCCCATCACGTAGTCACGCAGTTCGGCGTACTTGGCGGGATCGGGGTTCGTGCCCTTCTCCGAATAGCCCGGCGCATGCTGCGTCGAGACGACGAGCGCGGTCGCGGCGACCGGCGCTTCGTTCTCGTACGACAGCGTGACCTGGCTCTTGGCGTCGGGCTGGAGGAACGGCGCAACGCCCGAATGGCGGTCAGCGGCCATCCGCTCGAGGATCTTGTGGCTGTAATACAGCGTGGCAGGCATCAGGCCGGGGGTCTCGTCGGTCGCGTAGCCGAACATGATGCCTTGATCGCCGGCGCCCTCGTCCTTGTTGCCGCTCTCGTCGACGCCCATCGCAATTTCCGCGGACTGCGCGTGGAGGTTGTTCTCGAAGCGGAAGGTCTTCCAGTGGAAGCCGGTCTGCTCGTAGCCGATTTCCTTGACGGTGTTGCGGACCGCGGCCTCGATCTCCTCGAGCACGCCCGGCGCCCACTCGCCGTTCTCGTAGATGCCCTTGCCGCGGATTTCACCGGCAAGGACGACGAGCTGCGTGGTGGTCAGCGTCTCGCAGGCGATCCGCGCCTGCGGGTCCTTGGCGAGGAACAGGTCGACGACGGTATCGCTGATCTGGTCGGCGACCTTGTCGGGATGGCCTTCGGAGACCGATTCGGAAGTGAAGAGAAAGGACTTGCGCATGAAACCTCTTCGCAAAGGCTCGCCGACAGAGCGTCGGGGAGCGACATATAAGGAAAGCTTTATATGACCTTCTAGCGACGCCGACGGCGCACGGCAACCGCGCTTGCAAGCATTAGCGCCGCGACGATCGCCGCCATCGCGTTGCCGACACGCGAGAACAGCGTCGGCGGCAGTGCGGACGGCATCGGTTGCTCGATCGCGCCGGCGGTCTCGTGCGGAACGGTCGCGACGAGGCGGCCATCGGCGGCGATGATCGCCGAGATACCCGTCGGGGTGGCGCGGAGGATCGGCAACCCCTCCTCGATCGCGCGCATCCGGGCTTGCGCGAGATGCTGCGGCGGACCCCATTTGCCGAACCAGGCGTCGTTCGACGGGTTGAACAGGATCCGCGGGCGGTGCGCGCGATCGACCACGTCGCCCGAGAAAATGATCTCGTAGCAGATTTGCATGCCGATCGCGCCGAAGCCCGGCAACGTCAGGTTCGCAGGACCCTTGCCCGAGGTGAAGTCGAAGTCGCCGGGGACGAGCCGCGCAAGACCGAGCGGCTTCAGCAGCCACGGCATCGGGAGGTACTCGCCGTACGGCACGAGGTGCGCTTTGTCATAGCGACCGCGCAACCGCGCCTGCGCGTCGAGCGCGAACACCGAATTGGCCGCGCCCGAAATGCGGTCCTTGCCATCGAACTCGAGCGCGGTGCCGCCGATCAGCAGCATATCGTCCGGGCCGAGCAGCCGCGCCATCCGGCGGCGGAGATAGAGCGGGCTCGACCAGCCGTAAGCGTAGAACGGATAGCCATCCTCGACGTAATCGCGGACGACGCCCTCGGGCCAGACGACCAGACGCGGGGTGGCGCCGCCTTGGCCGCTGAGCTTTTCGAGCGCGGAAAGCACGCGCTCGCCGTCGGATTCATTGCGGTCCTCCTGGCCGATATCCGGCTGGACCACACGGACCAGCGGCGTGCCGGGGGCGGGCGGCGGCGCGTTGGTCCAGAGCGCGGACAGTGCGGCGAGTCCGAGGGCGGGGATGGCGATCGCCGGCAGCGTCCAGCGGCGTACGGTGAGCAGCAGCAGCGCGCCTGCCGCCAATAGGGTCACGCCGGACAACGCGTAGGTGCCGATCCACGCGGACAGTCGCGCGACGCCGATCGCGGGGAGCCAGACGACGCTCAGCGGATCCCAGGCATAACCGGTGAACAGCGTCGCGCGGAGCCACTCGGTCGTGATCCAGGCGGCGGCGAAGATCAGCACGAACGTCGCGTCGGGCGTGCCGGGCCGCCGTGCGATCCGCCAGGCGAGCGCGCCGGCGAGCATCGGGAACACCGCGAGGTACAGCGCGAGGCCGACCGCGGCGAAATAGCCGAGCACCGGCGGCATCGCGTCCTGGAAGTCGAACGCGTGCTGGACCCAGTTGCTGTTGATCGTGAAATGCCCGAGCCCGAACAGCCATCCGCGCCACAGCGCGTTACGCAAGGTCGGCGCGTCGTGGACGAGCTTCATCCACACCGCGAACGCGACAAGCGTCAGCGGCCAGAGATCGAGCGGGGCGAACCCGGTCGCGGCAAGCGCACCGAGCACGAGGCAGGCGAGGGCAGGGTAACGGTTCACGCTCGCGCTATGCCGTGGCGGGGAAGGGGGGGCAATGTTTTCGGTGTGATGGGGCGGGGGCATGAAGAGCGCCCCCCGACCTCTAGCACCACCCCGGCGAAGGCCGGGGGCCAGTTGGGGGAGGTAACTAACGGGGAACTGCGCTTCGTTACGGCGACCTTTCCAACTGGGCCCCGGCCTCCGAGGGGGTGGAGTAGCGTGGGGGAGGGACGTACACCCCAAAGCTTGTTCTCCCGCGAAGGCGGGAGCCCAGACCGGACTCCCGCCTTTGCGGGAGAACAAGGTAGGGCGGGCTGACGGTATTGCGGGTGGGTAAAAGCACCCACGTAATCCGCCGGGTCGACGAACTCTCAACCACGATCTATCTTCCCTCCATGACCCTACGCCCCTTCCACCTCGCCTTCCCGGTCCACGACCTCACAGCCGCCCGCACCTTCTACGGCGCGACCCTCGGCTGCCGCGAAGGCCGCTCCAGCGAGCAGTGGATCGACTTCGATCTGTTCGGCCACCAGATCGTCGCGCACCTCGACCCCTCGGCCAAACCCGTCGCGGTCGAGAACGCGGTCGATGGCCACGCCGTCCCGGTCCCGCATTTCGGCGTCGTGCTGACGATGGACGACTGGACCGCGCTGTCCGAACGCGTCACCGCCGCCGGCGTCCAGTTCGGGATCGCGCCGTACATCCGCTTCAAGGGCGAGCCCGGCGAGCAGGCGACGATGTTCTTTCTCGACCCGTCGGGCAACGCGCTGGAGTTCAAGGCGTTCGCCAACGACGACATGCTTTTCGCGACTTAAGGAATAGAAATGGGCACTCCCATCACCGTTGACGTACCCCATCAGCTCGGCAAGGCCGCGGTTCGCGCGCGGCTCGACGGCAGCATCGACAAGATCGGCGCGAACATTCCCGGCGGTTCTGTGACCGATCACCGCTGGGACGGCGACACGCTACACTTCACCGTCAAGGCGATGGGCCAGACGATCGCCAGCGCGGTCACCGTGTTCGAGACCAACGTCCACGCGGTCGTCGACCTGCCCGGGATTCTCGGGCTGTTCGCGAGCAAGGTGCAGGACATGATCCGCAAGGAAGCGCCGAAGCTCCTGCGCTGAGATCAGGGAGATCAGGCCGGCGCGCGCCGATACAGGTCGAACGCTGCCTTGGCGCCGACGATGGCCTGCTTGATCCAGGCCTCGTCGGCGGTTTCGCCGTCGATCGCGGTCAGCAATGCGCGCCACTCGCCCGACAGATGTTTGGCGCCGAGATAGGCCGAGGGCATCCCGTCGGGAACCGACCGCGACAGCATGACACCACCGAGCCGCGACCCTTCGACCACATACATCGCGCCCCACCCGGCTGCCGTGCTCGCCGGGACGTCGAACGCCATCGGCGCGGGCATGTCTTCGCCCAGCGCGGCGAGGTCCGCGGCAAGCTCTGTCCCGCGCGACCGAACCGTCGCCAGCCCCGGAATAGCGGTCAGCCAAGCCTCGACCGCGGGCAAGGCCCTGGCATGTGCGATCAGGAACGCCCGGTAATCGTTCGCATTGGTCAGGTCGTAGCGTCCAAACCCTGCATCGACCGCGTCGTGATCCGCTGCCGTCGCGCTCCGCAATCGCGCAACGGTGGAAACCCGATCGCTCAACAGCAGCGTCCCCCGCCCTTGCTGCCGTATCGCGCCTCCTGGCGATCGCGGAAGAACGTGCGTTCGTCCATCGGCGCGTGGTCGGGATGCCGCTCGGCCATGTGCTGGCGGTACGCGGCATAGGACGGCACGCCGACCATCAGCAGCGCGGTCTCGCGGACCTTTGCGTAGAGCGCGCGGATCATTCTGCGGCGACCAGCTGCGGCGGGACTTCGGTCACCGTCGGCCGGTCGATCTTCAGCGCCGCGAGACAGGTGCGGATGCCGAAGAAGACGATCGACAGCACCACCGCCAGGAACAGCGCGCACAGCCCCGCGTCGATCCGGTCGTTGAGCACGATCCGCTGCATCTCCGCCATCGTCTTGGCCGGCGCGAGCAGTTCCCCCCGCGCCGCCGCATTGGCGAACTTCGACGCATGTGCGAGGAAGCCGACCTTCGGATCGCTCGCGAACAGCTTCATCAGCCCGGCAGTGATCGTGCACAGGCACAGCCATGCGGCGGGCAGGATCGTCACCCACGCATAACGCTGGCGTTTCATCCGGAACAGCACGACGGTGGCCAGCACCAGCGCGACCGCCGCGAGCATCTGGTTCGAGATGCCGAACAACGGCCACAGCGTGTTCACTCCGCCCAAGGGATCGGTGACGCCCTGGTACAGGAAGAAGCCCCAGGCAACGACACATAGCGCAGTCGCGATCAGCCCCGGTACGATCGCCGAGGCATTGCGGAACGACGGCACCGCGAGCCCGATCAGGTCCTGCAACATGAACCGCCCGGCACGCGTGCCCGCGTCGACCGCGGTGAGGATGAACAGCGCCTCGAACAGGATCGCGAAATGATACCAGAACGCCTTCATCGCCTGCCCGCCGACGAGGTGGCTGAAGATCTCCGACATCGCCACCGCCAGCGTCGGCGCGCCGCCCGTCCGTGAGACGATCGTGGTCTCGCCGACGTCCTTCGCGGTCTGTGCGAGCAGCTCCGGCGTGATCGGGAAGCCCATAGCGGTCACTGCGGTTGCGGCCGAGGCGAAGTCGGTGCCAACCACCGCCGCCGGGCTGTTCATCGCGAAATACACGCCGGGATCGAGGATCGACGCGCCGACCAGCGCCATGATTGCGACGAAGCTCTCCATCAGCATCGCGCCGTACCCGATGAACTGCGCGTCGCCTTCGCTGGCGATCAGCTTGGGCGTGGTGCCGCTCGCGATCAGTGCGTGGAAGCCAGAGACCGCGCCGCACGCGATCGTGATGAACAGGAACGGGAAGAGCCCGCCCGACCAGACCGGGCCGGAGCCGTCGATGAACGGGGTCAGCGCCGGCATCCGTAGCGGTGGCGCGACGACCGCGATACCGATCGCGAGCGCGACGATCGCGCCGATCTTGAGGAAGGTGGAGAGGTAGTCGCGGGGGGCCAGCAGCAGCCACACCGGGAGAACAGATGCGACCGCGCCATAGCCGACCATCAGCACGCAGAGCTGCACCGAAGTCAGCGTGAACAGCGGCGCGAGCGTCGGCGAGGCGGCAACCGTGCCGCCATAGACGATCGCCGCCAGCAGCCCGATGACACCGAGAACGGAGACTTCGCCGACCTTTCCAGGGCGGATCCAGCGCGTGTAGATGCCCATCAGGAACGCGAGCGGGATCGTCGCGGCGACGGTGAACAGCCCCCACGGGCTGCCGGCGAGCGCGCGCACGACGATCAGCGCGAGCACGGCGAGGATGATGACCATGATCGCGAACGCACCGATCAGCGCGATCACGCCGGGAATCGCGCCCATCTCCATGCGGATCAGTTCGCCGAGCGAACGCCCGTCACGCCGCATCGAGATGAATAGGATCATGAAGTCCTGCACCGCGCCCGCCAGCACGACGCCGGCAAGGATCCAGAGCGTGCCGGGGAGGTACCCCATCTGCGCGGCAAGCACCGGGCCAACGAGCGGTCCAGCACCGGCGATGGCGGCGAAATGGTGGCCGAACAGGACGTTGCGGTCGGTCGCGACGTAATCGAGGCCGTCGGCTCGGCGGAGCGCTGGGGTAGGCCGCGACGGGTCGAGCTGCATCACATGCCGCGCGATGTAGCGCGCGTAGAACCGGTACGCGATCAGCTGGACCGACACGGCGGCGGTCACGATCCACAGCGCGTTTACATGCTCGCCGCGCTCGAACGCGACGGCCGCGAGCGCGCAGGCTGCGAGCAGGGCGAGTGCGCCCCAACCGATCTTTTCGCGTAATGTCATTGCGTTCGCCCTCCCGTGCGGTCCGTTCCGCGCGGCATCGCGTATTCGGGCGCGGAGCGCTAGCCTAGATTGGGTTGGTGAGGCCTGACCACAGTTTGGCTCGAACCGCGGTTGGGGTTCCGTAGCGGTAAGGTGCATCACGAGGCTGTTACCCCCAGCGGAGGTACCACCCCGGCGGAGGTACCACCCCGGCGGAGGCCGGGGCCCAGTTGGCAAGGTTGCAGTAACGAAGCGGGGAGCATCGCAATCGCCGTCCCCCAACTGGGCCCCGGCCTCCGCCGGGGTGGTGGGCTTAGGTTGGGTGAGGGGCTTCGCTCCGTTGGGGTGCCGGAAAATCTGTTCGGTTGCGCGCCCTCGGTCGCGCGGGATAGCGTTGTTCGACACGAGCCCTGGAATGCGGGCTTCGTACGGAACCGAAAGTCGTCACGGAACACCCAGGAGGCTCAAACCCCCTCCCGTCACCCCGGTGGAAGCCGGGGCCCACCGCCGCACGAATGCGGTTGGCTTGCGGCACGGTGGAGGCCGGAACGAGCCCGGCATGGGGTTGGGGAGGGCTTGGTAGTGGCGCAATCTGGGTGTTCGACCGTCAGAACCGCACGGAAGATGCGGACCGCCCCTGAGCCGTTCGCCGCAGACGCGGGGGCCCAGCTGAATACCGTAGCGCACCGGTACCCTGGACCCCCGCGTTCGCGAGGGAACAGCAGGTCTACCGATGCGCATGCGCCTGAATGCGAATGTCCTTCGATGGGACTTTACCATTCGGATTACCGACGCGCGGGCAGTTCGAGAGACGCATCAGCCGCCGCGATGTCACGACAAGGGGCAGACCAACGCCGCAATTCACTTTGCCGCCCTCCCTGGAAGGGAGGGGCTGGGGGTGGGTTGGCCGGTTTAGGCCACTAGCGTTGGACCGTGTGGGAGCCGACCCACCTCCGACCCCTCCCTTCCAGGGAGGGGAGGAGAAGGGGGAGCCGCACCTTGGCTCGTCGCCTCCACCGCATCCAAAGCTTAAACCTGCGAATGATGCCCCTTGAGTTCATCCCCGACGATCCGAACCACATGCAGCACGTTGGTCGACCCAGGCGTCCGGAACGGCACGCCCGCCAGCACGATCACCCGGTCGCCAGCCTTGGCCATCCCATGCCGCAAAGCCATCCGCTTCGACTTCGCCACCATGTCCTCGAACGACTCGACGTCGCGCGTATGCACCGCATGCGTCCCCCACAGCAGCCCAAGCCGCCGCGCGGTCTCCTGGCTCGGCGTGAGCACCAGCAACGGCACCGAAGGCCGCTCGCGCGCGATTCGGCGCGCAGTCGAGCCCGAGGTCGTGAAGCAGATGATCGCCACCGCCGACACGGTAGCGGCGATGGTCTTCGCGGCCTCGGCGAGCGCGTCCGCGGTCGTCGGATCAGGCTTCATTACGGTGAAGTGCATGCGGTCGCCGTGCTCGGGGTCGGACTCGACCGACACGCCGATCGCATCCATCATCGCCACCGATTCGACCGGCCACGCGCCCGCTGCGCTCTCCGCCGACAGCATGATCGCATCCGCGCCATCATATACCGCGGTCGCGACGTCGGACACTTCCGCGCGCGTCGGCGAGGGCGACGTGATCATCGATTCGAGCATCTGCGTCGCGACCACCACCGGGCGGCCCATCCGGCGCGAAACCTCGACGATGCGCTTCTGCAAGGGCGGTACCTGCTGCGGTGGCAGCTCGACGCCGAGATCGCCGCGCGCGACCATCACGCCGTCGCAGGCCTCGACGATCTCCTCGAGCCGCTCGATCGCCGCCGGCTTCTCGATCTTCGCCATCAGCGCCGCCTTGCCGCCGATCAGCTTGCGCGCTTCCCACAGATCCTCGGGGCGCTGGACGAACGACAAGGCGATCCAGTCGACGCCCTGGTCGACCGCGAAGTCGAGATCGCTGCGATCCTTCTCGGTCAGCGCCGCCATCGGCAGCACCACGTCGGGGACGTTCAACCCCTTGCTGTTCGACAAGGCGCCGCCGACCTCGACCCGCGTCGTGATCTCGCGCGGGCTATGCGACACGACACGGAGGACGAGCTTGCCGTCGTCGAGCAGCAGGCGCGCGCCCGGCTCGATCGCCGCGAAGATCTCGTCGTGCGGCAGTTCGACACGTGTTGCGTCGCCCGGCGTCGGGTCGCGGTCGAGCACGAAGGTCGAGCCGGTTTCGAGCACGGTCCGGCCGCCATCGAACTTGCCGACGCGCAGCTTCGGTCCCTGAAGGTCGGCGAGAATCGTGGACGGCCGCCCGAATTCCTTCTCCAGCGCACGAATCGCCTGGATCACCGCGATCTTGGACTGCTGGTCGCCGTGGCTCATGTTGATTCGAAACGCGTCGGCGCCGGTGCGGAACAGCGTCGCGATCATCTCGGGCGTGCTGCTGGCAGGGCCTAGCGTCGCGAGGATGCGGACTTTCCGCGAACGGGGTGCGATGGCCTTGGTCATGCGGTGCGTTTTCCTCGGCGTTTCCTGGGGGAGATCTTTGCCGCGATGGGCCTTAAACCCTATCTCCGCGGGATCAACCACGGAGCACAGTAATGAACCCCGATCGCCTCGATACTTTGGACGATGCCGTGGCGGCACAGGCCTTTCGTCGCCTGATCCGCCACCTCCGCCACCGTGAAGACGCGCAGAACGTCGACCTGATGGGGCTCGCCGGTTTCTGTCGCAATTGTCTGTCCGACTGGGTCGAGGAAGCGGGCGGCATGACGAAGGATGTCGCACGCGAGACTGTGTACGGGATGCCGTATGCGGAGTGGAAGACGCACCACCAGGGCGACGCGACCCCCGAGCAGCTCGAACGGATGAAGGCGAGCGTCGCGAAGAACGCAGTGGTCTGAGAACGGCTGCAATTGATTCGCGACGATCCCCCGCAGGGTCGCTTGAGCCGAACACGGTAAACGCCTAGACGCGGGCCCGCACCCAATTCGGCATGATTCAGGACGTCTCCGGACGACGATCACCGGTGCGGGCTTGTATCTTGATTGGCTTTTGGCCGGCGCGTGGGCGCTGGCGAGTGGGGAATTTTCGATGTCTGACGAACGGCAACACGGCATGGGCGGCGGCGCGGTCGCAGCGGACGAACTGCGCCTGCTGATTGAGCGCGCCGAGCGTCTCGAAGAAGAGAAGAAGGGTATCTCGGACGACATCAAGGACGTGATGGCCGAAGCCAAGGGCCGCGGGTACGACCCCAAGGCGATCCGCAAGATCCTGTCGATCCGGAAGAAGAAGAAGGAAGAATATCAGGAGGAGGAAGCGATCCTCGAGGTGTATCTCCAGGCGTTGGGGATGATCTGAGGATTTCTGATCTCGCGCGGTGCCTCTCCCGACATGGTGTCGGGTCGCGAGGGGGCACCGCGTTAACCCGCTCGATGTACCGGTAGAGAATGTTTCTCCCGATCGTCGCGGCGTTAGTCCTGTTCCTAGTCATCAACGCGATTACCGTCGCCGCGTTCGCGATCGACAAGCGGCGATCGTCGACCGGCGCGTGGCGCATTCCGGAGTCACGCTTGCTATGGTTCGCGGCGCTTGGCGGTAGCCCCGGTGCGTTCTGGGCGCGCGGTCGCTACCGGCACAAGACCCGAAAGCAACCATTCGTCGGCCGGCTACAGCTGATCGCGATGGTACAAGTCGGCGTCGTCGCAGGTCTCGTCATCGCTTTCGCATTCTAGCTTGAGCAACTTGTCTCGTCATTGCTGTACCTGAAGCTTGGGTGTATTGCCGTTATGCAACATTGCATCGGGGGCGAGCATGCGGGTATTTCTGGGAATTGCGGCGGCATTGGTCAGTGCTCCCGTCGCGGCGCAATCGATCGAGACCGATGCGCATCGGCTCGCGCAGCGGGCGGAGGCGTTCGTCCAGGTCCGCAACAGGTTCGATCAGGCGGCGATGATCGCGATGATGGCGCCCGAATACCAAGAAATATCGCCCGTCGGCGAGGTCGATTCCCTCGAGCGCGTGATCGGGTTCTACGCGCCCGACAAGAAGAAGCCCGCGCCGCCGATGACGATCACCGAGACGATCGCAAGACCTGCTGGGGCACTTGGCGTAGTGACGATGCGGATCGCTTATGCGGTACCCGGCAAGGACGGCCAGCCACAGTCACGCGCGCTGCGCGCCGGCTTCGTCGCGCGGCGGTTCGGCAAGGAGTGGCGTTTCGTGTCGGCGCAGTTCACGCCGATCCGCTAGGCCGCTTCCGCCGGCAGCGTCGTCCAGCCCAGCCCGGGGATCGTGATCGAGCGCTTGCCGGCGAGATCGGTGCGGCAGACGATCAACTCTCGGCTTTCGATATAGCCGATCAGCCGCTTCACACGGCCAAGCGAACTCGTGCCGTATGTGGCTGCGATACGCGCGTCGGATGGGCAGGGTTCACCCTCCCGCGCTGCACGCGCCACAAGCAGGAACGCGCCTAGCATGTCGTCGGGGAGGCCGCTCGCCACGTCGAGCGCCGCCGTCCACGCCTCGTCGGTCATGTCGAAGATTCCGGCGCGGGCGCAACTGAGACGCCGGACGAAACCGGGGAGATCGAGCGGTGGCTTGGCGAGACCGCCCATCCGGCAGCGTACCTGGAAATCCTGGAACAGCACCGACGGCGGCCGCAGCGTCGACTCCGGATCCTCGACGATCGCACGGAAGACGTCGGCGTAGACCGCCTCGACCTCGTCGTCGGTCTTCTCGGGCGGTGGCGGTGCGGCGGTGCGCGGCTCGGGCGGACGGGCGATACCGTCGAGCAGTTCCTCCGCGGGAACGCGACGCGGGCGCGAATCGAACATCAGGCCGAGTTCGGGGGCATCGACCACCGGCTCGGACAACAGGTCCTGCAGGTCCATCGGCGCGGCGCTGGGGAGGGGGGTGAGCTTCGGGCTGCCGCTCCGCGCAGACGTCGCGACGTCGCCGATCTTCACCGTGATCGGCCGGCGCGACACTGCCGGCCCAAGCGCCATGAACGTGCCGCGCTGGAGATCGCGAATCGCCTCGGCCTGACGCCGCTCCATGCCCAGCAGATCGGCCGCGCGCGCCATGTCGATGTCGAGGAAGGTACGGCCCATCAGGAAGTTCGACGCTTCCGCCGCGACGTTCTTCGCAAGCTTCGCCAGACGCTGAGTCGCGATCACGCCGGCGAGCCCGCGTTTGCGCCCGCGGCACATCAGGTTCGTCATCGCCGCCAGCGACGCACGACGCACCTCTTCCGACACTTCGCCACCGGTGACGGGCGCGAACATCTGCGCTTCGTCGACCACTACCAGCACGGGATACCAATGCTCGCGCGGCGCATCGAACAGCGCGGAGAGGAACGACGCGGCGCAGCGCATCTGGCCCTCGACCTCCAGCCCTTCGAGGCTGAGCACCGCGGACGTCCGGTGTTCGCGCAACCGCGTCGCGATGCGTGAGATCTCGCGTTCGCTATAGTCGCCCGCCTCGATCACGACATGACCATGCGGCCCCGCGAGCGTCACGAAATCGCCCTCCGGATCGATCACGATCTGCTGGACGTGGCCCGCCGATCGCTCGAGCAAGCGGCGTAGCAGATGCGATTTTCCCGAGCCCGAATTGCCCTGCACCAACAGGCGGGTGGCGAGTAGTTCCTCCAGGTCGACGCCGACGGCAGTACCATTGCCGTCGGTGCCCATATTCACGCTAACCGTCATGCCGCGCGTTTGGCAGGTGCGGGCGTGTGGGAGCAAGGAGTCTTTGTCGCTTCCGTCGCAAGTGGGGGCTTTGCGCACTGGCATAATCCGCATTCCAGGCTAGGGCGCAAAACATGGCTACGAAACAATCCCTGCTCGCCGATCTCTCGCAGCGACTGCTCGGCAAGGCGCCGGGCGATCTCGACGACGAGGAGCGCCGCGTCCTCGCGGGGATCGAATCGGGTACCACCGTCAGCCGCGACGCCGCCGACGTGTCGGACGAGCGATCGACCTTCGGCGAGCGGCTGTCGGACCGGGTCGCGGCGATCGGTGGATCATGGGCGTTCATCATCGCCTTTACGGTCGTGCTGCTGGGCTGGATGCTGCTGAACTCGGATATCCTGACGCATTTCGGCGCGGCGTTCGATCCGTATCCCTACATCTTCCTCAACCTGATGCTGTCGACGGTCGCCGCGATCCAGGCGCCGGTGATCATGATGAGCCAGAACCGGCAATCGGCGAAGGATCGTTTGGCGGCGAGCCTCGACTACGAGACCAACCTGCGCGCCGAACTCGACATTTTGCGCGTCCACCACAAGATCGATCATCTCGTGCTCGCGCGGCTCGACGCGATCGAGCAGAAGATCGACGCTCTGGCGAAAACGGCCTCACCGTCCTAAAGCCACCGCATCAGGCTATTAGAGGCACCGATGGCAGGCCATTCCAAATACAAGAATATCATGTACCGCAAGGGCGCGCAGGACAAGAAGCGCTCGTCGGCGTTCAGCAAGCTTAGCCGGGAAATCACGGTCGCGGCCAAGATGGGCCTGCCCGACGTCGACATGAACCCGCGCCTGCGTGCGGCGGTCAACGCGGCCAAGGCGGCGTCGCTGCCGAAGGAGAATATCCAGCGCTCGATCGACAAGGCGAGCCGCGGCGATGCCGAGAATTACGAAGAGATCCGCTACGAGGGCTTTGGCCCCGGCGGCGTTTCGCTGATCATCGAAGCACTGACCGACAACCGCAACCGCACCGCGACCAACGTGCGCGTCGCGGTCGGCAAGAACGGCGGCAATCTCGGCGCGGGCGGTTCGGTCAGCCACGCATTCGATCGCGTCGGGCTGATCTCGTACCCTGCGAGCGCGGGCGATGCCGACACGGTGTTCGAAGCAGCGCTCGAAGCGGGCGCCGAGGACGTCACGTCTAGCGAGGACGGTCATGAGGTCTGGACCGCGCAGGGCGACCTCCACGAGGTGGCGAAGGCTCTGGAAGCGAAGCTCGGCGAGGCCGAAGGCGCAAAGCTCGCCTGGCGCCCGCAGGTGATGGTCGCGGTCGGTGCGGACGATGCGGCGACGCTGTTCAAGCTGATCGACGCGCTCGACGACGACGACGACGTGCAGACGGTGTGGGGCAATTACGAGATCTCCGACGAGATCATGGAGTCGCTTGGTTAAGATGAAGAAGGTTGGTTCGCGCGGAGGCGCGGAGGCGCGGAGAGTAGCGCTTCGTGCAATCGTCTTCCGCGCTAGCGGCCTGTCACCTGTCGGCCAACCCGATGAAGTGAAAGTCCCGCTGACGCGAGACGATAGCCAAAAGCGCACCCCCTCCGCGCCTCCGCGCCTCCGCGCGAACCAATCTTCTTTCTTCTCATGATCATCCTGGGACTAGACCCCGGCCTCGGCACCACTGGCTGGGGCGTCATTCGCGCCGACGGCAACCGGCTGAGCCATATCGCCAACGGCCAGATCAAGACCGATCCTTCGATGGCGCTCCCTCGCCGTCTGACAGCGCTCTACAATGCGCTGATCGACGTCATTCGCACCGAACGCCCCGATGGTGCCGCGGTCGAGGAAGTGCTCGGCAACACCAACGCGCAATCGACGTTGAAGCTCGGGCAAGCGCGCGGCGTCGTGCTTCTGGCTGCCGCCGGCGCCGGGCTGCATATCGGCGAATATCACCCCTCGACCGTCAAGAAGGGCGTGGTCGGCACCGGCGGCGCGGACAAGAAGCAGATCCAGGCGATGATGGCGGTATTGCTGCCGGGCGCGAAGCTCGCCGGGCCCGACGCCGCCGACGCGCTGGCGGTGGCGATAACGCATGCGCATCATGTCGCCAGCGCGGCGGCGATGTCGCGACGGAGCGGCTTCGGCATCTGACCTGCCCGTTACTGCCCGAGATGGCAGTTCGAATCCGCGTTCACTGTCCTTCGACCGGGCCGCTGCCTTGCGGGGCTGCGCGTGTTGTATGGATCGCCGCCAGAGTCGCCCGCCCGGTTTAACTTGAATAAAGCTCGCACTGCCGCGTAACGATAGGCTAAGGATCGTGCGGGGTTCGGCTGCCGCGGTTCAATCGCCGTGGTTTTTCGGTGCCGAAAAGAAACTTTGCTACGCCGTTCAGGGGGAATGATGCTCGTAGATCACGTGCGCGGGGGCACCAACAGCCCGGCCGTGCCCATCGAGGCCTTTGCGATGCCACCCGGCATGCGGATGCGCTACGACCTTCCCGATCCGGCGCTGGCGGAGTTCGTGACCGGCTACGCGATCTACACCAATGTCGATCGCGCGCCGATGATCAACTGGTATCTGCCTGCACCGGCGATGATCTCCGTGCTCGTCGACGCTGGTCCTCTCGACGTGTCGATCGGCAACCACCGCTTCGGCCCGCTCGATCGCGCGAGTCTCTATGGTCCGACCAGCAGGGCGTTCCGCACCGAGACGCACGGTGGCATCGCCGTCGGTATCGGCTTGAGCGCGCTCGGTTGGGCACGGATGACGGTGCGCTCGGCGGGCGATTTCCACAACCGCGTCGTACCGCTCGCGGGCGTGGCGGGCCCCGCCATATCGACCAGATTGGCCGACGGGCTGGACCTGCTGGACGACGACGCCAAGATCAAGCCGCTGCTCGACTCCATCCTTCCCTCGCTGTTCCGGCGACCCCACCCGCGCGAAGACCTGATCCGCGCGTTCGGTGCGCTGACCGTGACCGACGGGGTGATCGAGATGAAGGATGTCGCCGACCGGCTCGATATCCCAACGCACGAACTCCGCCGGATGGCGACGCGCTATTTCGGGATGCCGCCGAAGCTGCTGCTGCGGCGGGCGCGGTTCCTGCGGTCGTTCATCCGGTTGATCACCGATGCGGGGCTGAACGATTATTCGAAGATCGACAGCAGCTATTTCGATGCTTCGCACTTCCTGCGCGATGCCGGCACGTTTCTCGGCACGACGCCGCGGCGGTTCGTGGCATCGGAGACGGTGTTCCTGAAGGCGAGCCTGCGCGCGCGCGCCGCGGTCATCGGCGCGCCCACCCAGGCGCTCCACGGTGTGCACAAGTCCGCGCCGTCCACGGCGTCGCGTTCCCAGGCCAGCGAACCCGCGGCGAGCCAATTGCGAGGGTGAGGGGACCGAAACCGGTCATGCCGGTCCCGTTTTGCCGGGATGACGCGACCGCGGCATTGTTCTACCGCCATCGATCATGATCGCGCATCTCAAAGGACGTCTGGACTCGACCGGTATCGATCATGCGGTGATCGATGTCGGCGGCGTCGGTTATCTGGTCGGCGCCTCGGCACGCACGCTGTCGACGCTCGGCCCGATCGGCGAGGCGGCGACTGTCTTCACCGAGATGCTCGTGTCGGAGGATTCGATCCGCCTCGTCGGGTTTTCGAGCGGGGCCGAACGCGACTGGTTTCGCCTGCTGACGGGCGTGCAGGGCGTCGGTGCACGCGTCGCGCTGGCAATCCTGTCCGCGCTCGAACCCAATGACCTGTCGCGGGCGATCGCCAGCGGCGACAAGGCGATGGTCGCGCGCGCCAACGGTGTCGGGCCCAAGCTCGCGCAGCGCATCGTCATGGAGCTGAAGGACAAGACCGGCGGTATCGTGCTCGGTCCGGGCGGTACCACCGCGGCGCCTGTCGTTGGCGCGGGTGCGGATGCGGTGTCGGCACTGCTCAACCTCGGGTTCCGCCCCGCCGAAGCCTCCACCGCCGTCGCCGCGGCGGAAGAGGAACTGGGGACGGACGCCACGCTCGACGCGTTGGTCCGACTGGCGCTGCGGAAGGCGTCGCGGTAGCATTCCCGGTCTGCTGGACGGTTCGGCGAAACAGGACTATATCGGGAACATGGCTCAGCTCAACGTGTCCCTGCCGGCCGATCTTCAGGACTATCTGGACACGCGCGCATCGGCAGAGGGGTACGTCGATCCGTCGGACTTTTTGCGGGCTCTCGTGCAAAGGGACCGGCAGACTTATGAAGCCGACGTTGGTCGTGTCCAGGCGCTGATCGACGAGGGGATCGCCTCTGGCGTGGTGGACGGTGAACCCGAAGATCATGTTCGGGCGATCATGGCGGAGATTGCCGAACCACGTGGTTGAACTCCGCCTTAGCGTCGCGGCGTTACGCGATCTCCGGCAGATCAGGGCAGATGGCATTCGGGATTTCGGCGCTGCGGCGTCGGACGCGCACATGCTCGGGTTGGAGCGGCTGTTCGGGCTATTGCGGCGCAATCCGCTTGCCGGTCAGCGACGGTTCGAGTTCACACAGCCGGTCCGTAGTCTCTCGCTCCGGCCGCATCGCATTCTATACCGGGTCGAGGCCGACAAGGTGTCGATCGATCGCATCATCCATCAGGCGCGCGACGTGCCGCGTACGTTCCGGAAAGATCAGTGACAGACGACCGCATCCTGACCGCAGCCAAGCGCCCCGAAGACATAGACGCTGCGCTGCGCCCTAAAACGCTCGACGAATTCGTCGGGCAGAAGGCCGCGCGCGAGAATCTTCGCATCTTTATCCAGGCGGCGAAATCGCGCGGCGATGCGCTCGATCACGTGCTGTTCTTCGGGCCGCCGGGGCTCGGCAAGACCACGCTGGCGCAGATCGTCGCGCGCGAGATGGGGGTGGGGTTCCGCGCCACCTCGGGCCCGGTGATCGCCAAGTCGGGTGATCTTGCCGCGCTGTTGACCAATCTCGAGGACGGCGACGTGCTGTTCATCGACGAGATCCACCGGCTGCAGCCTGCGGTCGAGGAGGTGTTGTATCCGGCAATGGAGGACCGTGCGCTCGATCTGATGATCGGCGAGGGGCCATCCGCGCGATCGGTGCGGATCGACCTGCCGCGGTTCACGCTGATCGGCGCGACCACGCGGCAAGGCCTGCTGACGACGCCGTTGAGGGATCGCTTCGGCATCCCGGTGCGGCTGCAATTCTACACCGTCGAGGAACTCGAGCGCGTCGTCACGCGTGCCGCCGGGTTGCTCGGGCTGGGGATCGCCAAGGACGGTGCGATGGAGATCGCGCGCCGCGCCCGCGGTACGCCGCGCATCGCCGGGCGATTGCTGCGTCGGGTGCGCGATTTCGCCAATGTCGCGGGGCACGAGACGGTCGACGCGCGGGCGGCGGATGCGGCGCTTAACCGGCTGGAGGTCGATTCGCTCGGGCTCGACGCAATGGATCGGCGTTATCTGATGATGATCGCCGACATCTACCGCGGCGGTCCGGTCGGCGTGGAGACACTTGCCGCAGGGCTCAGCGAGCCGCGCGATACGATCGAGGAAGTGATCGAGCCGTATCTGATCCAGCTCGGCCTGATCGCGCGCACCGCTCGCGGGCGGTTCCTGAACGCGGGCGGTTGGAAACATCTGGGCCTCAACCCACCAACCGGCAGTCAGGACGGCTTGTTCGACACCTGACTTCTCCCCCCTCCCTGGAAGGGAGGGGCAGGGGGTGGGTCGGCGTCCGCACATTCCAGACCTCGGGGGCTAAACTGGCCGACCCACCCCCAACCCCTCCCTTTCAGGGAGGGAAGAAGTCGCAATTCACAAGCACTTGTAAGAATCCACACCCAGAGATCGATCGAACTTGGCCGCAACACTGCTTTTGTTGCGTGGCACCCAAGCGCTTCATCTGATAGCCAACCCGAATGCCCCTTTCGGCCGCCGCCTCTGCCCGCGAAATCCTCACCAGCCTTCACGACGTGATGGCGTCGCGCACGTCCGCGCAAGCCAAGCTCAATTCGGTCGTCGGCATCATCGCCACCGCGATCGATAGCGAGGTGTGCTCGATCTACCTTCTGCGCGAAGGCGTGCTCGAACTGTTCGCCACGCGTGGCCTTGATCAGGCCGCGGTCCACGTCACCAAACTGGCGATGGGCGAGGGGCTGGTTGGGACGATCGCCGAGGATATCGAGGTGCTCAACCTCGACGAAGCCGCCAGCCACCCCGATTTCGCCTACAAGCCCGAGACCGGCGAGGACCGGTTCCACAGTTTTGCGGGCGTTCCGATCATCCGCCGTGAGCGCTCGGTGGGGGTGCTGGCCGTCCAGCACACCGACCGTCGCAAATATGCGGACGTCGAGATCGAGGCGCTGCAGACGGTCGCGATGGTGCTCTCCGAACTGATCGCCAACGCAGGGCTGATCGATACCACCGGCGGCGGCGCGGACCGGCCGCAGTCGACCGCGGCGATGCGGATCCCCGGTCAAAAGCTCGTCGACGGCATGGGCGCGGGCTACGCGGTCTATCACCAGCCGCGCATCCATATCGAGCACACCGTCGCCGAGGACACCGACGCCGAGCGCCACCGCGTCTACGCCGCGTTCGACAAGATGCGCGAAGGCATCGACCGGATGACGCGCGATGCCGAATTCGGCGTCGGCGGCGAGCATGTCGAAGTGCTCCAGACCTACAAGATGTTCGCCTATGACGAGGGTTGGGCGCGGCGCATCAACGAAGCGATCGACTCCGGCCTCACCGCCGAGGCGGCGATCGAACGCGTCCAGCAACGCACCCGCCAGCGCATGCGCCAGATCGACGATCCGCTGCTCGCCGACCGGATGCACGATCTGGAGGACCTGTCGAACCGGCTGCTCCGGATCGTCTCGGGCCAGATGGGCACCGCGGCGCAGATGGGTCTGCGCCAGGACACCATCCTGATCGCGCGCAACCTCGGACCCGCCGAGTTGCTGGAATACGACAAACGTCGGCTCAAGGGCGTGATCCTTGAGGAAGGATCGCTGACCGCGCACGTCACGATCGTCGCGCGCGCGATGGGCGTGCCGGTGCTCGGCCGCGTCCGCGACATTCGGCGTCTCGTGGCGGAAGGCGACATGCTGTTGCTCGACAGCGCCGAGAGCAACGTCTTCGCGCGGCCTTCGGCGGCGATGGAGGAGGCGTTCGAGGCGCGGCTCGCGATGCGCCAGAAGCGCAAGGCGGCGTTCGCGGCGCTGCGCGACGTGCCCCCGATCACCAAGGACGGCCACCGGCTGACGCTGATGGTCAACGCAGGCCTGCGCGACGACGTCGCCGCGCTCGACATCACCGGCGCCGACGGCATCGGCCTGTTCCGGACCGAATTCCAGTTCCTCGTCTCCGCGACGCTGCCGCAGCGCGAGCGTCAGCAGCGGCTGTACCGCGAAGTGCTCGACGCGGCGGGCGATCGCCCGGTGATCTTCCGCACCGTCGATATCGGCGGCGACAAGGCGTTGCCGTATCTCAACAAGCACGATGCGGATGAGGAGAATCCGGCGATGGGCTGGCGCGCGCTGCGTCTCGGCCTGGAGCGCGACGGGTTGATGAAGGTGCAGGCCCGCGCGCTCCTCGAAGCCGCCGCCGGTCGCACGCTCAACGTGATGTTCCCGATGGTCAGCGAGCCGTGGGAGTTCGACGAGGCGCGCGCGCTGTTCGAGGCGCAACGTCACTGGCTCGAGGGCCGCGGCCGAAAGATGCCGCTGGCGATCCGCTATGGTGCGATGCTCGAAGTGCCGGCGCTCGCCGAGATGCTCGACATCCTGCTGCCGAACATCGATTTCCTGTCGATCGGCACCAACGATCTGACGCAGTTCCTGTTCGCCGCCGATCGCGCGAACCCCAAGCTTGCCGAGCGCTACGACTGGCTGAGCCCGTCGATCCTGCGCTTCATCGCCCGGCTGGTCGCGCCGGTCCGTGCGGCGGGTGTCGATCTGGCGGTCTGCGGCGAGATGGGCGGGTTGCCGCTGGAGGCGATGGCGTTGATCGGTCTCGGGATCGAGCGGCTGTCGATCACGCCGGCGGCGGTCGGCCCGATCAAGGCGATGACGCGCTCGCTCGATCGGTCGGCGTTGGCGCCGGTCATGACAGCGCTGCTCGCCAACCCGCCGCGCGACATGCGCGCCGCGCTGACCGCGTGGGCGGTGGAAAACGGCGTCGAACTCACCTGAACCGCGTTTGCCTGCCGGCTGCGCGTTGACAGGACACGGACCGTCGTAGAAACGGAAACCATAGCGGGCGACGCTTTGAGAGCCCGGTTTCGGAGATAAGAATGGACGAGGTCGAACCCGGCCAGAACGCTGTGCCCGCTCCGACCGAGCGTGCTGGCGACATTCTTCGTACCGCACGCGAGGCGCAGGGGTTGAGCGTTGCCGATATCGCGACGCGGACCCGCGTACCGCTCCGCCATCTCGAGGCGATCGAGGCTTCGGACTATAGCGTATTGCCGTCCGCGACCTATGCGATCGGTTTCGCGCGGGCCTATGCGCGCGCGGTCGGCGTCGATGAGGTGCGGATTGCACAGATGGTCCGCGAAGACGTCGCCAAGCTCGGCCGCCGGACGCCCGAATACGAACCGTATGAGATGACCGACCCATCGCGCGTGCCGTCGCGCGGGATCACGATCGTCGCGCTCGGGATCGCGATCGCCGTGCTCGTACTGGTCGGCCTCTGGTACGGCACCGACATGTTCCGCGGATCGCGGACATCGCCCGCCGACGTATCCGTCGCACAGGTTCCGGCAGCGCCAGCGGCGAAGACCGCGCAGTCCGTCCCCTCGGCGCCGACCCCGGCCAACGGGCAGGTGACGCTGACCGCTTCGGACGAGGTCTGGATGCGGATCTACGACGCCGATAACAAGACGCTGTATCTGGGGACGATGAAGCCGGGCGAGAAGTTCGATGTGCCGCGCGAGGCGAAGGACCCGAAGATCAATATCGGTCGTGCCGACAAGCTGGCGGTGACACTCAATGGCGCCGCGGCGCCGGCGCTCGGTACCGGCGAGCGTGCGATCAAGGACGTTCCCGTCGGTGCGACGGCGATCGCCGCGCGGATCGCGGGAACACCCGAGCCACAGGACACGCCAACGGCCTCGTCCGCGACCACCGAGCGATCGCGTTCACGTCGGCCGAATACGCTCCGCCGTCCGCTCAGCGAAACGCAGCGTGCGAACCTCGACTCGGCCGAGACCCCCGCGCGGGCGACCACGAATCCGTGAGCAACGGCAGGCATCGCCAGGGTCTTAAGGCTGGCGACAGGAGGGGTAGTGTAGCTATACCCGGACGATTAACCAATTCACCGGGGGGCGTGGCCCATGCGTAAGTCAATTCTGGTCGGCGTCTGCCTCGCGGCTCTGTTGCCGGCGACCGCGCAGGCGCAGAACGTCGAAGGCCGCGTCGGCAAGCTCGAGAGCGAGATGCGCGCGGTGCAGCGCAAGGTGTTTCCCGGTGGCGCAGGCCAGATGCTCCAGCCCGAGGTCCGTGCGCCGCAAGGCGAACAGGGCCCCGGTCCGGGCTCGCCCGCGAACAGCGCGATCATCGACGTGACGCAGCGCGTCACCTCGCTCGAACAGCAGATGACCTCGCTCACCGAGCAGATCGAGCAGAACCAGAACCGCGTGCGCCAGTTGCAGGATGCGTTCGACAGCTATCGGCGCACCAACGACGCGCGGCTGAAGGCACT
Organism: Sphingomonas sp. PP-F2F-G114-C0414; assembly: GCF_003688595.1. Taxonomy (GTDB): domain Bacteria; phylum Pseudomonadota; class Alphaproteobacteria; order Sphingomonadales; family Sphingomonadaceae; genus Sphingomonas. The sequence continues at coordinate 367,531 of NZ_RCWT01000009.1, forward strand.
CGAAACCGGCCCCGCGCCGATCGCGGCGGGCGGTCCGATCGAGCCTGACGACGCGTCGAACGGCGGTCCTTCGCGCCCGACACCGCGGCCCGATACGGCGGCCAAGCCGGGAACCGCTACGCCGGCACCGACCAAGGTGTCGGTCGAGAAGCCGTCCACCGGCGACGCTGCGGAAGACGATTATATGTATGGTTATCGACTGTGGGCGGCCAAGCAATACCCGCAGGCCGAGGCGCAGCTGAAGAAGGTCGTCGCGGACTATCCCAAGAGCAAGCGCGCCAGCTATGCACAGAATCTGCTCGGTCGGTCGTATCTCGACGAGGGCAAGCCGAGCCTCGCGTCGATGGCGTTCTACGACAATTACAAGAAGATGCCCGATGGCGAGCGCGCGCCCGACAGCCTGCTGTACCTCGGCCAAGCGCTGACCAAGCTCAACAAGCCTGCCGATGCGTGCAAGGTGTATGACGAGCTGAACGACGTCTACGGCGCCAAGATGGCCGCGGCGATGAAGGGGCAGGTCGCTGCCGGACGCAGCGCGGCGAAGTGCAAGTAAGCGATGTATTCATGCTCGTGCGTGATCGTGTGCTCGTGACCTCATTCCGCACATCAGCACCACCCCGGCGGAGGCCGGGGCCCAATTGGGAAGGCCAGCGTAACGGCGGGCTGCGCTCAGTCATTACCGCTCGCCAATTGGGCCCCGGCCTCCGCCGGGGTAGCGACCGCTCGACGGTCAGGGCCCCCGCCGCATGACCGAAGAAGGCCGTCGCTTCGCCGCCGACTTCGCGCGGCTCGCCGGCGACATCACCAACCCGCTGTTCGCGGTATCCGGCGGCCCCGACAGCATGGCGATGCTCACCCTCGCGCATGAATCGCTTCCCCCCGGCTTCACGGTCGCCAGCATCGACCACCGCCTCCGCCCCGAAGCGGTCGAGGAATCCGCGATGGTCGCCGCGTATTGCGCAACGCTCGGCATTTCTCACGCCACGCTCGCGCCGAGCGAACCGATCACCGGTGCCAGCATCCAGGCGCAAGCCCGCACCACGCGCTATGCGCTGCTGACGGAGCACGCCCGCGCGATCGGCGCGGGGGCTCTCGTCACCGGGCATCACGCCGACGATCAGGCCGAGACCTTCCTCATGCGCGCCGCCCGCGGTTCCGGACTTGCGGGACTCGCCGGCGTGCGGGCGCGCACCCACGTCAACGGCGTCATCGTGATTCGTCCGTTGCTCGATTGGCGCCGCGCCGAACTTCGCGCGATCGTCCGTCGTGCCGAGGTTCCGTTCCTGGACGATCCCTCGAACCATGACGACCGCCATGATCGCACGCGGTTCCGCCGGTTGCTCGGGGAGAACGAATGGCTCGGCACGCCCAACCTCGCACGCGCCGCCGCCGCGCTGGCAGAGACCGACACCGACGTCCGCGCGATGGTCGACTGGATATGGACCGAGCGCGCCAAGGTCGGCGGCGGCGAGGTGAAGCTCGCGGTCGAGAATCTGCCCCGCGAAATTCTCCGCCGTCTCGCCCGTCGCGCGATCGGCACGGTCCGCGCCGAGGCCGGCATCGTCGCGCCCGAATGGACCGAAGCCGCCAACATCGAAAAGCTGCTCGACTCGCTCACGACCGGCAAGCGCACGACTCAGGCCGGCATCATCGCCAGCGTCCGCGGCGATGTCTGGCGGTTCCGCGAGGCCCCGCCCCGCCGCCTTATCGACTGACCCGCGTTCCCGACTGACCTGCGTTCACGTCCAAGCAAGAGCCTCTACGTCGGGTGACGTGACCGCCCGTTCACACTGATCAACGCAAGTCGCGCGTTGTTCCATTGCCATTAACCTGCGCGCGCTTATCTTGTGCGCTGAAAGGTATCGTGCACCCATGAACGACAACGAGAACCGCGGGCAGAAGCCCCAGGGCCCCGGCAACGGCGGTCCTGACAATGGCGGCGGCGGCAATCCTTGGATGAAGAGCCTGTTGATCTGGGTCGGCATCCTGCTCGCGCTGGCGCTGTTCGTAACCATGTTCGACGGCCGTACGGCCACGTCGGGCGGCAACACGATCGCGTATTCGGCGTTCCTCGACAAGGTCGACGAGGGCACCGTCAAGGACGTCAACATCTCGCGCGACATGATCTCGGGCACGTTGTCGTCGGGCGAGAAGTTCAAGTCGTACCCGATCCAGGACTCGACGCTCGTGCCGAAGCTGCGCGAGAAGGGCGTTGCGATCAGCGCGAAGCCCGAAGAGGGGCCGTCGATGCTGGCGCTGCTCCTGTATCAGTCGCTGCCGTTCCTGCTGTTCCTCGGCATCGCGTTCTTCGTGCTGAAGCAGATGCAGAAGAACTCTGGCTCGGGCGCGATGGGCTTCGGCAAGAGCCGCGCGAAGATGCTGACGCAGAAGGAGGGTAAGGTCACCTTCCAGGACGTCGCCGGCATCGACGAGGCTCGCGAAGAGCTGGAGGAGATCGTCGAGTTCCTGAAGGACCCGACCAAGTTCGCCCGCCTCGGCGGCAAGATCCCCAAGGGCGCGCTGTTGGTCGGCTCGCCTGGTACCGGCAAGACGTTGCTCGCCCGCGCGATCGCGGGTGAGGCTGGCGTGCCGTTCTTCACGATCTCGGGTTCCGATTTCGTCGAGATGTTTGTCGGCGTCGGCGCGAGCCGTGTCCGCGATATGTTCGAGCAGGCGAAGAAGTCCGCACCGTGCATCGTCTTTATCGATGAAATCGATGCTGTGGGTCGTCATCGCGGCGCCGGTCTCGGCAACGGCAATGATGAGCGCGAGCAGACGCTGAACCAGCTGCTGGTCGAAATGGACGGCTTCGAGGCGAACGAAGGCATCATCATCATCGCCGCGACCAACCGTCCCGACGTGCTCGACCCCGCGCTGCTGCGTCCGGGCCGCTTCGATCGCCAGGTCACCGTGCCGCGGCCGGATATCGAGGGTCGTATCAAGATCCTCGAAGTGCACATGAAGAAGGTGCCGCTCGCACCCGACGTCGACGCCCGCGTCATCGCTCGCGGTACGCCTGGGTTCTCGGGTGCCGATCTCGCCAACCTCGTCAACGAGGCGGCGCTGCATGCGGCGCGCAAGGGCAAGCGTCTGGTGGCGATGGCCGAGTTCGAGGAGGCCAAGGACAAGGTCATGATGGGCGCAGAGCGTCGCAGCATGGTCATGACCGACGACGAGAAGCGGATGACCGCGTATCACGAGGCCGGCCATGCCGTCGTCGCGATGCACGAGGCTGCGTCGGATCCGATCCACAAGGCGACGATCATTCCCCGTGGTCGTGCGCTGGGCATGGTCATGCGTCTCCCTGAGCGCGACTCGTACAGCTATCACCGCGACAAGATGTACGCGAACCTCGCGGTGTCGATGGGCGGCCGCGTCGCCGAGGAAGTCATCTTCGGTTACGACAAGGTCTCGAGCGGCGCGTCGGGCGATATCCAGTACGCCACGGGTCTGGCGCGCGACATGGTCACGCGCTGGGGCATGTCGGACAAGGTCGGCCCGCTCGAATATGGTGAGCCCGAGGGCGAGTCGTTCCTTGGTTACTCGTCGAGCCGTCCGTCGCGGATGTCGAACCAGACCGCGCAGCTGATCGACGACGAGATCAAGCGGATCGTCGAAGGTGGTCTCGACCGCGCCAAGCAGGTGCTGAGCGATCACGTTGACCAGCTCCATACCGTGGCCGGCGCGCTGCTCGAGTTCGAGACGCTGACTGGCGACGAGATCAAGCAATTGATCGCCGGTGAGGATATCGATCGTCCGGATCCGGGGGCGAAGGCATCGACCGTACCACGTGCGGGGACATCGATCCCCAAGACGCGCCGCCCGAACGGTCCGTTCGGTACGCCGTCGCCGCTCGGCGCCTGATCGGTTCGTCGCGGATCGGTTCATTGAGGCGTAAGCCATTGATGTGTATGGGCAGTCTTTCTCCGGAAAGGCTGCCCATGTCGTATCTGCCCAAATCATTTCCCGTGGCTCTGATCGCCGCCGCGACGATCGTCGCGGCCGCCGTCCCGGCAAATGCGGCGATGACCGTCCAGACCTTTCTCGCTCGCGCCAACGCGCTTCGCGATCAGGGGCCGATGGCGTTGGTGTCGCCCGATCTGCCTGTGCTAAAGGCGGAAGCCAAGGCGGCGACCACGCAGTTGAAGGCGGATCGCGCCGCGCGCGCCGCCGCGGGCAAGCCGCCGATCGCCTGCGTGCCGGAGGGCGAGTCGGTCGGCATCATGGATATGCTCGACGGCCTGTCGCAACTCCCCGCCGCCGATCAGAAGCGTCCGCTCAAGGACGGGTACGCGCGAGTGCTGGCGAAGCGTTTCCCCTGCAACTGAGGCGCCGGGCGCGCTGCCGTGTTGATAACCGACGAATCCGGTCATACCGTCGGTCGATGTTTTGCTCGCCTCGGCTTTCCAGCATCAGCTTTTGCTTGCCCAAGGTTTGACCCGCGTCGGCATTCTCGGCGGGTCGTTTAACCCCGCCCACCGCGGCCACCGCGGCATCACGCTCGCGGCGATCGATGCGCTTGCGCTCGACGAGGCGTGGTGGCTGGTATCCCCCGGCAACCCGCTCAAGGATGCGGCCAACGACATGGCGCCGCTCCCCGCGCGCCTCGCCTCGGCGCGACGCATGGCGCGCCGCGCGCCGATCCGCGCGACCGATATCGAGGCGCGGCTCCACACCCGCTACACACTCGACACGATCCGAAACCTCAAGCGCCGCTACCCCAAGGTCCGGTTCATCTGGCTGATGGGCGCGGACAATCTCGCGGACTTCCACCGGTGGAAGAACTGGCGCCAGATCGCCCGCGAGGTTCCGATTGCGGTAATCGCGCGTCCGGGATATGACGGGCGCGCCCTCGCGGCCCCCGCGATGGGTTGGCTGCGGCGCTTCCAACGGCGCACAGACCATGCGAAGAGCTGGACGACGTGGAGATTGCCGGCCCTGGTGCTGTTGCGCTTCCGACCCGACCCGACCTCCGCAACCGGCCTGCGTGCCAAAAATCCCGACTGGGTTCAGCACGTTGCTGGTCCGGTAGTCTTACCCAGGAGCTGACTTGGCCACTTCCCCTACTGCCCCTCGCGCGACCGACCCCGAAGAGGTTGAGGCGCTGCATCGCCTGATCCTCGCGTCGCTCGACGACGACCAGGCGGTCGAGACCATCTCGATCCCGCTCGCGGGCAAGACCAGCATCGCCGACTACATGGTGATCGCCAGCGGTCGTTCGACCCGCCAGGTCGCCTCGATGGCGCAGAAGCTGGCCGAGCGGATCAAGGCCGAGTTCAAGCGCCCGGTGAAGATCGAGGGGCTCCCCACGGCTGACTGGGTGCTGATCGATGCGACCGACGTCATCGTCCACCTGTTCCGCCCCGAAGTCCGCAGCTTCTACAATCTGGAGCGGATGTGGGCATTCGGCGACGCGCCGGCGCCGCCGCCCGTGCCGACCTTCACCGACGAAGACTAGATCCCGAGGCGGCGGTGCTGCTCCACATCGTCGCCCGCGGTCGGATCGGGCGCTCGCCCGAGGCCGACCTCGTCGACCGCTATCTGAAGCGGATCGTCTGGCCGACCAAGGTCAGCGAGCTCCCCGACACCGGCGGCAAGATCCCGCTGGTCGGCGAGCAGACCAAACGCATCCTGCTCGACGAGAAGGGCGAGACGTTGTCCTCGACGCAGTTCGCGCAAAAGCTCGAGCGCTGGCGTGACGGCGGCGTGCGCGAGGCACGGTTCATGATCGGCGCCGCCGATGGCTTCGACGACGCGGCGCGCGACGAGGCGGACCTGCTCTTCTCGTTCGGCCGCGCGACCTGGCCGCATCTGCTCGCCCGCGCGATGCTCGCCGAACAACTGTTCCGCGCCACCAGCATCCTTGCCAACCACCCCTATCACCGCGAAGGGTGACGCATGAGGGTAGGGGGCGTTCTCGCGATCGCGGCGCTGTTCGCGGCGGCGGGCGTAACCGCACAGACTGACGCGCCTGAACTGGCGACCGAGCAGCAACGTCTGGTCGCGGCGAAACGCGACGCCGCGCTCGCCGCCGCCCGCGCCGCCAAGCTCGCCGCTGCTGCCACGCAGGAGCGCAACGCCGCCGACAAGGCGCGCCGCGAAGAACAGGCGCTCGCTGCGCGCGTGACCGCCGCCGAAGCGAACCTAGCCACCGCAAGTGCGCGCGTAACGCTGGTAGAGCGCCTGCTATCCGATCAACGCGCCAAGCTCGGCCGCGCGCAAGGCCCGGTCGCCCGGCTCCTCGCAGCGCTGCAATCGCTGGCTCGCCGCCCGACGATCGTCGCGGTCGCGCAGCCGGGATCGGTCGACGACCTGGTCCACGTCCGCGCAGTGCTCGGCAGCGCGCTTCCCGTAGTCCGCCACCGCACCGAAGTCGTCCGCACCGAACTCGTCGAAACACGTCGCCTGCAAGCCAGCGCCACGCTCGCCGCCAAGGCCTTGGCAGACGGTCGCGCGCGCCTCGAGAGCGACCGCGTTGCGCTTGCTACCCTCGAAGCGCGCCATCGCCAGCGTAGCCAGTCGCTCGGCCGCGGTGCGCTCAGCGAGTCCGATCGCGCACTCGCGCTCGGCGAACGCGCGCGCGATCTGGTCGACGGCATGGCCACCACTACCATCGCCCAGGCGACGGCGGCCAGCCTGATCGCGCTCGCCGGCCCGATCCCCCGCCCGATCGCGCCCGGCACCACGCCCCCGGCGCCTCCGCGTGGCGTGTATCGCACACCCGTAGCGGGCAGGCTCGTCACCGGCTTCGACGAGGTTTCGGACTCCGGCGTCCGATCGCGCGGCCTGACCTTCGCCACCGCCCCCCGCGCGCGCGTCGTCGCCCCCGCAGCCGGCACGGTCCGCTACGCCCGCCGTTTCCGCGACTACGGCATGATCGTTATCGTCGACCACGCCGACGGTTGGACAAGTCTCGTGACGGGCCTCGCCGCAACCACCGCCAAGTCTGGCGACCACGTAGTGATGGGTGCGCCGCTCGGCACCGCGCCCAGCGAAGACCCCCGCATCACCGTCGAACTCCGGCGCCGGGGGCGGCCCGTCGACGTAGCTTCGTTGATCAACTGACAACTGACGGCTGGGAAGTGAGTCGGATCTGGACCTGACCAAGACACCCCGTCACGCCGGACGGTTTCGGCACATATCCTCCACGACATGTAATGCTCCGTCATCCCCGCGGAGGCGGGGACCCAGATGCTCAAACGGTTGCGATTATTTCGCGAGATTCGCCAGTATGGGTTCCTGCCTGCGCGGGAATGACCGTGACATGTTTGACGGGGGATAAGCGCCGACGGGCTCAGTAGGCCACCTTTCCACTAATCAAATTCGGTCGAGTGTGTGGAACCGTGGATGCCGGAACGAGCCCGGCATGACGGAGCATCGTGGGGTACGTGCCGCCCCCACGGTCACCCCGCAGTCAGCCACTATTAACCCCGGCCCCGCTTTGCTCAGCGCGTTGCCGCCAGCGTTCCGCTACGCTACGCCGTCACGACCGTACGACACGTCTTTTCTCAGGTTGCAGGACCATCGATGCCTCGTCCTATACTGCGTACCCCGTTCCTTGCCGCGACCGCGATCGTCGGCGCGCTGACGCTGATCCCGCTTGCCACCTCGGCGATGGCGGCGGTCGACACCGACACGTATCGCGAGTTCGACCAGTTCCTTGACGTGTTCAACCGCGTGAAGGCGGATTACGTCGACAAGGTCGATGACAAGACGCTGATCAAGGGCGCGATCCAGGGCATGCTCGCCAGCCTCGATCCGCACAGCTCGTATGTCGACGCGCTCGACTACGAGAACCTCCGGATTATGACCGAAGGCAACTACGGCGGCCTGGGCCTCACGGTGCAGATGGAGGACGGCGCGATCAAGGTCGTCTCCCCGCAGGAGGACTCCCCCGCGGCCCGCGCTGGCGTCAAGTCCGGGGATTACATCACGCATATCGACGGCAAGCTGATCTACGGCGATTCGCTCGACGAGGCGGTCGGCAAGATGCGCGGCAAGCCGGGCAGCAAGATCACGCTCGGCCTCGTCCGTCCGGGCCGCGACAAGCCGCTCGACGTGACGATGATGCGCGAGATCATCGTCCAGAAGCCGGTGAAGTGGGAAGTCCGCGGCGACGTCGGCTACATCAACATCAACACCTTCAGCGAGAACACCGGCGCCGATACCCGCGCGGCGATCATGGCGATCGACAAGTCGCTCGGCCACCGCCCGCTCGGCTATGTCGTCGACCTGCGCGAGAATGGCGGCGGCTTGCTGACGCAGGCGATCGAGGTCAGCGACGCATTCCTCGATCACGGCGAGATCGTCTCGCAGCGCGGCCGCGAGAAGACCGATATCGAGCGCTATTATGCCAAACCCGGCGACGACGCGCACGGCCTGCCGGTCGTCGTCCTCACCGATCCCGGCACCGCGTCCGCCTCCGAGATCGTCGCCGGCGCGCTCCAGGATCATCACCGCGCGCTGATCATGGGTGAGCGCAGCTTCGGCAAGGGCTCGGTCCAGACCGTGCTCCCGCTCGGGCCCCAGACCGCGCTCCGCCTGACCACCGCGCGCTACTTCACGCCGTCCGGCCGATCGGTGCAGGAGGGCGGAATCGAGCCCGACATCAAGGTGCCGCAGCTCACCGATCCCGACTACAAGTCGCGCCCGGTGTTCCGCGAGGCCGACCTCCGGAAACACCTGATCAACGAGGTGAAGGCCGACAACGCGGTGCTCGAGGAGGATACCAAGACCGACCCGCGCTTCTCGCAGACGCCCGATCAGCTGAAGAAGCAGGGCATCGACGACTTCCAGCTCTATTACGCGCTGAAGACCGTCGCGCGTCTCGGCGGCCCGACCCAGGTTGCCGCCGCGACCAAGCCGCGCCCGATCAAGCCTGATGCCGACGCCGCCAAGGCAGCCACCAAGTGAGCGTGCGTCGCGGGTTGGGCATGACCAAGAACGAAGAGATCGCGCGCGCCATCGCGCTCCTGCTGCCCGCGTTCCTGCTGCTCGGTGCGCTCGGCTCGCAATATCTCGGCGGTCTATATCCTTGCGAGATGTGCCACTGGCAGCGCTGGCCGCATTATTCCGCGGTGCTGATCGCGGGCGCGACGTTCTTCGTTCCCGGACGGTCGCTAAGGGCATCGCTGGTGATCATCGCCGGGGTGCTGATCGGGCTGAGCGGGCTGATCGGCGTCGCGCATGCCGGCGTCGAATATCATTGGTGGAACGGGTTCACCGCCTGCACCACGACCGTCTCGATGGCCGGCACGACCGCTGCCGAGCGCCTCGCCGCGATCATGAACGCGCCGATGGTGCGCTGCGATTCGCCGCAGTGGAAGCTGCTCGGCATTTCGCTCGCCGGGTTCAACGCGATCTTTTCCCTCGTCGGTGCGTTCACCATATTCGCACTCATGAGGAAGACGAGATGAGCGGCTGGAAGCCAGGAGACGCCAAGCGGGCGACGGATTCGATGATCCGCGTCGACCAGGCCGGCGAATACGGCGCGATCCGCATCTATGCGGGCCAGCTTGCCGTGCTCGGCGATCGTCACCCGGCATCGCGCTCGATCCATCACATGGCGCAGCAGGAAGAGCGGCACCGCGCGTTCTTCGACAAGATGATCGTCGATCGCCGCGTGCGCCCGACGGTGCTGCAGCCGATCTGGAAAGTCGCCGGCTTCGCGCTCGGCGCCGTGACCGCGGCGATCAGCCCGCGGGCGGCGATGGCGTGCACCGCCGCGGTCGAGACCGAGATCGACAAGCATTACGAGGAACAGCTCGTTCAGCTTGGCGCCAGCGATCCCGAGCTATCCGCAGCGATCCTCGATTTTCAGGCTGAGGAACTCGAGCACAAGGCGACTGCGATTGCGGCTGGGGCCGAGGAAACACCGGGTTATCCCGTACTGAGCGCGGCGATCCGGCTCGGTTGCAAGGTCGCGATCGCTACCGCCAAGCGGATCTGAGATGCGACGTTTGAGATGAGAATACGGATTGTGGGAGTGATGCGTATGAAAATGCTTTTTGCGGCGGCGTTGCTCGTCGCCGGACCTGCGGTGGCGCAGACGTTGCAACCCGTGCGCCGCGCGCCGCCGACGCTCGCACAACTGCCCGCCAAAGCGCCGACGCTGGCCCCGGCGTTGCCCGGCGCTACCGGCAAGCCGAACACGATCTCTGCCCCTGGCGAAGTCTCGCGCAGCGCGCCCGTCAACGGCGTGCTCACCCTGTTCGGCAACGAACGCTGCCCGACCAACCAGAACGGCGAAGAGATCGTCGTCTGCGTCCGCCGCAGCGCGCAGGAGCAATACCGCGTCCCCAAGGAACTCCGCGAGTTCGTCGTCACGCCCGAGAATGCCAGCTGGGCGACCAAGGCCCAAGGCACGATGGACGCCGGGTCAGGCGTGAACACCATCGGCAGCTGCTCCGCGGTCGGCGCAGGCGGCGCCACTGGCTGCTTCGGCCAGCGGGTGCGGGAATCGCGGCTGGAGAACAAGACGCGAGCAGCGGAAGTCCCCGTCCTCCCATAAGAAATTCGAGAAACAGTTCTGCTACTCACCCCTCCCTGGAAGGGAGGGGCAGGGGGGGGGCGGGTTCCGCAAGCGGCTCAGTCAGTGGCACCAGCAGGCCAACCCACCCCCAACCCCTCCCTTCCAGGGAGGGGGGCACGTTTTGACCCTGGCGAGGTCGGCGGCACAAATGCCCCTTGGCTTCCGCGCTGCGCACCCCGTACCGTCCCCCTGGGACATACAAGGGGGCACGAATGGCACTAACACTCGGAAAACGAAAAACCCGTCTGCGACCGATCGCTGCCGACGGTTACGAAAAGCTTCTCGCCTACGCCGCGATCCTCCTCCTCGCCGCCGTCATGACCGCGCTGATCCGCGGCCGCCCGCACTGGCCGGAGGTCCCGACGATCGTCTGGTTCCACCTCGCCACCATCCTCGTCGCGCTCGCGCTGACCCCCCTCATGCTCCTGCGCAAACGCGGCGACCGTCCGCACCGCGCGCTCGGCACGATCTGGGTCGTCGCGATGCTCGCCACCGCGCTCGCCTCGTTCGGCATCCGGACCAGCACGGGTGGTTTTGGCATCATCCACCTCCTGTCGATCTTTACGCTCGTCCAGGTCCCGATCATCTGGTGGTCGGCACGCGCGCACGACCTTGCACGGCACCGCACCAGCGTGCGCGGGATGGTCACCGGCGCGTTGCTCATCGCGGGCGTGTTCACCTTCCCGTTCGGGCGCATGCTCGGGACATGGCTGTTCGCCTGATACCCGCGCGCGCTGTTCCCGAGGTAACTGTCCTACAGGCAGAGGGGATGGCATGATGCGCGAATGACGTCGGCAACCATCCGAAGCGCGTTCGCTAAAACCGCCCCCTACGGTGCGTCGGGTGCCGACGAAAATGCTGCACCAGCGTCTGCACTTTCTGCACTTCGGTTGAGCGCGCTCCTTGCTCGGTGCCGGACTCGCGTTGTTTGTCAGCGAGTTAAGCCAATCCGGAGCGATGTCGCGGTTTTCGATCGTGAGAGCCCATCGCAAGGCGCAATGGCATGACTAAACCGCTCAGCATCGCCTTCCTGCTGTTCCCGAACGTGACCCAGCTCGACCTGACCGGCCCCGCGCAGGTCCTGTCTCGGCTCGGCAACGCTCGGCTCGATCTCGTCTGGAAGACGCTCGATCCGGTCCCGACCGACGCCGGCTTCTCGATCCTGCCGACCGCGACCTTCGCCGATGTCCCGCGCGCCGACATCCTGTGCGTCCCAGGCGGCTTCGGAACCAACGACGTGATTGCCGACGACGAAGCGATGGCGTGGGTCCAGGCGGTCGGGGCCGAGGCGACGTGGGTGACGAGCGTCTGCACCGGATCGCTGATCCTCGGTGCGGCGGGCTTGCTCGACGGCTATCGTGCCGGGTGCCACTGGGCGCAGCGCGACATGCTGCCGCTGTTCGGCGCGATCCCGGTCGACGCGCGCACCGTGGTCGACCGTAACCGCGTCACCGGCGGCGGCGTCACAGCCGGGATCGACTTCGCCCTGACGCTGACCGCGATGATCCGCGGCGAGGCGCATGCCAAGGCGGTCCAGCTGGGTCTCGAATATGATCCAGCACCGCCGTTCGACAGCGGATCACCGGAGAAAGCCGGTGCCGAGATCGTCGCGGGCTATCGGCGTCGCGTGCGGGCGCTCGCCCCGACCCGCGACGACGATCTGCGTGCGCTGGCGAAGCGTCGCGGTTACCCTCGAGAGACTTAAGGGTGGCGCTTCAGACCACGCACGCGGTGCCAGATGTAGAAGCCGACGAGAGCGATCAGGACCACGCCGATCAGCAGGTCGGCGCTGTGGAACGCAGCTTTCACGCGCGGATCGCTGTCCCACTTATCGCCGAGCTTCATGCCGACCCATGCCAGCCCGAAGCACCACGGCCACGACCCGACGAAGGTGTAGACGTGGAACGGCACCAGCTTCATCCGCGCGACGCCGGCGGGGAAGGCGATGAACGAGCGGATCACCGGCAGCAGGCGCCCGATCAGCACGGCGATCGAGCCCCAGCGGGCGAAGAACCGATCGGCCGCATCGAGCTCGCCCGGTCCGATTAGCAGATAGCGGCCCCAACGCTCCGCCATCGGCCGGCCCCCGCGCTTGCCGATCTCGTAGGCAACGATCGAGCCGAGGTTGCACCCGATCGCGCCCGCGGTGGCGGCGAGATACAGGTCGAACCGCCCGGTCGAGACGAGGTAGCCGGCGAACGGCATGATGATTTCGGACGGCAGCGGGATGCACGCGCTCTCGATCGCCATGAGCAGGGCGATGCCGACATAGCCACCCGACGAGATGACGCCGATCGTGAAGGTGGCCAGCACGGCCAGGATCTTTTCGAACATGGCTCGGTCGATTGCGCGAACCGGGCGCGGAAGGGAAGAGCCAATCGGAACCGCCGGCCGTGTCGTGCGCTGTTTGCGGCATGACAGATCTTACACTCAACGACGGCCGCACGATGCCCCAGCTTGGCATGGGCACGTGGCAGATCCCCGACAGCCAGGCCGCGGCGATCGTCCGCTCCGGGCTCGATATCGGCTTCCGGCTGGTCGACACCGCCGCGGTCTATGAGAACGAACGTGGCGTCGGTGACGGCTACAAGGGCTCTGACGCGTTCCTGACGACCAAGCTCTGGAACGACCGACAGGGCGACGCCGAAGCGGCGATGGACGAGAGCCTTGCGCTGCTCGGTGTCGAATCGGTCGACCTGTACCTGATGCATTGGCCGGTGCCTAAGCAGGACAAGTATGTCGAAGCCTGGAAGGCGATGATCGCGCTGCGTGATGCCGGGAAGGCCAAGTCGATCGGCGTGTCGAACTTCCTGCCCGAGCATATCGACGCGATTGTCGCTGAGACCGGCGTGACGCCGGCGGTCAACCAGATCGAACTCCACCCGAATTTTCAGCAGCGCGAACAGCATGCGTATCATGAAGCGCACGGCATCGTGACGCAGAGCTGGAGCCCGTTGGGTCAGGGCAAGACGCTGTTGCAGGACGGCGCGATCGTCCGGATTGCGGACAAGCATGGGCGAAGTGCGGCGCAGGTCATCCTCGCATGGCATCTGGCAAACGGCTTTTCGGTCATCCCGAAGGCGTCGGATGCCGAGCATCTGGCAGACAATTTTGCAGCGCTCGACCTGACGCTGGATAACGAAGACATGGCCGCGATCGATGCGCTCGACGATCCTGCTGGCCGGTTGGGACCAGAACCGAACGCCATGTAATCCTCCCCGGTACGGGGAGGGGGACCAGCGTAGCTGGTGGAGGGGGATCACCCGGAGTGTATCGTGCGTGGAGAACCCCCTCCACCCCGCCGCTGCACGTCGCGGTTCCCCTCCCCGTGCCGGGGAGGATTAGTTGATCCGACCGCCTACCGTCCGCAGATCTTCGACGAATCGCGCATATTCCTCCGCCGCCTGCGCTGGGTCCGGCAGCCGCAGCAGATAGCTCGGATGCACCGTGATCCAGGCCTCGCCGCCATCGGGCAGCTGCAGCGCACGCCCGCGCTCCCGGCCGATCGTCATCACCTTGCCGAACAACGACCGCGCCGCCGTCGCGCCGAGGGCCACGGTCACCTTCGGCTTGATCAGCATCTGTTCCTGTTCGATCCACCAGCGGCAGGCGTCGATTTCACCCGCCCCAGGTTTGGCATGGATGCGGCGTTTGCCGCGTTGTTCGAACTTGAAATGCTTTACCGCGTTGGTGACGTACGCGCGCGAGCGATCGACGCCGGCTTCGGCCATCGCCTTGTCGAACATCTGGCCGGCGGGGCCGACGAACGGGCGGCCGGCGATGTCCTCCTGGTCGCCGGGTTGTTCGCCGACGAACATCAGTGGGGCGTCGACCGGGCCTTCGCCGAACACGGTTTGCGTCGCCGGCTTGTAGAGCGGGCAACGGGTGCAGCCGGCGGCCTCGTCGCGCAGGGCTTCCCATGCGATCAGGCTGTTGCCGCCGACCGTGTCGCGCGCCTTTTGGAACATGCCGCTCTCCCTCGCTTGCGCCGCTGCAAGCAAGCCCGGCACCAGCGCGGTTTCGGGCATGTTCTTCCAGTATTTCTTCGGCATCTCCTTCAGCATGGCGCCGATTTTCACGCGCGCCGGGTTGAAGATGCTGGCGTAATAGGTCTTCCAGACTTCCTCGGTCGGGTCGCCATCTGGGGCGTCGGTCTTGCTTGCGCCGGGGCCTTCGCTGAGCGCCTTGCCGTCCCAGTGGATCGAGACCTCGGGCGTCAGGATCGACCAGCGCATGCTGGCGAAGCGGTTGACGAAGAACGCGGCGTTGGCGCGGACGATATGGTGGTCGGGCTCGAACCACGCGACGAAGCGGGTTCCGCCGTCCTCCTCGACCTCGCGAAAACGCAGGAATGCGCGCATCTTGTGGATGTCGCGGCGGACGTCCTTGGCGATCCTGTCGAGGCGGCGGACGAGCGGATCGGCGCGGTCCTCGATCAGTTTTTGTTCGCGGCGGAGGCGGAAAAGCAACGTGTAGAGCAGGGCGAACCGTTCTGGGTCGCTGCCGAGGATGGCGCTGCGGGCTAGGTCTATGAAGGCGCGGGGGACGGAGAACGCGCCGGGGGGCGGGGCAGGGGCGGGTTCGGCGACGGTTGCGAACAGGTCGACGGGTTCGTCGCCGACTTGCCAGACGACGTCGTCGGGGGGGACGTCCTCGGCGATCAGGCCACGCGCGGCGTCGCGCCAGCCGTCGAAGTCGTCGGGTTCGGTTAGGGTTACGACGCGCATCTTTACCTCCTTCCCTGGAAGGGAGGGGGCTGGTTGCTTTCGAGGGAATGCCGCGTAAGCCTCGGGCCGACCCACCCCCAACCCCTCCCTTTCAGGGAGGGGGGCAGGATGCGCGCGGGGTTCACGCGAACATTTCCATTTGCTTGGGTTTCGGGGCGACGATCGGGCGGAGTTCGGCTTTGTCCGCCAGAGCTACCGGGCGCCAGTCTTCGGCGATGATGAAGGGGCGGAGCTTGGCGACCGACACGGTCAGCCGGGCGATGTCCGCCAAATGCAGGCGGCGCCAGCGGCGGCTGGTGAGGATGCCGTTGACTGCCTTCACGCCGAGTCCGGGGACGCGGAGGAGCATTTCGCGGGGGGCGCGGTTGACGTCTACCGGGAAAGATCCGCGGAATTTGAGCGCCCAGGCGAGCTTGGGGTCGATGTCGAGCGGGAGCATGCCGGTTGCGTCGTCGGCGGCGGCGACGACTTCGTGCGGCTGAAATTCGTAGAAGCGCATCAGCCAGTCGGATTGGTACAGACGGTGCTCGCGCATCAAGGGCGGGCGTTGCAGCGGGAGGACCGCGCTCGCGTCGGGGATGGGGCTGAACGCGGAGTAGTAAACGCGGCGCAGGCCGAAGCGGTCGTACAGGGTCGATGCCTTTCGGACGATGTCGCCGTCCGTTGCAGCATCTGCGCCGACGATCATCTGGGTCGACTGGCCGGCAGGGGCATAGCGCGGCGCGGACTTGTACCTGGCCTTGGCGTCCTTGCCGTCGATGATCGACGCCTTCACCTCGGCCATCGCGGTTTCGATGCGAACGCCGTCTTTCTCGGGGGCGAGACGCTTCAGGCCGTTTGCGGTCGGGAGTTCGACGTTGATCGAGACGCGGTCCGCGTACAGCCCGGCCTGGTGGACGAGTTCGGGATCGGCGTCGGGGATCGTCTTGAGGTGGATGTAGCCGCGGAAATGGTGGTCCTCGCGCAAACTCCGCGCGACCTCGACCATCTGCTCCATCGTGTAGTTCGACGACGCGATGATGCCCGACGATAGGAACAGGCCTTCGATATAATTGCGCTTGTAGAAGGCGATGGTGAGATCGACGACTTCCTTCGCCGTGAAGCGCGCGCGGCGGACGTTCGAGCTCTTGCGGTTGATGCAGTAATGGCAGTCGAAGATGCAGCTATTGGTCAGTAGGATCTTCAGCAGTGAGATGCAGCGGCCGTCGGGCGCATAGGCGTGGCAGATGCCCATGCCTTCAGTCGAGCCGAGCCCCTTGCCGTCCTTCGAATTGCGCTTGGTCGTGCCCGACGATGCGCACGATGCGTCGTATTTGGCTGCATCGGCGAGGATCTCGAGCTTTTCACGGGTGTCGAGTTGGGCCATTCGTTCGTCTTACGTTCCGCAAAAAGGGGTGTCGAGTGATGGAGATCAACTTGTCGCTATGTCGTTGTACTGGACGCCTTTCGGGTCGGCCCCGATGCCGGAAGTGCACAAAGTGCAGACGCTGGGAGCATTTTTCCGATGTCTGCACTTAGGCCAAGACGTGGACGATTGCGGATTCACGACGGTGGCAGGATCGGGTTGTGTAGGACACCCGAAAGTCAGTCGAACAGATAGCGGATCAGGTCGACCATGCCGCCGAGGCTCACGGGCAGGACCAGTAACAGGAAGAGATAGACGAAGATCAGGCGGGTCAGCGCCTTCTCGTGCCGATACACGGGCTTGCGCGGAGGCAGATCCTCCTTGCGTGGCCAGATGCTGGATTCGTCGAGGAACATCGAGGGTCAACGTCGCGAACGGGGATTGTCTCCCTACGCCGTTGCAATGAGTCCGGTCGCGGCTTGCAGGTCGACCGAGACCAGCCGGCTGACGCCGCGTTCGATCATCGTTACGCCAAACAGGCGGTGCATGCGGCTCATCGTGACGGCGTTGTGCGTGACGACGAGATAGCGCGTGTCGGTGTCGCGGGACATGCGGTCGAGCAGGTCGCAGAAACGCTCGATATTCGCATCGTCGAGCGGCGCGTCCACCTCGTCGAGGACGCAGATCGGCGCGGGATTGGTGAGGAACAGGCCGAAGATCAGTGCGACCGCAGTCAGCGCCTGCTCGCCGCCCGACAGGAGGGTGAGCGACTGGAGGCGCTTGCCGGGTGGTTGCGCCATGATTTCGAGGCCGGCTTCGAGCGGGTCGTCGGAATCGATCAGTTCCAAGTGCGCGGCGCCTCCGTCGAAGAGCGTGGTGAATAGGCGCTGGAAATGGCCGTTCACCGCCTCGAACGCGGCGAGCAGGCGCTGGCGACCTTCACGGTTGAGCGTGCCGATCGAGCCGCGCAGGCGGTTGACCGCCTGGCCGAGTTCGTCGCGCTCGACCGCATTGCTCCGCGCGGACTCTTCGAGTTCGGCGAGTTCGGTTTCGGCAACGAGGTTGACCGGGCCGATCCGCTCTCGGTCGGTGGTGAGGCGGTCGTGCGTGGCGGACTCTTCGGCTGGCGCGCGGACGTCGGCGACCGCGAATCCGAGGCGCTCGGGGAGCACGGGGGCGGGGCATTGGAAGCGCTCGCCCGAGAGGCGGCCGAGATCGAGGCGGCGCGCTTCGTGGTTTTCGACGCGGGCGACCGCGCCAGCGCGGGCTTCGCGGGCGACGGCGAGCGCTTCGGTGGCGGCGCGGTGGGCGTCGTCGGCGGTGCGGGCGGCGGTTTCCGCGGTGCGTTCGGTGCCGAGGAGCGCGTCGGCGGTTGTGCGCGCTTCCTGGTGTTCAATGTCGAGCGCCTCGATTTCAGCGTCCAGGGCGTCGGGGCGTGCGGCGATCGCGGCGAGGTCGGTGCCGAGCGTAGTTTCGCGCGCGTCCATGGCGGCGATGCGTTTGGCGGCTTCACCGGCGCGCGCGCGCCAGCTTCGGGTGTCGGCTTGGGCGGCGGACAGGCGTTCGCGGTGGGTGGCGATGCTGCGGTCGAGCGCGATGCGATCGGCGCGGGCCTGCGCGACGGCGGTGCGGGCACGTTCGGCGTCGTACTGGAGCGTGGCGACCTGGCGCGCGTTGGCGGTGCCGTCGGGGACGGCGGCCATCGCGGCTTCGGCGCGGGTGTGGTCGGCGTGCGCGTCGGCGACGTCGTCGGCAATGCGGTGCGCGCGGACGTCGAGGTCTGCGCGCTGAGTGGCGAGGCGTTCGAGCGCGGCGGCGGCGCGGTCTTCCTGGCGGAGGGCGTCGCGCGCGGCGGTTTCGGCGCGTTGCAGGGCGGCGCGGGCGGTTTGTGACTGGCCTCTAGCCTGGGCGATCCGCTCGTCGATCGCGGCGCGGGTTCGTTCGGCGTCGTCCAGCGCCTTGGCTGCGACGGGGCGGGCGGCCTGGAGCGCGGCTAGGCGGTTGCGGCGGACGAGGCGTTCGGCAGCCGCCGCGCCGGTGCCGGTTGCGGTGAAGCCGTCCCAGCGGCGGAGCTGGCCGTCTCGGGTGACGATGCGCTGGCCGACGGCGAGGTGTTGCTGGCCGTCGGTGGCGACGACGAAGACCTGCGCCAGCCTGCGGGCCAGGGCGGGGGGCGCGTCGACATGCTTTGCCAGCGGTTCGGCGTCGGCGGGCGGGGCGGGGTCGTCTTCGCGGGGCTTGGCGCCGGCCCATGCGTCTAGGCCGGTGTCGAGATCGTCTCCAAGTGCTGCGGCGAGTGCGCGTTCGTAGCCGGTGCTGGCCGAGACATGGTCGAGCAGCCGATCGCGGCCGCTGCGCTGCGTTGCCTTGGTGAGCGCCGTCACTTCGCTGTCGATCGCGGCGAGGTCTGCGCGGGCGGTGGCGCGGGTGGTTTCGGCGGCGTCTCGTGCGCTGGTCGCGGCGGCTTCTTCGGTGTCTGCCTGGGTGATGGCTTGGCGGGCGGATTCTGCTGCGGCGGTCGCGGCGCGTCGGGCTTCGGCGGCGGTTTCGCGCTCTGCGGCTAGCGGCGCGGGGTTGCCGAGGGCGCGGAGGGCGGCGGCGATTTGGGCGGCATCGCGGTTGGCGCGGTCGGCGCGGGTGCGGGCGGCGGCGAGGGCTGCGCTGGCGACGCGGACTTCGGCGGCGTCGCGGGCTTGCGTGGCGAGCGCCTGGGCCAGCGCGACTTCGGCGTCGCGGGCGCTGCGTTCGGTTTCGGCGAGTGTTGCGTCGAGATCGGGGATCGCGGCGGTGGCATGGGCGATCGCGGTGTCGAGCGCCTTGCCCTCGTCGGCGAGGCGGCCGAGCGCGGCGGCGGCGTCGCTGGCGAGCGATCCTTCGCGCGCGCGGTCGTCGGCGATGCGGGTGCGGGCATCGGTGAGGTCGGCGATCCTGCGCTCGACGCTGGCCTTCTCGGTTTTGAGCTCGGCGAGGCGGTGGGCGAGGTCGCCGACCAGGTCGCGCGCGGCGAGCGCTGCGGTGCGGGCAGCGGAGACGGCTTCGATCGCGCGGTGCTGGTCTGCGGCGGCTGCGCGTTCGGCGTCGGTGATTGCGCGGACGCGGGTTTCGGCGGCGGCGGCTTCGGCCTTGGCGGCATCGGCTGCGGTGGCGGCTTCGCGCCATCGGGCGAACACTGTGCGCGCTTCTGCGACGCGGATCTGCGCGGAGATGAGGCGGTAGCGTTCGGCGGCGCGGGCCTGACGTTTCAGCGTCGCGGCGCGCGCGTCCTGGTCGGCAATGATCTCGTCGAGCTTGGCGAGATTGGCTTCGGTGGCGCGGAGTTTTCCATCGGCGTCTTTCCGGCGGACGTGGAGGCCGGCGATCCCGGCGGCTTCCTCCAGCATCGCGCGGCGGTCGGCGGGTTTGGCGGCGATGACCGCGCCGATCTTGCCCTGGCTGACGAGCGCGGGGGAGTGCGCGCCGGTGGCGGCGTCGGCGAAGAGCAGGCCGACGTCCTTTGCGCGGACGTCGCGGCCGTCGATCCGGTAGGCGGAGCCGGCGCCGCGTTCGATCCGGCGGACGATCTCTCTCTCGTCGCCAGCAATTTCGGCGAGGATCGAAACTTCGGCGAAGTCGCGCGGCGGGCGGGTTGCGGTGCCGGCGAAGATGACGTCTTCCATGTCGGCGCCGCGCAGGGATTTCGCGCTGGCCTCGCCCATCGTCCAGCGGAGGGCTTCGAGGAGGTTCGACTTGCCGCAGCCGTTCGGGCCGACGACGCCGGTGAGGCCGGGTTCTATGCGGAGATCGGCGGGGTCGACGAAGCTCTTGAAGCCGGTGATGCGGAGGCGCTTGATCTGCATTCTTGCGCCCCCCGACGACTAGTGTTGCTGTTATCCCGAACTGCAAAGCTTGTGTCCCCGCGAAGGCGGGGACCCAGACTGGGCTCCCGCCTTCGCGGGAGAACAAGGGGGCGGGCTGCCCGTGGGCACGCTTACCGCCCTTGCCTCCACCCCGGCGAAGGCCGGGGCCCAATTGGAGAGGTCGCGGTAACGAAGTGCTGATCTCCGTTAGCAACGTCCCCCAATTGGGCCCCGGCCTTCGCCGGGGTGGTAGTTAGCCGGGGTGGTAATTACTTGTGGAGCGGTTAGCTTACGCCCCAGCCGCCTTCAGTGCCTTCTCCATCTGATCCCAGCTCACGACCTGATCGAGCTTCTTGTCGTTGATCAGGAACGTCGGCGTGCCCGTCACCGTGCCGGCCTGCATCGCGTTCTCGGTCGGCTTGGCCATCACTTCGAGCTGCTTCTGATCCGCCAGGCATGCGCGCGCCTTCGCTTCCGGGATCCCGCGCTGCTTGACGAAATCGATCGCGCCCATCTGTTCGGCGAGCTTGGTCGCGACGACCGTCGGCGGCTGGTTGGCGAGCGCCTTCTGCTGGTCGGGGGTCATCGCCTGGAGCTTGTCGAGGAAGGCGATCTGGTTGCCGTACATCTGCTCGAGGATCGGGAAGAACGGTGCGACGCCGCCGCACTGGCCGAGCAGAGTCAGCGCCACGTCGGGCGCGCCGTGGACGAGGAAGTCGCGGAATTCGAAGCTGACCTTCCCGGTCGAGACGTACTTCTCGGTCAGCGGCTTGTACGCCTCGCGACCGAACGCGCCGCAGGTCGGGCACGAGCGCGCGCCGTATTCGACGAGCTTGATCGGCGCGTTCGGGTTGCCCATCAGATAGCCCTCGGGGGTCTTCACGACCGTCTCGGTCCAGTTCTGGCCGGCGGGGGCTGCGGCGGCTGCTACTGGTGCGGCGGCGGGCTGGTCGACGTTGCCGGTCGAATCGTTCTTCGAGCAGGCGGCGAGCGCGAGCGGCAGGACGGCGAGCGTTGTCAGGAACTTCATCGGGTTACTCCAGTGGATCACGTGAATTAACGGGCGCCCGCCTTGCGGAGCGCGGGTTCGAGCTGTTCCCAGCCGACATGGGGTACGATCTTGCTGTTGAGGTAGAAGGTCGGCGTCGAGTCGATCTCCTTCGGCGCATCGGCGGTCAGTTTGACGATGCGGTCGATCTCGGGCTGGTTGGCGAAACACGCGTTGATCGCCGCGTCCGAGAGCCCGCGCGCCTTAACCATCGCGGTCAGGCCGGAGCCGTCGGCGTTGGCGCGGATCTGGGCCGCTGCCGGGTACATGTTCAGGCGCGCGGCGTTGCCCTGCTGGTATTCGATCCCGCGCTCGAGCCATTGCGGCTGCGCGGCGAAGATCGCGGACGAGGTGGCGGAGAAGCCTTTCGGGCCGGTGCAGCGGGCGAGGATCGCCGCCGACAGGTCGAGCCGGTCGCGGATGAAGTGGCGGAATTCGAGGCTGGTCGAGCCCGATGCGATCATCTGGCGCTTGAGCACGGGTTCGGACTTCACCGAGAAGTCGGCGCAGTGCGAGCAGGTGTAGCTGGCGTATTCGACGAGCTTCACGCGGGCGGCGGGGTTGCCGATCAGGTACGCGCCCGAGGGGAGGATGCGCGCGGTCTGCGACCAGTCGCGCTTGGGCGCGGCACCGGTCAGCAGAAAGAGGGCGAAGACGGCAAGCAAGACGCGCATCAGTTGATCCTGGGAAGGCCGTGCGTCGAGGCGACGCCGGCGGCGAGGGATTCGAGGACGGCGCGCAATTCCGGATCGGCGATGCCCTTCAGGCTCATACCGAGATCGACGGGGACCGGGCGGATCGATGGCGGTGCTTTGCGCGGGACGGGCGCGGCGACCTCGCCCTGGCGGATCGCGACCTTCACGATCGCGGCGTAACCGAAGAAGCGGTTCACGCGCTCGATGATCTCGGGCGCGATGTGCTGCATCATCGGCGCGTGTGCGCCGCGGACGGTAAGGGTCAGGACGCCGTCCTGCTTCTTGCCGACCGGGAAGCGGATCGATTCGGGGATGCTCGCGCCCGCCAGTTTCGCGCCGACGATCTCGGGCCAGCGGCTGACGATCGACGACTGGACGAAGCCGAATCGCCGGAACGCGGCGCCGCCGATCGCGGGCAACAGCTCGGCGACCGCGCGCGAGCGGTTCTCGCGCGGGGCGTCGGGATCGGTCCTGCCTTTCACGCGCTTCGTCGACGGCTTGGGCGTCGCAGATTTAGGCACAGAAACGGGCGGCTTGCTCATCTGCGAACCCATGCCATAGGCGACGCGTGAACGCCAAGCGCTCTTCGGTCTCCGGGGCCCTGCTCGACTGGTATGACGCGCACCGTCGCGACCTGCCGTGGCGCGCGAAGCCGGGCGAGGCGGTCGATCCGTACCGGGTGTGGCTGTCCGAGGTGATGTTGCAGCAGACGACGGTGGCGGCCGTGACGCCGCGGTTCCTGGCGTGGACTGCGCGGTGGCCGGATTTCGCGAGTCTGGCGGCGGCGGACGATGCCGATGTGATGGCCGCGTGGGCGGGGCTTGGGTATTACGCTCGGGCGCGCAATCTGGTGAAGGCGGCGAAGGCCGTGGTCGCCGAGCATGGCGGCGTGTTTCCGCGGGCCGAGGTGGAGCTGCGTGCGCTGCCTGGGCTCGGCGCATATACCGCGGCAGCGGTGGCGGCGATCGCGTTCGGCGAGCGGGCGGTGGTCGTTGATGCGAATGTCGAGCGGGTGGTCGCGCGATTGTTCGCGATCGAGACGCCTTTGCCGGCTGCGCGATCGGCGATTCGGGTGGCGGCGGACTCGATCACGCCGGATGCTCGGGCGGGCGATTTCGCGCAGGCGATGATGGATCTGGGGTCGGGTATCTGCACGACGCGCGCGCCGAAGTGCCTGCTGTGTCCGATCCGCGCGTTTTGCGAAGGCTTCAAGCAGGGCGCGCCGGAGCGGTTGCCGGTGAAGGCGAAGAAGGCGGCCAAGCCCCAGCGGTACGGGACGATATTCTGGTTGGAGCGCGACGGGCAGGTGTTGCTGGTGCGACGGCCGGACAAGGGTCTGCTCGGCGGGATGCGCGCGTTTCCTACCGGGCCTTGGGGTGATGTTCCCCCCGGTTTCGAGGATGCGCCGGCGCAGGCGGATTGGCGGATGCTGGACGCGACCGTCGCACACGGATTTACGCATTTCGATCTGCAACTGACGCTTGCGGTGGCGACGGTCGAGGCGCATCAACCGCGCGTTCCAACGGCAAGCGAATGGTGGCCGATCGACGAGCTGGATACCGCCGGGCTCCCGACCGTTTTCGCCAAGGCCAGCAAGACCATACGGAGAGCTGCATGAAATTGGTGCATTGGATTTCGACGGGCGGACTTGCCGCGCTGGCAGCCGCCACGGCTTATGCCCAACAGGCGCAACCACGTCCGCAAATGAGCCCGCAGGCTCGGCCGACGCCGCGGATGACGATCCCGGTCAATGCGCTGCTGCCTGCCACGTCCGCGCTGTTCGACAGCCTCGTCGCGCAGGACAAGATGCCGGGAATCGTCGGTGCGTTCGGGGCCGGGGACGGTCCGACGCTATTCCCGTCCGCGGGCAAGATCAGTGACGACCCGAATGCTCCGGCGGCGGGCCCCGACTCGCTGTGGCGCGTCTATTCGATGTCCAAGCCCATCACCGGCATGTCGGCGATGATGCTGGTCGAGGACGGCAAGCTCAACCTCGACGATCCGGTCAGCAAATATATCCCGGCGTTCAAGGACATGAAGGTCGCGACCAGCCCCGACACGTCGCTTGCGACGCGGCCCGCCGTGCGGCCGATCACGATCCGCAATTTGCTGACGCACACCGCGGGGCTCGGCTACACTATCGTCACCAAGGGACCGCTGCTCAAGGAATATGAGCGGCTCGGCATCCTGCCTCTGTCGGTCAGCGCGGCGATGGAAGAGAAGATGCGGCCCGTTCGGCCGAAGTCGCTCGAGGAGTTCGCGAACCGCGTCGCGACGCTGCCGCTGATCGCGGAGCCGGGCACCAAGTGGAGCTATTCGATCGGGCTCGACGTGATGGGTCGCGTGATCGAGGTCGCGAGCGGCATGAGCTTCGAACGGTTCGTGCAGACGCGGCTGTTCGATCCGCTCAAGATGCGGTCGAGCTTCTGGCAGGTGCCGCAGAGCGAGGTCGGGCGGCTCGCGACCAACTATGCGTTCGTCGGCGACACGCGGACGCCGCTCGATCCGGCGGCCAACTCGGTGTTCCTCCAGAAGCCGAGCTTTCCGTATGGCGGCGCCGGGCTGGTGATGTCGGCGCGTGACTACGACCGGTTCCTGCACATGATCCAGGACGGTGGGACGCTCGACGGCGTGCGGGTGATGAAGCCCGAGACGATCGCGCTGGCGACGTCGAACCTGCTGCCGGCGGGCGTCGTGTTCGGCGGAGTCGGTGGCGGCACCGGGGGAACGCAGGGGAGCAACATGGGCTTCGGCGCGGGCGGTTCCGTGGTGCTCGCGGATACGCCGAACGGACCGGGCAAGGGGACTTACGCCTGGGGTGGCGCTGCGGGGACGATCGCCTGGGTCGATCCGTCGAAGCACTCGCGTGGTAACGTGATGGTCAATTACTTCCCGGCGGACCGGATACCGCTGCGCCAGCAGGTGGTCGCGGCGCTGCTCCAGGATGCGGCGAGGTTGCGCCGATGAGCGTGATGGCGGCGCCCGGTTTCACGGGCGGGATGCTCGACCGGTCCGATGCGCTGCGCCACGATCCGGAGGGGCTGGCGGCGGCGCAGCGCGACTGGCGTGCGCGGTTGCTGGTGCTTGATGGGTTGCTGCCGGGCACGACCGACGACGGGCATCTCGCCTGGACGTCGATGGCGGACATGCCCGACGATGCCGAGCCGATCCTGCTTGGGCTCGACGAGAGCGGGCGGCCACATTTCGCGGCGCTGCTGGCGGGCATGCGCGTCGACAATGCTCCGGCGATGCGGTCGCCTGCGCTGATGGCGGTGCTGGCCGCGCTCGCGCCGGGTGAGGCAGCGACGTACGCTAGCGCGCGGAGTGTGATCGACTGGCATGTTCGGCATGGCTTCTGTGCGAAGTGCGGATCGCCGACCGAGATGTTCCGGGCGGGGTGGGCGCGGAAGTGCCCGAACTGCGCGACCGAGCATTTCCCGCGCGTCGATCCGGTGGTGATCATGATCGCCGAGCATGACGGGCGTGCGTTGCTCGGGCGGGGCAAGGGGTGGCCGCCGGGGCGGTATTCCGCGCTCGCCGGTTTCGTCGAGCCGGCCGAGTCGATCGAGGAGGCGGTTGCGCGCGAGATTCTCGAGGAGTCGGGCGTGCGGGTCGGCAAGGTGCGGTATGTCGCGAGCCAGCCTTGGCCGTTTCCGTCGTCGCTGATGATGGCGTGTGTGGCGGAGGCGGAGGACGATGCGATCACGCTCGATGTGAACGAGCTCGAGGATGCGATGTGGGTGCCGCGTGAGATGGTGCGCGCGGTGTTGCGCGGGGAGGAGGGGCCGTTCGTGCCGCCGCCGCCTTATGCGATTGCGTATACGCTGCTGAAGGAATGGGCGGGGGAGTAGGTGAGATGTCTCCCCGCGGGCACCACCCCGGCGGAGGCCGGGGTCCAATTGGAGAGGTCGCAGTAACGACGTGCTGCCCTCCGTTACCACCTTCCCCCAATTGGGCCCCGGCCTTCGCCGGGGTGGTGTCTTAAGCGGGAGCGGTGGCAGCCGACTTACGCAGCGATCTTCAGCTCCTGCATCACGTCCGCCGTGATCGACAAACTCCGCTTGCGGGCCTCGTGATCGTAGATCGCGCTCGTCACCATGACCTCGTCGACGCCGGTCCGCTCGACGAAAGCGGCGATGCCACGCGCGACCTTGGCCGGGCTGCCGACTGCCGAGCATTGCAGCACATGATCGAGTATCTGGTTGCCCTGTGCGCCGAGAGAGTCGCGGTAGCCGGCGAGGGGCGGCTTCATCAGGCCGGGGTTGCCGGTGCGCAACGCTACGAACGACTGCTGCTGCGAGGTGGCGAGCAGTTCGGCTTCCGCGTCGGTTTCGGCCGCGAACACGTTGAAGCCTGCCATGACGTGGGGCTTGGCGAGGCGTGCCGAGGGGCGGAAGTCGCGGCGGTAGATCGCGAGCGCGGCATCGAGCGCATCGGGCGCGAAGTGCGAGGCGAACGCGTAGGGGAGCCCGAGTGCCGCCGCCAGCTGTGCGCCGAACGTGCTCGAGCCGAGGATCCACATCTCGACGTCCGCGCCTGCGCCCGGGGTTGCGACGATGCCGGTCTGGCCGTCGTTGGCGAAGTAGCTCTGGAGCTCCATCACGTCCTGCGGGAAGGCGTTGGCGTCGGTTTCGAGCGTGCGGCGCATCGCGCGGGCGACGCGCTGGTCCGAACCGGGTGCTCGGCCGAGGCCCAGGTCGATGCGGCCGGAGTACAGCGCGTCGAGCGTGCCGAACTGCTCGGCGATGGTCAGCGGCGCGTGGTTGGGAAGCATGATGCCGCCCGAGCCTACGCGGATCGTCTTCGTGGCGGCGGCGATGTGCGCGATCACGACGGCGGTCGCCGCGGAGGCGATGCCGGTCATGCCGTGGTGTTCGGCGACCCAGTAGCGCTGGAACCCGACGCTCTCGGCGTGCCGCGCGAGGTCGGCCGCGTTGGCGAGCGATTGGGAGACGGTGCCGCCTTCGATGACGGGGACCAGATCGAGCAGGGAATAGCGTGTCATGCGGCAGAGATAGGTACCGAACGGTAGCTTATCCAGCCCCGCCCGTCTCTCACGTCCGTCATCCTGACTTTCGTCAGGATGACGAATTGGGGGACGTGGGTTTCAGAAGCCCAAGCTGTAGCGCATCGCCATGCCGTAATCGTTCGGGAGCGCCGCGAAATTGCCAGGGTCGCGGCGGAAGAACAGGTTGGTGTCGAGGCCGCCGCCGAACGCGGGGACGCCGTAGCGCATCTCGACATCGAGTTCGCGGCCTTGGGGGGCGAGGTTGAGGCGTTGCGTGGTCCAGTCGGTGACGGTGTTGCTGGCGTAGTCGAAATAGGTCGGGAGGCCGAGGTCGATCCCGCCGCGCGCCACCCGCAACGGTTGCGCGACGCGGAGGCCGAGCGTGTCGTGGCCGAACACGCCGTCCTTGCCGATGTCGGCCGCGAAGGCGTTGGTGCGGACGAGGCCGTCCCCACTGAGACCGCCGCGCACCGCCGCGCGGGTCCAGCCTTGCCGCATCGACCCGCCGATGCTCCAGCCAGCGCCGGCATCGAACCGCGCCTTGGTATCGACGAACCACGTCGCCGCGCGGGTCGCGCCGAGCGCAGCGTCGAAGCGCGCGCCGAGGACGGTGTCGCGCTCGTCCATGCGGGTGGCGGCCACCATCGTCGACAGCGCGCCGAAGCGGCGGTCGACGGTCAACGAGGCGCGGTTGTAGCCCGAGCGCTGCCAGCGGTCGCGGAGGCGGAGGTCGCCGTCGCGCTGCGTCAGGACGTCGCCATTCTCGATTCCAGCGGTGAAGCCAAATCCGCCGAAGCTCTGCCGCATCGCGCTCGAGGCTCTCGTGGTGCTGTCGAAGCCAAGGCCGCCGGTGTTGGCGATCAGGAAGGCGGGTTCGGACTGGCCGGAAAGCTGTGCACTCAGCGCGCCCGAGCCTTGCGCGAAGCCGAACCCGAACGAGAGGGTGCTGCCGAGCTTCTGCGTCACCATCCCGGCGATCGCCCGCGCGCTGGTCGCGTCGGCGGTGGAGAGTGAGGTGCGATCGAGCGCGACGTCGCCGTTGGCGCGCGGCGCTAGCGTCATCGAGACGGTCATCCCCCCTTGCGCCAGCGCCACGGTGCGGAATCGCGACTGGAGCGCGCCGCCGAGCGAGCGGTCGGGGCTGCGGCGGGCGATCGTCTTGGCGAGGTCGATCGCGAACGCGCGGCTGTAGCCGTCGAGGATCACCGCGCCGAGTTCGCCTTGCGCGGCGTCACCCATCGGCGCGGACAGGGTGGCGTTGCCGGTCGTCGAGACGACCGCTTTCGACCCGGCGACCGACATCGCGCCGAGCGGCTGGAACGCGCGCGTCAGGTCGAGCACGCCGTTGCCGTAGACCGCGTCGACGCCCGGCGCACCGGCATCGCGCGCGCTCTTGAACAGGATGTCGACGATCTGCGCACCGGTGAGGTTGGGGAAGGCTTGCGCCAGCAATGCGACCGCGCCGGAGATTTGTGGCGCTGCGAACGAGGTGCCGGACCAGAGATAGGTCGTGTCGGCCTGGTCGGGCGCGCGGACGCTTTCGCCGACCGCGGTGAGGAAGTGCGCGGCGCCGGTGCCGGCACGGTCGCTGAAGGTGGAGATACCGTCCGCGGATCCGACCGAGCCGGCGATGATGACCTGATTGCGGCCCTGCACTTCGCCGGCGACATTAGTGAAGGGATCGGGGTTGACCGAGCCGTCGTTGCCAGCCGCGATCACGACGACGAGCCCGGCGGCGGTCGCGCGGCCGATCGCATCCTTCAGGCTTTGCGGCATTTCGGAGCCGCCGAGCGAGATGTTGACGACCTTCGCGCCGCCGACGCGCGCCGCGTCGAGGCCCTTGGTGATCGCATCGGTGCCGAACTTGCAGCCCGAGTCCTTGTCGTCCTTGCTGGCGGTGGCGCAGGTGCCGGGTCGGTCGGCGCGCAGCACGATCAGCGTCGCGTCGAACGCCACGCCGTGCGAGCCCGCGCCATTCCTCCGGCCTGCCAGCGTGAAGGCGACTGCGGTGCCGTGGCCGCCTTCGTCGTCGATCGTGCTGTTGCCGGCAACGTCCTGCGAGGCGGACGAAACGCGGGTGCCGAACTCCTGACTTTGCAGGTCGATGCCGCTGTCGATCACGCCGACGTTGATGCCCTTGCCGGTCGCACCGACGTTATACGCCGCGAGCGCGTTCATCGAGACGGCGCCGACGGTCGCGCGGTATTCCGCGGTATCGTTGCCGGATGGAGTCGGCGTGGGAGCAGGCGTCGGGGCCGGGGTGGGTGTTGGCGTCGGTGTTGGAGTCGGCACTGGCGTGGGTGTCGGGGTGGGCGCTGCCGGAGGCGCCGGCGTGCTGTTGATACCGCCGCTGCCCCCACCGCC
Source organism: Sphingomonas sp. PP-F2F-G114-C0414 (assembly GCF_003688595.1). GTDB lineage: Bacteria > Pseudomonadota > Alphaproteobacteria > Sphingomonadales > Sphingomonadaceae > Sphingomonas. Next base: position 397,085 of record NZ_RCWT01000009.1, read on the forward strand.
ACAGGCGGCGACGAGAAGTCCCGTCGCCACGGTCGCGGACCGCAATAGGCCGGCCTTTATGCGTCGCATGAATTTTACCCCTTATTCCCCATCAAGCTATTGGAATGAAAAGCGTTACTCGACCGTAAACGCCAGCGCAGGAGATCACCGTGCGGCGGGCCCCGGCTTGCCCCGTCACCGCGTGATGCCTAGAGGTTCGCGCGATGCTTGCCCGCCTAAACCATGTCCGCAACTGGATCTTCGATCTCGACAACACGCTGTACCCGGCGAGCGCGGACCTGTTCGCGCAGGTCGATGCGCGGATGACCGGGTTCATCCAGGATCTGCTCGGGTTGGAGCATGACGAGGCGCGGCGCGTGCAGAAGGGGTATTTCCACAATCACGGCACGACGCTGTCGGGGTTGATGACCGAGCATCACGTCGATCCGCACGCGTTCCTCGCGCATGTCCACGATATCGAGATGGATGTGATCGAGCATGACGCGCCGCTGGTCGCCGCGATCGCCAAGCTGCCGGGGCGCAAGCTCGTCTTCACCAATGGCGACACGCCGTATGCGACGCGGATCCTGGAGCGGCTCGGGTTGAGCGAGAGCTTCGAGGCGATCCACGATATCCACGCGATGAACCTAATCCCGAAGCCGCACGCGTCGGCCTATGCCGGGTTCTGCGCGGCGTTCGACATCGACCCGCGGGAGTCGCTGTTCGCGGACGACATGGCGCGCAACCTGACGCCGGCCAAGGCGATCGGAATGACGACCGTGTGGATCGACAACGGCTCCGAGCAGTCGCCCGACGCGGCGCGCGATCACATCGATTTCACCGTGCCGGTGCTTGCGCCATGGCTCGAAACCATCCTGGAGACATCATGACCTTGCAGACCATCATCGACGCCGCCTGGGACGACCGCGCGAACCTGGGACTCGATACCAGGGGCGAAATACGCGACGCCGTCGAGTCCGCTCTGGCGATGCTGGACGCGGGGACCGCGCGCGTTGCCGAGCCGACTGCTAACGGCTGGCAGGTGAACCAGTGGTTGAAGAAGGCGGTGCTGCTGTCGTTCCGGCTCAACGACAACGTCGTGATCGACGGTGGTTCGGCGGGTGCTCCGGGGTTCGACAAGGTGCCGTCGAAGTTCGCCGGCTGGGGCGAGGCGGAGTTCCGCGCGGCGGGTATCCGCGTCGTGCCGGGCGCGGTCGCGCGGCGTGGGAGCTTCATCGCCAAGGGTGCGATCCTGATGCCGAGCTTCGTCAACATCGGCGCCTATGTCGGCGAGGGGACAATGGTCGACGCGTGGGCGACGGTCGGGTCGTGCGCGCAGATCGGCAGGAACGTGCATCTGTCGGGCGGCGCCGGCATCGGCGGCGTGCTCGAGCCGTTGCAGGCCGATCCGGTCATCATCGGTGACGGCGCCTTCATCGGCGCGCGGGCGGAAGTGGCCGAGGGCGTCCGCGTCGGCGAGGGCGCGGTGCTGTCGATGGGCGTGTATCTGGGCGCCTCGACCAAGATCGTCGACCGCGCGACCGGCGAAGTGTTCAAGGGCGAAGTGCCGCCGTACGCGGTGGTCGTGCCGGGCTCGATCGGTGGCGGGGACGGGAAACCGGCCTTGTATTGCGCCGTGATTGCCAAACGGGTCGACGCGCAAACCCGCTCGAAGACCAGCATCAACGACCTGCTCAGGGACTGATCGGGTCGACAATGCTGCGACTGCTGCCTATCCCCGCCGAAACATTCCGAGGAGAAATATTTTGACCGCTGCCGCAAGCCAGGTTCTCGACCGCGTTCTCGTCCTCGAAATGGTCCGCGTGACCGAAGCTGCGGCGATCGCCGCGTCCACGCTCGTCGGTCGTGGCGACGAGAAGGCGGCGGATGCGGCCGCGGTCGAGGCGATGCGCGAGGCGCTCAACTCGCTGTACATGGACGGCACGGTCGTGATCGGCGAGGGCGAGCGCGACGAGGCCCCGATGCTGTTCATCGGCGAGAAGGTCGGCTCGGCGATCGGCAAGGGCCCGAAGATCGACATCGCGCTCGATCCGCTCGAAGGCACGACGATCTGCGCGACCGCGGGGCCGAACAGCCTTGCCGTGCTGGCGATCGCCGAAGAGGGCGGGCTGCTCAACGCGCCCGACGTCTACATGGACAAGATCGCGGTCGGGCCGGGCTATCCCGAGGGCATCATCGATCTCGACAAGACGCCGACCGAGAACATCATGGCGGTCGCTGCGGCCAAGGGCGTGCCGGCGCGCGACCTGATCGTGTGCGTGCTCGACCGGCCGCGTCACGAGGCGCTGATCGCCGAACTGCGCAAGGTCGGCTGCGGAATCATGCTGATCGGCGACGGCGATGTCGCCGGCGTGATCGCGACGTCGGATCCTGAGACCACGGTGGACGTGTACATGGGGTCCGGTGGAGCGCCCGAGGGCGTGCTGGCGTGCGCGGCGCTGCGCTGCGTTGGCGGGCAGTTCAAGGGGCGGTTGCTGTTCCGCAACGACGACGAGCGCGGGCGTGCGGCGAAGTGGGGGATCACCGATCTCGACAAGCAGTATGACCTGTCCGAGCTGGCGAAGGGCGACTGCATCTTCGCGGCGACCGGCGTGACCGATGGCTCTTTGCTGGCGGGCGTGAAGCGGAAGAAGGGCAAGATGACCACCGAGAGCGTTGTGATGCGCGCGTCTTCGGGGACCGTGCGTTGGGTCAAGGGCGAGCATCGCACGGCCTGATTTGGCTTGCCAGCGAACGGGTTTCGCCAGCTGACACCACCCCGGCGAAGGCCGGGGCCCAGGTGGAAAGGTCGGAGTAACGGAGCGTTGTCCGCAGTTAGCAACGTCCCCCAACTGGGCCCCGGCCTTCGCCGGGGTGGTGCCTTCGGTGGAATGTCGCACCAGCCAACCATGTTTCCCTGCGAAGGCGGGGACCCAGACTGGGCTCCCACCTTTGTGGGAGAACAAGGGCGACCGAACTTACACTACCGACCTGGTCGGCCTTCGCCCGGTCAGTTCTTCATCCGCCAGCCGGTCTTGAAGATCCAGGCGATCGCGATCAGGCATGCCGCGAGGAAGCCCGCCGTCACCGCGAGGCTGACCCCGACCGCGACGTCGCCGACCCCGAAGAAGCTCCAGCGGAAGCCGCTGACCAGGTAGACGACCGGGTTGAACAGGCTAAACGTCCGCCACGGCTGGGGCAGCATGTCGATCGAGTAGAACGCGCCGCCGAGGAACGTCAGCGGCGTGATCAGCAGCGCGGGGACGAAGTTCAGTTGCTCGAAGCCGTTGGCCCAGACGCCGATGATGAACCCGAACAGGCTGAACGCCACGGCCGTCAGGATCAGGAACGCGATCATTGCGAACGGATGTTCGATCCGCAGTGGTACGAAGAACGAGGCGGTCGCGAGGATGATCAGCCCGAGGATTACCGACTTGGTGGTCGCCGCGCCGACATAGCCGATCACCATCTCCATCGCCGACACGGGCGCCGACAACAGCTCGTAGATCGTCCCGGTGAACTTCGGGAAGTAGATGCCGATCGATGCGTTCGAAATGCTCTGCGTGAGCAGCGACAGCATGATCAGGCCGGGAACGATGAAGCTGCCATAGCCGACGCCGCCGACCTGTTGCATGCGGCTGCCGATCGCGCCGCCGAAGACGATGAAATAGAGTGAGGTGGTGAGGACGGGCGTGACGAGGCTCTGCCACAGGGTGCGCAATGCGCGCGCCATTTCGAAGCGGTAGATCGCCCAGATGCCATGTCTGTTTAGAAGGGGGGGAGTATTCATGCGCGTTCTCCGACGAGATCGACGAAGATGTCTTCGAGGCTCGATTTGCTGGTTTCGAGATCCTTGAAGCCGATGCCGAGTTCGCTGAGCTTGCGCAGCAACGACGGGATCCCGGTGTGGTCGGCCTGCGCGTCGAACACGTAGCGGAGGCGCTTGCCGTCGTCTTCCAGCGACAGGTCCCAGTCGGTGAGGTCGGCGGGGATCGCTGTCATCGGATCCTGGAGCGCGATGTCCAACTCGCGCTTGCCTAGCTTCTTCATCAACGACGCCTTGTCGTCGACGAGGAGCAGCTTGCCCTTGTTGATGACGCCGACGCGGTCAGCCATTTCCTCGGCTTCCTCGATGTAATGCGTCGTCAGGATGATCGTCGTACCGCCTTCGCGCAGGCGGTGGACGAGCTTCCACATGTCGCGGCGGAGCGCCACGTCGACGCCTGCGGTGGGCTCGTCGAGGAACAGGATTTCGGGTTCGTGCGCGAGCGCTTTCGCGATCAGCACGCGGCGCTTCATGCCGCCCGAGAGTTCGCGGATCTTCGCGTCGCGCTTGTCCCAGAGCGAGAGGTCTCGGAGCACCTGTTCGATGTAATCGCTGTGCCCCGAGCGGCCGAAGAGGCGGCGGCTGAAGGTGACGGTGGCGAGCACCGTCTCGAACATGTCGACGTTGAGTTCCTGCGGCACGAGGCCGATGCGGCTGCGCGCCTGCTTATAGTCGCGGATCGCGTCGTAGCCGGCGACCTTGATCGTGCCGGCGGACGGCGTGACGATGCCGCAGATGATGCTGATGAGCGTCGTCTTGCCCGCGCCGTTGGGGCCGAGGAGGGCGAAGATCTCGCCTTTCTGGATGTCGAGGTCGACGGGGTGGAGGGCGGTGGTGCCGCTCTTGTAGGTCTTGGTGACGCCCGCGATGGACAGGATCGGTTCGGTCATTGGCACCCCTTTTTGTGAGGGGAAGATGGGGGTGGTGGGGTGCGAAAGTAAGGGCCCCCACCCTGTTCTCCTGCGAACGCAGGAGCCCAGGATACCGGGCGTTGCGCTTTGTAACCCTGGGCTCCTGCGTTCGCAGGAGAACGGTTAGCCCGCGCGGGCTGCGGCGACGGCTTTTTGGAGGTCCTCCAGCGGTAGCGCCCCCGACAACACGCGGTCGCCCACCACCCAGCTTGGCGTACCGGTCATGCCGAGCTTGGCGGCGGTTTCCATGTTCTTGGCGATCTCGGCGTCGGCGGTCTTGGTGAAGCTTGCCTGCGTGGTGTCGACCCCGGCCTTACTCGCAGCCGCTGCGATCGAGGCGTCGCTGACGGGGCCGCCGGCGTAGAGCGCGTCGTGGAAGGTGGCGAACTTGCCCTGTTGCGCGGCGGCGAGGCTGGCGCGCGCGGCGATGCGGCTTTCGGCGCTGAGGATCGGGAGTTCGCGGAAGACGACGCGGACTTTCGCGTCGGCGGCGATCAGCTTGGCGATCATCGGCAGGCTCGCGCGGCAGTATCCGCAATTATAATCGAAATATTCGACCAGCGTGACGTCGCCCTTGGGGTTGCCGGCCCAGGCGCTGCCGAACGGCGTGACGATCGCGTCGCGGTTGGCGGTGACGGTCTTGCCCGACTCGCGGTCGCGCAGTTTCTCCATCGCCTCGGGGAGGATTTCGGGGTGCGCCAGCACATAGTCGTGGACGATCGATTCGACCTGTGCGCGCTCGACGCCGCCGCCCTGGCGGTCATAGCCCCAGACCGCGAGGCCTCCGATGACGGCGCCCGCGACGGCAATCGCGGGGAATGTAAGTTTGCTCATTTGCGGCGCTTATACTGCTTGGGATTGTCGTCCATCTCGTTCTGCGCGGCCATCGCGATATCCTGTGCGCGGATCCAGTCGGTGGTGTTCGCCGGGATGTTCGCGAGCGCATATTGTGCGCTCGCCGAGGCGGTCCGCATGTCGCCGCCCATGCTGGCGCGCTCGGCGGTGGCGAGCGCGGCGCGGGCGGTGTCGCCGGTGAGTTCGTAGACAGTGCCGAGCTGCATCCAGGCGAACGGGTTCTGGTCGTCGCGGCCGACTGCGGTGCGCAGGACCCTGGTCGCCTCGGGGTAGTTCGCCTTGTTCTCGGTCGCGATGAGCGCGTGGCCGAAGGTGGTGGCGATCAGCGGGTTGTTGCGCGAACCCTCCGTGGCTTCGCGCAGGGGGACCAGCGACTCGGTCGGCTTGCCCGCCTCCAGCAGGATCTGACCCTTGATCTCGAGGAAATACGGGTCGGTGGGCTCGGCTTTTACGAGCGCGTTGGCCTCGGCGTCGGCTTTCTCCGGGTAGCCGGCTTTGTGATAGGCATAGGCGCGGGCGTAGTGCGCGTAGATCGACTGGTTGCTGGGCGGGTAGGCTTGCAGTGTCTGGTCGGCGGGCATGACGTAGCCGGCGAGTTTGGCCTTCACGCGGCGGAAGCGTTCTTCCAGTGCGGCGTCGGGTTTGTTGGCCCAGGCGGGCGAGGCTTGCAGGTCAGCGGTGAGGGTGGCGACGCGCTCGCCCGACAGCGGATGCGACTGCATGAACGGATCGATGTTGGCGGTGCCGAAGCGGTATTCCTGCTGCTGCAATTTCTTGAAGAAGCTGAGCATGCCGCGGCCGGAGACGTTGGCCTCGCGGAGGAATTTCGCGCCGGTGGCGTCGGCGGTCGATTCCTGGACGCGGCTGAACGAGAGGTAGCTGCCCATCGCCGCCTGCTGACCCGCCGCCATGATGCCGGCGCCCGCTTCACCGGAACCGGCCGCCATCGCGGCGAGGCCGAGGACCATCGAGAGCAGGTACATGCCCATTGCCGGCTTGGTGCCGCGGTCGGCGAGGACGACATGGCCGTCGGCGATGTGGCCGAGCTCGTGCGCGATGACGCCCTGGACTTCGTTGGCGTTGTCGGCGGCCTGGATGAGGCCCGAGTGGACGTAGACGGTCTGGCCGCCGGCGACGAACGCGTTGATCGAGTCGTCGTTGATGAGGACGACCTTCACGTCGCGCGTCGAGAGCCCGGCGGCCTTGATCAGCGGGTTCGACATCTCCGCGAACATAGTCTCGGTCTCGGCATCGCGGAGGATCGACTGGGCCTGGAGGGGCGTCGTCCAGAGGAGGAGGGCGGTGGCTGCGGCGGCTACTAGGCGCTTCATTTTACGGGGTATCGTCGATTGGGGGCGGGGGGGCAATGGTCGTGCGGTCGGGCGTGCGGTGGAGTGAAGTATAGGAAGTGCAGACGCTCGGAGCTGTTTTGCGGTTGGTGGGAGTGTGGGTGGCATTGGGGGAGGGGAGCAGGGTTTGGGTGTGTAGGACAGGGGTTTGAGGGGGGCATTACGGGTTGCTACGCCGGCTGTCGGCCACTTCCCCGGCTATCGGTTTCCTCCCTGGCTATCAGGGCACCGCCCCGGCGGAGGCCGGGGTCCAATTGGGGGACCGGGCTAACTGAGGGTGGCGCTTCGTTATTGCCACCTTTCCACTTGGGCCCCGGCCTTCGCCGGGGTGGTTGTGGATGGGGGAGTTCGGCGTGCGTCACTCCGGCGCTGGAACCCAAACCTCGTATCGCCCCCGTGTCGTGTTCACCCGCGAAGGCGGGTGCCCAGTCTGGGTCCCCGCCTTCGCGGGGATACAAGCTTTTCTCGTTCGCCACGTGAGGCATTGGGCGCTCACGGATATCGTGCTGCCGGAGGATCGCTTCCCCACAGACGAAAACGGGCGCGGCCTTTCGGTCGCGCCCGTTTCTTTAGTTACAGCGTCCGGCGTTAGCCGAAGGTGCGCTGCCACCAGCCGCGGCGGGGGGCGCCGTCGGGGTCGTCGTTGGTGTCCGAGGTCGCGACGTCCTGGGGCTGGACTTCGGCCTTGGGCGGGGTCGTTGCGATCGGCTCGGCGAGCGGTTCGCTGGTCGGGGCGGCATCGCCGGCATCGACCACCGCTGCTTTCCGCGGACGACCGCGGGGCTTGGCGACCTTGGCGGGTGCTTCCTCGACGACCGCCTCTTCAACCGCTGGCGCTTCGACCACCGCGTCCGACGCCTTGCGACGCGCACGCTTGGGCTTGGGCGCCGACGCTTCGATGGTCTCGGCGGGCGTTGCGCTCACCTCGTCCATCGTCGCTTCCGCAACCGCCTCGCGACGGCGACGACCGGGCTTCGGTGCAGCCGGCTCGGCCGCGACGGGCTCCGGAGCGATCGGCGCCGGAACCACTGGCTCCGGTGCAACCGTCTCGGCTTCCGCCTCGACCGCGCGTGGCTTGCGGCCACGGCGAGCCTTGGGGGCTGCATCGGCGACCGCATCGGCGATGTTCGCCGCTGCGGCTGCCGCACGGGCACGCGGACGACGGCGCATCTTCGGACCCTCGGCGACTTCCGCCACCGGAGTTTCCTCGACGACCGGTTCGAACGCCGGCTCGTAAGGCGGCTCGGCGTAGGTCGATTCGACCGGCTCGTACGCTTCCGGCTCGGGCGCCTCGGCGATCAGCTGGGCGTCGTCGATGCTGCTGACGGCGACCGACTGGCCGTTCTCGGCGCCCTGCTCGTTGCGGCGACCGCCGCGACGTCCCCGACGACCGCGACGACGACGGCCTTCGCCCTCTGCGCCGTTCGCCTGCTCGGCAGGTGCGCCGGCCTCGACCGCTTCGCCACCGCCGACTTCGACGATCTCGCCCTCGACCTCGTCGATCTCCTCGACGTTGGTGTCGGCGTCCTCGAACGTACCGTCCTCGTTGACGCCCTCAGCTGCACCTTCCTCACCGGGACGTGCGCGACCACGGCGACCGCGGCGACGACGACGCTTCTTGCCGCCTTCACCATCCGCATCGCGAGCCTCGCGGGGCGCACGCTGCTCGCCATTGCCTTCGCGGGGCTCACGACCCCCCTCACGACGCCGCGGCTGCTCGGCCTCGGCCTCCTCGACTTCCTCTTCCTCGATCTCGTCCTCGATCTCCTCGGGGAGGTCGTCTTCGTCTTCCTCGATGATCTGGACGAACTTCGGGGCGTGCGCGGGCGGCGGGCCGCTGGCCTCGACCGTCATGTGCGCGCCTTCCTCGTCCTGGCCGGGGATGATTTCGACGATCACGCCGTAGCGATCCTCGATCTCGGCGATGTCGGCACGCTTGCGGTTGAGGATGTAGACCGCAGCTTCCTGGCTCGCGCGCAGGGTGAGCAGCGAACCGCGACCGCGTGCCGCCTCGTCCTCGATGAGGCGAAGCGCGGAGATGCCCGACGACGATGCGGTGCGGACCAGGCCGGTGCCCTCGCAATGCGGGCAGGCGCGGGTCGACGCTTCGAGCACGCCGGTGCGCAGGCGCTGGCGGCTCATTTCCATGAGGCCGAACGACGAGATGCGGCCGATCTGGATACGCGCGCGATCGTTCTTGAGCGCCTCCTTCATCGCCTTCTCGACCTTACGGACGTTGGAATTGTTATCCATGTCGATGAAGTCGATGACGACGAGCCCGGCCATGTCGCGCAGGCGGAGCTGGCGGCCGATTTCCTGTGCGGCTTCGAGGTTGGTCGCAGTCGCGGTCTGCTCGATCGAATGCTCGCGCGTCGAACGGCCCGAGTTGATGTCGATCGAGACGAGCGCCTCGGTCGGGTTGATGACGAGGTAGCCACCCGACTTCAGCTGGACGACGGGGTGGTACATCGCGGCAAGCTGATCCTCGACGCCGGCGCGCTGGAACAGCGGCACGGGGTCGGCGTAATGCTTGATGCGCCGCGCGTGCGTCGGCATCAGCAGGCGCATGAACTCGCGTGCCTGGCGATAGCCGTCCTCGCCCTCGACGATGACCTCTTCGATTTCCTTGTTGTAGATGTCGCGGATCGCGCGCTTGATCAGGTCGCTGTCGCCGTAGACGAGCGCGGGGGCCGACGCCTTGAGCGTGGCTTCGCGGATGCCGTCCCACAGACGGGCGAGGTAATCGAAGTCGCGCTTGATCTCGACCTTCGAGCGCTGGAGACCCGCGGTGCGGACGATGCAGCCCATCGACGGCGGCAACTGCATGTCGGCCATGATCGTCTTGAGACGCTTGCGATCGCCCGCGTTGCTGATCTTCCGCGAGATGCCGCCGCCGTGCGACGTGTTCGGCATCAGCACGCAATAACGACCGGCGAGGCTGAGGTACGTGGTCAGCGCCGCGCCCTTGTTGCCGCGCTCCTCCTTGACGACCTGGACGAGCAGCACCTGGCGGCGATGGATCACGTCCTGGATCTTGTAGCGGCGGCGCAGGTTCATGCGACGCTCGCGCAGGTCCTCGACCGCGGCATCGTCGGCGCTCGGCTTGCGTTTCCGTCGCGGGGCTTCGCCGGATTCGCCGCCCTCGAGTTCTTCGGCGACGTCGGGGTCTACACCGCCATCGTCCTCGAAGCGCTCGATGTCGTCCTCGTCGTCACCCTCGTCTTCGTCCGAATCGTAGTCGGCGCGAAGGGCGGCTTCCTCGGCGGCGTGCTCTGCTTCCTCACGGAGCAGCGCGTCGCGGTCTTCCTTGGGGATCTGGTAGTAATCGGGGTGGATCTCGCTGAACGCGAGGAAGCCGTGGCGATTGCCGCCGTAATCGATGAACGCCGCCTGGAGCGACGGCTCGACCCGCGTGACCTTGGCGAGGTAGATATTGCCCTTGAGCTGCTTGCGTTCGGCACTCTCGAAATCGAATTCCTCGATCCGGTTACCCTTGACGACTGCGATCCGGGTCTCTTCCCGGTGGCGTGCGTCGATCAGCATGCGCGTTGTCATTATAGATTCTCCGCGCGCGCGCCGGGCCTGTCGGCAGCCGTCGCGCGCTTGATGGTGGTGCGGTCGGGCACGGACGCCCGGACTCGCGGATGGTGTGCGAAACTGCCTCTGCGCGAAGTGCATGCCGCGGGAACTCTCCCTGCGGCGCCCGCACGACCGCGAGTCCGTCGGCGAAGGCCGGTCGGAGTGCGGGGCGGGGGGAATGCGTCATTCGAGCGTCAACCTGAATTGCCGCGCCGGCGAGAATCCGCTGGCGGGCGTCGAGACCGGCGCGTCGCTGGTAAAAACTAGGCGACACACGGCTGTACGACAGGACTAGCACTGCATACCCGATCTCGCAACTAGCCCCGGAACCGTCGCTTTCGTGGGCGTTTCGGCTCGAATTAGGGGCAGCGAGGCGCAGACTTGCCGGGGCGGCAGAGCCTTGCCGGCAAATACATGGCAAACGGCAAATTAACCGCACTGCGCAACCGCGTCTTGTGATGCGAGGCGCTATCGCTCGCTCGCAGAGATCGGATGTATCGATCAAAGGGGTGTAGCATGGGTTTTCGCTGGACCGGCGGCAGGGCCGCACGGCAAGGACGCGAGGTGTTGACGGTCATCGCCCTCATCGCCGGCTGGCTGGCGAGCGTCCCCGCCTGGGCGGCGACCGTGCAGAGCGTCGCGATCAGGGACGGGCGGATCGTCATCCGCTTCGACGAGGCGGTCGGCGATGCCGCCAGCCGCGTTCTGACGGGGCCGCGCCAGATCGCGGTCGACGTGTCGGGCGCTACTCCGGGGCGGGAGATCACCGGCCGCGGGCTGGTGACCGGCGTTACGCAGATGCGCAGTGGGCGGTCGGGCATGCGGATGGTGTTCGATCTGGCCGAGCCGGCGATCGTCACCGACGGCGGGTTCGACTCCGACGGGCGCGAGCTGACACTGGCGTTGCGCACGGTCGATTACGATCAGTTCGCAGAAGCCGGGATCGCCGGGCCGCTGAACTTCTTCCCGTTCAATTTCGGCGCTGCGTCGCGGCCCAAGTACAAGGTGTCGGTGCCGGTGCCGCCCAAGGCGCGGGGGATGAAACTGCCGCGCGTGCAGGGCGACGATACGCGACCGCTGGTGGTGATCGACGCGGGGCATGGCGGTGTCGATCCGGGCGCGATCGGGCCGAACGGGCTGCGCGAGAAGGACGTTACGCTGAAGGTCGCCAAGGCGATCCGCGACGAGTTGCTGGCGTCTGGGCGCGTGCGCGTGGCGCTGACGCGGAACGACGACCGCTACCTGATTCTGCGCGAGCGGTACGGCGTTGCGCGGCGGTTGAAGGGTGACCTGTTCATCTCGATCCACTGCGACAGCACGGGTTCCGAGAACGCGACCGGGGCGACGGCGTACACGTTGTCGGAGGTGGCGTCGGATAAGGAAGCGGCGCGGCTGGCGGCGCGCGAGAACAAGGCGGACGTGATCTCCGGCGTGAACCTCGGAGAGGCGCCCGCGGACGTGTCGTCGATCCTGATCGACCTCACGCAACGCGAGACGATGAACGCGTCGGCGACCTTCGCGCGGTTGCTCGGGCGTGAGGCCAGGCCGTTGATGCCGTTGAAGGCGAACTTCCACCGGATGGCGTCGCTGATGGTGCTGAAGGCGCCGGACATGCCGTCGATCCTGTTCGAGACTGGGTATATCTCGAACCCGCAGGATGCGGCGTTCCTGGATAGCGAAGAGGGGCGGCACCGGATCGCGGAGAGCGTCACGCGGGCGGTCGAGGTGCATTTCGCGCGCCGGATGGCAGCTCGGTAGGGTTCGGGGAGGGGGTGCTCCCTCCTCCTTGTTCTCCAGCTTCGCGAGAGAACAGGCTAGTTACGGTCGATACTGTTTCCTCTGATCGCACATCATGCCACAAGTCGCCCAAATTGCTTTGAGGCTGACGACATGACCGACGCGACGCGGGGCGTAACCGACACGGGCCCCGAGACCAGCATGCGCGAGCTTACGTTTCGCGGGATCGTGCTCGGCGGGATCATCACGCTGCTGTTCACCGCGGCCAACGTCTATCTCGGACTCAAGATCGGACTGACGTTCGCGACGTCGATCCCGGCTGCGGTGATCTCGATGGCGGTGCTGCGGTTGTTCAAGGATTCGACGATCCTCGAGAACAACATCGTCCAGACGATCGCCTCCGCCGCGGGCACGCTGGCAGCGATCATCTTCGTGTTGCCCGGCCTCGTGATGATCGGCTGGTGGCAGGGCTTTCCGTTCTTCACCACTGCGGCGATCACGATGTTCGGCGGCGTGCTCGGCGTGCTGTTCTCGGTGCCGCTGCGGCGTGCGCTCGTCGTCGATACGGTGCTGCCGTATCCTGAGGGCCGCGCGGCCGCCGAGGTGCTGAAGGTCGGCGCGGGCAGTCGCGAAGGTGGCGAGGAGAGCGCGCGCGGGCTGGGCATCATCGTCGCCAACGCAGTCGTCTCGGCCGGGTTCGCGATCTTGACGCAGACCAAGCTCGCCGCTGCAGAGGCCGCGACGTGGTTCCGCGTCGGCGCGGGCGCGACCGGGATCTCGGGCGGGCTGTCGTTCGCGTTGCTCGGCGCGGGGCACCTGGTCGGCATCTCGGTCGGCATGGCGATGTTCGCGGGCGTGGTGATCGGCTGGTGGATATTGCTGCCGATCCTGACGTCGGGCGTGGTTGGGGGCGGCAGCGTCACCGGGACCGCGGAAGTGATCGCCAACACCGTTTTTCGCTCGGACGTCCGCTTTTTCGGCGCAGGCGTGATCGGCGTCGCGGCGATCTGGACGTTGTTGAAGATCGCCGGGCCGGTGGTGGGCGGCGTCCGCTCGGCGTTGGCGGCGTCGGCGGCCAAGCGTGGCGGCGAAGTGTTGGCGCTGGAAGAGCGCGACATTCCGATCGGGATCGTCGGGATCGGCTCGCTCGCGATGCTGGTGCCGATCGGCATCCTGCTTTGGACCGTCTTGCAGGGCGGGCCTCTGGAGGCGTCGGCGATCGGACTGATCGCGGGGAGCCTCGTGTTCATCCTCGTCATCGGCCTCGTGATCGCGGCGGTCTGTGGGTATATGGCGGGGCTGATCGGCGCGTCGAACTCGCCGGTGTCTGGGATCGGCATCCTTGCAATCCTGGCCGCGTCGATCCTGCTGGCGTCGTGGTTCGGCCGCGCGGTCGAGCCGGGGACGACGCAAGCTTTGGTCGCTTACGGACTGATCGTGACGGGGATCGTGTTCGGGATCGCGACGATCTCGAACGACAATCTGCAGGATCTGAAGACGGGCCAGCTGGTCGGTGCGACGCCGTGGAAGCAGCAGGTCGCGTTGCTGATCGGCGTGGTGTTCGGCTCGATCGTGGTGCCGCCGGTGTTGAACTTGCTGGGGAGCACGCTTGGGTTTGCGGGGGCGCCGGGGGCGGGGCCTAATGCGCTGGCGGCGCCTCAGGCGGCGTTGATCTCGGCGTTGGCGAAGGGCGTGCTGGGGGGGAACCTCAACTGGGCGATGATCGGGTATGGGGCGCTGACTGGCGTGGTCGTGATCGCGGTCGATGAATTGCTGGGCAAGGCGGGGAAGCTGCGGTTGCCGCCTCTGGGAGTCGGGCTTGGCGTATATCTGCCGATGTCGGTGACGTTGCCGGTGACTATCGGGGCGGTCGTGGGGTTTGCGTATGATCGCTGGGCGGATCGGGCTCGCGATCCTGAGCTTGCCAAGCGGATGGGCGTGCTGACCGCTACCGGCATGATCGTCGGAGAGTCGCTGTGGGGCGTCGGCTTTGCGGGGATCGTGTATTTGACCAACAAGGAGACGCCGTTGGCGCTCGTTGGGGACGGGTTTGCGAGCGTGGCGCTGATTGGCGGGACGGTGTTGTTCGCGGTGCTGACGTGGGTGATGTACCGGCGGACTATGGCGGCTTCGCGCTAGGCGCGTGCCCTCACCCTTCCCACCCGGTAAGCGCCGGGCGGGCCCCTTCCCTCTCCCCCGAGGGAGAGGGAGTAGAGAGTTTGTATCCCAGCGAAGGCGGGGATCCAGACTGGGCTCCCGCCTTTGCGGGATAACCAGACCCCCCCCGTTCGTGCTGAGTAGCGACCGAGTAGCTTCGAAGAAGCGTATCGAGGGCGCGTATCGAAGCATGCGTTCCGCGCGCCAACCTGTCCTTCGATACGCCCTCTCGATACGCTGCAAGAGCAGCTACTCGATGGCTACTCAGGACGAACGGAAGAGGGTTGGAACGAAGAGGGGAGACGGAAGAGGAGATGGAACGGAGGACGGGCGCAACGGAGGACGAGTGAGCGCCCGCTCCATTTGAGCCACGTCCCTCTCACTTCATCGCAGCAAGCATGTCCTTGATCGGCACGAACGCGAAGCCCACCGAGCTGTCCGCAATCCCGTACGGCATGAAGATCGTATCGCCATGCTTCAGCGCGCCGCAGCTGTAGACGACGTTGGGGACATACCCCTCGCGGTCCTGGTCCTTCGCCGCCAAAATCGGCTGGCTCGTCCGGCCGATCACCTTCGACGGATCGTCCTTGTCGAGCAGCACCGCACCGATCGAGTATTTGCGCATCGCGCCGACGCCGTGCGTCAGCAGCAGCCAGCCCTCGTCGAGTTCGATCGGCGGGCCGCAATTGCCGATCTGCACCAGCTCCCACGGATATTCGGGCGTCAGGATCTTCTCGCCGTCGTCCCAGTCGGTGAGCGTGTCGGACTTGAGCAGGAATAGGTTCTCGCCGTCCTGCCGGCCGATCATCATGTACTGGCCGTTCACCTTGCGCGGGAACAGCGCCATACCCTTGTTGCGCGCGGCGGGGCCGGTCATCGGCACGAGGTCGAACGCGCGGAAATCGCGGGTGCGCATCAGTTCGGACTGGATCACCGAGCCGTTATACGCGGTGTAGGTGCCGATCCATTCGTAATCGCCGTCCTCGTGCTGGAAGCGGACGATGCGGAGATCCTCGAGGCCCTTCGACTGCGCCTGCGTGATCGGGAAGATCACCGTGCCGCTCAGCGTGCTGTCGCGGTGGCGATAAACGGTGACGGGGCCGATCGGCATCTCGTCCTCGCCGCTGCCGACCGCATCGGTCGCGGTCGCGAACGGGGGCTCGGGCGCGAGCTTCATCTGGTTTTCGCAGGTGATGATGCCTTCGCGGAACGCAACCGACGAGATGTGACCCTCGCCGACCGCGCGCAGGCTCATCAGGATCCGCATCGAGCCCGGCGGCATGCCCGACTGGTCGAAATGGGGAACCGCGCTCGGGTTCATCAGCGCGGCGGCGGCATAGCTGTATTCGTGGCAGAAATACGCACCGATCAGCTGGCGCTTCTCGTCGCCGATCTCCGCACCGTTCAGCCCGAGCATGTCCTCGATCTGGTCGTAGCGCGTCATGAACACGCGCCGCGTCTGCCAGTGGCGTGCCTCGAAATCCTTCAGCACGACCTCGAGCTGCGCGCGCGCCTGTGCGGGCGACATTTCCAGCACTTCGCCGACGAGCCGCTCGGTGCGGCTCGGTGCGCCGCCATGACCGCCCCAGGCGATATGGAACGGCCGCACGACGACACGCGAAGGGTCCGCGTGCAGCCGCAGCTGGTGGTTGAACAGATCCATCGTAGCAGTGCCCCGCGTCGTTCCACTCAGCGCACCGTCGCCTGTCAGGCTGTCACTAGCGTGGCTAGGCGACGACGCGCGCCGCTCCTGCCACGCTTTGCGCTGCCTTTGATACCCCTGAAATGGCACAACTTGCGAGTTGAAGCGCCAAAATCGACTCGGCGCCCTGGTTTCGGTTGAGCCCGGTCGGCATCAGGCCGTCATAGCAACCGCCGTCCGCGACGCTCGCGAGCGGCAGGTCGAGGTCGTTGACGCCGAGGAACCAGCCGTAGGCGCGCAACGCCTCGTCACGCCAGCGCACGTCGCCGGTCGCGTCATACGCCGCGGCGCACGCGTCGACGGTCGCCTGCGCCTCCAGCGGCTGCTGGTCGAATTGCAACGGCTCGGCATAGGGCCGGTTGAAGCTCTCCGACCCGACCGCGCGGAAGCGACCCTCCGGCGAGGTCTGCTTGGCGACGATCCAGTCGAGCGTGGCGAGGCCGCAGTCGATCAGGTCCTGACGCCCAAGGGCTTGGCCTGCGCGGATCAGCGCCTGCGGGAGGCGCGTATTGTCGTAGGCGAGAACGATCTCGAACCATTGCCACTCGGGGCGACGTGCTTTCGCGAGAAGGTCGAGATGGACCTTGGGGAACGCCTCGAGGATCGACAGCGACAGCTGGTGACCGGGCTTGGCCTCCAGCATTGCCGCCGCACCGAGCATCGCGAACGCTTGGGCACGCAAGGAGCCAAGTTCGAGCGCCATCGACGCAGTGGAATCGAACATCGCGGTCGCCCAGTCGCGGTGCTTGGCAGCCTGCGCATCGCGCGCGGTGACGCCGAGCGACCAGAGCGTGCGGCCGTTCGAGTCTTCCGAGCCCGAATCCTCGCACCAGGTGCGATCGAAGTTCATGAAGTTGCGGAACCGGCGCGTGTCCGGGTTCCACGCGTACTGCACGAACGATGCATAGATCGTCATCCATTTGTCGCGGGTGACGTCATCGAGATCGGGCAGCGCGCTCATCAACATCAGCGCGCGGCAGTTATCGTCGATGCAGTAGCCGTGGCGACGATCGGGGATCGAATAGATCGAATGCTGGAGCATGCCGGTCGAATCGCTCATGCGCTCGACTGCGGCGAAATCAGGCGTCAGCTGCTTCAGCGGGGCTGGCACCTTGGCGAGGCGAAAAGGGCGCGCCGCCACGATCGCACGGATCTCCGTCATCATCGCCTCGGCGAGCTTAGGCCAGATCATCGTGCGACCGCGCGCATAGGCGCGCTCGGCCAGACGATTGCGATCGCGGTCGTTCGACATCAGCGCGTCGATCTCACGCGCGAACGCATCGACGTCGCCGAACGGGACGAGCACGCCGTGGCCATCTGCGAGGATCTCGGTCGCATGCACGTACGGCGTCGAGATGACGGGCTTGCCGACACCGATCGCGTAGCTGAGCGTACCCGATGTGATCTGCGCGGGGTTGGTGTACGGCGTCACATAGACGTCCGCCGCCTGAAGATAATCAAGCAGTTCGCCATGCTCGAGGAAGGCATCGACGAACGAGACGTTGTCGGCGACGCCCTTCTCGGCGGCGAGCGCCTTCAGCTTGTCGCGGTACTTCTCGCCCTCGTACGCGACGAGGTTCGGGTGGGTCGCGCCGAGCACGACGTAGAGCAGGTCGGGATGCTTCGCGATCACCGCGGGCAGCGCGTTGATGACCGTCTCGATCCCCTTGTTGGGCGCGAGCAGGCCGAACGTCAGCATGACCTTCCGTCCTTCCCAGCCGAACTTGTCCTTCAGCGCGGCCGGATCGAGCAGGTCGCGATCGGGCACGCCGTGCGGGATCATGACGATCTGGCGCGAATTGGCACCGTAGACACGCTGGAGGATGTCGCGGCCACGCTCGGCCATCACGACCACGCGGGCGGCGCGACGCAGCAGCCCTTCGAGCACGCGGCGCTCGTCGGCGTTGGGCTTTTCGAGGATGGTGTGCAGCGTGACGATGACGGGCAGCGTGGTGCGATCGAGCAGCGCGAGGATATGCTCGCCCGCCGGACCACCGAAGATGCCGTATTCGTGCTGAAGCCAGATCGCCTGCGCGCCGCTCGCCTCGATCTTCCGTGCGGTGTCGATATAGGCCGACAGCTCGGGCTCGGGGATCGTGCCGGTGACTTCGGCCGGGTAGTCGTATTTGCCGGGGTGATCGTCCATCGCATAGACGTCGACGGCGATCTCGGGAAAGCGCGCGCGCATGGCCGTGAAAACGTCGGTCGTGAAAGTGGCGATGCCACACTGTCTCGGCAGGAAATTACCGATCAGCGCCAGTCGCGCGATATTCTCACCGTCCGCCGGTTTCACCATACCCTGTCCCTCGTTTGAGCGCGCACTTCTGGGAGAACCCGGTCGCGCATCCATTTGAACGGTTCAGGTAGCATAAAGTTTCATCACATACTGCAGTGCAGCACGGGAATAATATCAATCTAAATCAAACCGATATTTCAGGCGCCTCAACCGCGACCGCGATACGAGGCGACTCCCTGGTCCGGCAGCCACAGATCTTGCGGCGGTGCACTCGATTGCCAGAACACGTCGATCGGGATTCCGCCGCGCGGATACCAGTAGCCGCCGATGCGCAGCCACACCGGTTTCATTTCGTCGAACAGGCGCTCGCCGATGCCGACGGTGCAGTCTTCGTGGAACCCGGCATGATTGCGGAAGCTGCTCAGGAAGAGTTTGAGCGACTTGGATTCGACGATCGTCTCGCCGGGGACATAGTCGATGACGAGGTGCGCGAAGTCGGGCTGGCCGGTGACCGGGCACAGCGAGGTGAACTCGGGCGCCGCGAACCGAACGAGATACGTCCGGCCCGGCCGCGGGTTCGGAACATAATCGAGCACGGCCTCTTCTGGAGAGGCGGGGAGGGCGCTGTTCTGGCCGAGATGCAATGGGTTCTGGGGAGCGGTCATGTGCCGCCATGTAGGATGTACAGGGGGTGCCGCAAAGTGGGTTACATGTTTGATATTGGCTTTGCCCGCTCGTCATCCCCGCGGAGGCGGGGACCCATATCCTCGGACGGTCGCGATCATGCCGCGAAGCCTGCCAGTATGGGTTCCCGCCTGCGCGGGAATGACGATCGCATGCTAGTAGCGATGGGGGCCGCAAAGTGACCGTCAGCACACTCGTACCGATCCTAGGCGACCAGCTCACTATCGACATCGCGTCGCTGCGGGACTGCGATCCGGCGACGACCGTGGTGCTGATGATGGAGGTCGACGAAGAGACGACCTATGTCCGCCACCACAAGCGCAAGATCGCGTATATCCTGTCGGCGATGCGGCACCACGCCGAGGCGCTGCGCGAGGCCGGGTGGACGGTCGAATACGCCAAGCTCGACGACCCCGACAACGCCGGCAGCTTCACCGGCGATATCGCGCGCGCGGTCGTACGGCATGATCCCGAGCGGATCGTCGTCACCGAGGGTGGCGAGTGGCGCGTGATGGCGATGCTCGAAAGCTGGGAGACGCTGTTCGGCATCCCGGTCGAGATCCGCAGCGACGACCGCTTCCTCGCCAGCCATGCCGATTTCGAGACGTGGGCGGCGGAGCGGAAGACGCTGACGATGGAGTGGTTCTATCGCCAGATGCGGACGCGCACCGGGCTGTTGATGACCGCCGGCAAGCCCGAGGGCGATCGCTGGAACTTCGACAAGGAGAACCGCAAGCCCGCGAAGAACGACCTGCTGATGCCGCGTCCGCTGGTGTTCAAGCCGGACGCGATCACGCAAGGTGTGCTGGCGCTGGTGGCGGAGAGGTTCGCGGATCATCCGGGGAGCCTCGACGGGTTCGAATACGCCGTGACCGCGAAGGATGCGGAGCGGCAGGCGGCGAATTTCTTCAAGCACGCGCTCGCGCAGTTCGGTGACTACGAGGATGCGATGCTCACCGGCGAGCGGCATCTGTGGCACTCGATTTTGTCGCCGTACATCAATTCGGGGCTGCTCGATCCGCTCGATTTGTGCCGTCGGGCGGAGGCGGAATATCGCGCCGGGCGGGCGCCGCTGAACGCGGTCGAGGGGTATATCCGCCAGATCATCGGCTGGCGCGAATATATGCGCGGGATCTACTGGCGCGAGGGACCGGATTACGTCGAGCGCAACTTCCTCGACCATCACCGTGAGTTGCCCGGCTGGTACTGGACCGGCGAGACCGACATGCACTGCCTGCGCGAGGCGATCGGCCAGACGCTGGACACCGCGCACGCACACCATATCCAGCGGCTGATGGTGACGGGCAATTTCGCGCTGCTGATCGGCGCGGACCCGGCCAAGGTGCACCTCTGGTATCTCGAGGTGTATGTCGACGCGTATGAATGGGTCGAGCTGCCCAACACGCTGGGGATGAGCCAGTTCGGCGATGGCGGCTTGTTGGGGTCTAAGCCGTATATCTCGTCGGGCGCGTATATCGACCGGATGTCCGATTATTGCGGGACGTGCCGATATAATGTGAAGCAGCGGATCGGGCCCGATGCGTGTCCGTTCAACGCGCTGTACTGGGATTTTCTCGCGCGGCACGAGGACAAGCTCGGGCGCAACAACCGGCTGGCGATGCCGTATCGCAACTGGGCGAAACAGTCCGATGCGGACCGCGAGGCGACGCGCGCGCAGGCGGCGGGGTTCCTCGCCTCCCTCGACGCGAGCGGCCCGGCTGGCTACTGACCGATCGAGCACAAGGAGCCGCATATGGACGCGTTGGTAAGCACCGATTGGCTGGCGAACGAACTGGGCGCGGCATCAGGCTTGGGCGATCTGCGGATCGTCGACGCGACCTACGCCGAGGGCCGCGATGCGGGGGCGGAGTATGAGGCGGCGCATATTCCCGGCGCCGTGTTCATGAACCTCAGCGAGTTGCGCGATACCGACAGCGACCTGCCGAATACTCTGCCCTCGGCGGAGAAGTTCGCGAGCCGGATGCAGACGCTGGGACTCGGCGATGGCAGCCGGATCGTGCTGTACGACAGCTCCCCCTGGCATACGGCGGCGCGCGCGTGGTGGATGCTGCGGCTGTTCGGCGCGCACAACGTCGCGATCCTGGATGGCGGGTTCGCCAAGTGGCAGGCCGAAGGGCGCGAGACCGTGTCGGGGAAGGAGACGCCGCGGCATCGTCACTTCACGACATGGGCGGACCTGAAGGGCGTGCGCGATCTCGAGCAGATGAAGGCGAACGTCGCAAGCGGGGCGGAGCAGGTGCTCGACGCGCGCTCGGCGGCGCGCTTCACCGGTGCGGAGGAAGACCCGCGGCCGGGCACCGCGCCGGGGCATATACCGGGCTCGAAGAACCTGCCCCAAGGCGCGGTATTCAACGCCGATGAGACTTGGAAGACCGGCGACGCGCTGAAGGCCGAGTTCGACAAGGCGGGCATCGACCTGGCGAAGCCGATCGTGATGACCTGCGGCTCGGGCATCACCGCGTCGGTACTCGCGTTCGGCGCACACCTGCTCGGCAACGATGCGGCGCTGTACGACGGCAGCTGGTCAGAATGGGGCGGCGATCCCGAGACACCCAAGGCGACAGGAACGGCATGAGCGATACGAACAAGCCGGTCGGCGACGCGACCAAGGTCGTCCTCGCCGGTCGTCGCCCGGAATGGACTCAGGGCATCGTAAGCCCGCCGGTCTGGCGCGCCTCGACCATCCTTTATGATTCGGTCGGCCATCTCCGCGAAAGCGCCACGCGCGATACGCATCACCGGCTGTTCTACGGGCGGAAGGGTACGCCGACGCAGTGGAGTCTTGCCGACGCGCTGACTTCGCTGGAGCCCGGCGCGGAGGGGACGTTCCTCTATTGCTCGGGCGTCGCGGCGATCGCGGCGGCTCTGCTGTCGGTGCTGTCGCCCGGCGATGAGCTGCTGCTGGTCGACAGCGCCTATGACCCGACGCGCGGGATGGCTGGCGGACTGCTCAAGCGGTTCGGCATCACCACGCGCTATTACGACCCGATGATCGGCGCGGGCATCGCTGACCTGATTGGCGACAAGACGCGGGCGATCTTCATGGAAAGCCCCGGCTCCTTGAGCTTCGAGGTGCAGGACGTCCCCGCGATCGTCGCCGCCGCCAAGGCGCGCGGCGTGACGACGTTGCTCGACAACACCTGGGCGACCCCGCTGTTCTTCCCCGCGATCGAGCACGGCGTCGACCTCACGATCCTCGCCGGCACCAAGTATGTCGTCGGCCACTCGGACGTCATGCTCGGCTCGGTCACCGCAGCCCCCGGCCATTTCAAGAAACTGCGCGAGACGAGTTTCCAGCTCGGCCAGGTCGCCAGCCCCGACGATTGCTGGCTCGGCAGCCGCGGCTTGCGTACGATGGCGGTCCGCCTCGCGCAGCATCAGTCGAGCGCGCTCACCATCGCCAAATGGCTGCAATCGCGGCCCGAAGTCGCGCAGGTCCTCCACCCGGCGCTCCCCGACTGCCCCGGCCACGACCTGTTCGTCCGCGACTTCAAGGGCTCCAGCGGCCTCTTCTCGTTCGTCCTGAACGGTGGTGACGAGGCGTCCCGCGCTGCGCTGATCGACGCGCTGCAGCTGTTCGGAATCGGCTATAGCTGGGGCGGCTTCGAAAGCCTCGCCATCCCCGCCGACCCGCACCGCCACCGCACCGTCACCCAGCGCACCGCTGTCGGCCCCCTGGTCCGCCTCCAGATCGGCCTCGAAGACCCCGCCGACCTGATCGCCGATCTCGAAGCCGGGCTCGCCGCCTTCTCTGCCACAAAGGTCTAGACGATTTCCGATCGAGGCGTGTCCGCGCGGGAGGCCGACGCCCCCATCTTCGGCCCCGCGTTCCAGGCCGAGCTGGACGCGCTGTTCCGCTGGCGCCGAGACGTCCGACGGTTTCGTCGCGATGCGTTGTCGGTCGGGTTGCTCGACCGGTTGCTAGAGACGGCGAACGCCGCCCCGTCGGTCGGACTCAGCCAGCCGTGGCGGTTCGTCACGGTCGACGACCCCGCACGCCGCGCCGCGGTCCGCGCCGATTTCGAGATGTGCAATGCGGCGGCGCTGGCGACGCAGGACGAGACGCGGGTGGCCAACTACGCGCGGCTCAAGCTCGCCGGGCTCGAACAGGCGCCGTGTCATGTCGCGGTGTTCGTCGAACCCGACCCGGCGCAGGGCCACGGTCTCGGCCGCCGGACCATGCCCGAGAGCGTCGCCTATTCCGCTGTCATCGCGGTGCACACGGTCTGGCTAGCGGCGCGCGCACACGGGATCGGCCTCGGCTGGGTCTCGATCCTCGACCCCTCGCGGATCCGTGAGATTCTGGACGTGCCCGAGACGTGGCAGCTCGTCGCGTATCTCTGCATCGGATATCCCGAGATTGACGTGGTCACTCCGGAACTGGAGCGCGAAGGCTGGGAAAAACGGCGTTCGATCAGCATCGTGGCGCGCTGAGACGTACGTGCGGCCCGCGCCGGCTATCCAGCGACACTGTGGCGCATGCGCAACATGCGTGCTGTCAAAGCCCGATTGTACGCAAGATTCGCTTGTGCGCTGCACCATGCGCTGTCATCCCGATGTCATCGTCGGAAAGACCGCGCTGGGGTTCGGCCCCTAAAGATGCGGCGTCCGCGGATGCAGGGCGGACATCGACTTCCGGTATCGAAAGGGAAACGATGCGCTTCACCACACTTCTTCTCGGCGGCATTGCTTTGGCTGCCGCAACGCCAGCGTTCGCGCAGGACGATACCGCGCCTCCCAAGGAGGTTACGGTCACGGGCTCGGTCGGTCTCGTCAGCGACTATCGCTTCCGCGGCGTGTCGCAGTCGGACGAGAACCTCGCCGTCCAAGGCGGCATCACGATCGCGCACAAGAGCGGCGTGTACATCGGGACCTGGGCGTCGAACCTGTCCGGCTGGGGCACGTTCGGCGGCGCCAACATGGAGCTCGACCTGATCGCCGGGTACAAGGTGCCGGTCGGTGGCGGCGCGCTCGATGTCGGTGCGACTTGGTACATGTATCCGGGCGGCTTCGACAACACCGACTTCATCGAGCCCTATGCCAAGCTGTCGGGCACCGCCGGCCCGGTCGCGTTGCTCGCGGGCGTCGCCTATGCGCCCAAACAGCAGGCACTGGGGCCGTGGTACACCAACGGTACGTCGGCCGCGAACGGGGTGTACGACCGCGTCAACGCCAAGGACGACAACCTCTATCTGTGGGGCGACGTCAGCAGCGGGATCCCGACCACCGGCGTGACCGTGAAGGCGCATGTCGGCTATTCGCGCGGCAACAAGGGCCTCGGGCCGTTCGCGACCAGCGTGTCGCCGACGGGTGAGTATTGGGACTGGCTGCTCGGTGCGGATTACGTGATCCCGACGACGCCGCTCACGCTGGGGGTCGCCTATGTCGACACCGATATCTCGAAGCGCGAATCGGCGTATCTCCAGCCAAGCTTCAGCCGGGGCCAGGATGGCACCGGTTCGATCGCCGGCGGCAAGGTACTGGTGTCGCTGACCGCGGCATTCTGATCGCTCTGAGGAGAGGTCTCCCCCGAACCGTGTTTCCCCGCGAAGGCGGGGACCCAGTCTGGGCTCCCGCCTTCGCGGGAGAACAAGACGGGTAGAGGTTCCGCAATACCGGAACCGTCATCCTGGGCTTGACCCAGGATCCAGAGCCGCAGGCGTTCCGTTCGTGGCTCTGGATCCTGACTTTCGTCAGGATGACGGGAGTGGGGCGGCGGAACGAGACCGGCAGACACGAAAAAGGGCGGCCCCGCGAGGAGCCGCCCTTTTTCGTACGACGGGAAAACCCCGATCAGTTCGCCTTGGCGCGCGCGTCCTGGCCGTCGCCTTCGGGGGCGGCAACGATGTCGCGTGTCGTGCTGCCCTTGTCGACGACAGTGGTGTCGGGATCGCCCGCGCTCGAGCGGATGCCGGGATCGTCCGAATCGGCACCGGCGTCGTTGAGCACGCCGGTCTCGGCGGGGCTGCGTGCTGCGGTGCCGCCGAACAGGGCGTCGAGCGTCTGCGCGTTGGCCGCGGTATCCTGCGGGCGGGCGGCGCCGGGCTGCGGCGGGACCAGCGCGAAGTCGGGCGGGATGACCAGCGGCGCCTGGCGTGCGACTGCGAACTCGTCGGGACGCGCACGATCGAGGCTCTTGCTCGTCGCACAGCCGGACAGGAGGACGACGGCGCTCGCCAAGGCGACGACGGGCCCGGCGGCCAGGGGTACGAACTTACGCATGGGAATTCTCCACAGGGGGCTTCTCGCGCACGAGGAGCGCCCGAACAAGCAGGACGAGCACGCCGACAGTAATCGCTGCATCGGCGACATTGAAGACCAAAAACGGACGCCATTCGCCGATATGCAGGTCGCAGAAATCGACCACATAACCGAGCCGGATCCGGTCGAGGATATTGCCGATCGCACCGCCCAGCACGAAGCCGAGCGCGACCTGGTCGGCGGGGTTCTTCTCGCGCGTCATCCACACCGCGACGCCGACCGCGATCGCGCCGGTCAGCAGCACCAGCGCCCAGCGGGTCAGGTGGCCGTCGGCGGGCAGCAGCCCGAGCGAGATGCCGATGTTGGGGACGAAGCGCAGGTCGAAGAACGAGGTGATCGTCTGCGAGTCGCCGAGCGAATCGATCCCGAGCGGCTTGGTCACCGCCCATTTGCTGAGCTGGTCGGCGAGGAACAGCGCGATCGCAGCGCCGAACCCGGCTTTGGGCAGGTTACGCATCGGCCACTACCTCGTCGCATCGGTTGCAGAGTTCGCCATCGACGGTCACCTCGGGGAGGTGGCGCCAGCAGCGGCCGCATTTGTGGAAGTCGGTGCGCGTTACGGTGACCGCGTCGCCCGGCGTGACCTTGGCGACGATGAATGCTTCGGCCAATTCCGCAGCTTCAGTCGGCGCGAGAGACGACATCGATTTGATCGTGACCTCTGCCTCCAAACTCGAACGCACGGTCTTTTCGCGACGCATGGGTTCGATCGCTTCGGTAACCGTTTCGCGAAGTGCACGGATCTGCGTCCACTTCTTCCCGACTTCGACGCCATCCTCCACCTCGGGCAGCGACGGCCATTCGAGGTAGTGCACCGAGCTGTCGTCGTTGGGAAAGCGCGACTGCCACACTTCTTCCGCGGTGAAGCAGAGCACCGGCGCGGCGTAGCGGACCAGCGCGTGGAACAGCACGTCGAGGACGGTGCGGTACGACCGGCGCTTGATGTCGGTCGGCGCGTCGCAATAGAGCGAGTCCTTGCGGATATCGAAGAAGAACGCGGACAGGTCCTCGTTCGCGAAGTCGGTCAGCAGGCGCGTGTAGCGGTTGAACTCGTAGGCTTCGGCGGCCTGGCGCAGTTCGGTGTCGATCATGCCGAGGCGGTGGAGGACGTAGCGCTCGAGCTCGGGCATGTCGGACACCGCGACGCGCTCCGAATCGTCGAAGCCTTCGAGCGCGCCGAGCATGTAGCGGAACGTGTTGCGCAGCTTGCGGTACGCGTCGGAGGCGGTGGCGAGCACCTCCTTGCCGATCTTCACGTCGTCGAAATAGTCGGTCGAGGCGACCCACATGCGCAGAATGTCCGCGCCGGATTCGCCGATGATCTTGAGCGGATCGACGACGTTGCCGAGCGACTTCGACATCTTCCGGCCCTGGCCGTCGAGCGCGAAGCCGTGGGTGAGGACCGCGTCGTATGGTGCGCGACCGCGCGTGCCGCAGCTTTCGAGCAGCGACGACTGGAACCAGCCGCGATGCTGGTCCGAGCCTTCGAGATAGAGGTTGGCGCGCGTGCCTTCGCCGTAGCGTGCTTCGACGGTGAAGACGTGCGTGCAGCCGGAATCGAACCAGACGTCGAGGATGTCCTTCACAACCTCATAGTCGGCGAGGTCGTAGTCGGGGCCAAGCAGCGCCTGATGGCCGTCCGCATACCACGCATCTGCGCCGTTCTCGCGGAAGGCTTCGACGATGCGCGCGTTGACGGCGGGATCGTTGAGATACTGGCCGGTGAGGCGGTTCACGAACAGCGCGATCGGGA
The DNA here is from genome assembly GCF_003688595.1 of Sphingomonas sp. PP-F2F-G114-C0414. Classification (GTDB taxonomy): domain Bacteria; phylum Pseudomonadota; class Alphaproteobacteria; order Sphingomonadales; family Sphingomonadaceae; genus Sphingomonas. The sequence goes on from NZ_RCWT01000009.1 coordinate 424,135, forward strand.
CGCCCCAGGCGCGCTGGCGCGAGATGACCCAGTCGGGGCGGCCCTGCACCATCGACGTGATCCGGTTTTCCGCGCGTGCGGGGATCCAGGTGGTGGCGGCGATCGCGTCGAGCGCGATCTCGCGGAGCGTGGCGCCGTTGCCTGGCTCCCTCTCCCCGTCGGGGAGAGGGCTGGGGTGAGGGGTTGTTCCGGGCGCAGCATTGCTGGGCTGCCCCTCACCCCGACCCTCTCCCCGCAGGGGAGAGGGAGCAGAAGACGCATCCATCGGGATGAACCATTGCGGGGTCGCGCGGAAGATCACTTTCGCCTTCGAGCGCCACGAATGTGGGTAGCTGTGCTTGAAGTCGTCGCTCGCCGCGAGCAACGCACCAGCCTCGCGCAGGTCCGTGCAGATCGGACCGTCGGCGCTCACGAACTTCTTGTTGATGACGCTGCCCTGGCCACCGAGCCACGCCCAGTCGGCGCGGTACATCCCCGCGCCGTCGACCGCGAAGACCGGGTCGATGCCGTATTGCTTGCAGAGTTCGAAATCGTCCTCGCCGTGGTCCGGCGCCATGTGGACGAGCCCGGTGCCCGCGTCGGTCGTGACGAACTCGCCGGGGAGGAACGGGCGCGGCTTCGCGAAGAACCCGCCGAGTGCGTGCATCGGGTGGCGTGCGGTTGCGTCGGCGAGGTCGGAGCCCTTTCCGCGCCAAAGGATGGCAACGCCACCCTCCTCTCCGTCACCCCGGCGGAGGCCGGGGCCCACCTCACCGCGGTCTCCCCCGTTGGTAAGTGGGTCCCGGCCTCCGCCGGGATGACGGGAGGGGAGGGTACGGGCAAAAAAGCTGTCGATCAGCGCATCTGCGATCAGGAAGCGACGATCTCCGTCCGCGACCAGCACATACTCGATCTCAGGCCCATAGCTCAGCGCTTGGTTCACCGGGATCGTCCACGGCGTCGTCGTCCAGATCACCGCATAGGCGCCCTCCAATTCGGGAGCGTTCGGCGCAGAGTCGATCTCGAACGCGACGTCAATTTGAGTGGAAGCGATGTCCTCATACTCGACCTCCGCCTCGGCGAGGGCGGTCTTCTCAACCGGCGACCACATCACCGGCTTGGCGCCGCGGTACAGCTGGCCGCTCTCGGCGAACTTGAGCAGCTCGCCGACGATCGCGGCCTCGGCCTCGTACTTCATCGTCAGATACGGATCGGCCCAGTCGCCCATAACCCCGAGCCGCTCGAACTCGGCCTTCTGCACGGCGACCCATTTCTCGGCATAGGCGCGGCATTCGGCGCGGAACTGGTCGACCGGGACGTCGTCCTTGTCGAGCTTCTTGGCGCGATACGCTTCCTCGACCTTCCACTCGATCGGCAGGCCGTGGCAGTCCCAGCCGGGGACGTAGGGCGCGTCCTTGCCCATCAGCGACTGCGAGCGGACGATGATGTCCTTCAGGACCTTGTTCATCGCGTGGCCCATGTGGATGTCGCCGTTCGCGTAGGGCGGGCCGTCGTGCAGGATGAACCGCTCGCGCCCGAGCCGCTGTTCGCGCAACCGGTCGTAGATGCCGAGCTTCGCCCAGCGCTCCAGGATCGCCGGCTCCTTGGCGGCGAGGCCCGCCTTCATCGGGAAGTCGGTCTTCGGCAGGAAGACGGTATCGCGGTAATCGCGGGCGGGCGCAGGAGTATCGGTCATAAGTGGGCCGGGCTGTAGCCGGTAGCGGCTCACGTTGCCATCCCTCTCCCTCGCGGAGAGGGGCGCGGTTATGCCAAGATCGTCCGCGCGCGCGCGCAGTCGGCGTCCATCTGGGTAATGAGCGCATTGAGGTTGGCGAATTTCGCCTCGGGGCGGAGATACTCGATCAGCGCAACCTCGATCCGCTGGCCGTACAGGTCTTCGCCGAAATCGAAGAAATGCGGCTCGAGCAGTTCCTTGGGCGGATCGAAGCTCGGGCGGATGCCGAGGTTCGCGGCGCCCTTGAGCACGCGACCGTCCTCCAGCCGCCCGGTCACCGCGTAGATCCCGTAGGCGGGGCGCAGGTAATTGCCCATGTCGAGATTGGCGGTCGGATAGCCGATCGTGCGGCCGACCTTGTCACCGTGCTGGACGAAGCCCTGGATCGCGAACGGGCGCGTCAGCAGGCGGGTGGCGGTGGCCATGTCGCCAGTGCGCAGCGCCTCGCGGATGCGGGTGGACGAGACGGTCTCGCCCTCCAGTTCGATCGCGCTCACCGTTTCGGCGCGAAATCCGTGCGCGGGCCCACGCGAGGCGAGCGTGCGGACGGTGCCGGCCTTGCCCTTGCCGAAGGTGAAGTCCTGGCCGGTGACGACCCCCGCTACCCGGAGGTTGCGTTCGAGCCGCTCGGTGATGAAGCGTTCGGCGGTCAGCGCGGCGAGATCGCCGTCGAAATTGAACACGACCATCGCATCGGCGCCGGCCTTCTTGAAAAGCTGCTGGCGCTGATCGAGCGTGGTCAGGCGGAACGGCGCGGTATCGGGGCGGAAATGGCGGACCGGATGCGGATCGAACGTCGCCACCAGCGCCGGACGCCCCTCGGCCCGCGCCCAGGCGACCGCGCGCGCGACCACCGCCTGGTGACCGAGGTGAAATCCATCGAAATTCCCCAGCGCGACGATCCCGTTCGCCAGATACGAAGGGAGGGAGGCGCCACCGTCGAGCCGTTGCATGCGCGGGCTATAGGGGGGAGGCGATTATCGCGCTAGCTTGTTGGTTGAGCGTCACGTCCAGCTAAAAGCAGGCGACTGTGACGTATCCGCTGATGCCGTGCGTAACCGACGGTTCACACCATTTTTGTCCATTCGCTTTGAGCGCAGAGAATCTATCGCTTCCGCTCTGCGAGTTTTGCGATCGTCTGAATCTTTAGCAACTAGTTCAAAAATCTCATACGGTGCTTCATCGTTTTCACCCTGCGTTTTCTGTACCATGCGATTAATCGACCACTGGAGCGGCTGGTCAAAAAGGCTCAGATCAAAAAACGCATCGCCATCAGATACTGATTTATCCACGATGGTGATTAGATAGCGGTCAACAATGTCGTGAAACTGCGAATACATCGTCGATCCGCCGATTACGAATATTTCCGAAAAACGGCTGGGTGCTATTTCAGCTTCAGCGATGCCTTCGACTATTCCTTCACGAAGCACGCAATCTGGTTTGTCTTCAAATAGATGGAACTGTTTGCTTAAGACAATATTGTGCCTGTTTGGTAGGCATCTACCGAGCGAATCGTGAGTTTTCCGCCCCATCAAAACGACGTTATTTGAGGTCATGCTTTTGAAGAAAGCGAGATCGGATTTAACGCGCCAAGGCAGCGAATTCCGGCATCCAATGATGCCTTCCCTATTTACTGCAACGATAGACGTCAGTTGACGCATTGGCAAAAACCCGTGTGTGTCAGCTTCCTCTGACACACACGGTGCAACATGTGAATCCTAAAACGGTAAGCCGTGGCTGTATCTCGGTGGGCAAAACTGTGGATAAAATTATTCAAAATAAGATGCGCCCCAAACGGCCGATGTGATCGCTTAAGGCTTCTAAGCGGCGTGTTCCTTCACATACGCCTCGGGATCCTTGTCGACGACCTTCACCCCGTTGAGGTGGTTGGCCTCGAACGCCGCGAACCGTACGCCAAGCTCATGCCGCTCCTCCAGCGTCGCATGCTTGCGGAAGTCGGTGAGACCCTGGCGCTCTTCCTCCGCCAAGTGATCGCTGTTCGCCTTGTTGCACTCGCCGACCGCTGCGAACCATGCGTCCGATCCGACCGGGTGCTTGTCGACCGCTTCACCAGTGTCGCGGATGTCGTTGTGATCCTCGATCGCGTCCTCGGTCTCCTCGGCGGCCGAGTCGGCGTCATTGCCGCCGGTGCCGATCTTCATCAACCGCGGGTAGAAGAAGCGCTCCTCCGCCTCGGCATGCGCGTCGAGCAGGTTCTTGAGGCGGGTCCAGAGCGCCGACAGCGCCTCGGTGTCCTTGGCGTCGATCGAATCGATCTGCGCGAACAGTGCACGCTGCTGCGCGTGTTCGTCGAGAATGAGCTGTGTGATATCCATGCGCATCTGAACCGCGCGCGCTGCCGGCGGTTCCTATTGCGATTCGGTCGCGCGGCGCTGCCGCGGGGTCGCTCTCTGGTCAGACCGCGACGGGGGCCTTGATGTGCGCTTGCGCGACATAGTCGTGGAGGACGAAATCCTCATACTCGTAGGCGTCGATCGAGTCCGGCTTCCGGAGAATTTCGAGGCGCGGGAGAGGTCCGGGCGAGCGCGTCAGTTGCAGTTGCGCCTGCTCCAGATGGTTCGAATAGAGGTGGCAATCGCCGCCGGTCCAGATGAACTCGCCGACCTCGAGCCCGCATTGCTGCGCGAGGATGTGCGTGAGCAGCGCGTAGCTGGCGATGTTGAACGGCACGCCGAGGAAGATGTCGCCCGAGCGCTGGTAGAGCTGGAGCGAGAGCTTGCCGTTCGCGACGTGTGTCTGGAACAGGCAGTGGCACGGCGCGAGCGCCATCGCGTGCAGGTCGCCCGGGTTCCACGCGCTGACGATCTGGCGGCGCGAGGCGGGGTTCGTCTTGATCTGGTCGATCAGCTCGGCGATCTGGTCGATGTGGCGGCCGTCCGCGGCGACCCAGTCGCGCCATTGCTTGCCATAGACCGGGCCGAGATCGCCGTTCTCGTCCGCCCATTCGTCCCAGATCGCGACCTTGCGCTCCTGCAACCAGCGGACGTTGGTGTCGCCGCGCAGGAACCAGAGGAGCTCGACGATGATCGAGCGGAGGTGGAGCTTCTTGGTGGTGAGCACGGGGAAGCCCTGCGCGAGATCGAACCGCATCTGCGCGCCGAACACGCTGAGCGTGCCGGTGCCGGTGCGGTCCATCGTCTCGACGCCGGTCGAGAGCACGCGGTCCATGAGGTCTAGATATTGGCGCATCGGGTTTGCGTAGCGATGCGGTGGCGGGGGCTCAAGCGGATGTAGTTGCGCGTGCGGTCGCCGGTGTCGCGGGGCAGGCGAGTATGTGCCGCCGTCGCCCGTGCCTTCCCCTCGTATTGCTGACCTCGCTGCGGCGCGCGCGCTGTTCGCCAGCTTGCGTGATGCCACGGTCGAGACGGTAGCGGTCGCGTATCTTGATCCGGATCGGAGGCTTCTCGGGATGCGGCATGTCGTCGGGGGGCGGGATCAGGTGACGATCTCGATCCGGACGGTCGCGGTGGATGCGCTGGCGTTCGGTGCTCATGGGGTGCTCATCGCGCACAACCATCCGAGCGGGGATGCCACGCCGAGCGCGCGGGACGTCGCGTTCACGCGGGCGCTGGCGGCGGGGTTGCGGACGTTGGAGGTGGTGTTGCTCGATCACCTGGTGATCGCAGGGAACAGAGTGACCAGCCTCCGCGCGATGGGCGTGGTGTGAGGAACACTAACCCCAAACGCACCACCCCGGCGAAGGCCGGGGCCCAATTGGGGGACGTTGCCAACTACGCGCAGTTTGCAGTTACTCCGACCTTTCCAATTGGGCCCCGGCCTCCGCCGGGGTGGTGCAATCGATTAAATTAGCGCCTCGGATCGCGACGCCAAAGCCGACATCACTTCAGCCGGCACGCCCGAATCGCTTCCGGCGCGGGCCGCGGGCCGGTCGCGCGGAACGTCGCGAGATACCCTCCGGCGGAGGGCATGTCGTCCATGTCGACCTGCGTATACCCCACCGACGCGAACTCGCATTTCAACAGCGCGGGCGGCGTGCCGTGGTTCTGCGTCGGGCGGTTCGCGTCGACCACCACCACCAGCCCGTCGGGCTTCAGCGACGGCCGCAGCCGCCACAGGAATTCGTAGGGCTGCTCGATCTCGTGATACATGTGGACCATCACGACCCGGTCGAAGCTCGCCTCCGGCAACTTGGGGTCGTTCGCCTCGCCGAGTTTCACGCTGACGTTCGCCAGGTCCTCGCGCGCGACGCGTTCGGCCAGCTGGTCGCGGACGGCGGGGAGGATGTCTTCGGCCAGCACGCGGCCGGTCTTGCCGACGCGGGCGGCCATGCGGATCGTGTAATAGCCTTCGCCCGCGCCGATGTCCGCGACCGTCATGCCCCTGCGGATCTCGGCCTTGTTCATCACCTCGCCAGCCTCGTTGAGCCGGTCGCGCGCTTCCTCGTTCGACCAGCGCGCCGAGACGATCGACGCGACCGGACGGTCCGCGGCGGGGAACACCGGCTCCTTGGTCTCGCGCTTGATCAGCGGCTTGCTGCCGTCGCACGCTGCCAGCGAGAGCATCGGCAGGACCATCAGGGCAAGGACACCCCGCAAGCTCAATCGACGTCCTCCACCTCGACGGCCTCGCCGGTCACGCGCTGCGACAGCGCCGCCGCCATGAACATCTCGAGGTCGCCGTCGAGAACGTCCGACGGGCTGGTCGACACCACGCCGGTGCGCAGGTCCTTCACCATCTGGTACGGCTGGAGCACGTAGCTGCGGATCTGGTGACCCCAGCCGATGTCGGTCTTGCCGGCGTTCTCGGCGTTCGCCGCAGTCTCGCGGATCGCCAGTTCGCGCTCGTACAGACGCGCGCGGAGCTGGTTGTAGGCTTCGGCCTTGTTCTTGTGCTGCGAGCGCTGGTTCTGGCACTGCACGACGATGCCGGTCGGAATGTGCGTGATGCGCACCGCCGAATCGGTCGTGTTGATGTGCTGACCACCGGCGCCCGACGCGCGGTACGTGTCGATGCGCAGGTCGCTCTCGTTATACTCGACCTCGATATTGTCGTCGACGACCGGGTACACCCAGACGCTGGCGAACGACGTGTGCCGCCGCGCCGCCGAATCGTACGGGCTGATCCGCACGAGCCGGTGCACGCCGCTCTCGGTCTTGGCGTAACCGTAGGCGTTTTCGCCCTTTAGCAGCAGCGTGGCGGACTTGATTCCGGCCTGCTCGCCCGAATGCTGGTCGACCAGCTCGACCTTCAGCCCGTGGCGCTCGCCCCAGCGCGAATACATTCGGCTGAGCATGCCGGCCCAGTCCTGGCTCTCGGTCCCGCCGGCGCCCGCGTTGACCTCGATATAGGTATCGTTGGCATCGGCCTCGCCCGCGAGCAACGCCTTGATCTTGTCCTTGTCGGCACGCGCGGCGAGTTCGGCGAGCGCGGCGACGCCGTCCGCCTCCATCTCGGTATCGCCCTCGGCCTCGGCCATCTCGATCAGCTCGGCGGTGTCGCTAAGCTCGCTCTGGATCGCGCGCGTCGCGCTGATCGCCTCGTCGAGACGACGACGCTCGCGCATCACCTCCTGTGCGGCCTTGGGATCGGACCAGAGCGCCTGATCCTCGACGCGCGCGTTCAGCTCGTCGAGACGACGCAGCGCGCGGTCCCAGTCGAGGAAGCGGCGCAGCAGCGCCAGCGCGTCGTTGATGGTGTCTACGTGAGCCTGCGCTTCGGCGCGCATGATATTCTCCAAAAATTCCGTCGTCCCAGCGGAGGCCGGGAAATTTCGTCGTCCCAGCGGAGGCCGGGATCGCCGTCCCAAGCGAGCGGGGCGGGTCTCCGGCGGGCGCCGGGATGACGTCTATATAAGCGCGCTAGTAGATTCCGCCTTGTCTTTGCAAGAAATCGCTGTCGCGCGGCGCTTCGGCCTTCTTCACCGCGGTCGTCGTCGTAGCAGCCGTGGGGGCTATATCCGCGCGCCGTGCGGCCCGGCGCGGTTCGCTTTCGGGCTTGAACGCCTCCCAGATTACCGCGGGTTTCGGATCGCTGGTATCGGGCCACGTGCCATAGACCGGCCGGCCGCTGCCGCGATCGATCCGGACCATGCGGATCCCGGCGGGGGCACGGAACGGCAGCTTGGGCAAATCCTCATACGCCTTGACCGCGAACTGCTTGAAGATCGGCGCGGCGAGCGTGCCGCCCTGTGCTGCACCGCCAAGGTTCTTCGGTGTGTCGAACCCGATATACAGCCCGCCGACGAACTGCGGCGTGCCGCCGACGAACCACACGTCGGTCGGACCGTTGTTCGTGCCCGTCTTGCCGAACATCGGCCGATCGAGATCGCGCAACGTCACCGCAGTGCCGCGCTGGACTACGCCCTCGGTGATGTGGACCATCTGGTAGGCGGTCATCGCGTCGAGCACCTGACGCTGGCGCGTAATCGGCCGCGGCATCGGCTTGCCGTCCCAGTCGGGCGCGTTGCAGCGATCGCACGGCCGCCAGTTCTCCGGCCAGATCACCTTGCCGTGGCGATCCTGGACGAAGTCGATCAGCGACGGCGGGCCGCCCTTGCCGTTGTTGGCGAGGATCGAATACGCGTTGACCATCCGCCCGACAGTCGTCTCGCCGGCGCCGAGCGCGTAGGACAGATACGGCGCGTAATCGCCAACGCCCATCTTCTTGATCGTCGCGACCACCTTCGGCATGCCGGTCTGCGCGGCGGCGCGCACCGTCATCAGGTTGCGCGACTGTTCGATGCCCCAGCGCATCGTGTGCGGGCCGGACCCGCGCGAATTGCCGAAGTTGCGGAAGCATTTCTGCCCCAGCCGCGCGCCCTGATAGACGCAGAACGGCCCATCGATGATGATCGACGCGGGGGTCATGCCGTTGTCGAGCGCGGCGGAATAGACGATCGGCTTGATCGTCGACCCCGGCTGGCGCATCGCCTGCGTCGCGCGGTTGAACGCCTGCAACCGGTCGTCGAAGCCGCCCTGCATCGCCAGCACGCGGCCCGACGCCGGCTCCTCGACGACGAACGCGCCCGAGACCTTGGGGATCGCCCGCAGCGAGAACTCGCCGCCGTCGGGCGCTACCGCGATGATATCGCCCGTCTTGATCGCGCCGAACGCGTTGCCGCCCTTGCCGCGTACCGGCATCTGCGCCGCATAGCGCGGCAGCGTGCCGGTCTTGCCGGTGCGGAAGCCGAGGCTCCAGGCGTTGCCGTCCTTGCCCGTTACGATCGCCGCGACCCAGTCGCGATAATCGAGCGCGATATTGCTGTTGAGCAGAGGCTGGAGCCAGTTGTCGTCCTCGATCTCGACATGACGAATGGGACCGTTCCAGCCGCGTCCGCTGTCGAACCGCACCAGCCCATCACGCAAGGCCTGCTGCGCCAGATCCTGCAACTTCGCGTCGAACGAGGTCCTCACCCACAGCCCGCCCGAATAGACGCTGTACGGACCGTCTTTCGCGTTTTCGCCGAACTTCGCCATCAGCTGGCGACGGACTTCCTCGACGAAATAGCCGCCGACGCTCTCGAATTTCGGTGTGCGGCGCATCACCGCGCCGAGCGGCTCGGCATTCGCCTGGTCATGCTGCGCGCGCGTGATGAAGCCGTTGTCGAGCATCCGGTTCAGCACGTAATTGCGCCGCGTCATCGCCTTCTCGGTGTTGCGCACCGGATCGTAGTTCGACGGACCCTTGGGCAGGATCGCGAGATACGCCATCTGCGCGAGATCGAGCTGATCAAGCTCCTTGTCGAAATAGGCGTGGCTCGCCGCCTCGACGCCGAACGCGTTGCGGCCGAGCGCGATTTGGTTGAGGTACAGCTCGAGGATCTGCTCCTTGGTCAGCGTATCCTCGATCTTGTACGCCAGCACCGCCTCGCGCAGTTTGCGCGACGGCGAATAGGCGTTGCCGATCAACAGGTTCTTGGCGACCTGCTGCGTGATCGTCGAGCCGCCCTTGGCGCGCTTGCCGGTGCCGAGCTTGGTCGCATAATCGTACACCGCGCCGGCGAGGCCGGGATAATCGACGCCGTGGTGCTCGAAGAACGACTTGTCCTCGGCGGCGAGGAACGCCTTGACCAGCAGCGGCGGATATTCGGCGTAGCTGAGCTCGACGCGACGCTCCCGCGCGTAGCTGTGGATCGGTGCGCCATCGATCCCGCGGACGTTGGTCGGCAGCGGCGGCTGGTAGGTGCGCAACGTATCGACCGATGGCAGGTCGCGCATGACCGCAAACCAGAACGCGAAGATCGCGACGAAGCCGAGCACGACGAGTACGAGCGCGGCCTTGGTCCACCGACTCGCCCACGCACGCGCGACCCTGCCGCGCAGCCGGTCGGAAGTGCGGCCTGTCGCCGTCGTCGAGATGGGGGAGGGATCGGACGCCATGATTACTGGCGCAGCGTCTAGCAGGTTCGCGGGCGCTTGCCAGCCTTCGGTGGTGGGGGGCGGGGCGGGCTGTCGCAATGCGTTCGTCAGCGATTTGCTATTCCAAGCTCGGCTGGTGCTGAGTCCGTTTGCTTATGTCCACCACCCCGGCGAAGGCCGGGGCCCAATTGGTGAGGTGGCAGTAATGGAGCGCAACGGCCTTCGCCGGGGCGGTGTGGGATGGAATATACGTGATTGGCTGATCGAGATCCGCCAACCGTGCTGAAGGCGGGGGTGTTCCATCTGAACACGTCATTCCTGCAAAGGCGGGGACCCATAACCTCTGGCACCTGCTACTTCATCGCGAGGTCAGCCAATATGGGTTCCCGCCTCCGCGGGAATGACCGTAGAAGTGCAGACCGCTCCCAACCACAAAACCTGTCGCCAACCCCGCTACTGTGGCAGCAGGCGCGGATGACCCCGCCGCCGCTCCCGATCCTAGCCGTACTCCCCGACCTGCTCGCTACCCTCCGCGACCGCACCTCCGCGGTCCTCGTCGCCCCCCCGGGTGCCGGCAAGACCACCGCAGTAGCGCCGGCCCTCCTCACCGAACCCTGGTGCATCGGCGAGATCCTTCTCCTATCCCCCCGCCGCCTGGCCGCCCGCGCCGCCGCCGAACGGATGGCCTCCACCGCGGGCGAACCCATCGGCCAGACCTTCGGCTACGCCACCCGCATGGACAGCAAGCGCTCCGCCGCAACCCGCGTCACGGTGATCACGGAGGGCATCTTCGTCGCCCGCATCCAGGCCGATCCCGAACTCGCCGGCGTCTCGGCGGTCCTGTTCGACGAAGTCCACGAGCGCAGCCTGGACGGCGATTTCGGCCTCGCGCTGGCGCTCGACGTGCAAGCCGGCTTCCGCCCCGACCTCCGCATCGTCGCGATGTCCGCAACGCTCGACGGCGCGCGGTTTGCAGCCTTGATGGACGGCGCCCCCGTCATCGAGAGCGAAGGCCGAAGCTATCCGCTGACGCTCCGTCACATCGGCCGCCAAGCCGAGTTGCGCATCGAGGACTCGGTCGCCGCCGCCATCCGTCGCGCACTCGGCGAAGCGGAGGGCGGCGTGCTCGCGTTCCTACCCGGCGTCGCGGAGATCGAGCGCACCGCTGATCGGCTCGCGAATCTCCCCGACGACATCGTCCTGCATGAACTGCACGGCAGCCTCGATCCCGCAGCCCAGCGCGCCGCGATCCTCCCCGAACCGGACGGCCGCCGGAAAGTCGTGCTCGCCACCAGCATCGCCGAGACCAGCCTGACGCTCGACGGCATCCGCATCGTCGTCGATTCGGGGTTGGCGAGACGCCCCCGCTACGACCGCGCCGCCGGTATGACGCGGCTGGTGACCGAACGCGCGAGTCAAGCTGCGGTCACCCAACGCGCCGGCCGCGCCGCGCGGCTCGGACCGGGGATGGCGTATCGCTTGTGGGAAGAAGCCGCCACCGCCGGCCTTCCGCGCTACGACCCGCCGGAAATCCTGGAGGCGGACTTGTCCGCGCTGGTGCTCGCCTGCGCATTATGGGGCGTCGGCGATCCCCGAGACCTTCGCTGGATCGACCCGCCCCCTGCCGCCGCGATCGACGAGGCGATGGCGCGGTTGGCGACGCTGGAGGCGATCGAGGACGGTCGCCCAACACCGCACGGCCGAGCCATCGCCAAGCTGCCGATGCCGCCGAGGCTGGCGCACATGCTTCTGCGGGCGGGGAAGCGCGGGCTGGCGAATGTAGCGGCGCAAATCGCGGTCCTGCTAGGCGAACGCGGCATCGGTGGACAGGACGTCGACCTGGAAACCCGCCTCCGCCGCTGGAAAACCGAACGCGGTTCGAAGGCGCAGGCGGCACGCGCCATGGCGGATAGGTGGGCGAAACTTGCCCCCCCTCCCGCAAGCGGGAGAGGGCTGGGGGGTGGGCGCCCGGCCTCAACGTCAAATAACGCGGATGGCGCGGGTCCACCCCCCAACCCCCTCCCGCTTGCGGGAGGGGGAGCAGAAGTATGCGTTGCGCTTGGTTTCCCCGACCGCGTCGCACGCCGCCGTGACCCGTCCGGCGAAACCTGGGCCTCGGTCGGCGGGCGCGGGTTCAAGCTCGACCCGACCTCGCCGCTCGCCCGCTCCGAATGGCTTGCCGTCGCCGATACGCAGGGCTCGGCGGCCGGCGCGCGCATTCTCTCCGCCGTGGCGATCGACCAGGCCACCGTCGAAACACTTTTCGCCGACCGCATCGAATCCCGCCGCACCGTCACGTTCGACCCCACGACCGGCGGCATCCAGACGCTGCGCGAACGCCGCCTCGGGGCGATCCGCCTGTCGAGCGGCCCCGACAGCGGCGCCGAGCCCGACGCGATCCTCGCCGCACTCATCGAGGGCGTCCGCGAGCACGGCCTCGCGCTCCTCCCGCGGAGTGACGGCGGGCAGGCCCTCCGCGACCGTGCCGCCTATGCCGGCGTACCACTCGACGACGCGATCCTGCTCGACCGGGTCGACGAATGGCTCGCACCGCTCCTGACCGGCAAGCGCCGACTCGACGCGATCGCCCCCGGTGCGCTCGCCGAAGCCTTGCGCAATCTGCTCGGCTGGGACGCGATGCAGACGATCAACCGCCTTGCCCCGCCCGATTTCACCAGCCCCGCCGGCAGCACGCACGCGATCGACTACGCTGCCGAAGGCGGCCCGCGCGTCGAACTCCGCGTGCAAGCCCTGTTCGGCCTCGCGGTGCATCCGACGATCGGCGAGCGCCGCGTACCGCTAGTGCTGAGCCTCACATCCCCCGCCGGCCGCCCGATCCAGACGACGCGCGATCTCCCCGGTTTCTGGGCGGGCAGCTGGACCGCGGTGGCGAAGGAAATGCGCGGGCGCTACCCCAAGCATCCCTGGCCCGACGACCCCGCCGCGGCGTCCGCCACGCTGCGCACGAAAAAGGCGGATGCAAGGGCCGCCGGTTCGCGATAAGGGGGCTCATGCCAACCGCCCGTATCTTCCAGCGCCCCAAGAACGCCATGCAGTCCGGCAAGCACCGGACCGACGCCTGGCAGCTCGAATTCGAACCCTCGGAGCCCAAGCGCCCCGACCCGCTCACCGGCTGGGCCGGCAGCGGCGACACGCGCGACCAGCTGCGGTTGCTGTTCCCGACGGCGGAAGCGGCGATTGCGCACTGCGAGCGTGAGGGGTTCGGCTACACCGTCGTGCCGGCGCCGCAGAAGACGCTTAAGCTCCAGAGCTACGCGGACAACTTCAAGTAAGCGGGAGGGGATGGACGCTTTGGGCGTCCGCTAGCACTCGCTTCTTTGTTCTCCCGCGAAGGCGGGAGTCCAGTCTGGGTCCCCGCCTTCGCGGGGAAACAGGTATTGGTTAGAGGATCGACCCAGCCAGGATCAGCAGCATCTTGGTATCGATCGCCACCCCCGCCTTCCGCTTCTCGGCCACGAACGCCGGCACATCCGCTAGTGCCACCCGGTGCACGGTGATGTTCTCGTCGCCATCCCCGCCGCCATCGCTCACCTTGGTCAGCCCGGTGGCGCGGACCAGCGTGAAGCATTCCGACGTCATCCCCGGCGACGAATAGAACACCCCCAGGTCCTCGATCGCGTCCGCGCGGTAGCCGGTCTCTTCCTCCAGCTCGCGGCCGGCGGCGACCGCCACGCTCTCGCCCGCGGTTTCGTCACCGACCAGCCCGGCCGGCAGTTCGAGACACGTGCGGCCCAGCGGCACGCGGAACTGCTCCACCAGGATCACGTCGCCGTCGTCGATCGCGACGATCACCGCCGCCGCGATCTCGCCCTGACGCGCGGCGAATTCCCACGTGCCTTCGGTCTGCACGGTCAGGAATTTCCCGGTCCATACGGTCTTGCTCATAGTTCGATCAGCCTGTCCGGAAGTTCGTTAACCGGCGCACCGGTTCTTGGGAAATGCTCGGCCAACACCGCGCCGATCTGCGCGACCGCGTCTGCCATGCCGTCAGCGGGACGATCGTCGCGCACGCCGGCGAGCACCGCCGCCATCGCCGCGCCCCAGGTCTCGTTCGGCACGCGCGAGTGGATCGCATCGTCGGCGATGATCTCCGCGCGGTGCTCGGCGAGCGACAGGTACAGCAATACGCCGGTCGAACCCTTGGTCCGCTTCTCGGCCCCCGCCCGGAACAGGAGCAGAGCCCGCCGCCGCACGCGCCGCGCCTTGCTCGCGCCCGGGGTCAGCGCGAGCCGCGCCGGCGTCCACGCCAGCACCAGCCGTACGCCCAAGAACACTAAGGTCACCAGCACGAGCGCGACCACGTACAGCGCACCCTGCGGTGCCGCCTGCCAGGGATCGACCCGCGCGTAGATATGGTCCGCCGCGACCGGATGATATGCGAGCAACGCCAGCGTCAGCAGCATCGCCAGCACGCCCCAGTGCATCGACACGTCGTGATACGCATCGGACTGCCGCGCGACGATCGTGACGATCTCGCCGGTCGTCGCGGTCTCCGCCTGGGTGACCGCCGCGGTGACGCGGCCGTGGTCGGTGTCGCTCAACCGCATGTCACCATCCCCCCGATGCGCCGCCGCCGCCGCCGGATCCTCCGCCGCCGCCGCCAAAACCACCGCCGCCCCAGCCGCCGCCGCCGCTGTCGCCACCGCCGCCCCAGCTTCCGCCGCCGCCACTACCGCCGCCACGAGTCATCGCGTCGGCGATGCTCCACAACACGATCGGCAAGGCGCCGCTGCCGCCGCCGCGGCTTCCACCGTCGACGTAATGCTTGCCGCCGGCGCGTCGCGAGATCATCGGAATGACGATCGCCGCGAGCACGATCCCGAAGAAGATCAGCCCGATCGGCACGCCGCCGCCGCCCGAATTGGAGCGACGATGCGTCTTGTCGTACTCCGCCGCCGCCGCCGTCACCTTCGCGCGCGCCTCCGCATCGGGGAGCGCGAGCTGGTCCGCCACCGCGTTCGTCCCAGCGACGATGCCGCCGGGGATGTCGCCCGCCTTGAAACGCGGCAGGATCTGCTGGTTGATTACCACGCTGGAAAACGCGTCGGTCAGTACGGGCTCAAGCCCGTAGCCGACCTCGATCCGGACCTTCCGGTCGTTCGGCGCCACCAGCAGGATCGCGCCGTTGTTCGCGTCCTTCAGCCCGACGCTCCAGCTCCGCAGCAACCGATTGCCGTAATCCTCGATCGGATAGCCCTCTAAATCGGGCACGGTTGCGACCACCAGCTGGTTGCCGGTCGTCTTCTGCAGGTCGTCGAGCCGCTTGGTCAGCGCCGCTTCCTGATCGGGCGGGATGACGTTCGCCGCATCGACGACGAAGCCGGTGAACTTCGGGAAGGTCTGCGCGGTTGCGGTGCCGCTTCCCAGCAGCACCGCGAACGCCAGCGTCAGGAGATGGCGGAGCATGACGCTCGGATCAGCTCGCGTTGCCGAAGTTCACCGTCGGTGCGGTCTCGGCACCCGGCGTGGTCGCCGCGAACGGCACCATCGGCTTGGCGCCGTAGAAGATCTTCGCGCCGACCGCGTCGGGGAAGGTGCGGATCTTCGTATTATACGCCTGCACCGCGCCGTTATAGTCGCGCCGCGCGATCGTGATGCGGTTCTCGGTGCCCTCGAGCTGGCTCATCAGCGTGGTGTAGTTGGCCTGGCTCTTCAGCTCGGGATACGCCTCCTGCAAGCGCTGGAGCGACAGCCCGACGGCACCCTGGACGCGCGAGAACTGCGCGATCTTGGCGGGGTCGGTCAGGTCGTCGCCCGAGACCTGCACGGTGTTCGCGGCAGCGCGCGCCTGCGTCACCTCGACCAGGATGCTCTTCTCCTGCGCGCCTGCAGCCTTCACGGTCGCGACGAGGTTGGGGATCAGGTCGGCGCGGCGCTGGTAATCGTTCTGGACGTCGGCCCAGCGTGCCTTCACGTTTTCCTCGGCAGTCGGAATGCTGTTGATCCCGCAGCCGGCGAGCGCCGATGCGAGGAGGATCGCGGCGGTAGCGCGGGCGATTGGGGCACGTGACATCGGGGCTCTCCTGAATACCTGTGTCACCCTCATAGGACAGTCCGCAGGGTTGGCGAAACCGAAATCGGTGGTTAGCGTCGGCCGACAACAGAGGGGGCAACATGCTCAAGGAATTCAAGGCGTTCATCATGCGCGGCAACGTGCTCGATCTCGCCATCGCGGTTATCATCGGCGCGGCGTTCGGCAAGATCGTGACGTCGCTGACCGATGACGTGCTGATGCCGGTGATCGGCAAGATCTTCGGCGGGCTCGATTTCTCGAGCTATTTCTGGCGGATGGGGCCGGTGCCGGCGAACTACGCGGGCTCGCTCAGCGATTACGCGGCGCTCAAGAAGGCGGGCGTGCCGCTGCTCGGCTATGGCGCGTTCGCAACGCAGCTGGTCAATTTCGTGATCGTCGCGGGGATCATCTTCATGATCCTGCGCGTGGTGAACCGGACGGCGGCGCTGATCGAGCGCGAGACGGCGCGGTTGAAGCGCGAGGAAGAGGCGGTGGCCGTCGCGCCTGCACCGGAGCCGGTCGAGATCGCGCTGCTCCGCGAAATCCGGGACGAGTTGAAGGCGCGGGGGTGATCCGCGTTCTCCTCTCCCCTGCGGGGAGAGGGAGGGAGGAGCCGTAGGCGACGGAAGGGTGAGGGGAGTGAGGCTCGGGAGCGCATCCCAACTCCCCCTCATCCGACGCTGCCGCGCCACCTTCTCCCCGAGGGGAGAAGGATAGGGTTACGCTGCTACCAGTTCCTCGGCGTTGGCATCCGCAAGGCTCGTCCCATCGAGGATCCGCGCGGTCTCATCGCGCACGCGCATCATCGCAAAGCGGATCGCGCAGTCTGCCTCGCTCTTGCAGTCGAGACACGGGCGGTACGCGGTGCGGCTTACGCACGGTACCAGCGCCAGCGGACCCTCGATGATCCGGATGATCTCGCCGAGCGAAATCAGGTGGCTCGGCCGCGACAGGCGGTAGCCGCCCATCTTGCCGCGATGGCTGTGGAGCAGGCCGGACTCGCGCAGGTCGGCGAGGATCAGCTCGAGGAATTTGCGCGGCACGTTCGCCTCGGCGGCGATCCGCGTCATCGGGATGGGAGGGCCACCGACGGGGGCGCCGCCAAGGAAGATCATCGCGCGGAGCGCGTAGCGGGAGCGCTGCGTCAACATAATGCAGGTTGCTATGCACGCGCTTTGTGGCGAGCGAAAGGCGGTTTGGCACGCTGCATGCTAGACTGTCACGTTTGGTAATAAAAAAGCCGTCGGGCTCGGGCTTTTCATCGCGCCGTGTCGCGCCTATATCGGAGTTGCCGTCGGGGGAATCTTCTCTTGGCGGCTATGGCGATAAACCGTGGCGTGTCATAGACACAGCGGACCCGGGGGCAGTACCCGGCGACTCCACCACCGCCCTCTTCGTAAGAGGGGGACGATGACGGGGTCGAACTAGGATCGACGTGTGTTCAACGACGCTATGTTTCGCTCGGAATGGGACCACCGCAACGGCCCATACACAAGTGCCAACGATAACGAAGCACTCGCAATTGCCGCATAACTGACGGTCTAACGACCTAGGTTATACGGACGAAAGCGCGGTTCGGGCCACACCGGGCAACAGAAGTGGACACCGGCGGTACGGGGGGCACCGAGCAACAGAAGCTCCCCACTAAATCGCAATCTGGCCGCGATCACGTGGCCCCTATCAAGCGCCTCGATCACGCAGCAAGGCGCTCGACCAGCCGCAGCACAGGCGGGCTGAAGCCGAGCGGACCGACCAGCACGTTGGTCACGATGAGCACGCCGCCGCCCCAATAATAGGCCGGATGTATCTTCCCGCGCACGCGCAGATCGCAGATCATCCCTGCGATGACGAACACTGCCATCGACGCGAACACCGCAAGCGGCGCGAACCTGCCCAACTGCGGCATCGGCAGGAGCCGCCCGAGCGCTGGCGACATGACCAGGATCGTCCCGCACAGCATCAGGCGCTTGTGCCACGCAGCCTGCTTGCGCAGCGCGATCGCCGAGGCGGTGAGAATGCCGAAGCCGATCACCCCGAGCACGTCGAGCACCAGGAAAATGCCCGGTGGAAAGAACGGCGGCACGCGCTGCTGCTGGATCGCCATGACGGTGGTGAGTATGCCAAGCACGACCATCGTCACCGCGATACCCGCGCCGAGCACCCCCAGCTGGCGATGGCGCGTGATGGAACCGCGCACGATCAGCCAGTTCTGGACGACGTAAAGTATGATCCATGATAGAAAAGCGGCGGCGTGCACATGGACTTGGAGGGGTAATGCAAAGAACGTCCAGTGCATTCGCGCGGCGTTCACCGTGAAACCTAGGATCACCGTCGCCGCGATCGCTATCGCCATGCCGAGGAAGAAGCGTCGCTCGCTGGCGAAAGCGTTTCGTGGCGTGCCTGCCAAAGTGTTTGCCGTCGCCATCATACCGCCCCCACGAGTCGATGCTCAGGGGGCGGAGGGTGATCCCAATTATCGTCCGCGGCAACGACTATCGTCGGCGGCGCGTACCGAGGCCAGTAACCGCGACATCGTTATCAGGTCTATGCGCGCACTGTCTGTCCGTGCTGGAGCATCTGGCTGAGCTGCGCCTTCGTATAGGGCTTTTGCAGAAACTGCGCGGCCGCGGGGAGGGCGGATGACGCACCGTTGTCGGCGCCCGACGTGACCAGGATCGCGATGTCGGGACGTTGCGCGTGGACCGCGTGCGCGAGGTCGATGCCGTTTAGAGCTCCCGGCATGCGGACATCGGTGAACAAGGCGGCGATATCGGGTCGTTCCTTGAGCTTGACCAGAGCGTCGGCCGCATTGGTCGCTTCGACGACTTCGTAGCCTGCATCCTCCAGCGCGAGGTTGGAATGGACACGGACGAGCGCGTCGTCGTCGACGATTAGTATTACAGATTTGCGAATGGCGTTCATACCGGTTCGAACTTCCGGCATGCCGCTCCGTTCCGACATTAATCGCCTTATCGGACCATAACGCGGCAAAGCGAGCCTGATATGAGAAAGGGGCCCGGTTTCCCGAGCCCCTCCATCAATTGCCGTTAGGCGGCAAAGGCTTAGTCGCGATCGCCGGTCAGGAATGCTGGAGCGAACTCCGGCGCCTTGTCACCGTCGGTGCGTGCAGCACGCTCGCCGCCGCCGTTGCCGCCGCCGTCGCGACGCGGACCACGGCCACCGCCGTTGCCACCTGCGTCACGGCCACCGTCGCCGTCACGGCGCGGGCCACGCGAGCCACGATCACCGCCGCCGCCTTCGCCGCGTGGACCACGACCGCCGCCATCACGACCGCCGCCGCCGTTGCCAGCATCACGACCGCCATCGCCATCACGACGCGGACCGCGCGGACCACGGTCACCACCCTCACGGGGCTCACGAGCAGGACGCGTGTCCTCCAGCTCTTCGCCGGTCGTCTGGTCGACGACACGCATCGACAGGCGAACCTTGCCGCGCGGGTCGATCTCGAGAACCTTGACCTTGACCTCCTGGCCTTCGGTCAGGGCGTCAGACACCTTCTCGACGCGCTCGTTCTTGATTTCGGACACGTGGACGAGACCGTCCTTGCCACCCATGAAGTTCACGAACGCCCCGAAATCGACCAGGTTGACGACCTTGCCGTCATAAACCTTGCCGACTTCGGCTTCCTCGACGAGGCCCTTGATCCACTTGATCGCGGCTTCGATCTGCGCGGGGTCGGACGACGACACCTTGATGACGCCCTCGTCGTCGATGTCGACCTTGGCGCCGGTCTGCGCGACGATCTCGCGGATCACCTTGCCGCCGGTGCCGATGACTTCACGGATCTTCGACTTGTCGATCTGGAAGCTTTCGATGCGCGGTGCGTGTGCCGACAGTTCCTCACGGGTGTGGTCGAGCGCCTTTGCCATCTCGCCCAGGATGTGCGCGCGGCCCTCCTTGGCCTGCGCCAGCGCCTTGCCCATGATTTCTTCGGTGATGCCGGCGATCTTGATGTCCATCTGCATCGTGGTGATGCCCTCGGACGTGCCAGCAACCTTGAAGTCCATGTCGCCGAGGTGATCCTCGTCGCCGAGGATGTCCGACAGAACCGCGAAGTTCTTGCCCTCGAGGATCAGGCCCATCGCGATGCCCGATACCGGACGCTTCAACGGAACGCCCGCATCCATCATGCTCAGCGAACCACCGCAGACCGTCGCCATCGACGACGAGCCATTGCTCTCCGTGATGTCCGACAGGACGCGGATCGTGTACGGGAACTCTTCCTTGGTCGGCAGCACCGGATGCAGCGCGCGCCATGCGAGCTTGCCGTGACCGACTTCGCGACGACCCGGCGCACCGAAGCGACCGACTTCACCGACCGAGTATGGCGGGAAGTTGTAGTGCAGCATGAAGTTTTCGTAGCTGAGGCCGTTCAGACCATCGATCATCTGCTCCGCATCGCGCGTACCGAGCGTGGTGGTGCAGATCGACTGCGTCTCGCCGCGCGTGAACAGGGCCGAGCCGTGCGTACGCGGGAGGAAATGCACCATCGCCTCGATCGGACGGATCTGCGTGGTGGTGCGGCCGTCGATGCGGGTGCCGTCCTTGAGGATGGCGCCGCGGACGATCTCCGCCTCCAGCTTCTTCATCAGCTTGCCGGCTGCCATCTGGTCCTGCGGGGATGCATCGGCGAACGCCGTCTTGCCCTTCGCACGCGCGGCATTCAGCAGGTCGGAACGCTTGGACTTGTCGGTCACCTTGTAGGCGGCCGCGATGTCCTTGCCGATCAGCTTCTTCAGCTTGTCCTTGGCGGTCGACAGGTCGGCCTGCTCGGCCATTTCCCAAGGATCCTTGGCAGCCTTCTCGGCCAGATCGATGATCAGGTTCGCGGCTTCGCGGCACGCCTTGTGTGCGAACTGCACGGCGCCGAGCATGATCTCCTCCGAAAGCTCCTTGGCTTCCGATTCGACCATCATCACGGCCTGGCCGGTGGCGGCGACGACGAGGTCGAGATCGCCGGCCTTGGCTTCTTCCAGTGTCGGGTTGAGGATGTACGCGCCATCGACGTAACCGACGCGTGCCGCGCCGATCGGGCCCATGAACGGCACGCCCGAGATCGTCAGCGCTGCCGACGCCGCGACCATCGCGAGGACGTCCGGCTCGTTCTCGCCGTCATACGACAGAACCTGGCAGATCACGTTGATTTCGTTGTAGAAACCCTCTGGGAAGAGGGGACGGATCGGGCGATCGATGAGACGGCTGGTCAGCGTCTCCTTTTCGGTCGCGCCGCGCTCACGCTTGAAGAAGCCGCCGGGGATGCGGCCGCTCGCGGAGAACTTCTCCTGGTAATGGACGGTGAGCGGGAAGAAATCCTGCCCTTCCTTGACGGTCCGTGCAGCCGTCACGGCGCACAGAACGACGGTCTCGCCGAGGGTGGCGAGCACTGCGCCGTTTGCCTGGCGCGCAACGCGGCCGGTCTCGAGCGTCAGCGTCTTGCCGCCCCACTGGGCGCTTACGGTCTTGGTATCGAACATTCTTTTTCCTTCACTCCGGTCGCCAGATGCGAACGGGGCCTATGTGCGGGCTTAGCCGGCCCGCGGCGGTGTGGGATGAATTGTCATCCCGGAAGGGGTGGCCGAATTGCCGCCCCTCCAGTTCCTTGTTCCCCCGCGAAGGCGGGGGCCCAGTCTGGACTCCCGCCTTCGCGGGAGAACAACCCTATATACGAAAACGGCCCCCCGAGGGGAGCCGTTCGTGTTACTTGCGGAGGCCGAGCTTCGCGATCAGATCCAGATAGCGCTGGCCATCCTTGTGACGGAGATAATCCAGCAGCGTCCGGCGCTTGTTGACCATCATGAGAAGACCACGACGCGAGTGGTTGTCCTTCTTGTGGCCCTTGAAATGCTCGGTCAGGTTCTTGATGCGCTCGGTCAGGATCGCGACCTGGACTTCCGGCGAACCGGTGTCACCCTCGGCGCGCGAATGCTCCTTGACGAGCTCGGTCTTGCGTTCAGCGGTAATCGTCATGAATTCATGTCCTCGACATCACAGATTGAAACCGCGAACGACCCGGACGTCTCCGTCCTCGACCTCGACCAGCGCGACCGGGACAGCGTCCAGTTCGGCAAAGTATTGGCCATCGTCTGCGGCGATCCCGGCCAAGATACGCCCCTGTCGGAGCGCCCCTGCCTGGTCGGGGGTGAGGGAGAGAGCCGGGATGTCGTCCAGCGCCACCCTCAAGGGCAGAAGTACATCTTCAAGCGCGTTGCCTCTAGCGAGTTCGTCCAGTTTGTCCAGCGATATCGCGGACGTGAGGTCGAACGGACCGGCTTTGGTGCGGCGCAGCATGGTGACGTGGCCGACGGTGCCGAGGGCGATTGCGATGTCTCGCGCGAGGGAGCGGATGTAGGTGCCCTTCGACACATGCGTGGTGAGCGTGACCTCCTCGAGGGGGGCGTGGGGCAGGGCGACCTCCGGCAATTCCTCCCCGGCACGGGGAGGGGGACCGCCGTCCGCTTGGACGGGGGTGGAGGGGGGCGCGCCACCCGCGGAACGCTTGCGGAAGCCCCCCTCCACCAGCTGCGCTGGTCCCCCTCCCCGTACCGGGGAGGATAGCGAATGAATCGTCACATTCCGGCTCGCGAGCACCACCTCATGCCCAGCCCGTGCCAAGTCATAAGCCCGCTCCCCATCCACCTTCAGCGCAGAATACGCAGGCGGCACCTGCGAGATCGGCCCGGTAAACTGCGCAAGCACAGCCTCCACCGCAGCGAGAGTCGGCCGCACATCGGACGTAGCGATGCTCACACCCTCGGCATCCAACGTATCCGTCTGAACCCCGAACATTACCGTGAAATCATAGATCTTGTCGCTATCGAGCATCCGCCCGGTCAGCTTCGTAGCCTCGCCGACGGCGATCGGCAGAACGCCGGTAGCCAGCGGGTCGAGCGTCCCCCCGTGGCCCACCTTGAATTTCCCATACCCGCCGCCGCGCAAGGCACGCTTCACCGCCGACACCCCCTGCGTCGAGCCAAGCCCCAGCGGCTTGTCGAGAATGATCCAGCCATGCATGCGTATAAGTCCTAGAGCTTAGTTGAAGCGGGAGCGGTCCCCACTCACTCCGTCATCCTGACGAAAGTCAGGACCCAGAGCCACAAAAGACGGTGTCCGGTACCCTGGGTCCTGACTTTCGTCAGGATGACGGGAGTGGGGGCGTTACGCCAACGCCTCGGTAAAATGCCGCCGACACAGCGCGACATAGCGGTCGTTCCCGCCAATCTCGGTCTGCTGCCCCTCGGCAATCGCCCGCCCGTTCCCGTCGACCCGCAGGTTCATCGTAGCCTTGCGCCCACACATGCAGACCGACTTGATCTCCACCAGCGAGTCCGCCAGCGCCAGCAACCGCGCCGACCCCGGAAACAGCGCCCCCTGAAAATCAGTCCGCAACCCGTACGCCAGCACCGGTATCCCCACGACGTCGCAGATATGCGCAAGCTGATCGACCTGCGCAGACGTCAGAAACTGCGCCTCATCCACCAGCACGCAGGAGATCGCCTCCTCGCCGTGCTGCCGAACCACGCAAGCCCCAATATCCGTCCCCGCATCGAACGCGATCGCCGGCGCTTCCAGCCCGATCCGGGACGTGATCGTCCCCGCCGCGAACCGATCGTCGATCGCCGCGGTAAACAGCATCGTCCGCATCCCCCGCTCACGATAGTTGAAGTCCGCCTGCAACAGGTTCGTCGACTTCCCCGCGTTCATCGACGCGTAGTAGAAATACAGCTTGGCCATTGGGGGCAAAGAGCGGGAAGGCGGGCGGATGTCCAGGGGCGTTTGTCACGCGCTACCCCACACCCGTTCGTCCCGAGTAGCTGCTGAGCTTGTCGAAGCGGCATATCGAAGGACAGGTTGGCGCGCGGAACATGTGCTTCGATACGAGCCCTCGATACGCTTCTGCGAAGCTACTCGGTCTCTACTCAGCACGAACGGAAAGGAGGGCGGGACGCGAGGAGCGGGAGGGGCAGGGAACCTTGATGGGGCGGACGAGGCATTGCAATCGACCCGCGATCAACCTGACTCGCTGCAACTGGGGTACTAAACTGCCTCCAGTATCAATCTTCCGCCAGATCCCGCGCAACATGCGGATCCCGCAACAACTGGTCGATGTGCGTGCCCTCGTCGAAGCTTTCGTCCGCGAGGAACTTGAGTTTCGCCGCATACCGCATCTGCACCCGGTTCGCGACTTCGCGCTGGAGGTAGGCGGTGTTGGTGCGGAGCGCCTTCAGTACCTTTTCCTCGTCCTTGCCGAGCAACGGCTTCACGAAGACGGTGGCGTGGCGGAGGTCGGGGGACATGCGGACTTCGGTGATCGTCACAAGATGCTTTTCGAGCACCGGATCGTGGACGTCGCCGCGCGCGAGGATGTCGGACAGCGCGTGACGCGCCTGTTCGCCGACTCGCAAGGAGCGGACGGCTTTTGCTTCTGGGGTATCGGTCTTCATTCTTCTAACTCCCTCGCCCCTCCGGGGAGAGGGTGGGGGTGAGGGGCGGCCACGAACGCTGTCGCGCGGTACCGCCCCTCACCCAACCCTCTCCCCGCAGGGGAGAGGGCTTTCGGCCTCAAAGCGTACGTTCGCGCATCTCGACTTCGAACGTCTCGAGGACGTCGCCGGCCTTGATGTCGACGAAGTTCGACGTGAACGTCACGCCGCACTCGAGCCCCGCACGGACCTCGGCGACATCATCCTTGAAGCGACGCAGCGATGCGATTTCGCCCTGGTAGATGATGACATCGTTGCGCGTGATGCGCGCCTTGAGCGCCTTGCGGATGTTGCCCTCGGTGACGAGCAGACCTGCCGCCTTGCCGTGCTTGCCCGCCGAGAAGACCTCGCGGATATCGGCACGACCGACGACCGTCTCGAACGCTTCCGGCCCAAGCTCGCCGGCCATGCCCGCCCGGATCTCGTCGATCAGGTCGTAGATCACGTCGTAATACTTGAACGCGACCTTCTGGCGCTCGGCGATCTCGCGTGCCTTGGCGTTCGGACGAACGTTGAAGCCGATGATCGGTGCCCCCGATGCGGCCGCCAAGGTGACGTCCGACTCGGTGATGCCGCCAACGCCCGAGCTCAACACGCGCGCCTTGATCAGATCGGTGGAGATCTTGTTGATCGCCCCGACGATCGCCTCGACCGTGCCTTGCGTATCCGCCTTCACGACCAGCGGATATTCGATCGCCTGCTTTTCCTTCAGCGCCGAGAACATGCTCTCGAGGCTGGCAGGAACCGAAGCGGTCCGCTTGTCGGTCTTCACGCTGCGACGGTATTCCGCGACTTCGCGGGCGCGTGCCTCGTTCTCGACGACCTGGAACGGATCGCCTGCCTGCGGAACACCCGACAGACCGAGGACCTCGACCGGCATCGCCGGACCCGCTTCCTTGATCTGCTTGCCCTTGTCGTCGACCAGCGCGCGGACCTTGCCGCTCTCGCCACCGACCACGAAGATGTCGCCGACCCGCAGCGTACCGCGGTTGACGAGGATCGTCGCGACCGGGCCACGGCCCTTGTCGAGCTTGGCCTCGATCACCGTACCCTCGGCGGCGCGATCCGGATTGGCGCGCAGTTCGAGCAGTTCGGCCTGGAGCTGGATCTTCTCGATCAACGCATCGAGACCGATCTTCTTGGTCGCGGAGACTTCGACGTCCTGGACGTCGCCGCCCATGTCCTCGACCACGATCTCCTCGCTCAGCAGGCGCTCGCGCACCTTCTGGGCATTCGCGCCTTCCTTGTCGATCTTGTTGATCGCAACGATCATCGGCACGCCCGCCGCCTTGGTGTGGGCGATCGCCTCCACCGTCTGCGGCATCAGGCCGTCGTCCGCCGCCACCACCAGGATGACGATGTCGGTGACGTCCGCGCCGCGCGCACGCATCTGCGTGAACGCCTCATGGCCCGGGGTGTCGAGGAAGGTGATCTTCGACTTGTCCTTCAGCGTGACCTGGTAGGCGCCGATATGCTGGGTGATGCCACCCGCTTCGCCGCGCACCACGTCGGTGCCGCGCAGGGCATCGAGCAGCGACGTCTTGCCGTGATCGACGTGACCCATGATCGTGACGACCGGGGCACGCGGCTTCAGCGTCTCCTCGGCATCGTCGATCGTGTCGTTGGCCAGATCCTGGTCGACATCGCTGACGCGAGTCAGGTTGTGGCCGAACTCGGTGACGAGCAACTCGGCGGTATCCTGGTCGATCGTCTGCGTCATCGTGACGGGCATGCCCATCTTGAACAGCGCCTTGACGAGGTCGGCACCCTTCTCGGCCATGCGGTTGGCGAGTTCCTGCACCGTGATCGCCTCGGGGACGACGACGTCGCGGATCTGCTTGGCCTGCGCCTCGCGCGGACCACCGGTGCCACGACGCTCCTTCTCACGCGCACGCTTCAGTGCGGCGAGCGAGCGAGCGCGTGCACCATCACCATCGCCGAGCGCGCGGTTGACGGTGAGCTTGCCCGAGGTGCGACGATCGTCACCCTTGCGGTCACGCTGCTGCGGACGCGCAGGCACGGCGTCGCGACGGATGCCACCAGCCGGAGCATTGACGCCGGTCGCGCCGGGGCGCGCCGCGGTCGTGCCGGCATTCGCAGCCGTTGTCGGCGCTGCGGCAGCGGGTGCTGCGACAGGCTTTGGCGGCGGCGGAGGACGCTCGGGACGTGCCACCGGCGAGAACCGGCGCGGTGCCGGGAACGCCGGATCGCGGGTCAGTTCGATGACGGGCGGCGGTGCCGGTGGAGCAACGGGGGCCGGCGCAGGCTTGGAAGCCGGCGCAGGAGCAGCCACTACCGGAGCGGGCTTCGGTGCAGGCGCAGGTGCCGCGGCAACCGGAGCCGGGGCAGGCGCCGCAGCAACGGGGGCTTCGACCGGAGCCGGCGCAGGCGCTGGCGTCGGAGCCGCGACCGGAGCAGGAGCCGCTTCGACCACAGGGGTCGGTGCCGGTGCCGGTGCGGGTGCCTCGACGGGCTTCGGCGCCTTGGCTTCAGCCTCGGCACGCGCACGATCGGCGACGCGGTTACGCTCGTCCTCGATCGCCTTGGCCCGTTCGGCTTCCTGGCGACGACGCCCTTCTTCCAGCGTGTTCATGCGCTGCTCTTCGGCCTCGCGGAGCAGCTTGGCCTGGCGCTCCTGCGGCGACAGATTGCTCTGCTGCTGACGCACGGGGGCGGGCGCAGGCTGCGGTGCGCGCGCCTGCGGTGCCGGGGCTGCGGGGGCAGCCGCCGGGGCGGGCGCGGCAACCGGTGCGGCATCCGCGACCTGCACGTCGGGCTCGCCCGGACGGCGCAGGACGCGCGCGCGCTTGGTTTCCACGATCACCGTATTCGATCGGCCGTGGCTGAAGCTCTGCTTCACCTGGCCGGTCTCGACCGTGCGCTTCACACCCAAAGGTGCGCGCATGCCAAGTTTCGGCTTCTCGTTGTCCGTGTCGCTCACTCAAATTCCTCAGTCATGTCCACGGCCGGGCGTGTTCCGGTCGATCCGGACGCCTGTTGTATCGGTGGCGCCCCATTTTGTGGTGACGCCGATGCGCCCTGCGAGGCCGTTTCGCAAGACACGGAAGAAGGTTCGGGGCCGATAAAATGCAACCAACGGTCGAGCGCTTCGCTCACCCGCTTTGCTGCAGCGCGGTCGGTCAGGCCAATGTGTACCACATTTTCCCGCCCCAGCGCCAACGCCAATATGGTGCGTGACACAGGGAGTGCCAACCCCCGCAAACCCGAGCCCTCGACATCGTTGCCGATGCGCCACGCCTGATCGAGCTTGCGGTTGCCGTCCTCGGCCGCGTCGGACGCGTGATACAGCGCCTTCAGCTTGCCCTGGCGTGCGTTCTGCTCGATCCGGTCGGAGCCGATCAGCACCGTGCCGGAGCGCGATTCGAGACCGAGCCGGTCAAGCGCGTTACGCTCGAGCGCGGATTCGATCTTGGCCGGAAGCTCGGGATCGATGGTGAACTCGCCGGTCTTGAACGCCCGTGCGAGCGCGCCCTTGAGCTTGCCCTTCTTGATCGCGGCTTCGAGCTCGACTCGAGTTACGCCAATCCACGCGCCGCGGCCGGGAGCCTTGGCGCGCACGTCGGGAAGGATCTGGCCATCAGGCGACAACGCGAGTCGCACGAGGTGCGGCCTGACGTCGCGCTCGCCCGAAAGAATGCACTTGCGGACGGGCAAGTCGTCATCCCCCTCCCGCAAGCGGGAGGGGCTAGGGGTGGGCCCGCGCTCACCTCCATTGCCGCCCTTGGCCTTAGCCTTGGAAGCGTGAGATTTGGCCGAAGCGTCGCCCTTGGCTGAAGCCGGGCGCCCACCCCTCGGTCCCCTCCCGCTTGCGGGAGGGGAGGAAGGCAGGGTGTCGGTAGCGCCTAGCGCCTCATCGGGAGGGTTCCGCATGTGCGTCCTCCTGCGCTGGAGTCGTCTTCGGAGCGTCGCGGTCGACCAGCAACTGGCCGCCCGCGGCGTAATTCTCGGTCGAGACCTCTTCGATCACGATCTGCACCGCAACCGGGTTCTTTCCCAGCCGCTGCACGAGCGACTGGGTGACGTCGGCGACGATGCCGGACTTCTGGTCCTTGGTGGCGGACCCCGAGATGCGGATGCTGACGAAGGGCATCAGGCCTTGTCGTCCTCGCTCTTCGTGTCGGTCTTGTCCGCCGCGTCTTCAACCGAAGCGTCCTCGACCGAAGCGTCGTCCGCCGAAGCGTCCTCAGCCACGGCTTCGTCGGCCGTCGTTTCTTCAGTCGCAGCGTCCTCGACCACAGCGTCATCAACAACAGCTTCGTCAGCCGAAGCCTCTTCCACCGGAGTCTCGTCCGCCTCGTCCGCCTGCTCAGCCGAAGCCTCGGGAGCCTCGTCCTCGAACCAGTGCGCGCGAGCGGCCATGATGATCTCGTTGCCCTGCTCGTCGCTCAGGCCATACTCCGCGAGAATCCCGCCCTTAGGCTCAGGCCGCTTCGGCGCATCTTCATTGCGACGACGCGGCTCGATGCGCTTCTTCTCGACCAGTTCGTCGGTCGCGAGATCGGCGAGATCGTCGAGCGTCTTGATGCCCGCCTTGCCGAGCGTGACCAGCATCGCCTCGTTGAGGTACGGCATGCCGGCCAGCGCATCCTCGACGCCGAGCGCGGTACGCTCTTCGCGGCTCGCAGCGTCACGACGCTCCAAAGCCTCGGTCGCACGGTTCTGCAACTCGCCCGCCAAGTCTTCGTCGAAGCCCTCGATGCCGGCGATCTCCTCGACCTCGACATAGGCGACCTCTTCGAGGTTCGTGAACCCTTCGGCGACCAGCAACTGCGCGAGCGTCTCGTCGACATCGAGCTCCTTCTCGAACATCGCCGAACGCTCGACGAAGTCCTTCTGGCGCTTCTCCGACGCATCCGCCTCGGTGAGGATGTCGATCGCCTTGCCGGTCAGCTGCGACGCGAGCCGCACGTTCTGGCCACGACGACCGATCGCCAGCGACAACTGGTCATCGGGAACGACCACCTCGATGCGCTCTTCTTCCTCATCGATCACGACGCGCGACACGGAGGCCGGCTGCAACGCGTTGACGACGAAGGTCGCGATGTCGGGCGACCAGGGGATGATGTCGATCTTCTCGCCCTGCATTTCCTGGACGACGGCCTGGACGCGCGAGCCCTTCATGCCGACGCACGCGCCGACCGGATCGATGCTCGAATCATGCGAGATGACGCCGATCTTCGCGCGCGACCCCGGATCGCGGGCCGCGGCCTTGATCTCGATGATGCCGTCGTAGATCTCGGGCACTTCCTGCGCGAACAGCTTCTTCATGAAGTCGGGGTGCGCGCGGCTGAGGAAGATCTGCGGCCCACGGTTCTCGCGGCGGACGTTCAGGATCAGCGAGCGGATGCGGTCGTTGACGCGCACCACTTCGCGCGGGATCTGCGCGTCGCGGCGGATGACGCCCTCGGCGCGGCCCAGGTCGACGACGACATGGCCGAACTCGACGCGCTTGACGACGCCGGTGATGATCTCGCCTGCGCGGTCCTTATACTCTTCGAACTGGCGCTCGCGCTCGGCGTCGCGGACCTTCTGGAAGATGACCTGCTTGGCGGCCTGTGCGGCGATGCGGCCGAACTCGATCGGGGGCAGCGGGTCGACGATGAAGTCGCCGAGTGCGGCGTCCTTCTGGAGCTTCTGCGCGCCCTTGACGTCGACCTGCTTGAAATAATCGTCGACCGCCTCGACCACTTCGACGACGCGCCACAAGCGCAGATCGCCGGTGTTCGGATCGAGCTTCGCGCGGATGTCGTTCTCGGCGCCGTAGCGCGAGCGGGCGGCGCGCTGGATCGCGTCCTCCATCGCCTCGATCACGATCGCCTTGTCGATCATCTTCTCCGACGCGACCGAATTCGCGATCGCGATCAGTTCCGCGCGGTTTGCGGTGACTGCCGTGGCCATCAATGCTGTCCTTCTTCGGTCTCGGTGCCCTGAGCATCAGGCTCGGCCACGTCTTGATAGAAAACTTCGTCCGCGCCTTCGGTGGAAAGCGGCGCGGTCGCGGCGATGAGTCGGTCGGTCATGACGAGCTTGGCGTCGGCGACCTGCGAAAAGTCGATCGTCATGAGCTTGTGCTTGTTGACGTCGACGGTGATCTTCGTCCCCTCGACGCCCATCAGATTGCCCGAAATCTGCTTGCGATCCTCGAACGGCTCGACGAGGCGGATGCGCGCCTCCTGGCCTTCCCAGTCGGCAAAGTCCTGCAGCCGGGTCAGCGGACGATCGATACCGGGGCTCGACACTTCGAGACGGTACGCGTCCTCGCCGACCGGGTCCTTGCCCTCGGCTTCGAGCGCGTCGAACTTGTCGGAGATCCGGCGCGACAGCTCGGCGCAATCCTCGATCACCAGCTGGCGGGTGTCGGGGCGCTCGGCCATCACCTGCAACGTCGGATCCGACTTGCCGCCCTGCATGCGTACGCGCACGAGGCTGAGGCCGAGCGCGGTCGCCTCGGGTTCGATCAGGTCGGTCAGCAGGGCGATATTCGCCATCGAAATTCCAAACAGGGCCAAAGCACAGGTGATTGCCGCCGCGGAGCAAGCCCCGCAGCCTCTTCATCTGGCGATGTAGAGAAGTGGTGCCTCTATACGCGGGGTGGCGCTGCTCCGCAAGCGCGCGCAACCTTCATCTGTCGCGCCGCGTTTGCGGAGAGATTTCCGGGAGAAGATCATGATTCGCAAAACGCTGTTTGCCACTGGGTTGCTGACAACCACGCTGCTCGCCTCGACCGCCTGTTCCGCGCAACCGGCAGCGGCGGGCAAGCCGTTCAAGGAGACGGTGGTCGCCGATTTCGATTCGCCCTGGGCGATGACGTTCCTGCCCGACAAGCGCATGCTGGTGACCGAAAAGAAGGGTCACATGCTGCTCGTCTCCGCCGACGGCAAGTCGCGCCAGACCGTCGCGACGCTCACGGTCGATTCGGCCGGGCAGGGTGGCTTGATGGACGTCGTCCTCGCCCCCGACTTCGCGACCAGTCAGCGCGTGTATTTCAGCTATTCGACTGCAGGCGAGGGCGGCAAGGGCGTCGTCCTCGCACGCGGTCGCCTGCGTCCGGATGGTGGCGGCGGCGAGCGTCTCGGCGAGATCGAGACGATCTTCAGCGCGCGGCCGTTCGTCGAGGGCAATGGCCATTATTCCGGCCGCATCGCCTTCTCGCCCGACGGCAAATATCTGTTCTTCACCAACGGCGAGCGCCAGAAGTTCACGCCTGCGCAGGACCCGAAGATGACGCTCGGCAAGGTGCTGCGCCTCACGCTCGACGGCAAGCCCGCCCCCGGCAACCCGCTCGTTTCGAAAGGTTTCGCGCCCGAGATCTGGAGCTACGGCCACCGCAACCTGCTGGGCATCGCGTTCGACGCGCAGGGCAATCTCTGGGAGCAGGAGATGGGCCCCAAGGGCGGCGACGAGGTCAATCTGATCAAGCCCGGCCTCAACTATGGCTGGCCCAATGCCTCGAACGGCAGCAACTATGACGGCACCGACATCCCCGATCACAAGCCCGGCGACGGCTATGAGCCGCCCAAGGTGTTCTGGAACCCGGTGATCTCCCCCGGCGGCCTGATGATCTATTCGGGCAGCATGTTCCCGCAGTGGAAGGGCGACGCCTTCATCGGCGGATTGTCGTCGAAGTCCCTCGTCCGCGTCCACCTCACCGGCACCAACGCCGCCAAGGGCGACCAATGGGACATGGGGGCAAGGATCCGCGAAGTCGAACAAGGCCCTGACGGCGCGATCTGGGTGCTGGAAGACGGCGGCGACTCGCAAGGCCGCCTGATCAAGCTGACGGCGAAGTAAGCCACAACACCATCCCCCTCCCGCAAGCGGGAGGGGCTAGGGGTGGGCACGCGTTCACGTCGGTTGCTGACGGTGCAGTGTGGCGGGATCATCGCTACGTCAGCCAACGCCGAAGCCGCGCGCCCACCCCTCGGTCCCCTCCCGCTTGCGGGAGGGGAGGAAGTTCAGTCGCGCACGATCAGGTAGTTCATCCGCGCAGCCGCAATCGGCTTCTCCCGCTCGTCCTGCCACGCTGTCGCCTCGACATTAGCCACCCGGTTCCCCAACCGAGTCACCACGCCTGCCGCCCGAGTAGGCTTGTCCCTGCCGCCCCGCATGAAATCGACGGTAACGTTCACCGGCTTGATCCGCCCGCCGCCCTCAGCCTCCAACGCATGCTGCAAGGCCGCAATCGCCGCCATCTCCAGCAACCCCGAGATCGCACCCCCATGTAAGAACCCCGGCCGCCCCAGCACGTCATCCGCAAACGGCATCAGCAACACAGGTGGCGCGC
The DNA here is from genome assembly GCF_003688595.1 of Sphingomonas sp. PP-F2F-G114-C0414. GTDB lineage: Bacteria > Pseudomonadota > Alphaproteobacteria > Sphingomonadales > Sphingomonadaceae > Sphingomonas. Next base: position 457,028 of record NZ_RCWT01000009.1, read on the forward strand.
CGTCTTCGGCTTCGACCGACACGCGGAGAATCTCCGCATAGGGCGGCAGGCCGATCGTCATGCCTCGATCCTTCTGTTGAGACCCATGCCGGCAACGTCACCCACGACCATGAACGTCCCCGCGACGTGCGCCAGCGGATCGCTCGGGTCGCCGTCATGCGCCTGCCCGCGGACGAACGCGATCGAGCGCGTGATGCGGTAGCATTCGCCGCGCCCGATCACCGTCTTGCCCGGCGTCGCCGGCCGCAGATAATCCACCCGCAGATCGAGCGTCGCATGCGGCACGAACGCGTTGCGCTTGATCCAGATCGCCAGACTCGTCGCCATGTCCATCATCGTGATGATCGGCCCCGACGCGATCACGCCGCTCGCGCGGTCGCCGATCAGCCGTTCGTCATAGGGCAGCGCAAGCTCCGCCCAGTCGTCGCCATGCGCGTGATAGCGCATCCCCAGCGCGGCACCGTGCCCGCCGAACCCGCGCGTCGCAAACCATTGTGGATCAAAACCAGCCATTGCCCGCCTCTACACGCCGGGTGGCCGCGCGCAACGTTGCGGGCGAGCGCAGGGCCGGTTAGCGTTCGCGCAAAGATCGAGAGGATCGCCAAAATGAACGACCGGGTAACCATCACCGTCACGGACGGCATCGCCGACGTCCGCCTCGCGCGCGCCGACAAGATGAACGCGATCGACCCGGCGATGTTCGAAGGCATCGCCGCCGCGATCGACCGGCTCAAGGGGATGACCGAAGTCCGCTGTGTCGTCCTCTCGGGCGAGGGCAAGGCGTTCTGCGCCGGGCTCGACATGGCGTCGATGGCGAACGGCGGTTCCGGGCTGGCACTCGGCGACCGCACCGAAGAGGGTGCCAACCTCGTCCAGCAGGTCGCGTGGGGCTGGCGGACCTTGCCGATGCCGGTGATCGCCGCGGTCCACGGCGTAGCGTTTGGCGGCGGCTTCCAGATCATGTCGGGCGCCGACATCCGCATCGCGCATCCGCAGGCGAGGTTCGCGATACGTGAGGCGTATTGGGGCCTGGTCCCCGACATGGCCGGGATCGCGCTCTGGCGAACGCTTGCCCGCGACGACGTACTGCGCGAACTCACCTACACCGCCCGCGAGTTCGATGGCGCGGAAGCGCTGCGGCACGGCTTCGTCACGCGGCTGTCGGACGACCCGCTCGGCGAGGCGATGATGCTCGCCCGCGAGATCGCGGGAAGGAATCCCCACGCGATCCGCGGATCGAAGGCACTCTACAACCTTGCTGCGGATGCCGATGCGGTAGCGGTGCTGCACGCGGAAACCGAAGAGCAGCTGAAGGTCATCCGCACGCCTAACCAGATCGAACAGGTCCGCGCGAACATGGAGAAGCGGGCGGCGGTATTCGAGGACTGACTCCCGTCATCCTGACAAAAGTCAGGATCCAGAGCCATGCGCGTTGCCCTGAGCAACCCTGGATCCTGACTTTCGTCAGGATGACGAAGGGGTACGACGTTCGGCCTTACTTCTACCACCCCGGCGCAGGCCGGGGCCCAGTTGGAAGGTCGTTGTAACGGAGCGCTGTCTTACGCCATCGTCGTCCCCCAATTGGGCCCTCCGCCGGGGTGGTGCGACAAGTTGGGAGGGCGCGCTTTCAGGCTGAACTAGGCGCTACTTCACCTTGTCATACGGCGTGAAATCCCGAAACCGGCAATATCCCGACGGGATCGACATACCCCCGGACACCGTCCGAAACCGATCATTCCGACACAATTGCCCACCATAAACATCGACGATCAACGTATCGAGCGGCCGCAACGAAGCACACTCGCCGACCGGCCCCGTCTTCCAGATCCGCTTGCCCGATTGCCGATACAGGATCGTCTGCGGATCGACGATCTCAGGCCCGTTGAGCTGCTGAAGGTCGATGCACCGCACGGGTGCCCCCGCAATGCGCCCCTCAAGCGGGTCCGATCGGCCGGCGAGAAGCGGCAGCGCCAACGCCGCGAGGAGCAGTGCGCGCATCAGGGCTTCCGATACGGCACGAAGTCGCCGAAGCTGCAACTCCCGGTCGGAAAGCGCGAGGTCTGGTCGAACGTCTGCGCGATATCGCCGCGGCACAGTTGCCCGGTCGATGTCCGCGTCACGAGGATATCGCCGCGCGCGATGCCCTCACAGCCACCCACGGTATCGCTGCGATACACCAGCCCGCTGTTCACCCGGTACAGGATCGTCGCGCCGTATCCCGAACTCTGCTTCTGCGGGAACTGGCTGATGCACGTCTCGGGCTTGCCCGGCACCAGTCCGGCGAGTTCCTTTGCCAGCTTCTCCTGCACGCCAGCCTCGCGGACCTGCGCGCGCTCGACCTCCGCCTGGGTCTGCGTACATGCACCCAATAGGAGTGCCGGCAGCATCAAGAGTGGCAGGGTTCGCATACGCATCGCAACGCTCCTCAAAATCCCCGCCATCCTCATGCGCTCTTTATCCGCGAAACGCATCCTTCGCCGCACGATAGCCGGCAAGCTGCTCGACCGATGTCGCCCGCAGGAAGGGGTTGGTCGCCCGCTCGCGCCCGATCGTCGTCGGCACGGTAGGCTCACCCTTCGCGCGCGCTGCGTCGACCTCGACCATCCGCGCGACGATGTCCGCATTGTCCGGCTCGGCAACCAACGCATAGCGCCCGTTGCTCTGCGTATATTCATGCCCGCAGAACACTTCGGTCTCATCCGAAAGCGTCGCGTATCGCTGCATATTCGCGAACATATCCGCCGGCGTCCCCTCGAACAGCCGGCCACAGCCCATCGCAAACAGCGTGTCGCCGGTGAAGATCGCAGCGTCGTCGGCGAAGTGGAACGCGATATGCCCCTGCGTATGCCCCGGCACCGTCATCACGGTCGCCTCGTGCCCACCAAGGCATACGACATCGCCTTCGCCGACCTGCTCGTCGAGCGTCGGGATCTTGTCTCCCTCCGCCGCCGGGCCGACGACGATGGCGCCATATGCCTTCATCTCGGCATTCCCGCCGGTATGATCGGGATGCCAGTGCGTCGTCCACACCCGGTCGATCCGCCAGTCGCGCTTCTTCGCGGCGGCGATCACCGGCCCAGCCTCGCCCGGATCGACCACCACCGTCTCGCCCGAGACGGTGTCGTGGATCAGCCAGGCGTAATTGTCGGCCAGCACCGGCACGCGGACGATATCGAGCATCAGCGTGTCACCACTTGCCGGTGTTCGGCATCGACGCCCACGGCTCGGCAGGATCGAGCGGACCGTCCGCCTGTAACAGCTCGATCGAGATGTTGTCGGGCGTCCGTACGAACGCCATGTGCCCGTCGCGCGGCGGCCGCTTGATCGTCACGCCGGCATCGTGGAGCCGCTGGCACGTGTCGTAGATATTGTCGACGCGGTAGGCCAAATGCCCGAAATTGCGGCCTTCGCCATACTCTTCCGGATCCCAATTGTGCGTCAGCTCGACTTCGGCACCCTCGTCGCCGGGGACCGACAGGAAGATCAGCGTGAAGCGACCCTTCTCGTTCTCCATCCGCCGGACCTCCTTCAGCCCGAGAAGCTCGAAGAACGCGATGGTCTTCGCCGGGTCGGTCACGCGGATCATCGTGTGGAGGTATTTCATGCTTGCTCCGAGGGTTGTTCGGAGCGGAAGATAGGGACGGCTTGAGTGGCGTGAAAGGGTAGGGTTCCAGGGAAGCTTGTTTCCCCGCGAAGGCGGGGACCCAGTCTGGGCTCCCGCCTTCGCGGGAGAACAAGGAGGCGAGCGCTAGCGTCCGATCGGCATGCTGGGACGAGGAGCGCTAGCCTGCCCGTCGAACTGCCGCAACGCCGCCACCGCACTCCGCCCCACCGGCGTATCCGGCGCCAGCCGCGCCGCCTGTCCCCACGCCGCCCGCGCACCAGCCTCATCGCCCGCCAGCGCCGCGATATTGCCCGCCTCCAACTGCACCGAAGCATCGTCCGCCGACCGCCTCAGCGCCTCGCCGATATCCTTCTTCGCCCGTGCCGGATTCCCCTCGCGCCGCGCCAGCGTCGCCGACAACAACCACGCGAGCGGATCGTCCGCGGCATTGGTCAGCGCCAGATCGATATCGGTCCGCGCCGCCTCAAGGTCCCCTGTCGCGACCAGCGCGCGCGCGTGATCGAGCTGCGCCTCGCCCAGCGGCAAGCCGGTCAACGTCCCCGCGGTCAGCGCAGAATCGAGCGCCACACGCGCCTTGGCCGGGTCGGCCGCCGCCAGCCACGCATTGCCCGCCTGCGCCCAATAGGTCGCAGCGCCCGCATTCTTGGCGAGCTGCGCCGCCCGCGCGGCCTCCTCGAACTCGCCCGCCGCCGCCGGCCACGCCTTTTCCGCGGCAAACGCGAGACCGGCACATTCGCGCGCGGCGAAGCGCCCGCCCGCGATCCGCCACCGCGCTGCCTCGGCCCGCGCCGCCGCCGGATCGGTCTGGACGAGCGCGATACAGCGCTGCAACCGGTCGGCCCGGATGTCGAGCGGCCCGGCCTGCGCCGGTGCCAAGCCGGAGGTATGGCCAGTGGCTTGGCCAGCGGTCTGAGCGGCTGCGAGAGCGAGCAAAATCGAGATCATAGGGCGGCGATCACATCCTCGACCGCCCGGATGATGAGGGAAATGTCGCTGTCGCGCGACAGGCGGTGGTCGCCGTCCTTGACCAGCCACGTCTGCACATCGGCTGAACGCAACAGCTCGGCAAGGCGCGCGGTGCGGTGCCACGGCACGTCCGGATCACGCTGCCCCTGCACCAGCCGCACCGGGCCGTCGAACGCGATCTCGCCGAACATCAGCCGGTTCGCCTCGCCCGACGACCAGAACGCGCGGGTATAGACCGTCGGTTCGGGGCCGTAGGGGTTCTTGCGCTCGAGCCGCCCGTTGCTGAGCAGCGTCATCTTCTCGTCGGTGGTGAAACCCCAGTCGGTGAAGTCGGGCGCCGGAGCGATCCCGACCAACCCCTTGACTAGGTCGGGGCGCAGCTTGGCCACCATCAACATCAGCCACCCGCCCAGCGACGATCCGACCAGGATCGCGGAGCCCTCGGCCAGCGCGTCGATCATCGCCAGCACGTCGTCGCGCCAGTCGACCAGCGTCTGGTCCTCGAACGCCCCCTCGCTCTGCCCGCACCCGCCATAATCGAACCGCAGGGACGCGCGCCCCTCGGACTTCGCCCACGCCTCCAGCGTCACCGCCTTGGTCCCCATCATGTCGGACGCATACCCCGACAGGAACACCAGAGTTGGCCCTGTCCCAGGTGTATGATGATAGGCGAGGCGAGGGCGCTCCTTGACGGGGGCCTTGATGGGGGGCGTCGGTGCAGGCGGCGTGGCGATGTCGGTCATGCCGACACCTTAGCCGCCCCTCAGCGCCGGAGAAAGGCGTCGAGTGCAGCCTGGAACGCGGCAGGCTGATCGAGCATCACGAAATGCGCCGCATCGCCGATATCGACGAAGGTTACGCGCGGCGCAGGGGCATAGGCCTTCCGATAAAGTGCGTCGGCAACCGGCTTGGTCGGTCCCACCGCGTTCCACGGATAGACCAGCGTGATCGGCGCGGCGATCGACGCCATAGCGGGACGCAGGTCGGTGGTCAGGTCCTCGTACATCGCCTGCGCTGCGACGCGCGCATCCGCCTTCGCCGCCCAGCCGGCGACCGCCGTGCGAGAGGCGGGCTTCAGTGCCATGCGCTCGGCAAGCGCCGCGTTCGCTGCCGGGTTGGCCGGCTTCCCGTACGCCGCGGCCATGCCGGCGCGCATCGCCTTGGCCTGCGGTTCGAGCGCCGCCACGGTCGCGCCGGGCGCGAAGATCTCGCCGATATACGGTAGCGAATCGACGATCATCAGCTTGCCGACATCCTCGGGATGCGCCTTGGCCAGCATCAGCGCGACCAGCCCGCCCATCGAATGCCCGACGATCGCGGGCTTGCCGAGCTTCGACCCAGTGATCGACGTGGCAATCAGCGTGTGCAGGTCGGCGACGATCCCGTCGAGAATGCCCGGCGACAGGTTCGCGCGCGGATCGTCGCCGCCGAAGCCGTTGACCTGCACCACATACACCCGGTGCGACTTGGCGAGCGTGGGCACGAAGCCCGCCCATACGGCGCGCGGCGACGATAGCCCAGGAACGAGGATCACCGGCGTGCCCTTGCCGGTCGTTTGCACCGAGATATGCGGCATCTGCGTCGCGCCCGCCTCGACCTTTGGCGCGGTGGCGGGGGCAGACTGCGCGTCGCTTCCGATGGGTTGCAGGACGATCATCAACGTGACCACGGTGGCGGCAAGGCGGGCTTTGAGATGCGAGATCATGTCACGGGCTCCTTCGACGGACTGGTGAAGATATCCTCGATCGCTAGCCCGAACAGTTCGGCGATCTTGAACGCGAGCGGCAAAGACGGATCGTAGCGTCCCGTCTCGATCGCGTTGACGCTCTGCCGCGAGACTTCGAGGCGCTCGGCGAGGTCGCCCTGGCTCCAGTCCCGTTCGGCGCGCAGCACCTTGAGACGGTTTTTCACGCGGGGCGCCGCATTGCCACGATATTATACCCCCAGCCGATCCACAGCCCGGCAAACCACAGCACCGCCGCGTAATAGGACACGATGTGCGGCACCAATCCGAAGCCCTCGAGAAAGCCCCACGCGGTCATGACGCTGACCATGAATCCACTGGCGATCAGCGACTGACGGATCATCAGCATGCGCAGATACTCGTCGGTTTCTTCAACCATATATTGGCCGAGCGCGACGAATGTGCCGATCAGCGGCACCGCCGGCAGCAACGCTGCGACATAGGCGATCGGACCATGCAGCGCCCCGCGCCAGAACAGCGCGACGATCGCGACCAGCAACACCGCGTAGGCAAGGCCGAGCGGCAGGATGCGGCGGTAATAGCGGCGGATCGCCGGGTTCATGAGCATGGCACGCATCCTTTTCGAATCGGTAAAGGAAGCTTGTCACCCACCTCTGAGCATGTCAATCACGCTTTACGTTGCGGAGGGCTGGCTTGTCATCAGGCGTGGTGGTCCAGGCCACGCAAACGCGTTCTAGATGTAACTTTATCGTAACCTTTGGCCGTGCGCCTGTGCGCGCGGCACCTGTCTCACCGCGTCAGATGATGAATTCGACCGTCTTCATCTGCGTCTGATCGGCCGCGACCGCGCCGCGCTTCAGCACCATCTGCCGGTGCAGTTCGGCGACCGTGTCGCTACCGCGCGTCTTGCACCAAGCGGGCACGAACGCGTGGACCAGCGCACCCAGGCCGCCCTTGATCATCGTCACGCCAAAGCGCCCGGCGACGCTGAAATGCTCGGTGTAGCTCTCGCCGACGGTGTCGGGGTGGTCGAGGAACAGGCGGCGGAACATGGGTGGTCTCCTAAGCGGTGAGCGTATCACCGCGCGGCCAAGGCGTCGACCATGCCGCTGGCGAGCACGCTCAGCGTGTCGTCGCGCGCGCCCATCACGACGATCCGGTCGCCCGGTCGCGCTTCGGCGACCAGCGCCGCGGCGGCCTCCGCACGGTCGGCGATGTGCCGCGCGTCCCGACCACCCTCGACGATCTGCGCGACGATGTCCGAGCTGGTGACCTCCCGCGCGACCGTCCCGCCGTAATAGGCCGGGTCGGGCAGGACGAGCACGTCGTCCTCCGCCATCCGCTCGACGAACGTGGTGACAAGCTCGCGGCCCATCACCTTTAGCGGGCCATAGCCGTGCGGCTGGAAGAACAGCAGCAAGCGACCGGGGAAGGCGTGAAGCGTGTCGAGTGTGGCGGCGATCTTGTCGGGGTTGTGCCCGAAATCGTCGATCACCGCGACACCGCCGGCCTCCCCGACCAGATCGAAGCGACGACGCAAGCCTGTGAACCCAGCAATCGCCTTGACCGCATCGGCCAACGATACGTCCGCCGCCATCGCCGCACCGATAGCGGCGAGCGCGTTCGACACGTTGTGGCGACCCGGCACTGCCAGCTTCACCGGCGTCCGAACGCCGCGCGAGACGATGTCGAAGCGGATCGCGAATGGCTCAGGCTTCAAATTCTCGGCACGTAGATCGGCCGACGCATCGATCGCAAATGTCGTGACCTGACCACGCGGCAGCCGCGCCGCGAGCGCCGCGGCGTCCGGATCGTTCGCGTTCACCACCGCGGTCTCGGCCTTGGCGATGAAGTCCCCGAACAGCACGCGCAGTTCCTCGAGCGACTTGTGGTCGAGGCTGACATTGTTAAGCACCGCGATCTTTGGTGCATAGCCCGCGATCGATCCGTCGCTCTCATCCACTTCGCTGACGAACGCGTCGCCGTCTCCGACCAGCGCACTCGCGAACGGCGCGTCGGGGGTGGCGAAGTTCTTCATCACCGCGCCGTTCATCACCGTCGGATCACGCCCGACGGCATGCAGGATCCAGCCGATCATGCCCGTAACGGTCGACTTGCCGCTCGTCCCCGCGACGCCGATCGGCAGCCGACTGTCGTTGAACAGCGACGCCAGCATCGCCGCACGGGTCGAGCGGGTGCAGCCAAGCGCATCCGCTGCGATCATGTCCGGCACGGTCGCCTCAATCGCGGCCGAGGCAATGACGAGCTGGTCGGCCGAGACGATCCCGCTGCCATCCTGCGGGAACAGCGCGACGCCCTTCGCGGCGAGGTCGTCGAACTTGGCGGGAACGCGGCCTTGGTCGAGGTTGCGGTCCGAACCCGCGACGGTCGCGCCGCGGCCCGCGAGGATCATCGCGAGCGGCATCATGCCGCTGCCGCCGATGCCGACGAAGAAACAGGGTTTGCTGATATCCATCGGCCCGCGATATGGGCGGTTTGGTAACGGGGCAAGGTCGGGAACAACAATGCGCATCGGTGTCCTCGCCGCGTCGAGCCGGACCAACCCCGCGGCGATCGCCAAGATCACCGCGTACGCGGCGACCGCGTTCCCCGAGGTCGAACTCGTCTTCCACCCGCAATGCCTGGAGACCGACGGCCATTTCGCCGGTTCCGACTTTCGGCGGGCGGGGGCGTTCCTCGAATACGCCAACGATCCGGCATTCGATGCGCTCTGGTTTTTGCGCGGTGGCTATGGCGCGAACCGGATCCTCGCGATGGTCATGCCCGAGCTCGGGCGCGCGGCGCGGCACAAGATTTATCTCGGCTATTCCGACGTCGGGTTCCTGCTCGGCGCGCTGTATGCCCGGCAGATCGGGCGGCCGGTGCACGGGCCGATGGTCAGCGACGTCAACCGGCATGACGGCGCTGCGACGGTCGCACGGTCGCTAGGCTGGATGGTGCGGGGCGATCGGGCAGGGCTGGAGCCGGGGCTCGACGGGCGGCCGTCGGCGGCGTTCAACCTGAGCATTCTGACGTCGCTGATCGGCACGCCGTGGCTGCCCGACCTGACGGATCACGTGCTGATCGTCGAGGAGGTGTCGGAGCCGATGTACGCGATCGACCGCATGCTGTTCAAGGTCGCCAATGCCACGCAGTTGAAGGGGATTGCGGGGCTGCGGCTGGGTGCGGTGACGGCGGTGCAGGAGAATGATCCGCCTTGGGGCGAGACGCTCGACTACATGATGATCCGCTGGTCGCGGGACATGGGTGTGCCGTATCTGGGGCGGGCGGAGATCGGGCATACGCAGGCGAACCATGTGGTGCCGTTCGGGGTGGTTTGAGCGGGGCCTCACATCTCAAAATTGCTAGCGTCACCCCGACGGAGGCCGGGGCCCAGTTGGAAAGGTGGAGGTAACCGAGCGCGCCCTCCGTTAGCGACGTTCCCCACCTGGGCCCCGGCCTCCGCCGGGGTGGTGCTCTTTCCCGAAAGTACGGTTTACCTAACTGCGGTCGGATCAATCACCTGCATTCCCCCGAACCGCACCTTCGGCTGGCCCGGCACCGTATAGCTCCCCGCCGCCTGCTCCACCGCCCAGGCGCGGAGATTCGCCACGACCTCCACCCGCTGCAACCGCTCCCGTTCGCGCATGAACACGACCAGATCGTCGCGCCGATTGCAGTCGCGCGTGTCGGCCGTCGCACACGGTGAATACAGCATCGCCAGCGCCACGATCTTCCCCGCAGGATCGAGCACCGCCGCGCCTTTCTCCGGACAGCTATGCGCGCGACAGGCAATGAAGCGGTACAGATCTCCAATCCGGGTCGGTTCGTCGGGCGGGCCGTGCAGCACCTCGATCTGCTGATCCGCGACGTCGCCGTTTGCATAAAGATACGACGCCTTGCGCTTGCCGATAAACCGTCGGACCGCGGCGGTGAACGCCGGCGCCATGATCAACTGGTTCGTATCGCGGCACGCCGCCAACCTCGTTGGCGCGCATGTCGCAGCAGGCGCGGCAGCGGCGGACAGCATCATCACCAGACCCAGCATCGCACTCTCCCAAAACGCCCAGCCACTCCCCAGTCCGGCGCATGTCCGTCTGGAGTAGCCCTGTGCGCGTATCGTCTTATATACACGCCGTGCGCGGATTGGTCCGCGCGCGTCACCCCGAGAGAAAGTCTCCCATGTCCGCAATGTTCCGAATCACGCTGCCCGACGGTTCCGTCCGCGAGGTTGCGCCCGGGACTACCCCCGCGGATGTCGCCGCTGCGATCGGCCCGGGCCTCGCCAAGGCCGCGCTCGCCGCACGCATCGACGGGCAGGTGCGCGATCTCAACCGGCCGTTCGAGGGCGATACCGCGCTCGCGCTGGTGACCGCGCGCGACGAGGCGGATGCGCTCGAACTCGTCCGCCACGATCTCGCGCACGTCATGGCCGAAGCGGTGCAGCATCTCTTCCCGGGCACGCAAATCACCTTCGGTCCTGCGACCGACGACGGCTTCTATTACGACTTCGCGCCGAAGGACCGCCCGTTCACCGACGAGGACCTGCCCGCGATCGAAGCCGAGATGCGTGCGATCATCGCCCGGAACGAGCCGTTCCTGCGCGAGGTCTGGTCGCGGCAGCAGCTGATCGATCGCTGGACGCAGCAGGGCGAGAGCTTCAAGGCCGAATGGGCCGCCGAGCTCCCCGAGGGCGAAGAACTGACGATCTATCGCCAGGGCGAGTGGCTCGACATGTGCCGCGGGCCGCACATGGCCTCGACCGGCAAGCTCGATCCCGCTGCTTTCAAGCTGACGCGCGTCAGCGGCGCCTATTGGCGCGGCGACCAGAAGAACGCGATGCTGTCCCGCATCTACGGTACCGGCTGGCTCAACAAGAAGCAGCTCGACGCGCATCTGCTGCGGATCGAGGAAGCGGCCAAGCGCGATCATCGCCGCATCGCGCAGGAAATGGACCTGTTCCATCTGCAGTCCGAAGCGCAGGGCTCGGTGTTCTGGCATCCCAAGGGCTGGGTGATGTGGCGCCAGCTCGAGGCGTATATGCGCCGCAAGCTCGACGCGGCCGGCTATGCCGAGATCAAGACGCCGCAGCTGATGGATGCCAAGCTCTGGGAGGCGTCGGGCCATTGGGGCAAGTTCCGCGAGAACATGTTCGTGGTCCCCGACGAGGTGCCCGGGATCGATCCGAACGCCCCCGTGCTGTCCGGCAAGGGCGACCTGATGGCGCTGAAGCCGATGAACTGCCCCGCGCACGTTCAGGTCTTCCGCCAGGGGATCAAGTCGTACCGCGACCTGCCGCTGCGGCTCGCCGAGTTCGGCTGCTGCCACCGCAACGAGCCGCACGGCGCGCTGCACGGCATCATGCGCGTTCGCCAGTTCACGCAGGACGACGCGCATATCTTCTGCACGCCCGAGCAGATCGTCGCCGAGACGCGCGCGTTCTGCGAGTTGCTCGACGCGGTGTACCGCGACCTGGGTTTCGCCGACTACATGGTGAAGCTCGCGTTGCGGCCCGACAATCGCGCCGGCGACGACGCGCTGTGGGACCGCGCCGAGGGTGATCTGCGTGAGGCATTGACGCTTGCCGGGCTGATGGAGGATCGCTTCCAGTTCGAGGAGTTGCCGGGCGAGGGTGCGTTCTACGGTCCGAAGCTCGAATTCCACCTGACCGACGCGATCGGCCGGACGTGGCAGTGCGGGACATTGCAGCTCGATTACGTGTTGCCCGAGCGACTCGACGCGTCGTATGTCGGTGCGGACGGTGAGCGGCATCGCCCGGTCATGCTCCATCGTGCGATCCTTGGCACGTTCGAGCGCTTCCTGGGCATCCTGATCGAGCATCATGCCGGTCGCTTCCCGCTCTGGCTCGCGCCGGTGCAGGCGGTCGTGGCGACGATCGTGTCGGATGCCGACGAATATGCCGAGCAGGTCGCGGCAAAGCTGAAGGCCGCCGGAATCCGCGTCGAAACCGATCTCCGCAACGAGAAGATCAACTACAAGGTGCGCGAGCACAGCCTCGCGAAGGTGCCGAACTTGCTGGTCGTCGGCAAGCGCGAGGCCGAGGAGGGCAAGGTCGCGCTGCGCACGCTCGGCAGCCAGGCACAAACCATCCTGACGCTCGACGAGGCGATCGCGCGTCTTGCGGTCGAGGCCCGCGCACCCGATATGTGATCCAACGGGGCCGGCTATTCGCCATCTGTTCGGGCGCGCGTTTCTGCGCTATAGACCGGCCCAAATATTGTCTGAAACTTCAGGAGCAATCCCCATACGTCCTCCCACGATACGCCGGCCGATGCAGACGCCCGCAATGAACGGCCCGCGATTCAACGAATTCATCCAGAGCCAGAAGGTCCGCGTGATTGATCACGAGGGCGAGAATCTGGGCGTGATGTACACGCGCGAAGCGATCGAGCAGGCAGCCGAGCATGGTCTGGACCTGGTCGAAGTGTCGCCTAACGCCGATCCGCCCGTTGCCAAGTTCCTCGATGTCGGCAAGTTCAAGTACGAGGCGCAGAAGAAGGCGAACCTCGCACGCAAGTCGCAGAAGACGCAGGAGATCAAGGAGATCAAGATGCGTCCGAACATCGACGACCATGACTACGACACCAAGATGAAGAAGGTGAACGACTTCATCGGCGAGGGCGACAAGGTCAAGATCACGCTGCGCTTTCGCGGTCGCGAACTCAGCCACGGCCAGCTCGGTATGAACCTGTTGAAGCGCGTCCAGGACGATGTCGCGGAGATCGCCAAGATCGAGGCGTATCCGCGCATGGAAGGCCGCCAGATGCTGATGGTGCTCGCACCGAAGTAACTGCGCGGCGGCTTCTTGCCGCGACGATGTGAAGTATGAAAGGCTGGTTGGTCCCAACGGACTTGCCGGCCTTTTTGTTGTCTGCAATTCCTCCGGGCACGTATCGGTCGGGCGACGAGAGCGTCCAGCTGGTCGCCATCGCGGCGATCCGCAGGGCCGGGGTCAAGGCCGCACCCATGTTTCGCTGCCAAACATATCGTGTGCTGCCTGTCACCTGCGGCGGCCTCGAGGCGGCGCGTCGGTCTGCTCCGAGCTCGCTTGGTAGCGCCATGTAACGCCGCCGGACAAAACGTTGCAATTTGAAACTAGGGTTTGGCCGCTGCCGCGGTGTGGCGGTTTGGAGACACGATCTTCGAAAATCTATTTCCGTATGCGGAAATCACTAGACGCGCAGGGCGTAGTATCTCTACCAATGCTCCAAACCATAAGTTCGAAAACATTCGAACACATCAGGAGAGAGTGCCGATGCGTATGATCGCATATCTGTTGTCCGCTGCTGCGACTGCGGCCATTGTAACACCGGCACTCGCGCAGCAGGCGACTTCGGCCGTCGAGGCACAGGCCACGCCATCGCAGGGAACGGCGAACGCATCGGTCGCCGGGCAGACCAGCGCGGCGACGGATGCCGACACGACGCGTGCGGCCAGCGCGGCAGCCGACGCCGACGCCGGCGTCAATGCGAGCGACATCGTGATTACCGCGACCCGCCGCTCCGAGCGTCTGTCGAACGTGCCGATCGCGGTCTCGGCGGTCGGTCAGGAAGCGCTCCAGAATTCGGGCGGCAGCGACATCCGTTCGCTCAACCAGCTCGCGCCCTCGCTGCTCATCTCGTCGACCGGTAACGAATCGAACGCGTCCGCGCGTATTCGCGGAATCGGTACGGTCGGCGACAATCCCGGCCTCGAAAGCTCGGTCGCTGTCTTCATCGACGGCGTCTATCGCAGCCGCACCGGCGTCGGTCTCAACGAACTGGGCGAGATCGACCGCGTCGAGGTTCTGCGCGGTCCGCAAGGCACGCTGTTCGGTCGCAACGCCTCCGCGGGTCTCATCAACATCATCACCCGCTCGCCCGAGTTCGACTGGCACGGCAACGCTGAGGCGACCTATGGCAATTACGATCAGAAACGCGTCGCCGGCGGCATCACCGGTCCGCTGATCGCCGACAAGCTCGCCTTCCGCGTCGACGGCGTCTTCGTGAAGCGCGACGGTTTCTACAAGAACGTCACGGCGGCGAACGGCAGCGAAAGCCGCGTCAACGACCGCGATCGCTATTTCGTCCGCGGGCAGCTGCTGTTCAAGCCGACCGAGACCTTGAGCTTCCGCCTGATCGGCGACTATTCGCACCGCAAGGAAAGCTGCTGCGGTGCGGTCTATTACAACCAGGTCGAGACGACCGATCCTACGCCGAACGCGGCGGGCGTCGCGCCGTTCTTCGGAACGGTCAACGCAGATGGCGCGGTCGTCAACAACGCCACCAACCGCATCGTCGATATCCTGCGTCGCCAGGGCGCTGCGTTCCCGCTCGCCGGCAACAGGCCCGATCCGTTCAATCGCGATGTCGCGATCACGCCGGGTCAGACGTTCCGGAATACGACCAAGGATTATGGCGGCTCGTTGCAGGCCGATTGGGATCTCGGCGGCGCCACGCTGACGTCGATCACGTCGTATCGCCAATACAAGTCGGGCAATGCCGGCGATGTCGATTACACCAACGTCGACCTCACGCACCGCGCGGGCGACGGCAACGCGTACCGCCAGTTCAAGACCTTCACGCAGGAAGCGCGCCTGCAGGGCTCGCTGTTCAACGACAAGCTCGACTGGCTGGTCGGCGGCTTCTACTCGAACGAGAAGCTGAAACTGGTCGATAACGTCGTCTTCGGCGCGCAATACGGACAATTCGCTGCCTGCCGCCTCGTCGCGACGGTCAGCCCGGTGGCCGCGCTTCAGAACCAGAACAATCCGGGCTGCATGAGCGCCGCTGGACGGGCAACGATTGGCGGCGCCTTTGGCCCGGCAGGTGGCCTGATCACGTCGGCACTCGATCGTCTGACCGGCGGTCCAGGACTTGGCGGCGGCGTCAACAACGTCGGCGACTCGGGGTCGATCTATCGCCAGAAGAGCGAGAACTATGCGTTCTTCACGCACAATATCCTGCATCTGACCGATACGTTGTCGCTGACCGGTGGTCTGCGCTACACGCACGAGACGAAGAAGTTCAACGCAAAGTTCAACAACAACAACACCGTCTGCCCGATCCAGCAGGCGGCACTCGCGCCGCTGACGCTGACGCAGAGCGGCGCTACCGGGTTCGCGCAAGGGATCGTCACGCTGACCTGCACGGGTAACTCCAGCCCCGCGCTGAACGCCTTGAACCTGAACGACAGCTTCGGCGACGGTGAATTCACCGGCACCGCGGTCCTGTCGTGGAAGCCGTTCACCAAGCTGTTGACCTATGCTTCGTATGCGAAGGGCTACAAGGCCGGCGGTTACAATCTCGATCGATCGGATCTGGGTGGCGTCAACGGCGTGCTCTCGCCGCGCAGCAACGCCGATGCGTCTGGCCTGCGCTTCAACGCCGAAAAGGTGAACAATTACGAGATCGGTGCGAAGTTCAACACGCGTGGCTTCACGTTCAATGTCGCCGCGTTCCGTGAAGAGTTCACCGACTTCCAGCTCAACACCTTCAACGGCTCGATCTTCGTCGTTCAGAACATCGAGGCGTGTAAGGACAATCTCAACGGGCTCGACAGGGACAACGGCTTCAACCCGGTTACCGGCGCGCAGACCGGGACGTGCCCGACGAACCGCTCGAAGAAGCCGGGCGTGATCTCGCAGGGCGTCGAGCTGGAGGCGACGATGTCGCCGATCAAGCAGGTCACGTTCACCGCGGGCTACACCTATGCCGACACGCATTTCCGCAAGAACCTGATCGGCAGCTCGACGACCGGCGAGGCGCTTGACCGCGCGCTCTTCCTGCTTCCGGGCAGCCAACTGTCGAACGCACCTAAGAACGTCGTCACCACGTCGTTTGCCTGGACTCCGGATATCGGTGCTAACGGCATGTCGGGTCTGTTCTACGTCGATAGCCGCCTGTCGTCCGACTATAATACGGGATCGGACTTGGCGCCGGAGAAGAAGCAGGATGGCTTCGCGGTAGTCAACGCGCGCGTCGGTCTGCGCGGCAAGGATCAGGTCTGGGCGCTCGAGTTCTGGGCGCAGAATGTGTTCAACAAGAACTACATCCAGGTCGCGTTCAACACGCCGTTCCAGGGCGCGGGGTCTTCGGCCAACGTTGCAGCCTATGGCGGCACCGGCAACGCGCTCTACTCGGCATTCCTCGCCGAGCCGCGCACTTACGGCCTGACGCTGCGCTCGCGCTTCTGATCGGGAGCAACGCGTAACGAAGAAGCCGGTCTGCACTTCGGTGCAGGCCGGCTTCTTCGTGTTCCTCTTCCGTCATTCCCGCGGAGGCGGGAACCCAGATTGGTTGACGCGAACGTTTGAGAATATGGGTCCCCGCCTGCGCGAGGATGGCCAAGCATGCGTAGCGGCTAGGCCGCTAGATCGATCTCTTCGCCCGCCGCGGCTGCCAGTAGCCTTCGCTCCAGCGTTCTCAACCGAGCGGGCTGGGTGATCCGGTCGCCCGTCAAATCCGTGATGTAGAACGTATCGACCGCACGCTCGCCGTACGTGGCGACATGCGCGGAGTGGATCGTCACCTTCGACTGGAACAGCGCGTTGGCGAGCTGGTTGAGCAGCGCCGGTCGGTCACGCGCGTTGACCTCGACCACTGTGAACCGGTTCGATGCCTTATTGTCGACCAGCGCATTCGGGACGATGTCGAACGCTTCCGCCCGCGTGCGGGGCAGGGGTTTGGCTACCAGCCGATCGGCCAGCTTGCCGCGGTTGGCGAGTGCATCTTCGATCGCGGTCTTCAGCCGCGAGAGCTGGCCGGATTCGTCGAACGGCCGTCCGAACGGATCTTGCACAAGGAAATTATCGATCGCCATGCCGTCACGGGTGGTGTGGATCCGTGCATCGATGATGTTGCCCCCGGCGACATGGATCGCACCGGCGATGCGGTAGAAGAGCCCCGGATGATCGGCCGCGTAGATCGTCACCAGTGTCGCCCCGCGCCCCGGATAGACGTGCGCGTCGATCGCCAGCTGAGCCTCGCCGGTGGCGGCGAGGAAGCGGGCGTTGTGCGCGAGCACGTCTTCCGGTTCGGCGATCCAATACGCTTCGGGCAGGCGGTGGACGAGCGTCGCGAACGTCGCTTCGTCCCAGCCAAGTGCGTCGCGCAGATGCTCCTGCTTGGCGGCGATCCGCTCGGCTCGCCCCTTTTGCTTGTGGCCCAGCCGAAGGACCTCCTCCGCGGACTCGTACAGGTCGCCGAGCAACTGGCGTTTCCAGCCGTTCCACACCCCCGGACCGACCGCGCGGATATCGACGATCGTCAGCGTCAGCAGCAGGCGCAATCGCTCCGGGCTCTGCACCACGTCGCAGAAATCGAGGATCGTCTTGAAGTCGCTGAGATCGCGCTTGAATGCGGTCGCCGACATCAACAGGTGCCAGCGTACGAGCCAGGCAACGGTCTCGGTCTCGGCGGGCGTTAGGCCGAAGCGCGGGCAGAGCCGCTGCGCCACCTCCGCGCCCAAGATCGAATGATCGCCGCCGCGTCCCTTGGCGATGTCGTGGAGCAGCACCGCAACGTACAGCGCGCGCCGTGACACGATCTGTTCGAAGATCGCGCTGGCGAGCGGATGCTCCTCCTTCAGCACGCCGCTCTCGATCCGTGCGAGCAGGCCGATCGCGCGGATCGTGTGCTCATCGACGGTGTAGTGATGGTACATATCGAACTGCATCTGCGCGACGACGCGCGCGAAATCGGGCACGAAGCGGCCGAACACGCCCGCCTCGTTCATCCAGCGCAGCACGAGTTCGGGATCGCGCGGCGAGGTCAGCACATCAAGGAACAGTGCGTTGGCGGTCGGGCTGTTGCGCACATCGTCGACCAGTTTTGCATCCCGCGCCGCGGCGCGCATCGCCAGCGGGTGGATCTCGACGCCGTGCTTGTCGGCGAGTTGGAAGATCTCGATCAGTCGTTCGGGATCGGCCTGGAAGAAGTCGTCGCTCGGCATCGCTAGGCGTCCGCGATCGAGTACGAACCCGTTGAGTTTCCGCGGGCTACGGCGGATCGTCGGCAACCCAAACCGCCGCCCCCGCGCCGCGAACTTCTCGTCGAGATGCGCGAGAAAGACACCGCTGAGCGTACCGACGGTCTTCGCTTGCAGGAAATAGAATTGCATGAACCGCTCGACCTTCGACTTGCCCGGTCGGTCGGAGAACCGCATCCGGTCGGCGATCTCGCGTTGCAGGTCGAAGGTCAGACGGTCCTCGGCGCGGCCGGTGATGCTGTGCAGATGGCAGCGCACCGCCTGGAAGAAATTGTCGGCGCGGTGGAACAGCCGGTATTCGGCCTTTGTGAACAGTCCGACCCCGACCAGTTCGGCAGCGCGCTGGACGTCGTAGATGTATTTGCCGATCCAAAACAATGCGTGAAGATCGCGCAGGCCGCCCTTGCCCTCCTTGACGTTGGGTTCGACGACATAGCGCGTGTCGCCCATCTTCCGGTGGCGCGCGTCACGCTCGGCGAGCTTGTCGGCGATGAAGGTGCGCGCGGTGTCCGCCTGGACCTCGGTCTTGAAGCGGTGCGACGCCTGCTCGTACAGTTCGGTATCGCCGCAGACGTAGCGTGCTTCGAGAAGCGCGGTGCGGACGGTGACGTCGCTCTTGGCCTGGCGGACCATCTCGTCGAGCGAGCGGCTGGACTGGCCGAGCTTCAGCCCGAGATCCCACAGCGCGTACAGCATCGATTCGATCACGCGCTCGGCCCAAGGCGTCTGCTTGCCGGGGGTCAGGAAGCCGATGTCGACGTCGGAATGCGGCGCCATTTCCGCGCGGCCGTAACCACCGACCGCGATCACCGTCAGGCGCTCGCCGATCGTCGGGTTGGGCAGCGGGTACAGCCGCTGCGTGGTGAAATCGAACAGGATGCGGAGCAGCGCGTCGATCAGGTACGCCTGCGCACTCGATGCTTCCAATCCACGGGAGGGGTGTTCGACGAGACGGCGTTCGACCTCGACCCGACCCTTCTCCAGCGCGGCTTTCAACAGGGAAGTTGCATCGCGGCGAAGCGCGGTGGGATCGACGCCTTCCAAGGCGGCAATCGTTTCGGCGACGGCGCGGCGATCGATGATCGTGCGACGGTTGGGGAGGTGATCGAAGCGGCCGGACATGACGTCCAGATAGGGGTGCCGGGCGCGTGCGTCATCAGGATTGCGCAAAACGTCCGCGAAACGTAACCGGACGCGCGAGTGGAGGACGAAAATGAGCGAACCATTGCGCGTGGCCCTTGCGGGTCTGGGAACCGTTGGCGGCGGTGTGATCCGATTGCTGGATGCCAACCGCGAGTTGATTGCGCGGCGGGCTGGTCGCGAGATCGAGATCGTCGCGGTCTCCGCGCGCGATCGCGGCAAGGATCGCGGCGTCGATCTGTCGCGGTTCGCGTGGGTCGATGACACGACGGCGCTGGCGAAACAGCCGGGGGCTGATGTCGTGGTCGAGCTGATCGGAGGATCGGACGGCCCCGCGTTGACCTTGGCGCGTAGCACGCTGGCGGCAGGGCGTAACTTCGTCACCGCGAACAAGGCGATGATCGCGCATCACGGTCTCGAACTCGCGCAGGCGGCAGAGGGTGCCGGGGTCGCGTTGAAGTTCGAGGCGGCAGTCGCGGGCGGCATCCCAGTTATTAAGGGGCTTCGTGAAGGCGCGGCCGCGAACGAGATCGCCCGCGTTTACGGAATTCTCAACGGTACCTGCAATTTCATCCTGTCCAAGATGGAGTCGGAAGGTCGCGACTTTGCCGAAGTGCTGGCGGAAGCGCAGGCGCTGGGGTTTGCCGAGTCCGATCCGAGCTTCGACATCGACGGCGTCGATGCGGCGCACAAGCTGTCGATCCTGGCTGCGGTTGCCTTCGGGACGCGGCCTGCGTTCGACGACGTCGCGATCAGCGGCATTCGGCACTTGCTGGGCGCGGATATCGCCGAGGCGGCAGCGCTCGGCTATCGCGTACGACTGCTTGGGTTGGCGGAAGCGGGCAGCGATGGGCTGTTCCAGCGCGTGCATCCGCATCTGGTGCCGATCGATCATCCGCTCGCGCACGTCACCGGATCCCTGAACGCGGTCGTGGCGGAAGGCAATTTCGTCGGTCGCCTGCTGTTCCAAGGCGCGGGCGCGGGCGACGGCCCGACCGCGAGCGCGGTGGTCGCCGATCTGATCGACATTGCCCGCGGCGAGTTCGGCCCGCCGTTCGCAATGCCGGTCGTCTCACTCACCGCAGCGCCCAAGTCGGACAGCGGCGAGCGACGCGGCCGCGCGTATCTGCGCTTCACGGTGGCGGACCGTGTCGGCGTGCTGGCGGAAATCGCGGCAGCGATGCGTGACGCGGGTGTTTCGATCGAGAGCCTGATCCAGCGTGGGGCGATCGCGGATGGCAGTGTGCTGGTGGCCATCGTCACGCATGAGAGCCCGGAACGCTCGATCGCGCAGGCGTTGGAGAAACTGCGGGGGTCGCAGAGCCTCATGGGCCAGCCGATGTGGATGCATATTCTGGATTGAGGCGAGGGGGCCGGTAATGACCGCCACGCCCGCCTAAAGGCTACCACCCCGGCGGAGGCCGGGCCCAATCGGAAAGGTCGCAGTAGCGGCCATGCGCCTCGTTACTAACGTCCCCCAATTGGGCCCCGGCCTTCGCCGGGGTGGAGGACAGCTAGGCAACCTCCTCCTTGTTCTCCCGCGAAGGCGGGAGTCCAGACTGGGTCCCCGCCTTCGCGGGGAAACATTCTGCTTTTGTCAGCGGAGGCGCGTCTACCTCACCGGCTCATCGAGCACGATCGGCACGCGGTTCGACGTGTCAGGCTTTTTCCGAAACTTTCGCGCGACGTCGCGCACTAGCGCCATCGCATCCTTCCCCTTGCCATTCTCGCAGCAGCTATGCGGATCGATCAGTGCGCCGATGCCGCGGATCAGCACCACCGGGACCGTCAGCAGATCGACCCCCGTACACCCCCCCAGCGGACACACCGGCCCCGCATTGTCGAGCGCAGCCCGCGGATCGCCGGTCGGCTGGCGCGGTCGATCCTGCGGCGGGCGTTCTTCAGGTAGCGGAAGGCGTTGCTCGGTCGTACCGTCGCCGCCGCAGACGATGATTTCGGTCGGGCTCGAACCGGGGCAGGCGGGCGGGTTCAGGATCGACCAGCGCTGCGGTGGGGGAGCGATGACCGGGATGGTAGGCACGGCGGTTTGCAGCAGGATCGGCAGCAGGATCACAGCGCCTCCAAAGCCTTAGTTGACGGTGCCGACGGGGCCGTCGAGGTCGATCGGCACGCGACCACGCTTGTCCGGTTTCTTCGCCAATGCGCTCTTTATCAGTCCGACTGCCGCCTTTGCGATCGGGGCGATCGGTGGGCCAAAGCCAACCTGGCATCCGCGCTGGCTGGCCGCGCAGGGCGTGCCCTCCAGTTGCAGCGCACGGACGGCGCTGAGCTCGGGATTAGACGCGACGGCACGGTCGGGCGGGCCGCGTTCGTCCGGCAGCGGCAGGCGCGGGCTGTTCACCGCGGGGCCGCCGCAGACGATGATCTCGCTGCCATCCTTCGACGCCGCCGCACATGGATCGACCAAAATTGAAAAGCGCTCGGGCAGGGGTGTTTGCGTAGACGCAGTCGTTGGTGCGGCTTGCGCGAGGATCGAGAGCAGGACGGTTATGATCATCGGACCGTCACGGTGCTGTCGGACGCATGCCGCCGGCTTTCACGTCGCCGGAGCCCTCGCCGGGACCGAAGCCAACGGTTGCCCGCACGCCAGCGCTACCCCCGCCTACCAGAAATGGCCCCATGTCTTCCATCGGCGTACGCGCATGGACCAAAGCTGACCGCTGCTCCGTCACCATATCCCGACGTTCGACGATACGCGTCGCGAGCGGCACACGGAACCGGTCGGCATGTCGCATCCCGCAGACCGTAATATCGGTCTCGTCGGCACTCTGGATACACGGTTTCTCGGCGGCCATGCGCGCCTTCGCGGTGGCGATCAGCGGGTCCTCGTTCAGTAACGACAGCAGCATCGCGAGCATGAGCGCCTCCAGCCAGATCCGCAGCCTGGCTGCGATCGGCCGGGGTAGCAAGCATCATTCGCTGGTGGTTGCGTCAATCTTGGCGACACCAAGCCGGGGAATGTCGATTGCCGGACACCGATCCATCACCACCTTCAGTCCGGCAGCTTCGGCACGGGCGGCAGCGTCTTCGTTAACGACGCCAAGCTGCATCCACACCGCTTTTGCCCCCGCCGCGATGGCCTGGTCGACGGCCTCACCGGCAGCCGCAGAGTTGCGAAATATATCGACGATGTCGATCGGGTCGCCGAGTTGCGACAGGTCGCGAAAGACGAACTCGCCGTGGACATGCTCGCCGGTGATCTGCGGATTGACCGGGATAACGCGGTAGCCATGCGCCTGGAGCTTAGCCATCACGCCATAGGAGGGGCGATCGGGGCGGTCGGAGGCGCCGATCAACGCGATCGTTCGCGCGCCTTCGAGCAGGGCCTTGATGTCGGCATCGGCGGTCAACGGCATCGATGCCTCCTGCAAGAATAAACTTGGTCCGCTCGTACCGCAACTCAACACGTCGGGTACGACCGGTAATCAGACAACGTGGATCAGGCTCGCGGGTTTCACAGTTTCCCGAGCCATGCGACGACCTGAGCCGCAATCGGCATGAACACCGTATCGCACGGATCGGAAGCCGGCGGGGTGCCCGCATCGGAGGCGGTGCGGATTGAGATCGTCAGCGGGACGCGGCCGAGAAACGGGATGCCAAGTTCACGCGCCGCCGCTTCCGCGCCGCCATTGCCGAACGGGTCCGATGCCTCGCCGCAATGCGGGCAGATATAGCCTGCCATGTTCTCGACCAGTCCGATGATCGGGATGCCGGCCTTCTCGAACAGATCGATCGCGCGGCGCGCATCGATTAGCGCGAGATCCTGCGGGGTAGAGACGATCACCGCCCCCGCCGGCCGATATTTCTGGACCATCGTCAGCTGGACGTCGCCGGTGCCGGGGGGGAGATCGAGCACGAGCGTATCGGTCACGCCCCAATCCGCCTCGACCAGCTGGCCGAGCGCCCCCGCCGCCATCGGCCCGCGCCAGGCGATAGCCTTGCCCGGCTCGACGAGCTGGCCCATCGACAGCAATGGGACGCCATACGGGGTGGGGACGGGGTCGAGCACCTTGTCCTTCGCAGTCGGTCGCGTGCCTTCGACGTTCATCAGCCGGGGCTGCGACGGGCCGTAGATATCGGCGTCGACCAGCCCGACGCGGCGCCCCGCGCGCGACATCGCGATGGCGAGATTGGCGGCGAGCGTCGATTTGCCGACGCCGCCCTTGCCGCTGGCGACCGCGATCAGCCGGCGGGTCGAGCGTTCGGCGGTGACGGCGATCCGCACTTCGGTCACGCCGGGCTGCGTCGCGGCCATCCGGACGGTCGCCTCCAGCGCATCGCGCGCTTGCGGGTCGAGCCCGGTCGCATCGATGATGATGCCCGCCCGCGTCCCTTCGAGCCGGACGGTCGCCCGCTTGCCCGCCACTACGGCAACCGCCGCCTTTACGCCTTCGATGTCGATCATCCGCGCCAGATAGGGTCGCGAAGGCCGCTTGGCACTGTTTTTCCGCCAGCGCACACCTATAAAGGTTGGTATGACGATCTTCTCGCGCTGGTTCCGGCGCCCCGATATCCTCGCCACCGAAACACCGAAAGGCCCTTGGGGCGGCTCGGGCGACGACGGTAACAGCGGCCCGCGCAATCCCTGGGCGCAACCTCCAGGTGGCCGCAAGCCTGCTGCCAAGCCGACCGCGCTCGACGAGTTCCTGCGTAAAGCGCGCGGCTCGGGTGGCGGCGGCGGCGGTAATGGTGGCTTTGGCGGCCTGCCGTCGGGGGCCAACGCTCGCGCGCTCTGGGCGATCGGGGTTGCGATCATCGCGGTCGTGTGGATCCTGTTCACCTCGGTGCATCAGATCGGTCCGCAGCAGCGCGGCGTCGTCACCTATTTCGGCAAGTACGCCGGCACGCTCGATCCGGGCGTTCGCCTGACGATGCCCGCGCCGATCGCCGACGTGACGGTGGTCGACGTGCAGAAGATCCGCACCGACAATTTCCCGACTGGGGACGGCGAGAATTTGACGCTGACCGGCGACCAGAACATCATCGACCTCGCATACTCGGTGCGCTGGGATATTTCCGATCCGCGCGATTACGTGTTCCAGCTTGCCGAGCCGAACGAGACCGTTCGCGCCGCTGCCGAGAGCGCGATGCGCGCGGTGGTCGCGACGACGACGCTCGACCAGGCGATCGGCACAGGTCGTACCGTGATCGAGCAGCGTGTCGCCGACCTGACCCAGCAGATCCTCAACGACTATAAGTCGGGCGTCCGTATCCAGGGCGTTGCGATCAAGCAGGCCGCTGCGCCGGCGCGGATCGTCGAGGACTTCAATGCGGTTACCGCCGCGCAGCAGGAGGCGATCGCCAACCTCAACCAGTCGCGCTCGTATGCGCAACAGGTCGTGGCGCGCGCGCAGGGTGAGGCCGCGTCGTTCGACAAGGTTTACGAGCAGTACAAGCTCGCGCCAGAAGTGACACGCCGTCGTATGTATTATGAGACGATGGAGGCGGTGCTCGCCAAGAGCGACAAGACGATCGTCGAGACGCCGGGCGGGGTGGTTCCGTATCTGCCGCTGTCGAACGCCAAGCGCCTGCCGAATCCCGAGGTAGTCACGCCAGCGCCCCCCGCTGCCGCCGCGGCACCCCAAGCTCAGCCTGGAGCTGCCCAGTGAACGCCGTGAGTTTGCGCAATCCGATCGTCGCCGGGATCGTCGCCCTACTGCTGGTGATCCTCGCCGCATCGACCTTCGCGATCGTGCCCGAGACCAAGCAGGCCGTGATCCTGCGCTTCGGCCAGCCGATCCGCACCGTCAACGCGTGGCAGCCGAACACGCCGTTCGGCCAGACCGGTGCGGGCCTGATCGCGCGCATTCCGTTCGTCGATCGGATCGTCTGGATCGACAAGCGCGTCCAGGATCTCGAGCTCGACAACACGCTGGTGCTGTCGACCGATCAGCTCCGCCTCGAGGTCGATGCCTATGCGCGCTACCGGATCGTCGATCCGCGCAAGATGCGCAACGCGGTCGGCAGCGAGGACCGGATTCCGGATCAGCTTCGTCCGATCCTTGGCTCCGCATTGCGTAACGAGCTCGGCAAGCGCCGCTTCGTCGAACTGCTGAGCCCCGAGCGGTCCGAACTGATGGATAACATCCAGAAGGGTCTCCAGCGCGTCGCCAGCCAGTACGGCGTCGAGATCGTCGACGTCCGTATCAAGCAGGCGAACCTGCCCGTCGGTCTGCCGCTCGAAAGCGCGCTCAAGCGCATGTCGAGTGCGCGCCAGCAGGAGGCGATCACGATCCGTGCTGAGGGCCAGAAGCAGGCGCAGATCGTCCGTGCGCAGGCCGATGCGGATTCGGCGAAGATCTATGCCGAGAGCTTTGGCAAGGACGCCGATTTCTACGACTTCTACCGCGCGATGCAGTCGTATCGCCACACGTTCGGCGCGGATGGCGGTCCGGCACCCGAAGGATCGACCTCGATCATTCTTTCGCCGAACAACAGCTATTTGCGGGAATTCGAGGGCCGCGGGCGTTGAGCCTGCGGAACCTTTGAACGCCCGTTCATATTCAAGCATCATTCAGGACGGTGTCCCTACGGGATGCCTGTTTCGATTGATGAAACGAGAGGACAACATCTAGTGCGTTACGCCTACGCCATTACCAGTGCTCTTCTCCTCGGCGGCGCGACCGCGACGCTTGCGCTCCAGCCAAGCGGCGCGCAGGTCGCGCAAAACGAACCCGGTGCGATCCAGGCGGTCTCGCCGAAACCCGGCGCGCCGATGAGCTTCGCCGACATGGTCGCGCGGCTCCAGCCTGCGGTCGTCAACATCTCGACCAAGCAGACGATCGTCCAGAAGCAGCAGGCCAATCCGTTCGCGGGCACGCCGTTCGGCGACCTGTTCGGCGGCATGGGCGGCGGTGGCCAGGGCGGCGCGCCGGTGAAGCGCGAAGGCGCTTCGCTCGGCTCGGGCTTCCTGATCTCGCCTGACGGCTATGTCGTCACGAACAACCACGTGATCTCGCCGGGCGCGCAGGGCGCGACGGTCGATTCGATCACCGTGACGCTGAGCGACAAGAAGGAATATGTCGCCAAGGTCATCGGCAAGGATCAGGAGTCCGATCTCGCGTTGCTGAAGATCGACGCGGCCAACCTGCCGTTCGTGAAGTTCGGTGATTCAAACGGCGCGCGCGTCGGGGACTGGGTCGTTGCAATCGGCGAGCCGTTCGGGCTCGGCGGCACCGTCACCGCAGGCATCGTCTCGGCGATCAACCGCGTCACCGGCCAGGGCGGTGCTTATGACCGCTTCATCCAGACGGATGCGTCGATCAACCAGGGCAACTCCGGTGGTCCGATGTTCGACCTCAACGGCAACGTGATCGGCGTGAACTCGCAGATCTTCAGCCAGTCGGGCGGAAATATCGGCATTGGCTTCGCCATTCCGGCCGCCGTCGCCAAGCCGATCATCGCGACCTTCATGAAGGGCGGCACGATCGAGCGCGGCTATATCGGCGTCCAGCTGCAGCCGGGCGGCACGATCAACGAGGATACGGCCGCGGCACTCGGCATCCCCAAGAACCAGGGCGAGCTGATCAACGACGTGACCGCGGGCGGCCCGGCAGCCAAGGCCGGCGTGCGTGCGGGCGACGTCGTGACGAAGGTCAACGGTCAGCCGGTGACGGTCGACCAGTCGCTGTCCTACCTGGTCTCGAACGTGAAGCCCGGTCAGACCGCGCGTCTCGACATCCTGCGTAACGGCAAGCCGACCACGGCCAACGTGATCGTGGTGCCGCGTCCGAGCGCGGACAAGCTGGCGGCTGTGGTCGGCGGCGATGCGCAAGGCTTCGGCTCCGACGACGGTGACGACGGCGATGACTCGGCAACGCCCGCCGCACCGGTGGCCGGCGCAGCGCTTGGCATAGGTGTCCAGCCGCTGACCCCTGCGATCGCGCAGGCGGTCGGCGTCGAAGCCAGCACGCAGGGCGTCGTCATCGCCGTGGTCGCGCAGACCAGTGACGCGTATGGCAAGCTCAAGCGCGGCGACGTCATCATCTCGGTCAACGGCACCCCCGTCCGTACCGCGGTCGACGTCCAGAACGCGGTCAACGTCGCCAAGGCAGCCGGTCGCCCGCAGGTCCTGTTGCAGGTCAAGCGCGGTCGCAGCCCAGCGACGTTCCTGCCGGTCAAGATCAAGTAATCCACGACCGACACGACTGATCCAAAAGGACCGTGGCTCCTCCGAGCGGCGGTCCTTTTTCTTTGCGGCGCGCGGGGTTAGGGTCGGCGCCGGATACAGAGGACGAGACCCATGACCGACGGCATCTTCATCGGCGCCAGCGTGGACGGCAAGCCGCAGGCGCTCGAATTGAAGCGCGCCAACCGGCACGGCCTCATCGCGGGCGCGACCGGCACCGGCAAGACCGTGACGTTGCAGGGCATCATCGAGGGCTTCTCGGCGAACGGCGTGCCGTGCTTCGTCGCCGACGTGAAGGGTGATCTGTCCGGCCTCGCGATGGCGGGGTCGCCGACCGAGAAGACGCACGCGACCTTCACCGAACGCGCGAAGGCGATCGGCGACGATAGCTGGGCCTATGCCGACAACCCGGTGCAGTTCTGGGATCTCTTCGGCGAGCAGGGCCATCCGATCCGCACCACGATCAGCGAGATGGGGCCGCTGCTGCTGTCGCGGCTGATGGACCTGAACGAGGTGCAGGAGGGCGTGCTGACGATCGCCTTCCACGTCGCCGACAAGGAGGGGCTGCTGCTGATCGACCTCGACGATCTGCAGGCGATGCTGACCGAATGCGCGGGGCGCGCTGACGAGTTGACGACGACCTATGGCAACGTGTCGAAGCAGTCGATCGG
The DNA here is from genome assembly GCF_003688595.1 of Sphingomonas sp. PP-F2F-G114-C0414. Lineage (GTDB taxonomy): Bacteria > Pseudomonadota > Alphaproteobacteria > Sphingomonadales > Sphingomonadaceae > Sphingomonas. Next base: position 485,272 of record NZ_RCWT01000009.1, read on the forward strand.
CGCGATCCAGCGCTCGCTGCTCCAGTTGCGGACGCAGGGTGCCGAGAATTTCTTCGGTGAGCCTGCGCTGGAGATGAACGACTTCATCGGCGTCGACGACAAGGGGCGGGGGATCGTCAACATCCTCGCCGCCGACAAGCTGATGGCCTCGCCGAAGCTGTATGCGACGTTCCTGTTGTGGCTGATGAGCGAACTGTTCGAGCATCTCCCCGAGGTCGGCGATCCCGACAAGCCTGTGCTGTGCTTCTTCTTCGACGAGGCGCATCTGCTGTTCGACGAGACGCCGAAGGCGCTGTTGGAGAAGATCGAACAGGTCGTCCGCCTGATCCGCTCGAAGGGGGTGGGTGTGTACTTCATCACGCAGAACCCGATCGACGTTCCCGACACGGTGGCAGGACAGCTCGGCAACCGCGTCCAGCATGCGTTGCGTGCGTTCACCCCGCGCGATCAGGCGGCGGTGCGCTCGGCGGCGGAGACGTTCCGGGCGAACCCCGGCGTCGACGTCGCGACGATCATCACCGAGCTTAAGGTCGGCGAGGCGCTGGTGTCGCTGCTCCAGGCGGACGGCGCACCGACCCCGGTCGAACGCACGCTGATCAAGCCGCCCGCCTCGCGCGTAGGCCCGATCACGCCGGCCGAGCGGAAGGTGATGATCGAGACCGATGCGATCGGTGCGAAGTACGACACGCTGGTCGATCGCGAGTCGGCGGAGGAATTGCTGGCGGCGAAGACGCAGGAGGCGAGCGCTGCGGCGGCCGAGGCCAAGGCGACGACCGAGGCGGAGAAGGCTGCGGCGGCGCAGGCGAAGCTCGATGCCAAGGCCGCGAAAGAAGCGGAACGCGCTCGCATTGCGGATCAGCGCGAGGCTGATCGGCAGCAGCGCGGGGCCGACCGCGAGGCGGCGAACTCGCCTTGGACCAAGATGGCGTCTTCGGCGACTAGGGCCGCGAGCTCGTCGATCGGCCGGCAGGTGGCGAACGAGATCGGCAAGCAGGTCTTCGGGACGAAATCGCGGCGGTCGTCGTCGGGCGGTGGTCTGGTCGGCACGGTACTGCGCGGGGTTTTAGGCGGGCTCTTCCGGGGGTAGACTGCCTGCATGACCAGGGGCCGAGCCGCCCCCCAAACAAACACACCACCCCGGCGGAGGCCGGGGCCCAATTGGGGAACGGAGGTAACGTCGAACGGCGCTCCGTTACATCGACCTTTCCAATTGGGCCCCGGCCTTCGCCGGGGTGGAAGCCAGTTTTCAAGGAATCAGACATGTCCCTCGATTTCGAATCCACTACCGACTGGGCCCCGACCGACTGGACCGCCATCGGCGAGGACGGCCTCGACGAAGCCATCACGCTTCGCCGTGCGATCCACGCGGACCCCGAAGTCGGCCTCCATTGCCCGCGCACCTCGGACAAGGTGAAGGCCGCGCTCGCTGGGCTCCCGCTCGAAATCCGAGAGGGCACCTCAACCACCGGCTTCGTCGCGATCCTGCGTGGCGGGCGCGCTGGCAATGCTGGTGGCAACGGGCGCACGGTACTCCTCCGCGGCGACATGGATGCGCTACCGATGCAGGAGGAAACGGGCCTGCCGTTCGCCTCCAAGATCGACGGCGCGATGCACGCTTGCGGCCATGATTCGCACACTGCGATGCTGGTCGGCGCGGCCAAGGCGCTGTGTGCACGCCGCGAAGACCTGCCTGGTACGGTCGTGTTTATGTTCCAGCCCGGCGAGGAAGGCCATCATGGCGCCCGTCACATGATCGCCGACGGGCTGCTCGATGTGCCGCTGCCGGAGGCGGGCTTCGCGCTGCACATCTCGCCCAACATGCCGATGGGCCACGTCGTCAGCCGCGCGGGCACGCTGATGGCCTCGACCGACACGCTGCGCGCGACGATCACCGGCCGTGGCGGGCACGCCGCGATGCCGCACGACTGCCTCGATCCGCTGCCGATCGCCTGCGAGATCGTTACGGCCCTGCAGACTTATGTCGCGCGTCAGGTCGCGGTCACCGACCCCGCGGTGCTGTCGATCACCAAGCTCAACGCCGGCAGCGCGCACAACGTCATCCCGTCGACCGTCGAGATGCTCGGCACGATGCGGACGCTGTCAGAGCGCACACGCGAACAGGTCCGCGCGGCGTTCATCCGCATGGTCGAGGGTATCGCCGCTGCGCACGGCGCGATCGGTACGCCGACGATCGAGGAAGGCTATCCGGTTACCGTCAACGACGAGCGCGCGACCGAGCTGATGAAGGCTTGCGCGACGGCGATCGGCGGCGAGGGCGCGTATCAGGTGATGCCGCCGATGATGGGCGCGGAAGACTTCTCGTACGTCCTCCAGAAACTGCCCGGCGCGATGGCCTTCATCGGCGCCGCACCCGAGGGCAGCGATCCGCGCACCAACCCGCCGCTACACAATACGAAGATGACGATCGACGAGCGCGTGATGGCGCACGGGATCGCGATGCACTGCGCGGTGGCCGAGCGCTTCCTGGCGAACGGCTTCGACTGAGGGCTCGCCGCAGCCCCCCATTCCGCGGCCTCCCCTCGCCCCGTCATCCTGACGAAAGTCAGGATCCAGGGTTGCGATCGATGCCGTATCTGGTTCTGGATCCTGACTTTCGTCAGGATGACGGGGGTTTGCGGGACGGGAGATTCAGTGCAGCGGGCGGGTGGTTCCGGCGTAGTGGGCGACTGCCGCTGCGGCCTGTTGGATCAGGCGCTGGCGCTCCGGCATCGGCCGGATGGTATCCCCGATCATCACCGCGATCGCATAGCGGCGCCCGTCCGGCGCGGTCAGCAGGCCGACGTCGTTGAAGCCGGCGTTGCGACGGCCGAGGTCCTGGCCGGTGCCGGTCTTGTGCGCGATCTCCCAGCCGCCGGGGAGCGCCGCGCGCAGACGGGCGCGACCTGTGACCGAACGCCCCATCGTATCGAGCAGGATCTTGGTCGATGTCTCGGACAGGATATCCCCCTTCGTCAGCCGCGCGATCGCGTCGGCGATCGCGATCGGTGCGGCGCCATCGGGCGGATTGCGGACATACGCGTTCAGCGCCGCTTCGCGCGTGGCGGGCGACAGCCGATTGCGCGCGGTCAGGAAGCCGCCATTGACCGCATAGGACGGCTGCCAGGTCAGGCCCGCCGTACCACTCTGAAGCAGCCGTTCGCCCGGCCCGAAGCGGATCGCGCCAAGCTGTTTCCGCGCGATCATCGATCGCACAGCGGAAGGCCCGCCGACCCGCGTCAGCAGCCGGTCGTTCGCCGTATTGTCGCTATGCGTGAGCGCGCGGGTGAGAAGGTCGCCGACAGTGGTGCGATAGCCGTCGCCCTTGACGAGCATCGCGATCGGCTGGTGGAACAGCGTAAGGTCCTGGGGGCGGACGACGATCGGTTCGTCGAGCCGCAGCTTGCCCTGGTCGCGCAGGTCCATCACAGTCATCGCGACCCAGAGTTTGCTGACCGATTGCTGCGGCAGGAGCTGGCGCCCGCCGGCTTCGACCGTCCATCCATCGTCGACCGCGCGGATCGCAATCCCCGCCTTGCCCTGGAAACCGCTGTGCAGTTCGGAGATCGCGTTGACGAGGCTGAGCGGGGCGGGGCGCAGGGCGCGGGGCAGCGGTGGCGGGACCGGGATCGAGACGAACCCTTCGGACTGGTGCATCGGTCCGACCGCGGGAGGGCTTGGCCGCGAGGCCGATCCGCAACCGGCGAGCGCCGCGCCAAACAGCGAGGTTACCAGAAGACGCTTGAACGCACTCGCCGATGTCATGATGGATTGAACGCCCTGCACTGAAGCGTCGATCCTTATCCGTTGATCGGCCACGCGAAACTGCGGCGGCACGTCGCTGCGACGAAGCGCGCCGACGATGCGCCGAGCCGCCGTCATCCTATGGAACGAGAACCGTATCAACTGCCTCCGGCAGGGTCTCGGGGTAATCAAGCGTGAAATGGAGCCCACGGCTCTCGTGCCGGTGCAGCGCGGATCGGACGATCAATTCGGCGGTCTGGAGCAGGTTGCGCAGCTCGATCAGGTCGGGCGTAACGCGGAAATGCTGGTAATATTCCGCGACCTCGTCGTTGAGCAGTTCGATGCGGTGCTTGGCGCGTTCGAGCCGCTTGGTGGTGCGGACAATGCCGACGTAATTCCACATGAAGCGGCGGATCTCGGTCCAAGTCTGCTTGATCACGACCTCTTCGTCGGAATCGGTGACGCGGCTTTCGTCCCAGGGGCGGATCGGCGGGGGCGGGGGCAGCGAGTCCCACGCGGCTGCGATGCTGTCCGCCGCCGCCTCGCCGAACACGAAGCATTCGAGCAGCGAATTGGACGCGAGCCGGTTGGCGCCGTGAAGGCCGGACTCGGTGCATTCACCCGCCGCATAGAGGCCGGGGAGGTCGGTCTTGCCGTGTTCGTCGATGACGATGCCGCCGCAAGTATAATGCTGGGCGGGGACGACCGGAATCGGATCGGTCGTCATGTCGATGCCGAGGCTCAGCAGCTTCTCGTAAATGTTCGGGAAGTGATGGCGGATGAACTCGGCCGACATGTGGCTGATGTCGAGATGGACGTAATCGAGCCCGTAGCGCTTGATCTCGGCATCGATCGCGCGCGCGACGATATCGCGGGGGGCGAGCTCCATCCGCGCGGGGTCGTAATAGGTCATGAAGCGCTTGCCGGTCGATGGGTTGATCAACCGTCCGCCTTCACCGCGGACCGCCTCGGTGATCAGGAAATTCTTGACCTCCAGATTGTAGAGGCAGGTCGGGTGGAACTGCATCATCTCCATGTTGGAGACGCGCGCGCCCGCGCGCCATGCCATCGCAATGCCGTCGCCGGTCGCGCCGCGGGGCGCGGTCGAGAACAGGTAGGTGCGACCCGCGCCGCCGGTCGCGAGGATCGTCGCGCGCGCGGTGTAGAGGGCGACGCGCTCGGTCTTGCGGTCGACCGCGTAGACGCCCCACACGTTGCCGGACCCCGAATAGCGTTCCTCGTGACGGCCGGTGGCGAGGTCGATCGCGATCTGGTCGGGCACCAGCGTAATGTTCGGGTGTGCCTCGGCGGCTTTCTGCAACGCTTCCTGCACCGCCCAGCCGGTCGCGTCGGCGACGTGGACGATGCGGCGATGCGAGTGGCCGCCTTCGCGAGTCAGGTGCAGCGCGTTGCCCTCGGTCTCGAAGGGGACACCGAGGTGGGTGAGGCGCTCGATCGCGGCGGGGGCACCTTCGACGACCATCTCGACAATCGCGCGGTCGTTGAGGCCGGCGCCGGCGACCATCGTGTCCTCGACATGGTTTTCGAACGTGTCACCGGGTTCGAGCACCGCGGCGATCCCGCCCTGCGCCCAGGCGGTCGAGCCTTCGTTGAGCGCGCCCTTCGCGAGCACGGTGACCTTGAAGCGCTCCGCCAGGTTGAGCGCCGCGGTGAGCCCGGCGGCGCCCGAGCCGACGATCAGGACGTCGCTATTCATGGTGGGAGAGCCTCGACGTAGGTGGTGATAGGCGCGCGCTGCGGCACGGCGCGGAAAAACGATCCTGCATTCGCCCGATGTGGCACAAAATACCGGGTGCAGGACAGCAGATAGGACGGGTCGTGCGATAAAACTGTGACGCCTCAACCGATTGAGTCGACCGCAGCGAAACGCCAGTCACGATCGGCGGCGAAACCGACGATAGCCGGCTTTGACCCGCTGCGATTTGGGCGTCAGGCTGCGATCGGTATGGTCCGGGGATCGATTCTCCGCGCAACCGACCGGAACGGGCGAAGCATGTGACGAAGAACAAGGAACTGGGCTCGGGCGCGCTGGGAAAGTCGGCGGCGGTCGATCGCGGCGCGCGGCTTGGCGATCGCGGTGCGCGGCTCGGCATCAGTCTTTCGGGAACCAACCTCGAACGCGCGGGCGACTACAACCAGCGGACCGTGCTGCAGGCGATCCGCGTGAGCGGCGAGGCGAGCCGGACCGATCTCGCGACGATCACCGGGCTGACCGCGCCGACGATCGCGAACATCACGCGGCGGCTGCTCGAGGAGGGGCTGATCAGCGACGCGGGGCGGCGGCAGGGCGCGCGCGGTCAGCCCGCGGCGCAGCTCGTGATCAATCCGGCGGGCGGCTTTTCGGTCGGGATCAATATCGACCGCGACCATATCACGATCGTGTCGCTCGACCTCGCGGGCACCGTCCTGACGCGCGCGACGCGTGAAATCGCGTTCGCGATGCCCGACACGGTCTCGGCCTGGCTACGCGACGAGATCGCCGCGATCCGATCCTCCGACCTGATCGACGAGGCACGCCTGCTGGGAGTTGGCGTCGCGATGCCAGACGACCTCGGGCGGGTGCCGTTCCCGCATCGTCCTGCCGCGTATGAGGGGTGGGACGACGTCGACGTCGTCGCGCTGGTCGGGGCGATCGTGCCGTGGCCGGTCTATGTCGACAACGATGCCGCCGCGGCGGCGATCGGTGAAGCGCAGTTCGGATCGGGGATGGTGCTGCCGAGCTTCTTTTATGTCTTGGTCAGCGCGGGGCTGGGCGGCGGGCTGGTGATCGACGGGAATTATTTTCGCGGCGCGGGTGCGCGTAGTGGCGAGATCGGTTTCATGCCCGACATGACCTCGCGCGGCGACGGCCGAACGGTGCAGGAAACCGTTTCGCTGTCCGCGCTCTACGATCGGCTGGAGGCGGGGGGCTGCGACGTTGCCGGGGTCGGCGCGCTGACCGGCGTCGATCCGGCGGTGTCGGCGATCGTCGCCGACTGGGTCGAGGATGCGGCACAATCGCTGATCGCGCCGCTGATCGCGGTGAGCTGCCTGGTCGATCCCGGTGCGGTTTTGATCGGGGGACGGTTGCCCGGGCCGCTGGTCGACGCGCTGGTCGAGCGGCTCAATGCGATGCTGGCAAAGCTGACGTTACCGTCGGCGGCGCGGGTGATGCGCGCGGCGATGTCGGACGATGCGCCCGCGGTCGGCGCGGCGATCCTGCCGTTCCTCCACCATATCCTTCCGTCGGACGCCATCTTGATGCAGGCGGGTCGCTCCGGCTGACCGATTAACGCAATTTAACTTTTTAATTCGATGGTGCTTGGCTAGATTGGTTTCACACGTGCCGCTGCGACTGGGCGACGGTGGGAGCGATTGGCGTCGGCGGTTCTGATCGCAGCGAAGCCCCTGTGCCTCTTTTACCGAGAGACGCTGCACTCCCCCCCTCCGGTTTCGACGTCGCCGACGGCGTTCGAAGGGAGAGGCGATCGATGGTTCAGATTGGTATTGATTTCGGAGGGACGAAGATCGAGGCCGCAGCGCTCGACGAGGGCGGCCAGTTCCTCAGCCGTCTTCGCGTGCCCAACCCGGGCGATTACGATCGCGCGGTGCGCGATGTCCGCGACCTCGTTCTCGCGGTCGAGGCGGAAGCGGGCGCGTTAGGCACGATCGGGATCGGCACGCCCGGATCGATTTCTCCCCGCACCGGCCTGATGCGCAACGCCAATTCGCTCTATCTCAACGGCCGCACGTTCCGCGAAGACCTGGAGACTGCGATGGCGCGGCCGGTGCGGATGGCGAACGATGCCAATTGTCTCGCGCTATCGGAGGCGGTCGATGGCGCCGCAGCGGGTGCGCGATCGGCGTTCGCGATCATCGTCGGGACCGGCTGCGGCGGCGGACTGGTGATCGACGGGCGGATCGTCGAGGGCGCGAACGGGATTGCCGGCGAATGGGGCCATGTCCCGCTGCCGTGGCCGACGGGCGTCGAGGTGCCGGGGCCGGCGTGCTGGTGCGGCCTGCATGGCTGTCTGGAAAGCTGGGTGTCGGGGACGGGGTTCCGTCGCGATCACGAGAGCGTCACGGGGCAGGCGCTCGACGGCGCGGCGATCATGGCTGCGGCGCGCGCCGGCAACGCGGACGCGACCGCGACGCTCGATCGCTACATCGACCGCCTGGGTCGCGCGCTCGCGCTGATCGCGAACCTGATCGATCCTGATTGCTTCGTGCTCGGCGGCGGCATGTCGAACGTCGTGGAGATCTACGACCGGCTTCCCGCGGTGGTGCGCAGCCATACGTTCTCGGATGGCTGGGACGCGAAGATCGTCCAGGCGGTGTGGGGCGACAGCAGCGGGGTCCGCGGCGCCGCGCGGCTCTGGCCAACCTGACGCCGTTAGACGTCAGGGCGCGGCGCGCAGTCCGCAGACGGCGCCGCGCAGATCGTTGCCGGGCTGCGGACCGCCGTTGACGAAACCGAGATAGGTCTTGGTTGCCAGATCGTAGCGTTTCCACGTCGGCAGTCCGGCTGCGTTCGGGGTGCCAGTGCGCGCGAAGGCGAGCCAATAGGCCTGCATCGGCGGCGCGCCCGGTTCGAGTTCGTCGCTGCCCGCCATCACGTAGCGGATCTCGCTGCCGTGCGTCACCGGCTTCGCGTCGGGGGCGGTATAGTCGAATTGGTACTGCCAGACGGGCTGGCCAGCGCGGGCTCGCGCGGCGGCGACGGTTGTCACCGGGCAGCGGAAATTGATGTCGTTCGACAGGATCAGGTCGAGATCGCCCATCCGCGGGTCGGCGACGGGGATCGTGCCCACGCCGTATTCCTTGTGCGCAGCGGCGGCATTGTTCCCGAACGCGTCGGCGATCGCTTCGCTTGCGCGTGCCACGCCGCCGTGGAGCGTCAGTTCGCGCGCGTTGTTGCCGACGATCAGCGGGGCGGGGTTGCCGCCTTTCGCCAGGGTCTCGGCCGGAGTTTCGGTGAGGACGCGGCCGTCGACGATCGCCTGGAGCCAGATGAAGCTCTTGTCAGCGAGACCGGGAACGTCGACCGCCTCGGTCGCGGCGATCAGGCGCGCGACGGGGAGCGTGCGGAGCGCAGCGGCGGTCTGCGCGATGCCGGCCTTTGCCGCGATCATCGTGCCAATGCGCTCGTTCTCGGCGAGGCTGCGCGGGGGCGTGCCGAAGCCGGGCGTACCGCTTTCCTCGATCGCCTTGGCGAACAGCCCGCGCGAGCCGGGGCTGAGCAAATGCAGGCCGACGTCCATTGCGCCCGCGCTCTCGCCGAACAGCGTGACGTTGGCGGGATCGCCACCGAACGCGGCGATGTTGGCGCGGACCCAGCGGAGCGCCGCCTGCTGGTCCATCAGCCCGTAATTGCCCGAGGCGCCGCCGCCTTCGCGGGTGAGCGCAGGGTGCGACATAAAGCCGAGCGCGCCGAGCCGGTACTGGATGCTGACGAGCACGACGCCCTTGCGGACCATGCCCGACTGGATCGTGCCCGCGCCGCCGCCCGCATAGTTCGAGCCGCCGTGGATCCAGACCATCACCGGCAGCGGCCTGGCGGGTTTGGAATCGCGTGTCACGACCTCGAGATAGAGGCAGTCTTCGCTAGCGAAACTGGCCACCTTTGTGTTCCAGCCGCGATCGACCTGCGGGCAGGAAGGCGCGGATGCGGTGGCGTCGCGGGTGGTCTGCCACGTGCGGACCGGCTGCGGTGGTTTCCAGCGGAGCGGGCCCGTCGGTGGCGCCGCGTAGGGGATGCCGCGGTAGAGCTGGCGACCATCCGCAGTCACCTCGCCGCGCACCGGACCGTGATCGGTGGAGACGATGGCGGTCGAGAGGGCGGTCGATAGGGCTAGCGCGGCGAGCAGCATCAGCGTGCGATCACCGCGCGGGTCGGGGCGGGGTGCGACAGCGCCGCCTTGAACGCGCGTTCGGCGACCGGCGCCATCACCGCATACCCGGCCACCGTCGGGTGGACGTGATCCGACGAGAGCCCCTCGCGCATCCCCAGCGTGCCAGGCGCTACCAGCGCGGACCAGTAATCTGCATAGGTCGAGCCGGTCGCCGCCGCGTAGGATTTGAGCCACGCGTTCATCGCGACGATCTTGCTGCCGGTATCGAGGCCCGGCCGCCACGGATAGCGATCCGCGGGCGGGATCGAGGCGAGGATCACGCGGATGCCGTTGGCCTGTGCGAGTTCGGTCATCGCGCGGATGTTGGCCTTGCTCTCGTCGGGCGTCATCGGGCCGGTATTGAACGCGATGTCGTTGGTCCCGGCCATGATCTGGACGACGGCGGGCTTGAGCGCGATGACGTCGGCGGGGAAGCGGACCAGCATCTGCGGCGTGGTCTGGCCGCCGATCCCGCGGCCGATCCGGCCGGGCTTGAAGAACGTCGGGACGTGATCGAACCAGCCCTGCGTGATCGAGTCGCCGATCAGGACAATGCGGGGTTGTCCGACGACGGGGGCCGGGAGCGCTGCGTTCGCGTCGCGGTAGCGGCCGATCCACGCCCAGTCGGTGTGCAGCCGGTCCTCGGCTTCCTTCGCTGATTTCTGCTCGGGCGTCGGGTCGGCGGCGAAGACGGGGAACGCCACCGCGACGGCGAGCGCGGCGAGCAACAGGTGGGTCGGCTTCATCGGGTCATCCTATCGGATCGGCGGTTATCGGATCGGCATCGGTCGATCCTGCGCCGCCGCTGCTGCTTGGGCTGCAAGCAAGGCGAGGGCGGCGAGGATTTTCATCGGTTCAGCGGACCTTGACGGCTGTCGGCGTTACGTTCCAGCCGCGCAGCGCGACCGTCGTCCTGCCCTTGGTCGCGGAGGCGGGGTAGCGGATCTCGATCCGACGCTTGGCACCGGGCAGCAGCGAGACGTAATTGTCGGTGAAATAGGCGGGAAGGACCTGCGTGCCGTCGCTGTTCATCACTGTGAGCTTGGTCGCCAGCGCGGCGACGCTGCCCGGGTTCGCCAGGTCGAGCGTGGTCGCGATCTCGTCGCCATCGCGGCGGCTGGACGCCGTCGAGGTCAGCCGAACCTTCGCCATCTGGGTCATGCCGCGATAGGCGGCGTCATCGGCACCCTGCCAATAGACATTCTCCGAGACGATCTTGCCCGCGGCGTCGGTGACGTCGAGCGACACCAGCACCATGCCCTGTGCCAGCAACGGCGCGAGATCAAGCGTGAAGGCGTCGGCGACCAGTCCGGCGCCTGCGCTGACCGTCGCGCGCTGTTCGGCGAGCACGCGGTTGTCGAGCGACGTCACCTTGGCATGGACGACCGCACCCGCCAGCGCCGGGCCGTTGTTGACCAGCACGATCTTGTGATCGGGCAGGTTCATCTGGACGTGGACCGGCTCCGACGCCTTCTTCGTGCCGTAGAACGCGGCATGCGTGTCATAGTCGGACGAGAAGATCTGCCATGCCGAGGACGGCCAGGCGGGCTGCGTCATCCACAGCATCCTCGCGGAGTTGGTGGTCCAGAGCCCGGCGTTGAACCCTTCGAAGATCGCGCGATAGGAGTCGTACTCCATCATCTGCGCCTTGCGTTCGAAGTCGGGCAGGCTGGTCCCGGCGCCATAGCGGGTCGCGAGCGCATCCATGTACGTCTTGACCGCGCCGTTCCCGGTCTGGTGCCAGTCGTGATACGCCCAGGTATCGCCGATCGGCCAGAGATCGGCCTTAGGCAGCGCACGCGTCCATGCCTCCAGCGTCGGGAAACTGGGCGTGCCGAGCTCGACCGAGAAGCCCTTGGCGTGTTCGGTGAAATAGGTCGATTCCGGGCGCCAGTTGTACGGCCCGCTGTTCTGCAGGTTCACGCGGTTCGACGAGCCCATGTAGAGGCGCGTGCCGTCGTCGCGGTTGATGATCCCCTGCAGTGCTTCGTTGAGGATCGGCTGCGGCACGCCTTCGTTGCGGCCGAACCAGACGACGATCGAGGGGTGGTTGCGGAACCGCTTCACAACGTCCTCGGCGTTGGCGGCGAACAGCGGCACGTTCTGCGCCTCGATGTTGTAGTCCTGAGTCGATTCCCAGAAGTCGTTGAGGATCATCAGCCCGTGTTCGTCGGCGAGATCGTAGAAATTCTCCTCGGTATTCTGGCCGACCCAGTTGCGGATGATGTTGAGGTTGGCATCCTGATGCAGCCGGAAGAACGGGAGCAGGCGCTCGCGCTCGGTCCGCTTCATGAAGTCGTCCATGCCGATATTGCCGCCGCGCGCGGCGATCCGCACGCCGTTGACCTTGATCAGCAGATACGGCGCGAGCCCGGCGTCGCCGGCGATCGGCGTCACCGCGGGAGAGCTTTCGGCGCCGGGGACCAGCGACGCAGCCCAGCCATTGTCGGTCTGGCGAATACCCTGGTGCGTGCCGTCGACGATCTGCGTACCGAGCGAACGCGCCTTGGACAGGTCGATGCCGACGCGGCGCAGCGTATCGGTCTTGTCCATCAGCGAGATCTCGTACGTCACCTGTCGCATGCCGAAGCGAAGCGTCTTTGTGTCGGAGACGGCGTTGTTGGCGGCAGTCGTCAGCGTCAGGTCGTGCAGAGCGGGCGCGCCGTAGCCGTTCGGCCACCAGAGCTTCGGGTTGCGGACCGCGAGCGCGGGGAATTCGGCGGGTGCCATCGTCACGTCGGCGCTGGCATTGGGCGCGAGCGGCACCGACTTGCTGACCGTGACGGCGTCGAACTTCGCGGTGACCGTGGCGGTGGTCGGCTGGTCGGTCAGGTTGCGGACGGGGACGGTGATCTCGACGTTCGCGACGCTGTTGTCGGCGTTCGGCAAGGTCGTCACCACGTGTGCATCGCCCAGCGCGGTATCACCGGTCGCGATCAAGTCGACGCCCTGCCAGAGCCCGGTGTTGCGGTCGCGGATCGACGGGATCCAGTCCCAGCCCTCGCTCGCGACGAAGGTCGGGCCGTCGAGCATCTGCATGCCGCCATTCTCGCCGACGCCCGCGGTCATCGACTCCTCGTGCGCGACGCCGGGATGCGGTGGCGGCGACACCTTGACCGCGATGACGTTGCGGCCCGCGGCGAGCTTGCCGGTGACGTCGAACCGGCCGCGGATGAACGCGCCCTTCATCGTGCCGAGACGCGCGCCGTTCAGCCAGATCTCGGCAGCGTAGTTGACGCCCTTGAAGCTCAGTTCGAGATGCTTGCCGGTCGTTTCGGCGGGGACATCGATCTCGGTGCGATACCAGTAATCCTGTCGCGCCAAGCTCTCGGGGATCGTCAGGTTGTTCAGTCCGAACGCGGGATCGGCATAGACGCCGCGATCGACCAGCGTCGTCAGGACGGTGCCGGGGACGGTTGCGACGTACCAGGATGTCGCGTCATAGCCCGCGCGAGACAGGGCGGCGCCATCGGCCTGCACCTTGGGGGCTTCGGCGAGCCGCCAACCGGCGACGGTCCACAGACCGGGTGCGCGCCTGGCGAGTGCCGGACCGCGCGGGACGGGCTTGGCGACGGGCTTGGGCAACGGCGCGCGCGTGCGCGGGATGGTTGCGGGATTCTGGGGGGTGACCTGTCCGGCCATCTGGCGCACCTGGACCGGCCATTCGGACTTCACCGTGCCGCGATCGGCATAGCCCGCGGGCAGCGCCGCGTTTCCCTCCGGCGTCTGCGCCGATGCGGTCGACGCGAGCATCAGCGCGAACAGGGAAACGCCAAACACGGTGGCAGAACGGTCGGTCATCAGTCATCCCCCATATCGGCAGCCGGATCTGTGGCCGGGCTGCGCTATCAATCCATCAGAGCATGACCGACCGGGAAAGCCAATTGATTTGGCAAATCAGACCTTTGACAGGAATCGAGCGGACGGTGCGAAGTTCCGTTGGGATTCCATCAATCGCCGCACTTCGTCATCGGCACGGGCGCGGAGTCGATCTTCACGTCGGAGATCGAGAGGCCGAGCTTGCCGTCGGTGGCGATCACGAACGGTGCGGTGACGTGCGCCATGTCGATGCCGCGCTTGGCGAAGCATTGCAGCGGGACGATGACCTGCTGCCAGGCGCCCGGCTTGCCGGCTGCGAGCGTTTTGGTGATCGGGACGGTGATCGCCTTGCCGTCGTTGCTGACCATGCCGAGACCGATCGGTGCGCTGCCCGCGCGATCGACGCGGACGTCGATGACGAGGCTGAGTTCGCCGTTGCTCTCACGCGTGAGATCAAGCGGGCCGGACGCCTCGACCCGCGTTTCGGCGGGGCCGCCGGTCCAGATCAACGCGCGCGCGTCTTCCTGGCGGCGGCGGTCGACCGCGGAGGCGGTGAGGCGCTTGGTCGCGGTCGTCGCGTTGACGCCGAGCAGTCGGACCTTCGACTGGCCTTGCTCGACCAGCGCAAGCGACCAGCCCTCGGGAACGCGGCCCTTGCCGAAGATCGTGCCGTTCGACGATGCGGCCATGCCGGCGGGGCGAGTTTCGTCGAGCTTCGGCACGCTGCCCGGCTTGGCGTAACTGAGGCCGTAGCCGAATGCGAACAGCGGGTCGTAGCCGGGGTCGGAACGGTTCAGGACATACTGGTCGGGGCGCTTGGGCCAGGAGAAACTCAATTTGCCGCGGAAGTCGTTGGCGACGCTGCCGTCCTTCTTGCGGAACAGCACGTCGGCGACGCCGCCGCCTTCGCTGCCCGGCAGGAACGCCGCGACGAACGCATCGGAGGCGTTGAGCTCGGCATTCACCCAGAGCGGACGGCCCGACAGGAACACCGCGACGACCGGCACGCCCGCCGCCTTCAGTTTCCGCAACAGTTCGAGATCGGACTTGTCGTCGGGGCTGTATTCGAGGTTCGGGCGATCGCCCTTGAACTCGGCATAGGGCTGTTCGCCGAACACGACGATCGCCGCGTCGGGCTTCTTCGCAAAGCTGCCGTCCGCCGACAGCGTCGCGGTGCCGCCGGCGTCCTTGACCGCGGTGCTGATCCCCGACCAGATCGTCTCGGCATTGGGGAAGTTCGCGTTGGTGGTGCCGCCGCCCTGCCACGTCAGCGACCAGCCGCCGGCCTGTTGCGGAATGTTGTCCGCGCCGCCGCCCGCGACGAGGATGTTGGCGGAGGGCTTGAGCGGGAGGAGTTCGCCTTCGTTCTTGAGCAGCACCATCGACTCACGCGCGGCACGTCGCGCGATCGCGCGGTGGTCGGCGGCACCGATGAGGGTCATCTTGCCGGCAAGCGCGCGCGACGACGGGCGACCGCGATCGAACGTGCCTGCGCGGATCTTGACGCGGAGAATGCGGCGGACCGCGTCGTCGAGGCGCGCGGCGGGGATCTCTCCGGATTGCGCCTGTTTCAGCGTGTTGGCGTAGAGCGTCTTCCACCCGCTGCCCGAATACATGAACATGTCGAGCCCGGCGTTGATCGCCGCGGCGCAGCTCTCGTTCGAGCAGCCGTCGACCTGGCCGTGGCCGTTCCAGTCGCCGACCACGAAGCCGTCGAAGTGGAGGCGGTCCTTGAGCACGCCGGTCAGCAGGCTTTTGTTGCCGTGCATCTTGGCGCCGTTCCAGCTCGAGAAGCTGGCCATCACCGACTGCGTGCCCGCCTCGATCGCGGCGGGGTAGCCGCCGAGGTGGATGTCGCGCAGCGTCGTCTCGGGGATGCGCGCGTCGCCCTGGTCGCGACCGCCGGTGCCGCCATCGCCGAGGAAGTGCTTGGTGGTCGCGATGACGTGGTCGGGGGCGAGGAATTCCTTGGTGCCGACCTTGCCCTGGACGCCTTCGATCACCGCGCCGGCATAGTCCGCCTGGACCTGCGGTTCCTCGGAATAGCTCTCGTACGTGCGGCCCCAGCGATCGTCGCGGACGACGGCGAGGGTGGGGGCGAAGGTCCAGTCGATGCCCGCGGCTGCGGTCTCGATCGCGGTGACGTGGCCGATCTCGCGCATCAGGTCGCGGTCGCGCGCTGCACCAAGCCCGATGTTGTGCGGGAAGAGCGTGGCGCCGGGGATGTTGTTGTTGCCGTGGACCGCGTCGGTGCCCCAGATCACGGGAATCGCGGGACGGCCGTCGCTGCGCGCCATCGACGCGTTGTAGAACTCGTCGGCGAGCTTCAGCCACTCGACCGGCGGAGCCAGGTCGTTGCCGTGCGGGCCGGCATTGCCGCCGTTGAGGATCGAGCCGAGCTTGTACGTGCGCAGGTCCGACGGCTCGATGCTGGCGATATCGACCTGGATCAGCTGGCCGATCTTGTCCTCTACGGACATGCGTTTCAGGATCGCGTCGATCCGTGCCTCGACCTTCGGATCGCGCGAGGGACGCGCGTTCGCGGTAGGCCATATCTCCGGGTGCGCGACCGCGGAAAGCGCGGGTGCCGGAGCCGGCACGGGCGTCGCCGCGGATTGCAGCAGAAGCGCGATCGTGACCGTGGAAAAGCCTGCCGACATCATAGTTCCCCCGAGATGGCACGCGATTTGGTATCGGTACCTTATGGCCTCCTCGTACCGGTGCGGCGCGGTAGCATGCAAACGAATTGGTCGTGCGGTTGCGGGCGCTGTCGCGCGGGGGTCGCGTTGCTCAGAAGCCGATCGACAGGCTCAGCGTGATCGCGCGCGGTCGGACCGGGACGGTCTGCTTGATCGACGCGAGCGTGAACGGGTTGCCGAAGCCGAAACTGTTGCCGCGTCCGTTCAGGAGATTGTCTACCGCGAGCGACCAGTGGCGCGAACCGTCGTCGACCGTCGCGCCGGCGGCGACCGTCGCATAATTGCCCGCCCGACGATCGAGCGTCGGGTCGAAGCTCAACCGGGTCTGGCCGATATAGCGCGCGGTCAGATAGGCGCTGGCCGGCAGCGCGATCAGCGAGAATTTCCGCGTCAGGCCGAACCGCGCGGAAAAGTCGGGGACCACCGGCAGGCGGCGGTCGTCGTCGTTGCCACGCTGGTATTCGCTGGGGGAGGTCAGTCGCGCGCGCTGGATGGTGGTCCCGACATCGATCGTCAACGGTCGCGCGTCCATCCGTGCGCCGAATTCGATGCCGTAATTGGTGGCGTTGCCGACGTCGATCGTTCCGAACAGTCCATCCGAATCGACCACATCGCTGCGCAGATGCTTCCAGACCGACCCGAAGATCGCACCGGTGAGGCTGACCCGGTCGTCGAACGCGCGGACCCGCCAGCCGAGTTCGAGGCTTTGCAGTTCGTCGCCTGGAATTTTCTGGTCCTTACCGGGCAGATCGCGCGAGACCGCGGCGGGTCGGATCGCGCTGGCATAGCGCAGCCAGACCAGACCGGTCTCGTCGCGGTGCCAACTGAGCGTCGCGCTGGGGGTGATTCCGAGCTTGGTCGCGCTCTGCTCCTGCGGGCCCTGCTGTTCGATGTCGTTGGTCGTGACGAAGCCGCGCAGGCCGAGCTTGAAGTCGAGCGCGGAGGACAGCCGCTCGGTGCCTTCGGCGAACAGCGCGGCCTCGAAGACCGCCTCCTTGTCGTCGCGGGCTTCGATCGCGTCGCCGGCCGCGACGAAGCTGCCCTTCAGCCGGGTGGTGCCCTTTAGCAGCGACGCACCGATGATCCAGGGATGCCGCGCCGACGGATCGCTGACGCGAAACTCCTGCGTCAACAGGCGGATCTCGCGACTCTCGTCATAGGCGAGCGGCGTGGCGGTATCGAGCAGGCTCGCCCTGCTGCTCGCGTCGTAGGTGCTGGTGAAATCGTGCGATACGACCGAACTGGTCGACTGTACGTCGAGCCGGCCGATCGATCCGCGAATGTCGAGCGATCCCGTCACGAAATCATTGTCCTGCGGCTCGGCGATCGAGGTCGCGCGCGTCAGCCCTCGCGTGGCGTATTGGCTGTCGCGCGTATCGATCCACTGGCCGATGCCGCTCGCGGTCGCGGTCCAGCCGTTGCCGATCGCCCAGCGCAGTGCGGCGCGGGCGCCGGTTCGCCCGGTGCGGTTGACGTTGCGTTTGCCGCGTCCGCTGTCGTCGATCCAGCCGGGCATCGTCTCCGCCCAGGCCGATGCCCGCAGCGCGACGCTGCCCGTCACGATCGGCAGATTGACGGTCGCATCGAGCGCGCCGCCCAGCGCGCCGTCCTTGATCCCGGTGACCTCGGTCGAGAGCGTTTGGGACACGGTGTTGAGATCGGGCCGGGTGGTGACGATCCGGACCACGCCGCCGAGCGCGCCGGTGCCGTACAGCGTTCCCTGTGGCCCGCGGAGGATCTCGACATGGTCGATATCGACCATCCTGAGGTCGGGATCGGGGGAGGAATAGCCGATCCGTGCGTCGTCGAGATACAGGCTGACGAGCGACTGGCTGGTGCCGTTGAACGCGCTGTCGGCGACGCCGCGCAGGAACACCCGGTCGCGGCCCGGCCCGAGATTGGTCGAGAACGCGCCGTCGGTGGCGGCGAGGAGATCGACCAGCCCGCGCTTGCCGCTCAGACGATCGAGCGCGGGTACACCGAAGATGCCGATCGAGGCGGGGAGGTCGGACAGTCGCTCGTCGCGTTTGCTGGCGGTGACGATGATATCGCCACCGGCGTCGGCTGGCGGTGCGATCTCGCGGTTTCGCTCGACCGGGTCGCGGTGCGGTGCGGGTTCGATCCGCCAGGTCGTCGCATCGACGCGGACCGCGCGCAGATGCGTCCCAGCAAGCAGCTTGCGAAGCGCCTTGGCGATATCCGACACGTGATCGATGCGTTTGACCTGCACGGCGGGCAGCGACCCGGCCATGCCGATCGAAATGCCCGTCTGTCGTGCGAGCGAATCGAGTGCGGTGCGCAGCGAACCCTGGGCGATGCTTATCCCGCCCTGAGCCGGTTTATCCGCGTAGGCCGGCGCGCTCGATATGGACGACGCCGTCAGCGCGACGCAACCGTACAGGCAGAACCGCGCGAAGCTGATCGAGGAGCCGCGATCCATCGCCAATCGTCAAAACCCCGGAAAAGCGCATCCCAGCGGCGGACGGATCGACCACCAGCGGGGCGGTCGCATACCGCGATATGTCCGCGACAACCAGCGGTAACGGCGCACCGTCGTAGTTGAGCCGACCATCGGTCCAGTCCGCGACCGAGGCGGGCGAAACCGAGCGCCGCTCGGCGATCCCGGTCGTCGTGTCGATGTCGAGCCGCTGCCCCGCGCTCACCGTAGCGGGAGTCGACCCGTCGGCGGTGTGCGGTGCGACGCTGACTTCGCCTTCGGCAACGGCGACCGACAGCGTTCGACCGGCGTTGACGACCGAAAAGCGCGTGCCGACGTCGCGGATGTCGTAGTCGCCGGCGCGGACGATCAGCGTTCGCGACGGATCGTGACGAACGGTAAAGCTCGCCGCGCCGTTCGCCAGCGTGATCAGCGGGGTAGCGCCGCCGGCGACCGAAACGCGCGATCCGCGATCGATCCGCATCGCACTGCCATCCGCCAGCGTCAGCGCGCGCGTATCGCCGGCGTTCGTCGCATAGACTTGCGCACCGTCGCCGCCGAGCTGTGGCGCGACGAACAGCAGAGCCAGCCCCGTGGCGAGCGCGCCGCCGGTGCCGGTCGCCGCCCAGCGCCAGCGCGATGCACGAGGGGGCAGGGCGAGCGGTTGCGCTTCGACGACCGCGTCATCGTTCGCCGGCAGCAGCGCGGCGATCGACGGGGCGGCCTCGCCGATCTCGGCATCGAGCAGCGCGATCGAGTCGTATGCACGGCGGTGCTCGGCGTCGTGCGCGAGCCAGTCTCCGAACCCCTCCCAATCCATGTCGGGCGCATCGATCCGGGCGTGCCAGGCTGCCGCTGCGTCGATCGGGTCTTGGGTCGTCGCAGCCATCAAGGTGCCCTCGTTCCAAGCGGATGCCCCCCGCTCGTGCCATAGACGCCACCGTTCATCCCGCACCGCAGTCGGGCGTGACGATCAATCGTCGTTTCGATCATCGAGCGCCTTTCTGAGGTGCTTGAGCGCGACGGCGATATGCTTTTCGACCGCGCTGCGCGTGATGCCGAATTCCGCGGCGACCTCGGCATGCGACAGGCCATCGATCTTGTGGCGACGGAAAACCCGCATCGCCCCCTCGGGGGGGCCGGCGAGCGCGGTCGCCAGTTGCGCGATCCGCTGCCGCCCGGCGACCGCGTCGAAGGCGGTGGGCGTATCGTCGACCGCTTCGTCGCCCATGATCGTCGTCATGCTCTCCGCATAGCCGGTGTCGCGGCGCGCCCGCCGTCCGGTCGCGCGCACCCGGTCGAGCACGATGTTCAGGCCGATCCGGTGGAGATAGGCGAGCGGGTTGGCGATCGGTCCGGCGGCGGGTTCGGCGGTGCGCAACCAGATTTCCTGCACCACGTCTTCGGCTTCCGCAGCACTCCCCGTCCGCCCGGTGAAGAACCGGACGAGCTGCGGGCGGTGCGCCGCGAGCACTGCCGAAAGCCCGGCAGGCTGAAAACTTTCCGCGTCGGCTACGGCATTGCTCCGAACTTCAGGAACCGGGACGGATACCGCGTATCGCGGCGTCTGTCGCTACCGAAGGACGGTGGGGCGTCTCACAGGCTGCGGGACCGCGTGACGACACGCCACAGCAGCACGATTGCGACCGCGATCAACAGGAAGATCGCGGCGATCGGGGCGAGGTAGAAGAGCGGCGCCCGCCACGGTGTCGCAGCGACGGGTGGCGATCGGGTCAGGTCGTCGCGGATCGATGGTCGCGCCATGGTGGTAGCGCTCGGCAGATCGTCCTCGCTGGTTTCCGGCATTGGCATCCGAGCGATGGCGGTCATCATGCCACGTCCTGCCGGCGTTGGGGCAGCGCAACCATATCGTCCTCGTACAAGGCGAGCAGCGCGTCGAAATGATCGTCCATCGTCCGGACCGGCCGGTCGAGGGGACCCGCCGCCGAGGCCAGCCGCGTTCCGGCAAACGCCAGGATCGCGTCGGCTGCCGCCTGCGTGTCGCCGGATCGATAGAGCACGCCGTCGCTGGCGCGCGCGAGATCGGCGGCTCCGCCGCGGTCGGGGGCGATCAGCGTCAGCCCCGACGCGATCGCCTCGGCCGCGACGAAGCAGAAGGTCTCCGCCTCGCAGCCGTGGACCAGCGCATCGGCACTCGCCATCAGCCGGGCGATCGCGGTCCGGTCGCGGATCGGCTCGAGCAGGCGGACATGCGGGTTGTCGCCGACCGCGTCGATCACGCGCCGCTGCCGCGAACCGCCGCCGATGATCAACAGCCCGACCGGGGTATGCGTGCCCGCGACCGTCGCAGCCTGCGCGACCATGTCCCAGCGCTTCTCCGGTGCATGACGACCGACGCCGATCAGCAGCAGCGCATCCTCGCCAAGCCCGCACAGCGCCAGCATCTCGCGCCGCAGGTCGGCGTCGCGCAAGCGCGGCGAGAACTGGCCCGGATCGACGCCCATCGGATCGGTCGTCACCTTGTTGAGACCGCCTTCGCGCAACCGTTGGGTCAGGCTGTCGCTGGCGCTGACGATATGGTCGAACTGTGCGTCGAGCCGGCGCAGATGCCGCCAATACCAGTCGAACGCGCGATCGATCGCCTGGGTCGAGGCGACGTTGCCGAACCAGCGATAGGCATAGGCCGACAGCGGATCGGCATGTGCGATCAGCGACAGCCGCGCGCGCGACCCCGACTGCGTCCGCCAGTCCGCGACCATCGACGCGCTGCGCCACGGCGACGACACCTCGACCACGTCGGCGTCCTCCTCGTCGAGCATCGTATGCAGGGCCGCGCGGTCGGCGAAGTAGCGATAGGAGCGGTCGAGTGGGAAGCGTGGCGATTTCAACCAGCGCACGCGGGCGTTGGGGCCGCGTTGTTCTTCGCGGTTCTCCTCGCCGGGAGCGATGACGACGACTTCGTGACCGCGCGCGGCGAGCGCGACGAGCTTGCGATCGATATAGGTCCGGACGCCGCCGCCGGTCGGCGTGTAGAATGCGCAGACGTCGACGATCTTCATGCTGCGATCCTCTCGACCGGTGAATCGGACATCTGGTCGGCGACGAGGTCGGCGTAGCGCGAAACCGTGCGGCGCTCGGCGAGCGTGCGCAGCGTGCGGTCGATGCTGGTCAGCAGCGATTCCTTGGTCACGTCGCCGGGATGGACCGCGACTCGCATCGTCGGCATCCAGTCGGGCATGACGCGCGCCGCGGCGGCGACCGCGAGCGAACTGGCGGTCCGCGCGCGCGTCCGGCTGGCCCAGGTCACGACCGGGCCGCGCGAGACGATCGCGCCGGTGGCAGGCTGCCAGACGCGGAAATGATCCTCGGCCAGCGCGAAGTCGCACGCCTTCAGCGCGGCATGCGCGCCCGGTCCGTAGAGCCAGGCCGGCGCGATGAAGCCCGCGACCGAGCGGCCGATCGCGTGCTCGACCATGTCGCGACCGGCGCGCATCCGGTGTTCGGCTTCGACCGCATCGAGCCCGAGGAACTCGCCTTCGCCTGCGGTCATGTAGCGCGCCTTGAGCGCAGTGGCCGCATTGCGGTGATCGCTCGCGTCGCGGTGGAACCAGCCGTGCAGGAACATCTCGACGCCGGCATCGGACCATGCGCGCAGGCGCCGCTCGAACGCCGGGGCACGATCGAGCCGCGCGGCGCCCCAGTGATCGGGGACTACCAGCATCGCGAACTTCGGGCCGCCGAGGATCGCGTCGATCCGCTCGGCGAGCAGGTCGATCGGTGCGACGAAGGCGGGCGAGACGTCGTGGATCGACACCACCAGACGCCGTTGCGCCGTCGATTTGCATGCAATCGGCTGGGCGTCGGACGCTTGAGGACGCTGCCTCTCGCTCTGGTCGCCCCCGCTCTTGCTCCGGTCGAATGTCGCCATGGTCTTGCCTTCATACGTCGCGCACTGATGACGGGACGGCGCCGCCTCGATGCTTCCGCAGTCCGCGCCGATCCCTACCGGCAAATTATTTCACTGATAGGACGGGCATCGCTGCGGCTCGGCGTTGCTGGCGGCGTCCTGTGGGCATGACCCGATCCGGATCACTCGCTTCGGCGCCGCTTGGAACCACACGCCTCTGCCGCCGGCCGCTGGCCAGGTCCCGTTTCTACCGGAGCAATGTCGCATGACAGAGATGCCGCTGACGCTGACGCGCGCGCAGGTTTTCCCCGCCCTTACCCCGACGGTCGTCCGCAAGGGCTTTGTCGGCCGCTGGCTCGCGCCGCTGTTGTCCGCCGCGATCCTGATCGGCGCGCTGTGGCAGCTGCGCAGCCTCGACGTGCCGGGCATCCTGCACATGGTGCCGATGTCGCCGCTGTTCTGGGCGATCTTCGCGCTGGGCTATCTGGTCACGCCGTTCAGCGAATGGGTGATCTATCGGCGGCTCTGGCGATTGCCGCCGAGCGGCATTCTCGCGCTGCTGCGCAAGCGGATCAGCAACGAGATCATTCTCGGCTATTCGGGCGAACTGTATTTCTACGGCTGGGCGCGCAAGCACGCGACGATGGTCGGCACGCCGTTCGGCGCGATCAAGGACGTCGCGATCCTGTCCGCGGTCGTCGCCAACGTCTGCACGCTCGCGCTGGCGGCGGCGAGCTGGCACGCACTCGCCGCGCTGCACCTAGGTACCAGCGCGAAGGTCATGATCGTGTCCGCGGCGAGCATGGCGATCCCGTCGCTCGTCACGCTGGTACTGCGCAAGCGCCTGCTGACTCTGCCGCGCCCGGAACTGACCCGGATCGCGGTCATCCATTTCCTGCGGATCGTCGCCACCACCGTGCTGGCCGCGTTGCTGTGGGCAGCCGTGATGCCCGCCGCGCCGCTTGCCTGGTGGCTCGCGCTGGCGACGTTGCGGATGCTCGTGTCGCGGCTGCCGCTGCTGCCGAACAAGGACATCGTGTTCGCCGGGCTGGTCGCGTTCACCGTCGGGCGGACCTCCGAAGTGACCGCGGTGCTGACGATGATCGCCGGGCTGTGGCTGGTCACGCATCTTCTGCTCGGCGCGGCGCTGACCGCGGTCGAACTCGCCACCATGGAGCGTAACAAGTGATCCTGTTTTCTATATTGGCACTCGCCGCGACACCGATTCCCTCGACGCCTAGGCTCGGCACCGTCGAGGCGCGCTGCCGACCCAACGAACCGGGGCCTGCGTTGATCGTTGACGTCGACGGCCTGAAGGACCGCGTCGGCGTGCTGCGCGCCGAACTCTACCCGGCACGCGACGGCGACTTCCTTGCCGATGACAACGTCCTGATCGGCGCCGGCAAGACCTTCCGGCGATCGGTGATCACCGTGCCTGCGAGCGGCGTGGTGTCGCTCTGCCTGCGCGTGCCCGCACCTGGCACCTATGCGCTCAGCGTCGTCCATGCGCGCGACGGCGGTCACGGCTTCAGCCTGCTCCACGACGGTATCGGCTTTGCCAGCAACCCCAAGCTCGGCCATTCCAAGCCGCATGCCGATCAGGCCAAGGTCGTGGTCCATGACGGCCTCACGACCACCCACGTCGTCATGAACTATCGCAGCGGACTGTTCTCGTTCGCGCCGATCAAGCGCTAGCCGCAGACTGGCCGGACCCGTCGCTCAGCGGGTCCGGTCCTTGACGGTTTCCATCGCCACGAAGGTCGACGTGCTCGCGACGTGCGGCAGGCTGGAGATCTTCTCGCCGAGCACCGCGCGGTAACGGCGGATGTCGGCGGTGCGGACCTTCAGCAGATAATCGAAGCTGCTTGCGATCATGTGGCATTCCTCGACCTCGGGGATGCGACGGACCGCGGCGTTGAACGCCTTCAGTGCCTGTTCGCGCGTGTCGTCGAGCTTCACCTCGGCGAACGCGACGTGATCGAGACCCATCTTCTCGGCATCGACGATAGCGCAGAAACCGCGGATCACGCCGCTTCCGATCAGTTTGCGCAGGCGAACCTGGCACGGCGTCTTCGACAGCCCGACGGCGGCCGCGAGGTCGGTGACCGACATCCGGCCGTCCTCCAGCAGTGCGGCAACGATCTTGTGGTCGAAGCCATCCATTTCGACTGTTGCGGGCATCAAATCACTCCGATCGGTCCGCGAATGGCGCGTACAAAAGCGATATAGCCCGCCAAGAGCCGATACATAAGTCGGATCGACTTTTGGAAGCGATCTATGGCGGTGGCATGACCAGCCAGCCCTTCGCCGCCTTTGCCCCCGCTATCCGCGAGGCTTCCCCGTTGCGATCGGCGATCACAGCGGCCTACCGGCTGGACGAGGCCGAGGCGCTCGCACCGTTGATCAAGTCCGCGACGCTCGACCCCGAGACGCATGCCGCGGTGCGCGAGACGGCGCGCGATCTGGTGACGCGGATGCGCGCGGAACATCGCGGCACCGGCGTCGAAGGACTGGTGCAGGAATATTCGCTGTCGAGCCAGGAGGGCGTCGCGCTGATGTGTCTCGCCGAGGCGCTGCTGCGGATTCCGGATGATGCGACGCGCGATGCGCTGATCCGCGACAAGATCGCCGGCGGCGACTGGACCGCGCATCTCGGCGGCGGCAAGTCGCTGTTCGTCAACGCCGCGACCTGGGGGTTGGTGGTGACCGGCAAGCTGGTCGGTAGCGTCGACGATCGCGGGCTCGGCGCGGCATTGTCGCGGCTGGTCGCGCGGGTCGGCGAGCCGGTCATCCGCCGCGGCGTCGATCTCGCGATGCGGATGATGGGCGAACAGTTCGTCACCGGCGAGACGATCAAGCAGGCGCTGAAGCGCGCACGTGAACTCGAGGCCAAGGGCTTCGGCTACAGCTACGACATGCTCGGCGAGGCCGCGACCACCGCCGCCGACGCCGCGCGCTATTACGCCGATTACGAGACCGCGATCCACGCGATCGGCAAGGCGTCGGCGGGGCGCGGCGTGTATGCGGGGCCGGGCATCTCGATCAAGCTGTCCGCCCTGCACCCGCGCTACGTCCGTGGGCAGGCGGCGCGCGTGATGGACGAATTGCTGCCGATGGTGGCGCGTCTCGCCGCGCTGGCGAAGCGCTACGACATTGGCTTCAACATCGACGCGGAGGAGGCCGACCGGCTCGAACTGTCGCTCGACCTGCTCGAGAGCCTGGCGCTCGATCCCGATCTGGCGGACTGGAACGGACTTGGGTTCGTCGTTCAGGGCTATGGCAAGCGGTGCCCGTTCGTGATCGACTGGATCGTCGATCTTGCGCGGCGATCGGAGCGGCGGATCATGGTCCGGCTGGTCAAGGGCGCATACTGGGATGCCGAGATCAAGCGCGCGCAGGTCGATGGCCTCGCCGACTTCCCGGTCTACACGCGCAAGCTCCATACCGACATCGCGTACATCGCATGCGCCCGGAAACTGCTGGCCGCGCCCGACGCGGTGTTCCCGCAGTTCGCGACGCACAACGCGCAGACGCTCGCGACGATCTATCAGCTTGCCGGACCCGATTTCGCGATCGGTCAATACGAGTTCCAGTGCCTGCACGGGATGGGCGAGCCGCTGTATCAGCAGGTCGTCGGAAAGGATAAGCTCGACCGGCCGTGCCGGATCTACGCACCGGTCGGCACGCATGAGACTCTGCTCGCGTATCTGGTTCGCCGGTTGCTCGAGAATGGCGCGAACTCGTCGTTCGTCAACCGGATCGCCGATCCCGCGATCTCTATCGACGCGATGATCGCCGACCCGGTCGATATCGTGTCGGCGATGGCCAATCCGGGTGCGCGTCATGACGAGATCGCGCTGCCGGGCGGGTTGTTTCCCGACCGCCGCAATTCCGACGGCATCGATCTCAGCGACGAGACTGCGCTGGCGGCGTTGGGCGACGCTCTGCGGGAAAGCGCGGCGATCGCTTGGCATGCCGGTTCCGAGGACGTCGGCGAGACGCGCCCGGTACTTAACCCGGCCGATCACCGCGACGTCGTCGGTCACGTTGCCGAGGTTTCCGTCGAGGAGGCGCGCGCCGCAGTGGGGCTGGCGGCCGCGAGCACCTGGTCCGCGATGCCCGTGGCCGATCGCGCCGCCGCGCTCGACCGTGCAGCCGACGCGATGCAGTCGCGGATGCCGATCCTGATCGGTCTCGTGATCCGCGAGGCGGGCAAGTCGGCGGCCAATGCGATCGGCGAGGTCCGCGAGGCGATCGATTTCCTGCGCTATTATGCGCAGCAGGCGCGGACGACGATGGGGTCGGCACAGACCGCTTTGGGGCCGGTGGTGTGCATCAGTCCGTGGAATTTCCCGCTCGCGATCTTTGCGGGGCAGGTGGCCGCGGCGCTGGTCGCTGGCAATCCTGTGCTCGCCAAGCCCGCCGAGGAAACCCCGTTGATCGCCGCCGAAACAGTGCGGTTGTTGCACGAGGCGGGGATCCCGGCGGATGCGCTTCATCTCGTTCCCGGCGACGGCGGGATCGGCGCGGCGCTGGTCGGCGCACCCGAGACGGCCGCGGTGATGTTCACGGGGTCGACGGAGGTCGCGCGGCTGATCCAGCGACAATTGGCGACGCGGCTGTCCGCCACCGGCGCGCCGATCCCGCTGATCGCCGAAACCGGCGGCCAGAACGCGATGATCGTCGATTCGTCGGCGCTGGCGGAGCAGGTCGTCGCGGACGTGTTGGCGTCGGCGTTCGATAGTGCGGGACAGCGGTGCTCTGCGCTGCGCATCCTGTGCCTGCAGGACGAGGTCGCCGATCGGACGCTGGCGATGCTGAAGGGCGCGCTGCAGGAGTTGCGAATCGGCCGTACCGACCGGTTCGCGGTCGATATCGGTCCGGTCATCACCGCCGAGGCGAAGGCGGGAATCGAGTCGCATATCGCGCGGATGCGCGCGGCGGGGCACCGGGTCGACCAGCAGGACCTGCCGGCCGAGTGCGCGCATGGCACGTTCGTCGCGCCGACGATCATCGAGATCGGTCATATCGGCGACGTCGAACGCGAGGTGTTCGGACCGGTGCTCCACGTCATCCGGTTCAAGCGCGAGAAGTTCGACGCGCTGATCGATGCGATCAATGCGACCGGGTATGGGCTAACCTTCGGGCTGCACACGCGGCTCGACGGGACCGTCTCGGACATCACCGCGCGGGTGAAGGCGGGCAATATCTACGTCAATCGCAACGTCATCGGCGCGATCGTCGGCGTGCAGCCGTTCGGTGGGCGCGGGCTGTCCGGGACCGGTCCGAAGGCGGGCGGTCCGCTGTATCTCGGGCGGCTCGTGACCGAGGCCGCGAACGCGCAGATCGGGTCCGGTACGCCGATGCCGCTGCTCGACTCGTTCATCGCGTGGCTGGGGCAACGTGGCCATCGCGCCACCGCCACCGCCGCACGTCTTTATCGCGACGAGTCGGCGCTGGGTGTCGAGACGCTGCTGCCGGGCCCGGTCGGCGAGCGCAACGTCTATGCGCTGCATCCGCGCGGGCGTGTGCTGTTGAAGCCCGCCACGCCAGCGGGTTTGCTGGAGCAGATGGCGGTCGTGCTGGCGACGGGCAATCGTGCGCGGATCGAGGGCATGGCGTTGCCCGAGGGGATTCCGGCGGCGGTCGCTTCGGTGTTCGCAGAGGACGGCGATGCGCCGTTCGCCGCGGTGCTGGTCGAGGGTGATGCGGCGGTGGTGACGCAGATGGTCGAACGGGTTGCGGCGATGCCGGGGCCGATCGTCCTCGTTCATGCGGCCAAGCTTGGCGCGCCGCTCGCCTACACGCCCGACTGGCTGCTGGAGGAGGTGTCGACCTCGATCAACACCACCGCCGCGGGCGGCAATGCGAGCTTAATGATGATCGGATGACGGGAACAGGACGATGCGGCGTCATCATAATGATGCCTAACCGCTCTTTAATTGTAAAAATGTCGCTCGAACACGCGACCGACATATCCCTGCAACATATCGGCGCGAAAGGGAGAGCGTCGCCGCTCCCTCTCCCCCTGTGGACGGCGACTTTGACCGGGTCCCCCCTGTCCCGGTCTTCTCCCTGAACTACGGGGCGACCTTCACGGTCGCCCCGCCTTTTTTGTGTTCGGGACGAAGGGCGTGCGAGATGCGCGCAACAGCTTCAGTTATCGCTATCCAGCCCATCCTCCCCCTGGCGGGGGAGGATCGGCAGGGGGCGCTTCACGGGTATCGAGGCGTCGTCCCGGATCGCTCCGGGACGACGGGGTAGCTCTTACGCGGCCAGCTTGCGCAGGACGTAGTGGAGGATGCCGCCGTTGAGGAAATATTCCAGCTCGTTGACCGTATCGATCCGGCACTTGGTCTGGAAGGTTTCGCTGGTGCCGTCGGCGCGGGTCATCTTCACCGTGACGTCCTGGCGCGGGCGGATGCTCGCGACGTCGAGGATCGTGAACGTCTCCGAGCCGTCGAGGCCGAGCGTCTTGCGATCGGTGCCTTCGGCGAACTGCAGCGGCAGCACGCCCATGCCGACCAGGTTCGAGCGGTGGATGCGCTCGAAGCTCTCCGTAATTACGGCGCGGACGCCCAACAAGTTCGTGCCCTTCGCGGCCCAGTCGCGCGACGAGCCGGTGCCGTATTCCTTGCCGGCGACGATCACGAGTGGGGTGCCGTCCTGCTTGAAGCGCATCGCGGCGTCGTAGATCGCCATGACTTCGCCGTCGTACTTCGACATGCCGCCCTCGATGCCGGGGACCATCTCGTTCTTGATGCGGATGTTGGCGAAAGTGCCGCGCATCATCACGTCATGGTTGCCGCGGCGTGCGCCATAGCTGTTGAAGTCCGCCTTGCTGACCTGATGTTCCTGCAGGAAGCGGCCTGCGGGCGAATCCGCCTTGATCGAACCGGCCGGCGAGATGTGATCGGTGGTGATCGAATCACCGAGGATCGCAAGCGGCTTGGCGTCGATGATGTCCTGCACCGGCGACGGCGTCATGCTGAGGCCCTCGAAGTACGGTGGGTTGGCGACATAGGTCGACCCTGCGCGCCATGCGTAGGTGTCCGAGCCGGTGACGTCGATCTCGCGCCACTTGGCGTCGCCCGCATAGACGTCGCCATAGCGCGCGCCGAACATGCCGGCGTCGATGTTGGCGTCCATCGTCGTGCGGACTTCCTCGTTGGTCGGCCAGATATCGCGCAGATACACGTCCTGGCCGTCCGACCCCTGGCCGAGCGGCGTCTCGATCATGTCGGTCGTGACGGTGCCCTTGATCGCATAGGCAACGACCAGCGGGGGCGAGGCGAGGAAGTTGGCGCGGACGTCGGGCGACACGCGGCCTTCGAAGTTGCGGTTACCCGAGAGCACCGACGCGGCGACGAGGTCGTTCTCGTTGATCGCGGCCGAGATCGCCGGCGCGAGCGGCCCCGAGTTGCCGATGCAGGTGGTGCAGCCGTAACCGACGAGGTTGAAGCCGAGCGCGTTCAGATCGGCAGTGAGCCCGGCCTTGTCGAGATAGTCGGTGACGACCTGCGAGCCAGGAGCGAGCGAGGTCTTCACCCACGGCTTCGACTTGAGGCCGAGTGCGTTGGCTTTCCGCGCGACGAGACCGGCGGCGACCAGCACCGACGGGTTCGAGGTGTTGGTGCAACTCGTGATCGCGGCGATCACGACGTCGCCGTCGCCGATGTCATGCTCGCGACCCTCGACCGCGACGCGCGCGGGCTGCTCCTTGTGGTACAGCTTGTGGAGGTCGCTGTTGAACACCTCGTCGACCTTGTTGAGGCTGACGCGGTCCTGCGGGCGCTTCGGGCCGGCAAGCGAGGCGACGACGGTGCCCATGTCGAGTTCGAGCGTGTCGGTGAACACCGGATCCTCGGCGTTCTCGTCGCGCCAGAAGCCGTTGGCCTTGGCATAGGCCTCGACCAGCTCGACATTCTCATCCGAGCGTGCGGTGAGGCGCATGTAGTCTAGCGTCTTGTCGTCGATCGGGAAGAAGCCGCAGGTCGCGCCGTATTCGGGGGCCATGTTGGCGATCGTCGCGCGATCGGCGAGCGTCATCGACGACAGGCCGGGGCCGAAGAACTCGACGAAGCGGCCGACCACGCCCTTGGCGCGCAGCATCTGCGTGACGGTGAGCACGAGATCGGTGGCGGTGATGCCCTCGTTCAGCGCGCCGGTCAGCTTGAAGCCGACGACTTCGGGGATCAGCATCGAGACGGGCTGGCCGAGCATCGCGGCCTCGGCCTCGATCCCGCCGACGCCCCAGCCGAGTACGCCCAGACCGTTGATCATCGTCGTGTGGCTGTCGGTGCCGACCAGCGTGTCGGGATACGCGATCATCGTGCCCCCCGGAAGCTTGGCGCCGTGGTCACCCGACGCTGCCGACGACCAGACGGCCTGACCGATATATTCGAGGTTCACCTGGTGGCAGATGCCGGTGCCGGGGGGGACGACCTGGAAATTGTCGAGCGCCTTCGAACCCCACTTCAGGAATTCGTAGCGCTCGATGTTGCGCTCATATTCGAGATCGACGTTGTCGTGAAAAGCCTGGGGCGTGCCGAACTCGTCGACCATCACCGAGTGATCAATGACGAGGTGGACGGGGACCTGCGGGTTGATCTTCTCGGGGTTACCGCCGAGCTTGGTCATCGCATCGCGCATCGCCGCGAGATCGACCACGCAAGGGACACCGGTGAAGTCCTGCATCAGCACGCGCGCCGGGCGATACTGGATCTCGCGGTCGCTGCGGCGCTCCTTCTGCCAGTCGACGATCGCCTGGATATCCTCGCGCGTGACGGTCACGCCGTCCTCGAAGCGGAGCAGGTTCTCGAGAAGGACCTTCATCGAGAACGGCAGGCGGCTGATGTCGCCGAGCTGTTCCGACGCCTTGGCGAGACTGTAATAGTCGTACGACTTGCCGCCGGTGGAGAGGCTGGTGCGGGTCTTGAGGGTGTCCTGGCCGATGGCAGTCATAGGGGTCCTTCCCGTGGGCGTCGGGCCGCCGGGCGCCGAGGGGAAAGCAGCCGTATAGGCCACGCGGGCGCGTCGGGGACCGAGCGAAAAATGCTGTTACCGCTGGGGCCTTAGCAAGGGGGAGCGCATCGGGGAAGGGCGCGGGTGCCGCGCTGCAAGGTATTCGGTCATCGCGGTATGCGCGGTAGCGCTACCGGTCGTTTGCGGTCGCGCGTGGAAATTTTGGTGCGCGCGTTCTGTCGGACCATCCCGAGACCACGACGAAAACGGTGGATCGGCCTGTGTCATATTTAACGCGTTTGTTACGAATAATTACAAAGGTGTGAAAGTCGACGGATCATCGATTGCGTTCGCAAAATGGTCTGCATAGCTTCCCTTCATGGTGCACGTTTCCGAAAATGGACGGCACGAACAGGGGGTTATACAGATGACGATCGTTTCTGCGGGCGCAACGAACTGTCTTACGCGTCGGTCACGGCTGAACCTGCTCGCGTCCACTGCGATCCTGATCGCGGCCGCCGTTCCGACGCTGGCGTCGGCCCAGGAGCGCCCGACGAGCGTCGACGTGATGGCGTATGGCAGCACGCTCAACCCCGCCGATCTGGTCACCCAGCCGAGCATCGTCATTAGCGCACCGGGTACGCCGACCACCGCACAGGACGTGGCGGGTGGCGTGAACGGCGTCGGCCAGATGACGATCGATTTGGGCAGTGGCGGCCTCGGAATCTGTACCGGGTCGCTGATCAACCCGCGCACGGTCATCTTCGCCGCGCACTGCGTCAACGAGAACGGCGCCGGCACCGGTGCGCAGGACCCGTGGCAATATGGATCGCAGGGCGGCGGCATCCCGATCGCCTTTGGGTTCGCGCAGAACAACCGCCCCGCGGTGATCGACTGGTTCCTGCCGACCACCGCGACCGGCGCGGTCAATGCTCAGCAGTACAAGACCAACACCGCCAACTTCCTCTATAACGTCAATCAGGTCATCTATAATGCCGACTCGCTGAAGCTCGGCCTGTCGCAGAATTTCATCCAGGGCGACGTCGCGATCGCGACGCTCGATACGCCCGCCGCCAACGTGCCGACCTGGGCGCTGTTGCTGTCCGCGCTGCCGGCACCCGCGACGATCGGCGCGACCACCGGCACCGGCTATCACGTGACGATCACCGGCTATGGTCGCAGCGGGCAGGGTGGCACGCTGGTCGGCGATACCAACGGCATCGACTATCGCCGCCGCATCGCCGAGAACACGATCGGTATCCTCGGCTCGTTCGACGATCGCGATGCGTTCCTGTTCGGCTCGACCAGCGGTCTGCCGCAGAACCTGTACCAGCTCGACTTCGACGATCCCCGCCGCGGTACCGCCGCGGCCAGCCCCTATGATTTCAACCTGTTCAAGGACGACGCGTTGCCCAACGAGGGTACGACCGCGGGCGGCGATTCGGGTGGTCCGCTGATCCTCGATCGGACCTTCGCCAAGCAGGTGGTGATCGGCGTCCTGTCGGGCGGCAACCGGTTCTTCGGCGCGCAGCCGTTCGGTGCCTATGGTACGGCCAGCTTCTATCAGCCGCTCTATCTGTTCTCGGATTACATCACCGCGAACAATCCGTATCGCTATGCGCAGACCAAGGCGGGCGACGGTCAGTGGACCGACGCATCGCACTGGGTGACCGCGCTCGATCCGAACTACCAGATCATCGTCGACGGCAAGCTGGTCAACGGCGTGCCGACCAGCACCGGCGCTGGTATCGCCGGCGATGGCAACAAGTTCGGCCAGGTATGTTTCCAGACCGATTGCGTCGACGTGAAGACGGGCGTCCAGACGGTCGACGGCGTTCCGGTGACGACGACCGCCGCCTCGCCGGCAGTCGTGACCAAGGTCGCGACGGGCGGTGTCGCTGCGGCCGGCATGATGCTGGAAACCGTGGCGCAGGGCGGCAAGGCCGACGCGTTGCTGCTGGCCAGCGCGGAGAACGTCGCGCAGGCCGGTAAGGACGTGACGGCGCTCGCGGTGCTGTCGCCGACGCTCGCCAACGGCCTGCCGGGCGCGACCAACTTCGTCCCCAACAACATCGATCCCGATCGCGCCACGCAGCGCAGCGCACGCTATTACGATGTCACGCTGGCGGCGGCGGGCACCACCACGCTCGCATCGTCGGTCACGGTCGACAAGTTCACCGTCGCGGGCAGCACGGCCAAGCTGGCGGTGACGTCGGCGGGGGCGCTCACCAGCCTGATGACGATCAACCAGGTGACCGGCACCGTCCAGAACGACGGCACGATCTCGACGCCGGGCGACTATTTCATGCTGGCCGGACTGCTGACCGGATCGGGGCGGATCAACACGCCGTACTTCACCAGCGTCTCGGGTATGATCGCGCCCGGCACGATGGGGACGATCGGGACGCTGACCGTCGCCGGCAACGGCATCCTAGCTTCGGGCACCAACCTGCTCGTCGATCTCGGCGCCAACGGCACGTCGGACAAGCTCGCCTTCGTAGCGACGACGTTCAACGCCAGCGGCGCGGCGACGAACGGGATCGTCAATCTCGGCGGCAGCGTCGGGTTCGCGCCCGTCGCCGGGCAGACCATCCGATCGAACGATATCTACACGATCGTGACCGCGCAGGGCGGGGTCAGCGGGGCGTTCAATGCGGCCACGCCGCTCAGCGCGATCCTGACGCCGACCTATGTCTACAGCGCCAATGCGGTGCAGGTGCGGATTGCTGCGGGGCAATACAGCAATGTCGTTGCCGCGACGCCGATCCAGACCGCCTATGCCGGGCTGCTCGATCGCAACCGCTCGAACGCTGCGGCGCTGAGCGGGCTGTACGGCACGCTCGATCTGCAGACCGCAGCGACGATCCGCTCGACGCTGGAGGGGCTCGCGCCGCGCGCGGAAACGCTGAAGTCGAGCCTCGGCGTGGCGTCGGTCGACACGATGTCGCGGTTCTACCGCGATCGCATCGCGCAGATCGATACGCGTCACGGACTCGGGGGTACGCTCGCGCTGATCGGCAAGCCGTTCCAGGTGGCGTCGCTGATGGCGAGCGATCTGCCGGGCGGGCAGGACATGATGAGCGACACCGGCGGCCCGGTCGTCCAGTCGGGTAAGCTGCCCGACGACATGGGGGGCTTCATCGCCGGCGGTTATATCGACGGCCGCAGCCGCTCGATGCCGACCGCGATCCCGTTTGGCGGGCATGACAAGTTCGACGGTTATTTCATCGCCGGCGGTCTGGAGAAGCAGGCCGGCGAGGGCGCGGTGATCGGCCTGTCGGTCTCGTACACCGACACCGACGGCACCACCGGCGGGATCGCGCAGCGGGCCAAGGGCGCGCTGTACCAGGGGACGGTCTACGGCAAGCTGGAGACCGCGTCGGGGATCATCCTCGACACGCAACTCAGCGCGGGCGCGTTCGTCGCCAAGACCGATCGCAGCGTCGGCTTGGTCGGCACCAGCTACCGGTTGCGCAGCACCGACAACGCGCTGACGCTGGTCGGCGAGGTCGGTCTCGGCAAGGCGTTCGACCTGTCGATGCTGAAGGTCGGCCCGCGCGTGTCGATTCGGGCCAGCCATATCGGCTTCGGCAAGTCGATCGAGACTGGCGGCCAGAACGGGAGCGGCCCGGCGCTGTTCGTCGACCGCGACATCTTCGACAGCGTGCAGGGGCGTGCCGGGCTGTTCCTGAGCGGCGGCGCGTCGCTCAAGCCCTATGTCGCGGCGAATTACGTCCACGACTTCAACTCGACGCCGGGCGTGTTCGGCGCGAACTTCGTCGGCGGGATCGGTCCGAACGCACTGTTCGCGCTCGCGGGTCAGGACAAGAACTGGGGCGAAGTCAGCGGCGGCCTGACGCTGGTCGGTGACCGCGTCGACGTCTCGATCGGCGCCGATACCACCATCGAGCGCAGCGACGTGTCGAACCAGACTTACAAGGGATCGATCAGCATCCGCTTCTGACAGGACACCTCGATTTGGCGATAGCGCCGATCCGGCAAGGGCCGTCCGCTGTAGCGGATGGCCCTTTTCGTTGTGCGTTCCGATCCCGAAGTGGCATTCCGACTCGGGCGAGACGTTCGGCATCTTCGACATCTTTCGTCCGACCATCGATGCGGCCGCGTATTGTCGCCTGATGCAGGAATGATTTTGATATTGGATAGTTCTTTCAGAACTAACAAATATTATGGTTTATGCGCGGGATAGCCGTTGATCGCGCGCCTAAAGTCAGAACTATGCTTGATCGATGTCTTGGAATTATCAGGCTTGTTTTGAAATCTTGATCAATTACTATGACAAAGATAAGGTTTGGTACGTCCGCTTCATTAACTCGCGTCCTATAATGTCGTGATCGACCGTCCTCGGCATTGCCGGTCGGCACGTGGCGATGCTGAGCAAGTCCTGCGAGGGGAAGTGGCGGCTAAACAAGCGAAGGGTGCCGATTCGGCACTCCTGACATACGCAAGCGAATAGGGGGAAGTCCGATGCGAAGCGCAGATCAAGCTATCGAACGCCTGACGGCTATCAGCCGCCTTATCAACGAGTCGCGCGACATCGCCGACTCGGAGCAGGAATTCATGCTCGGCGCGAAGCTGGACGATTGCCTGCTGTGCGCAGAGGAACGGATCGCCACGCTCGCGGTGTAAGTCCGCGGTTCGTCGGCGGCCCGACGTCCTCGGGCGCAGTTCGCAATTGACTGCCGAGGCAATGGTTGTCATGGCAACCATATGGACTTTTTCACGCCCGCGGAATTCGGCCCGGAATGCTCGCTCGGCTATCTGTCGCGGCGCGTCCACCAGATCGGACAGAGTTTGATCGAACCGATCTTCGTCGACGAAGGCGTGTCCGGAACGCAGTGGTCTGCGCTCATGTCGCTTCTCGCCGGACGGTCGTCGACCTGCGCGGATCTCGCGCGCGACCTGTCCTACGACAAGGGTGCCAGCACCCGGCTCGTCGATACGATGGAGCAGCGCGGATGGGTGACGCGATCGCGCGCGAGCGACGACCGGCGCGTGCTCAATCTCGAACTGACCCCCGACGGCGAAGCGATCGCGGTCCGTTGTCGGGACCGGATCGTCGCCTATTGGAACGTCCTGCTCGCCCAGGGTTGGTCCGCGGACGAGATCGACACCTTGATCGGCCTCCTGCAGAAACTCCGCACGACGCTGGACGATGCTCTTACGGAGGGCCGCCGGCCATGACCGCTCGACACCGAGTTTTTGCGACGACGCTGCTGACGGGGATGCTCGCGGGATGCGCGGTGCCGGCATCTGAGACCGTCGTGACGCCGATTTCGCCTGCGACGCTTGGTCTGTCCGCCGAGCCGGCGCCGGTCGTGGCGACGGACTGGTGGCGCGGGTTCGGCGATCCGCAACTCGATCGCCTGGTGCACGATGCGGTCGCGGGCAATCCGACTCTCGATGCAGCGCTGGCGCGGGTCACGCAGGCGCAGGCGGTGCTGTCGACCAACCGCGCGGACAACGGCCCCGAGGTGACGTTCGACGCGCAGGAGCAATATGCGCGGCTGAGCGGTCGCTACACCATTCCGCCGCCATATGCGGGAACGACCCAGTTCGTCGGGACGGTCGCGGCGAACCTCAGCTGGAACCTCGATCTGTTCGGGCGTCAGAAGGCGGCGATCGCGGGCGCGCGTGCGTCGGTACGCGCCGCGGCGCTCGACGTCGCCGCGGCGCGGTTGGCGCTGTCGGGGGCGGTGGTGCAGACCTATATCGACCTCGAGCGCGCCGAAGCGCAGGCGGCGATCGCGCAGCGGACGATCGCGACGCGGCAGAATACGCTGCGGCTGGTCAATGTGCGGATCCGCAACCAGCTCGGCAGCAAGCTGGATGCGCAGGCGGCGACCACGTTGCGGGCGCAGGCGCAGCAGGCGTTGTTGCGCGCGCAGGCCGGGCAGGTGCTGGCTAAGAACGCGCTGGCGGCGCTCGCCGGGCGCGGGGTCGATTACCCCGCGACGATCGGGGCGACGGCGTTGAAGCTCGATGCGGTCCTGCCGTTGCCGAGGACGGTGCCCGCTGACCTGCTCGCACGCCGGGCGGACATTGCCGCGGCGCAGGCGCGGATCGACGCGGCGGCGGCGGGGCGTCAGGTGGCGCGGCGGGCCTTCTATCCCAACGTCAACCTCGCCGCGATGGCAGGGTTTCAGGCGGTCGGGCTCGGCAATCTCGTGTCGTTCGATGCGGGCACCGTCGGCGCCGGTCCGGCGATCCATCTGCCGATCTTCGACAATGGTCGGCTGAAGGCAGGGCTGGCGGGGGCGACCGCGGCGCTCGATCTGGCGACCGCGGACTATAACGATCGCGTGATCGGGGCGGTGCGCGAAGCCGCCGATGCGGTCGCGCGGATCGGCGCGCTGGAGGCCGACCGTGCGCGCCAACGCGAGGTGGTACGCGGCTATGCCGAGACCGGACGGCTGAACGCGATCCGCGTCTCCAGCGGTCTCGATAACCGGCTCGACCTCGTCGACAACGATGTGCGCTTGCTCGCCGCGGAACAGGCCGACGCCGACCTCGCCGCGAATTCGGCGCAACAGCGTGTGCAACTCGTGCTGGCCTTGGGCGGCGGTTTCGATTTTCAGGATGTGACACGATGACCGATACCGAAACGCACGCGGCGGCTGCTGCTCCTGCCGGCAATCCGCGGGGCCGCAAGCTCGGGCTGACCATCCTCGGCATCATCGTGCTGGTCGGCGTGATCGTGTGGGCGGTGTTCCACTTCCTGCTCGCGGCGCCGGAGCAGGAAACCGACGATGCGTATGTCGCGGGCGACGTCGTCTCGATCACTGCGCGCGATCCGGGGCAGGTGACCGCGATCCACGCCGACAACACGCAAATGGTCAAGGCGGGGCAGCCGCTGATCGACCTCGACGCGGCGACCGCCGATGTCGGATTGGCGTCTGCCGAAGCGGAGCTCGCGCGGGCGGTGCGTGCGACCCGGTCGGATTTCTCGAAGGTCAACGAAACCGGGGCAGCGGTGGTCCAGGCCGAAGCCGAACTGGCGCGCGCGCGGAACGACTTGGTGCGGCGTCGCGGCGCCGCCGCGGAAGGCGCGATCTCGGGTGAGGAATTGAGCCACGCCGCCGATCAGGTGAAGGTGGCGGCGGCGACGCTGCAACTCGCGCGCAGCCAGCAGGTGCAATCGCGCAGCGGCGTCGCGGGCACCACCGTGTCGACCAACCCGGCGGTGATGGCATCGATCGCGGCGTATCGGCGGGCGGCGATCACGCGCAGCCACATGCATGTCGTCGCGCCGATCGACGGCGTCGTCGCGCAGCGCACGGTCCAGCTCGGGCAGCAGGTGTCGGCGGGAATGCCGCTGATGGCGGTGGTGCCGCTCGACCGCGTGTGGGTCGATGCGAACTTCCGCGAGACGCAGTTGCGCGATCTGCGTATCGGCCAGCCGGCGACCGTGACCGCGGATATGTACGGCGACGATCTGGTCTATCACGGGCATGTCGTCGGGCTTGGCGCGGGCAGCGGCAACGCGTTCGCGCTGCTGCCACCGCAGAATGCCAGCGGCAACTGGATCAAGATCACCCAGCGCGTGCCGGTCCGGATCGCGCTCGACAAGGGCGAGCTGCGGCGCAATCCGCTGCGGGTGGGGCTGTCGGTGAACGCGACGGTTGCTACGGCGGACAAGTCGGGGACGATGGTCGGGCGGCCGGCGGCGGCTGCCTACAAGGGGCTGGCGACGGGCGGGGGCGATCCCGCGGTCGAGGCGAAGATCCGGCAGATCATTGCGGCTAACCGGTGATGTTGGCGCGTTTGTTACGCAGCATGGATCGTGTCCTCCTTGTTTCCCCGCGAAGGCGGGAGCCCAGTCTGGGCTCCCGCCTTCGCGGGGAAACAGGTGTGCGTCGCGCCTGCCTGCTTGCTGCATCTCCCCGGCGGAGGCCGGGGCCCAGTTGGAGAGGTGGCATTAACGGAATGCTGTCTTCCATTAGCAACGTTTCCCGCCTGGGCCCCGGCCTTCGCCGGGGTGATGGCCTAGTTGGGATGTTTTCGGCTCGCCGGAGCGCCACCTGATGGCCGCCCCCTCGGGCCCCGGTCCCGCGCCGCTCGTCGGTGGTTCGCTCGCCCTCACCGCGTTCGCGCTGGCGCTGGGCACGTTCATGCAGGTGCTCGACACCACCATCGCCAATGTGTCGCTGCCGACGATCGCCGGCAACCTCGGCGTCTCCAGCGACAATTCCACCTGGATCGTCACCGCGTTTGCGGTCGCGAACGGCGTCGCGGTGCCGCTGACCGGGTGGCTGATGGGCCGGTTCGGCGTGGTGCGGACGTTCTGCGTCTCGGTGTTCCTGTTCACGATCGCTTCGTTCCTGTGCGGAATCGCGTGGGACCTGCCGTCGCTGATCGGCTTCCGCATCCTCCAAGGCGCGGTGTCCGGGCCGATGATTCCCGGTAGCCAGGCGCTGCTGATCGCGATCTTCCCGGCACACAAGCGATCCACCGCGCTCGGCATCTGGTCGATGACGACGCTGGTCGCGCCGATCATGGGGCCGATCCTGGGCGGCTATATTTCCGACAATTATCACTGGAGCTGGATTTTCCTGATCAACGTTCCGTTCGGGATGTTCTGCGCGTTCGTATGCTGGAACAAGCTCGGCAAACGCGACACGCCGACGCGAAAACTCCCGATCGACCAAGTCGGGCTGATCATGCTGGTGGTGTGGGTCGGCGCGTTGCAGATCGTGCTCGATCTCGGCAAGAACGACGACTGGTTCGCGTCCGAACGGATCGTGATCGCCGCGCTCGTCGCCGCGATCGGGTTCGTCGGCTGGCTGATCTGGGAACTGACCGACGCCAATCCGGCGGTGAACCTGACGCTGTTCAAGAGCCGCAATTTCGCGATCGGGACGATCGCGTTCTGCCTGGGTTACGCGGTGTTCTTCGCCAACACGCTGCTGCTGCCGCTCTGGTTGCAGACGCAGCTCGGCTACACCGCGACCTGGGCGGGGCTGGTGGCGGCACCGTCGGGGGCGGTCGCGGTGATCCTGACGCCGTTCGTCGCGCGGCTTAGCGGCAAGATCGACGCGCGCATCCTGGCGACGGTCGCGTTCGCATCGTTCGGCTACTCCTATTATCTGCGCTCGGGCTACACGACCTATGCGAGCTTCTACGATCTGATGCTGCCGATGCTGGTGCAGGGGATCGCGATGAGCACGTTCTTCCTGGCGATGCTGACGATCTCGTTCGACCGGATCCCGGCCGAGCGGCTGCCGTCGGCAACCGGCATCTCGAACTTCGCGCGAATTACCGCGGGCAGCTTCGCGGCGTCGCTGATCACGACCGCATGGGATCGCCGCGAAACGCTGCACCAGTCGCACTTGTCCGAAGCGGTCGGGTCGGGATCGCCCTATCAGCTGGCGCGGGGTGCACTCACGCGGATGGGGCTGACCGATGTCCAGGCGGCGGGGGCGATCACGCGGCAGATGGTCGGGCAGGCATATCTGCTGGCGTCGACCGACATCTTCCGCGTCTCGGCGTGGCTGTGCGTGGCGCTGATCGCGATCGTCTGGTTCACGCGCCGTCCCACCCCGCAGGAGGGGCCGATCGCGGCGGACTGACACCGATATTAATCATGATCGAAACACAATCGCAACGAGTTGCCTCCTATAAGACAGTCACGACTTCTGAAACGCCTGTGGGGGGCCAGACCAAATGACGATGAAAACAACCGCTTCGCGGCTCGCTGTTGCGTGCCTGCTGTTCGCCGGCGCACCGGCTTGGGCCGGTGAGCGCGTGTGCCTGACGACCGTGAGCAAGCCGCGACTGGTCTGCGACGAGGGCGCCTGCGTCCGCGTCCCGGTCCGCGACCTGTGCGACGCGGTGCAGGCATCCTATCCCGGCAAGCGCCGCATCGCGAAGCCGGTACCGGCGGTCGGTGTCGATCCGGTCCGCAACGAACTGACGATGCTGATCGCCAGCGTCAGCTGATACGGGCGTCAGCTGATAAAGGCGAACGCCGCGCCGGGAACGGCGACGGCGAGGTCGGTCGGGGCGAGGGTCCCGTCCGGCCGGACGTCGAGGATCGTGACGCGGTGATCGCGTTCGTGCGCGACGACCATCCGCCGGCCGTCGTCGAATATCCTGAAGAACCGCGGCGAGGCGCCGCCGCTCGCGACATGCTGGACGAGCGTCGCGTCGCCATTCGGGTCGAGCGCGAAGACCGCGATGCTGTCATGCCCGCGGTTGGACACGTACAACCGATCGCCCACGGCGTTGGCGCCGATATGCGCGACGATATTCTCGCCCTGCCAGCCTTCGGGTAATGTCGACAGTGCCGCCCGGGCGCGCAAGTCGGCACCGTCCACATCGAGTATCACCAGTGTGCTCGACAGCTCGCAGACGAGATACGCCGTCTGGGCATGCGCGGCTGAAAACAGCATGTGCCGAGGCCCCGATCCAGGCGGTGCGGTGAAAGCGGTATGCGGCGTTCCGAGCTTTCCCTCTTTTACATCGACGGCGAACGCGAGGACGGCGTCCGCGCCGAGATCGGCGACATACAGGAACCGGTTGTCGAGGCCGAAGCCGACCCAGTGCGCGTGGGGTGCGGTCTGGCGTTCGGGATTGGGGCCGTTGCCGATGTTCGCGTGGATGTCTGGTGGAGCGATCGGAAGACCTGCCGGATCAAGGCGGTAGAGCGCGGTGCTGCCGCTGGCGTAATTGGCGACGGCAAGGCACGATTGTGTCGCGTCGAGCGCAAGGTGGCAGGGCGCCGCGCCGCCGCTGTCGACCGTGCCGAGCGAGATCCAGGCGTCGTCTGCGCGGCGATAGGTCCCGATCGCGCCGTCATCCTGTTCGTCGACGATATAATGGAGATCGAACCGCGAGGAATAGAACCCGAACGAGGCGTTATGTGCGGTCGCGTCTGCGCGTCCGACCGAGAGGTGATCGACGCCGATCGAAAGCGGGTAAAGACCCATGCCATTGCCGCCCGCGTATGTGCCAATCCATAGCTCCGGCGATCGGGATTCGGGGGTGGCGAACAGTTCAGGCGCGGTTCTGGTCGAGGTCATGTTCGAGCGTCTATCGGCGTTTGACTCCGCCGTCGCACCCAAATCAGCGCTTGAGCACCGCGATCAGTTGCTCGCGGTACAGGCCGGCGAGGTCCTCGTGCATCTGCGCGATCCCGCGGTTGGCGGCGCGGCGGGCGAGGACGGATTGGTCGTCCATGCGGCGTTCGATGATCGAGGGATGCGGGAGAAGATCCATTGCCGCCCTACTGGACCCGCGATGTTTCCGGCCCATGTCCCAAGACGGTTAACGCCCCGAAATGCGCGATATTCCGTGTCGTGGCAGGCTGGTATTGCTGATAGCGTTGTCCTACCGCGAGCCGATGGGCGATCTGGACAGACTGGTTCCTTCGGGGATCATCGAGCAATGGGTGTATCACCTGCGACGGCAGCGATCGCGTGCGTCGGATGCGATCTGGCTGATCGATCAGGGCTTCACGCTGCATGACGGAATGGACGGCGTACCGCAGAACGATGCGACCGCACGCTGGCGCGCCGAACAGGAGACCGTCGTCGAGGAAGTCACCGCGCTGCTCGCGCTGTACGACGGCATCAATCTCGGCAAGATCGACATCGACGCTATCGACGACATCGCTTGAGGGCCGCCGCCACCACTATTGCCGCCGCCAGCGTCCGAAGTGCCTAGCCCGCTTCGCTGTAACTCTCGCGGATAAGCCTGCCGGTGTCATGCAGCGACGTGCTGCGCGGCATTTCCGGGTCGGGCATATCCGTCACCAGCTCGGCGGACGCCGCCAGTTGCAGATGACGCTCGCTGAGCGCCTGATGCGCCGCACGTCCGGCATCCGTACGCGACCGGCTGGCCAGCCGCTGTTCCTGCTCGGCACGGCTGCGATGATAGGCCACCTGCGCCTGCCATGCCTGCGTGCGCGTCGCCGCGTGATCGTCGGTCATAATGTCTCCGCTTCGACCGCGGGTTTGCTGTCGG
This sequence comes from Sphingomonas sp. PP-F2F-G114-C0414, assembly GCF_003688595.1. GTDB lineage: Bacteria > Pseudomonadota > Alphaproteobacteria > Sphingomonadales > Sphingomonadaceae > Sphingomonas. Next base: position 528,673 of record NZ_RCWT01000009.1, read on the forward strand.
TTGCTTTATAGAGTGTTAACGCGCTGGTTTATTGCGGCACGGCGCGACGCGCGTCAGACGGGGCGCGGGGTCGGCGTTTGCCAGCCACCCCCCAGCGCACGGAACAGGTCGACCTGCGCGCCAGCGATCCGCGCGTCGGCTGCGGCAAGGTCCGTGTCCGTATCCGCCAATGTACGCTCGGCGTCGAGGACGTCGAGGAAGTCGATCTGGCCTTCGCGCTGGCGGGCGCGGGTGATGCGCGCGGCGGTGGCGGCGTTGTCGTGCGCGGACTGTAGCTGCGTGCGGCGATCGAGTTCGCGGGCGTAGTTCGACAAGGCGGTCTCGGTTTCCTCGAGTGCCGTGAGCACGCTGCCGTCGAAATTGGCGAGTGCGCCACGCGAGTCCGCCTCGGCGCCGGCGATCCGCGCGCGCGCCGCCGACTGGTTGAGCGACCAGTTCAAAAGCGGGCCGAGCAGCCAGCGGATCGGGCCGCCGGTGAAGATGTCGCCGACCCTGAGCGCGGTCGAGCCGATCGATCCGCCGAGCGAGATCTGCGGATAGAGCTGCGAGGTCTGGACGCCGATCCGCGCGGTGGCGGCAGCGAGCCGGCGTTCGGCGGCGTGGACGTCGGGGCGGCGGGCGAGCAGCGCCGCGCCGTCGCCGATCGGGATCGGCTGGTCGAGGCGCGGCGTGGTGGTGCGGGCACCGGCCGTTGCGGGGAGGTCCTGCGGGGTGCGGCCGGTGAGCGTGGCGAGGCGGAAGAGCGCGGCTTGGCGCTCGGCTTCGATCTGCGGGATGTTCGCGGCGCGCTGATCGCGGAGTGCGGCGATGCGGACCTGGTCGAGGCGGGCGGCGCGACCGGCGTCGACGCGCTTGCCGGTCAGCGTGTTCGACTTGTCGAGCAGGTCGACGATCCGTCGCGCGACCGCGAGGCGTTCGGCGGACGAGGCTGCGTCGACATAAGCGCGGGTGGTGGCGGCGACGATCGAGACGCGCACGGCGTCCGCATCGGCTTGCGCCGCGCCGACGTCGCCGCGGGCTGCCTCGACGTTGCGGCGGACTCGGCCGGCGAGATCGACCTCGTAGCTGACGTCTAGGCCAACGTCGTAGGTGGCGCGCTCGCGGTCGAGACCGGGCAGGTTCTGGAGTTGTGAGGTGCGGGCGTAATTGCCGCTCGCGCCCGCGTTTACCTGTGGCTCGCGGTCGGTCTTGGCGCCGCGCAGGGACGCGCGGGCGCTGTCGAGCCGGGCGACGGCAACTCGGAGGTCGGTGTTCGCTGCCAATGCATCCGCGACGAGGCCGTCGAGGACCGGGTCGCGGTACATCCGCCACCAGTCGTTGTCGGGCGCGGTCGTGATGGTGGCTGCGTTGGCGGTGACGAACGACGCTGCCGCCTTGGGTGGGGTGATCGGCGCGACATAGTCGGGGCCGGCGGCGCAGGCGGCGAGCGTCAGCGCCGAGAGGCTCGCGAGGAGGGCGGACTTCATGATGCTGGTCCTATTCGGCTGGCTGAAGGGTCGCGGCGGGACCGTTGGTATCCGGGGCTGGGCGGCGGCGTTCGAACCGCAGCGCCAGCGCCCGTGCGACGACATAGAAGGTGGGGGTGAAGAGCAGCCCGAACCCGGTCACGCCGATCATCCCGAAGAACACCGCGGTCCCGAGCGCCTGGCGGAGTTCCGCACCGGCACCGGTCGCGATCACCAGCGGCACTGCGCCGAGGATGAACGCGAAGCTCGTCATCAGGATCGGCCGCAACCGGTCCTTCGCTGCGCGGACCGCGGCCTCGACCGGGGTGAGGCCGTCCTGTTCCTCGGCCTGCTTGGCGAACTCGACCACGAGGATCGCGTTCTTCGCGGCGAGCGCAATCAGCACGACCAGGCCGATCTGCGTGAGGACGTTGTTGTCCATGCCCCGCAGGTTCACGCCGGTCATCGCCGCGAGCAGACACATCGGCACGATCAGGATGATCGCGAGCGGCAACGTCAGGCTCTCATATTGCGCGGCGAGCACGAGGAAGACGAACACCACCGCCATGCCGAAGACGAGCGCGGCGGTGCTGCCGGCGGCCTTCTGCTGGTAGGCGATGCCGGTCCATTCATGCGCGTAGCCGGCGGGCAGCGACGTATCGGCGAGCTTCTCCATCGCGACCAGCGACTGGCCCGAGGAATAGCCCTTGGCGGTGTCGCCATCGACCTCGACCGCTGGGAAGAGGTTGTAGCGGACCACGCGGTACGGGCCGGTCTTGTCCTTGAACGTCGAGACCGAGCCGACCGGGACCATCTGGCCCGAGTTCGAGCGCGTCTTGAGGTTGGCGATGTCCGCGGTGGTGTTGCGGAACGGCGCGTCGGCCTGTGCCGTGACGCGGTAGGTGCGGCCGAGCAGGTTGAAGTCGTTGACGAACGCCGAGCCGAGATAGACCTGCAACGCCTCGAACACGCGCTCCGGGGGGACGCCCAAGAGGTTGGCCTTGGCGCGGTCGACGTCGGCGAAGATGCGCGGCGTGGCGGTGTCGAAGAACGTGTAGATCTGGGCGAGACCCTTGGTCTGGTTCGCCTGGCCGATCAGCGCGTAGCTCGTCTTGCCGAGGTCGGCGTATCCGTGGCCGCCCTGGTCCTGCACCATCAGGCGATAGCCGCCGGCCGAGCCAATGCCCTGGATCAACGGCGGTGGGACGATCAGCAGGCGGGCTTCGGTGATATCGCCGGTCGCCTTCTGCGACTCCGCCATGATGCTGGCGAGGGTGACGCCGAGCTTCTTGCGTTCCTCGAAGCTCTTCAGCGGGATGTACGCGGCGGCCGAGTTGGGGGCGAGCGTCTGCGAGGGGCCGTCGAAGCCCGCGAGCATGACCGCGCCTTTGACGCCGGCGAGCGGGAGAATGCGTTTCGCGACCTTCTGCATCACTGCGTCGGTGCGCTCGACCGACGAGCCGGGCGGAAGCTGGATGACGGTCAGGAAATAGCCCTGGTCCTGTGCTGGGACGAAGCCCGACGGCGTGATCGTGAACACGCCAACGGTGACCGCGATCAGTGCTGCGTAGGCGATCATCATCCGCTTCGGGGCGGTGACCAGGCGCGCGGTGAGGCGGGCATAGCTCTCGCTCATCCGCTCGAACCCGCGGTTGAAGGCATCGCCGGCACGTCGCACGGTACGGGTCAGGCGGTTGCCGGAGTCGGCGGGGGCAGTCGGCTTGAGGAGCATCGCGGCGAGTGCGGGCGACAGCGTCAGCGAGATCAGCAGCGAGATGATCGTCGCGGTCGAGATCGTCACCGCGAACTGGCGGTAGAACGCGCCCGAGAGCCCGGTGAGGAACACGGTCGGGATGAACACCGCGCAGAGCACGAGGACGATCGCGACCAGCGCGCCCGACACTTCGTCCATCGACGTGCGCGCCGCCTCCAACGGGGAGAGCCCGTGCTCGAGGTTGCGCTCGACATTCTCGACCACGACGATCGCATCATCGACGACGATGCCGATCGCGAGGACGAGGCCGAACAGCGAGAGGTTGTTGAGGCTGTACCCGGCGGCGGCGAGCACCGCGAAGGTGCCGATCAGCGATACCGGGATCGCCACGATCGGGATGATCGCCGCGCGCCACTTCTGCAGGAAGACGAGGATGACGAGCACAACGAGGACCATCGCCTCGAAGAGTGTGTGCTTCACCGCGTCGATCGACTGCGCGATAAACTCGGTCGGGTTGTAGATAACCTTGTATTCGAGACCCTTGGGGAAGCGCTTCGACATGCTTTCCATCTCGGCGGTGACGGCCTGCGCCGCGCCGAGTGCGTTCGAGCCGGGACGCTGGAAGACCGCGGCGATGACCGTGGGCTTACCGCTGAGATAGGTGTTGGCGCCATAATCCTGCGCGCCGAGTTCGACGCGGGCAACGTCGGAAACGCGGACCTGGCGGCCTTGGGCGTCGGTGCGGATGACGACGTCGGCGAACTGCTTGGGATCGGTAAGGCGGCCCTGCGTCTCGACGTTGAGCTGGAACGCGCTGTTGCCCTTGTCGTACGGCGGCTGGCCGAGCGTGCCCGCGGCGACCTGGACGTTCTGCGCGCGCAGAGCGGCGACGATTTCGCCGGCGGTGAGGTCGAGCGCGGCGGCGCGGCCGGGATCGATCCAGATGCGCATGGAGTAATCGCGCGCGCCGAACAGCTGCACGTCGCCGACGCCGTCGATGCGACTGAGGCGATCGCGGACCTGGGTCAGCGCATAGTTGGAGATATAGCCGCGATCGAGCGAGTTGTCGGGCGAGACGAGGTTCACCACCATCAGGAAGTCGGGCGACGTCTTGCGCGTCACCACGCCGAGACGCTGGACGTCCTCGGGCAGGCGCGGGACGGCGACGGCAACGCGGTTCTGGACGAGCACCTGGGCGGCGTCGAGGTTGGTGCCGATCTTGAAGGTGACGGTGATCGTCACCTTGCCGTCGCCGGTCGATTGCGACGACTGGTACAGCATGTTGTCGACGCCGTTGATCTCCTGCTCGATCGGCGCGGCGACGGTCTCGGCGACCGTCTCGGCCGAAGCGCCGGGATAGGTCGCGCTGACGGTGACGGTGGGGGGGACGATGTCGGGATATTGCGACACCGGCAGCGTCATATAGGCGATCGCACCGACGATCGTGATGATCACCGCGATCACGCCCGCGAAGATCGGCCGGGTGATGAAGAAGCGCGAGAAGCGCATGGGAATTTCCTCGGTAGAGGGGCGATCCGTCCGCGCACGCCCCGTCATCCTGACGAAAGTCAGGACCCAGGGTTACTCAGCGGGACGTCTCGAACTCTGGGTCCTGACTTTCGTCAGGATGACGGAATTGGTCGGGTAACGACGTTACTTGGCGAGCGTGGCCTCGCCCGAGATGGGCTGGACCGACGCTGGCGCCGTCGTACCCGAGGCCACCACGATCCGGCCGACCTTCGGCGCCACGGTCGCGCCGGGCATCGCCATCTGCGTACCCTGGATGATGATCCGATCGTTCGGCCCGATCCCCGAGCGCACGATCCGCAACCCATCGACCACCGGGCCAAGTTCGACGGGCTTCTGGCTCACGACGTTCTTCGCATCGATCGTCAGCAGAACTTTCCGCGCCTGATCGGTCTGCACCGCATCGTCGGGCACCAGCAGCGCCTGCCGCGTTCCCGCACTGGCGAGGCGCATGTTGCCGAACATGCCCGGCGTCAGGAAATACCCCGGGTTGGCGAGGACCGCACGGCCGCGGATCGTGCCCGACCGCTGGTCGAGCCCGTTGTCGGTGAAGTCGAGCTTGCCCTTCCAGCGATGCTCGGTCTCGTCCTGCAACTGGATCTCGACCGCCGCCGGCGTCGTGCCGGGCTGCCGTGCGCGCTGCGTCTTGAGGTACAGCGCCTCGGAGCCATCGAAGGTGAAGTAGATCGGGTCGAGCGCGTTGATCGTCGTCAGCACCGTGCCGCCGGTGCCTTCGCCGCCCGCGACCTGGTTGCCCGCATCGACGCGGCGATCGGAGATACGACCGCCGATCGGTGCGCGAACCTGGGTGAAGCCGACGTCGAGCGCGCGGGCACGTTCGCGAGCTTGCGCCGCGGCAAGTGCAGCCTGGGCTGCTTCGAGCCGGCCGCGAAGGGCGTCGACTTCGCCGGCGGAGACCGCTTCGTCAGCGACGAGCCGTTGCGCGCGACCAAGATCGGTACGTGCCAGCGACAAGGCGCTGCGTGCGCTCGCGACGTTGGCATGCGCCTCAGCCAGAGCCGCCGCGAACGGGCGGGAGTCGATCGTGAAGAGCAACTGCCCCTTGCTGACGATCTCGCCGTCGCGGAAATGGATGCCGGTAACTTCGCCGGCAACGCGCGGACGGATCTCGACGGTGCGGCTCGGTGCGAAGCGGCCGACATAATCGTCCCACTCGCTGACCTGCCGCACGAGCGGTGAGGCCACCGTAACGGAAGCGGGCGGCGGTGCTGCCATCGCCGCGTCGGGATGATCGAACATCTTCACGCCGACCGCGCCGAGCAGCGCGATCGGCACGAGCACCATCGCGCCACGCTGCCATGCGGGTCGTCGGTGACGGTCGGCGGGCGGCGACGCGACGACGTCGGCGTCGTTCGCGGCCGTGATCGTGGTAAGTTGGTTCACGCTGCGATGCTCCGCTTCTGCTGGATGCCGACGCGCATGCCGGTCACGCTCTCGACGAGCGTCTCGATCTGTGCCTCGGCAAAACCGGCGGCGAGGAAGCCTTGGATCTCGGCCATCGGCAGCGCGAAGCCGCGGCGCCAGGCGTACACGGCCATCCGCCGCAACGCCTCGAGCCGGGGGTCGGCGAGCCGCGACGCGGTGCTCAGGCCGAACAGGCTGCCCATCGCCCGCGACATGCGGCTCGGGCCGGACAGGCTGCGCAACGTGTCGCGCTTGGCGAGCGCGATGACGCTCCATTCCAGCGCGGAAAAGCCGGTCGGGGCAGGGGCTGCCACGGCCTGCGTGCGGCTGGTGACGGGCGAAGCGAACATGTTGTCGAGGTCGAGATAAGCCATGGGATTGTCCCCCTTTTGATCTTGGGCAAGCGCTGGCCTTCGTCGGTGGACGGTCCACCGACGTCAGCTGGTCGCAGGGCGTGAGCGGTCGTTGCCGGCACATCACCGTGCCGCGCTTGCCCGCTTGGAAATTTCGAAAGTTCGGCCGAAGCCTAGGTTTTAACCGTGGTCATGGGTTGGTGTCCCCGGTTGCCCCATCCGAAGTAGGAGAGAGCTTCGATACCAGTCGGTATATAAACCTGGCGTTCATCTAGTCAACAAGACTTTTGTACCGGCCGGTATTTTTTCCCGCGGCGCGGCAGAAACCGTGTCTATTTGGTTGGCCACATGAGCATGCTGGTCTCGACAAGCTGCTGGAGCTCAGTGCAGCTAGCGCCCGAGCCGGCCTGGATCGACAGCCCCTGCATGATCGCGAACAGGTAGCGCATCAGTGCATGCGACTCGAGACCCTCAGGGAACTCGCCCGCAGCCTTGGCTTCGTCGAACCGCTTCATCAGCGCGGCTTCGGACGAGGCGCGACGCTTGGCGACTTCGGCCTTGATCGGCTCGGCTTCCGCACTGCACGCGACGCTGCTGATGACGCTCAGGCAACCCTTGGGGTCGCAGGTGCTCATCTGCATCTGCAACGCGCCGCGCAGGAGGTTTTCCGCTACGGCACGTGCGGTCGGCGCGTCGAGCGCGGACGTCATATAGGCGAGCTTCTCGCGCTCGTAGAGGTCGAGTGCCTTGTGGAACAGCGACTCCTTGTTGCCGAACGCGGCATACAGGCTGGGCTTGGTGATCCCCATCTCGGCGGTCAGTTCCGCCATCGACGCGCCCTCATAGCCGTTGCGCCAGAATACGCGCAGCGCACCCGCCAACGCCTGGTCGAGATCGAACTCGCGGGGGCGGCCCTTGGGGGCGGTGAGCGTGCAAAGCCTATTCATACCGGTCGGTATATAGGGCCGACACGTCAAAAGGTCCAGTTACCGCAAGATCATACTGGCGATCGGTGTTTCGTTTGTGCAACCATTGCGGCGCGCGCCGGTTGAAAGAGCGGTGACCGGTGGAATCGAAAGGAACGAGATCATGGCCGACGAAGTCAAAAGCGCGATCGATCAGGGTGCGGACTATGCGAAAGCGACCGCCGACCGGATTCGCGAAGGCGCCGACACCGCGCGGGCCAGCTTTTCTGAGAAGGTCGCCGAGCCCGCCAAGCGTGCCGGCGAGGCGATGAAGCAATCGGGCGAGAAGATCGCCGAGGGCGGCGCGACGATCGGCAAGACGATGATCGATCAGGCCGAGCAGAACGCGCGCGAAGCGTTCACCGCGATGCGCGAAGCCGCAAGCGCCAAGGACCTTCAGCAGGTCATGAAGATCCAGGGGGACTATCTGCGCGAGCAGAGCCAGCGCAGCATGAGCCAAGCGCGCGAGATCGGCGAGTTGATCATGCGCTTCGGCAAGGATGCGGTCGCGCCGCTGCGGAACGGCGACACGTAACAGTCGCCGTATGTCGGTCCGGGACGTCTTGTTGGGCAGGGTGTCCTGGTTCGGTCTTGAGCTGAAAGGCTTCGGATCATCTCCCGCACTCCTGCAGACGTGAGCGATGCAACCTTCGACATTCCTTGGACGGGCGACGCGGACCAGCGTCATGTTGAGTGCGGATGTTTTTCAGGCCGGCCGAGCGGGTAGTACCGCTCACCGGGTGACCAACATCTCCGAGATGGGGATGTGCATCGTGCAACCCGTCAAAATGGCCGTGGGCGACGTGGTCGTGCTGGTGATCGGCAGGGTCGAGCATATGGTCGCCGATGTGATGTGGGTGAGGGCGGGCCTTGCCGGATTGCGGTTCCACGAGCCGATCGATCTTGCGCTTGCCAGAGCGCGACGGGTGGCAGGGCACGTCGTTGCCCCACCCTCCGCCGGTTGGCTGGCGGCGTTGAACGACCCTTACGCCAAGTGACTCGAGGGGCATAAGGCCTCAGCCCGCACATGCCGTGTTGTCCGTGGCCGACGGCGATGCACGGGTGCAGGAATTCTAGCGACCCTGTAGTTTGGCCAGGATGCTCATCGACTGTTCCGACCCCGACTGGGGGATGATTTCCCCGGCACGGTCGATGATCGCGTCCCAATGTGCGGCGACCCCTTCGACCGACAGATCGTCGCCGGTCAGCAGTTTGCCTTGCGTCAGCGTAACATACGCAGCCTGGAACACGCCCGCGCCGGCGCCGACAATCATATTGTTGGGCGCATCCTCGGACACGAGGAACACCGCGGCGGGGGCGACCTTGTCGGGGGAGAAGGCCTTGAACGCTTCCTCCGGGAAGATGTCCTGCGTCATGCGCGTGCCCGCGGTCGGCGCGATCGTGTTGACCTTGATGTTGTTCTTCGCGCCTTCGATCGCGAGAGTCTTGGTCAGGCCGGCGAGGCCGAGCTTGGCGGCACCGTAGTTCGCCTGACCGAAATTGCCGAAGAGACCGGTCGACGACGCGGTCATCAGGATGCGGCCGTAATTCTGGCTGCGCATCGTGTCCCATACCGCCTTGGTGGCGTTGGCCGATCCGTTGAGGTGGACGTCGACGACGAACTTGAAGTCGGCTGGCTCCATCTTGGCGAAGCTCTTGTCGCGCAGCACGCCGGCGTTGTTGATGAGGACGTGCACGCCGCCCCATTTCTCCGAGGCGCGGGCGACCATCTCGACCATCTGCTCGTAGTCGGTGACGCTGCCACCGTTCGACATCGCCTCGCCGCCCGCCGCTTCGATTTCCTCGACGACCTTCAGCGCAGCGTCGGAATGGCCGGTACCGTCGCGCGAGGCGCCGAGATCGTTTACGATGACCTTCGCACCACGACGGGCGAGTTCGAGCGCGTATTCGCGACCGAGACCGCCGCCTGCGCCGGTGACGATCGCGACCCGATTTTCAAAGCTGATAGACATGGAAAAGGCGCCCCTCTCTTATAGTTGGAGCGCCTTTCCTAGAACGTAAAGCCAGCTAGGCAAGCGGCAGGATTACCTGCCGCTTGCCGCCGGACTTACTTGCCGCCGCGGTTGCGGCAGCCGTCCTTGACCGTCTTCGAGCAGACCGGATAGTCGGCCGGTGCTGGCGTCGGCGGCGTCACGGTCGGCTGACCGAAGACGATTTTGCCTGCACCTGCTGGCGGTGCGGGAGGCGCCATCGGCGCGGCTGCCGGTGCGGCGGCATCGGCGGGTGCTGCCGCTGCCGGATCGGCAGGTGCTGGTGCCGCCTGGTCGGCGGGTGCGGCCTGCGCTGCGGGATCGGCGGGAGCCGTCTGCGCTGCGGGATCGGCCGGAGCGGTCTGGGCGATCACGGGCGTCGCGAGAAGAGCGGCGGCGGCGAGAAGAATGGACTTCATACGAATCTCCTAAATGGGTGCACCATTTTGGTAGCGCGACGGTTGAACGCACTAAGTCGCGCTTGGGTCCTTCGTTTCGCAACCGATTCCATTCGGCCCGCCGCTAGACCCATATCGGGACAGCGGTTCAGCCGCCCGTGTCGAGCGAATAGCCCGCCGAACGAACGGTGCGGATGATGTCCGGACGCTCGCCGACGTTGATAGCCTTGCGCAGTCGCCGGATGTGCACGTCGACCGTCCGGCTCTCGATATCGCTGTCATGCCCCCAGACCGCATCGAGCAGCCGTTCGCGCGAGAACACCCAGCCGGGATGCTCGAGGAAATGCTTCAGCAGCCGGAACTCGGTCGGTCCGAGCGACACGACTTCGCCCGAACGGCGGACCTTGTGGCCGACCGTGTCCATCTCGATGTCGGCATAGCTGAGCGCTTCGCCGGCGAGGGCAGGGCGGACGCGGCGCAGCACCGCCCCGACGCGCGCGACCAGTTCGCGCGGCGAGAAGGGCTTGGTCACGTAATCGTCGGCACCGGTTTCGAGACCCCGCACGCGATCCTCTTCCTCGCCGCGTGCGGTCAGCATGATGATCGGCACGTTCTGCGTCTCGGGTGCGCGGCGCAGGCGACGGCACACCTCGATTCCCGACAGCCCCTCGACCATCCAGTCGAGCAGGACGATGTCGGGCACCTTCTCCTTGGCGAGCAGCAACGCTTCCTCGCCATCGGGGGTATGCGCGATCTCGAAATCCTCGCGCTTGAAATGCCAGACAAGCAATTCGGCGAGGGCGGCGTCGTCCTCGACCAGCAGCATCTTCGCGCGTGCCATTATGCCTGCTCCTTCTTTATGCCGCGTTCGCGATCGACCATCTGCGTGCCGGTCGCGGCGAAATAGACCATCTCGGCGACGTTGGTGGCGTGATCGCCGATCCGCTCGAGGTTCTTGGCGACGAACAGCAGATGCGCGACCTGGCCGATCGTCCGGGGGTTCTCGACCATGTAGGTGACGAGCGTGCGGAAAATGCTGTCGTAGAAATCGTCGAGCGCATTGTCGCATTCGACGACGCGGACGGCTTCCTCGGGGTCGCGCGCGGCGAACGCGTCGAGCACGTCGTGGACCATCTCGCTCGCCATCCGGCCCATCGCGGGCAGGATCGAGATCGGCTCGATCCGGTGCTCGCTCTCGATCATCGGTACGCGCTTGGCGATGTTCTTGGCGTAATCACCGATCCGCTCGACGACGCCCGCGATCTTCAGCGCGGCGACGACTTCGCGCAAGTCGACCGCCATCGGCGCGCGCAAGGCGATGATCCGCACGGCCAGCCGCTCGACCTCCGCCTCGATGACGTCGATCTGCTTGTCGGCGACGCGCACTTGCTCCGCGAGCGCGAGGTCGTTGCGTTGCAGCGCCTGCATCGCCTTGTCGATCGCGTCCTCGGCGAGCCCGCCCATCTGCGAGATCAACCCGCGGAGCTCGCCGATGTCGTTGTCGAAGGCCTTGACCGTATGCGTGTTCATGGTCGTTTCCCGACTCAGCCGTAACGGCCGGTGATGTAATCCTTGGTCCGCTCTTCGCGGGGATTGGTGAAGATGTCCGAGGTGTTGCCGTATTCGACCAGCGTGCCGAGGTGGAAGAACGCGGTCTTCTGGCTGACGCGCGCCGCCTGCTGCATGTTATGCGTGACGATCACCATCGCATAGCGGCCGCGCAGTTCGTGGATCAGCTCCTCGATCTTCGCCGTCGCGATCGGATCGAGTGCCGAACACGGCTCGTCCATCAGGATGACTTCGGGATCGACCGCGATCGCGCGGGCGATGCACAACCGCTGCTGCTGGCCGCCCGACAGCGCCGTACCGCTGTCCGAAAGGCGATCCTTGACCTCGTCCCACAGGCCAGCCCGTCGCAGCGACTTCTCGACGATCCGATCGAGGTCAGCCTTCGCGCCCGCCAGCCCGTGGATGCGCGGGCCGTAGGCGACGTTCTCGTAGATCGATTTGGGGAACGGGTTGGGCTTCTGGAACACCATGCCGACGCGCGCGCGGAGCTGCACCACGTCCATGTCGGGCGAGTAGATATCCTGGCCGTCGAGCTTGATCTCGCCTGTGACGCGCGCGCTCGCGACGGTGTCGTTCATCCGATTGAGCGTGCGTAGGAAGGTCGACTTGCCGCAGCCCGACGGGCCGATGAATGCAACGACTTCGTCTTGGTCGACGTCGATCGAGACATCGTTGATCGCGATCTTGCTGCCATAGGCGACAGACACGTTGCGCGCCGTCATCTTGAGGACGGGAGGCTTGAAAGGTTTTGGCATCACCAGCGGGTCTCGAATCGGTTGCGGAGATAGATCGCGACGCCGTTCATCGCGAGCAGGAACACGAGCAGGACGATGATCGCGGCGGAGGTCTTCTCGACGAAGCCGCGGCTGACCTGATCGGACCAGAGGAAGATCTGGACGGGCAGCACCGTCGCGGGATCGCTTAGCCCGGACGGCGGGGCTGCAATGAACGCGCGCATGCCGATCATCAGCAGCGGCGCGGTCTCGCCCAGCGCGCGCGCCATGCCGATGATCGTGCCGGTGAGGATACCTGGCAAAGCTAGCGGAAGGACGTGGTGGAAGACGACTTGCACCGGCGATGCGCCGATGCCGAGCGCAGCGTCGCGGATCGACGGCGGCACGGCCTTGATCGCGTTGCGCCCGGCGATGACGATGACGGGCATCGTCATCAGCGCGAGCGTCAGGCCGCCCACTATAGGTGCCGAGCGCGGCATGCCGAACGTGCCGAGGAACACGGCCAACCCGAGCAGCCCGAAGATGATCGACGGCACGGCCGCGAGGTTGTTGATCGAGACCTCGATCAGGTCGGTCCAGCGGTTCTTCGGCGCATATTCCTCGAGGTACAGCGCCGACAGCACGCCGATCGGGAACGCCAGCAACAGCGTTACGATCATCGTCAGCAGCGACCCCTTGAACGCCCCCCAAATCCCGACGCGCGTCGCATCGGTCGAGTCCGCGGAGGTGAGGAAGCCGGCGTTGAATCCGCGGGTCAGCGCGCCGCTCGCCTTCAGCCGCGCGACGATCGCCTCGGCGTCGCGCGTGCCGTTGCCCTTGGCGGCGACGTCGATCGGGCTGGAGACGGGCACCTCGAACACGGTCTTGCGCTGGAGCAGCGACGGGTCGGCCTTGATCGCATCGCGGACCACCGCCCAGGCGCCGTCGGAAAGCAGGTCGGTGCCGTCCTTGCCGAATGCCTTGGTCGCGGCGAGGTCGACGGTGCCTTCCAGCCCTGCGCCGGCGAGCGCGAGATCGGCGCCGCGACCGACGAGGCGGGCGGGCTCGATCGGCAGCTTGGCGGCGGCGAGATCGACCGGGAGCGACACGCGCGTCTCGACGAACCCGCTCGCGCCCTGCATCACCATCGTGATCAGCAGATAGGCCAGGAACGCAGCGGACAGCCATACCGCGGCAAGCCCGGCGAAGCGGAAGCGGCGCTCGGATGCATAGCGACGGCGGATGCGCGACTGCATAGCCTGCGTCGTCCAGTCGGTCGGGACGCGGCGCACTGGCTCGGCATTCGTCACCGGAATCTGGGGCACGAGCGTGTCACTCATAGGCTTCGCGGTACCGTTTGACGACGCGCAGCGCGACGATGTTGAGAAGGAGCGTGACCACGAACAGCGTCAGGCCGAGCGCGAACGCGGCGAGCGTCTTGGGGCTTTCGAACTCGGCCTCGCCGGTCAGCAGGTCGACGATCTGCTTGGTGACGGTGGTGGTGCTCGCGAACGGGTTGAGCGTCAGCGTCGCGACGCCGGACGCGGCCATGACGACGATCATCGTCTCGCCGATCGCGCGCGACACGGCGAGCAGCACGCCGCCGACCACACCGGGTAGCGCGGCCGGGAGCAGCACGCGACGGATCGTCTCGGACGAGGTCGCGCCCATCGCGAGGCTGCCGTCGCGCATCGACGACGGGACCGCGGCGATCGAGTCATCCGCCATCGACGACACGAACGGGATGATCATGATGCCCATGACGAGCCCCGCGGCGAGCGCGCTTTCCGACGACGCCCAGCTGATCCCGACCGATACGGCGAGGTCACGCACCGCGGGCGCGACGGTCAGCGCGGCGAAATAGCCGTAGACGACGGTCGGCACGCCCGCGAGCACCTCGAGGATCGGCTTCATCCATTTGCGCGTGTTGGGCGCGGCATATTGCGTGAGGTAGATCGCGCTCATCAGTCCGAACGGAATGGCGACGATCATCGCGATCACCGCGCCGATGAAGAACGTCCCCCAGAACAGCGGCACCGCGCCTAGTGACGCGCCCGGATCGCGCGCGTCGATGACCTGCGGGCTCCAATGCGTGCCGAACAGGAAATCGGTGATCGGCACGACCGAGAAGAACCGCGCGGACTCGTATAGCAGCGACGCGACGATGCCGACCGTGGTCAGGATCGCGATCAGCGACGCGCCGAGCAGCATCAGCATCACCACCCGCTCGACCTGCGTCCGCGCGCCGAACCCGGGTTTGACGCGCGTGAAGGCGAACGCGCCGCCTGCGAAAGCGAGCAGCAGCGCGGCGGCGGTGGCGATCCAGTCGTAGCGCGATTGCGCCGCGGCGTAGGACGGGGCCAGCGTCCGCGCGAGCCCATGGAACGCACCGAAGCTGCGACCGTCTGCGAGGCTGCGCGCTTCGGACAGGATCGACGCGCGGTCGAAGCCCGGTGGCGGGAGCTGGATCGCTGCCGGCGTGGCAAGGACCGCATCGGTGACGAGCGCCGGCGCGGTCATCGACCAGACGACGAGGAAGACGAGTGGCGGGATCGCGGTCCACAACGCGACGTACCAGCCGTGATGCGACGGCAGCGAACTGAACCGCACGGTGCTGCCGGCACGGAAGCGCGTGGCGCGGACGCGCGCGGTTAGCCAGCCGATGAGGCCGATGCCTAGGACCAGGAAGAGGAGGGCGATGGGGGACATCAGACGTGTCCTCCGAATGCTGCTATTTCGGCATGCACCCGATGGAGCACTGGGGGGGACTCCCCCCCGGCGAAGGCCGGGGTCCAATTGGAAAGGTTGGGGTAACGGGGCGCTGCACTCGCCAATGCAACGGTCCCCAATTGGGCCCCAGCCTCCGCCGGGGTGGTGGCGCTACTCGGTGATGTTGCCGCCGCCAAATCCCCGTTCCCCCGCGGACGCGGGGGCCCAGCTAAGCCAGGATAGCGCGTGTGGTTCCTGGGCCCCCGCTTTCGCGGGGGAACGAGGAGGGGCGTGCGATTGCGTGGGCCAAACATCACGACAACACCGCCGGATCCAGCACAGTCTCGTTCGCAATAATCGCCGCCGACCGCGCCTGAATCTCAGCCGGCGAAGCAATCAACCCCCGCTTCACCAACGGCCCCGTCGCACCCCAGTTCGCCGCATACAGCTTCAACAAGTCCCGCAGTCCCGGAATCGCGGTCAGATGCGCCTTCTTCACATAGATATACAGCGGCCTAGACCCCGGATACGCATTGTCCGCGATCGTCGCATAGGTCGGCGCGACGCCCGAGATCGATACCCCGTTCACGTCGTCCTTGTTCTCTTCGAGATAGCTGTACCCGAACACACCGATCGCATTGGGGTTCGACTGCAATTTCTGGACGATCAGATTGTCGTTCTCGCCCGCATCGACATACACGCCGTCCTCGCGCACCCGCGTGCACAGCGCCTTGTGCGCCTCGGCATCGGACTTCGCGAGCGCTTTGGCCGAAGGATCGCTCGCCTCGCACCCCTTGGTCAGGATCAGCTCGGCCAGCGCATCACGCGTGCCGCTAGTCGCCGGTGGCCCATAAACCTGGATCGGCACCGCGGGCAGCGCAGGATTGACGTCGCGCCAGACCCGCGCGGTATTCACCTTGCCCCCCGGATTGGCGGCGAGCGCCTTGTAGAGATCGGTCGGCGTGAGCTGCATCTTCGGGCCGTTCTTCGCCTCGGCAAACGCGATGCCGTCGATCCCGACCTGGATCTCGATCACGTCGCGCACGCCGTTCTTGGCGCACGCCGCGTATTCGCTCGCCTTCATCCGCCGCGATGCGTCCTCGATATCGGGATGCGCCGCGCCGACGCCTGCGCAGAACAGCTTCATGCCGGCCCCGGTCCCGGTCGATTCGATCACCGGCGCCTTCGCGTCGGGATCGTTGGCAACGAGCTGTTCGGCGATCATCGTCGTGAACGGATAGACCGTCGACGATCCGACCGCGGTGATCTGGTCACGCGAGCCCGCACCGCCGCCGTTCGCCTGATCGACGCACGCGGCCAGAGCGCCTGTCACTGCCCCCAACACCCCAAGTAGAACGAACCGCTGCACCAGAATTCCCGTCATGCACCGGCCTTAGCGGTACTTAAGACGATCCTGTGTGACAGTTGGGTTACCCTTTTATGACAGCGCCTTTGGCCGCGCCGCCGCTCGGGGGCAGAATGACCGAAACGACGGTGCCGACGCCGACCTGGCTCGCGATGTCGAGCCGCCCGCGGTGACGCTCGACGATGTGCTTGACGATTGCCAACCCGAGCCCGGTGCCACCCAGCGACCGGCTGCGCCCCGCGTCGGCGCGATAGAAGCGTTCGGTCAGCCGCGGAATGTGCACCGCCGCGATCCCGTCGCCTTCGTCGCGGATCGACAATCGGATCATGCTCAGATCGTCGCGTTTCAGATCGATCGAGACGGGCGTTCCCGCGCGACCGTATTTCATCGCATTTCCGATCAGGTTGTGGAGCATCTGCGACAGCTGGGCCTTGTCGCCGGATACCGGTGCGAGGCGGGGATCGATCGTCGCGACCAGATCGAGCCCGCGATCGCCCGCGGCATCGACCACCTCCGCGCAGACGTCGGTGACCAACTGCGCGAGGTTGACCGCCTGATCGGGCAGGCGGAACTTCTCCGCCTCGATCCGGCTCAACGAGATCAGGTCCTCGACCAGCCGCTGCATCCGTCGCGCCTCGTCGTCCATCACCTTCAGGAAGCGCGCACGGACCTCGGCATCCTCGCCGGCCTCGTCACGCAACGTTTCGATGAAGCCGAGGATCGACGCGAGCGGCGTGCGGAGTTCGTGGCTGGCATTGGCGACGAAATCGATCCGCATCCGCTCGGCCGCGTAGTTGCCGGTCTGGTCGACGAGGTGGACGATCCGCTGGCCGTCCGACGCCTCGCCGAGCCGCATCTCCCAGCGCTGGTCGCGCGTCCCGAGCCCGACGAGTTCGATCGGCCGCTCGCCGTCGATCGGTCCCGGCGTGCCGAGTCGCTCGGCGGCGGCGGGATGGCGGATCGCGACGCGTGCATCCTCGCCGAGAATGTGCGCGCCGAGCAACGTCCGCGCCGCGCTGTTGGCCAGCGTAACCCGCCCGTCCTGGACCAGCATCACCGGCGCGACGATCGCGTCGAGCACTTCGTCCATCACCGAGGGCACGGCGGACAGGGTGTCGTCCGGGGTGGGCGCTTCGTCCCCGGTACCGGCGGCCACCAGCGCGGCGGCGACGCCCCCGACCACCGCGACGATCGCGCCCTGGATATCGCGCGTGATAACGAACACCGCGACCGAGGCGACGATGACGACGACGATCGCCCAGAAGGTACGCAGGCCAAATCCGGAAAGCATGGTGATCTCCAAGGCGCGCGGACGGGGCGCGCACCCGTCCTAGTTCGGTACGATCAGTGCGGCTATATTGTCAGCGCTTCAGGATTGTGAAAGGGCTTGGGAATAACAGGGGCATCATGAGCGACGATACGCGACCAGAGCAGGATCCGGCCATGATCCCGGAGCACCGCGAGGACGGCGTGCCGACGCGTCGTCGCGTCCTGGCGCTCGGCGCGGTGACGGCGGGTGCGGTCGTGTCGATCCGGCCCGCGCTCGCGCAGACCGCCGGTTCAGTGCTCAACTGCGAAATCCCGGTGCCTGATCCGGGCCGCGCCGGCAGCTATATCGACGCGAACGGCAGGGTCGTTCCAGCGCGCACCAAGGGAGCGTTCCCTTCGTCGTCGCGCCCGTTCAAGGGCGAAGAGGTCAAGCGATCGATGGCGACCGGCAGGAGCCTGCCCGGGACCGATTCCGAGCGTAGCCGAGCCTATGTGAATTATATCCGCCGGTTGCAGCGCGGCCAGGGCGGCTTCACCTGCTTTGCCTCGTTGCAGATGCCGCGCGCCTGAGACCGTGGACGACGCGGTCTATCGAGCGCCGCCGACCGACGGATTGCTGATCGCGCCGCTCGACGAATTCACCGCGGTCTATCACCGGGCGTCGGGGATCACGCATCTGCTGACCGAACCCGCGCCGCAGATCCTGGCCGTGCTGTGTGAGGGCGGACTATCGCTCGATGCGCTGCTCGATCGGCTGGGGCAGGACTATGACCTGAGCGACGGAACGCGCGAGGCGTTGGCGGCGCGGCTCGACGAACTGGTCGAAGCCGGACTGGTCGAGGCGGCGTGAGGCACGCGTTTGCCGTGCGCATCGGCCCGATCGGGTTCCGCATCGGCTCCGACTGGCGGTCGCCGATCGCGCAGCTGGAGACGCTGTATCGCAACTACCCCAAGCCGACCGACGGCGTGCCGGACTTCACCGTGCGCCTTTTTGCGCGCCGACCCTGGCGGCGGCTCATCCGCCCCTCGGTCGAGATCGGCGGCGACTACATGCTGCCCGAAGCGGCGCCGTTGCCGTTGCGGCAGGGTCTGCTCGCGGCCGAGATGGCGATGAACCTCCAGATGGCGCTGGGCGCGCGGCGGTATCTATTGATCCACGCATCGGCGGTCGAGCGCGATGGGCGGGCGGTGTTGATGACGGGGATTTCGGGGGCGGGGAAGTCGACGCTGGCGACCCTGCTCGCGGCGAAGGGGTGGCGCTTCATGGGCGACGAGTTCGCGCTGCTCGATCCGGCGACCGGACTGGTCCACGCGTTTCCGCGCCTGATCAGCCTGAAGAACGAAGCGGTCGCCGCGGCCGAGGCGGCATGGCCCGACGCGCGAATGGGACCGCTGATGCCGGCGACGCCGAAGGGCGACATTCGCCATATGGTTCCGGATGCAGGCGCGATCGCGGCGATGGACGTTCCAGCGCGCCCGGCGTTGCTGGTATTCCCTCGCTACGGGTTCGAGGCGGAAACGCGACCGGTGCCGCCGGCCGAGGCGTTCGTGCGGATGACGCAGGCGTCGACCAATTACGTTGCGCTGGGCGAGGCCGGGTTCCGTGCGCTGACCGGCCTGATCGCGGGGGTTCCCTCAGTGGCAATCGACTATCCCGACGGGGCGAGCGCGATCGAGCAGGTCGAGGCGCTGTGGGCCGCACTGTGACCGATGCCCGCATGCTCTCGCGCGCGCTTGCCGATCCGGCCAGCGTCGTCGGGCTCGATGCGGATGGCTGGACGGCCTTGCTGGCGATGGCGCGCGCCGAGCAGTTGATCGGGACGCTGGCCACCCGCCTCGACGGTCTGCCAATGCCTGGCGCGGTAAGGACGATCCTGGCAGACGCGCGCGCCTCTGCCGAGCAGGGCCGGCGCGTCGCGCTCTGGGAAGCGGAGATGGCGCGGCGGGCGCTCGCCGCGGTCGACTGCCCGGTCGTGCTGTTGAAGGGGACCGCGTTCGTCGCGGCGGGATTGTCGGCGGGGCAGGGGCGGTCGATCGGCGATCTCGACATCCTGGTGCCGCGCGCGTCGCTCGATGCGGTCGAGGCGGCGTTGCTGGCGGCGGGCTGGGAATGGGTGAAGCCCGATCCGTATGACGACGTCTATTACCGGCGCTGGATGCACGAACTCCCGCCGCTGATCCACCGCGAGCGCGACCGGATGATCGACGTGCACCACACGATCCTGCCGCTCACCGCGCGGGTCACGCCAGAGGCGCCGGCGCTGATCGAAGGCAGCGTGGCGCTGGAGAACGGACTGCGCACGCTGTCGCCGAACGGAATGATCGTCCATGCCGCGGCGCATCTGTTCGCGGACGGCGATCTGGCGGGCGGCTTGCGTAATCTGTGGGATATCCGGTGCCTGGTCGACGAGTTCGGGACCGATGGGCTCGAGGCGGATGCACGTCGGCACGGCCTGCACGAA
The DNA here is from genome assembly GCF_003688595.1 of Sphingomonas sp. PP-F2F-G114-C0414. Lineage (GTDB taxonomy): Bacteria > Pseudomonadota > Alphaproteobacteria > Sphingomonadales > Sphingomonadaceae > Sphingomonas. The sequence continues at coordinate 548,579 of NZ_RCWT01000009.1, forward strand.
CAGGTGGCGCGGTCGCTACGGCTGGTCGACGCGCTGTTCGGTACGGGCGACGTGCGCGGTATCGATCGCCTCTATGTCCGCCGCCTTACCGCACGCGATGGCTGGGGCAGGCCGACGCGACCGATCACGCGGCTCGCCTTCTACATCCGCTCGCACTGGTTGCGGATGCCGCCGGCAATGCTCGCACGGCATCTCTGGACCAAGTTCCGCAAGGGTTAGGGCGCCAGACCTACGGTAACCGCGCCCCGCGCTGGCGCCGCACGGCCCAGACGATCAGCAGCACGACCGTGATCGCAAACGTATCCGCGATCCAGTCGTGGATATCGCAATCGCGGTGCAGCGACGGGATCGACTGCAGCACCTCGATCAGCGCGCCGAGAAACGAGAATCGCTCGCCGATCCGCGACAGCTTGGCGGTCGGATACGCGAACGCCGCCAGCAGCGACATCGTCGCGAACGCGAGCATATGCTCGAACTTGTCGCCGAACTGGTCGATCGGCATGTGCGGCGGCTTGGGCAGCAACGCCATCGTCACCGCGAACACGATCGCCAAGACCAGCGCGATGCGGAGAAACAGCGGCCGGTTCATGCGCCGAGCCTTTCGAGCGTCGGCAGCAATTCGGCATAGCCGTCGATCACCGCGTCGGCGCCAAGCTCCTCGACCGGCTGCATCAGGAAGCCGAAGCTGCACGCGATCGTTGGCAGCCCCGCCGCCTGTCCCGCCTGGATATCGAAGATCGAATCGCCGACGAACGCGGCGCGTCCGCTGCCGCTCCCGCTTTCCCGGCAAAGTCGGACCATCTCATGGATCGGCATCGGCGACGGCTTCGACTCGGCCAGCGTATCGCCGCCGAGGATGCACGCGAACCGATCGGTCAGGCCGAGCTGGTCGAGGACGGTCCGCGCGAACCGTTCGATCTTGTTGGTGACGATCCCCAGCGTCACGCCGTTCGCCGCCAGCGCATCGACCGCCTCGATGACGCCCGGGTACGGCTTGGTCAGCACGCAGATGTTCGCCTCGTAATAGGCGAGCAGCTTGGCGTGCAGCGTGTCGAGCATCGCCTCGTCATAGCCGCCGGTCGCGGTCAGGCCCTGCTTGAGCATATGCCGCGCGCCGCCACCGATCATCGGCTTGACCTGCTCGACGCTCAATTCCGGGCGACCGGCCGTAATCAGCGCGTGGTTGACCGCGGCGGCCAGGTCGCCGCTGGTATCGAGAAGCGTACCGTCGAGGTCGAACCCGACGATATCGAAAGAAAAATACGTCATTGCAGCTACGCCTGCCAGCGGCGCTATGGAATTGGCAAGGCTTTCGTGGCAGCGATCCTTCCATGATGACGCATTCCAACGACCAACCGTTTTCGGCGCCTTCCCCCGCACACCCGATTGCGGTCGTTATTCTTGCCGCTGGTAAGGGCACGCGGATGAAATCGGACCTGCACAAGGTCCTCCACCCGATCGCCGGGCGGCCGATGCTGCTGCATCTGGTCGCAAGCGCAGCCGCGCTGCATCCGGCAAAAACCGTCGTGGTGACAGGCGCAGGGCGCGAGCAGGTCGAGGCGGCGGTCGCACCGCTCGGTATTTCCACCGCGCTCCAGGCGGAGCAGCTCGGCACGGGCCATGCGGTCGCGCAGGCTCGCGACGCGCTGGCGGGGTTCGAGGGCGACGTCCTGATCCTCTACGGCGACGTGCCGCTGGTCACCGCGGCGACGATGCAGCGGATGATCGACCGGTTGCACGGTGACGACATGCCCGCCGTCGTCGTGCTCGGCTTTCGCCCCGCAGATCCCGGCGCCTATGGTCGCGTGATCGCCGACGCCGCGGGCCGGATGGATCGGATCGTCGAGTACAAGGACGCGTCGGAGGCGGAACGCGCGGTGACGCTGTGCAATTCCGGGCTGATGGCGGTGCACTCGACCGACCTGTTCGCGCTGCTCGACCGGCTCGGCAACGACAATGCGGCAGGCGAATATTATCTCACCGATATCGTCGGGCTGTCGGGCGCGGACGGCCGCTCGTCCGCGGTGATCGAGACCGGCGCGGACGAAGTCGCCGGCGTCAACAGCCGCGGTGAACTCGCCGGTGTCGAGGGCGCCTGGCAGGCGACGCGGCGCGCGCAGGCGATGGCGGACGGCGCGACGTTGATCGCGCCCGACACCGTTTGGTTCTCACACGACACGCAGATCGGCCGGGACGTCGTGATCGAGCCCAACGTCGTCTTCGGTCCCGGCGCGCTCATCGCGGACGGCGCGACGATCCATGCGTTCAGCCACGTCGAAGGCGCCACCGTCGGCAAGGGCGCCAATGTCGGGCCTTTCGCGCGCCTCCGCCCCGGCGCGGACCTCCGTGCGGACGCCAAGGTCGGCAATTTCGTCGAGATCAAGAAGGCGATCATCGGCGAGGGCGCGAAGGTCAGCCACCTCACCTATATCGGCGACGCTGACATCGGCGCGGGCGCGAACATCGGCGCGGGGACGATCACCTGCAACTATGACGGATATTTCAAATACCGGACCGTCGTCGGCGAGGGCGCGTTCATCGGCTCGAATTCCGCGCTGGTCGCGCCCGTGACCATCGGCGCAGGCGCGATCGTTGCAGCCGGGTCGGTGGTGACGCAGGACGTGGAGGCCGATGCGCTGGCGCTGGTGCGTCCGCCGCAGACCTCGAAGCCAGGTTGGGCAGCGCGCTTCCGCGAGAAGATGATCGCACGCAAGGCTGCTCGATGAAGTTCGCAAGCGAAATCCTGTTTCCCCGGAGTATGATCTGATGTGCGGCATCGTTGGAATTTTGAGCGGCGAAGACGTCGCAGGTCGGTTGCTCGACGGCCTGAAACGGCTTGAATATCGGGGCTATGATTCTGCGGGCATCGCCACCGACAATGACGGCGCGATCGAGCGGCGTCGGGCGTCGGGCAAGCTGGTCAATCTCGCCAACGAACTCGCCGCACATCCGCTGCCCGGCAAGACCGGGATCGCCCACACCCGCTGGGCCACGCATGGCGGCCCGACCACCAACAACGCGCATCCGCACGCCACCGGCGAAGTCGCGGTGGTTCACAACGGCATCATCGAGAACTTCAAGCCGCTGCGCGACGAACTGATCGCACGCGGCCGGACCTTCACCAGCGAGACCGACACCGAAGTCGTCGCGCATCTCGTCAGCGAGAAGATCGAGGCGGGCATGGACCCGGTATCGGCCGTCCGCGAGATCCTGCCGCGCCTTCACGGAGCGTTCGCGCTCGCGATCCTGTTCCGCCAGCATCCCGACCTGCTGATCGGCGCGCGCCTCGGTTCGCCTCTGGTCGTCGGTCACGGCGAGGGCGAGATGTATCTTGGCTCAGACGCGCTCGCGCTCGCGCCGCTGACGCAGCGGATCGCGTATCTCGACGAGGGTGACTGGGTCGTGCTGACCCGTGACGGTGCGCAGGTCTACGACCGGGACAATGCTCCTGTCGAGCGCGCGATCACGCTGTCCGGGATCACCGGCGAGGTGATCTCGAAGGGCAACCACAAGCATTACATGCTCAAGGAGATCTACGAGCAGCCGATCGTCGTTGCGCAGACGCTCCGCTCGTACCTCAAGCGGATGGAAGGCGAGGTCTCGCTGCCGATCCCAGAGTTCGATCTGTCCACGATCAAGCGCGTGACGATCGTCGCATGCGGGACGAGCTTCTACGCCGGCATGGTCGCTAAATACTGGTTCGAACAGTTCGCGCGCGTCCCCGTCGACCTCGATGTCGCGTCCGAGTTCCGCTACCGCGCGCCGGTGATGGAAGACGGCGGCCTCGCGCTGTTCATCTCGCAGTCGGGCGAGACCGCGGACACGCTGGCGGCGCTGCGCCACGCGAAGGCCGAGGGCCAGAAGATCGCGGTCGTCGTCAACGTGCCGACCAGCTCGATGGCGCGCGAGGCGGATTTGCTGCTGCCGACGCATGCCGGCCCCGAGATCGGCGTCGCCTCGACCAAGGCGTTCACCTGCCAGCTCGCGGTGCTTGCCGCACTCGCCGCCAACCTGGCGCGCGCGAAGGGTTTGCTGACAAGGGACCAGGAGCGCGAGATCGTCCGCCACCTCGCCGAGGCACCCGCCGCGCTCAACGGCGCGCTCGCGTATGACGAAGCGATCGAGGCGATGGCGCACAACATCGCCAGCGCGCGCGACGTGCTGTATCTCGGCCGCGGGACGGATTACCCGCTGGCGCTCGAGGGCGCGCTGAAGCTGAAGGAAATCAGCTACATCCACGCCGAGGGCTATGCCGCCGGCGAGATGAAGCACGGCCCGATCGCGCTGATCGACGAGCACGTCCCCGTCATCGTCATCGCACCGTCGGGCCCGCTGTTCGACAAGACGGTGAGCAACATGCAGGAAGTCATGGCACGCGGCGGCAAGGTCGTGCTGATCTCGGATTACGACGGCATCCAGGCGGCCGGCGAAGGCTGCATGGCGACGATCACCATGCCCAAGGTCCACCCACTGATCGCGCCTTTGGTGTACGCGGTGCCGGTGCAGTTGCTGGCGTATCACGTGGCGGTGCTCAAGGGCACGGATGTCGATCAACCGCGGAATCTCGCGAAGAGCGTGACGGTCGAGTAACGCGCGGCATGGTTAGGGTTGGTACACCCAACCCCAGACACCACCCCGGCGAAGGCCGGGGCCCAGTTGGGTGACGGTAGTAACGACGGATGGTCCGCTGTTACGACGACCTTTCCAACTGGGCCCCGGCCTTCGCCGGGGTGGTGCTTTCCTCTCAGGTCGAGCAGGCGTTTTCTCCTCGAATCCCAAACCCTCGATTGACTAAGATTGTGCGCCGCGTCACAACTCGCGGCGTCGATGTCGGGCAACTGGCATGGCACCGCGCGGGAGAGCGTTTCCGGTCCTTTCAGGGCTGATGGAACCGCCGAAGGAGCAACCACCCCGGAATCTCTCAGGCACCAGAGACCGCGCGGGGCTGATCGACACTCTGGAAAGCGTCCTGGCCTCGCGCCGAGGGCCACCGAAGGGGTAAGCGCTGGACAAGTCCCGCGCGAAAGCTCTCAGGTCCCGTGACAGAGGGGGTTCGGATCGTTGCACCCATTGGTGCCGCGCGCCCCTTCGACGGAGACGACCATGAGCGACCCAGAACTGCGCGATTACGCCAGCATCATCGACCAGGCCGACGATTACGTTGAGCCCGAGATCCTGCCATTGCCGCTCGACGCATGGCACCGCGCACAAGGCGCGCGGATGGTCGAGTTCGCGGGCTACGAGATGCCGATCCAGTATGAAGGCATCATGGCCGAACACGCCTGGACGCGCGACTCGGCGGGCCTGTTCGACGTCAGCCACATGGGCCAGCTCGTCTTCTCCGGCGAAGGCGTCGCACACGCGCTCGAGACCGTGCTGCCGGGCGACATCGCCGGCCTTGGCGAGGGCAAGATGCGCTACTCGCTGCTGCTGGCGCAGGACGGCGGCATCCTCGACGATCTGATGGCCACGCGCCTGCCCGACGACCAGCCGTCGCCCTTCTCGGCGCAGGACGTCGAGCCTGAAGCGTACGACCCGCTCCACCCGTCGCCGACTGCCAGCGGCAGCTTCTACGTCGTCGTCAATGGCGCGACCAAGTATGACGACATCAGCTACCTGATCGAGCATCTGCCCGACGACGTCACGATCAACATCCTCGAAGACCAGGCGCTGCTCGCGGTGCAGGGCCCCAAGGCGGTCGAGGCAGTCGCGCGGATCGTCCCCGGCGTCGACGCGCTCGTGTTCATGACCGCCGGTGCGTTCCACTGGAACGACGTCCCGCTGTGGATCAGCCGCTCGGGTTACACCGGCGAGGACGGCGTCGAGATCTCGCTCCCCGCCGAACATGCCGTCGCGTTCGCCGACGCGCTGCTCGCGCTCTCCGAGATCAAGCCGATCGGCCTCGGCGCGCGCGACTCGCTGCGACTCGAAGCCGGCCTGCCGCTCTACGGCCACGACCTCGATCCCGAGATCACGCCGGTGATGGCCGACCTCGGTTTCGCGCTGTCGAAGCGCCGCCGCGAAGCCGCCGACTTCCCCGGTGCCGAGCGTATCCTCACCCAGCGCGAGCACGGCCCCGCCACCAAGCGTGTCGGCCTGATTGTCGAGGGCCGCCAGCCCGCGCGCGAGGGTGCCGAGGTAATCGACGACACCGGCGCGCCGATCGGCCGCCTCACCAGCGGTGGTTTCGCACCCACCCTCGGGAAGCCGATCGCGATGGCCTATGTGCCGCTCGCGCTGTCGACGCCCGGCACCCGCATCGAAATCGCGCAGCGCGGCAAGGTCCACACCGCCACCGTCACCGCGATGCCCTTCATTCCCCACCGCTACGTCCGCGCAGGAGCCAAGTGATATGAGCCGTTACTTCACGCAGGATCATGAATGGGTCGACGTCGACGGTGACGTCGGCACCGTCGGCATTTCGGAATACGCGCAGAGCCAGCTCGGCGACGTCGTGTTCGTCGACGTCCCCGAAGCCGGCAAGACGCTGAGCAAGGGCGACGAAGCCGCGGTCGTCGAGTCGGTCAAGGCCGCGTCGGACGTGTACTCCCCGGTCTCGGGCACCGTCACCGAGGGCAACGCGGCGTTGACCGACGACTCCAGCCTGGTGAACTCGGACGCCGAAGCCGCGGGCTGGTTCTTCAAGCTGACGCTCAGCGACCCGAGCGAACTCGACAGCCTGATGGACGAAGCCGCCTACGCGACGTTCGTCGAAGGGCTGTAAGTCCTAGAACCCCCTCCCGCTAGCGGGAGGGGGCAGGGGGTGGGCACGCGCTCACCTCCAGCGTTCCGCCCGCAATAGGCCGGGCGCCCACCCCCGACCCCTCCCGCATGCGGGAGGGGGGAGTCGATGCCGATGCGCTACCTTCCCCTGACCCAGCCCGACCGCGCGGAAATGCTCGCCGTCATCGGCGCCGCGACCATCGACGACCTGTTCGTCGACGTTCCCGAAGCCGCCCGCCTCGACGGCCCGGTCCGCGACCTGCCGATGCACGCCTCCGAAATGGCGGTCGAACGCCACATGTCGGCGCTCGCCAAGAAGAACCTCACCGCCGGCGAAGCACCGTTCTTCCTCGGCTGCGGCGCGTACAAGCATCACGTTCCTGCGTCGGTCGACCACCTGATCCAGCGCGGCGAGTTCCTCACCGCCTACACGCCGTACCAGCCGGAAATCGCGCAGGGCACGCTGCAGATGCTGTTCGAGTTCCAGACGCAGGTCGCGCGGCTGCTCGGCACCGACGTCGCCAACGCCTCGATGTACGACGGCTCGACCGCGTGCTGGGAAGCGATCGTGATGGCGCGTCGCATCACCAAGCGGGGCAAGGCGATCCTGTCGTCGGGCCTCCACCCCCATTACGTCTCGGTCGCGAACACGATGGCCAAGTTCACCGGCGACGTGCTCGATACGAGCGTGCCCGAACTGGTCGCCGACATGGACCTCGACCAGCTGATCGCGAAGATCGACGACGACACCTCCTGCGTCGTCGTCCAGTACCCCGACATCCTCGGCCGCATCGCCGACCTGCGCCCGCTGGCGGACGCGTGCCACGCGAAGAAGGCGCTGCTGATCGCGGTCGTCACCGAGCCCGTCGCCTTGGGCGCGATCACGTCGCCCGGCGAGATGGACGCGGACATCGTCGTCGGCGAAGGCCAGTCGCTCGGTGTCGGCCTCCAGTTCGGCGGGCCTTATGTCGGGCTCTTTGGTTGCAAGGACAAATACGTCCGCCAGATGCCGGGCCGCCTTTGCGGCGAGACCGTCGACGCCGACGGCCGCCGCGGTTTCGTCCTCACGCTGTCGACCCGCGAGCAGCACATCCGCCGCGAAAAGGCGACGTCGAACATCTGCACCAACTCGGGCCTCTGCGCGCTGGCGTTCTCGATCCACATGACGCTGCTCGGTGAAGCTGGTCTGCGCCAGTTGGCCGAGGTGAACCACGCAGGCGCGGTGTCCGCCGCTGAACGCCTCTCGCAGATCCCCGGTGTGGAACTCGTCAACGACAGCTTCTTCAACGAGTTCACGCTGAAGCTTCCGACCGAAGCCCGCCCCGTCGTCCGCACGCTCGCCGATCGCGGCATCCTCGCCGGCGTATCGCTCGGGCGTCTTTACCCCGGCCAGGACGCCCTCGCGAACGGCCTCGTCGTCGCCGTGACGGAAACGACCACCGCGGAGGACGTCGAAACGCTTGCATCCGCACTATCCACCGTCCTTGGGGAGATACTGGCATGAGCATCAACCAGAGCGGCTGGCGCCCGACCTCGCCCGAGGCGAACACGGGTAACGTCCCAGCATCGGTAACCGGCAACAAGGCCCTGATGCTGGAAGAGGCGCTGATCTTCGAGATCGGCGACACGCATACCACCGGCGTAGATTTCGCTGCTCCCTCTCCCCTCCGGGGAGAGGGCCGGGGTGAGGGGCAGCCCAGCAGTGTTGCGTCTGGAGCAGCCCCTCACCCAACCCTCTCCCCGGAGAGGAGAGGGCTATCGCGCCTCGGCAACCTGTCGCGCACCGCACCAATCGGCCTCCCCGGTCTCTCCGAGCCGGAAACCGTCCGCCACTACACCCGCCTCTCGCGCCAGAACTACGGCATCGACCTCGGCTTCTTCCCGCTCGGCTCGTGCACCATGAAGCACAACCCGCGCCTCAACGAGAAGATGGCGCGGCTCCCCGGGTTCTCCGACGTGCACCCGCTCCAGCCGGTCGACACGGTGCAGGGCGCACTCGAAGTCATTCACCAGCTCGCGCACTGGCTCGTCACGCTCACCGGCATGACTTCGGTCGCGATGAGCCCCAAGGCGGGCGCGCACGGCGAGCTCTGCGGCATCCTCGCGATCCGCGCCGCGCTCGAAGCCAAGGGCGAAGGCGCGCGGAAGATCATCCTCGTCCCGGAGAGCGCGCACGGCACCAACCCCGCCACCGCAGCCTTCGCCGGCTATAGCGTCGAGGACATCCCCGCCACCGCCGAAGGCCGCGTCGACACCGCCGCGCTGAAGGCCCGGCTCGGCCCCGACGTCGCCGGCGTGATGATCACCAACCCCAACACGTGTGGACTGTTCGAGCGCGACATGCGCGAGATCTCCGACGCGGTGCACGCGGCGGGTGGCTTCGTCTATTGCGACGGCGCGAACTTCAACGCGATCGTCGGTCGCGTCCGGCCAGGCGATCTCGGCATCGACGCAATGCACATCAACCTGCACAAGACCTTCTCGACGCCCCACGGCGGCGGCGGCCCAGGCTCGGGCCCGGTGGTGTTCTCGGAGGCTTTGACCCCCTACGCACCGCTCCCGTTCGTCGAGAACCAGGACGGCCAGTTCGTCCTCGTCGAGGAGGAAACCGCCGGCGAGCATCACGCCGGCAGCTTCGGCCGCATGGTCGCGTTCCACGGCCAGATGGGCATGTTCACGCGCGCGCTGACGTACATCCTCAGCCACGGCGCCGACGGCCTGCGCCAGGTGTCCGAGGACGCGGTGCTCAACGCGAACTACATCCTGCGCAGCCTCGACGACACGCTCGACGCACCGTTTGGCCCGTCGGGTCCGTGCATGCACGAGGCGCTGTTCTCGGACTCGGGTCTCGCCGCCGGCTTCTCGACGATCGACATCGCGAAGGGCCTGATCGACGAGGGCTTCCACCCGATGACGATGTATTTCCCGCTCGTCGTCCACGGCGCGATGCTGGTCGAGCCGACCGAGACCGAATCGAAGGCGGCGCTGGACCAGTTCATCGCCGCGCTCCGCTCGGTCGCCGAACGCGCGAAAGCCGGCGACCCCAGCCTCAAGACCGCCCCCCACTTCGCGCCCCGCGCGCGCCTCGACGAGACGCTTGCGGCGCGCAAGCCGGTGCTGGTCTGGAAGGACCCGGCCCCACTGGCGCAGACGGGGGAGTAAACCTCGCGGTTCTCCTGCGAACGCAGGAGCCCAGGGTTACGAACGCAACAGCCCGTAACCCTGGATTCCTGCGTTCGCAGGAAAACGGATTGCCCAGAACACCGCAACCGATCTAGCCTCCGCCCCAACAGGGGTGGGGGCCACGATCAATGCAGGCGCACGAAGCACAAGGCTGGATCAGCTACGCGATCACCGCGGTCATCATCGGCATAGTCTTCGCGGTCCGCTGGCGCCGCATGAGTATCGTAAAGCCGCTCAAGCTCGAGCGCCTCTGGATTTTCCCCGCGCTCTACGCCGCCGTCGCGCTGTACATGTTCGTGACGTACCCGCCGCACGGCTTCGCCTGGCTGTTCTGCGCACTGGCCCTGGTCATGGGCGCAGCGCTCGGCTGGCAACGCGGCAAGCTCATGCGGATCACGATCGACCCCGACAGCCACGCACTCAACACGACGTCGTCCCCGGCAGCGGTCCTGTTCATCGTCGCGATCGTCGCAGTCCGCACCGGCGCGCGCGCCGTGATCGGCGACGGCCACGCCCTCCACCTCGACGCCTTCGCGATCACCGACATGCTGGTCGCGTTGGCGCTAGGCCTGTTCACCACCCAACGCATCGAAATGTACCTCCGCGCCAAGCGGATGCTGGAGACAGCGCGGTTTAGATAGTGCGCTACGTGCTGATCCTCCCCCGCCAGGGGGAGGTGGCTGGCGCTTGCCAGACGGAGGGGGAGGTAAGGAGCCACGTTGGTTGCGTGTTCCTCCCCCTCCGTCGCCTCCGGCGACACCTCCCCCTGGCGGGGGAGGATCGAGTGGGCTCAAGCAATCGCCTGCTCAGTCTCTTCCCGCCGCCGGACATGCTCCCGCCACACGATATACAACCCGCTCGCGACGATGATCGGCGCCCCGACCCACGTCGCCTCCGCCGGCAACGTGTCGAACACCAGCCACCCCAGCAGTGTCGCCCACAACAGGCTCGAATAATCCATCGGCACCACCACCGACACCGGCCCGAGCCGCAACGACGTCGTCATCGCGATCTGCGCCAGCCCCCCAAATATCCCGACGCTCGCCAGACACACCCACGCGACCAGATCATGCGACTGCGCCGCCCGGCCATAGAACAGCGACAACGGGATCAACGACAGCGCCGAGAACCAGAACACCGTCGTCAGCGCGCTCTCGGTCTTGCCGATCTGCCGCAACAGGATCGACACGCTCGCCGTCCCGAACGCCCCCGCCAGCGCACACCCCGCACCCCATAACGGAAAGTGATCGCCGCTCCCAGGCTGCGCAACGATCAACACGCCCGCAAAGCCGGTGGCCACTGCCGCCCAGCGATGCCACCCAGTCGGCTCGCGCAACACCAGCGCCCCCAGGATCGTCGCGAACACCGGCACCGTGAACCCGATCGTCGTCGCCTCCGCCAGCGGCAACGCAACGATCCCGTTGAACGTGAACGCCATCGCCGACAGCCCGACCACCGCGCGCACGACATGCGCCGGCAACCGCTTGGTCGCGATCGACGACAAACCAGGCCCCGCCACGATCACCGCCGACACCAGCAAACACGCCCCGAACTGGCGAAAGAACAGAATCTCCGACACGCTCGCGCCGTGCCGCTCGGCCAGCTTGATCGCGGTATTCATCAGCGCGAAGATCACGACCGACAGCAACCGCATGCCGATGGCGGGAAGGATGCGGTCGGTGGGCATGCGTGGCTCCTAGCGAGGGCGGAGCAGGCCTCCCACCCCAAACCGCCGTCTTCGCCACACAAACACGTCCGTCATCCTGACGAAAGTCAGGACCCAGAGCCAAGAGCGGTGCGTGTGGTATCCTGGGGCCTGACTTTCGTCAGGATGGCGGAGCGCGATGGAGGGTGGGGTGACGAACCCCCGCGCACCCGCTATCCGCACGCCATGATAAAGCGCGCACTCCCCGTCACCCGCGAGGCGGATTTCTCCGCCTGGTACCAGGCCGTCATCTCCGAGGCCGATCTCGCCGAAGAATCCGGCGTCCGCGGCTGCATGGTCATCCGCCCGTGGGGCTATGGCATCTGGGAGCGCATCCAGCGCCTGCTCGACGACCGGATCAAGGCGACCGGCCACGAGAACTGCTACTTCCCGCTCTTCATCCCGCTCTCGTACTTCGAGAAGGAGGCCGAGCACGTAGATGGCTTCGCCAAGGAAATGGCCGTGGTCACGCACCACCGCCTCAAGGCCGACGGTTACGGCCGCCTCGTGCCCGATCCCGACGCCAAGCTTGAGGAGCCGCTGGTCGTCCGGCCGACCTCCGAGATGGTCATCGGCGCCGCGTTCGCGCGCTGGGTCCAGTCGTGGCGCGATCTGCCCGTGCTGATCAACCAATGGGCCAACGTCGTCCGCTGGGAGATGCGCACGCGCATGTTCCTGCGCACCAGCGAGTTCCTCTGGCAGGAAGGCCACACCGCGCACGCCACTTCGCAAGAAGCGCGCGACGAGACGCTCAAGATGCTCGAAGTCTATCGCGATTTCGCGGAGGAGTGTCTCGGCGTCCACGTCATCGCCGGCGAGAAGCCCGAGAACGAGCGCTTCCCTGGCGCGGTCGCGACCTATTCGATCGAGGCGATGATGCAGGACGGCAAGGCGCTGCAGGCGGGCACCTCGCATTTCCTCGGCACCAACTTCGCGTCGGCGCAGAACATCCGCTTCCAGAATGCGGGCGGCGAGTTCGAGCTGTGCAACACCACCAGCTGGGGCGTGTCGACGCGGATGATCGGCGCGGTCATCATGGTCCACGGCGATGACGACGGCCTGCGCGTGCCGCCGATGATCGCCCCGTGGCAGGTCGTGATCGTGCCGATGCTGCGCGACGTTCCCGAGGACGCGGCGATCGTCGAGTATTGCAAGTCGCTCCAGGCCGAACTCGCCAAGCAGTCCGCGCTCGGCGAGCCGGTCCGTGCGTTGCTCGATCTCAAGCCCGCCAAGGCCGCGACCAAGCGCTGGGGCTGGGTCAAGAAGGGCGCCCCGATCGTGATCGAGGTCGGCGGTCGGGACATGGCCGGCGGCAACGTCACCGTGATCCGCCGCGATCGCCTGTACCGCGAGGACGGCAAGCTCGACAGCGTCGCCACGCCGCGCGACGCGTTCGTCGGCGACGTCTCGGGGATGCTGCACGACATCCAGGCGACGCTCCACGTCGAATCGATGAACCGCGTGAAGGGCAACATCGTCCCCGCTAACGACTTCGCGGCGGTCGAGGCGCACTTCGCTGATGGCGTAAAGAACCCCGGCTGGGTCGACGTCCGTTGGTCCAAGCCGACGGGGGCGGCGCTCGACAAGGTCGTCGAGCGGTTGAAGGCGCTCAAGCTCACGATCCGCAACGCGCCGATGGGGCAGACGGGCTGCGACGACGGCGCCTGCATCTTCACCGGCGAACCCGCGGTGGAGCGCATCCTGATCGGCCGCGCCTACTAAGCGCGCCGATCGGCCCCTACCGGCGTCGCATCCAAGGCTCAGCGTTGAGGCTGGGCGTGACGACAGCCTGAACACCCGAAGCACGGAGCAACCAAAACCGTCCGGTCTGTCGGCTGCGTCGTGGCCGCTCGTCTGGTATCGTTGCATCGGCTTTGGCGGTGCGACCTTAGGGGGCGGGCATGGGCGTGACGGGGATCGGCGGCTTCTTCTTCCGGGCAAAGGACCCGGAGGCGATACGCGCCTGGTATGTCGAGCATCTCGGCGTAGGGTCGGTGCCGTATGGATCGTGGGAGACTCAGGCAGGGCCCAGCGTCTTCGCGCCGTTCGCCGTCGACGCCGACTATTTCGCCGCAGATCGCCCTTGGATGCTCAATCTGCGCGTCGACGACCTCGATGGCCTGATCGCGAGCCTTCGTGCGGCAGGAATCGCGGTAATTACCGATCCCGAATGGGATATGCCCGGTTTCGGCCGCTTCGCGCGCATCCATGATCCGGAAAGCAATCCGATCGAACTTTGGCAACCCGAGGACCCAGAAGGTTGAGGAAGCGCCCGAGTTTGATCTGACGATCAGCGGTAGATCGGGATAGGGCGCCTTTGGTCTCGACCATGCCGACGTGGAGACTTCTCCCCTCCCTGGAAGGGAGGGGCCGGGGGTGGGTTGGCCTGCTTGAGCCACGGGGGTTCGGGTGTGCGGAAGCCGACCCACCCCCAACCCCTCCCTTCCAGGGAGGGGAGAACAGGGTTGGCCAGTCCTCTCTAACAGGCAGGTTGCTACGGGGCTTTAGCCGAGCTCGGAACCACCACGCCTCTTCTCAGAACAGCTCCCCCTGCGGCCCCCTTGGCGCCCGGAACAGATCGTTCCGCAAAGCTACCCGCTCGCGGTTCAGCCCATGCTTCGCACACGCGATCCGGAACCGGATCCCGAGGAGGTCTGCCCAAGGTCCTTGTCCCTGCATCCGCGTAAAAAAGTTCGGATCATTGTCCTTACCCCCGCGCAGCGACGCGATCGTCGCCATCACTTTCCCCGCGCGATCCGGGAAATGTTCGTCCAGCCAAGCCCGGAACAGCGGAGCGACCTCATGCGGCAGCCTTACGGGAATAAAGAACGCCCGCGTCGCCCCCGCCTCCGCCGCGCGCGCGATCAGGTGCTCGATCTCGTGGTCGGTGATCGCCGGGATGACCGGCGCGATCGACACGTACACCGGCACGCCCGCATCCGCGAGCTTGCGCACCGCCGCCAGCCGTCGCTCGGGATGCGGCGCACGCGGTTCGACGGTCGACGCAACCTTCGGATCGAGCGAGGTGATCGACATAGCTACCGCCGCGAGACCCTTGGCTGCCATCGGCGCGAGCAAATCGATATCGCGCACCACGCGGTCCGACTTTGTAGTGATCGTCAGCGGATGATCCGTCTCGCTGAGCACCTCGATGATGCCGCGCGTGATCCGCCAGTCGCTCTCGATCGGCTGGTACGGATCGGTATTCGTCCCCAGCGCGATCGGTGCGACAACATAGCCAGGCTTCGACAGCTCAGCGCGCAACAGCGCTGCCGCGGATGGTTTGGCGAACAGCTTGCTTTCGAAGTCCAGCCCCGGCGACAAATCGTGGAACGCATGGCTCGGCCGCGCGAAACAATAGATGCAGCCGTGCTCGCAGCCCCGATACGGATTGATCGAGCGGTCGAACGGCACGTCGGGCGACGCGTTGCGGCTGATGACCGTGCGCGGGGTTTCGACGGTAACCGTCGTCCGAAGCTTCGGCGCGATCCCGTCGATCCCCTCGCGCATGTCGAGCCAGTCGCCATCCGCCTCGGTCTGCGGCAGATTGAACCGCCGGCTTTCGTCATTGCGGGTAGCACCACGAACCGGGCGGGCCTGTTTCATCGGCTGAAACTAGACACCGTCACGGAACATAGCAAGAACGATATTAGAAGCGGAAGCCGATCCCGGCGACGACCTGGTGACGGCTGAAATCGAGGCTCGCCTTGTCCGACCCGTCGACGACTTCATAGCCGTTGTAATCGGTGTAGACGTATTCGAGCTTGCCGTAGAAATTGCGCCCGAACCTGGCCTGTACGCCTGCACCGACGTGGAAGCCGCTCAGGTTGTCCGAAAGGCGGAAATTGTCCTCAGGGAAGGTTGGATCGGTGTAGTTGAGGCGGATCTGGCCGTTCGAATAGCCGCCCTTAATGTAGGCTACCGTCGTTGGGTTGATCAGAAAGCCACCGCGCACACCGGCGGTCAGGTTGCGGCCGGGCTTCAGGCAGGTGTCGACACCGTCGCCGCCGTCGAAGCACTGCTTGGCGCTCGAACCCTCGATACCGCCATAGACGCCGAGCATGGTGCCGCCGTTGACGACCATATCGTAGCCGACCTCGCCGCCATAGGTGACGCCGCTCTTGCCTTCGCTGAGGCGGCCCGAGTCTTCGCCGGCTTCGACGTTCAGTTCGGTGATGACGCGGTCGTAGCCGATCCGCGGCTCGACGCGCAGACCGCTGACGCCGTCGGACTGGCCATACGCGGTCGCAGCGTCGCTAGCGCCATTCGGACCCACGTCGGACTGTGCGAAAGCCGGCGCGGCCGGTGCGGCGGCGAGTGCCGCGATAAGCAGGTACTTGTACATTCGATAGGTCCCCTGTGAACCAGCCCCCTGGCTGATCCCACGGCTGTCTCTCTCCCCGCCGCGTGGTTTCGACAAAGTTAACCCAGCACGGTTGCGTCCATTTCCAATCCATCGGTCGGGCTTCGAATGAGCGCTCGCGAAGGGGCGACGGAACGCCTAGGGCGGTAGCATGACGGAACAGATCACCACCGTGGAGCGGGCATTCGAACTGGCACGATCCGGCGCCTGCAGCTCGGTCAACGACCTGCGGCAGCGCTTGCGCCGCGAGGGCTATGATGCGGTGCATCTTCACCTGCACGGCGCATCGATCAACAAACAGCTGGTCGACCTGATGCACGCCGCAAAAGGATCGTCGGGCGCAGAGTGATGGGTGCGGCTGCCGGGTAGGCCGCATCGCCGCAGTGGCGTCGCTGGCTTCGATCAACGGGCAGGCACATTGGGCAGGATGGTGCGGGCGGGGGGACTCGAACCCCCACGGGCCTAGGCCCAACGGATTTTCGTACCAGCTACGGTTTTCACCGCCGCCCGAGGGCGTTTGTGGTCTGGACTATCCCTTCACCATGTCCCGGCAGGCCGGGATACAGGTGCTGCCCGTCTAGTCTCTACACCTTCCCGAGATCGCTCTCGGGCTTGGCTCGGGATTCCCATTTCACAGGCTTCCCCGAATTTGAGCAGTTCTACGCCGCGGGTTTCCCCGCGGGCACTCAAGCATGTCTAAGTCCGGTGCGTCTACCATTCCGCCACGCCCGCATCCGAGGCGGTCTTAAGACGCTTCGGCGCCGCCGCCAAGACCTCACACGTTGAGGCGGGCGCGCATTTCCTTGCCGGGTTTGAAATACGGCACGCGCTTGGCGTCGACCGCGACGACCTCGCCGGTACGCGGGTTGCGACCGGTACGCGCATCGCGTGCGCGCGTCGAAAAGGCGCCGAACCCGCGCAGTTCGACACGGCCGTCGCCGGCAAGCCGCTTCGAAATCTCGTCGAAGAACGTGCTGACGATCAGCTCGACTTCGTTCGGTTGCAAGTCCGGATGCGCTTCGGCGATCTTCAAGACTAGTTCAGATCGAATCATTCGATTTCCCGCTCATGTGGCAGTTCCGCTCGTTGATGTAAGTCAACATGCGAAGCGTTAGCACTAATCCGGACGCAGTCAAAAACCAAAATGGGGTAGATAAGAAAAAGCCCGGCATGTTCGCGACATGCCGGGCCAAATCTTGGTTAAGCCGTTGAGCTTACTTCTTCTCGGCTTCCGTACGGGCCTTGAGAGCCTCGCCCAGGATGTTGCCGAGAGTCGCGCCCGAGTCCGACGAACCGTACTGCGCGACAGCCTGCTTCTCTTCCGAGATCTGCATAGCCTTGATCGAGAAGGTCGGCTTCTTCGAACGATCGAAGCCGGTGACCATCGCGTCGAACTTCTGGCCGACCTGGAAACGCTCCGGACGCTGTTCGTCGCGATCGCGACCCAGATCCGTGCGCTTGATGAAGCCGGTCGCGCCATCGTCGCCCTGCTGCACTTCGAGGCCAGCGTCGCGGACTTCGAGAACGGTCACGGTGACGATCGCGTTCTTGTTCAGCTTGTCGCCTGCTGCTGCGATGCCGCCGGCCGATGGCCCGCCACGCTCGAGCTGCTTCATGCCGAGCGAGATACGCTCCTTCTCGGCGTCGATGTCGAGCACGACGGCTTCGACGGTCTCACCCTTGCGATGCAGGTTGAGCGCGTCCTCGCCCGAAACACCCCATGCGATGTCGGACATGTGGACCATGCCGTCGACGTCGTTGTCTAGGCCGATGAACAGACCGAACTCGGTCGCGTTCTTGACTTCGCCTTCGACGGTCGAACCGATCGGATGAGCGGCAGCGAATGCCTCCCAAGGATTGGCCTGAGCCTGCTTGAGGCCGAGCGAGATGCGACGCTTCTCGGAATCGACTTCGAGGACCATGACGTCGACTTCCTGCGAGGTCGACACGATCTTGCCCGGATGGACGTTCTTCTTGGTCCAGGACATTTCCGACACGTGGACGAGGCCTTCGATGCCCGCTTCCAGCTCGACGAACGCACCATATTCGGTGATGTTCGTGACGCGGCCGGTGAGCTTCGCGCCGACCGGGTACTTGACCATCGCGCCATCCCAGGGATCGCTCTCCAGCTGCTTCATGCCGAGGCTGATGCGCTGGGTGTCCTTGTTGATGCGGATGATCTGCACCTTGACGGTGTCGCCGATGTTCAGGACTTCGCTCGGGTGACCGACGCGCTTGTAGCTGAGATCGGTGACGTGCAGCAGGCCATCGATGCCGCCGAGGTCAACGAACGCACCGTAATCGGTGATGTTCTTGACGACGCCGTCGATGATCTGGCCCTCGGCCAGGCTGAGTATCAGGCCCGAACGCTGCTCTGCGCGCGTCTCTTCGAGAACGGCGCGACGCGACACGACGATGTTGCCGCGCTTGCGGTCCATCTTCAGGATCTGGAACGGCTGGGGGATATCCATCAGCGGGGTGACATCGCGCACGGGGCGGATATCGACCTGCGAGCCGGGCAGGAATGCGACGGCGCCGTTCAGGTCGACGGTGAAGCCACCCTTCACGCGGCCGAAGATGACGCCTTCGACGCGGGTCGTCTTGGAGAATTCGGTTTCCAGCTTGTCCCATGCGGCTTCGCGGCGTGCGCGATCGCGGCTGAGCATCGCTTCGCCGTGGACGTTCTCGACGCGGTCGACATAGACTTCGACTTCGTCGCCGACCTTGAGGTCAGCCTTCTGGCCCGGCGCTGCGAATTCGCGAAGCGGCACGCGGCCTTCCGACTTCAGACCGACGTCGATGACGGCCATGTCGTTCTCGATGCCGGTCACGGTGCCATGCACCACGCGGCCCTCGAAGCTGTCGGCGTCGCCGAGCGTTTCGTTCAGCATCGCCGCGAAATCGTCGCGGGTCGGCATTACCTGGGTTGCCATAGAATTCAGTAATCCTAGTCTGTTTCCGGCCAAGCGGTTGGGTCCGCTGGTCTTGGCCTTCGTTGCCGCGACGACCGAACGCCGGCGCAGCATCCGGACGGCACGAGGCGCGGAGGACGTAGACGCTGAATGCGAAAACGGCGCGTGAGACTCGAGGGTCTCCGCGCCTTCCTCCACGAGCATCGCTCGCCGGACGGTCCTGTGTAGCCGAAACCGCGTCTCGGAGCAAGTTCGTCGGCGGTTCGTTAGGGGCGGTTAACCACAGGAGCGAAGATTTGAACGAACGCGGCATTCTCGTGCTGGGCTGGGTCGCCACGGTGACAGCGATCGTAATGTACCTGTCGTACATCGACCAGATCATGCTGAACCTTGCGGGGCAGAAGGGATCCGTGGTCCAGCCGTTCGCGACAATGGTGAACTGCGCGCTGTGGGTGGGGTATGGGTTTCTGAAGGACAAGCGGGACTGGCCGATCGTCGTGGCGAATGCGCCGGGGGTGGTGTTCGGGGCGGTTGCGCTGGTTACTGCGCTTTAGAAGAGCATGGGTCACGTCTTAGGGTAGCGTGGGTCAAGTCGCTGTGGGCGGTGGGGCTGGGGGCATAACGGGCGGCGCTCCCGCTTCCTTGTTCTCCCGCGAAGGCGGGAGCCCAGTCTGGGTCCCCGCCTTCGCGGGGAAACAATATTGGGTTGCGGTAGCTCCCCCCAGCAGAGCAACCACCCCGGCGGAGGCCGGGGCCCAATTGGGGAACATCGGTAACTGAGGATGGCCCTTCGTTACTACGGACGTTCCAATTGGGCCCCGGCCTTCGCCGGGGTGGGGCCAACAGGAATGGAGGGTAAGCCTAAACCGAAGCAGCCTTCTTCGCCCGCTGCGCTTCAACCAACGCTACCGCCCGCTGCACCGAAGCCTCGATCGACAAAAAGCTCGTATCCAGCAACGCAGCATCCGCCGCCATCACCAGCGGCGCGGTCGACCGCCCGCTATCCCGAGCATCCCGAGCCCGAATATCCGCCAGCACCCGATCCTTGCTCGCCGTCCCACCCCGAGCCTGCAACTCGGCATGCCGCCGCTGCGCGCGAATATTCGGCGTAGCCTTCACGAACAGCTTCGCATCCGCATCCGGCGCGATCACCGTCCCGATATCGCGCCCGTCGAGAATCGCGCCACCCTCCTGCGCCGCAAACCGCTTCTGCCGGTGCAGCAACGCCGCGCGCACCAGAGGATGCGCCGACACCACCGACGCCAGCGCGCCGATATCGTCGTCACGCAACGCCGGATCGCTCAACAGCGCATCGCTGAAATCGCACGCCGCGACCGCGTCGGCCTCGGTCTCCGGATCGAGCCCCATCCGCGCCACGCTCAGCGCGACCGCACGGTACAACAGCCCGGTATCGAGATACGGCAGCTTGTAATGCTTGGCCAAGGCACGCGCGATCGTGCCCTTGCCCGATGCCGCCGGACCGTCGACTGCGATGATCATCTTAATTCCCCCGGCCGGTAAGCGCATCGAGCGACCGGAAGAACACGGGATAGCTCGTCGCCACCGGCGATACATCATCGATCGTGACGGGCTCAAGCGCGCCAAGTCCAGCCACGACCATGCTCATTGCGATGCGGTGGTCGAGTTTCGAGGCGATCCGAGCGCCACCGCGAATCGCCGCGCCGCCCGAGCCGGTGATCGCCATGCCGTCCTCATACTCTTCGCAAACGACGCCGCACGCTTCGAGCGCGATCCGCATCGTCGTGATCCGGTCCGATTCCTTGACGCGCAGCTCGTGGGCGCCGCGCGCGATCGTCGTGCCGGTCGCGAAGGCGGCGGCGACGAACAGCACCGGATATTCGTCGATCATGCTCGGCGCGAGATCGGCCGGCACCTCGATCGCAGTTAGCGGCGCGTGGCGGACGCGCAGGTCGGCGACCGGCTCTCCACCGACGATCCGCGGATCGAGCTCGGTAATATCCGCGCCCATCATCCGCAAAGCCGTGACGATCCCGATCCGCGTCGGGTTCAGCCCGACGTTGCGCACGACGATATCCGAGCCCGGTACGATCGACGCCGCGACCAGCCAGAACGCCGACGACGACGGATCGCCCGGCACGACGATATCCTGCGGCTTCAGGTCCGCTTCGCCGGTGATCGAGATGATACGACCCTGGTTCGTCTCCTCGACGGTCAGCTTCGCGCCGAACCCCGTGAGCATCCGTTCGCTATGATCGCGCGTCGCGACGGGCTCGATCACCCGCGTGATCCCCGGCGTGTTGAGCCCCGCCAGCAGGATCGCCGACTTCACCTGCGCCGACGCGACCGGCAGCGTGTATTCGATCGGCACCGCCGGACACATCCCGCGCACCATCAACGGCAGCCGCCCGCCCGGCGAAGAGGTAATGTCCGCCCCCATCTGCGACAGCGGCTCGATCACGCGCCCCATCGGCCGTCCCGACAGCGACGCATCGCCGGTAAAGGTGCAGGTGATCGGATGGCTCGACACCAGCCCCATCAGCAACCGCGTCGACGTCCCCGAATTGCCCATCTCCAGCGCGGTCTCGGGTTGGAGCAGTCCGCCGACGCCGACACCGTCGACCGTCCAGATCCCATCCTCGCCGCGCTCGATCGTCGCGCCCATCGCGCGCATCGCGGCCGCGGTGGCGAGCACGTCCTCGCCCTCCAGCAGCCCCTCGATCCGGCTGGTGCCGACCGCCAAGCTCGCGAACATCAGCGCGCGGTGGCTGATCGACTTGTCGCCGGGGACCGCGATCGAACCGGTCAGTGGACCGCGCGCGACGACGTCCATCGAAGTGGGGAGGGGGTGTGCCATGGGGCCGGGCTTTTGACAGTGGCCTTGCGCTATGGCAAGGCGCGCCCACTTTGCGAGGGTATCCCCCCGCAATCCATTCATCCGAAAGGTTCTATCGGCATGATCAAGCCGGAATGGGGCACGAAGCGTTCGTGCCCGAAATGCGCGACGCGTTTCTACGACCTCGAAAAAGCCGACCCCGTGACCTGCATCGAATGTGGGTATGCGTGGGAGCCCGAGCCCATCCTGAAGTCGAAGCAGCCGCTGCCGTTCGAGGTGGCCAAGCCCGACACCAAAAAGCCCGACGCGGATCTCGAGGGTGACGAGGAAGAGGACATCGCCTCGATCACCGGCGAAGACGAAGAGCCGTCGGCGGACGACGAAGTCGATCTCGGCGGCGACGACGACCTCGGCGTCGAGACGCCACAGGACGAACACGAGCGTTAATCAGAATAAATTTGGCAGGCGGCATTTACGCCGCTTGCCAACCCGGGCGGGTCCGGTTAGTGACCCGCCTCCCAACGGGAATGGGGCCGTAGCTCAGCTGGGAGAGCGTTCGCATGGCATGCGAAAGGTCAGGGGTTCGATCCCCCTCGGCTCCACCATTCCTCCGTTGATGACCGGTTCGCCGGATGATTTTCAAGCTGACATCGCAAATTCGTCGAACGCGGTTCGGGATGTGGCATCGCCGCACCCCGAGACCAATTCCGCACGTCTAGAATGCAGCGGATAACCCTGCGAACGCTGTGATGCTGTTGCGGTCGTCGCGCAGCGCATAGCCGGCGACACCGGCGCGGAGCGACAATTGTCCTGCGACATTGCCGTCCACCCCCATCGCATAGCTCATGTAACTGCGATCGGCGCGTTCGACCGTGCTCGTGAAGCTGATCGGGGCACCCGTCGGCGTCATCGTCAGCGTGCGGGGATCGTCGTCGAATTCGCGCTCGTACCCGGCGCGTGCGAAGAATCGCACCGGTTCTCCGGGAACGGTGCGAAGGACTGCGCCGAAGCGGCCCGTCAGGCTTTCGATCTCCTGCTTGCCGAAGCTCGCCGCCGTCGAGAGCCCGCCGGTCTCCGCATAGCCGGCGATGCGGACACGGTCATACTGCGCCGCGAGGTCCGGACCGAACGCGAGCCCGCCGAACTTGATCAGGTCGACCGCGGCAGTCACTCGCCCGGCGACGTAGGTGCCGTCGGTTTCACCCTCGTGCGATCGGACCGCCGGGCCAAGCTGGACGGTGCGCCGTATGTGGCGGTAATCGATCGCGCCATAGGTCCCGTCCGCAAGTATGCGGACCGGGCCGAGGTCGCCGCGCGCGTAGCCGCTGACCGACCAGGCGCGCGGCTTGTAGCTGCCGGCGCCGGTCTTGAAGTCGCCGGTGCCGTCCGAATAGCCACCTGCGAGACCGACTCCCGATGCGTTGCCGATCGCGAGGTCGGCGCCCGCGGTGCCGCCGAAGCCGCGCTCGGTGATGCCGACGCGCTGGGCGGAGGTGCCGCTCGAATAATAATGATAGTCGGCGCCGCCGAACACCGACAGCGCGTGTCCGTCGCGTTGCGCGCCGCCACGCTCGGCAGCCTCGAACAGGTCGCGCTGGCCACGGAACATCGCCTGCGCCGCATAACCGAGCCCGGCGATCTGGTCGGGCGCCTGGACGAGGCTCGCCAGCGCCTGCCCCTGGATACGCTGCGTGATGCCCGCGGGGTGGACGCTGTCGGCCTGGATGTACGTCTCGTTGGCGTTCGGGGACACGAGCGTCGCGCGCGTGCAGGCGAGCGACGAGGGGACGGTGCAGGCGACTCCGGTGATGTTGGTGTAGCCATAGGTCGCGGGACTGGCGACGAGCTCGCCGAACAGCCGGTCGGTATCGAAATACAGCGCGTTGACGTTCGCCGCCGCCAATGCCGCGGCATAGGTCCGGTTGAACAGCTGGAGCCCGGCCGCGCCGCCGGTCTGAACCGCGAGCGTGACGATCCGCGTCGCACCGGCGGTCTGGAGGCGGCTGACCTGCGTGGCAAGCTGCGTCGCTGCGGTGGTCAGGATCGCGGGGTTGGAGCTGCCGGCTGCCTGGAACGCGAAATAGTCGTTGCCGCCGCCCTGGATGTAGACGAGGTCGCGCGGCCCGAAACTGCCACCGGCCGCGAGGAAATTGCTGATCTGGGTCGCGACCGGGATCGATAGCGCGTTCGCGGCGGTCACGCGGGCGCCGCCGACCGCATAGTTGGTGCCTCCCTTGCCATAGACCGGATCGAGCGACAGCCCGAGTCGCGCCGCGAGGACCTCGGGTGCGACCGGGTCGGGGTTGGTCGTGAAGCTACCCGCGTCGCGCGGCAGGCGTGGGTCGAGCGTCAAGTAATAGCCGCCGTCGGCGAGGCTGTCGCCGAACACGACCATGCGGTTATAGGTTTCGGTGCTGGCGACACTGGTCGGGCTGGCGGTCTGTGCCTGGCCGGGACTCGCGATGCTCAGTGCGGTTCCGAACAGCAACGCCGTATAGGTCGTCTTCATGATACCCTCTCCCTGGCGGCGAAGGATCGTTGTCCTTCGCTCGACAGGGAGTGTCGGAGCCGTTTACGTCCGCGTCAATAGAGTGCCGCTTGGGCGCGGGAGGTGGTCGTTCAGACGAACAGGCCAACGAGCAGATACGTCCCCGCGCCGATCAATCCGGCGGCGGGCAGGGTGAGCGTCCAGGCGACGACGATGTTGCTGGCGACGTTCCAGCGGACGGCGGACAAGCGCCGAGCTGCACCGACGCCAACGATCGAGCCGGTAATGGTGTGCGTCGACGACACCGGGATGCCCCAGAAGGTCGCGGCGAACAGCGTGATCGCGCCGCCGGTTTCTGCGCAGAACCCTTGTGCGGGGGTCAGGCGGGTGATCTTCGAGCCCATCGTGTGGACGATCCGCCAACCGCCTGACAACGTGCCGAGCGCCATCGCCGCCTGGCAGGACAGCACGACCCAGAGCGGCACGTGGAAGCTGCCGCCGATCAGCCCTTGCGAATAGAGGAGCACGGCGATGATCCCCATCGTCTTCTGCGCGTCGTTGCCGCCGTGGCCGAGCGAATAGAGCGCGGCGGAGATCAGCTGGAGTTTCCGAAAGCGCTTGTCGACGCCGAGCGGGGTGAGCTTGAGGCTGGTCCAGGCGACGATCAGCACCAGCACCAGCGCGAGCATCAGGCCGATCGCGGGCGACGCGAAGATCGCAACGACGGTCTTGATCACCCCGCTCCAGACGATCGCATCGAAGCCGACCTTGGCGATGCCGGCGCCGAGGAGGCCACCGATCAGCGCGTGGCTGCTGCTCGACGGGATGCCGAGCACCCAGGTGATGACGTTCCACGCGATCGCGCCCATCAGCGCGGCGAAGATCACCTGCGCGTCGATGATGTGCGCCTGGACGATGCCGGTGCCGACGGTCTGCGCGACGTGGAGGCCGAACACCGCGAACGCGATGAAGTTGAAGAACGCTGCCCAGAGCACGGCGTATTGTGGCTTCAGGACGCGCGTGGAGACGACGGTGGCGATCGAGTTCGCCGCGTCGTGGAGGCCGTTCAGGAAGTCGAACAGCAGCGCGATGCCGATGAGGCCGATGAGGAGCGGGAGGGAGAGGATCATGCGACTGCTGCCCTATCCGCCATCTTTTTACCCCCCCGGCGAAGGCCGGGGTCCAATTGGAGAGGTCGCAGTAAAGGAACGCCGCCCTTCGTTATTGCCGTCCCCCAATTGGGCCCCGGCCTTCGCCGGGGGGGAGCTTCGTGAAAACTCTCGGACTCAAACACCTCAAGCATGGTCGATGACCAGCCCCTGGATCTCGTTCGCGACATCCTCGAAGCGGTCGACGATCTTTTCCAGGCTGCTGTAGATCTCGCGGTTGATGATGAAGGTCATCGGGTCCGCACTGATCTTCGAGGCCTGGAACAGCGCGCGCAGGCCCGTGTCGTGGATATCGTCGGCATGACCCTCGATCTGGATCAGCCGCGCGGTCAGGTCGTGCAGCCGCCCCGCATTGGTGCCGAGCGAGCGCAGCAGCGGGATCGCCTCCGCGGTGATCCGAGCGGCTTCGACGATGATGCCAGCCATGTCGCGCATCTGTGGCGAGAATTCGGTCACTTCGTACAGCGCGATCGCGTTGGCGGTGCCGTTCATCTGGTCGATCGCGTCGTCCATCACGCCGATCAAATCGGTGATCGCGCTGCGGTCGAACGGCGTGACGAACACGCGGCGGACATCCTGGAGGACCTCCCGGGTGATATCGTCCGCCTCGTGCTCGCGCTTGACGATCTCGGCGATCTGACCCTCGATCGAGCCTTCGCCGTGGAGCAGCCGTGCAAGCGCATCGGCGCCGGCGACCAAGGTCGCGGCATGCGCGTCGAACAGTTCGAAGAACCGTCCCTGCTTCGGCATCAGCGACTGGAACCAGCCCAGCATCGGAATTCTCCTTTTCGCACTCGTGCGCACGACGGGTAAGATACGTTGCGCGAGCGACGCCGGGATCGGCGGCTCACGGAAAGCAGCGATCAGCGCCTTCAGGCCGGGCTCATTGACAGCCTCCGCCGCACGATCAAGCGTAAACCAGCGTGTGTCGCGTTGATGACGCTCGGGCCAGTCCTCGACCTGCTCGACGAACGCGAGCGGAAACACGGTGACGATCATGTCGCGGTAGCGGCCGGTGCGGCGACGCTTGCGGTACGCGAATTGCCCGACCGGCGAGGGGCAGGGAATGCCGCGGATGCCGGCTTCCTCATAGGCTTCCTGCGCGGCGGCCTCGTGGCTGGCGAGCCCGGTGATGGGATTGCCCTTGGGAATCACCCATCGGCCGGTATCGCGCGACGTGATCAGCATCACGCGCGCATGCCCGGCTTCGTCGATCACATAGGGAAGCGCGCCGATCTGTTCGATGGTCCGGGTCCTCGCTCCCGCGGAATCACGGGGAAAGACGGGAGCTTATACGCGGTTTTTACGCAAGGATAGCGGATCGGCGGCGGCTTTATGGGCCGTTAGCTGGGGCCGATTTCTGTCCCATTGCCGGACGCCGCCAGCTTAACCACTTTTGGCACTGGTCGAATTGGTAAACGCGACGTTAACGTTTTCATCATGACCAGACGCCTAGTCCTTACCAACGAAGCCGCCCGCCACCCGCTGCGCCGGTCGCTGCCGCCGCCGGTAGTCGCCAGCGCGAAGAACGACGATCACGACGTGAAGCTTTTTCTGCTGAGCTTCGCGGCGTTCTTCACGTGCTTCTACAGCTTCATTTTCTGAGGCCTACGCACCCCTTTTTCCGTTCGTGCTGAGCGCAGTCGAAGCACCTGCTTTTGGGACTCCCCCTTCGACTTCGCTCAGGGCGAACGGGTTCAGGTGTGAGGCTACCCCCTCAGCGTCGGCAAACACCCGATCGCGTCGTCGTCGCAGGCCCGGTGCAGCTTCTGCGCCAGCCATGCCGAGACGAGGCACATCGCTGCGACGAGAAACAGCATGTCCTCGGGCGTCACGCCCATCGCGGTGATGCCGATGACGAGGATCGAGCCGATCGTCATCGCGCCCGAGTTGACCACGTTGTTCGCCGCCACGGTCCGCGCGGTCTGGTCCTTCTCGACCGTCGTCGTCAGGAACGCATAGAGCGGCACCACGAACATCCCGCCGGTGATCGCGATCGCCAGCAGAGTCGCCAGCACGGGGATCGCGCCCGGCTGATGGATGAAGCCGGCCCAGTCGTAATAATGCCCCGGTGGCGCCGGCGTCCAGGTCCGCGCGAGGAACGAGAACAGCACGACGAACCCGCCCATCGCGATCACCGATGCGGGCGAGAACTTCGCGGAAATCCGCCCGCGCAGCATCGTGTTGATGACCACGGAGCCGATCGCGACCCCGACCGAGAACACCGCGATTACGAAGCTGGCGACTCGCTCGTCGGCGGTCAGCACGTTCTTCACCAGCGGCGGGAAGACGATGATCAGCACTGCGCCGATCGTCCAGAAGAAGCTGATCGCGATGATTGCTAGGAATAGGCGGGGGATGTGCAGCGTCGCGCTGATCAGTCGCCACGACGCCGTGAACGGGTTGTAGTCTAGCTTGAGCGGCGGGCCTTCGCGTGGCGCCGGCGGCACCTGGCGTCCTGCAAACCAGCCGATCGCGGCGACGACCAGCACGCTGGCGGCGGCGCCCTCGATCGGGATCCAGCCCGCGGTCACGGTGCCTAGCAGGATCGCGAGATACGTCCCGGCCTCAACGAGCCCGGTGCCGCCGAGCACATCACACGGTTTCAGATGCTGCGGCAGGATCGCGTATTTGATCGGGCCGAAGAACGTCGAATGCACGCCGAGACACAGGACCGCGCCGAGCATCAGCCCGATCCCCAGCGACGGATGCCCGGCACGTGCGACCATCAGCCCGGTCGCGCCCAGAATCATGATGCCGATCTCGACCGTCTTCACGATCCGGATGATCCGCGCCTTGTCGTGGCTGTCCGCCAATTGCCCGGCGAGCGCGGACAGCAGGAAGAACGGCAGGATGCCGAGTCCGGTCGCCAGCGCGTTGAAATTGGCCTCCATCTTCGGATCGTTGAAGACGGCATAGGTCGCGAACAGGACCATCGAGGTCTTGAACAGATTGTCGTTGAACGCGCCGAGAAACTGGGTCGTGAACAGCGGGAGGAAGCGACGTTGCTTCAGCAACCCAAGGGCATTGAGCATGACGGGAAATAGCCCTGATCGTTGCGGTAATATGTCCAACCCTTAGCCGAGCGTCATCCGCGCGCCAACGCTTAAACCGGTTTCGCCGCGCGACCGACCGGTATAGGGGTGGTGGGTGTTGAGCTTGCCTAACCTCCTGACATTGTCGCGGATCGTCGCGGTGCCCCTGCTGGTCTGGTTCCTGTGGTGGCCCGACTGGGAGGCGGGCTACGGCATCGCCTTCGTGCTGTATTGCCTGATGGGTATTACCGATTATTTCGACGGCTATCTCGCGCGGTCGAGCGGCGCGGTGTCGCGGCTGGGGATCTTCCTAGATCCGATCGCGGACAAGATCATGGTCGCGGCGGTGATCCTGATCCTGGTCGGCACGCGCGATATCGCCGGCATCCACGTGATCGCCGCGCTGGTCATCCTGCTGCGTGAGATCGCGGTGTCGGGATTGCGCGAGTTCCTGGCGCAGGTGCAGGTTTCGGTGCCGGTGTCGCAGCTTGCCAAGTGGAAGACGACGCTGCAGCTCGTGTCGCTCGGCGGGATCATCCTTGGCGGTTCGGTGCCCGAAATGGTCTGGGTGCATACCGTCGGCATCGTCGCGCTGTGGGGCGCGGCCGTCCTTACGCTGATGACCGGATGGGATTATCTCCGCGTCGGCCTGAAGCACATGGACTGAGTAGGCATTACGGGCATGACGATACGGATGGTGTATTTCGCCTGGGTGCGCGAGCGCATCGGCACGGGTGAAGAGTCGATCGAACCGCCGGCGAGCGTCGTCACGGTGGCCGATCTGGTCGACTGGCTGGCGGAGGCCAGCCCGGCGCATGCGGGGGCGTTCGAGAACCGCTCGCGATTACGCGCGGCTATCGATCAGGACTTCGTGCCGCTCGATACGCCGATCGGTCGCGCGCAGGAGATTGCGATCTTCCCACCAGTGACCGGCGGATGATTCATATCTCGGTCCAGCAATTGCCGATCGATATCGCCGCCGAGATGATGCGCGCGGAGGCGGCTGGCGCTGGCGCGGTGGCGACGTTCACCGGGCTGGTGCGTGCTGACGACGGTGTGGGGACGCTCGAGCTCGAACATTATCCCGGCGCGACCGAGGCTGCGTTGCTCAAGGTTGCCGAGGGTGCGATCGAGCGCTGGTCGCTGAGCGCCGCGATCATCGTCCACCGCGTCGGGCCGATGCATCCGGGCGAGCGGATCGTGTTCGTCGCGGCGACGGCGGCGCATCGCGGCGCGGCGCTGGAGGCCTGCGCGTATCTGATCGACCGGCTGAAGACCGACGCTCCGTTCTGGAAGCGAGAGACGCGCGGAGTTGAAGCCAGCTGGGTAGAGGCGCGTGATCATGATCACGCCGCCGCTGCCCGGTGGGATACGCCGAGCAGCTAGCGCAAAGCTTGTTCTCCCGCGAAGGCGGGAGCCCGGACGGGATCCCCGCCTTCGCAGGGAAACAAATTAGTGCGGGCCGCGCTCTCCGATGAGACCACGGCCCGCACTCAAATCAGCCGAGCTTCGGAACGCTCATGCCGTTGGTGAGATGAACGACGCCGTTCGTCTCCTTGATGTCCGCCGTATCGACGAACGACTTGATCCCGGCGGTATCGGTCAGCGCGATGTTGCCGTTGGCTTCAAGCGACGCGACCAGCGGCTGACCGGCGAGCGTGGTCAGCGTGGCCTTGCCACCGCCCGCGGTGATCTGTGCCTTCAACTGCTCCGACGTCAGCGCACCGGCGACGACGTGATACTTGATGATCGTCGCCAGCGTCGGCACCGACTCAGGCTTCAGCAGCGTGTCGAGCGCACCGGCGGGCAAACGCGTGAACGCTTCATCGCTCGGCGCGAACAGCGTGTACGGGCCAGGGCCTGCCAGCGTCGTCTGCAACTTCGCTGCGGTGACCAGCTTGGTCAGCGTCGCACGATTAGGCAGCGTTGGCAGAGCAGCCGCGATCGTCGTGGTCGCCGCGGCCGTCGACGCGGCGGGCGCACCGGCAGCCTGTGGCGCTGCGGTCGTCGCGCCCGGAGCCGCTGCCGTCGGAGCAGCCGCCGTGGGAGCGCCCGTCCGCGGCGCAGCCGGTGCGGTGGTCTGTGCGGTCGCGCCGGTGGCGAGGAGCAGGCTCGATGCGGCTGCGATCATCAGGTTGGTCTTAACAGTCATCTGCAACTCCAGAGATTGTGGAAGGAACGTGTGAAACTCGAACGGAAAAACTTGGGTAGGTATCGGTCGGACTCAATGATTTTGCCGACAAGCCGTAGCATCGGCGCGATGAATTGAGCCTAATTCTACCCGGATCAACTCAGCTTAGGCACGATCACGCCGTTGACGATATGAACGATGCCGTTCGACTGGCGGACGTCCGCAGTCTCAACATAGCTCTTGTTGCCGTTGACGTCGGTGAGCGTGATGACCGCGCCGACCAGCGTCGCGGTGATCGGATCGCCCTCGACCGTGGTCAGCGTCGCGGTACCGCCGCCTGCCGTGATGCGGCGGCGCAGATCGTCGGCGGTCACCACGCCGGGCACGACGTGATAGGTCAGCACCTTGGTCAGCGAAGCCTTGTTCTCGGGCTTCAACAACGTGTCGACCATGCCGGGGGCAAGCCGCCCGAACGCGTCGTTGGTCGGTGCGAACACCGTGAACGGTCCCGGCCCCGACAGGGTCGGCACCAGACCGGCTGCCTTCACCGCGGCAACCAGCGTCGAGAGATTGGGCGCCGCCGACGCGTTGTCGACGATCGTCTGCGTCGCCATCATCGGCACGCCGCCGACGGTCGGATTGGCCACCGCGGGCGGCCCGTTCGGGACGGCGAGCGCGGGATTGATCGGCGTGGTCGACGCACTGGCGACGTCGTCCTTCGATTTGCCACTGCACGCCGCAAGCGCCAGCGCACTCGTGATCAGCAGTAGCGGAAGCGTCTTCGACATCGTTGGATCTCCAGCGGGAACTCGCGAAACATACGATCGAACGCCGAGTTGGTTGCGCACCCGTGCCAATCTCGGGTCGAGGTGAAGACCGAGCGCGCCCGGTTCGCAACGGTCTCCCCTCCCTGAAAGGGAGGGGCAGGGGGTTGGGTCGGCCAGCTTGTGTCGGTGAGGTTGCCTGATACGGGCACCGACCCACCCCCAACCCCTCCCTTTCAGGGAGGGGCGCAGAAGGAGACGGCGACTACTGAACGTCGGCGAGCGCCTTCGCCATCAACCGGAAATCCTTCTCGCGCGGGCTCGCCCGGCGCCACACCAGCGCGATTTTCCGCACGGCATTGATCTCGTCGAGCGGGCGCGCGGTGATATTGGTGTTGTCGAGGATGCCAGCCTTCAACGCCATTTCCGGCAGCATCGTGATGCCGAGCCCGTTGTCGACCATCTGCACGATCGTGTGCAGCGACGTCCCCAGCATCGTCGCCTCCGCACGTAACTCCGGTCGGTTGCATGCGCCGAGCGCATGATCCTTCAGGCAATGCCCGTCCTCGAGCAACAACAGCCGCGTCTCGTCGATCGCCGACGCCGGGATCGCGGGTAGGGCGGTCGGCTCCTCGCCCGAAGGATACGCCACGAACAGGCGATCCTCGAACAGCGTCTCGAACGTCACCTCGCCGCAGGCATAGGGAAGCGCCAGCAGCACGCAGTCGGTGCGGCCGTTATGCAGCCCCTCGCATGCAGGACCGCTTGGCTCCTCGCGCAGGAATAGCTTCAGGTCCGGATAGTCCTTTCGCAGCCGTGGCAGGATCCTCGGCAACATGAACGGCGCGATCGTCGGGATGACGCTCATCCGCATGTCGCCCGAAAGCGGCTGGCCCGCGGCGCGCGCCATGTCGCCCAGTTCCTCCGCCTCGCGCAGCACGCGCCGCGCCTTGTCGGCGATTCCGTCGCCCAGCGGCGTGAACCGCACGACTCGGCGGGTGCGCTCGACCAGCACCACGCCGATCAGCGTTTCGAGCTCGCGCAGGCCCGCCGACAGCGTCGATTGCGTCACGAAACACGCCTCCGCGGCGCGTCCGAAATGGCCGTGGTCCTTCAGCGCAACAAGATATTGCAACTGTTTCAACGTGGGTAGGTAGGTCGCAGCCATTAATCGCCTCTATCGATCATCAGATGATAAATAGAGTGTTGGATCGATTACACCAGCCCCCATATACCGCATTGCACAACGACCGAGCGGGACAACCGCCGCGCTTGAGGATGCCTGGAGCCAAGTTTATTTCCAGGAGGCTTCCATCATGTTGACCATCGGCGACCAGTTCCCATCGATGACCATTCCCGTCCAGCAGGGCACCGCTGCGCTGCCCGCCGGCGAGACGCTCGACCTGACGACGGCATATCCCGGCAAGTGGAAGGTGCTGTTCTACTGGCCGAAGGACTTCACGTTCGTGTGCCCGACCGAGATCGTCGGCTACAGCGACATCCGCGGCGATTTCGAGGACCGCGACGCCGTCCTGATCGGCGCGTCGACCGACACCGCGCACGTCCACCTCGCCTGGCGCAAGTCGGACGCGGACCTTGCCGCCGCGGACTTCCCGTGGCTCGCGGATAACGGCGCCAAGCTCGCCGACGCGCTCGGCATCGTCGACAAGAACGAGCATGTCGCGTTCCGCGCGACCTTCATCATCGATCCGGACAACGTCATCCAGGCGGTCCAGGTCAACGGCCTGAACGTCGGCCGCAACCCCGCCGAGACGCTCCGCGTGCTCGACGCGCTGCAGACCGACGAGCTGTGCCCGTGCAACTGGAACAAGGGCGACGACGTCCTCCAGCTCGCTGCGTAACTAAAACTCCCCTCCCGCTTGCGGGAGGGGTTGGGGGAGGGCGTGTCCATACGGGCCGCCCTCTCTTTTTGTCTCCAGTCCCTCCCCCGACCCTTCCCGCAGGCGGAAGGGGAGCAGAAGGAATTATCATGTCGCTCAAGGAATTCGCAGGGCAACTGCCCGACTACGCCAAGGACATCCGCCTCAACGTCGGCTCGCTGCTGAACGAGACGCACCTGACCGATCAGCGCAAATACGGCTTGCTGCTTACCTGCGCACACGGCTCGGGCTACAAGCCGCTAGTCGAGGCCGCCGAGGCCGAATGCGTGCCGAAGCTCTCGCCCGAGGCCGCGAACGCAGCGCGTGCAGCCGCTGCGGTGATGGCGATGAACAACGTCTATTACCGGTTCACGCACCTCGCCGGGAACCAGGAATACCGCAACATGCCCGCCAAGCTGCGCATGAACGTGATCGGCCAGCCCGGCATCGACAAGGTCGATTTCGAGCTCTTCAGTCTGGCCGTGTCGGCGATGAACGGCTGCGGCATGTGCATCGACAGCCACGAGCAGATTTTGAAGAAGGCCGGCGTTACGGCGGAGGCGATCCAGACGTCTGTGCGGATCGGTGCAGTGATGGCTGCGGTTGCGACGGTCCACGCGACGCTCTGATTTAATCAACCCTTCCCAAACCGCTTCCGTCATCCTGACGAAAGTCAGGATCCAGAGCTAAGACCGTAGCGCCCGATACTCTGGATCCTGGCGTCCGCCAGGATGACGGGAGCGAGTTTGGCGGGAGAAGGGCTTAGTGCCAGATCGCGCGGTAGAGGCCGAACAAACTGGTGATCGTCAGGATCACGCCGACCAGCACCATCAGCGTCTTCGCCGGAACGCGCTTCGCCAGCATCGCCCCGAACGGTGCCGCCAGCACCCCGCCGATCAGCAATCCCACGGTGGCCTGCGTGAACGCCGCCCAGCCGAGCTGTGTGATGAACGTCGCCGAGATCGTCGCGGTCAGGAAGAACTCGGCGGTATTCACCGTGCCGATCGTGGTGCGCGGCGATGCGCCCTGGACCAGCAGGTTCGACGTCACCACCGGGCCCCAGCCGCCACCGCCCGCCGCGTCGAGAAACCCGCCGACCAGCCCGAGCGGCTCGACGATCTTCGGCTCCTTCTGCTTGGGCGGATAGCGCAGCCCGCGGTACAGCAGGTACACGCCGATCGACGTCAGATACGCGAGGATGAACGGTTTCGCCGTGCTCGCATCGATGTTCGACAGCACGTACGCGCCCAGCACGCCGCCGATCACGCCCGGGATCATCAGCCGCAGGAACAGCGTCCAGTTGACGTTCTTGTGCAGCACATGGCTGATCCCCGACACCGCGGTGGTGAAGGTCTCGACGGTATGCACGCCCGCCGACGCCGCGGCCGGCGGCACGCCGACCCACAGCAGCAGCGTGTTCGAAATCACCCCGAACGCCATCCCCAGCGCGCCATCGACGATCTGCGCGGCGAACCCGACCAGGATGAACGGCAACAGCGTCTCGAAGCTCAAGGTCGTCAGGTCGAACATCGGCATCCCCTCAATATCGCGCGCAGAGTGCAACGCGCGGGCTTATCCCACAACAAAGATAGGCTTTACCCCGATCCCGATGGGCTGAGGCGGCCCATGCGCGCGGTTCTGGAAATCGGTCGTTCGATACCCTAGATACGGAAATCGCGAAGGGGACTGCGGATGTCGAGCGGATTACTGGCCTATCTGGATTCGATCCGCGCCCGCGATCCCGCCCCGCATTCGCGCGCCGAAATCATGCTGTACCCCGGCGTCTGGGCGCTCGGCTATCACCGGATCGCGCACCGGCTGTACAAGGCGAAACTCTATTTCCTCGCGCGCTGCGTCAACCACTGGTCGCGCTTCACGACCGCGATCGACATCCATCCCGGCGCGACGATCGGCCGCAATTTCTTCATCGACCACGGCTTCGTCGTGATCGGCGAGACCGCGGAGATCGGTGACGACGTGACGATCTACCAGTGCGTCACGCTCGGCGGCACCAGCCCTGATAACGGCGTCCAAGGCAAGCGCCACCCGACCATTTCCGACGGCGCGATCATCGGCTCGGGCGCGCAGGTCCTGGGCCCGATCACGCTCGGCAAGCGGTCGCGGGTCGGCGCCAACGCGGTCGTCACGCGTGACGTGCCTGCGGGCACGACGGTGGTCGGCATTCCCGCGCGCGCGACGACGATCGAAGGCGGCAACGCGCCCGAGGTGCCGCGCTTCGTGCCCTACGGTACGCCGTGCAGCGAGATGTTCGATCCCGCGACGCAGAAGATGGAGATCATGCGCTGCGAACTGGAGACGATGCGCAAGCGGCTCGACGCGCTGCTCGCCGACGAGCATCCAGAGGACCGCCGCGACCGCGCATGATGGTGGATAACTGATGGGCGTCGTCCCTTTTCCCACACCGTCCAAGGCGACGCAGGTCGGCTTCGAACGCCTCGAACTGAACCGAATCCTGGACCTTTACGGACGGATGGTCGCGGCAGGTCATTGGCGCGACTATGCGATCGACCTTGGCAAGGATGCCGCGGTCTTCGCCGCCTTCCGCCGCGCCGCCGAACGGCCGGAGTTCAGGATCGAGAAGCGCCCGTCGCTGCGCAACAAGCAGGGCATGTGGGCGCTGATCGGCGAGGCCGGCGCGGTGGTGAAGCGCGGGCATGAACTCGGGCCGGTGCTGGCGCCAGTCGAGCGGCGGTTCATGAAACTGGTCGAGGACTAACCGAGTTCTGCCCCCTCCCTGAAAGGGAGGGGTTGGGGGTGGGTAGGCCAGCTCGCGTCGCAACGTCGCCCGATACGGAAACCGACCCACCCCCGGACCCCTCCCTTCCAGGGAGGGGGGTAATGGGCCGTGTTACACCAGCACCGGCGCGCTTGCCCGATCCGCTTCCCCGAACACTCGCAGATACCGCGCGATCTCCGCAGGTTCACCGGTCGCCTTGGCGGGATTATCCGACAGCTTCACCGCCGGCCGCCCGTTCGCCTCGATCACCTTGCAGACCAGCGAGATCGGCTCCAGCGCCGCCGCACCGTCGGGATCGCAGCCGCGGAAGTCGTTGGTCAGGTTGGTCCCCCAGCCAAAGCTCATCCGCACGCGGCCGTGGAAATGGCGATACGTCTGTTCGATCGTGTCGATGTCCATCCCGTCGGAGAAGATCAGCAGCTTGGTCTTGGGATCGACGCCCTGCTCCTCCCACCAGCGGATAATCTGCTCGCCGCCCGCGATCGGCGGTGCGCTGTCGGGGCGGAAGCCGGTCCATTCCGCGAGCCAATGCGGCGCATTGCGCAGGAACGCGGTGGTGCCGAACGCGTCGGGGAGGGCGATCAGCAGATTGCCGTTATAATGTTGCCGCCAATGCTCGAGCACGCGGTACGGCGCTTCGGCGAGGTCTGCGTCGTTGTCGGCGAGCGCGGCGGTCACCATCGGCAGTTCGTGCGCGTTCGTCCCGATCGCCTCGAGGTCGGCGTCCATCGCCAGCAGCACGTTCGACGTACCGATAAAGCGGTCGCCGAGCCCTTCCTTGAGCGCCTCGACGCACCAGCGCTGCCACAGGAATCCGTGCCGCCGCCGCGTGCCGAAATCCGACAGCACGAGGTCGGGCAGTTCTCGCAGCCGCTCGACCTTCTCCCACAGCTTGGCCTTGGCCCGCGCGTAGACGATGTCGAGCGCGAACCGGCCGCGATCACGCAGGGCTGCGCGCGACTTCAGCTCGTTGATGATCGTCAGCGCGGGGATTTCCCACATCGTCGTGTGAGTCCACGGTCCCTCGAAATGCAGTTCGTACTGCCCGTCGACTTTTCGCAGATCGTAGGCGGGCAACTGGAACTCCGCGAGCCATGCGAGGAACTCGGGCCCGAACATCTTCTGCTTCCCGTAGAAGCTGTTGCCCGCCAGCCAGATCAGCTCCTTCTTCGCGAACCGCAGCGTCCGCGCATGATCGAGTTGCGCGCGCAGTTCGGCCTCGTCGACGATCTCCGCGAGCCGCACCGTCTTGGTCCGGTTGATGAGTGCGAAGGTGGCGCTGACGTCGGGATACACCTGCCGGATCATCTGCAACATCAACAGCTTGTAGAAATCGGTATCGAGCAGGCTGCGCACGATCGGATCGAGCCGGAAATTGTGGTTGTACGTCCGGGTGGCGATATCGGTTACGGCCATGCGCATGGGCTCCTGCGTTTACGTGGGCTGCGGGTGTCCGAGAAGACGCGTTTGTGTCAAGCAGCGGGCAAAGGAGACGGGCGATGGCGCGGTTCGTGGTCGTGGTGGATACGCAGTGGGATTTCATGGCCCGAGAGGGCGCGCTCAGCGTGGCCGGGGCGGACGCACTGGTCGTGCCGATGCAGACGTGGCTGTCGGGTCTTAGTCCCAGTGATGTTGCAGGCGTCCTGTTCACCTTCGACACGCATTTCGTCGAGACCTATGCCGCGTCGCCCGAAGCGCAGATGTTCCCGATCCACTGCGTCCGCGGCACACGGGGGTGGGCCAATATGCTCGATATCGCACTGGTCGACCCGGCGATCCCGGCGTGGCGGATCGAGAAGGGCGTGTTCGACATGTGGGCCGAACCGGGGCTGGCGATCGAAGACGCCCGCGATGCGAGAAAGCCGACGATCCTCCGCGAAGACTTCTTCACCGCGTTGGCCGCGAACGGTGTCACCGACGTCACGGTGATCGGCGTCGCCGCGGATTACTGCGTCCGCTGGGCCGTCGACGGACTGATCGAGCGCGGCTTCACGGTAACAGTCCCGGCTGGCCTCACGCGCGGGATCGAACGGCAGATCGACGTGGTCGCGGCGGAAGATTTCGCCGGCGCGGGATTGATAGTCCAACCAACGGAACGCATCGCGTAAGTCGGTTCGGGCGGCAGTTCGCACTCCCTCTTGTTCTCCCGCGAAGGCGGGAGCCCAGGCTGGACCCCCGCCTTCGCGGGGGAACATGCTTTCACGCTGCCGGCGTTCACGCCATCGCCGCGAGCAACCGCCCGACATCCACCGTCGCGAACGACGCGAAATTGTCCGCCACCCCGAACGGCAGCAGCAGCGTCCGATCATGGACGATCCCGCCACAGCTGTAGACGACGTTGGGCACATACCCGTCGCGCTCTTTCGGGCTCGGCACGATCAGCGGATCGGTCATCCGTGCGAGCAGCTTGGTCGGGTCGGCCTTGTCGAGCAGGCAGGCGCCAACACAGTAATTGCGGACGCTGCCGACGCCGTGGGTCAGCACCAGCCAGCCCTCGTCGATCTCGATCGGCGAGCCGCAATTGCCCATCTGGATGAATTCCCACGGCCATTTCGGCTCGACGATCTTCTCACCGCCCTCCCAGGTCAGCAGGTCGTCCGAGGTCAGATACCAGATATTCTCGTTGTCCTGCCGCCCGAGCATCGCGAAGCGGCCGTCTATCTTGCGCGGGAACAGCGCCATCCCCTTGGTACCCGCGACCGCGCCGCGCATCGGCTGCATCTCGAACGTCTTGAAATCCTCGCCGCGCAGCAGCTCGCAGCGCGTCTCGGAGCCGCTGAACGCAGTATAGGTGCCGAGATACTGGACCTCGCCGGCATCCACGAACCGGACGAGCCGCAAATCCTCGATCCCCTGACGCTGGCTCGGCAGGATCGGGAAGATCACGGTTTCGGACAGCTCGCGACTATTGCCGCATTGCAGCCGGGTCGGACCGCCATCGGTCGCGCCCTGATCCGATGGTTCGATCCGCGGCGGCACCGCGGTCCGGCTGGCGGGATCGACCGAAAAGCCATCCTGCGGCGACCAGCGCCCGGTGCGGAACGTCACCGACGAGACATGACCCTCGCCGATCCCGCGCAGCGACAGGATGAAGCGGAGACCATCGTCGGGCGCACCGGTCTGGTCGGGATGCAGCACCATGCTCGGGTTGAACAGCGCAGCGGCCTCGAACGAATATTCCTCGCTGAGATATGCGCCGATCAGCACCTGCTGGTCGCGCGTGATCGTCCGCGCGTCCGGCGTCCTCGCCATGACCTCGCCGAAGCGGTGGAGCAGCAGGTCGTCGACGTCGCGGTGGCGCTCGTCGAGCGACGCCGTGACGCGCTCGCGTTCGGCGTGAAGCTCGTCATGCGACAGCGACAGCACGCGGTCGATCACGCGCTCGACGCGAGGATGACCCTCGACCTTGAACGGACCGGGATAGTCGACGTTGAACGGGCGGATCACGGTCCGCGACGGATCGGGACGCAGCTGGATGTTCGAGAAGGTGACGAGGTCCGTTACGGCCATGATCGGCTCCCTTGTGCGCCGACCGGCGCGGTGCGGTATCGACTGCAAACGCCGGAGCACCCGGATCGCCGCATGACAAACCCTTCACCGCACAGACATACGCGGGAAAACATCGCGCGCCATGACCGATGCTCGATCTTGGGGCGGAGGCGGCATGCGCGGACTATCGACACACGCCAGCGACTGCGCCCTGGGATTGCACGCACCGCGGTCGCGCCACCGCGATCTGGCCGATCAGCCGGTGCAGCACTCCGCCTGTCGACGCTGCGGCGCAGCGATCGTCAAATCTGCGATCAGCCGCCGCTGGATCGTCTCGGGCGTGCTCGGCTGACCCGGTCGCGATATTGGTAAAAGGGGCGTCCGATCCGCCGCCGTCGCCACGATTACGGCGTATCGCGATCCGGGGACGGTGGCGGCGGGGAAGGGCGGTCCGCCCCGTTCCGCCACGTTTCGGCGCCGGCCTTCGGCAATTCGCCGCGGGTCAGCGCACCATCGCGATTGCGGTCGAGCGCGGCGAACCGGGTCGCGGCGGCCATCGCGAATTCGGATCGATCGACGCCGCGGTTCAGGTTGCGATCGGCCGCGATGACCGGTTCGGGGAAATCGAAGAACCCGAACTTCGCGGCACCGAGCCGTTCATGGACGGTGGCATCGCTCTTCTTGCCGTCGTCGCTGCCCATGTGCATCCCCTGACCGCCGCCGCCGCCGCCGCCGCCGCCGCCGCCGCCGCCGCCGCCGCCCTGCCTCCGTCCACCACCGGAGCCGCGTCCGCCACGCCCCCCGGGGCCTCTCGCACCGGCTGAAATCCCACCGCCGCCCGACGCGACACGAATCTCGGGAACCAGGACGTTTTCGTAATAGGCGATGTCCTCGGGATCGATCTCGCCGTCGTTGCCGCGATCGAGCACCGCGAAGAATCGCATCGCATCGCGCTGGAATTCCGCTTCGGTGATACGACCATCGCCGTCGGCGTCGGCACCCGCGAACCAGAGCGCCTCCGCCGCGCCAGGGTGTTGCGACGCCCTGAACGGTTCGCCCATCGGACTGACGAACAATTGCCCGCGACCGTGGTCTGACCGCGCATCGGCGAGGCGATGTGCGGCATCACCGTGCGCGCTCGATCC
Organism: Sphingomonas sp. PP-F2F-G114-C0414; assembly: GCF_003688595.1. GTDB lineage: Bacteria > Pseudomonadota > Alphaproteobacteria > Sphingomonadales > Sphingomonadaceae > Sphingomonas. The sequence goes on from NZ_RCWT01000009.1 coordinate 589,139, forward strand.
GCGAGGTCTCGGCAGGTCGGCAGCGCACCCCGCCAGCGCGCCGGCCAGGCCGATAAGAACTACTGTGCGCATGACGCCTCCTCGATACCGTGACCACCAGCTGGCACGCGAAACATTGCCCCGATATGTCGGACCGCGCCGGTACCGATGTATCGCTCAGGTCATACGGGCAACGTCACCCGCACCAGCAGGCCACCGTCGGCGCGGTTTTCGATCGTTGCCTCGCCGCCGTGCCCGCGGGCGACCGCACGCACGCTGGCGAGGCCCAGCCCGCTGCCGCCCGTATCGCGGTTGCGCGAGTGTTCGGCGCGAAAGAACGGCTCGAACGCGCGTGCCAGGTCGGCCGGCGCCATGCCGCTGCCGGAATCGAACACTTCGAGCACGGCCATCCCGCCAGTGCGGTGGAGCAGGACTTCGGCATGTCCCGCATAATTGACCGCATTGCCCACCAGATTTGCGAGCAGGGCCTTCAGCGACGGCGTGTCGCCTTCGATGATCAGGGGCGATCCAGGATGCAGCACCACCTGATCGCCGCGATCCGCAAAATCGTCGGTCACGCTTTCGGCAAGCGATCGAAGGTCGAGCTTCTGGCGGCGGACATGGCGGGTCATGTCGCGGACGAACGCCATCGCCGAGCCGATCCGCTGGCTCATCTCCTGGATATCGCCTTCGCTTGCGATCCGAATATCTTCCGGCGCCTTTTCGAGCCGCAGCGACAGCCGCATCAGCGGCGTGCGCAGATCGTGCGCGACCGCGGCGATCAGCGTGGTGCGATCCTCGACGTACCGGTTGAGGCGTTCCTGCATCAGGTTGAACGCGCTGGCGGCTTCGGCGATCTCGGGCGGACCGGTGACGGGCAGGGGGGCGGCCCGCGGATCGCGGCCGAGCCGTTCGGCGGCGGCGGCAAACCGCCCGATCGGAGTCGCGACGCGACGCGCCAGCAGCAGGGCGATCGGCGCGACGACCGCCATCGCCGCCAGGAACCACAGGACGATGCGCGCGCGCCAGGGCCCGATCGTGCCGTTGGTTGGCCGGATCACGAGCCACCGCCCGTCCGGCCGCTCTATCGACACCACGAACGGTCCGAACAAGGCGTTCTCGAAGAGGTGATGACGGGATCGGACCATGCCCATCGGCACCGGGGGACGAAGTGCTCCCGCCAGCATCGGCATCGCGGAGGGTTCGGTCTCGACGGTCACGCGCTCTGCGGGCAGTGCAAGGTCGTTGGCGATCAGTTTGGCGAGGCGTGCGTCGCGCGAACTGTCGGACGGTCGAGGGGGGCCTCCCGTGATCCTCATGGTGAGCAACTTTGCCGGGTCGCTACCCGAGCGGACCACGCCGGCAACGCGCGCCGTCGTGTAGATCACGGGCATCGGCGGCGGCATCAACAGCACGATCGCGAAGTTCAGGATCTGGACCAGCAGCACCGTCGTCAGCAGCAAGGCGAGAATCCGGACGAACAGCGTCCACGGACGCAGCCTGCCGAGTTTCGACGGCGTGTAGATGGTGGCGGGTTGCGTCACTGCCGGGCCACGCGCGGTACGAAGAAATAGCCCTCGTTGCGGATCGTGCGGATGATCTCGTCGCCGCGCGAGCGAAGCTTGCGGCGCAACCGGCTGACCTGCACGTCGATCGCGCGATCGAACGCGTCGGTGTCGGGTCCGCGCGCCGCTTCCAACAGCGCATCGCGCGCCAGCACGCGTCTTGGCCGCTCGACGAACGCGCGCAGAACCGCGAACTCGCCGTCGGTCAGGTCGATCAGCGTACCCTCCGGATCGAACAGTTCGTGTGCCGCGAAATCGACTCGCCAGCCGAGGAATGCGAACGACCGGCTTTCACCCGCATCCTGGATTTCGCGCGCGCGCAGTGCGGCACGGACGGTCGCCAGGATCTCCCTCGGGCTGCACGGCTTGGACAGATAGTGGCTCGCGCCGATTTCGAGGCCGAGGATCCGATCGGGTTCATCGCCGAGCGCGCTGAGCATCACGATCGGCGGCGCGCCGACCCGCGCGAGCCGGCGACAGACCGACACGCCATCTTCGCCGGGCATCATCACGTCGAGCAGGATCAGCGATACCGGGCATCGTGCCAGGACGGCGTCCATCTCGTGCGCATTGGTGGCCGTCTCGACCTGAAACCCATGCATGCCGAGGCTCTGCGCCAACAGCGTCCGGATCATGTGGTCGTCGTCGACCACCAGCAGCACGGGCTTGGCCGACTCTTGAACAGACGTTGAATTCATCGGTCTTTCTTAGGTCGGCGATGTGTTCGCGATGTTTCCGCGCCGATCATCACCGGGATATCAGGCCATATGGTCGGCGAATAGCGCGGAACGGTCTTCGCGATCTCAGTACAACGGGCCGGCGTCCCCCCAGAACAGCGGTTGTTTTCCACATTGCCGTCAGCGCGCCGTAAGGTCGGGTCGGCACGATGTGCGGCATGACGCCGTCGAGTCTTCCTGCGCTTGCTATCCAGGTCGTGCGGATCGTCGTGGCTGCGGCGGCCTGCACGCTGCTCGCGTTTGCCGGTACGGCGGCGGACGATCCGTGGCGCCCCTATCGTGCCGAGATTGGCAGGCAGTGTCCAGCGAAGCATCTGGAATGGCTGTCCCCCGCCGATCTCCGCGACGTGCTCGATACCTACGAGACCGGCGCCGACCCCCGGATACGCGCAGCGATGTCGGTTGCCGAAGCCGATCGATGCGGCACTACGATTGCAGGGGCGACCTGTGGCAATTTGGCCGAGATCGAGGCCGTGCGCAGCGCGGGAGAGTTGCCCGCGCTCGCGAAGTCGGTGTGCGCCGGGTTCAGTGAATGTCACGGCCAGTCCGACTGCATCGCCGCCGAACCCCCGACTACCGCGCCCAAACACTAAAAAGGCCGCCGCCCGGTATCCCGGACGGCGGCCTTTTTCTTAGTCAGCGCCGAGGCGTCTGACGAAACCGATTACTCGGTCTCGTTCAGATACTCGCCGGCATCCGCGTCGGTGCCGGTGCCCGAGGTGACGACCGCTGCGAGCGGATCCTCACCCGTGCCGCCTGCATCGCGCGGCGAACGTGCCAACTCGGCAGCATGCTCGTCGGCAGCCGACATCGGTGCCACGATCGACACCTCCGCCATCTTGCGCTGCTGGACGCGCATCGCGGCGTCGCGGCTGTTGGCCACGACACGCAGGCGGTTGAGGCCTGCACCGGTGCCTGCCGGGATGAGCCGGCCGACGATCACGTTCTCCTTCAGGCCCATCAGCATGTCCTGCTTACCCTGCACGGCTGCTTCGGTGAGCACCCGCGTAGTTTCCTGGAACGATGCCGCCGAGATGAAGCTGCGGGTCTGCAGCGACGCCTTGGTGATACCGAGCAGGATGGGCTTGCCCTGTGCGCGGGTCTGCTTCTTCTCGAGCTTCTCGTTGGTCGCGTCCATTTCCTCGCGATCGACCTGCTCGCCCTTCAGCAGCGTGGTGTCGCCGCCGTCGGTGATTTCGACCTTCTGCAGCATCTGACGAACGATCGTCTCGATGTGCTTGTCGTTGATCTTCACGCCCTGGAGACGATAGACCTCCTGGATTTCCGACACGAGATACTCGGCGAGGGGTTCGATGCCCATCGTCTCGAGGATGTCGTGCGGATCGGGCGAGCCGCCGATCAGGTTATCGCCGCGCTTGACGTAATCGCCTTCCTGGACGTCGATGACCTTCGACTTCGGCACCAGATACTCGACGACGTCGCCGCCATCCTCGGGCTGGATGCCGATCTTGCGCTTCGCCTTGTAGTCCTTGCCGAACACGACACGGCCGGAGATCTTGGCAATGATCGCCGAGTCCTTGGGGATACGCGCCTCGAACAGCTCGGCAACACGCGGCAGACCACCGGTGATGTCGCGCGTCTTGGCGCTCTCGCGGCTGACACGGGCCACGACGTCGCCGCCGAACACCTGTGCGCCATCCTCGACCGACAGCGTAGCGCCGATCGCCAGCATGTAACGACCGGTCTCGCCCGACGTCTCGTCGAGCAGGGTCATGCGCGGACGCAGATCCTCCTTCGACTTGGTCGCCGCACGATATTCGATCACGACGCGCTGGGCGATGCCCGTGGCTTCGTCGGTCTGCTCGGTGAGCGTCTTGCCCTCGATCAGGTCGACATACTTGATCGTGCCCGGGTTCTCCGTGATCACCGGCATGGTGAACGGATCCCACTCGGCCATCCGATCGCCGCGCGACACGATGTGACCATCGTCGAACAGCACGTACGCACCGTAGGGGATACGATCGACCGAGAGCTCGCGGCCGTCCATGTCGACAATCGCGATTTCACCCGAGCGGCTGAGCACCACGCGACGGCCACGCTGGTCGACGATGATACGCAGATCGCGGAACTGCACCGTACCGTCGGCATGCGCCTCGAGGTTCGACGTTTCGTTGAGCTGCGCCGCACCACCGATGTGGAACGTACGCATCGTCAGCTGCGTGCCCGGCTCACCGATCGACTGCGCGGCGATGACGCCGACAGCTTCACCAATGTTGACCGGCGTACCGCGGGCGAGATCGCGCCCGTAGCACTTGCCGCAGACGCCGATCTTCGACTCGCAGACCAGCGGGCTGCGGATCTTGCACGACTGCGTGCCGAGGCCTTCGATCGTCGTGATCATCGGCTCGTCGAGCAGCGTGCCCGACGGGATGACGACCTTGCCGGTCTTCGGATCGACGATGTCTTCGGCCGTGGTACGACCGAGGATGCGCTCGCCGAGGCTTGCGATGGTCGAACCACCCTGAAGAATGGCCTTCATCTCCAGCGCGCGGGTCGTGCCGCAATCCGGTTCGATGATGACGCAATCCTGCGACACGTCGACCAGACGACGCGTCAGGTAACCCGAGTTCGCCGTCTTCAACGCCGTATCCGCGAGACCCTTGCGGGCGCCGTGGGTCGAGTTGAAGTATTCGAGGACGGTCAGGCCCTCCTTGAAGTTCGAGATGATCGGCGTCTCGATGATCTCGCCCGACGGCTTGGCCATCAGGCCACGCATACCGGCAAGCTGCTTGATCTGCGCCTGCGAACCACGAGCACCCGAATGGGCCATCATGTAGATCGAGTTGATCGGCTTTTCACGACCGGTCTCCTCGTCGACCTTCACCGCACGGATCTCGTCCATCATGGCGTTCGCGACCTGATCGCCGCAACGGCTCCAGGCGTCGATCACCTTGTTGTACTTCTCCTGCTGCGTGATCAGGCCGTCCTGATACTGCTGCTCGAAGTCCTTCACGAGCGCCTTGGTGTCGTCGACGAGACCAACCTTGGCGTCCGGAATGATCATGTCGTCCTTGCCGAACGAGATGCCGGCGCGGAACGCGTGGCGGAAGCCGAGCGACATGATCGCATCGGCGAACAGCACGGTCTCCTTCTGGCCGGTGTGACGATAGACCTCGTCGATCACGTCGCCCACGTCCTTCTTGGTGAGGAGGCGGTTGACAGTGTCGAACGGCACCTTGTGGCTATGCGGCAGGCACTCGCCCAGCAGCATGCGGCCCGGGGTCGTCTCGTACCGCTTGAGGTACTGCTTGCCCTTCTCGTCGGTCTGCGGAACGCGGCTGATGACCTTGGTGTGCAGCGTGACCGCCTGAGCGTTCAGCGCCTGGTGCACTTCGGCCATGTCACCGAGCAGCATCCCCTGGCCCGGCTCGTTCTCCTTCATCATCGACAGATAATAGAGACCGAGGACCATGTCCTGCGACGGAACGATGATCGGCTTGCCGTTAGCTGGCGACAGGATGTTGTTCGTCGACATCATCAGGACGCGCGCTTCGAGCTGGGCCTCGAGGCTCAGCGGGACGTGCACGGCCATCTGATCGCCGTCGAAATCGGCGTTGAACGCGGAGCAGACCAGCGGGTGAAGCTGGATCGCCTTGCCCTCGATCAATACCGGCTCGAACGCCTGGATGCCGAGACGGTGAAGCGTCGGCGCACGGTTCAGCATGACCGGATGCTCGCGGATCACCTCGTCCAGGATGTCCCAGACTTCCTTGCGCTCCTTCTCGACCCACTTCTTAGCCTGCTTCAGGGTCATAGACAGACCCTTCGCATCGAGACGTGCGTAGATGAACGGCTTGAACAGCTCGAGCGCCATCTTCTTCGGCAGGCCGCACTGGTGCAGCTTCAGCTCAGGCCCGGTCACGATGACCGAACGACCCGAATAGTCGACGCGCTTGCCGAGCAGGTTCTGGCGGAAGCGGCCCTGCTTGCCCTTGAGCATGTCGGACAGCGACTTCAGCGGACGCTTGTTGGCGCCCGTGATCGTGCGACCGCGGCGACCATTGTCGAACAGTGCGTCGACAGCCTCCTGGAGCATGCGCTTCTCGTTGCGGACGATGATGTCCGGCGCACGAAGCTCCATCAGGCGCTTCAGGCGGTTGTTGCGGTTGATCACGCGGCGATACAGATCGTTCAGATCCGACGTCGCGAAACGACCACCGTCCAGCGGCACCAGCGGGCGCAGCTCGGGCGGGATGACCGGAACGACCTCGAGGATCATCCACTCGGGGCGGTTGCCCGAATCGATGAAGCTCTCGACGACCTTCAGGCGCTTGATAATCTTCTTGGGCTTCAGCTCGGACTTGGTGACCGCGAGCTCTTCGAGCAGTGCGGTACGCTCACCGACGAGATCGAGCGATTCGAGCATGATGCGGACCGCTTCGGCACCGATACCGGCCGAGAACGCGTCCTCGCCATACTGGTCCTGCGCGTCGAGGAGCTCGTCCTCGGTCATCAGCTGGTACTTCTCGAGCGGGGTCAGGCCCGGCTCGATCACGATGTACGCCTCAAAGTACAGCACGCGCTCAAGCTGCTTCAGCTGCATGTCGAGCAGCAGGCCGATGCGCGACGGCAGCGACTTCAGGAACCAGATGTGCGCGACCGGCGCGGCGAGCTCGATATGGCCCATCCGCTCGCGGCGAACCTTCGAGACGGTAACCTCGACGCCGCACTTCTCGCAGACGATGCCCTTGTACTTCATGCGCTTGTACTTGCCGCACAGGCACTCGTAATCCTTGATCGGACCGAAGATGCGCGCGCAGAACAGGCCGTCACGCTCGGGCTTGAACGTGCGGTAGTTGATGGTCTCGGGCTTCTTGATCTCGCCGAACGACCACGAACGGATCTTGTCCGGGGACGCGATGCCGATCTGGATCTGGTCGAACGTCTCGGTCTTGGCGACCGGATTGGCGAAGGGGGTCATCTCGTTCATATATTGATCCTTCCAACTCCCCTCCCGCAAGCGGGAGGGGAAGGGGCCCAAGCTCTCGCTTGGGAAGGGGTGGGCACCCGGTTCGATCTTGGCGCTCCATCACCGGCCGGGAGCCCACCCCCGACCCCTCCCGCACGCGGGAGGGGAGCTAAATCAACCGCGTTACTCCGCCGCGATCTGGATGCCGTCGCTGTCGAAGCCGGGCTCCGACTGCTTCAGGTCCACATTCAGGCCGAGCGAGCGCATTTCCTTGACGAGCACGTTGAAGCTCTCCGGGATGCCAGCCTCGAACGTGTCGTCGCCCTTGACGATCGCCTCGTAGACCTTGGTGCGTCCGACCACGTCGTCCGACTTCACCGTCAGCATTTCCTGCAAGGTGTACGCCGCGCCGTAGGCCTGGAGTGCCCAGACCTCCATCTCGCCGAAGCGCTGCCCACCGAACTGCGCCTTACCACCCAGCGGCTGCTGCGTGACCAACGAGTACGGCCCGATCGACCGTGCGTGGATCTTGTCGTCGACCAGATGGTGGAGCTTCAGCATGTAGATGTAGCCCACCGTCACCTTGCGATCGAACTGATCGCCGGTGCGGCCGTCGAACAGGTCCGACTGACCCGACGTGTCGAGGCCCGCCAGCGCCAGCATCGCCGACACATCGGCTTCGCGGGCACCATCGAACACCGGCGTCGCCATCGGCACGCCACCCTTCAGGTTCTTGGCGAGCTCGACGATCTCGTCACCCGTGCGGGCGTCGATCTCGGCGTGATACTGCTCGCCGTACACCGTCTTGAGACGATCGCGGACCGCCTCAGGCATCGCACCCGGCTTGGCGTCCGGATTCTCTTCGCGCCACGTCTCGAGAGCCGCGGTGATCGACTGGCCCAGGCCACGTGCGGCCCAGCCCAGATGCGTCTCGAAGATCTGCCCGACGTTCATGCGCGACGGCACGCCCAGCGGGTTGAGCACGATATCGACCGGCGTACCGTCGGCGAGGAACGGCATGTCCTCCGCCGGCAGGATGCGGCTGATGACGCCCTTGTTGCCGTGACGGCCGGCCATCTTGTCGCCCGGCTGCAGCTTGCGCTTCACCGCGACGAACACCTTGACCATCTTCAGCACGCCCGGCGACAGCTCGTCACCACGCTCCAGCTTCTCGCGACGATCGTGGAACTTGTCCGTGATCAGCTTGGCCGCATCGTCATACTGGATCTTGACCGCTTCCAGATCGCTCTGGACCTTGTCGTCGGCGACCGCGAACTTCCACCACTCGTGGCGGTCGACGCTGTCGAGCAGATCCATGTCGATCACGACGCCCTTCTTGACGCCCTTCGGCGCCGAGGTGGCGGTCTGGTCGAGCAGCATCTCGCGAAGACGCGACCAGGTCGCACGGTTCAGGATCGAACGCTCGTCGTCCGAATCCTTCTTCAGGCGCTCGATCTCCTCGCGCTCGATCGCCATCGCGCGCTCGTCCTTGTCGATGCCGTGACGGTTGAAGACGCGAACGTCGACGACCGTACCCGACACGCCCGGCGGCAGGCGAAGCGACGTATCGCGCACGTCGCTGGCCTTCTCGCCGAAGATCGCACGGAGAAGCTTCTCCTCCGGCGTCATCGGCGATTCACCCTTCGGCGTGATCTTGCCGGCGAGGATATCGCCCGGCTCGACCTCTGCACCGATGTAGACGATGCCCGCCTCGTCGAGGTTGCGCAGGGCTTCCTCGCCGACGTTCGGGATGTCGCGCGTGATGTCCTCAGGCCCGAGCTTCGTGTCGCGAGCCATCACCTCGAACTCGTCGATATGGATCGACGTGAACACGTCGTCCTTCACGATCCGCTCGGAGATCAGGATCGAATCCTCGTAGTTGTAGCCGTTCCACGGCATGAACGCGACGAGGCTGTTGCGACCCAGCGCCAGCTCGCCGAACTCGGTCGACGGGCCGTCGGCGAGCACGTCGCCGGCACGAACCGCATCGCCCACCTTCACCAGCGGACGCTGGTTGATGCAGGTCGACTGGTTCGAACGCTGGAACTTCATTAGGGTGTAGATATCGACGCCCGACTTGCCGGCATCAATCTCGCCGGTTGCGCGGATCACGATACGCGCCGCGTCGACCTGGTCGACGATGCCCGCACGCTTTGCCGAGATCGCGGCGCCCGAGTCACGCGCAACCGTCTCTTCCATACCGGTGCCGACGAACGGCGCCTCGGCCTGGACGAGCGGCACGGCCTGACGCTGCATGTTCGAGCCCATCAGCGCGCGGTTGGCGTCATCGTTTTCCAGGAACGGAATGAGCGATGCGGCGACCGAGACGAGCTGCTTGGGGCTGACGTCCATCAACGTGATATTGTCGGGCAGCGCCATCAGGAATTCGCCCGCCTGACGCGACGACACCAGCTCCTCGACGAAGCCGTTCGACGAATCGAGCTCGGCGTTGGCCTGCGCGATCGTGTGCTTGGCCTCTTCCATCGCCGACAGGTACACGACGTCGTCGGTGACCTTGTGATCCACGACCTTGCGGTACGGAGTCTCGATGAAGCCGTACTTGTTCACCCGCGAGAAGCTGGCGAGCGAGTTGATCAGACCGATGTTCGGGCCTTCCGGCGTCTCGATCGGGCAGATGCGGCCGTAGTGCGTCGGATGAACGTCGCGGACTTCGAAGCCGGCGCGCTCACGCGTCAGACCACCTGGTCCAAGTGCCGACACGCGACGCTTGTGGGTGACTTCCGACAGCGGGTTGGTCTGATCCATGAACTGCGACAGCTGCGACGAGCCGAAGAATTCGCGGACCGCGGCAACCGCAGGCTTCGCGTTGATCAGGTCGTTCGGCATGACGGTCGAGACGTCGACCGACGACATGCGCTCCTTCACGGCGCGCTCCATGCGGAGCAGGCCGACGCGGTACTGGTTCTCGAGCAGCTCGCCGACCGAGCGGACACGACGGTTACCGAGGTTGTCGATATCGTCGATTTCGCCCTTGCCGTCCTTGAGGTTCACGAGCGTCTTGATGACCTCGAGAATGTCCTCGGTGCGCAGCGTCGTCACGGTATCCTCGACGTCGAGGTCGAGACGCATGTTGAGCTTCACGCGGCCCACGGCCGACAGGTCGTAGCGATCCGGATCGAAGAACAGACCCGAGAACAATGCCTCGGCGGTCTCCAGCGTCGGCGGCTCGCCGGGGCGCATCACGCGGTAGATGTCGCTGAGCGCCTGCTCGCGCTCTTCGGCCTTGTCGACCTTGAGCGTGTTGCGGATCCACGGACCCGTCGCGACGTGATCGATGTCGAGCAGGTCGAGACGCTCGATGCCTGCCTGGTCGAGCAGTTCGAGGTTCTCGGCGGTCACTTCGTCACCGGCTTCGATGTAGATGCGGCCGGTCGACTCGTCGATCAGATCGTACGCCGAATAGCGGCCGAAGATTTCCTCGGTCGGGATCAGCAGGTCGGTGAGACCATCCTTGAACGCCTTGTTGGCAGCGCGGGGGCTGATCTTCTGGCCGTTCGGGAACACGACTTCGCCGGTCTTCGCATCGACGATGTCGAACATCGGCTTCTGGCCACGCCAGTTCTCGACCTGGAACGGAACGATCCAGCCACCCTGACCGCGAACGAACGTCACGCGGTTGTAGAAATAGTTGAGGATCTCTTCCGACGTCATGCCGAGCGCGTAGAGCAGCGCCGTGACGGGCAGCTTGCGCTTGCGATCGATGCGGACGTTGACGATGTCCTTCGCGTCGAACTCGAAATCGAGCCACGAACCGCGATACGGAATCACGCGCGCCGCGAACAGGTACTTGCCCGATGCGTGCGTCTTCCCGCGATCGTGATCGAACAGGACGCCCGGCGAACGGTGCATCTGGCTGACGATGACGCGCTCGGTGCCGTTGATGAAGAACGTGCCGTTCTCGGTCATGAGCGGCATGTCGCCCATGTACACGTCCTGCTCCTTGATATCGATGACCGACTTGGCCTCGGTATCGGGATCGACCTCGAACGCGGTCAGACGCAGCGTGACGCGCATCGGCGCGGCGTAGGTGATCCCGCGCTGGCGGCATTCCTCGACGTCGAACTTCGGCGGCTCAAGGACGTAGTCGTCGAAATCGAGATAGGCGGTGCCGGCGAAATCCTGGATCGGGAACACGCTGCGCAGCGTCTTCTCGAGACCCGAGACGTGGCCGATCGACTTGTCGGAGCGCAGGAACTGCTCGTAGCTCTCGCGCTGGACTTCGATCAGGTTCGGCATCTGCACGACTTCGTGGATGTTGCCGAAAACCTTGCGGATACGGCGCTTTGCAGTGCCGTGTTCGATCGCCTTGGAAGCCATAGGTTTTGTTTCGCCCTATAAAAACTGACGGATCAGTCGTAATTTCGTGCTTGGGAACCCCCAAGCGGGACGCACGTTCACGCAAAAAGGCCGCGCGCATCAGGTGCGGCGGCTCTCAGCGTATGAAACCTCGGTATCCAATACGATCGACACGCTGCGCGACGGCATGTCATTTCCCGGATGCTGTGGTGAAAAGCGGATATAGGCGCGCCGCGGCGTCATGTCAAAGGGTGGACGCGATACGGTCGTTTCGACACGGCCGCACTGCCGGAAATACTATAGCTATGGTCAAACGCCTGACGCTATTGCATCTTTGGTAATATTTGACGCGTATATTCAGTGTTACCGTTTGGCATTCGCAGGGGAGTAGCGACGTCATGAACGCGAAGATCGCAGAGCGAGAAGTATCCGATCAGGACCGTGCGAATTGGATTCGGTTGATCGAAGATCACGAGAAGATTGCCCGGCAATGTTCGGAACTCGTTAATTTATCACGAGAATCTAATACGCAAAGCGCGATCGCGTCGCGCAAGCTGATCGAGCTGGCGGTGACCGTCGCCGATCATCTGGGCGTCGAGGACGAGGTCATCGATCGCACCGTCGTGGCGATGGAAGCGCGATGCTCGGCCGATACGATCGCGATGATGGAGGAGGATCTCGACATCCTCCGCTCGGACTGGAAGGCGTTCATCGGCCACTGGCTGCCGACGATTTCCCCCGACGACTGGGCCGCGTTCGGCGTGCAGGCGGAGTCGATGCTAGACCGGCTGTCGCTCCAGGTGAAGCTGGAGACCGAATTGCTGTACGACCACGCGTTGCAGGACGGCGTCGTGCGTACGGGCGGGCTCGTGCTGCACTGATTGGGTAGAGTGGGGCATCCAATTGGCCCGTAACTCAAAGGTGCCCCCCAAAAAAACCACCACCCCGGCGAAGGCCGGGGCCCAGTTGGAAAGGTGGCAGTAACGAAGCGCTGGCGGTCGTCAGCAACGTTCCCCGACTGGGCCCCGGCCTCCGCCGGGGTGGTACTGCTCTCAGGGGCACATAGCCCCGATCAAACCAGTCTTTATTCTACCGCCGCTTCTTCTTCGACGGCACCACCACGACCGGAGCCACCGGCACCGGCGGTTGCGCCGACACCTTCACCACCAGCGGCAGCACGGCGGGATCCGCCGGATACAACCGCCGAGCCCGCGCGAACACGAACCGCGCCTTCGCCGCCCCGGGCGCACTGCCGCTCGTGCCCACCCAGCGCCAGTGCCAGGGCTCCCATTTCACGTTCTGCTTGTTGCCCCCCGGAAAGCTCTGCTCGAACCCGAACCGCGGCGCGTTCAGCCGCAGCCAGCGCGCGGCAGGCGTCGCGGCCATGCACGCCTCCGCATCGGGACACCCGTTCGCAGGCCGGACCGCGAAGTCGAGCGCATAGCCGGTCGAATGCTCGCTATAGCCAGGCGGCGCGACCGAAATCGCCCGATCGGCCGCGGTGCTGATTTCGCCGCGGCAGAACACGCTGCGCTGGCGCGCGATCGACCGCTGACACGAGAGCGCGCGCAGTTGCCCCATCACCGAAGGATCGCCCTGCGCCGCTGCGAACAGCCGCAACAGATCGGGCAGGATATCGGCACGTACCACGCACGGATTGCCCACCGAATATTCGGACGGCAGCGTGACCAGTTCGGTTTCGGCGGCGTCGCCGTACGGCAGATGCCCGAACGCGCGACCATCGGGCGCGATCGCCGCGCTCTGGCCTTCGCACAATTGGGCCTCCGCTATGGTCGGGGCGAACAGGAGCGCGAGGGCCAGCGTGCGGTGCAACATCGACGCGGGCTCTGGCACGCAGGCGCTAATGATGGCAAGGGCGGCGCCATGCATGGTGAACGCGTACTTTTCCTCGACGGCGAGGCCCTGGTGATCGACAAGCCCGCAGGGCTGCCGGTCGATCCGCCCCGCGATGGCTCGCTGAGCCTCGAAAATCATCTCGAAAGCCTGAAGTTCGGCTTCCAGCGCTGGCCGAAGGCGGTGCACCGGCTCGACCGCGACACGAGCGGCTGCCTGCTTTTGTCGCGCAACCCCAAGGCGCATGCCCGGTTGCAGCAGGCGTTCGAACAGGGCCTCGTCTCGAAACGCTACGTCGCCCTCCTCGACGGTGAGGTTAACGGTGAATCGGGCCTAATCGAAATGCCCCTCGGCAAAGTCAGCACGGCCGAGACCGGCTGGAGGATGGTCGAGGACCCCGAGGGCAAGAAGTCGCGCACCAAATGGCGCGTGCTCCAGATCAGGGACGGCCGCTCGCTGGTCGAGTTCCTGCCGGAGACCGGCCGCACCCACCAGATCCGCGTCCACGCCGCGAGCGGTCTCGGCGCGCCGGTGGTCGGTGACGGCGTGTACGGCAAGGCGGATGGGCTCGGCATGATGCTCCACGCGCAGCGGCTGATCGTCCCGCGCCCGGGCAAGACCGACGTGCTCGCCGAAGCGCCGCTGCCCGAGCGGTTCGCCAAGGCAGGTTTCGCCGACGAGGCTGCCCCGGTTGCAGATACCGCCCCGACTGCCGACGCGGTAACGACGCCCGACTCCACCGACGGCTGAGAGCTGAGGGCAGGGGCTTATGGTCGCGATCCCGATCACCCGATCGATCTCAATCGACGACAGCGAACTGATCGAGAGCACGACCCGCTCGGGCGGTCCCGGTGGTCAGCACGTCAACACCACCGACAGCGCGGTGATCCTGCGCTTCGACGTCGGCCTGTCGCCCGGTTTGCCCCTCGCGGTGAAGAACCGCATCGCCGTGCTGGCGGGATCGCGATTGACGCGCGACGGTGTGCTGGTGCTACGTAGCGAGGGATCGCGGTCGCAGTTGCTCAACCGCCAGGAGGTCCGCGAACGCCTCGTCGCAATGATCAAGGAAGCGACGATCGTCCCCAAGGCACGCCGCGCGACCAAGCCGTCCAAGGCGGCAAAGGCACGGCGGGTCGATACGAAGAAGGTGCGTAGCGGGGTGAAGGCGGGCCGGGGTAAAGTACGCGACGATTGAGCGGGCGTGAGTGGGGGGCAAGCTCGCGCGATTTCAGCGAACCCTGGGTGGACTCGGCGAAAACCTGATACGTCGAGCGCCTCTCTACCGTTCCCCCGCGCAGGCGGGGGGCCAGGATCTCAAACGGCAGCGCTCGCGATCTTAGCAGCACGTTTTGTTTTTCGAGGTTGCACGTCATAAATCCCGTCCGTCACCCCGGCGAAAGCTGGGGTATGCTTGAGGAACGGACTTTCGAAGCCAATATGGCAGAACTCAATTTGCGCTAGGATGACGGACGAAACTCCCGGCCTACCGCCGTCGCCGACCAAGGACGATCACATGTATGAGTTCGATATCTCAGCCGGCACCAAGGCCGACCTCTACCGCGACCTGCTCGCCGCGCTAGGCGCGCTGACGGCAGACGAGACCGATCCGATCGCCAACATGGCCAATGCCGCCGCGCTGGTATGGGAATATCTCCCTGATCTTAATTGGGCAGGCTTCTACCGGCTGGTGCCCGAAGCGCAGGGTGGCGAACTCGTCCTCGGGCCGTTCCAGGGCAAGGTCGCGTGCATCCGTATCCCGGTCGGCAAGGGCGTCTGCGGGGCCGCTGCTGCGACGCTGACTACGCAGTTGGTCGAGGACGTGCACGCATTCCCAGGACACATCGCCTGCGACGCGGCAAGCCGGTCGGAGCTGGTGGTACCGGTGATCAAGGACGGCACGCTGATCGCCGTGCTCGATCTCGACAGCCCGGAGCCGGCGCGGTTCGACGCGGAGGATGCGGCAGGCTGCGAGGCGCTCGCAGCATTGTTGGGTCAGCGTCTGTAGGCGCTGCTCCGTTTCGGGACGGTACGCTTGCTGGTGACTCGCTCTTGGCTTTGGTAAGCAACCCCTCAAGACATCCGGCGTTTGCGCGGGATAGGGTGGCGGAACCAGGGAGATGAACATGCGGAGCCTTATTCTCGCGAGCGCAGGGCTCGCCTTGGTCGGCGGCGGCGCGGCGCACGCGCAGCAGCGGCCCGGCGCCAGCTACGGTATGCCGGGCGCGACGATGCAGGCACCGATGGCAAATCCCCGCCGGCCCGGTCCGATCGCCGCCAATCCTCCGATCGTGCAAACCGCGTCGCGACAGGCGGGACCGCACCGCCAGCCGCGCTGGGGCAGCAAGATCGGCGGTCGCTGGTGGGCCGGTGCGAACGCGCCGGGCGGCTGGACTGGCTACCGCCGCCCGCATCGCGGCTGGGCGGTGCCCGGCTATTGGAATGCGCCGCGCTTCTACGTGGGCGACTGGTCGACCTACGGTCTTCCGCAACCGCCGCAGGGGTATAACTGGGCGCGCTACTACGACGACGCCGTGCTGATCGACCCGCGAGGATCGGTCTACGACACCGTCGGCGACGTCGATTGGGACCGCTATGATTCGAGCAGCTCGGTGACGATAAGTCCTCGGGATTATGCGGCAAACGACACGGTGTACGCCGGGCCGAGCGAACGCGGATATGCGCCGCCTTATGATGATGGTCGCACGCCGCGGTCGGACGATGGTCGCTACAACCGGCGCGACACGGGTTTGGGCGGTGCCGCGATCGGTGCTGTAGCCGGTGGCGTCGCGGGCAACGTCATCGCCGGACGTGGCAACCGTCTCGGCGGTACGCTGATCGGTGCCGGCGTCGGCGCAGCGGCGGGCTACGCGATCGACAAGGCCGAGGATCGTGGCCGTCGCACGCCGCCACCACTCCGTGCGGGATACGGCGGAGACTATCCGCCGCCCGCGCCGTATGCGGACGACTACGCGCCACCATATGGCGCTGGCTATCAGCCGCCGCGTACCTACGCGAGCGCGCCTGGCGAAACCTGGGTTTCGCGCGATGGCGCCACGACGGTCACGACCACCAGCGGCCCGGCCTATCCGGCAGGCTCGACGACGGTGGTCGTTCAGTCCGTCCCGGTGACGACGACCACGACGACCACCGAATATTACGAGACGGTGCCCTATCCGCGGCGCAAGCTACGCCGGCGCTAGGGGCGCTGCAGCTGGCTCACCCCAGCATGCCCGCATAGGACTGGGGCGGGAGGGGTAGCGTCATGCGCGCCGCCAGCCCGCTGCAGATCACGATCGTCAGCGCAATTGCGCCGATCATCAGGACCCGCCGCCGCGGTGCGCGATCGGCGAGCAGGACGACGGAGACCGCCGTCGCGATCATCGGCCACAGGTGATAGCGCAGGTCGGACGCGATGCTCAGCGCTGCGAAGCTGACCTCCAGCGCGAGAGCGGATACCAGCAACGCGGTGGCAAGTTCGCGGATAGGATCGCGCGGGCGCGACAGGCTTGCGGCAAGCGCGGTGATCGCGACGACGATCCAGGCGATCGGCCAGCCGAGCGGGGTCTCGACGATCATCGCGGTCAGCACCTCCCACGCGCGAGCTCCTGCACTGGGGTTGGCGAGCCCGATCGTGTTCGGCTCCGACGCGACGGGCGGCGCGGCGCTCGGCCAGTGGAACGGGACCAGCCACCGGTCGGTCGAGTTCAGATGCGCGAAGCGGTGCCCGGCATAGGCGATCGGATGATGCAGCGCCGCCGACGCCAGCGTGAGGTACAGCGTCGCGGTCGGCAGCGCGCGCAGCCGTGCCATCGTCGTTCCGCAATTCGCATCGTCGCCGAGCGGATCCCAGAAGAACGGCTTCGCGCATCGCCGCTGGATCACGGTTGCTGTCTCCTGCCGGGTAAGGCCGATGGTGTTGCCGTCCGACGTACGCGCGGCGATCCCCGCGATGTCGTAGAGCGCCTGCGTCGCTTCGACCCCACTGGGTTGCGCCCGGAGCAGCTGGTGGTTCACGATCGGCGCGACGCCGAGCACGGCGACCACCGCGACGAGACTGGCGACGAGCTTGGCGAGGGGGTGTGCCGGGCGCGGGGCGAGCGTCACGATCAGCGGAACGACGATGAACACGGCGTTGGCGCGGACGAGCACGGCGTAGGCGAGCAGCAGCGCGACCGGGATATACATCGCGCGGGGCAGCGGACGCCGCGCGAGCCGCCACCAGCCTATGATGCCGACTGCGGCGAGAAGCGCGCCGGCGAGTTGCGCATCCTTGAGCACTACGCCCTGCCAGCCGAGAAAGGGCGGGAGCAGGCCGATCGCGAGGATCGCGGCGCCGCTGCGGGCGCGACCGATCCGGGCCAGCGCGGCGGCGATCAAACCGAGCCCTAGCCAATAGGTGACGAGTTGCAGGACCAGCATCGGCGTCGCGCCGGGCCCGAGCGGCGCGAGCAGTGCCCATACGCGCGCCATCGCCGGTGGGTGCCAATCGTCGTACACGCCCGACAGGACCTGCTGATATTGCGTGACGGTGTCGTACATCGCGGTACCCGGCCAGAAGAGCGCAAGCGAGGCCATGCATAGTGCGACCGCCGTTATCGTGATGTGGTGGTGCGTGAGGCGGGAGTCTGGTTCGATCGACATTCGCGGTTCCCGCACCGGTGGCTTATGCGCCGCGAAATCCTGAAAGCAGGACTCCGTGGCCGGCGCGACCCTTTGCCGCGTCGCGCGCGAGGGTCAAGAGAGATAGGGCCGAAACGGGATGGTTTGCTCGGATCGGTCGGTCGGCCGGATATCAGACTGGTCTCGACTTAGTGCCTGACAACAAAAGGACGCCCATTCGCCTCCGTCATCCTGACGAAAGTCAGGACCCAGAGCCACAAGGGCGGCTGCTGGTATCCTGGATTGACTTTCGTCAGGATGACGGAGGCGAGTGGAGTACCAACCTCAAATCCTCCCCCGCCAGGGGGAGGTGGCTGGCGCTTGCAAGACGGAGGGGGCGGTAAGCGACCACGCCCGCTGCGCGTCCTGCCCCTCCGGTGCCACCCCCTCCTGGCGGGGGCCTTAGTAGTGGATCGCCCGGCCGTACGCGGCGAGAACGCTCTCATGCATCATCTCGGACAGCGTCGGATGCGCGAACACCGTCTCCATCAGCTCGGCTTCGGTCGTCTCGAGCTGGCGCGCGACGACATAGCCCTGGATCAGCTCGGTGACTTCCGCGCCGACCATGTGCGCGCCGAGCAGTTCGCCCGTCTTCGCGTCGAACACCGTCTTTACGAAGCCTTCCGCCTCGCCGAGCGCAATCGCCTTGCCATTGCCGATGAAGGGGAATTTGCCGACCTTCAGCTCGTACCCGGCCTCCTTGGCCTTTGCCTCGGTCATGCCGACCGACGCCACCTGCGGGCGCGAATAGGTGCAACCGGGGATGTTGGCCTTATCCATCTGGTGCGGAGAGCCGCCAGCGATTTTCTCGACCGCGATGATACCCTCGTGGCTGGCCTTGTGCGCGAGCCAAGGCGCGCCGGTGACGTCGCCGATCGCCCAGATGCCATCGACATTGGTGCGGCCATAGCCGTCGGTCTTGATATGGCCGCGGTCGGTTTCGACGCCCAAAGCCTCCAGCCCGATATTCTCAGTATTGGGGACGATACCGATCGCGATGATCGCGTGGCTGAAGGTTTCTTCCGAAACCTTGCCGTCCTTCGCCTTGATCTTAGCCGTGACGCCGTTCGCCGAGGGCGCGAGACCCTCCAGACCGGTCTGGGTTAGCAGCTTGATGCCCTGCTTGGTGAGCGCCTTGTCCATGAACGCGGAGACCTCCTCGTCCTCGACGGGGAGGATGCGCGGGAGCATCTCGACGATCGTCACGTCGGCGCCCATGTCGTTGTAGAAGCTGGCGAACTCGACGCCGATCGCGCCCGAGCCGATCACGAGCAGCTTGGTCGGCATCTCAGTCGGGACCATTGCGTGACGATAGGTCCAGATCCGCTTGCCGTCGGCCTTGGCGAACGGCAGGTCGCGCGCGCGCGCGCCGGTCGCGACGATGATGTTCTTGGCTTCCAGCTCGACGGTCTTGTCGCCCTGCTTGACGCTGAGCTTGCCCCCAGTCTTACCGGCGCCCGTGACGGTGCCGACGCCCTCGACGACGGTCACCTTGTTCTTCTTCATCAGGCCCTTGACGCCCGCGTTCAGCTGCCCGGCAACCTTGCGCGAGCGGTCGACGATCTTGGCAAGGTCGAAGCCGACATTGTCCGCCTTGAGGCCGTAGCTCTCGGCGTTCTGCATGTAGTGATAGATTTCCGAGGTGCGGAGCAGCGCCTTGGTCGGGATGCAGCCCCAGTTGAGGCAGATGCCGCCCAGTCGCTCACGCTCGACGATCGCGACCTTCAGGCCGAGTTGCGACGCGCGGATCGCGGCGACGTAGCCGCCGGGGCCCGAGCCGAGGATGACGAGATCATAGGTATCAGCCACGGTAAATCCTTTGATTCAATTGGTTTCGGGCGGCACGGGCCGCGGTTTGCGATCGTCGCCGACCGCCACGAAGATGAAGCGCGCTTGGGTCACCTTGCAGCTGTCGTTGCTGTGACGCGCGCGGCGCCACGCCTCGACCTCGATCGTCATCGAGGTGCGACCAACCGCGCTCAGGTCGGCATAGACCGAGACCTCGTCGCCGACGACGACCGGCATGTGAAACTTCATCGCGTCCGCCGCGATCGTGACGGCGCGGCCGCCACTACGCCTGGACGCGACCGAACCGGCCGCGAGATCCATCTGGCCCATCAGCCAGCCGCCGAAGATGTCGCCATACGGATTGGCGTCGGCAGGCATTGCGGTGACGCGGATCGTGGGAGCCTTGTTGGGGGGCAGGTCGGTCACGCTTCACTCCTGCGGGTCGTTCGGTCGAGACGGCGGGCGCGGCGCAGTGGCCCCACGCCCATCAGCACGGTCGCGACCATCGCCGCTGCCCCGCACGACCAGATCACGTCCTGCCCAAGCGGGTAGGACCATGCCGCCGCCCAGGTCATCGCCACCGCCGCAACGAGACCTCCAAAGATGTGAAGGATCTCGATGGTGGTGCCCGAAAGCGACCGGAACGACGACACCAGGCCCATCTCAGGCGAGCATGCCCAGCGGGTTCTCGACGAGATGTTTGAACGCCTTCATGAACTGCGCGCCATCGGCACCGTCGATCGCGCGGTGATCGAAGCTGCCGGTCGCCGACATGACGGTCGCCACGGTCAGTTCGTCGCCGACGACGTACGGACGTTTCTCGCCCGCGCCGACCGCGAGGATCATCGCCTGCGGTGGGTTGATGACCGCATCGAACTGCGTGATGCCGAACATGCCCATGTTGCTTATCGAAGCGGTACCGCCCTGATATTCCTCGGGTTTCAGTTTGCCGTCGCGAGCCCGTGCCGCAAGGTCCTTCATCTGTGTCGAGATCGACGATAGCGAGGCGGTGTCCGCACCGACGATGATCGGCGTGATCAGGCCCGATGGCGTGCTGACCGCGACCGAGATGTCGGCGCGCGCAAAAGTGATCAGCTGATCGGGCGTGAACATCACGTTGCAGGTCGGGACCTGCATGAGAGCCACGGCCTGCGCCTTGATCAGCAGATCGTTGACCGACAGCTTCACGCCACGTGATTCCAGGCTCTTGTTCAGCTCGCCGCGCAGCTTGAGCAGCGCGTCGAGGCGGATGTTTACGGTCAGGTAGATGTGCGGGACGGTCTGCTTCGACTCGGTGAGACGACGTGCGATCGTCTTGCGAACGTTGCTGAGCTTGGTCGCCTCGTGCGGGATATCAGGCACGGCCGCAGGCTTTGCGGCCGGCGGGGGAGCGGCAGTCGGCGCAGCAGCTTCGGTCTTCGTAGCAGCGGGAGCAGCACCCGGCTTCGCGCTCTCAACGTCGGTCTTGACGATACGACCCTTCGGCCCCGAACCCGACACGGCGCCGAGATCGATGCCCTTGTCGGCAGCAAGACGGCGAGCGAGTGGGCTGGCCTTCACGCGGTCACCGCTGGCGGCGGGCTTGGCCGCGCCGGCGTCGTCGGGACGGCCGTGATCCTCGGCAGAAGCTTCGGTCCGCTCGACCGGCTTAGCCTCGGTCCCGGTCTTGTTCGGATCTTCCGGGTTGGGCTGCGCTTCCGACTCCTTCGCGGCAGGCTCAGGCGTCTCGCTCTTGGTCGGTGCAGAAACCGACGATGCGTCCTCGCCCTCTTCGGCGATGATAGCGATGACCGTGCCGACCTTCACGTTGTCGGTACCCTCGGCGACGAGGATCTTGACCACCGTGCCTTCGTCGACGGCTTCGAATTCCATCGTCGCCTTGTCGGTCTCGATCTCGGCCATCAGGTCGCCGGATTTTACGACGTCGCCCTCCTTGATCAACCATTTGGCGAGGGTACCCTCCTCCATGGTCGGGGACAGCGCAGGCATCTTGATCTCGATCGACATGGATTTCCCCAGGGCGTGACGTAACGGCATGCCTACTCGCGCCCTCGTCCGCTCGGGTCAACCCCGGCGCACTTGCGTATCGACCCGCCTCGGCCCAATTACCGGCAATAACGGGGGCTAAAATGCGCATTTATCTGGTGGTTATCGACGACAGTCCGGAAGCCGGCATCGCGTTGCGGTTCGCGGCACGGCGTGCGGTAAAGACCGGCGGCGGCGTCGAGATTCTCACCGTCATCCCGCCGCAGGAGTTCATCGCGTTCGGCGGCGTCCAGGCGACGATCGAGGAAGAAGCGCGGCTGCATGCCGAGGGGCTGGTCGCGGGGGCGGCGGGAACGTTGCTGGAGGAGTCCGGCTTGCGGCCGTCGATCACGGTCCGCGAAGGCGAAGCGCCCAAGATCATCCGCGAGATGATCGCGGCGAACCCAGAGATTGCTGCGCTGGTGCTGGGCGCGGCCGCCATTGGCGCGCCGGGCGAACTGATCGCGCATTTCGCGGGAACCGACGCGGGCGCGCTGCCGGTCCCCGTCATGATCATCCCCGGGTCGCTGACGCGCGAGGCGATCGATCGTCTTAGCTGACGTCCACTAGCGATCGTGTCGACAACAGCCGTTCGACATCGTCGATGCCGGAGCGTGTCAGCTGGAGTGCTTCGCGCATGCTATCGGGCGGATCGACCAGCGATTTGGCCTCCAGCACACGAATCCAGCGATCCAAGGTCGCGCGATTCAGACCGAGCTGGCTGGCGACCGAGTCGACCGTGGCGATCCGGCTCTCGGCCTCCGCCACATAGACGCTCAACAGCAGCGCCCAGGCATGATCGGCGAACAGATCGCCGCCCAACGTCTTATCGCGTGCCTGCATGACCGCGAGCAGATCCTTTGCGCGGCGCCAAAGACTATGTGGCAGGCGATCGTCGTGACGCGGACCTGCAATCATCGAGCCGAGTGGGGCGGCGGCCGACATCGTACCGACGAGATGGCCGCTTTCGCCGCTGCCGATACGCAAAACCTGGACGGTGAGCGTGATGATACTGCCATCGCCGCCAAGATATCGCTTGCGGATCGATTGCGACTGACCATTCGGACGAAGAGCCTGGACCTGCGATACGTTGCGAGCGATATCCTCAGGGTGCGTGATTGACGTATACGACATGCCGATCAGCTCTGTGCGCGTACGTTTCAGCACACGAGCCACCGGTTCATCGATGGCTTGTATGATACCGTCCATATTCGAGATTGAATGGCCTATAATCACTATCGGTCCCGGATTTCGATAAGTACCTCTACGCATTTGATTAAAAAGTATCAAATCTGAATCATGTTCGTGCGATTTATCGATTCCGCCGAAAGTGATCTTCAGCTGAATTCCAGTTTCAACTGGTTCGTCTCGGCGATATTAAACACTTGAGGCGTGCCTGCGATCCGGGCACGATCATTCCATGTCGACCCTTATCGTTCCACTGCTTCTCGCAGCCGCCGCCCCGCTCGCGCCCCCACCTGCGACCCAATCCGCTGCCTCGGCGAAGCCCTCTGCGACCCGATTGAAGGCGGACGTCGCAACGATGGTCGATTTCGGCACACGCCACACGGCGTCGATTACGACCGACCCCAAGCGCGGTATCGGCGCCGCCCGGACCTGGGCAGCGCGCCGCTTTACGGAGATCGGTGGATCGTGCGGCGGGTGCATCGCGGTCGACCGGATTTCGCGACGTTTCACCGGTCCGCGGGCACCGACCGGCGTGGTGGTAGAAGACGTCCTGGGGATCCAGAAGGGCCGCGATCCGAACCGGGTGGTGATCGTCGGCGCACATATCGACAGCCGCGTGACCGATGTCATGAACGCGACCTCCGACGCGCCGGGCGCCAACGACAATGCCTCGGGCGTGGCGCTGGTCCTCGAGGTTGCGCGCTTGCTGTCGCAGCGTCAGTTCGACGCGACGATCGTCTACGCGGTGTTCTCGGGCGAGGAACAGGGCTTGTGGGGCGCCGAACTGCTCGCCGATACGGCGAAGGCGCGCGGCTGGCAGATATCGGCGATGCTCAACAACGACATCGTCGGCAACACGGTCGGGCAGGGCGGCATCCGGGTCGCGGACAAGGTGCGCGTGTTTTCGGAAGGCATACGCGCATCAGAAGACATGGTCGCCCAGCAGGGACGGCGGGCGGAGGGCGGCGAGGACGATGGCCCGAGTCGCGCTCTGGCTAAGGCGATCGACGGGATCGCCGGCGGCATTCCGGGCGGGCTCGACGTGATGATCGATCGGCGACCGGATCGATTCGGTCGCGGTGGCGATCACGAACCGTTTCTTAAGCTCGGTTATCCCGCGGTACGGTTCTCGGTCGCGGCCGAGAACTGGGATCGCCAGCATCAGGATCTGCGTACCGAAAAAGGTGTCGTCTACGGCGACACGATCGAGGGCATGGATTTTCCGTATCTGGCCAAGGTGACGGCGATCAACGTCGCGACGATCGCTCAGATTGCCGCCGCGCCGGCGGCGCCCGAAGACGTATCTATCGCGGGTGCCTTGTCGCGCGATACGACGGTCAAATGGACTGCCGTGCCGGGCGCCGCACGCTACCGCGTCCGGTGGCGCCGCAACGACGCGCAGGGCTGGACCGAAGTCCGCGACGTGACGGGTACGCAGACGGTGCTGGTCCAGGTGCCGGTCGACGACACGTTCGTCGGCGTGTCGGCGCTATCGGCGGATGGCGCCGAGAGCCTGGTCAGTTTCGGTGGGCGTGAGCGCCGGCGATAGTCGCGGCTGGAAATCATGGTCGGTGATCGGGGTCGGCAGTCGATGGCTGCTGTCGGATCAGGCGGCCGCCGATTTTTGCCAGCCGCGGTTGGCCAGCGCGCGGGCTTCCTCGACCGGAAGCGGGCGACCGAAATAATAGCCCTGAACCTTGGTGCAGCCGAATTGCCGGACCATCCGGTGTTCGGCCTCGGTCTCGACGCCCTCGGCAGTGGTCGCCATGCCGAGGCTCTCGGCCAGCGCGACGACCGCACGAATGATCGCGATCGCCTCTCGCATCCCCTTGGCCGCGTCCTGGACGAAGCTGCGATCAATCTTGATCGATGAGAACCGCGTCCGGCTGAGATAACCAAGCGACGAATAGCCGGTGCCGAAATCGTCGAGGCTGAGCCGCACGCCGAGATCGAGGACGCGCTCGAGGACCTTGGCGACGCCCAGCCCTTCATGCATGAACACGCTCTCGGTCACTTCGAGCTCGAGCCGTTCGGCGGACAGGCCGGAGCTGGCGAGCGCGCCGGTGACGGTCGTCACGAACCCGGGGTTCTGCAGCTGGTCGGGCGATACGTTAACCGCGATCCGGATCACCGATGGCCAGCGCGCAGCTTCCTCGCACGCGGTGCGCAATACCCAGGCGCCGATATTGGCGATCAGCCGGGTTTCTTCGGCGAGCGGGATGAACTTGTCGGGCGACACGATGCCGAATTCCGGGCTGTTCCAGCGCAGCAACGCCTCGAAACCCAGCAGGACGCCGGTTTCGGCGTCGACGACGGGCTGGTAGACGAGATGCATCTCGCCATTCTCGACCGCGGTGCGCAGCGCGATCTCGAGGACGCGACGCTCTTCGGCCTGAACATGAAGCGCGGGTTCGTAGCTACGGTAGACGCCGCGGCCGGCATCCTTGGCGCGGTACAGTGCGAGATCGGCCGAACGGATGAGCATTTCCGCGGTCCGGCCATCGCGCGGACCGACCGCGAGACCGATGCTGGCGCCGATATACAGCGTGTGCGCATCCATTTCGTAGGGGAGCGACAGCGAGTCGATGATCCGCTGGGCGAGCGATTCGAGCGCGACCTGATCGCTGGCGTCGCGGACGATGACCGCGAACTCGTCACCGCCGAGCCGGCCGCAAAGTTCGTTGTCGGTCATCAACTGGCTCAGCCGTTCGGAGACGCGGCTCAGCAGGCGATCGCCGAACGGATGGCCAAGCGTATCGTTGACCGCCTTGAACCGGTCGAGGTCGAGCATCATGAACGCGTACCGGCCGCCCCATTGGCCGGCCTCGCCGATCGTCCGGACCAGTGTTTCGTTGACCATCAGCCGGTTGGGCAGCCCGGTGAGCGTGTCGAAGCGCGCCATCCGGTTGATCTTGTCGACCGACTTGCGCTGTTCGGTGATGTCGGAGCCGACCCCGCGGAACCCGCTGAACACGCCGCGATCGTCGAACCGCGGCGAGGCAGCGATCTCCCACCAGCGATCTTCGCCCTTGATCTGCACGGGCAGGCGCAGGTCTCGAAAACTCTCGCGTTTCTTCATCTTGTCGGCGAGCGTGCGCAATCCGGTGGCGAAATCGCCGGTCTCCCAAGTCGGCCCGGCGAGCAGCTGGAGCAACGGCATGCCGTCGACGCTGGCCGGGTCGAGGCCGGCCGCGAACGCGAAACGCGGCGAGGCGCGGACGATGCGGCGTGCGGCATCGGTCTCCCACAGCCAGTCGGCGCCGGTCTCCTCGAACTCGCGCAGCAGCAGGCTGACGGTCTCGTCGCGCTCGTCGAGCGCCATCTCGCTGGCGTGGAGCAGCATCAGCGTCCGCGCGCGGCTGACGCAGACCAGCATCAGCAGCAGCGTGAAGACGAACACGCCGACCGAGGCCGCGATCGTGCCTGCCATAGCTAGCTGGAGCGTGACAGCACTGCCAAGATACCCGAGGAAGACCAGGGTTCCGAGCGTCAGCGGCGCCATCGCGAACGCCGCGCCGGTCATCAGCGCGCACAGGGTCAGCCCCAGACCCGCGGTCGTCCCGGACGGCGCATGGGTACAGAACAGCACGGGTACGGTCGACCATGCCAGCGCCAGCAGCAAGCCTTCCCAGCCGGTGTTGCGGACATCGCGTAGCGCGATCTGGCCATCGCCGAGTTGTGGTGCCCTGAGGCGCCGGGCCGCGATGCCGACGACGACGAGCAGCAGCACGCCGAGCCAGCTGGCGATCTGCCATTGCGGCGACGTGTCGTCGACCAGCAGCGCCGTGGCGGTTGCGGCGATACCGTTCGCCGCGAGCATCACCAGCGCCATCCTGCGCCCGCCGTGCAGTTGCGCAGTCCGGATCCGGCTCCATTCGACCGGATCGGAACCGTCGCGCAGACCTAACAACAAGGGAAGCGTGACTGCGATCCCGCGCAACGGTGAAGGGGTTTTGATGCTCACGGAGCGAACCCTAATAAGCTTTAGTTAGCAGACTGTTGGCGTACCGTCGCCGATATCACGATTCATCGCGGATCTCGGTCCGACCGGCGCGTTCTGCCAAACTTCGAGCCGTCGAGCATCGTCCGTCGATGCGATATCTCAGGCTGCGATATCGTATGGTTTGATATCGCCGCTGAGGTACAGGTTGCGTGCCTTCGCACGGCTGAGCTTGCCCGACGAGGTGCGCGGTAGCGTGCGCGGCGGGATCAGTTCGATCAGGCAATTCATGCCCGTCACCGACCGCACGCGCTCGCGGATCTCGTCGCGCAGGCGCAGGCGTTCGGCTTCGTCCGAGCTGCGGCACTGGACCAGTACGGCGGGGGTCTCCTCGCCGCCAGGCGTCGTGATCGCGAATGCGGCGATGTCACCGGCCTTGAAGCCGGGAAGCTGTTCCACCGCCCATTCGATGTCCTGCGGCCAGTGGTTCTTGCCGTTGACGATGATCATGTCCTTGGCGCGGCCGACGATGTAGATGTAGCCGTCCGACATATAGCCCATGTCGCCGGTATCGAGCCAACCGCCGGACATGCACGCCTCGGTCGCGGCGTCGTCGCGGAAATAGCCGACCATCACCGACTTGCCGCTGCACCAGACTTTGCCGATCGCGCGATCGGGGAGCGGCGTGCCGTCCTCTTCGCGGATCTCGATTCGCATGTCGCGGACCGGCTTGCCGCAGTTGACGATCGCCCGGTAGCGCTGAGGACGGTCACCGCCTCGCGAGCCACCCGAAAGCTGCGTTTCCTCGACCAGTTCGACGCGGATGCCTTCGCCCGGCGGCATCAGCGAAACGGCGAGCGTCGCCTCGGCCAAGCCGTAGCTCGGCAGGAACGCGCTGGCCTTGAAGCCGGCATCGGCGAACGCGTCGACGAACGACTGCATCACGTCGGGGCGGATCATGTCGGCGCCGTTGCCCGCGACACGCCAGCGCGACAGGTCGAAGCGGTCGCTGGCCTTGGTTTGCGAAGACATGCGGCGCGCGCAGATATCGTAGCCGAAGGTCGGCGAATAGCTGAGCGTCGTGCCTTCGTTGCGGCTGATGAGATCGAGCCACGCGAGCGGACGGCGCGCGAAATCCTCGGTCTTGAGGTAGTCGGTCGAGACCTGGTTCGCGATCGGCGACAGGAAGCAGCCGACCAGTCCCATGTCGTGATACCAGGGCAGCCAGGAAACGCAGCGATCGGTGTCGCACACTTCCATGCCGTGGCTGTGCGCGGCGAGGTTGTTGAGCAGCGCGGCATGCGTGATGACGACGCCGTGCGGGAAGCGCGTCGAGCCGCTCGAATATTGCAGATATGCGATGTCGTCCGGCTTCGCTTCGGGGAGCGTTGCAGCAGGCGCCTCGCGCGTCGCGAACTCGGACCAGTCGATCCCGATGGTGCCAGACAGGCGCGCGGCCTCGCCCGCCATCTGCGCGAGTTCGGGCGGGAAGATCAGCATTTTTGGGTCGCAGCTTTCAAGCTGGACGCGAAGCTGTTCGATGTACGAATCGCGGCCGCCGAACGAGGTCGGCAACGGCAACGGCACGGGCCATGCGCCGGCATAGACGACGCCGAAGAACAATGCGGCGAACTCGGGGCCGGTCTCCGCGACCAGCGCGATGCGATCGGCGGGGGCAACACCGGCGGCGATCAGGCGATCCGCCATCGCACGCGCGTCGGTACGGAGCTGGCTGTAAGGATAAGGTTGCGACAAAGTGCCACGCGCGTCGTGAAAATTAAGACCACGGTTACCGCTTGCCGCGTAGTCGAGGGCTTCGCCCAGCGTGCCGAAGTCGGCGAAGCGGCGCGGCAGGGCGTCTGCGGTCGGGGTGGCGACAGGGGCCGCTACGGTCTGGCCGTGCTTGCCGTCGGTGGTGGCCGTGTCGGTCGTTGCCGTTTCGGTCGTCATCGCAGTTCCTGCCTTGCTCCGTCGCGGCGATCGAACACACCACGCCTATCTCTAGTCTAGCCGTTCAACTTCGGGTGTCAGTGTGGCACAATGATGGCGTGGACGACGATGACGATGCCCTCGGCCCGCAACGGGATGCTAGCGACTCCGACAATAGTCGCTCGGCGGATGGTCGTGGCACGGCGAAACGCGGCGGGTGGGGCAAAGGCCAGGACAAGAGCCGATCGCGCGAACGGCCCGCGCCCAAACCACTCGATGCCGCCGCGCTCGAACGTTTGGCGCTCCGCTACGTCGAACGGTTCGCGACGACGCGGCTGCGACTGACCGATTACCTCAACCGCAAGATCCGCGAACGTGGCTGGGCCGACGAGACTGCCGGCGCCGCCGCAGACCCCGCCGAGTTGGCGCAACGTATGGCCGAGCTCGGCTATGTCGACGACCGGGCCTTTGCCGAGCAGCGCGCGGCGGCGATGCAGCGACGGGGCCTTGGGGCGCGACGTGTCGCGGGCGCATTTCGCGAAGCGGGCATCGATGAAAGCGACGCGGACTCGGTCGCGCCGGCGATTGCCGACCGTGCGGTCGAATCGGCGCTGGCGTTCGCACGTCGCAAACGGATCGGCCCGTACGGCAGCGGGGAGGGCGATGGGCACGGCTACCGAAAACTGCACGAGAAGCAACTTGCGGCAATGCTTCGCGCCGGTCACCGTTTCGATCTGGCACGCCGGATCGTCGCCGCCCCGCCGTCGGCTGTTGTAGAAGCATCCGATTTCGAGTGATGTCCGTCACGGATTCGTTGCGATTGCGACGAAGCGTGCTAGCTAGGCGGCTAGGGGTGTAATGATGCGTATAGTGACGCAAACAGGGGCGGAAATGCCGATCGAAACTGCGATCGAAGCCACCATCGACAACGGGGGACTATTGGCCGGACTTGTCGGCGGCGTCGATGTGCGTGCGATCGGCGGCGTCATCAAGTGGTTCGACGTGACCCGTGGGTTCGGCTTCGCCGTCGCGGACGACGACAGCGTTGGCGATATCCTCGTCCATTTCTCCGTCCTGCAGCCTCATGGCCGCCGCAGTCTGCCCGAGGGCGCACGGATCGAGACCTTGTCGGTTCAGCGTGGGCGCGGGTTCCAGGCGCGCGAGATCGTCTCGATCGACATGACCAACGCCGTCGCCGAGGTGGAGCGAACGTCGACATCGTCGCCGGACCGGGTCGATCCGATCGCGATGATCGATGCCGCCGGGCCGTTCGAGCCGGTCGTCGTCAAATGGTTCAACCGCCTCAAGGGCTATGGCTTTCTCGTCCGTAGCGCAGACGGCTGCGATATATTCGTCCATATGGAGACGCTGCGTCGCGCAGGGATCGAATCGGTCGAGCCCGACCAACCGCTCCGCGCGCGGGTCGTCGCAGGACGGAAGGGGCCGCTGGCGGTCGTGGTCGAAGAGGGTTTGTAATGAGCGTACTTGCCAAGGCCGGTCTGGCCGCGGTCCTGATTGGCGGAGCTGGAGCGGGCGGGGTCGCGTATATGCATGCCGATACCAAGACCGAGAATGCCCCGGTGCTCACGCTCACTATCAAAAGCGCGAACGGCCCGCATGTGTTCGTCGTCGAGCGCGCGAAGACGGCGGCGGAACAAGAACGTGGGCTGATGTACCGGACCGATCTCAAACCCGATGGCGGGATGTTGTTCTGGCCCTATCCGGCGGACGGCGGCGCTCCGGTGAACGCGAACTTCTGGATGAAGAACACGCCGAGTCCGCTCGACATTCTCTACATCCGTGCAGACCGGACGATCGCCCGGATCGCGGACAACACCGTACCGTTTTCCGAGGCGCCGATCCCGTCGGGCGAACCGGTCGGCGCGGTGCTGGAACTGATGGGTGGACGGTCTGCGGAATTGGGGATCGCCGAGGGTGATCGCGTAACCTGGGACGAGAGCGCGAAGTAGCGCGGTAGGGGCTGCCGGATCGCCGAGCCGGGCTGTGATGGGGAAGGCTGCGTCTCTACGCGGGTAACACGTTTCCCCGCAAAGGCGGGGACCAGACTGGGTTCCCTCTTTTGCGGGAGAACAAGGGGGAGCGGCATGCCGGTCGAACGCCGGCACATCCCTTCTGCAAAAGGTAAGCACCGGCACGCCTCTCGAATTACACAGGAAGCGAGGCTTCGCCTGACCTCGGCCATCATCATGGTTGAAGCCCGCCCTCACTCGGGTTAAGCGCACCGGCATGGGCTTTCTCGCATCGACTTTCACGTGGTGGAACGGCGCCACCCTCGGCACCAAATTCGGCTTGCGCAGCATGGCGAAGAAGGGCGAGGACGCGCTTGGCAACGTCTATTACGAGGGCGGCAAGGATACCGCCGGCAACCCGCGTCGCTGGGTGATCTATCAGGGCGCGACTGACGCCAGCCGAGTCCCGCCCGCGTGGTTCAGCTGGTTGCATCATCAGGTCGACGACGTTCCCGAGCGCGCTTTGCCCCCGGTTCGCGCTTGGCAGAAGCCTGCGATTCCCAACATGACCGGTACCGCGCTCGCGTATCGGCCTTCGGGTGCGCTCGAAAAGGGCGGAACGCGTGCGGCGGCCACCGGTGACTACGAAGCCTGGGTCCCCGAAGGGTGAATTTGCGCTGGCTTGCCGCGGCCGTGCTGGTCGCGGTGCTGGGGATCGGCGGCTGGTTCGGCTATCGCGCGTTGCAGACGCCGAATAAGCCTGCCGGGGTCGTCCAGCAGGATCTGCCGATGGCGGACGAGTCGGCGAGTTCCTCCGTCGAAACGATCGATACCGGGGCGGCGGCGATCGCGAATGGCGGAACGCCGATGGCGCAACGCGTTGCGGTGATCGGCATCCTGAACAAGCGAAATGGCGAAACGCACGACGTCACGCTGAAGCCCGGTCAGGCGACGCGGATGGGCGATGTGGTGCTGCGGCTGCGCGCCTGCGAACAGACCGCGCCGTGGGAGCAGGAGCAACTGACCGGCGCGTTCGTCCAGGTGCTGGTGCGCGGCGTCGACACGCATTGGCGCTGGACGTTTTCAGGCTGGCTCTACAAGGAACGCCCCGCGCTGAACGCGGTGCAGAACCCGGTCTACGACGTCTGGACCAAGAGTTGCGCGATGACGTTCCCCGCGACCGGGCCCGATACCGCGTCCGATGCGGAGGCCTTGCCCGCCAAGCGATCGAGCGCGCGGAAGTCGCCGGCCGACGCCACGCCCGCAGCAGCCGATGCGCCGAGCGCGCCGTCGAGTGACGCGGCCAGCAACGCAACGTAATCCGCGCGATCGATTTCGACTGCGCCGAGCGAAGCGAGGTGCGAGGTCTGAAACTGACAATCGAGCAGCGTGAACCCACCGACGCGCAGCCGTGCGACCAGATGCGCGAGCGCGACCTTCGAGGCATCGGTCGCGCGGCTGACCATGCTTTCGCCGAAGAACGCGCGGCCCAGCGCGAGCCCATAGAGCCCGCCGACGAGCTTGCCGCCGTCCCAGCATTCGACCGAATGTGCGAAGCCCATAGCGTGCAGCGTCGTGAAGACGCGTTCAATGCTCGCGTTGATCCAGGTCTCGGGCCGGCCAGCGACGCTTTCGGCGCAGAGCCGGAGAATTGGCTCGAAAGCGGTATCGACGGTGACCCGGAACCGGTCGGCGACGATCGTCTTGCGCAGCGACCGCGAGAGCCGGAACGAATCGAGCGGCAGCACGGCGCGGCGACGCGGCTCGACCCAGTAGACGCTGGCGGCATCGCGGCTGTCGGCCATCGGAAAGACGCCGACCGAGTATGCGCCGAGGACGAGCTGCGGGTCGAGTCCATTTTTCGGATCGAGACCCCCGTTCATGCGGCCAGCCGTTGTTCGATCCGCCGCCACAGATCGGCGAACGCGCGCGCCGCCGACGACTTTGGCAAGAAGACACCGACCGGTGCGCGCCGCGATGCCATCGCCTCGATCCCGCTTGCCATCGGGATCACCGGCCAGTCGGGGTGGCGGGCCAGCGCCTCGGCATGCAGCGCGCGGCGCTTGTCGACCATGACATGGACCGGCAGCAGCGGCGTCCGGCCGCCGAGATGTGCAACGACGGCCTCATAGGCACGAGTCGACAGCGGCGAGGGGATGACCGGGAT
The DNA here is from genome assembly GCF_003688595.1 of Sphingomonas sp. PP-F2F-G114-C0414. Taxonomy (GTDB): domain Bacteria; phylum Pseudomonadota; class Alphaproteobacteria; order Sphingomonadales; family Sphingomonadaceae; genus Sphingomonas. Next base: position 622,187 of record NZ_RCWT01000009.1, read on the forward strand.
GACGATCAGGTCGGCGGCGCGCATGACCTGATCCGCGGTCTCGGTCAGGCCGGGCGGGCAGTCGAGGACGACGCGGTCGTACCCGGCGAGGTCGGACACCAGTTTGGCGAGGCGCTTCTTCTTGTCGAGATCGTGGAACAGCTGGTCGAGCCCGCGGAGCGACGCATCGGCGGCGATCAGGTCGAGCTGCGGATATGCGGTCGGCCGTGCCTGCTTGGCGACGGCGATGTCCTTCGAGAACATCGCCTGCGCCTGGTCGACCTTGCCCGGCCCCCCGAGCACCCAGGTCGCGGCGGCCTGCGGGTCGAGATCCCACAGCAGTGTACGTCTGGCCGACAGCGCGGCGGCGCACCAGGCGAGGTTCACGGCGAGCGTCGTCTTACCGACGCCGCCCTTCAGGCTGTATATCGCTAGTGTTGCCATGGATCATACGGTGCCGGGCCGGCGGCGTCCGGGCAAGGGTGCACGACACAAAGAAAAACGGCCGGCGGAAAAACCGCCGGCCGTTTCTGGAACCGTTCACGCCAAAATATTGGTCGATCGAGCCTTATGCGTGGCAGATCTGCGCCGACTTGCCCGGACGGGTCAGCGTGACGCTGTCCTCGTTGCCGGTCATCGACCAGCCGCCCTCGGCGGTCTTCGGCGAACCGGCGACGTCCGACTTCAGCGTGGTTGGCGTGCCGTCCTGCTTGGTGCGGACCACGGCCTGCTTGTCGCCTTGGAAGAACGTCACGTACAACAGGCTGTTGTCCTTGCAACGCAACGTCTTTTCCGACTTTATCGCGGGCGGCAGTTCGACCGGCGCGGCGTTCGCGAGCGTGTTCGCCATCGGATCGGGATTGGTGTCGACCACCTCTGGCGAGGCTGGCTTGGAGTTGCAGGCAGCCAGCACAAGCAGCGCGGCAACGGCGGTGATGGGGATGATCTTCATAGCGGAACCTCGCTTCGCGCATGCAGCATAGGGCGTCAAGGTTTAAGCGCTACCATCGCATCCCCGGACGACGAACAGGTCAGTCTTGCTGACGGGCTGCGCAGGGCGCGCGGCATGTCGAGCGCGTGCCGGACGAGGATCAGGGCTTCTGCATACCACGCAACGCGGTGAGACGCGTTTCGATGACGTCGATCGGTGTCGCGATGTGCGCGGCGACCAGCGTGTCGCCGACAGCGAGCATGATCCGCGTTGCTTCCTCCAGCAACGACAGCGCATGTTCGTAGTTTTTCATGACCGATAGCCCCTTTCTTGGCCGCGACTTGGACAGGGAGTGAGGCTAACATGGATCAATCCACCCTGGAAGCACGTTATGGGTTTGCGCGAGAGGCGTTCGGCGCGACCTGTCGGCGTGGCGTATCGTGTTTAGTACGCAAAACTTTCGATGGGTTGCCCGCGGCGGATGGCAGCGCCATTTGTCGGCGATGCACACGACATCTGATACGCTCGCCCTGATCGGCAATACCCCGCTCGTTCGACTGAAGGGACCGAGCGACGCAACGGGCTGCGATATCTTCGGAAAGTGCGAATTCGCCAATCCCGGCGCGTCGGTCAAGGATCGCGCGGCGCTGTTCATCGTCGAGGATGCGGAGGAGCGGGGTCTGCTCCAGCCCGGCGGCACGATCGTCGAGGGGACCGCGGGCAACACCGGTATCGGTTTAGCGCTGGTCGCCAACGCCAAGGGCTACAAGACGATCATCGTCATGCCGGAGACGCAGAGCCGGGAGAAGATGGACACGCTCAGGGCTCTGGGGGCCGAACTGGTGCTGGTGCCTGCGGCGGCGTTCTCGTCGCCGTGCCATTTCGTCCATACCTCGCGCCGGATCGCCGACGAGACGCCGGGCGCGATCTGGGCGAACCAGTTCGACAATATCGCCAACCGCCGCGCGCATATCGTCGGCACCGCCGAGGAAATCTGGGCGCAGATGGAGGGCCGGGTTGATGGCTTTACCTGTGCAGCCGGCACCGGCGGGACGATCGCCGGCGTCGGGCTGGGGCTGAAGGCCAAGGACGAGACGGTCTGCATCGCGCTCAGCGACCCGCATGGCGCGGCACTCTACAATTACTACGCACACGGCGAACTGAAGTCCGAGGGATCGTCGGTCGCCGAGGGGATCGGGCAGGGGCGAATCACCGCCAACCTCGAAGGCGCGCCGATCGACACCCAGTTCCGGATTTCGGATCAGGAGGGGTATGCCTGGGTGCGCCGGCTGCTCGACGACGAAGGACTCTGCCTCGGCTTGTCGTCGGGTATCAACGTCGCGGGAGCGGTCGCGCTGGCGCGACATCTGGGGCCGGGAAAGCGCATCGCGACGATCCTATGCGATACCGGATTCCGGTATCTGTCGACGCTGTACGATCCCGAATGGCGCGCAGCCAAGGGCCTGACTTGAGCCGGCCCGCGTCGAGAATCGACAGCGGGACGATGGTCGGGTATCGGAACGCGACAAGATGAAGTCGCCCAACGATCCCTATCAGCGCATGCAGCGCATCAAGGTCGGCCTGATCGGCCTTGCGGCCGTGGTGCTTTTGATCGGGCTGGCCAGCGCGATCATCGGCTCTGCAAGCCGCGAGCGGCCGGTTGCGGCGGTAGGGGCTGCCCAGCCAGACGTGGTGGCCAACATGGGCGTGACGAACAGCGTGGACGCCGCCGATCCTACCGAACCCCTGGCCGAAATGGGCGTAGCTCCCAGTGCAAATGGTCAATCCGCGACTCGCTGAGGCTGATTGCTGCCCTTAATTGCACATCGATGATTTCACACCGCCGGGCACGATTCATGGCGCGTTGGACATTCGCGCTTGCCCGTCGAGGCTGCCCGTTGGAACCGCCGATTGTGCCTGATCCCCGGAATTCCCCAGCCTAACGTCCCTAATGGCGCGTTAATCCGCGTTGTGGGGTGCAATTTTCCCCGATTTGGTCGACGAAACCTGTCGCGGATTCCGTCCAATCCCCAAAAATCCCGTTGCGTCCCCAGTCTGCTATGGTAGATGGAGATTAATACAGGGGCATGTTTCACCGTCGGCGATTGCTGCGGTCGAGGCGCGACGAGGGTTGCGGCTCGGGACGATGAATCATGTGCGCCATTTCGAAGGGTTTTGGCGTGTCGGTGCGTGGTCGCTATCAAGGAGACGGTATCGGCCTTGTCGACGACAAGGGCCGGGTAGCCATCCCCTCGGCGCTTCGCACCACGCTCTCGGCAAATGCGCCTAAGGCGAACGGCAAGGACGGCGGGACCATCATCATCGGCGCGCATCAGAAGAATCGCTGCCTGGTCGCGTATGATCCCGGTTACGTCGACATCCTCGCCGAGCGCCTCGACCGCCGCGAATCCGAGAACACGTCCGAGAACGGCGAATACGACTACAACATCAAGCGCGCCGCAGCATCCGGCGAAGCGGTGCCGTTCGACGGCTCCGGTCGCTTCATCATGCCCGCGTTCCCGCGCTTCTATGCGGGAATCAAGGGGCATGCGTTCTTCTACGGCGTGCTCGACTACATCGAGATCTGGGACCCCGCGACGCTGATCGCCACCGACGGCATGCCCCCCGTCGTCAAGGAGATGGCGCGCTTCTACATGGCCGAGAAGGGGGTGCAGCTGTGAGCAACCCCGACGCTCCGCACATTCCGGTACTGCTCGACGAAGTTCTGGCCGCGCTTTCCCCTGAGCCCGGCGAGACGATGGTCGACGGCACGTTCGGTGCGGGCGGTTACACGCTGGCGTTGCTCAAGTCGGGCGCGCGGATCGTGGCGTTCGATCGCGATCCGGATGCGATCGCCAATGGTCGCGCGATGGAAGAGGCCGAAGAAGGCCTGACGCTGATCGCCGCGGACTTCTCGGCGATGGCGTCCGAGCTCGAGACGCGTGGCCTCGCGCCAGTCGACGGCGTGACGCTCGATATCGGCGTGTCGTCGATGCAGCTCGACCAGGCCGAGCGCGGCTTCTCGTTCCAGTCGGATGGCCCGCTCGACATGCGGATGGCGCAGGCCGGCATGTCGGCGGCGGACTTCGTCAACGAGGCGGACGAGAACGAGATCGCCGACGTGCTGTATCAATATGGCGACGAGCCCAAGTCGCGGCGTGTCGCGCGTGCGATCGTCGCGGCGCGCCCGCTGACGCGGACCGGCGAGTTGGCACACATCGTCCGCCGCGCGCTCGGCTACAAGGCGCACGACAAGAAGGACCCGGCGACCCGGGCGTTCCAGGCGATCCGGATCCACGTGAACCGCGAGCTGGGCGAACTGGCGGACGGATTGCTGGCGGCCGAACGTGTGCTGAAGCCCGGTGGCCGCTTGGCGATCGTGACCTTCCACAGCCTCGAGGACCGGATGGTGAAGCGCTTCCTGCGCACGCGGTCCGGTGGGTCGCCTTCAGGTTCGCGTCATCTTCCGCAGGTGAAAGCCGTTGCGGAACCTAGTTTTTCTCATGTCGGCCGCGGTGTTCGCGCCGGCGAGGCCGAGATTGCACGCAACCCGCGGGCGCGTTCGGCGACATTACGGACGGCGCGGCGGACCTCCGCGCAACCCTGGACGGAAGAGGTGACGACATGACGGCGGCGTATCGGATGAAGGGTGTGGGCTGGTTCGGGGGCTGCGTGGCCGTCGTGCTCGGTTTCTACCTCGTGTCGCTGCAGGTCGCCGCCGAGCGCAAGAAGCTGGAGGCGGTCAATGGTCAGATCCGCTCCGCGCAGCGCGACATCCGCGCGCTGGAAACCGAGTTCGACACGCGCGGCAACCTTGCGCAGCTCGAGCGCTGGAACGGCGATACGCTGGCACTGTCGGCACCGACGGCGGGCCAGTTCATCGTGAGCGAGGCCGCGCTCGCGGCGCTCGACGTCAACAGCCTGCGCGCGGATGGGGTCCAGACCGCCGCGCTGCTGGTGCCGTCGGGGGCGGGGTCCGTCGTCTCCACGTCGATCGTGCCGGTCACCGCTGCTCCTGCCGTGGTGAAGCTTGCTCCTGTGCAGATGGCGCAGGTTAGCGCACCGCGCGCGATGAACGTCGCGATCCAGGCTGCGTCGAAGACCGCGCTCAAGCCGGTCGTGATCCGCGCGTCGGTATCGACGCCGCGCTCCGCCGAGGCCGCACTCGTTCGCGCTGCCAAGACCGAGCGCCTCGCTGCCGTCGCGAAGGTCCGTCCGCAGGCAGTCGCGATGCTCGACCGCAAGCTCCTGTCCGACACGACGCTGGGTGACATCATGAGCGGCGCCCGCTCCGAGAGCCGTAAGCGGCGGTGACCGCCTTGGTCGCCCGGCCCGTCTCGCAGCAACGTAGCGCCAACCAGCGTCATGCACTGGTGGCGACGGCGCACACGCGCCTGATGATGCTGATGTTCCTGTTTGGAGCAGCGGTGCTGGTGGTGGTCGGTCGGCTCGGGATGCTGGCGGTGCAGGCGTCGCTCGCCGATCCGCAGGCACGCTCGGCGGCGATCGCGGCGCGCGGCGATATCGTCGATCGCAACGGTGCGCCGCTCGCGCGGACGATCGATGCGTGGACGATCGCGGTGCACCCGAAGAAGCTGATCGGTGATCCGACCGAGATCGCCAGCAAGCTCGCCGCGCTGATGCCGGAAGCGGGCGACCAGGCGCATTATTATGCACTGCTGACGTCGGGCAAGAGCTTCATTTATCTCCAGCGGCGCGCGTCGCCGGCGCTGGTCGAGCAGGTCAATGCGATCGGCGAACCCGCGATCGTGTTCGACCGCGATACGCAGCGACTGTATCCGCAGTCGACGATGGCGGCGCATGCGCTCGGCTTCCTGTCGACCGCGGGTCACGGCATGAGCGGGATGGAACGCGTGCTCGACGAGCGACTGACCAATCCCGCGCTCAACGGTACGCCGGTCGCGCTATCGCTCGACAACCGCGTCCAGGCGGCGATGGAGAGCGAACTCGGTCGCGCGATGACGACGTTTTCGGCCCGCGGGGCTGGCGGCATCGTCCTCGACGTGGCTACCGGCGAAGTGATCGCGATGGTTTCGCTGCCGACGTTCAATCCCAACCGCGTCGGCATGTCGGGCAGCGAACAGCTTCGCAACATCACGACGCAGAGCGTGTTCGAGCTTGGCTCGACGTTCAAGCCGATCACGATGGCGACGGCGATGGACACCGGCGTGGTGACGTCGTTCGCGCGGCGCTTCGATGCGACTCATCCGCTCCAGGTTGGGCGCTTCACGATTCACGACGAGCGCGGCGATCCGAAGCGCTGGCTCAATATGGCCGAGACGCTGATCTACTCGTCGAACATCGCGACGGCGCGGGTTGCCGACGAGGTCGGGCCTGCGAAGATGCAGGCGATGTTCAAGAAATTGGGCTTCGATACCAAGCCCGATATCGAACTGCGCGAGAAGGGCCGTCCGTTGTGGCCGAAATACTGGGCGCGGACGACGACGATGACCACTGCCTATGGCCACGGCATCGCGGTGACTCCGCTGCATCTGGCGAGCGCCTATGCGGCGCTGGTCAATGGCGGGATCTGGCGGCCGGCGACGTTGCTGAAGGTCGCGCCGGGGCATGCGGTTGCCGGTCGTCGCGTCATCAGCGAGCAGACCAGTGCGCGAATGCGGCAGATGCTGCGGCTGATCGTGCAGCGCGGTACGGGCCGCAAGGGCGATGCGCCGGGCTACCGCGTCGGCGGCAAGACCGGGACGGCCGAGGCCGCGGTCTCTGGTGGCTACGACCATTCGCGCAACGTGGCGACGTTTGCCGCGGCGTTCCCGATGGATGCGCCGCGCTATGTCGTGCTGGCGATGCTCGATTCGCCGCTCGGCACGAAGGAAACCGCCGGGTGGAAGACCGCGGCGTGGAACACCGCTCCGGTGGTCGGCCGCACGATCTCGCGCGTCGGTGCGATCCTGGGCGTGGTGCCCGACGCGCACCGCGATATCGACGAGTCTGACATCCTGCCGACTTTGTGGCAGGACCCGTCGCGTACACAGCCGACCGGGCAATGAGGACTATTGCATGAAACTCGCAGCGCTGACCGACGGGACGGAAGAGGCGCAGGTGACGGGGTTCGCGATCGATCACCGCAAGGTCGCGCCGGGCACGGTGTTCGGCGCGTTCGAAGGCGCGCGCGTGAATGGTGAGGATTATATCGACGACGCGATCCGCTCGGGCGCGATCGCGGTGGTGGCGCGGCCGGGTCTGACGGTCGAGGGCGCCACCTACATCGCCGACGACAACCCCCGCGAGCGGTTCGCGCAACTGGCGGCGAAGTTCTTCGCGCCGTTTCCCGAGACGTCGGTGGCGATTACCGGGACCAACGGGAAGACGTCGTGTGTCGAGATGACCCGGCAGCTGTGGCGAATGGCGGGGTTTCATGCGGCGTCGATCGGGACGCTGGGGGTTACGACGGCGGACGAGCGGGTTACGACCGGGCTGACCACGCCGGATGTGGTGACGTTCCTGTCGAATGTGGCGGGGCTCGCGCGCGAGGGTGTGACGCACCTCGCGTTCGAGGCTTCCAGCCACGGGCTGACGCAGTATCGCACCGAGGGATTGAAGGTAGCCGCAGCGGCGTTCACCAATCTCAGTCGCGACCATCTCGACTATCATGGCGACATGGCGGCGTATTTCACGGCCAAGATCCGGCTGTTCTCCGAAGTGCTCTCGCCTGATGGTGCGGCGGTAGTCTGGGCGGACGATCCTCAGTCGGCGCGGGTGATCGACCTAGCACGGGAGCGTGGCAATCGGCTGATCACGGTCGGGACGCTGGGCGAGACTTTGCGGCTCGTCGGCCGCGATCCAACTTTGCTGGGGCAGGGGCTGACGATCGAGGCCGAGGGCCAGACGTATAAGGTCACCTTGCCGCTGATCGGTGCCTACCAAGCGGCGAATGCGCTGGTATCTGCTGGGCTGGTGATTGCGACCGGTGGCGATGTGGCCGCGACGATCGCCAATCTCGCGCGGTTGCAGCCGGTCCGCGGGCGACTGGAACGCGCCGTGATCGCGAAGTCGGGTGCGCCGGTGTATGTCGACTACGCGCATACGCCGGACGCTCTCGAAGCGGCAATCGCTGCGCTCAAGCCGCACGCAGGTGGCAAACTCATCGTGGTATTCGGGGCAGGCGGCGATCGCGATACCGGCAAGCGTGAGACGATGGGGCAGGTCGCGGTGCAACACGCCGACCGCGTGATCGTCACCGACGACAACCCCCGGACCGAGGACGCGCGCGCGATCCGCTGCGACGTCCTGAAGGGCGCGCGCGGGGCTGAGGAAATCGGCGATCGGCGTGGGGCGATCTGGGCGGCGGTGCGCGAGGCCGGGCCCGAGGACATCGTCCTGATCGCCGGCAAGGGGCATGAGCAGGGGCAGATCGTTGGCGACATGGTCCTGCCGTTCGACGACGTGACCGTCGCGCGGGAGTGCGCGGCGTGAAGGGCATGACATCGGCATTCCCCTCCCGCCTGCGGGAGGGGCTAGGGGAGGGCGCGACGTACGTACTGGAATCCGCTCTGTTTGGTCAGCCCCTCCCCCGACCCCTCCCGCAAGCGGGAGGGGAGCAGTGAGTCTGTGGACTTCAGTCGAGATCGCGACCGCTACCGGTGGCGTGGCGTCAGGCGACTTCTCCGTCACTGGCGTCGCATTCGACTCGCGGGAGGTTGGCCCCGGCGATTTGTTCGTGGCGATGAGGGGCGAGGCCAGCGACGGGCACCTGTTCCTCGATCAGGCCTTCGCACAGGGCGCGGCGGGGGCGATCGTGTCCGAGCCTTGCGACCATCCGCACGTCCTTGTTGCGGATAGCTTTGCCGCATTAAATGCCCTCGGCCGTGCCAGCCGCGCGCGTACCTCCGCGAAGATAATCGGCGTCACCGGTTCCGTCGGCAAGACCAGCGCCAAGGAAGCGCTGTTCGCCTGTCTCGACCGCGCATCTCCCGGCGAGGTGCATCGCTCGGTCAAAAGCTACAACAACCACACCGGCGTCCCGCTCAGCCTCGCGCGCATGCCGCGCGACGCGAAGTTCGGCGTGTTCGAGATGGGGATGAACCACGCGGGCGAACTCGCCGAGCTGACCCAGATCGTCCGCCCGCACATCGCAATGATCACCGCGATTGCGCCGGCGCACACCGCGTTCTTCCCAGACGAGAGCGCGATCGCCGACGCGAAGGGCGAGATCTTCGCCGGTCTCGAACCGGACGGGACCGCGATCGTCCCCTACGACAGCCCGCACCGCGATCGGCTGCTCGGCCATGCCGCGCCGCATGCCGCGCGCATCGTCACGTTCGGCAGCGAAAAGGGCGCCGATATCCGCGCGATCGAGGCGATGCGGCTGCCGACGGGCGGGACGTTCGTCACCGCGCGGATGGGGCAGGGGGCCGAGCACGAGCTGAGCTTCACGATCGCGCAGCCCGGCGCGCATTGGGTGTCCAATGCGCTCGGCGTGCTTGCGTGCGTGCAGGCGGCCGGCAGTGATCTCGGACTCGCCGGCCTCGCGCTGGCCGAACTCGGCGGATTGCAAGGCCGTGGCGCGCGGTCGCTGGTGACCGTCGGCGAAGGCCAGGCGCTGGTGATCGACGAGAGCTACAACGCCAACCCTGCATCGATGCGCGCGACGCTAAGCGTCCTCGGCCACGAACCCGGCCGCCACATCGTGGTACTCGGCGAGATGCGCGAGCTGGGCCAGGGCTCCGACGACTATCACGCCGGGCTCGCCGAGCCCATTCTCGCCGCGCGCGTCGAAATGGCGCTGCTCGTCGGTGAAGCGATGGCACCGTTAGCGCAGGTGCTTGAGGGACAGATCGAAACCGTCCATGTGGGCGACGCTGAGGCCGCACTCGCGTCGTTACGGACGATCCTGGCGCCCGGCGATGCCGTGCTCGTCAAGGGATCGAACGGGGTGGGCCTCGCGCGCATCGTAGCGGGTCTTCAAGCGGGCCTCAAAGGCGGGATTAACTGAATGTTGTACTGGCTCGCCGAGCATCTGGGGTTTCCCGGCCTGCTGAACCTCATCCGGTATCAGACAGTGCGGACCGGCGGCGCGGTCGCGACTGCGCTGATCATCGGCCTGATCATCGGGCCGAAGTTCATCGGCTGGCTGCGCGTGCGGCAGGGCAAGGGCCAGCCGATCCGCGCCGACGGTCCGCAGTCGCATCTGTCGAAGCGCGGCACGCCGACAATGGGCGGGCTGATGATCCTGACCTCGATGTGCCTCGCGATCTTCCTGTGGATGGACCTCAGCAACCCGTATGTCTGGGCGTGCGTGTTCGTGACGCTCGGCTTCGGCACGATCGGGTTCCTCGACGACTATGACAAGGTGCGCAAAGCGAGCACCGCGGGAATTAGCGGGCGGACGCGGTTGCTGCTCGAGTTCGCGATCGCCGGGATCGCCGCGACGATCATCATGTCGCAGAACGGGCCGCATCTGTATCTGCCGTTCACCTCGCGCATGTATCTGGATCTGGGCTGGTTCTTCCCGGTGTTCGCGGCGTTCACGATCGTGTCGTTCGGCAACGCGGTGAACCTCACCGACGGACTCGACGGGCTGGCGACGATGCCGGTGATCATCGCCAGCGTCGCGTTCATGGTGATCGTGTACCTGGTCGGCAATGTGAAGTTCGCGGATTATCTCGGTATCCCGCACGTTCCTCGCGCGGGTGAACTGGCGATATTCTGTGGGGCGATCGTCGGCGCGGGGCTCGCGTTCCTGTGGTTCAATGCGCCGCCCGCGGCGGTCTTCATGGGCGATACCGGGTCGCTGGCTCTGGGTGGCGCGCTGGGGACGATCGCGGTCGTCGCGCATCACGAGATCGTGCTGGGAATCATCGGCGGGCTGTTCGTGATCGAGGCGCTGTCGGTGATCATCCAGGTGTTCTTCTACAAGCGCACCGGCAAGCGGGTGTTCCGGATGGCGCCGATCCACCATCATTTCGAACAGCTCGGCTGGGCCGAGGCGACGGTGGTGATCCGGTTCTGGATTATTGCGCTGGTGCTGGCGCTGGTCGGCCTGTCGACGTTGAAACTGCGGTGATTATCGCGAAAGCCTGGCGCGGGAAACGCTATGCGGTGCTGGGATTGGCGCGGTCCGGGGCTGCGACTGTGCGGGCTTTGGTGGCTGGCGGGGCGCAGGTCGTCGCGTGGGACTCCGACGAAGCCAAGCGCGACGTCTTTGCTCCCTCTCCCCGGAGAGGAGAGGGTTTTTAGAAAGAGGGCTTTTAGAAGTCGCACCGCTCGACGATCTTTCCGGGTTCGATGCGCTTGTCGTGTCGCCGGGGGTGCCGTTGAACACGCACCCGCTCGCCGCAATCGCGCGCGTGGCCGGCGTCCCCGTTATCGGCGACATCGAGCTCTTCGCCCAAGCCCGTGCCGACCTCCCCCCGCACAAGGTCGTCGGCATCACCGGGACCAATGGCAAGTCCACCACCACCGCGCTCGTCCATCACATCCTCGAGACCGCCGGCATCCCCACGCTGATGGGCGGCAATATCGGCCTGCCGATCCTCGAACAGGAAGCGCTCCCCGTGGGCGGCGTCTACGTGCTCGAACTGTCGAGCTACCAGATCGACCTGACGCAGACGCTCGATTGTGACGTCGCGGTGTTGCTCAACATCACGCCGGATCATCTCGACCGGTACGACGGCTTCGCAGGCTATGCGGCCTCCAAGGCGCGGCTGTTCGCGATGCAGTCGCCCGAACATGACGCCGTCATCGGCATCGGCGACACGCCGTCCACCGAGATCGCGCGCGGGCTGTCGGCGAAGGGCGAGCACCTCACGAAGATCGCCCCGGGCGTGTGCATGGATCAGAGCAACTGGCCGACGCTCCAGGGCCCGCACAACGCCCAGAACGCACTCGCCGCGATCGCCGTGGTCAAGGCGCTGGGCGTGAGCGAAGTCGATATCGACCGCGGCCTTACGAGTTTCGCGGGCCTGCCGCACCGGATGGAACAGATCGCCTCGTACGCCGGCGTCGCCTATGTCGACGACAGCAAGGCGACCAATCCCGAGAGCACTGCGCCGGCTTTGGCTGCGTTCGACCGGGTGCACTGGATCGTCGGTGGGCGCGCGAAGGGCGACGACCTCGACGCCTGCAAGCCCGCCTTCGGCCACGTCGTCCACGCCTACACGATCGGCGAAGCTGGCCCGAAGTTCGCCGAGATTTTGAAAGGTTCCATGCCCGTCGAGAACGTCGGCACGCTCGACGCCGCCGTTCGGACTGCCGCCGCAAACGCCAAGCCGGGCGACACTGTTTTGTTATCCCCCGCCTGTGCTAGCTTCGACCAGTTTCGCGATTACGAAGCGCGCGGGGCCGCGTTCCGCGCTGCGGTGGAGTCGCTGGCATGACCGATATCCGCGCTGGAAGGATCGACGTTAGGGGCGATATGGGCACACCGAAGACCAGCATCGTCGCCAAGATGAAGCGGCGCGGCGGGCGCGGTGATCAGTCGCCGCTCGGCACGTGGTTCTGGGATATCGATCGGATGCTGCTGTTGCTGACGCTCTTCCTGATCGCGATCGGGCTGATTGCGGTCGCGGCGGCGTCGCCGGCGAGCGCGGTCCGCTATTCGGGCGAGCATCACAAGATCGCGCCGCTCTACTATTTCTGGCGACAGTTGATGTGGGTCGGCGTGTCGCTCCCCGTGCTGTTCGGCGTGTCGATGATGCCCGTCTCGATGGCGCGGCGGATGGCGATCGGCGGGTGCGCGTTGTTCGTGCTGATGCTGATGGTGACGCCGTTCATCGGGGTCGAGGCGAATGGCGCACGGCGCTGGCTCGGCGTCGGGTTCGCGCAGTTCCAGCCTTCCGAGTTCCTGAAACCGCTGTTCATCGTCACGGTCGCGTGGCTGCTGTCGCTGCGCGCGAAGGATGCCGAACTGCCGACCGTGCTGATCACCGGCGCGATGACCGCGGGCGTCGCGGTGCTGCTGATGCTGCAACCCGATTTCGGCCAGACGATCATCTTCTGCTCGGTGTGGATGGCGCTGCTGATGATCGCGGGGACGCCGGCCAAGGTGATGCTCGGCCTCGTCGCGATGGCACCTGCCGGATTGATCGCGGCCTATGTTTTCTACGGCGTGGCGCGGTCGCGGATCGATGCGTTCCTGTTTCCGGGCGTCGAGGGCGAGGGCGCGGGCGACCATTTCCAGACGAATGCGGCGCATAATACGCTGACCGCGGGTGGTTGGACCGGGACGGGCCCCGGCGCGGGTGCGGCGAAATTTGGGCTGCCCGAGGCGCATACCGACTATATCTTCTCGGTGATCGGCGAGGAATTCGGGCTGATCGCATGCTCGGTGATCGCGGTGATCTTCCTGGCGATCGTGGTACGCGTGTTCGTCAAGTTGCTGGACGAGCAGGACGAATTCAAATTGCTGGCCTCCGCGGGCCTCGCGACGCAGTTCGGTGCGCAGGCGCTGGTCAGCATGGCGGTGAACACTGGCCTCGCGCCCTCGAAGGGTATGACGCTGCCGTTCATCAGCTATGGCGGGTCGTCGATGATCGCGTTGTCGGTCGGCATGGGGTTGCTGCTGGCGTTTACCCGGCGCAATCCGTTTCTCACGCGGAGCCCCTATGTCGTCCGCTGGAGTGGTGAATGAACGTTAATCAGTCTCGGCATTACGTCCTCGCAGCCGGTGGGACCGGGGGACACATGGTCCCGGCAGCGGCGCTCGCGGCCGAACTGACCAAGCGTGGCCACCGTGTCGCGTTGGTCAGCGATGCGCGTGGCGTGCGGTTTCCGGGGCTGTTCGAGGACGTCCAGACGCATGTCCTACCGGCTGGGCGTTTTACCGGCGGGCCGCTCGGGTGGGCTCGGGCCACGCGGGAGATGTGGCGCGGGCGGGCGATGGCGCGAGAGCTGTACCGGACCTTCAAGCCGGCGGCCGTGATCGGCTTTGGCGGCTATCCTGCGCTACCGGCGCTGCTGGCGGCGTTCGCGGACAAGATCCCGACCGCCGTGCATGAGCAGAACGCGGTGCTGGGGCGCGTGAACCGCTTCGTCGCGGGGCGCGTGGACGCGATCGCGACCTCGTCCGAGCCGACCGAGCGCCTCGCGCCGAAGCTGCTGGGCAAGGCGCATCTGGTCGGCAATCCGGTGCGCGAGGCGGTGCTGGCGCTGCGCTCGCGGCCGTATCCGCTGCTGGAGGAGGACGGGATTTTTCGCGTGCTCGTGACGGGTGGGAGCCAGGGGGCGAGCATCCTGTCTCAGGTCGTGCCCGATGGTCTGGCGATGCTGCCGGTGACGTTCCGGCGGCGGTTGCAGGTGACTCATCAGGCGCGGATCGAGGACATCGATGCGGTGCGCGCCAAGTACGCCGAGCATCATATCCCGGCCGAGCTGGCGACGTATCTGCCCGATATGCCCGAGCAACTGGCCTGGGCGCATCTGGTGATCGCACGCGCGGGGGCTTCGACGATTTCGGAGCTGACCGCGGCGGGGCGTCCTGCAATCCTGGTACCCCTGCCGGGAGCGACCGACGACCACCAGACCGTGAACGCGCTCGAGATCACGCGGGCGGGTGGCGCGCGGACGATCGCGCAGGGAGACTTTACCGCAGTGGAACTGGCCAAGCAGATGCAGAAACTCGGGCTCGATCCGGCGGCGTTGCAGAATGCGGCGGGGCGTGCGCGGAGTTGCGGGCGGCCGAACGCGGCGAGCGACCTAGCCGATCTGGTCGAGAGCCTCGATGTGCCATTGTCGCGTATTCCTGTCGGTGCGCCCTCGAAGCCCAAGGCGCAGTTCGCATGAAGGGCGTCGCAACGGATATCGGCACGATCCATTTCGTCGGGATCGGCGGGATCGGGATGTCGGGCATCGCCGAGGTGATGAAGAACCTCGGCTACCGCGTGCAGGGGTCGGACGTGGCCGAGGGCTATGTCGTGCAGGGGTTGCGCGACAAGGGTATCCCGGTCGCGATCGGCCATGCCGCGTCTAACATCGGCGATGCCGCGGTGGTGGTCGTGTCGACCGCGATCGTGCGCTCGAACCCCGAGGTCGAAGCGGCGTTGAATGCGCGCGTGCCGGTGGTGCGGCGCGCGGAAATGCTGGCCGAACTGATGCGGTTGAAGTCGACCGTCGCGGTTGCGGGCACGCACGGGAAGACGACGACGACGTCGATGGTGGCAGCGCTGCTCGATGCGGGCGGGGTCGATCCGACGGTCATCAACGGTGGGATCATCAACTCGTACGGCTCGAACGCGCGGCTGGGCGCGAGTGACTGGATGGTTGTCGAAGCGGACGAGAGCGACGGCAGTTTCCTGCGGCTCGATGGTACGATCGCGGTCGTCACGAATATCGATCCCGAGCATCTCGACCATTACGGCTCGTTCGACGCGGTGAAGGATGCGTTCGTCGAGTTCGTCGAGAACGTGCCGTTCTATGGCGCCGCGCTGCTGTGCCTCGACCATCCGGAAGTGCAGGGGATCCTGCCGCGGGTGCGCGATCGTCGCGTGGTGACGTACGGTTTCTCGGCGCAGGCGGACGTGCGCGGCGTGGAGGTCACGCCGATCCCGGGCGGCAACCGCTTCGATTGCGTGGTGCGCGAGCGCGATGGTGCGACGCGGACGATTGCAGGGATCGAGATGCCGATGCCGGGGCGGCACAACGTGCAGAACGCGCTGGCGGCGATCGGCGTGGCGCTCGAACTCGGGATTGCGGATGCGACGATCCAGCAGGGGTTTGCCAAGTTCGGTGGCGTGAAGCGGCGGTTCACCAAGGTCGGCGAAGTGGCGGGCGTGACGATCATCGACGACTACGGGCATCATCCGGTCGAGATCCGCGCCGTGCTGGCGGCCGCGCGCGAGGGTGTGAAGGGCCGCGTGATCGCGGTGGTGCAGCCGCATCGTTACTCGCGTCTCGGCAATCTGATGGAGGATTTCCAGACGGCCTTCAACGATGCCGACCGGGTATTGGTGACGCCTGTCTATGCTGCCGGCGAGGCGCCTGTGGAGGGCGTCGATGCGGCGGCTTTGGTCGAGGGGTTGAAGCGGCGGGGGCACCGGTTTGCGGGTGTGGTTGCTGATGCTGACGCGCTCGCGGTAGAGTTGGCGGCGACGATCGAGGCTGACGACCTGGTTGTTTGTCTGGGGGCTGGCGACATCACGAAATGGGCGGCTGGGTTGGCGGATGCGATTGCTGCCGAGCGCGCGAAGGTGATGGCGTGAACGCTCGCGCTTCTGCTCCCCTCCCGCTTGCGGGAGGGGTCGGGGGAGGGGCTCTGGCCTCCTCCAACGGCACGGGCGGGGCTATGTCAGTCCCTCCCCTGACCCCTCCCGCAAGCGGGAGGGGAATCAAGGTCGAGGCAGGGGCTTCGCTGGCGGCTTTCATATGGTTTCGGACTGGTGGGCCGGCGGAGACACTGGTGCGGCCCGATACGGCGAATGATCTAGCTGGATTTTTGCGTGATCTTGATCCTTCGACGCCCGTGCTGCCGGTCGGGGTCGGCTCGAACCTGATCGTGCGCGACGGCGGCGTGCCGGGGGTCGTGGTGCGTCTCCCCAAGGCGATGGCGAAGGTGTCGGTGCAGGACGGCCGCGTTCGTGCGGGTGCGGGGGCGATGGGGATTACCGTTGCCAGTGCCGCGCGGGATGCTGGGATTGCCGGGCTTGAGTTTCTGCGTGGGATACCGGGCACCGTTGGTGGCGCGGTTCGGATGAACGCGGGGGCTTATGGACGGGATGTCAGCAATATTCTCGTCGAGGCTACCGTCGTCACGCGCGACGGTTCGGTCGAGACCTGGTCCGCCGAGAAACTCGGGTTCACCTATCGTCACTCGGACCTGCCCGCGGGCGCCGTCGTGGTCGAAGCGGTGTTCTCCGGCACGCCCGGCGAGCCCGCCGTGATCGGTGCGGAGATGGATCGGATCGCCGCCGAGCGTGAGGCTTCGCAGCCGCTGCGTTCGCGCACCGGGGGGTCGACGTTCAAGAATCCCGAGGGCCACAAGGCTTGGGCGTTGATCGACGCGGCCGGGTGTCGGGGGCTGACTCGCGGTGATGCGCAGGTCAGCGAGAAGCATTGCAATTTCCTGCTGAACCTCGGGTCCGCGTCGAGCGCGGAGATCGAGGCGCTGGGTGAAGAGGTACGGGATAAAGTGAAGGCGCATTCGGGGGTGACGTTGGAATGGGAAATCCAGCGGGTTGGTGAGTACCTCCCCTCCCGCTTGCGGGAGGGGTCGGGGGAGGGCGGTCTGGATACCGGCATCTCGCATCAACCCCTCCCCCGACCCCTCCCGCAGGCGGGAGGGGAGCAGTGAGCGCGCCGCTTCACATCGCAGTCCTGATGGGCGGCTGGTCGGCGGAGCGTGAGGTTTCGCTGATGTCGGGCAACGGCTGTGCGGACGCGCTGGAGTCGCTCGGGCACCGGGTTACGCGGATCGACATGGGGCGGGATGTTGCCGCCAAGCTCGCCGAGGCCGAGCCTGATCTCGTGTTCAATGCGCTGCATGGGACGCCTGGCGAGGACGGTTCGGTGCAGGGTCTGCTCGACCTGATGGGTCTGCGATACACGCACTCCGGCCTCGCGACGTCGGTGATCGCGATCGACAAGGTGCTGACCAAGCTGCTGCTCGTCCCCGCGGGCGTGCCGATGCCAGGTGGGCGGATCGTCAAGTCGGCGGACTTGTTCGAGAGCGATCCGATGGCGCGGCCGTATGTGCTGAAGCCGGTCAACGAGGGCTCGTCGGTCGGGGTGGCGATCGTCACCGACAGCGGCAATTACGGAAATCCGATCGCGCGCGATAGCGTCGGGCCGTGGGGCGAGTTCGAGGAATTGCTCGCCGAGCCCTATATCCGTGGGCGTGAACTGACGACCGCTGTGCTCGGCGGCAAGGCACTTGGCGTGACCGAGTTGAAGCCCAAGAGCGGCTGGTACGATTACGACGCGAAATACACCGACGGGATGACGGTCCACGTCTGCCCGGCCGAAATCCCCGACGAGATCACCGATGCGTGCAAGAGCCTCGCGCTCGAAGCGCACCGGTTGCTTGGCTGCAAGGGCGCGTCGCGGTCGGACTTCCGCTGGGATGACGAGCGCGGCGTCGATGGGCTGTTCCTGCTCGAGGTGAACACGCAGCCGGGGATGACGCCTTTGAGCCTCGTGCCCGAACAGGCGCGACATATCGGCATGAGCTATGCCGAGCTGGTCCAGGCAATCGTCGACGAAGCGCTTCAGGACCATCCTTCTCCATGAGCCGCACGATTAAGCGCGGTCCGCCGCCCAAGCGGCCCGCCCCGCGCCGGAAGGTCGCGGTCAAGAAGGTGTCGGTGATGGACCGGCTGGTCGGGATGCTCCCGGTCAGCGAGGATACGCTCCGGAAAATCGCGACCTGGTCGATCCTCGGCGCGGGCGGCGCGGTGGCGATTGCGGCAGCGACGTGGGTCGGCATTCCCGGCATGATCGGCGCGGCGGTGGCCGAGGGTGCCGGGCGTGCGGGCTTCAAGGTCGAGCAGATCGAGGTCACGGGGCTCAAGCGGATGGACCGCATGTCGGTCTACGCGGTCGCGCTGGAGGACAAGCAGAACCAGACGTCGATGTTGTCCGTCGACCTTGAGGCGGTCCGCCAGAAGCTGCTGCGCTATGGCTGGATCGCGGACGCGCACGTCTCGCGGCGGCTGCCGAACACGATGCTGGTCGATATCGTCGAGCGGACCCCCGCGGCGGTGTGGCAAGACAATGGCCAGCTCACGCTGATCGATTCGTCGGGGGTGCTGCTCGAGCCGGTTCAGCCCGATGCGATCCCGAACCTGCCGCTGGTGATCGGTCCGGGCGCGGATCGACAGGAGGCGTCGTACCAGACGCTGCTCGCCGCCGCGCCTGCGCTGAAGCCGCGCGTGAAGGCGGCGACTTGGGTTGGCAATCGGCGCTGGGATCTTACCTTCGAGAGCGGCGAGACGTTGGCGCTGCCGGAAGACGGTGCGCCGCGTGCGCTCGTGAAGTTCGCCGAGTTGGATGGCGCGCGGCCGTTGCTGGGGCGCGGCTGGATCCGGTTCGACATGCGCGATCCGACCAAGCTGGTCGCGCGCAAGCCGGGTGCGAGCCTGGCGCACAGCGTCGACGTGCCGGCACCTGCCAGCGCGGGGGCAAGCGCGCCGGCGGCAGGCGAGACTGTGAATACTCCGTCGCAAACGGCGGGCGCGAACGTAACGGGCGGGGAGGGATGACATGGCAAAGGTGGCACCGGAAGGGCTGATCACGGCGCTCGATATCGGGTCGTCGAAGGTTTCGGCGATGATCGCGCAAAAGGGGGACGGCGGCGAGCTGATCGTGCTCGGCACCGGCCAGCGCGAGAGCCGCGGCGTCAAGCGCGGCTATATCGCCGACATGGCGACGACCGAGGCGGCGGTGCGCGAGGCGGTCGAGCAAGCCGAGCGGATCGCGGGGATCAACATCGAGAATGTCTGGGTCGGATTCTCGGCCGGTGGGCTCGTGTCCGACGTCGCCGAGGTCGAGTTCGAACTGGGCGGTCACCGCGTCGAGCAGCAGGATATCGATGCGTTGCTTGCCGCCGGGCGCAACTCGATCGATCCGCAGGGCCGCATGGTGCTGCACGCGCAGCCGGCGCTCTATACGCTCGACGGGCTTACGGGGGTGAAGACGCCGCTCGGTCTGCACGCCGATCGGCTCGGCGTGCACATCCATGTCGTCGCGGCGGACGGTTCGCCGGTGCGCAACCTCGATCTCTGCGTGCGGTCGGCGCATCTCGAAGTGAAGTCGATCATCGCCTCGCCGGTCGCCACCGGGCTCGCGTGCCTCAGCGACGAGGAGCGCGAGCTTGGTGTCGCGCTGGTCGAGATGGGGGCGGGGATCACCAACGTGTCGCTGTTCGCAGGGGGCATGCTGGTCGGGCTGACCTCGATCCCGATCGGCGCGCAGGACATTACCGACGATATCGCCAGCGCGTTCGGCACGCGGCGGCAGAATGCCGAGCGGATGAAGTGTTTCCACGGCTCGGCCAATGCGAGCCCGCGCGATAATCACGACATGATCCCGGTCATGCCGATCTCTGCCGAGGACGGCGCGGGCGAAGGCGCGCAGATCACCAAGGCGCAGCTGATCGGCGTGATCCGCCAGCGGCTCGAGCATCAGATGGGCGAAGTGCGCAACGCGCTCACCAAGCTGAAGTTCGAGGGGCCGGTCGGGCGTCAGGTCGTGCTGACCGGCGGTGGTGCGGAGCTGAAGGGCATCGCCGATTACGCGCAACAGGCGCTCGGGCGGTCGGTGCGGATCGGTCGACCGCGTGGTCTGACCGCGCTGCCGGAAGCGCATGGCGGACCGGCGTTCGCGACGCTAGCGGGGTTGGCCTTCTATGCGGCGACCAACCCGATCGACCTTCGCGGGCTCGCGCCGCAGCGGACGACTGTCCATCGGCCAAAGGGTATGGGCATGATGCGCAAGTTGATTCAGGCAGCACGCGCGAATTATTAAGAGTTTCGAAGCGTCTGGCGTTATTTCGGCTGGAACAGGCCGTGACGTTGGTGCACACAGATTAATCAGGGGCCCGGCCGTAGCGTATCTACCGGGTTGTGCGGAGAACGGCGATGAGCATCGAATTCCTTAGTCCCGAAGTGGACGATCTGGCCCCCCGCATCGCGGTGATCGGCGTCGGCGGCGCAGGCGGCAACGCGATCGCCAACATGATGCGGGCCGACGTCCAGGGCGTCGACTTCCTCGTGGCGAACACCGACGCGCAGGCGTTGAAGCAGTCGACCGCCCCGCAGCGGATCCAGCTCGGCACCAAGATCACGCAGGGTCTCGGCGCCGGTTCGCGTCCCGAGATCGGTCGCGCGGCCGCCGAAGAGACGATCGACCAGCTCGCCAAGATGCTCGAGGGCGCGCACATGTGCTTCATCACCGCCGGCATGGGCGGCGGCACGGGCACGGGCGCAGCGCCGGTCATCGCCAAGGCGGCGCGCGACATGGGCATCCTGACCGTCGGCGTCGTGACCAAGCCGTTCGCGTTCGAGGGCAATCGTCGCGCCAAGTCGGCCGAGGGCGGCATCGACGAGCTGCAGAAGTATGTCGACACGCTGATCGTCATCCCGAACCAGAACCTGTTCCTCATCGCCAACGCGAACACGACCTTCAAGGAAGCGTTCACGATGGCGGACGAGGTGCTCCAGCAGGGCGTCCGCAGCATCACCGACCTGATGGTGATGCCGGGCCTCATCAACCTCGATTTCGCCGACGTCCGCTCGGTGATGCAGGAGATGGGCAAGGCCATGATGGGCACCGGCGAGGCTAGCGGCGACAACCGTGCGCTCGAAGCTGCGCAGAAGGCGATCTCGAACCCGCTGCTCGAAGGCGTCAGCATGCGCGGCGCGAAGGGCGTCATCATCTCGATCACCGGCGGCGACGACATGCGCCTGCTCGAAGTCGACGAAGCCGCGAATCACATCCGCGACCTGGTCGATCCCGATGCGAACATCATCTGGGGCTCGGCGTTCAACCAGGAGCTCGAAGGCAAGATTCGCGTCTCGGTCGTCGCGACCGGGATCGACGCCGACGCGCGTCCACCCGAGGTTGCACCCGAGCCGACCCGCTCGTTCAGCTTCGGATCGCGCAAGACGGACGAGAACACCTCGTTCCGTCCGAGCGAGCCTGCCGCATCGTCGGCCGCGCCTGCTGCGTCGTCCGCCGACGAAGAGCCGCTCGACCTGAACGCGTCGTCGGAAGTCGAGCCGTCGGCGTCGAAGTCGGATGACGAGCTGGTGCTCGGTGCCGAGACGATGGTGCCGCAGGCCGCGCCTGCGCCGGTTGCTCCTGCACCGCAGCCGGCGCCCGCGCCGCGCACGTATGGCGACGAGCCTTACGGTCGTGGTCCGATCGCGCGCCCAGCTTCGGCATCGTCCGTCCCGCCCGCTCGCGCACCGATCGCGCCGGCTGTTCCGGTGCCGACGCCCGCTGCCGACGAAGGTGGTGCACGTCGCCGCTGGCTCGCTCCGGGTGCCGAGGCTGCCCCCGAGGCGGTTCCCGCCGCACCGCGCGTCAAGCTCGGCGGTACGTTGTTCGAGCGCATGTCGAATGCGGCACGCGGTGCTGCGAAGGAAGACGGCGAAGCGGCCCCTCAGGACCCGCTCGACATCCCCCGCTTCCTGCATCGTCAGAACAACCAGTAAGCCGGGAATCATCCTGTCGGCGGGAGGTCGACTGACGGGTTTGAGTTTGAAGCGCGCCTCGAAAGCTCCGTCACGCCAGGCTTGTTCCGGCATCCACCGCACCGCAGCTCGCCGATCAGCGATACGCGGCACGATGGACCCCGGAACACGTCCGGGGTGACGGAGCATCTAGGAGGAAGGCGTGTCACAAGCTGATAGATACTGCTCTTGAGCGAATGACTCTGCCCAACGCATCGTTCGTCGCCACCGCGCCCCGGTTCGCCGCGACCCGCGCACGCAAACATTGCCGGTTCGGTCGGGCTGGCGTCTAGACAGATGATCCTCATGACCCGCTCGTCCCATCATTTCCTGACCGCTGCGCTGGCACTCGTGCTCGCGACCGCGCCGTCCGCCGCGTCCGCGCAAGGCGTCGTCCAGGCACTTCCGGGCACGACCGATGCGGACAAGCTCGGCGACGTGATGCGCCAGCTGGCCAGCAATCCGCGCGACATCGATGCGCTGATAAAGGCCGGCGATCTGTCGATGGGGCTCGGCGATCTCAGCGGTGCCGCGGCGCTGTTCGCGCGCGCCGAGAAGGTGAACCCGCGTGATGGTCGTGCGAAGGCGGGGATGGCGTCGATTCTCGTCCGGTCCGAGCGTCCGGGCGAAGCGCTGCGTTATTACGCGCAGGCGGAGGGTCTCGGCCTCGATCCGCGCAAGTTCGCCGCCGACCGCGGCCTCGCCTATGACCTGATCGGCCAGCAGGACCGGGCGCAGCGCGATTACCGCGTGGCACTCCGCGATGCGCCCGATGACGAGACGATCAGGCGCTACGCGTTGTCACTCGGTATCTCGGGCAAGCCCGAGCTTGCGATCCAGCAGCTTAATCCATTGCTGCTCAAGAGCGATCGTGGCGCATGGCGCTCGCGTGCGTTCATCATAGCGATGAACGGGGACGTCGCCGGTGCCGAGAAGATCGCGACGACGATGATGCCGGCTGGCACCGCACAGGGTCTGCAACCGTTCTTCCAGCGCCTGCCAAGCCTGCCGGCGAGCGACCGCGCCTTCGCTGTACATTTCGGCGAGGTCCACGCGACGCCCACGCGTCTGGCCGACGCGCGGATGACCCCGCCGCTGGGCATGCTGGCGCCCGATCCGACCGCGCCGGTTATGGTCGCCGCCGTGCCGCGACCGGCGGTCGTCGCGACCTCCGGCAAGACCAAACGCAACCGGCGCGGCAAACCGGATCGGACCGAGATGGCCGCGACTACCACGCGTGCCGCTGCGACGATGCCTGTTGCGGCGACACCCGCGTCGACTATGCCCGCTGCGATCGCGCCACCGCCCCAACTGGCGTCGGTTCGGACGGTGCAGGCCGCGCCTGTGCAAGCAGGAGGGCGCATCGCAACGCCGCAGCCGACCTATCGCGCGCCGCAAGTCGCGCAGGCAGCGACTGGAGGGCCGCAAACCCCGTCGCCGGTTTTGGCGGCGCGGGTCGCGCCAATGCCGACCGGGGCGTTGCCGGCGACTACCGTGACGCAGATGGCCGCGGTGCCCGCTGGTCGCATACAGTCGGAGAGCAACAAGCGGGTGGCCAATTCGGTGGCTGCCGCAGCGACACGTACGCCCGCCCAATCCGCGACGGCGAGCCCCGTGCAACCGGCGCCGGTGCAGCAGGCAGCGGCCCAGCCGACATCCGTACAGCCGGTGCCCGTACGGCAGGCCAGCGCCGCGCCGCTGCCGAGCCCCGGTTTCTCCGCTGGTGCGACACCCTCGACGCCGCCGGTCGAGGTGGCCGCCGCGATCCCGCCGCGCGCGGTTGCGGCGAGCGAGGACTCGATCCTCGCGCGGATCGTCGCGGGGCTGTCGATCCCCGCTTCCGAACTCGGTGTCGCACCGATGCATCCCGCGCCCGTCGTGACGCAGGCCGCTGTCCCCATGCCCGACGATGCCGAACGCGTGCTTGCGGAGGCCAAGGCCAAGACCGAGCGTGACGCAGCGGCCAGGAAGATCGCCGCCGAGCAGCTCGCCGCGGACAAGAAGGCTGCCCTCGATAAGAAGGCGGCTGCGAGAAAAGCGATCGCGGACAAGAAGGCGCTGGCCGAGAAGAAGGCCGCCGCGGCTGAGAAGCTCGCCGCCGATAAGGCCGCGGCCGAGGAAAAGCGGATCGCGCGCGCCAATCCCGAGCGGGTCTGGGTGCAGGTGTCGACCGGCGCGACCGAGGGTGACCTACCCAAGGCTTGGAAGAAGGCGAAGGCCAAGGCACCGACCGTATTCGGCGCTCGCGGCGGCTGGACTGCACCGTGGAAGGCCACCAACCGCGTGCTCGCCGGCCCGTTCAAGACCGATGCGGAAGCACGCACCTTCGTCAACCAGCTCGCCAAGGAAGGCGTCTCGACGTTCACCTTCACCAGCGATCCCGGCGAGATCATCACGAAGCTTCCTGCGAAGTGAGCGCGTTCGCACTCGGGCAGTCGAAGTGAGTTACCGCGCGCCCTGGGCATCGGACCCGGCGCGCAGCAAAGGACGGCTTCACGAGGAACAGAACGGGTCCGTCCGTGGCCCGCGCGACGCCTTCCAGCGCGACCGCGACCGGATCATCCACTCGATCAGCTTCCGGCGACTGCGCCACAAGACCCAAGTGTTCATGGCGCCCGACGGCGATCATTTCCGCGTCCGCCTGACGCACAGTCTCGAGGTTGCGCAGATCGGCCGGACGATCGCGCGGACGCTGGCGCTGAACGAGGACCTGACCGAGGCGCTGTGTCTCGCGCACGATATCGGTCATCCGCCGTTCGGCCATGCCGGCGAGGATGCGCTGAAGGCGGCGCTGAAGGGGCAGGGCGGGTTCGATCACAACGGCCACACGCTACGCACGCTGATGACGATCGAGCGGCCGTATCCGTTGTGGAACGGGCTGAACCTGACGTGGGAAGCACTCGAGGGCCTCGCCAAGCATAACGGCCCGGTGCGGCATCCGGGTTGGGCGCTGGCGACGGCGGATGCGGAATACCCACTCGCTCTGACCAGTTTCTCGAGCCTCGAAGCGCAGGTTGCGGCGATCGCCGACGATATCGCCTACGACAATCACGACATCGACGACGGTCTTCGCGCCGGGTTGCTGACGCTCGACCAGATGCTGGCGGTGCCACTGGTCGCGCGCGGCTGGGACGACGTGCGACGGCGCTTTCCCGATATCGAGCCGAAGCGTCTGGTCGGCGAACTCGTCCGCACGCAGATCGGGACGATGGTCAACGACCTCATCGCCGAGACGCGCCAGCGGATCGCGGCGAGCGGCGTCACCAGCGTCGACGACGTCCGCGATGCCGGCCAATGCCTGGTCGGCTTCTCGCCCGAGATGCGCGAGGCGGAGCGCGACCTGAAGCGCTTCATGTACGCCAATCTCTATCACCACCCGCGCCAGCTTGCCGCGGCGGATGCGGCACACGGAATCGTCTCAGGCCTGTTCGCGGTCTATCGCAACGATCCGATGACCATGCCCGAGGAATGGCGCGACCGCCTGCCTGCGGAGGATCCTGACCGCAGCAGGCATATCGCGGATTTCATCGCGGGCATGACGGACCGGTATGCCGTATCGCGCTACCGCGAACTGGTCGGCCCGATCGACCTGCCCGAAGGGTTCTGAGGCAGAGACATCGTTCGTCCGTCATCCTGACGAAAGTCAGGATCCAGAGCCACTAAGGGCATCGCCCGTTACCCTGGATCCTGACTTTCGTCAGGATGACGGCGGTGTCTGAAACCAAACGCAAAACGGCGGCCGGACCGAAGTCCTACCGCCGTCATGCCGTCTCACGAAGAAGTCAGCTCAGCGCGTAACCGCAGCGATGCCGCCAGCCGCGCCATTGGCCTCGATGGTCTTGAACGCGACCGGAACGCCGCCCGACACACCCGATACGCGATCGCCGCGGACGATCAGGTGGAACTTCTGCCCCGACGGATAGCGGTGGCCGTCGATAACTTGGCGGCTGCCGTCCTGCGTCGAGGTGTAGACATACGTGCTGCCCTCGTGGACGAAGCTCTGCTTGGCGTCGGCGGCCATGCCGATCGTCGAGGTGAGGGCTGCCGCTGCTGCTGCGATGATCTTGATAGCGTTGCGCATGATCGTGTCTCCCGCGTGGTGCATCGAGCCGGATCGAGTCTCCACCCAACTCTCGATCCAATGAAATATTGCGGTGCAGCATCAGTTGCAATTGCAAACCTATCCGTCGCGATTGCGTACCGTGCAACGACGAATTGCAGCGCGGATGCGACCAGCGGCGCGCGTGACATACTTGCACGACATTTGACGCGTACGCCGGGTGACGAAGGAGAAGCGTCGTGTCTGCTTCCAGTATAGCGCTCAATCGGTTTGGCCTCGGCGCAAGGCCCGGTGATACCATTGCCGGCGATCCGGCGAAGTGGGTGTTGGCACAGCGCGAAGGGTTCGAGCCGCGGCCGGCGGTGATCGCAACCGCGCCCTCGACTGCCGGGATTTCGGTCGGGCTCGTCGCCTATTATGCGCAGGAAAAGGCGATCAAGGCGCAGTTCGGGCCGCGCACGCCGAAAGTTGCGATCGGCATGGGCGGGAAGCCCGCGGTCTCCGGTCCCACGATGTCCGGCGCGATGAGTCCCGCCCCCGTGCCCCCGGGCGTTGCCCTTCCAACCATGGTGCAGCCTCCTGCCACGCCGGGCGCGATCGATCCCGGAACGGCGGCGCGGCAGGAGGCGCGACAGGTCATCGGCAAGCAGAGCCGCAGTGATTACGGTGCGGCGGTTGCGGCGCGGACGATGGCGGCGCTGACCGGCGACGCGCCGTTCGTCGAGCGACTCGTGCATTTCTGGGCGAACCATTTCGCGGTCTCGACCGAGAAATTCGAGGTAATGGCGCTCGCCGGGCCAATGGAGTTCGAGGCGATCCGCCCGCATGTGCTGGGCAAGTTCGCCGACATGCTGAACGCGGTCGAGCGGCATCCGGCGATGCTGCTGTATCTCGACCAGGCGGTGTCGATCGGTCCGGACAGTCCCTTTGCCGTCCGGAAGACCAAACGACGCACCGGATTGAACGAGAATCTCGCGCGCGAGATCATGGAGTTGCACACGCTCGGCGTCCGCAGCGGCTACAGTCAGGCCGACGTCACCGAATTCGCGCGCGCGATGACCGGCTGGACGGTCGCGGGCATCGGTCGTGGCCCCGGTGCGCGCGTCCAGGACGATTCGCGCGCGGGCGCCTTCCTGTTCCTCGACGACGTTCATCAGCCCGGCGATCGAACCGTCATGGGCAAGCTCTATCCCGCGGCGGGGGAAGCGCAGGCACAGGCGGTGCTGTCCGATCTCGCGGTCCACCCCGCGACGGCGACGCACATCGCGACCAAGCTCGCCCGGCATTTTGCCGGCGATACGCCGCCCCCGGCGATGGTCGCACGGCTGAAGACGGCGTTCCTGAAATCGGGCGGCGACCTGCCGACGGTCTATCGCGCGCTGGTTGCCTCGCCCGAGGCATGGGTGGCGCAACCCGTGAAGTTCAAGTCGCCATGGGAATGGTATGTCTCGACCCAGCGCGCGCTCGGCACGACGACGGTCCAGCCCGGTGTCACGGTGGGGATGATGAACCAGCTCGGCCAG
The DNA here is from genome assembly GCF_003688595.1 of Sphingomonas sp. PP-F2F-G114-C0414. Lineage (GTDB taxonomy): Bacteria > Pseudomonadota > Alphaproteobacteria > Sphingomonadales > Sphingomonadaceae > Sphingomonas. The sequence continues at coordinate 649,823 of NZ_RCWT01000009.1, forward strand.
CCGATCTGGCAGCCGGGGCAGCCGATCGGGTACGACGATATCGCCGCAGCATGGGCCGGCCCCGACGCGATCCTGCGGCGTGTGGAGGCGGCGGAACGGTTTGCCGCGCGGGCGGGGGCGGTCGATGCGCGGGCGTTGGCGCCGACGCTATACCCCGCCTCGCTCAGCCCCACCACTGCGCAGGGCCTGTCTCGCGCGGAAAGCCCCGCGCAGGCGCTCGCACTGTTGCTCGTCGCCCCCGAATCGCTGCGGAGATAGTCATGCTCGACCGTCGTTCCTTCCTCACCACCGGGACGCTTGGCGTGCTGGCGTCCGCCTTCGCGCCTCGCATCGCCTTTGCGCGCGCGGCGACCGACAAGCGGTTCGTCTTCATCATCCAGCGCGGCGCGGCCGATGGTCTCGGCACGATCGGTGCGGTCGGCGATCCGGCGTTTGCGGGCGTGCGCGGCGATCTCGCGGCGGACTTTGCGACGGGCGCCAAGCTCGACGGCATGTTCACGCTGCACCCGGCGATGACCGCGAGTGCCGTGCTCTACAAACAAGGCCAGGCGCTGTTCGCGCACGCGATCGCGTCGCCCTACCGGGATCGGTCGCATTTCGACGGCCAGAACGTGCTCGAAACGGGTGGGGTCAGCGCGTATCAGGTCCGCGACGGCTGGCTCAACCGGCTGCTCGGCGTGCTGCCTGCGGACGAGGCACGCGCAATCGCGGTCGCGGCGACCGTGCCGATGGCGCTGCGGGGGCGGCGCGAGGTGGCGTCCTATGCGCCGTCGAGCCTGCCGGACGCGTCCGACGATCTGCTGCAACGCGTCGCGATGTTGTACGAGGGCGACCAGCAACTGCACGGCCTGTGGAGCGAGGCGATGGCGACGCGGCAACTCACCAGCGATCTCGCGCAGGACGGCGGGCGCAATGCGGCTGCGACCGGTGCGCTCGCCGCGCGGTTGCTCAAGCCCGACACCGGCGCGCGGATCGCGATGATCGAGACCGGCGGCTGGGATACGCACACCGGCCAACGCGGCCGGCTGACCGCGCAATTGAAGGGCCTCGACGCGATGGTCGCATCGCTGCAGGCGGGGCTGGGGCCGTTATGGGCGGACACGATGGTGCTGGTCGCGACCGAGTTCGGACGGACCGTCGCGGTCAATGGCACCGGGGGGACGGATCATGGCACGGGGACATCGGCGATGCTGTTCGGCGGCGGCGTGAAAGGGGGCAGGGTAGTGTCCGACTGGCCGGGCCTCGCGCCCGCCGCGCTGTACGAGGCACGCGATCTGAAACCGACGATGCAACTCGACGCGTTCATCGGCGGTGCGGTGTCGTCGCATTTCGGCGTCGAGCCAGCCCGTGCGATGGCCGCGTTGTTTCCTGCGAGCGCAAGGACGGCGGTGGTTGAAGGGCTGGTGCGGGTCTGAGTGTTGGGGGGGCTGTAGATGCGCCCGACCGAGTCGCCGCTCGCCCGCGCTTCTTTACCGGAAGAGCCGCAACCTTCACCAAGTCCGTCATCCTGACGAAAGTCAGGACCCAGAGTACCACATGTCGCCCTTTATAACCCTGGCTCCTGACTTTCGTCAGGATGACGGGGGGGCTAAACATGTGCCCCATCCCATCCGTCATCCCCGCGGAGGCGGGGACCCATATCTCGGGACGGCAGCTATACCTCGCCTGGCTAGCCAGTATGGCGTCCCGCCTTCGCGGGAATGACGGTGGGACTGGTCGACACGTATCACCCGTCCCTCCAACGGGATTAAAATTGAGCGCAAAGCCGCGATGGTCTAGAGCGCGCGTTTCCTTGACGTACCGGGACTGCCATGACGCTCTACACCCGTTTCGCCGCGCATATCGATGCGGCGCTCGACACGCTGACCGCGGCGGGGATGCTGCCGGCTGGTCTCGACCGCAAGAACGTTACGGTCGAGCCGCCGCGCGACACGAGCCACGGCGATCTCGCGACCAACGCCGCGATGGTGCTCGCCAAGCCCGCCAAGACCAATCCGCGCGTGCTCGCGGATGCGCTGGTCGTCGAACTGTCGAAGCTCGATGACGTCGCCTCGGCGAGCGTCGCGGGACCCGGCTTCATCAACATGAAGCTCACGGACGACGCCTGGCGCGCCGAACTCGCCGCGATTCCCGAGGCGGGCGCCGACTACGGCCGGTCGAAGCAGGGCGACGGGATCACCGTCAACATCGAGTATGTCTCGGCAAACCCGACCGGTCCGATGCACATGGGGCATTGCCGTGGTGCAGTGGTCGGCGATGCACTTGCCAGCCTGCTCGAATTTGCCGGCCACAAGGTGATCCGCGAATATTACGTCAACGATGCCGGTGGTCAGGTCGACGTGCTCGCGCGCTCGGTCCACCTCCGCTACCGCGAGGCGCTCGGCGAAACCGTCGAGATCCCCGAGGGCCTGTATCCGGGCGACTATCTCGTCCCCGTCGGCCAGTCGCTCGCGAAGGAGTTCGGCGACCGCTACGTCGGCGCGCCCGAGAGCGAATGGCTGGTCATCTTCCGCACGCAGGCGGTCGCCGCGATGATGGTGATGATCCGTGCCGATCTGGCCTTGCTCGGGATCGAGCACGAGGTGTTCGCGTCGGAGGCCGAACTTCAGGCTGCGAAGAAGCCTGAGGCAGCCGAGGCGGAATTGCGGTCGCGCGATCTGGTCTATGACGGCGTGCTCGAAGCGCCGAAGGGCGAGACGACCGACGATTGGGAGCCGGTCGAGCTGCCGCTGTTCCGCTCGTCGCAGTTCGGCGACGACCAGGATCGCCCGATCAAGAAGTCGAACGGGTCGTGGACCTATTTCGGCGCCGATCTCGCCTATCATTTCCAGAAGAGCCAGAGCGCCGACCAACTGATCGACATCTGGGGCGCGGATCATGGCGGCACGGTCAAGCGGATCGTCGCGGCGGTCGCGGCGCTGACCGGCGGCAAGACGCGGTTCGACGTCAAGCTCGTCCAAATGGTCCGGCTGCTGCGCAACGGCGAGCCGGTCAAGATGTCGAAGCGGTCGGGCAATTTCGTCACGTTGGCCGATGTCGTGCGCGAGGTCGGCAAGGATGTCGTGCGCTTCACGATGCTGACTCGCCGGTCCGATGCGCAGATGGATTTCGACTTCGCCAAGGTGGTCGAGGCGTCGAAGGACAACCCGGTTTTCTACGTCCAGTACGCGCACGCCCGCATCGCATCGCTGCATCGGCGTGCGGAAGAGGCCGGAATCACGCCTATTTCTGCGGATTTGTCCCGGCTTGATACGGACGAACTGGCGCTCGTACAGCTTGCGGCGCAGTTCCCCCGGCTCGTCGAGATCGCCTCGACCGCGCGCGAACCGCATAGAATTGCGTTCTATCTCTATGACTTGGCGGCTGCGTTCCATGCGCTGTGGAATGTCGGAAACGACCGTCCTGACCGTCGTTTCCTGGTGATCGAGGATCCACAGGCGACCGCGGCACGGCTTTTCTTGGCGTCCGCTATAGGGCAGATTATTCATAACGGCCTCGCCATCATGGGTGTCGAAGCGGTTTCGGAGATGAAGTGATGGCCGAAGACATGGATCTGCGCGAGGAAGACCGGCTCCCCTGGCTCGAAACCGTCGAACCGGACGAGCAGGAAACCGTTGGCATCGGCCGCGTCATTGCGCTCGTCGTGCTCGGTCTCGCGGTGCTCGCGGCGATCATCTTCGGCATCTACAAGCTGCAACAGCGCGCGCCGACCGGCGATGGCCAGATGATCGCCGCGCAGGAAGGCGACTACAAGGTCAAGCCCGACGATGCCGGCGGCCTGAAGGTCAAGGGCGAGGGCGACTCGGCGATCGCGACCAGTGCGGGCAAGTCGGGCAACGGCGCGATCGATCTGCGCGGCGTGCCGGAAGCGCCGGTCGACGGCAAGCGTGCGGCCGCGGCCAAGGCTGACGACGCAGCGGGCCGCAACGCGGTCGCACAGGTTCCCGCATCGGGTGGTCGGCTGGTCGCCAAGGCACCGCTGTCAGCGTCGAAGCCGAGTGGCGCTGGCGCGGCTACTGGCGGTTCGCTGGTCCAGCTCGGTGCGTATCCAAGCGAAGCAGTCGCCAACGCGGCCTGGACGAACTTCTCGAAGCGGTTCGCGTATGTCGGTGCGCTCGGCAAGTCGGTCCAGCCGGTCGCGACGGGTGGTCGGACCCTGTATCGTTTGCGCGTGAACGCGGGCAGCGCGAACCAGGCGGCGGATATCTGTGGCCGGTTGCGGGTCGCTGGCGAGACTTGCTTCGTCGCCAGCTAAGAGCTGTGGCGATCGGCGGGAGCTTACTGTTTTCCGCAGACCCTGGCTGAACGCCGGTTGTCATAGATATATTTGTTGCGCGCGGTTTCGGTGGCATAATAACACCGCCAAGGTGCGACCGGCCTCGCGCACGGCGCTCTGCTTGAGGTTGCGCGGCGCGTTGCGGTCGCGCGACGCTATCGCACAGTCGATCGTCTTCGCCTGGCTTGACGACTCGCTAGGGCATCACACCACGCGACGATGCTTTCCACCGTATTTGCGCCCGATATAATCGCCGATCTGTGCGACTTCGGTCGCTGCGGCCAGCGCGCCGTTCATCTGGCAAGGAAGTGGATCGCTATCGTGATTGGCGACCCGGGCCTGAACCTTGTCGCACAGCTCCTCGATATCCGCGCGAGAGAGAACGTTCTTCTCTCGCAGGAGGCAGATAAGGCTTTGCAGGATGACGAGGTTTTTGTCCTCGGGGTCCGCTTCGAGCTTCAGGGGCGTTGCCATCATGCCTCTCCTTCAATGTTTTCAGTAGACTATGCCCATCTGGACCCGTTGCAAGCCCTAAAGCCAAAAATGGCGTACCGATTGCTCGAAACTGGAGGACTGTCCTCCTGGTCGGCAGGCGTTTTCAGCGTCAATCCCGTACCGGATAAGTTATCTTCCATTCCTTCCGGATGCTGTCGGTCCGAGTGAAGCCGGGGTGACGGAACGGGTTGGCGTGCTTATCTGTGTGCGATGTACAAACCAAAAGCCGGTCTTCCGACGCGCGAGCAGATCCTCGACTTCATCGCCACCTCCGACGTGCCCGCGGGCAAGCGCGAGATCGCCAAGGGCTTTGGGCTCAGCGCGCAGGACAAGATCGGGCTCAAAGCGTTGTTGAAGGACATGGCCGACGAGGGGTTGATCGACAGTGCCCCCGGTCGCGCGTTCCACAAGATGGGCGGCATCCCCAAGGTGACGGTGCTGCGGATCGCCGATGTCGACGACGGCGGCAACGTCTGGGCGGTCCCGGAGCGCTGGGAGGCGGAAGGCGTACCGCCGCCACGCCTGCGCGTTCGCGAACGGAAACGTGGTGCGCTTGGCGTCGGCGAACGCATTTTGGCGCGGACCGAGGAGGCCGGGAACGGCTGGATCGCGCATCCGATGAAGGTGCTCGCGCCTGCCTCCGAGCAGGTGCTCGGCGTGTTGCGCGAGGAGGCGGGGCGGCTGTGGCTGACCGGTGTCGACAAGCGCGAGCGGCGCGAGTTCGCGGTTGCGGACGCAGGTGGCGCGGCGCCGGGCGATCTGGTGTTGGCGGAACTCGCGGGTAAACCGCCCAAGATCGCGGCACGCGTCGTGTCGAAGCTGGGCGATCCATTTGCGGCGCGCAGTTTCTCGCTGATCGCGATCCACAAGCTCGGCATTCCGGACGTGTTCTCGCAGGAGGCGCTCGACGAGGCGGAACGGGTGTCGAAACTGCCGCTAGGGGAGGGCCGCGAGGATCTGCGCGACCTGCCGATCGTCGCGATCGATCCTGAGGATGCGCGCGATCACGACGATGCGGTGTGGGCGGAGGCGGATGACGATCCCTCCAACGCCGGCGGCTGGAAGGCGATCGTCGCGATCGCCGATGTCAGCTTTTACGTGCGGCCGAAGTCCGAGGTCGACCGCGAGGCGCGGCGGCGCGGGAACTCGGTGTATTTCCCCGACCGCGTCGTGCCGATGCTGCCCGAGATCCTGTCGGCGGAGGTATGTTCGCTGAAGGAGGGCGCGGACCGGGCGGCGCTCGCATGCCATCTCAGGATCGGCAAGGACGGTTCGCTCAAATCATGGCGGTTCACGCGCGCGGTCGTGCGGATCGCGGCGAACTTGGCGTATGAAGAAGCGCAGGCGATCATCGACGCCACACCGCCGGTGGTGGACGAGCGCGGCGATATGCTGAGCGTATTGCAGCCGCTCTGGGCTTGCTGGCATGCGCTGGCCAAAGCGCGGGATGCGCGGGCGCCGCTCGATCTCGATTTGCCGGAGCGTCGCGTGGTGCTCGACGAGCAGGGACGGATCATGTCGGTGTCGCCGCGCGAACGGCTCGATGCGCACCGGTTGATCGAGGACTACATGATCGCCGCCAACGTTGCCGCCGCCAAGGCGCTGGAGGCGAAGAAGGCGCCGGTGATGTACCGCATCCACGAGCCGCCGAGCCGCGAGAAGTTGGCGGGGCTGAAGGAATATCTCGAGACGTTCGACGTGCCGTTCGCGCTCGGGCAGGTCGTTCGTCCGGCGACGTTCAACCATATCATCGAGCGGATCGGCGACGCGGATTTCCGGCCGCAGGTGATGGAGCAGATCCTCCGCACCCAGACCCAGGCCTATTACGCGCCCGGCAACCACGGGCATTTCGGCCTCAGTCTCGGCAGTTACGCGCACTTCACCTCGCCGATCCGGCGCTATGCCGATCTGCTCGTCCACCGTTCGCTGGTGTCCGCCTACGGCCTTGGCGAGGGCGGGTTGCCGGCGGACGATGCGGCCAACATGGAGTCGGTCGGCGAGATCATCAGCCGGCTGGAGCGTCGCGCGATGGAGGCCGAGCGCGACACCACGGATCGCTATGTCGCGGCGTTCCTGTCGGAGCGCATCGGCCAGGTGATGGACGTGCGGATCACCGGCGTGACCAATTTCGGCTTCTTTGCGACGGTCGAGGGGATCGGGGGCGATGGCCTGATGCCGGTGCGTGATCTGGGCGGCGAGTATTTCCGCTTCGACGAGGGCGCGCGGACGCTGACCGGCGAGCATAGTGGCGACGTTTTCGCGCAAGGGCAGACGCTGGAGTTGCGCTTGGCAGAGGCGAACCCGGTTTCGGGCGCTCTGCGCTTCGAGATGCCCGAGGGGAAGGGGGCCGCACAGCCTCCACGGGGCGGCCGCAAGCCGGTGCGCGAGATCAAGCGACGTGGTCGCCCGGCGAACATCCGCCACCAAGGCAAGCGACGTTAGGATTTGCGCAAACCCCCCGCGCTATGCGAGATCGGCGCGGGGGGAAGAGTATGAGGGGACTTATTCTAGGCCGATCGCGTCGACGGATCGTCAAGGATTTCGTTGCGGCACGGGCCACGTCGGCTGATCGTGCGATCCCCTATGTCGCGAACGACGCGCGGATATTTCGCCAACTTCGAGTCTATGGCGCGATCGTCGACGACGGGGCCGGGCGTTACCATCTCGACGCCCGCAAACTTGGCGCATTTCGCGCGTCGGTACGACTTCGAGCCGCAGCGATCGTCGGGGTATCGGGCGTCGCTGCAAGCGTTGCGGCGGCGGCGACGGTCTTCGCGCTTGCCGAATAAGCTCTCGCCGGTAAATCTGACTCCATCCGGCATGCCGATGGCGTTGCGACCGCATCGGATCCGCGGAGTCATCCCGGGGCTGTTTCTGGCGCGACACGCGATCGGACCCGACGATGCGATCGCCTTCCTACCGCGTGATGCCTGGGAGCAGGCGGCTTTCGATCGGCTGCGCGCCAACGGCATCGTCCGCGAAACCGCACCAGGCCGCTTTTACTTCGATCTCGACGCGCATTATGCTGCGATCGAGCGACGCCGACGTCTCGCCGTGCCGATCGCCATCATCGTCTCGGTGCTGATTGCCTGGATCGCCACGCGGTTTTTCCGCGGTTGATCACCCGACCGTGAAGGTCAGCCCCGCCTTCGCCACCAGCCGGTCGCGCAACTTCGCCCCCATCAGCGCACCCGGTGTCCAGATCCCGCCATCGCCCTCCACGTCCTGGACGAGGCACAGCGCCGCCTCGGCGATCATCTTGCTGGTCGAGCCATAGCCGGGATCACGGTCGCCGGTGACGACCGCGTCGATCCGCTCGCCGTCGGGCATGATGCCTGCGAACAGAAGGTCGTAATGGCCGGCGTCGCGCTCCTCCTTCGACGGGCCTTCGCCGGGTTTCGGCCCCTTGTCGCCCGAGAACGGATTGAACTTGGCGATCGCTTCGGCCGCTACCTTGCCGAGATCGCCGAGGCCGGCGACCATCATCTCGTCATAGACGAAGTCCGCGCCATAGGCCTCGCCGAGCAGGAAGTTCGTGCGGTGGACGTTCTTGGTGTTGATCGGCGCCATCACGAACGGTGCGACCCAGGCCGAGAGGGTCGTATCGTATTCGGGGAGCAACCCGGTCGGCTGGTGCGGTCCGCTGAAGCCCGGCGTCAGCGCGAACGGGCTGGTCAGCAGCTTGACGATGCCGGGATCGCGCGCGGCGGCAGCCAGCGTCGCCTTGAGGCTGGCCGCGGTGCCGCCCGAGAACGTGCCCTGCATTTTCCGCACGCGGCCTTTCACGCGCGGTGCTGGGGCGCCGTATTTGGCCTTTGCCGCCTCCTGCAACGTCAGCACGCCGAGATCGAATGGGATCGAGTCGAAGCCGCAGGAGAACACGATGCGCGCACCGGTCCGCGTCGCTTCGCCTTCGTGCGCGTCGATCATGTGGCGCATCCAGGCTGGCTCGCCGCACAGATCGACGTAACCGGTGCCGGTCGCGGCGCAAGCGGCGAGGAGGTTGGAACCGTAGAGCTGGTACGGTCCGACCGTGGAAATGACGACGGTGGCGCGTTCGGCCATGGCGCGGAGGCTGGCGGGATCGTCGGAGTCGGCGGTGATTAGCGATATGTCGGCAGGCGCTCCGATCAGGTCGCGGACCTCTTGCAGCTTCGCGAGCGATCGCCCCGCCATCGCCCACCTAACGCCCGTGGGATAAGTCTGGACGAGATACTCCGCCACGAGCCGGCCGGTGAACCCGGTCGCGCCGTAGATGACGATGTCGAAGTCGCGCATATCCATCTCCTGTTTTGCCGAGTTTGCGCGCGCAGTCATGGCATCGCAAGTGAAACGCCGTCGTCGGGGTGGCTCGCCAAGGCCGCGACGATCTGCGAGGATCGCCCGATGGCATCCGATCCCAAGACCGTCGCGTTCATCGTCGATCAGCTCGCTGCGGCGGGGGAGGTCTCCGCAAAGCCGATGTTCGGCGAATACGGCGTCTATTGCGACGGCAAAATGGTCGCGCTGATCTGCGACGACCAGCTGTTCGTGAAGCCGACCCCGGGTGGCCGCGCGTTCGCAGGGGCGATCGACGAAGCGTCGCCGTATCCGGGGGCGAAACCGTGCCTGCTGGTCGATGCCGATCGCTGGGACGACGCCGACTGGCTGGCCGAACTCGTCCGTATCTCGACCGCGGAACTGCCGATGCCGAAACCGAAGAAGTCCAAGCTCAAGAAGGTCTAGGCGGCCTCGTTGAACTGCAGGCTGGCGAGCCGCGCGTAGAGCCCGCTGTTGGTCATTAGCGACGCGTGCGAGCCTTCCTCGACGATCTGACCATCGCTCATCACGATGATCCGCTCCGCCGCGCGTACGGTCGCTAGGCGGTGCGCGATGACCAGTGTGGTACGGTTCGCCATGAGCCGCTCTAGCGCTTCCTGCACGAGCCGCTCGCTTTCGGCATCGAGCGCACTGGTGGCCTCGTCGAGCAGCAGGATCGGCGCGTCGCGGAGCAGCGCGCGGGCGATCGTAACGCGCTGGCGCTGGCCGCCCGACAGCCGTGCGCCGCCTTCGCCGAGGAACGTGTCGAGGCCTTCGGGCAGCTTGCGCAGGAATTCGGCGGCGTTGGCGGCTTCGGCGGCGGCCCAGAGCTGGTCGTCGGTCGCGGACCAGTCGCCGTAGCGGAGGTTGTCGCGGGCCGAGGCGCCGAAGATGATCGTTTCCTGTGGGACCATTGCGATCCGTGCGCGGACTTCCGCCGGGTCGGCCTCGCGGAGGTCGATGCCGTCGAGCGTCACGCGGCCGGCGTCGGGGTCGTAGAAGCGCTGGACCAGCTGGAAGAGGGTCGTCTTGCCCGCGCCCGAGGGGCCGACGACGGCGACCGTCTCGCCGGGCTTCACGTCGAGCGAGAAGCCGTTGAGCGCGGCGACGTCGCGGCGCGTCGGGTAGTGGAACTGCACGCCTTCGAACGCGAGCGCGCCGCGTGGCGGTTGGGGCAGGGCGACCGGGTTAATGGGCGCGGCAATCTCGGGCTTTTCGCGCAGGAGTTCGGACAGGCGTCCGGCTGCTCCGGCGCCGCGCAATAGGTCGCCATAGACCTCGGTCAACGCGCCGAACGCGCCTGCGACGATGCCTCCGGTCAGGACGAACGCGGCGATCGCGCCACCGCTGATGCGGCCGGCGGCTACGTCGATCGCACCTTCCCACAGGACCAATGTGATCGATCCGAAGACGAGGCCGATGACGATTGCCGTCATCACCGCGCGGAGCATGATCCGGGCGCGAGCCGCAGCAAACGTCGCGCCGACCGCGTACGCGAACCGCGCGGCCTCGCGGTCTTCCTGGCCGAATGCCTGCACGACCTTCATCGCGCCGAGCGTTTCGGTGGCGATCGAGCCGACGTCGGCGACGCGGTCCTGCGACGTGCGCGAGTAGTTGCGGACGCGCTTGCCGAGCAAGGCGATCGGCAGGATGATCAGCGGGATGCCGATCATCAGCATGCCCGCGAGTTTCGGCGAGATCGCGAACAGGTAGATCAGCCCACCGATGCCGGTGAAGGTGTTGCGGAGTGCGATCGATACCGTGCTGCCGACGACCTGTTCGATCAGCGCCGTATCCGATGTCAGGCGCGAGGCGATCTCGGACGGGCGGTTCTCCTCGAAGAAGCGCGGCGTCAGGCGGAGGAGGTGGCGCTGCACGTTGGTGCGGATGTCCGCGACGACGCGCTCGCCTAGCCACGAGACGTAATAGAAGCGCACCGCGGTCGCGAGCGCGAGTACCACGACGATCATCAACAAATAGTGGAACGAGTTGGCGACCGACCCGCCCGCGCCGGGGCCGAAGCCCCGGTCGATGACGCGCTTGAACCCGTACGGAATGCCGATCGTCGCCGCCGAGGTCATCATCAGCGCGAGGCCGGCGAACGCGATCTGGCGAGGATATTGGGAGGCGTGACGCCACACCATCGCGAGATCGCCGATCCGGCGGGACGTCTTCTCTTCGGGTATCGGCTTGGCCATGCGCGGTGCCTAGCAGTGGCGGGGGTGGCGCTCAACGAGAACCGGGCGTCGCAGAGAGCGGTGATCCGGTCGCGCGGGACGGAGTGGCCGTCGATCGCGCGTTGCACTGCGGCAAAATTGCGTTACCACCGTGCAAAGCCCGATGAGGCGAGAGGATACCGCATGCTCTACGATGCCTATGAATTCCAGCGTTCGATGATGGCCGGCGCCAGCAAGATGGCGAGCTTCGGCGCGGATATGCTGAACAATCCGGCAAACCCGTTCGCCTATTTGGGCGGCGGCACGGTGGTCGCATCGGCGCTTGAGGTGTTCGCACACGCGAATGCGACGCGAGGGAAGCCAGCGTTCGGGCTCGACACGACGACGATCGACGGTCGTGAGGTCGCGGTGCGCGAGGAGATCGTGCTGCGGAAGGACTTCGGGCAGCTGAAGCGCTTCGTGCGCGAGGGTGGGGAGGACGGTCCGAAGCTGCTGATCGTCGCGCCGATGTCGGGCCATTACGCGACCTTGCTGCGCGGGACGGTCGAGCGGATGCTGCCGTTCGCCGACGTCTACATCACCGACTGGCGCGACGCGCGCAGCGTGCCGCTGTCGGCAGGGCGGTTCGATCTCGACGATTACATCGATTATCTGATCGAATATCTGGAGACGATCGGCGCGAATGAGGGGCAGGGGGGCACGCACATGCTGGCCGTCTGCCAGCCCTCGGTCCCCTGCTACGCCGCCGTCGCATTGATGAGTGCGGACAAGAACCCGTGCCGTCCGAAGACGCTGACGATGATGGGCGGTCCCGTCGACACGCGCGAAGCCCCGACCGCGGTGAACACGCTGGCGACCGAGCGGCCGCATGCGTGGTTCGAGCAGAACGTGATCGCGACGGTGCCGGGCAATTATCCGGGTGCGGGGCGGAAGGTGTATCCTGGCTTCCTGCAACTCGCCGGATTCATGTCGATGAACCTGGGCAACCACATGGTCTCGCATTGGGAGATGTATAAGCATCTCGTCGAGGGCGACGGCGAGAGCGCGTCGCAGAGCCAGGATTTTTATGAGGAATACCGCTCGGTCTGCGACATGACCGCGGAATTCTATCTCCAGACGATCGACGTCGTGTTCCAAAACCATGCGCTGCCGCGTGGGATCATGACGCATCGGGGTCGGCTGGTCGATCCTGCGGCGATCACTGACATCGGCCTGCTCGCGGTCGAGGGTGAGCGCGACGATATCTCGGGGCTGGGCCAGACCAAGGCGGCGTTGACGCTGGCGACCGCGCTACCCGACGAGAAGAAGCGCTACCTCATGGCGGAGGGGGCCGGCCATTACGGCATCTTCAACGGCTCGCGCTGGCGGGAGAAGATCGCGCCGGTAGTGGAAGAGTTCATCACCGCGAACGGGTAAGAAAAAAGGGCAGCCCAGTACGGGCTGCCCAAAATCGGCTCAGGCGATCGAGTTGACCACTGCGTGGCTGCTCGACTCGTCCGAACGGATCGTGCCGCCAAACAGCATCTTGAGGCGGCCGCCGACCGAGATATCGGTTTCCCAAAGCTCGGCGCTGTCGATGTCGAAGCGCAGGAGCGTCAGGTTGGGGTCTTCCTTGCCGCCCGGAAACCATGCCTCGACCTGGTTGTTCCAGAGCTTGTCGATCTGCGTGCGGTCGTTCGACGTCGAGACGTCGCCCGCCATGCACGCGAAGAAATCATGGCCCTTGCCGACGAACTGCGCCATCGCCGCGCCACCCTTGGCGATGCGGTTGTCGCGGCCGGCGAAGAAGAACAGCGTGTTGGGCTGATCGTCGTCGATCTGCGCGGTCATCGGCTCGGAATGCTCGCCGTCATTGAGGCCGATCATCACGAACGGGCTGGCCTTCAGCTTGTCGATGAACTTCGCTGCGACTTCCTGCGGGGTATCCTTGTCGGCCATCGTCATTCTCCTATTGGCTTGGATTGCCACTGAGAACGGGCGGGGCGGAGGTTGGTTGCGCGGGGGCGGCCGGATCGGCGTATGCGATGCTGCTTGGTGAAAGCGCATGCGACGCGTCACGGTGGCGGCGGCAGCAGTTCTGCTGTCGACCAGAAAGGATCGAGAATGTCTCTCACCGATCTGTGTCTGATACTAGGCGTGCTCTTCGCCTTTGCGACCTTGGTCGTGAAGATCATCGAAGTGGCACGTCGAGGATAAGCACACGGGCGGGGTTTGGCCTGCAAGCCAAGCCCCAAACGTATTAGAGCCCCGACCGCTGCAACGGTCGAGGCTCCCAGAAAGGCGAGAATGTCCTTCGCCGAACTCTAAATATCCCTTTGCCGGATACCTTGCAAGGTCACAGCACTTCGAACAACCCGGCTGCGCCCATGCCGCCGCCGACGCACATCGTGACGACGACATACTTCGCACCGCGACGCTTGCCTTCGATCAGCGCGTGGCCGGTCGCGCGGGCGCCGGTCATGCCGTAGGGGTGGCCGATCGAGATCGCACCGCCGCTGACGTTGAGCAGTTCGTCGGGGATGCCGAGATGGTCGCGGCAATACAGGACCTGCACCGCGAACGCCTCGTTCAGCTCCCACAGGCCGATATCGTCCATCTTGAGGCCGAAGCGCTTGAGCAGCTTGGGGATCGCCACGACCGGGCCGATGCCCATTTCGTCGGGCTCGGTGCCGCCGACCGCCATGCCGACATAGCGACCGAGCGGCTGGAGACCGCGCTGCGAGGCGATCTTCTCTTCCATCAGCACCGAGGAGGACGAGCCGTCCGACAATTGCGACGCGTTGCCGGCAGTGATCGTGAAGTCGGGGCCCATCACCGGCTTGAGCGACTGGAGCCCTTCCAACGTCGTGTCGGCGCGGTTGCCCTCGTCCTTGGTGATCGTCACGTCCTTGTACGTGACTTCCTTGGTCGCCTTGTCGACGATCGCCATGTTGGCGTCGACGGGGATGATCTCGGCGTCGAAATAGCCCGCGGCCTGCGCGGCGGCGGTGCGCTGCTGCGATTGGAGCGCGTAGGCGTCCATTGCGTCGCGGCTGATGCCGTAGCGCTTGGCGACGACCTCGGCGGTCTGCAGCATCGGCATGTAGACGTCCTTGTGCATCGCGATCAGCTGGGGATCGGGCGCGACGCGCATCTGCGGGGTCTGGACGAGGCTGATGCTCTCGACGCCGCCGCCGATCGTGATGTCCATGTTGTCGGTGATGATCTGCTTGGCCGCGGTGGCGATCGCCATGAGGCCGGACGCGCACTGGCGATCGACCGACATACCCGAAACGGTGACGGGGAGACCGGCGCGCAGCAGCGAGGTGCGGGCGATGTTGCCGGCTTGGTGACCCTGCTGGAGGGCGCAGCCGAAGACTACATCGTCAACTTCGGCGCCGTCGATGCCGGCGCGCTCGACCGCGGCCTTGATCGAATGCGAGGCGAGCGTGGGGGCGGGGGTGTTGTTGAAGCCGCCGCGATAGGCGCGGCCGATGGGGGTGCGGGCGGTGGAGACGATGACGGCTGAACGCATGAGTATATCCTTATCTGCTCCCTTCCCGCTTGCGGGAGGGGTTGGGGGAGGGGGTGGCCAGAGCGGCCGGCGCAATTGCGGCTATCTCGGACCCTCCCCTGACCCCTCCCGCAAGCGGGAGGGGAATTAGTTTAGACGAAGATCTGGCTGATCCATTCGGCGATCAGGGCGGGCTTTTCCTGGCCTTCGATCTCGACCGAGAAGGCGTTGGCCTGCTGCCACTGGCCGGGTCGCTTTTCGTCGAACGAGAGCAGCTTGAAGCGGCCGCGTACCTTCGAGCCCGAGCGGACCGGCGTCAGGAAGCGGACCGAATTGCCGCCGTAATTGACGCCCATCTTCGCGCCTTCGATGGTCGGCGCATCGGGGACCTTCGACGACAGCAGCGGCATCAGCGAGAGCGTCAGGAAACCATGTGCGATCGTGCCGCCGAACGGGGTCTGCGCCGCGCGTGCGGGATCGATGTGGATGAACTGGTGGTCGCCGGTCGCATCGGCGAACTTGTCGATCATGGCTTGCGTCACCTCGACCCAGTCGGAAACCGTCTCGGTGCCGATGCGGGCCTGCATTTCGGCAGTGGTGATCGTGGCCACGGCATTCCCCTTATGGTTGGCGCTGAACGCTGGGCGTCTCTAGGCATGTCGGTAAGGCTCCTGCAAGCCTCGACCAACCTAAAAGAGGAAAAACCCGTATTCGCTCAGGCGGAAGCGCGAACCCGATGTTCTAAACTTCGTCGCGGGCCGCTTTGCGTTCGGGATAGGGCATGACCACCGATCCATCGGGTGCCGCCATCATGTTCACCTGCGTCGGGAAGGCGATCTCGATCTTCTCGTCGTTGAAGCGCTTCAGGATCGCGATGCCGACGGCCGTGCGGCCGTCGTAGAAACTCGCGTAATCCGGCCCCTTGCTGTCGAACTGGATCTCGAAATCGAGGCTCGACGCGCCGAAGCCGGTGAAGCCGGCGCGGGTGAAAATCTTGTCGTTGGCTTCGACGATCTCCTTCAGCATCGCCGGGATGCGCGAGCAGACTTCGGGGGGCGTCGAATAGGTGACGCCGATGACGAACTTCGCGCGGCGGTGGTTGCGCTGCGTGTTGTTGAGGATCTCCTTGTTGAGGAGGTTCTTGTTCGAGATCACGCGCTCCTCGCCGTCGATGCCGCGGATGCGGGTCGATTTGAGGCCGATCGCCTCGACGCTGCCCGAGGCGGTGTCGTAGCTGATCGAGTCGCCCCGGCGGAACGGGCGGTCGAAGATGATCGCGAGCGCGGCGAACAGGTCGGCGAAGATGCCCTGTGCCGCCAGGCCGATCGCGATGCCGCCGACGCCGAGACCCGCGACAAGGCCGGTGACGTTCACCCCAAGATTGTCGAGCACGACGACCAGCGCGACCGCGAACACCACGAACGTGACGAGCAGGCGGATCAGGCCCATCGCCGAGAGCAAAGCTTCGCCCGAATAATGTTCGGACTGGGTGCGGTGCTCGATCGCGCCGAGGATGATCTCGCGGACCCAGACGGCGGCCTGGAACACCGCGGCGACGGTGAAGAGGAAGTTGATCGTCGTCGCGACCTCGCCGGGGGCAGCGGAGTATCCCGCGACCAGCTTTGCGGCGAGCATGACGATGAAGAAATTGCCGGTCCGCGCGATTGCCTTGCCGACGACAATACCCCAGCCGTTAAGCGCGCGCGGGCGTTCGCAGAGCTTGCTGCCGAAGCGGCGCGCGGTGTGGAGGACGATCACGATGACCGCGCCGATCCCGAATGCGATCAGGATCTGGAGCCAATAGGCCTGGACCCAGGCGAAGCTCGCGGTGACGAAGCCCTGCGCCTGGTCGCCGACGTCGCCCGCGTCGAAGATCGGTTGCTTGGCGGCGGCAGTGGTGTTGGTCATGGAAATACTCGTCAGGCCGCTTTGGCCAGTGTCGCAACAGCGGGCGTGCCGGCTTCGAGGAAGGTGATCAGGCCACATTCCTCGCGGCTCATGTAGCGCTTGGCGCGGGGGAGGCGGAGCGCCTTGCGGAAAGTTGATTGGCCAGTTTTGACCAGCGCGATCAGTGACGGGTGGACATAGCTTTTCCGCGCGATCGCGTGGGTGTTGCCGAGCCGCGCCACGACGGGTTCGAGCATCGTCTTGAGGCTCAGGTCCCGCTCGGCGGACGCGAGTGCCTCGAACGCGGCGACGCTGGCAGCCCAGGTGCGGAAATTCTTGGCGGTGAAATCGGTGCCGGTGACATCGCGGATGTAGCAGTTCACGTCGGTCGAGGTGACCGGGTGCGCGACGCCGGCATCGTCGAGCCAGGCGAACAGGTGCTGTTCGTCGAGGTCCTGGCATTTCTTGACGAAACTGCTGAGCGAGCGGTCGGTGATCTTGAGCGTCCGCATCTTGCCGGACTTGCCTTTGTACTGGAGCTTGAGTGTCGAGCCCTTCACTTCGCCGTGGCGCTTGCGAAGCGTGGTCGCGCCGAAGCTTTCGTTCGCCTCGGCATAAGCTTCGTTACCGATGCGGATATGGCCGCCGTCGAGCAGCCGGATGACCGCGGCGACCGCGCGTTCACGGGTCAGCGAGCGTTTACGGAGATCGGCCTCGACCGCCTTGCGGATCTTGGGGAGGGCGTGGCCGAAATCGGCGCAACGTTCGTACTTGGCGGCTTCCTGTGCTTCGCGAAAACCCAGGTGATAGCGGTATTGCTTGCGCCCCTTCTCGTCCCAGCCGACCGCTTGGATATGGCCGTTGGGCTTGGGGCAGAACCAGGCGTCGCGGTAGGCGGGGGGCAGGCCGACCGCGTTCAGCCGGTCGATCTCGTCGCGGTCGGTGATGCGCTCGCCCTTGGCATCCCAATAGCCCCAGCCGTTCCGCATCTTCTTGCGGGTGATGCCGGGCTTGGAGTCGTCGGAATACACGATCTTGGTGGGCAATGCGGTGGTCCCTTGGGGGCGTCTGATTCTGACTATCTCTGCAAATGTTCGGGAAGGCGCATCGTTCCGGAACGAGGCGGGCTGCGCTTGGTTGAGGGGGCACGGGATTTCACTGGAGACATGACATGGCCGATCTTTCCCAAGCTCGCGTATTGATGCTCGCTGCCGATGGTTTCGAGACCGTCGAACTGTTCGAACCGCGCAAAGCGCTGGAGGCGGCGGGCGCGAAGGTGACGCTCGCGTCGATCAAGACCGACCCGATCCAGGGTATGAAGGGCGACATCAACAAGGCCGAGACGGCGACGCCCGACCTGACGCTCGACGAGGTCGATACCGACGATTACGATGCGCTGGTGCTGCCGGGTGGCGTCGCCAATCCCGACACGATGCGCCAGGAGGAGCGCGCCATCGAGATCATCACCGAGTTCATGGAGGACGGCAAGATCATCGCTGCGATCTGCCATGCGCCGTGGCTGCTGGCCGAGGCGGACGTGATCGACGGACGCCGCGTGACGAGCTTCCCGTCGATCCGCACGGACCTGGAGAATGCGGGGGCGGACGTGGTGGACGAGGAGGTCGTGGTCGACGGCAACCTGATCACGAGCCGCAAGCCGGACGATATCCCCGCGTTCAACAAGGCTATCATCGACGCGCTGGAAGAAGAACTGGCTGACGAACCGGTCGACTGACCTGTTCCCCTCCCGCTTGCGGGAGGGGTTAGGGGAGGGGACGGGGTTGCGGCTTTTATCGCAGCCCCTCCCCCGACCCCTCCCGCAGGCGGGAGGGGAGCCTGTTGAGCCAGCGTTGCGCGGGGCGTTCTACCAGGTGGTAGAGCGCGATCGAGGCCAGCAGTACCAGGCTGAGGTATAGCGCGATCAATATCGGCGGGACACGCGCCACATTGCTGACGAACAGCAGCTTGAACACCGCCCATAGCATGAAATGGCCGAGATACGTGGAGTAGCTGATCTCGCCAAGATAGTGGATCGCCCGGCTGGAGAGCGGATTGTGATTTGCCGCGGTTGTGAGCGCCAATACGAGTAGCAGACAAGCGAACGCAGCCGGGACCATCAGCGTTTCGGGTGCTCCAGCCACCCAGGCTGCGAGAAACGCGATGCCTGCGGTCGACGCAGCGATAACGATCGGCCTTTTCCCAGCATCACGCCACCGCAGCCAGAGCGCGCTCACGATCGTACCGGTCGCGAACTCGGTCAGGCATCGCAGCAATCCGTAGCGCGGGATATCTGTACCGAGCGTCGGCGCGGCCGTCGTGAGGTAGAGCAGCACGAGGATCGCCAGTGCGACGACCAGCAAGACCGGGCTGGCTAGCCGCCGCCAGTCGACCGTCGCAATCAGCAGCGGAAACAGCAGATAGGCGCCGAGTTCAGCGCTGATCGACCAGCTCGGATCGTTCCAGGCCAGGCGGTCCGTGAACCCCCAATTCTGCAAGAGCAGTATGTCGAGCGGGAGTCGTGCGAAGGGATAATCGACCGGGTCGGCGCGGCCGGTCGCGACGAACACCAGCGCGAGCGCCACCGCACCCGCCAGCACAACGATGTGCAGCGGCCAGATCCGCGCGATCCGCTTGCGCAGAAACGGGCCGATCCCGGCGACGCCCTGCACACGCAGGCGTTCATGCCAGGTCAGCCAGATTACGAAACCGGACAACAAGAAGAAGAAGTCGACCGCGAGATAGCCCTTGGCGATGATGGCGAGCGCCGCCTGCGGAAGCCCGGCGATCGACAGCCGGATGTGGTAGAGGACGACCAGCCAGGCAGCGAGACCGCGCGCGCCGGTCAGCGCCCGAAGCTCGGTCTTCACGCGCAGGTCTTCATAGGGGTGCCGGTCGCGATTGCGGTACGCGGCGCATCGGCCGGAACGTCTGCTCGCTGAGCTTGCGACCGAGATACGTGTCGAGGCCGATCTGCGCACCGATCAGCATGTAGATGAACGGCTGGAACGCGATCGCGATGAACGCGGCGCCCAGCAGATAGACGATATGTGCGCTCTGCAATGCGGCGGCGAGCGGTCCGGCCCAGGCGAGTTCGTCGTCGGGATCGCGGTAGCGGCGGCGCAGTACCTCCATCCGGACGATGCCGATCAGGTTGATCGCCAGCCAGAGCGCCAGCCCCGGATAGCCCTGTTCGCCGAGCATCTCGAAATAGGCGCTATGATACGCGCGCGCCTTGTCGACCTCGACTTTCGACCTGCCGGTGATCGCGCCACCCTCGGCGGTCTTCAGGTCGTAGCGGATTCGGTTGCCGAGGAAGGCGTTGAACCCGCCGCCGAACGGATGATCCTTCGCATAGTCGATCGTCCATTTCCACACCGCCAGCCGGGTCGAGGCGGACTCGTCCGCCTGATAGGTCTTGATGGTGTTCATCCGGCTGGTGAAGGTCGACGGGAGGAACGGCACGGCGGCAACCCCAAGCGCGGCAATCGCCGCCAGATACAGACCCTTGCGCTTGACCGCGCGCAACGACAGCAGCGCCAGCAGGCCAATGCACAACAGCCCGGTACGGGTCGATGTGCCGACCGGGATCAGCAGGCACGCGAAGACCAGCGCGAGGCAGAAGCCCTTCAGCCGCCAGTCGCGCTTCAAGATCGTGCCATACCCCATGAACCAGAAGATCACCGGGATGATCGCGATCGCGACGGTGCTGATCGTGCTGCCCTCGTACAGGCCGGAATTATTGTCGACCATCAGGTTCAACTGACCATAGCCGCCGCCGCCGCTGGCGATCGTCTTGATCCCGCCGACGATAATGATCGACGAGGCGGACAGGACCATGAAGACCAGCAGCGCCTCGATCCGCAACCGCGTCCGCAGCGTCAGCGGCAGGAACGCGGCGAAGATCAGCGCCTTCCACACCCAGTCCCACTTTTCTAGCGCCTCGACCGGGAAGTCGGCGGCGAGCGTGGTGGCCCAGCAATAGAGCATCAGCACGACGATCAGGATCGACCGCGCGCCGACCCGCGTATCGCGCTTGTCGTCGGCGAGCACCCAGCCGCCGACCGCGAGCGCAACCGCAATCAATGAGATCGGGATGGTGTTGAGCAGCAGGTAGGTGAGGCGCTGCGGCGAGACGATATCGATATAGACGTACACGAGCACCAGCAGGAACGGCCGCCGGAAGCCCATCCCGAAGAACGCCAGCAGGAACGCGATGAAGGCGAGATCACGCACCGGGGCGGGTCTTCGTGTCGGGCTTCTCGGGCGTATCGTGCGGGCTCGGCTCGCGATCGAGGTCGGGGCGCTTGAGCAAAAGGAACGCAGCGAGCATCATCAGCCCGTGGCTGAGGCCGAGTGCGAGATTGTCGATCATAAGGCGGCCTCCTTCCGGCAACGATGCTAGGACCGACAGCTTTAGGTCGGGTCGGTTGACGCGCCGTTAAGCGATGTGGTGGCAAGCGGATAGCACGATGCGCATTCTTCATATCCTCGATCACGGCCTTCCGTTGCAGAGCGGCTATACGTTCCGCACGCGGGCGATCCTCAAGGCGCAGGAGGGGCTAGGGTGGACCGTCGCGGCGGTGACCGGGCCGCGGCACGGCGACGCGCCGGCGTCGGTGGAGTCGGTCGACGGGCTGATTTTTCATCGCACGCCGGCGGGGCTGACGTCCGGCCCGATCGGCGAAGTCGCGGGAATCGCGGCGTTCGCCCGGCGTATCGAGGCCGCGGTCGAGGCGTTCAAGCCCGATATCCTGCACGCGCATTCCCCGGTGATCGACGCGCTCGCCGCGCTGATCGTAGCGCGTAAGCGGAAGCTGCCGCTGGTGTATGAGATCCGTGCGTTCTGGGAGGATGCGGCGGTCGGCAACGGAACGGGTACGGCGACGTCGCTGCGCTACCGGGCGACGCGCGCACTCGAGACCTGGGCGGTGCGGCGCGCGGATGCGGTGGCGGTAATCTGCGAAGGCCTGCGCGGCGACCTGGTCGCGCGCGGGATCGCGGCGGACAAGATCATCGTGTCGCCCAATGGCGTCGATCTCGACCTGTTCGGGACCGCCCCGCCGCGCGACGATGCGCTCGGCGCGGAACTGGGGCTCGATGGCGCGGACGTGGTTGGGTTCATCGGCAGCTTCTACGATTACGAGGGACTGGACGACCTGATCGCGGCGATGCCGATGCTGGTGGCGCGGCGTCCGAACGCGCGGCTGTTGATGGTCGGTGGTGGTCCGATGGAGGCGGCGTTGCGCGCGCAGGCGGCGGCGTCGCCGGTGGCGGACGCGATCCGCTTCATCGGCCGGGTTCCGCATGGCGAGGTCGAGCGCTATTACGGGCTGGTCGACATCCTCGCCTATCCGCGCAAACGGATGCGGTTGACCGACCTGGTCACGCCGCTGAAACCACTCGAGGCGATGGCGCAGGGGCGGCTGGTCGCGGCGTCGGATGTCGGCGGTCACCGCGAACTGATCCGCGCCGAGGGCAAGGCGAGCGATACCGGCACGCTGTTCGCGCCCGACGATCCCGCCGCGATCGCCGCGGCACTGGGTGCGATGTTCGACGATCGCACGGGTTGGGACGCGCGGCGAGCACAGGGCCGCGCCTTCGTGCAGGCGGAGCGTAACTGGTCGTCAAACATTCTACGTTATGCACCTGTCTATCAGCGGCTCGTTTCAGCCGCGGCACGGGAAAATTGATGGTCGCATTCCTCCGCCAACGCCTGATCCGTTTGGTCCCCGTCTACGGCGCGGTCGTCGGCGCGGTGATCGTCGCGGGCGGCGTCTTCCTGTCGCCGACCACCACCCTCGAAGGCCTGGTCTGGACCACCGGGGTTGCGTCGTTGATCCCGGCCGCCGCACCGCCGCTCGGCATGACGGCGCGCCTGTTGCTGGCCTTGGGCGGTGGCATGCTGGCCGCGGCGCTGCTGTGGTCGTCGCTGTTCCTGTTGGTAGGGCGTGGCGGTCTGCTCGTCCGGCGCCCGCGTCACCACGATGATCTGCCGGTGGTCCGTCGCGCCGATGCGCATCCCGACGCTCCGCCGCGCAAACCGATGTCGGCCGCCGATCTCGGGACGCCGATGATGGAGGTCGGCGTCGGCGCTGCCCGCAACGAGCGCGGCATTCCGGTCGATCTCGACCTTCCACTGGCGGCGTTCGATCCGACGGCGATCCTGCCGACACCGATGGCACCGGCTCGACCGGTGTCGTCGCTGATCCACATCTCGCTGAACGCGACGGAGAGCGTCGCCCTCAACAGAAGGGCGGCAGCCGGCAGCGCCGATCCCGTGGCGATGCTCGAGCCGGGGGACGTCCCTGTGGCGAAGGGGCACGCCGATACCGAACTGCCGGTGGCGGAGCCGACCGTCGTCGCGCCGGCAACGCCCCCGGCCGAGCCGACCACGCCCCCCAAGGAGGCGGCGCAACCGCAAACGATCGAGGCCTTGTTACGCCGGCTTGAGAAGGGCGCGAGCCGTCGGCGGCGGCTCGGCGCGCACTGAGGGCCGGACGTACCCGATAGGGTCGAAACCGCTTTTTCTATCTGGTAAGCTCTGATACCCAAGCTTCGAAAACATCGAGGAGGGATCATGGCGGCGACTATAGACGAGCTTGCTGACCGATCGGGCGATAGCTCGGGCGTCGTCCCGCCCTCCGAACTGGGCGCATCGCGCTATGCCTGGTATGTGCTGTCGGTCCTGTTCCTGGTCTATGTGCTGAACTTCGTCGACCGGCAGATCATCTCGATCCTGGCGGAGGACATCAAGCGCGACCTGGGGCTCAAGGACCAGGATCTCGGGTTCCTGTACGGCACTGCGTTCGGGGTGTTCTATTCGCTGTTTGGCATCCCGCTGGGGCGGCTGGCGGACAATTGGCACCGCGTCAGGCTGATGACGATCGGGCTGTCGCTCTGGTCGGTAATGACCGCGCTGTCGGGCTTTTCGAAGACCGGCGGGCATCTTGCCGCGGCGCGGATCGGCGTCGGGATCGGCGAGGCTACCGCGAGTCCGTCGGCCTATTCGATCATTTCTGATTATTTCCCGAAGCGGCTGCGGGCGACGGCGTTATCGATCTACTCCGCTGGATTGTACGTGGGCGGCGGCTGTTCGTTGTTCATTGGCGGGCTGATCGTGCAGGGCTGGAACAAGGCCTATCCCGGCGGAGGACCGCTCGGGCTGGTCGGCTGGCAGGCGGCGTTCATGGCGGTCGGCGTGCCGGGACTGTTGCTGGCGGTGTGGATCGCGACATTGAAGGAGCCGATCCGCGGGCTGGTCGAGGGTCTGCCCGAGCCGGAGAAGCATCCGGCGCCGTTCCGCGCGTTCGGGGCCGAACTGGTGACGATCGTGCCGCCGCTGACGTTGATCGGTGCGGCGATGGGTGGCGCGCGGGCGCTCGGCTATAATCTGGTTGCGCTGGCAGTCGTGGTCGCGGCGGTGTCGGGGCTGGTGGCAGCGGGTGAACCGTGGCCGCAATGGGTGGCGATCGGGATCGGCGTGTATGCGGTGTTCTCTTGGGCGTCGGCGTTGAAGCGGCGCGATCCGCCGACCTTCGCGCTGATCGTCGGCACGCCGGCGTTCCTGTGCACGGTGGTAGCCTACGGGCTGAACGCGTTCCTGAGCTATGCCGCGAGTTTCTGGGCGGCGCCCTATGCGTTGCGCGAGTTGGGCGCGACGCCGGCGTCGGCGGGGTTCATGATCGGCAGCCTCGGCGCGACTGCGGGGTTTCTCGGACTGACGATCGGCGGCGTGGTCTCCGACCGGTTGCGGCAGGGTAATCCCGCCGGGCGACTGTGGGTGGTGATCTTCGGCGCGGTCGTGCCGGTCCCGTTCCTCGTGCTCGCCTTCACCGCATTGTCGTCGACGACGTTCTATGCCGGGATCTTCCTTGCGCAGTTGACCGCGTCGTGTGCGCTGGGCGCTGCGGCGGCGACCACGCAGGATATGGTCTTGCCGCGGATGCGCGGGACGGCGACAGCGACGTTCTTTATCGGGACGACGCTGATCGGGCTGGCGCTCGGGCCGTATATGGCGGGGCGGGTGTCGACGCTGACCGGGAGCCTGTCGACGGGCATGCTGTCGTTGCTGGTCGTGACGCCGATCACGCTGGTTTGTGCGGTGGCGGCGTACCGGCTGGCGCCGAAGGCCGAGGCTACGCGGGAGGCTAGGGCTCGGGCGGCGGGGGAGGCGGTTTGACTGCTCCCGAACCCGTTCGGTCACCCTCTTCCGTTCGTGCCGAGCGAAGTCGAGGCAACTGAGCGTGGGGCATGCCCTTCGACTTCGCTCAGGGCGAACGGGGGGGGCAGGTCGGTGCGCGTCGGTGCGCGGACGGGATTTGATTCCCCCCGCCAAGGGGAGGTGTCGCCGCAGGTGACGGAAGGGGAGGGCTTCGAACAGAGGTTTACTCTGACCTCCCCCTCCGGCTGGCGACGATGCCGGCCACCTCCCCCCCCGGCGGGGGGGGATCCAGCGGTTTGAGATTCGTCGCTGCAACCTCCCTTTTCGTTCGTTCTGAATAGTCATCGGGTGGCTGCGTGAGCAGCGTATCGAGATGGCGTATCGAAGGACGGGTTGGCGCGGGACCCATGCATCGATACGCGCCCTCGATACGCTTCTACCAAGCTACTCGGTCTCTACTCACCACGAACGGAAGGAGGTGTTACCCCGCCTGGAAAACGCCGCAGGCGATCCGCCCGCCGCTGTTGCCGGCCGGGTCGGTCATCAGATCGTCCGGACCCGCATGGACGACGAACGCCGCGCCGTCCGCGTCGAGCAGCCCGGCCATCGTCGCGCCCGGAATGGTGATGCCGATCGTGCCGCGACCGTCGGTGCCGATGATCAGGTTGGGCAGGTCGCCTTCGTGCGGGCCTTGCGGGTTCATGCTGCCGTGCTTCATGCCGGTCGGGTTCCAGTGTCCGCCCGCGGTCGTGAAGTCGGGTCCGTCGCAGCGGCCGACGGTGTGGATGTGGACGCCGTGCGTGCCCGGTGGCAGCGTCTGGGCGTCGAGCGTGACGCGCAGGCCGCCGGCGACTTCGGTGGCGGTCGCGCGGCCGACGTCGATGCCGTTCGCGTTCTGCACCATCGCGGTGGCGCGCTGGCCACCGACGACGGGCGTCCCCGTCTTCACGCCCTTCTGGTCGCAGGCGCTCAGCCCAAGCGTTGCCGCGCCGAGCAGTGCCAATGTCGCAATCCGCATATCGTCTCTCCCTGTTGTGTATTGGCGAACCCTTCGACGTGTCTCAGGTTCCGCCACCGGATCCCAGCGGCCAGCGGGCCACCGGCGCGTAGGTCGCGCCGTCGTTTCCCAGATGGCTCTGATACAGGACGAGGTGGGTCAGCGGAAAGAGGGGGCTGGCAAGCCCGGCATGATCCGCCAGCCAGCCATCGACCGCCGGACCGAATCCGCTGGACCGCGGCAGTCTCGCGACCGTGATATGCGGCAGATACGCGCGGCATTCCGGTTCGAGACCCGCACGAACGCACGCCTAGTCGACCTTGCGGTGCAGCGCCGCCAGCGCGTCGTGGGGGCTTACTGCGGCCCAGAGCGTATCGGTGCGCCCGCGCTTCTCGAAACGTCCGACTCCGGCGAGCGACACGCTCGGCGCCGGCGCGGCGATCTGGCTGAGCGCGACCGCGACGTCCTCCGCCACCGGCCGCTCGACCTCGCCGATGAAGCGCAGCGTCACGTGGAGTTGCTCGTCGTCCTGCCAGCGCGCGGTGGGTACGCCCTCCATTATGTCGAGCAAGCTCTGACGGATAGCGGGCGGCGGGCGGAGGGCGACGAAAAGGCGGATCATGGATTGCGGCAGGTTAACCGCGAACCACCATGCCGATGCAACCACTCTGCTTGAAAAGCGTCCTGTAAAAGACGATATTCACCGTAACCGGCACCATGCCGGACAAAGGAGCTGATTTCACCATGGCTAATTGGTCTGACCCCCGGCCCCGCGCCGCGCCGTTCGGAACGACGGCCACGGGCCAGCGTACCGAGGCCTATGACGCTGGTCTCCGGTCGTACATGCTGTCCGTGTATAACTACATGGGCTTGGCTGTCCTGCTGACGGGCATCGTCGCGATGCTGTTCGCATGGGGCGGCGCGGAGTCGCCTGCCGCACAGGTGTTCATGACCGGCGGCATCTTGAAGTACGTCATCATGTTCTCGCCGCTCGCGATCGTGTTCGGCATGAGCTATGGCCAGAACAAGATGTCGACCGGCACGATGCAGATGCTGTTCTGGGGCTTTGCCGTCCTGATGGGCCTGTCGATGTCGACCATCTTCCTGGTCTATAGCGGCACGTCGATCGCGGGTGCGTTCTTCGCCACCGCAGCCGGTTTCGCGGGTCTCAGCCTGTACGGCTACACCACCAAGCGCGACCTGTCGGCGTTCGGGACGTTCCTGATCATCGGCGTCGTTGGCCTGCTGGTCGCGAGCCTGATCAACATGTTCCTGCAGTCGGGCATCATGCAGCTGGTTATCAGCGGCGTCGGCGTGCTGCTGTTCGCGGGCCTTACCGCCTATGACACGCAGCGTACCAAGAGCCTGTATGCGCAGGTCGCTGGCACGGACATGGTCGGCAAGGTCGTCATCATGTCGGCGCTGAGCCTGTACCTCGACTTCATCAACATGTTCATGTTCGTACTGCGTCTGTTTGGTAGCAGCCGCAATTAACTCCCGCTAAGGGTGTGACGAACGCAGGGCTCGGCGGGACACCGCCGGGCCCTTTTCTTTTGGCTTCGAGACAGGAATGGGACGCGCAATGCGGCTCTCGATCGACGTGCGTCTGGATTACGGGATCACCGGGGATGCCGATGTGCTCCTCCAGATCGAGGCGGCGGCGATGGCCGACCAGACGATCGAGTCCGAGTCCCTCACTCTGTGGTCCGACAGTCCGATCCGGGCGGTGCGCGGCGAGGACGGGATCGGCCAGCGTTGCTGGTCGCGCGGGCATGGCCGGTTCACGGCCGAGTATAAGGCCATCGTCGCCGTAAATCGCGAGCGGGTGCAGCTCGAGCTGTATCCGGCAACGCCGCCGCGAATGCTCGATGGCGAGCTGACGCCGTATCTGATGCCGAGCCGCTATTGTCCGTCGGACCGCTTCGAGGGCTTCGTCGCGCGCGAGTTCGGGGGTCTGGAAGGCGGTCCGCTGGCGGCGGCGTTGACCGAGTGGGTGTACCAGTCGCTCGACTATCGCTGTGGATCGAGCAGCGGCGAGACGACCGCGCTCGATACGTTTGCGTCGCGCTTGGGGGTGTGTCGCGATTATTCGCATCTGCTGGTGTCGCTCGCACGGGCGGGCGGGATCCCGGCGCGGTGCGTGTCGGCCTATGCGCCGGGGGTCGATCCGCCCGACTTCCATGCGGTCGCGGAGCTGTGGCTGGCAGGGGACTGGCGGCTGATCGATGCGACCAAGATGGCGACGTGCAGCGATATCGCGCGGGTCTGTGTGGGGAGAGATGCGACCGATATCGCGTTCATGACGGTGTTCGGGCAGGCATATCTGTGGGAGCAGACGGTGAAAGTGACGCCGCTCGATTGAGCGCTTCCCGGGGCCCTTCGCGGGGAAACAAAGCGCACCTCGACCGTTGGTCATCGCCAAGATTAAAAAGGGACGTCGCAATGACCGACATAGACAAGAGCGCGCTGGATAGCCTGTCCGTAGCGCCCGACCACAACGATGCCGAGGGCAAGAGCTCGGGTCGCGATCCACGCCAGGAAGCGGGCCAGGACAAGTCGATCGGCAAACGCCTGCAGAAGAACCCCGACAGCGCCGACGCGCGTCTCGACAACGGGCTCGACGAGTCGATGGACGGCAGCGATCCGATTTCGGCGACGCAGCCGGGATCTGGCAACGAGCCGGCGAAGTCGTCGGGTTATGACGAGGACGCTGAGCGGGCGCTGCGCGAAAAGCAGGCGTAACCCTCGCATCTGATCAATGAACGGGCGTCGGTCGGCAACGACCGGCGCTTTTTTGTTACCCAAACACCTCGCAAGACGATCAAATCGCTTAGTTTCGTTCGGTTCGTCGCAGCCTTGTTGCAGCGCAACAGCTTTCATGGTCGCTTGGTGTTACGGAAAGATGACGCGCGATAGGGTCGTTGTTAACCATCCGAGCGCATAGTCTGCCGGTTCCTTGACGAGAGCGGGGTGACGACATGGCTTCCAGAATGAAACCGGCACAGGGATCGATGACCCTCGCCGAGATGAAGGAATTCGCGGCTTTTCCGAGTGCTGCTCAGCGCTACATCCGACGGTCTCTGGATGTCGGGCTGGACCGTGACGATGCGACCGAGCGGTGGTCCCGCGATATCGTCGAGGCGGCAAGCATCCGTGCCCAGGCGAGACTCTACAATGCGCTGCCCGAACTTCGCGTCATGGTGCCCGACGACAGCGGTCTCGACGCGATCGAGCCATTCCTCGCGCCGCTGATGACCCTTGTCGCGTTCGATCTGGGGCAGGGGCGGTTGACCAGCTTTTCCGCGTTGCGCTTCCTGTACGAGCGGCTGATTGGGGCGGAGGTCCGGCCATGGCTACCGTCCGCCTTCTGCGCTGCCGCCGCGCTGCCGCATCTGCATCCCGAACTCCGGCGAAAATTGCTCCAGTCGATCAGCGAAGCCGCGGCGACCGCGTCGGGCTGGTCGAACCGTCAACCCGTGTTCTTTCCCTATTGGGTGGAGAAGGTCGATTCGGGCACGACGCTGGCGAACTGAGCAAAGACCTAACGACACGCGCGCCAGCCGATCGATCCGCGTTCGGCCTGGTCGAGGTGGAGATGGTCGGCATGTGCGGGATTGTAATCGGGGGACAATGTCGTCGCGAACAGCGTGCATGCGCCGCTGCGTACGTCGTGGAGAAACGCCGCTTTCGCCGGGTTGCCCCGCCAGTCGCCCGCGATCGTGATGCGCGTGCCGTCGCTGAGCCGAAACCCCGCGATGTCGACGGCGTCGGCGGTGGCGTGTTCGCTCCACGCGTTCGATCCGTTGCCAGCGATGCGGCGGCAACTATAGCTGCCAAGATGATCGATCCGCGCGACTTGGGCGCCGAAATGCCGCTGGGCGGCTGGCTGCACGACATTCCATTCCCACATCGCCAGCGCCGCCGCAACCGGGCAGGATAGGCGCAATCCAGCCGGGCTGAACGCGATCCGCCGAACCTTGCCATCTGCCGCGCGGGGATCTTCGACCAAGCGAACCACATCGGCATAGCCGCATTGGCCTCCGTCCCGACGGGGCGGCAGGACCGCATAGGACACGCCGGCCTGGTCGAGCAGCGCCCGGCACGCCGGAAAATCTCGGGTCAGCGCCGTCAGCTTGCGGCCGGTGAACGCGCCGATCGGTTGGCCGAGATCAAGCGGAGTCCACGGCAGGTCCTGCGGTCGCGCGCGCAGGTTGACCCACAGCACGAGGCTGAGCGCGACAAGCAATGCGAGCCCCGTAAGCCCGCCGATCGTACGACGAAGCGCGCGCATGCGATCAGCCGCGGACCGCGTCGCTGAGCCGCTCCACGGTCACGGGATAGCCGAGATCGTCGGGAATGCAGAGACGATCGACGCCATCGCGCGTCTCGATCCACGGCGTGATCGTGCGAACCGGGTGACTCCGCGCGTGCGCGATCGCCGTCTCGACATCGGCGAATTGCGCCAGCCGTTCGAGATTGCGACGGGTCGGGAAGATGATCGTGGCCCGGCCTGCATCGGCATCCGCCAACACGTCGGCGGCGGTGGACCAGAACAGGCGGACATTCTCCGTTGCGTCGACGCGGGGTGCGGGCGCACCGGCGGGCAGGCGGGCCAGATAGAAGCGCGTGTCGAAGATCCGCACGGCGGCGTGCGCGGGCAGCCATCGCGCGAAATACTCGAGCGCATCGACGTCGATCTGCGTTTTTGCCTCCGCCAGCACCTGCGCGAAGGGGAACCCCGCGTGCAAGGCGGCCCTGAGCGTCGCGAGCGTCGATGCCGATGGTGCCGGCGACAGGCCGATCGCCAGTCCGACTTCCTCGATAGTCTCGCGAATCGCGGCGATCCGCGCGGCGGTATCGGCGTCGGAACGCCCCAGCAACGCCGCCAGCGCATGATCGCCGGGATCGACCCGCCCGCCCGGAAACACGAGTGCACCCCCCGCGAACGCCATCGCCTTCGCGCGCTCGACCATCAGGATCTGGGGTGGCCCTACCGATGCTTCGCGGAACACGATCAACGTCGCTGCAGGGATCGGGGGCGTCGGGTCTGATTCGCGCATGGCCCGCGATACTCCGCGAACGGCCGGTCCGGTAGCGCATGCGCGACGTTGGCCGATCGGTCTCGATCGGCGGGGTTCAGGACATCGAAGACTCGAAGGTCTGTAAATCTCGGGCGGATCTACGCTCAGCCGGGGCGCCCCTAGCGTTGGCGGAGCCACAGCCGATAGCCCGAGCCGGTTCGGTCGAGCTTTGATTTAGGGACGCAGCGGGCGTCATGCGAAGGAGAGAGCGACGGTCAATCTCGGTCAGACAATCCTGTCGCCGATTTCTGTCATCGAGGGCGAAGTCCCGCGGTGCTTTTCCTCACCACGAGTTCGTGGTGGAGCGTGACTTGCTTAGGGGGGCCGTCGACGCCACGCAGGATGTCGACGAGCAGTTCGACCGTGCGGCGCCCGATCATGCCCTTGGGCTGGGCGATGGTGGTCAGCGGCGGCTGGAAATAACGTGCGAGTGGCAGGTCGTCGAAGCCGATCACCGAGATGTCGGCGGGGCACGATAGCCTCGCATCGCCGATCGCACTGAGCGCGCCCATCGCCATTTCGTCGCTGAAGCAGAATAGCGCGGTGACGTCGTGTGCGAGCAGGTCGCGGGTGTGATCGACCGCGGATCCCGCGGAATAGTCGCCGATGCGGATGTGCAGGCTGTCGCGCAGGCCGGCGCGGGTCGCGGCGACGATCGCGCCGGCGAGGCGGTCGCGGCTGATCGGGCTTATCTCGGGGCCAGTGATGACGCCGATGGTGCGGTGGCCGAGATCGATCAAATGGTTAATCGCATCGGCGCTCGCCGCGGCGTTGTCGATGTGGACGCTGGGGACGCCCAGCTCCGGGCTGTATTCGCAGCCGTTGACGATCGGCGCAGCGGTCCCCTTGCGTGCCATCAGCGGGGCAAGGCTGGCGGGCAGGCGGTGGCCGAGGAAGATCAGCCCATCGACTTCGCGGCGCGAGAGCATATCGGCGTACTGATCCTCGACGTCTGGATCGTGCCGCGTGTCGCCGACGACGACCGAATACCCCGCGTCTCGCGCCGCCTCCTCCGCGCCGCGGATGACGCTGGCGAAGAACGCGTTCGAGATGTCGGGGACGGTCAGCAGGATCTTCGCCGCGCGCAACGTGCGAAGGCTGCGCGCGGCGACATTGGGCGCGTACCCCGACTCGCGGACGACCGCGAGCACCCGCCGCCGCGTTTCCTCGGACACCTGTTCGGGGCGGCTCAGCACGCGCGACACGGTGGCGGTGGAGACGCCCGCGAGTGCGGCCACTTCGATGATCGTCGGCATCGGTTCGTCATGGATCCGGTTTGGGGCAGTGTCGATATATATCCGATGTAATCCTTTACATTCGTTTCACGCCTCCGTAGCCTCGTGTCCGACAAGCAGGAAAACTGCGATCGGAGAGGTGGCGAATGGCCGTGACGAACGATGGATTTCAGGCCGCGCCCGCCGTCGGTGGGATGCTGACCGGCCGCCTGAGCGTGATGATGTTCCTGCAGTTCTTCGTCTGGGGCGCCTGGACCGTCACGCTCGGCCTCGTCATGCAGACCGTCGGCATCGGCAACCTTATCGGCAACGCGTTTTCGGTCGGGCCGATTGCGTCGATCGTCGGGTCGTTCCTGCTCGGCATGGCGGCAGCGCGCTATGTCAGCCCGCGGATGCTGATGGTCATCCTGCACCTGGTCGGCGGCATGCTGCTGTTCGTTCTGCCGTCGCTGGTCACGCCGGAAAATGGCGGCACCTTCGTCTGGCTGCTGCTCTGCTACATGATCCTCTACATGCCGACGGTCGGCCTCGCGAACACGATCGCGCTGAAGAGCTTTGGCGAGCGGACCGACAACTTCCCGTTCGTCCGGGCGTTCGGTACGCTCGGCTGGATCACCGCCGGGCTGATCATCGGATGGGCAGGGCTATCGGCGAGCCCGGAGATCTTCCGCGTCGCGGCGGTCGTCTCGATCACGCTGGGGCTCTACAGCTTCACGCTGCCGAACGTCTCGTCGGATGCGCCGCGCGACGAGAGCGTGCTTCGCCAGGTGTTGTGCGTCGAGGCGTTCGGGTTGCTCAAGCAGCGCTCGTTCCTGATCTTCATGACCTGCGCCACGCTGATCTCGATCCCGCTGGCGATGTATTACGCCTATGCCTCGCCCTATGTCGGCGCGACCGGGATCAGCAACGTCGGCGGCACGCTCGCGATCGGGCAGATGTCCGAGCTGGTGTTCATGTTCTCGATGCCGTGGTTGTACCGCAGGTTCGGCGTGAAGCCGTTGCTGCTGGTCGGCATGGCCGCATGGGCGTTGCGCTACGCCTTGTTCGCGATCGGCGATGGCGGATCGTCGATCTGGGCGGTGTATCTCGGCGTCGCGTTGCACGGCGTATGCTATGATTTCTTCTTCGTCGCCGGCGCGATCTACACCGGCACGATCGCCACGCCCAAGGGTGTGAACGCGCAGGCGCAGGGCATGCTGACGCTGTTCACCTACGGCGTCGGGATGCTGCTCGGGTCGCAGATCGGCGCGCTGCTGTACGCGCAGCTGCCCGCATCGCCGACCATCGCCGACTGGCAGCATATGTGGTGGTATCCCGCGATCGCCGCGGCGGTGATCGCGCTGCTGTTCCAGTTCACGTTCCGCGACGACACCAGAAAGAGTGCAGCATGACCGGTATGAAGGGCCCCGGGATATTCCTCGCCCAGTTTCTTGGCGACGAAGCGCCGTTCGACACGCTCGACGGTCTGGCGGAATGGGCGGCGGGGCTCGGCTATGTCGGCGTCCAGATCCCCTGCAACGCGCAACTGATCGACCTGAAGCTCGCCGCCGAGAGCAAGACCTATTGCGACGATCTTCGCGGTGGTTTGGCAAAGCACGGCATCGAAGTGACCGAGCTATCGACGCATCTGCAAGGCCAGCTGGTCGCGGTGCATCCGGCGTACGACACGCTGTTCGACGGCTTTGCGCCCCCCGAAGTCCACGGCAAACCCGCCGAGCGCCAGCTGTGGGCGGTCGAGCAGGTGAAACTGGCGGCGAAGGCGAGCGCCAATCTCGGGCTGACCGCACATGCGACCTTCTCCGGCGCACTGGCGTGGCCGTACGTTTACCCGTGGCCGCAACGTCCCGCTGGACTGATCGAGGAAGCGTTTGCCGAACTCGCCCGCCGTTGGGTCCCGATCCTCGACGTGTTCGAGGACGCCAGCGTCGATTGCGCGTTCGAAGTGCATCCCGGCGAAGACGTCCACGATGGCGCAACCTGGGAACGCTTCCTCGCCGCGGTCGACAACCACCCGCGCGCGCGCCTGCTGTTCGATCCGTCGCATTTCGTGCTGCAGCAGCTCGACTATCTCGACTTCATCGACCGCTATCACGACCGGATCTCGTGCTTCCACGTCAAGGATGCCGAGTTCAACCCGAACGGGCGTACCGGCGTCTACGGCGGCTACGAGAACTGGGTCGACCGCGCCGGCCGATTCCGCTCGCTCGGTGACGGGCAGGTCGATTTCTCGTCCATCTTCAGCAAGATGGCGCAATATGGCTATGACGGCTGGGCGGTTCTCGAATGGGAGTGCGCGCTGAAACGCTCCGATGACGGCGCCCGCGAAGGCGCGCCGTTCATCCGCGACCACATCATCCGCAAGACCGAGCGATCGTTCGACGATTTCGCCGCCAGCGGGGTCGATCGCACCGCCATCCGCACGCTGCTCGGACTGTCGGAGGAGCGGCCGTGACCCGGCTTCGTCTCGGCATGGCTGGCGGTGGGGAGGGCGCGTTTATCGGCGCGGTCCACCGGATGGCGGCGGCGCTGGACGGCGACTGGGCGCTGGTGGCGGGCGCGTTCAGCACCGATGGCGGACGCAACATGCGCACCGGCGAACTGCTCGGACTGGATGCGCAACGCGTCTATCCGTCGCTCGACGAACTGATCGCTCACGAACGCACGCTGCCAGAGGACCAGCGCATCGAAGCGCTCGCGATCGTCACGCCGAACCACCTGCACGCGCCGATGGCGATCGCGGCACTGGACGCCGGCTTTCACGTGTTCTGCGAAAAGCCGATGGCGATGAGCGTCGTCGAGGCCGAAGCGATCGCTGCGGCTGCCAAGGCGAGCGGGCGCCAGTTCGCGCTGGCGTTCACGTATAGCGGCTACCCGATGATCGAAGAGGCACGCGCACGGGTCGATCGCGGCGATTTCGGCGCGATCCGATTGGTGCAGGTCGAATATCTGCAAGGCTGGTTGAGCCAACCGATCGACACCGATGGCAACAAGCAAGCCGAATGGCGGACCGATCCCGCCCGCGCCGGGCTTGGCGGCTGCCTCGGCGACATCGGCACGCACGCATTCCAGCTTGCCGAGCATGTCTCGGGCCTCTCGGTGGAGTCGGTCTCGGCGGACCTCACCACGCATGTCGAAGGCCGACGGCTCGACGACGACGTCAGCGCGCTGCTGCGGTTCGAGGGCGGCGCGCGCGGCGTGCTCAAGGCGAGCCAGGTCGCGGCGGGCGAGGAGAACGGGCTGCGACTGCGCATCCACGGCGAACGCGGCGGGCTCGACTGGTCACAGATGGAGCCGAACACGCTGACATTGCGCTGGCTCGACCGCCCGGCCGAGATCGTGCGGACCGGTGGCCCCGGCATGCTCGACGCGACCGCCCCGCTGGTGCGTACACCTGCCGGTCATCCCGAGGGGTATATCGAAGCATTCGCCAACCTTTACCGCGCGTTCGCCTCGGCGATCCGTGGCGGAGGCGATCGCTGGTTTCCGGGCGTGACCGATGGCCTGCGCACGATGCGCTTCATCGAGGCGGTGATCGCCAACGCCGCGTCGGACCAGAAATGGACTTCAGTGAATCCGGGAGAGAATGAATGAAGCTGCTCATGGCCCTGGTCGCGGGAAGCATCGCCGCGGTCGCGACGGTCACGATATCCGTGCCGACAATCGCGCAATCGACCGCAGCCTCGCCGCCAGCGTTCGCCGCCTGCCGCGCCTGCCATACCGTGGTGAAGGGCGGCCGCAACGGCATCGGGCCGAACCTGTACGGTGTGGTCGGGCGTGCCGCCGCGGCGACGCCCGGCTTCAACTACTCCCCCGCGATGAAGGCGTCGAAGCTGCGCTGGGACGAGCAGACGCTGAACGAGTATCTCGCCGCCCCGTCGAAGAAGGTGCCGGCTACGCGGATGCCGATCGCGACGCCGGATGCGGCCAAGCGCGCGGCGATCATCGCGTATCTCAAGGCGGAGGGCGCGAAGTGATCGCGCCGCGCGCATGACGCTCTCGCGCCGTACCTTGCTCGCCGCCGGTGCCGCCGCCTCGCTGATCCCCGCCGGGATCGCCGCCCAGCGTCGTAGCACGAACGCCGCGCGCTTCTCGCTCGGCTATGCGCCGCACGAGGGCAGCTTCGCGAGCCGCGGCGGAAGGATCGAGCAGATCGCCTACGCCGCCGATCAGGGCTTCACCGCCTGGGAGGACAACGAGGCGGCGACGCGCTCGGTTGCCGAGCAGGAACAGATGGCCAAGGCGCTTGCGCAGCGCGGCATGACGATGGGCGTGTTCGTCGCCAGCATGCCCAAATGGGCGAAGTCGCGGCCGCTCCTCGGTGCCAATGACGGCGCTGAGCGCGAGGCTTTTCTCGCCGACATCCGCGCCTCGCTCGATGTCGCCAAGCGACTGAACGCGACGCGGATGACCGTCGTCACCGGGTTCATGGACCCGAAGGTCCCCGTGGATATCCAAACCGCCCGCGTCATCGACGTGATGCGCCGCGCGGGCGATATCGTCGCGCCGTCGCGCGTGGCGATGGTGATGGAGCCCCTCAACACGCGGACCAACCATCCCGGCGTCTATATGCAGACGATTGCGCAGGGCTATGCGGTCGCGCGCGGTGCCAACAGCCCGGCGGTGAAGATCCTCGCCGACCTGTATCACGAGCAGATCCAGTCGGGGAACCTGATCCCGACGTTGGCGACCTGCTGGAGCGAGATCGGCTATATCCAGTTCGGTGACAATCCAGGCCGCAACGAGCCGTCGACCGGCGAGATCAACTTCGCCTCGGTCGTGAAATGGCTGAAGGCGCAACGCTATACCGGCGTGATCGGCATGGAACACGGCAATTCGATCGCAGGCCGCGCAGGCGAGGATCGCCTGATCGCCGCCTATCGCGAGATCGACGCAGCATGAAGGGGATGGGGATGAAGACGGTGGTGATGGCAAGTGTCATTGTGGTGCTGGCGGGTCCGGTCGCGGCGCAGGAGAAGCCTGGCTTCAACGACACCCCGATGCTGCCCGGCGGCCAGTGGCGGGTCCACGACGCCGACCGGCCCGCGCCAACCGTCGTCGCGCCAGCCGCTACCCCCGGCGGTGCGCCCGCCGACGCGGTCGTGCTGTTCGACGGCCGATCGACCGACGCGTGGAAGCCCGATCGCACCGCGTGGTCGATCGTCAACGGCGTCCTCACTATCCCCTCGCGCGCGAAAAGCGGCGGCGAGAACAACCTCGTCTCGAAGCAGAGCTTTGGCGACGTGCAGATGCACCTCGAATTCCGCTCGCCCAACCCGCCGACGAAAAGCTCGCAGGATCGCGGCAACAGCGGCATCTGGTTCATGCAGCGCTACGAATTGCAGATCCTCGATGGCTCGCAGAACCCGACCTATGCCGATGGCACCGTCGGCGCGGTCTATGGCTGGAAGCCGCCACTGGTGAACGCCGCGCGGCGTCCCGGCGAATGGCAGACCTACGACATCGTGTTCGAGCGGCCGCGCTTTGCCGCTGACGGCAGCCTGCTCCGTCCGGCCTATGTCACTGCGCTGCTTAACGGCGTGCTCGTCCAGAACCATCAGGCGATGCTCGGCACCACGATTTGGCGCAAGGTCGCCAGTTACACCGCGCACGCCGATGCCGCACCAATCCAGCTCCAGGATCACGATTCACCGGTGTCGTTCCGCAACATCTGGGTCCGTCCGCTGACCGAAGCGGCGATCGCGCAGGATCTGAAGAGGGACGGTAAATGATCGATCGCAGAACAGCACTCGCCGGCGTCGTCGCCATGTTCGGCAGCGCCTTGTACGCACCCATCGCGCGCGCCGCAGGGGTCGGCCAGGCCCCCGGCGCGGCGGCGGGGATCCCCGTCATCAGCGAGGGGCCGCCCAGCGTCGCGGTCTTCACGGCCTCCCAGCGCGCGCTGATGACCGCGCTCAGCGAGCGCGTCCTGCCGACCACCGACACGCCGGGCGCGATCGCCGCGGGTGTCCCGGCCTATATCGAGAAGCTGCTCGCCGACTGGGCCGCGCCGGCCGACCGCGTGCCGATCCTCGCCGGGCTCGACGCGATCGAGGCGCGCAGCCTGAAGGATTATAAGGTTGCCGGCGCCAAAGCGACCGCGGCGCAGCAGGATGCGCTGCTCACGCTGGCGATGAACGACCAGATCCCATCCGGCGGCGTCTTCTTCGAAGCGTTCCGACAGCTCGTCGTCACCGGTTACTATACGTCGGAAATCGGCATGACGCAGGAGCGCGAATATCTGCCGGTGCCGGGCGAGTATAACGGCGCATTCCCCTATTCTCAGGTCAACAAGGTGTATTCCGCATGATCCTCAGCCGTAGAAACCTGCTTGCCGGCTCCGGCGCGGTCGCAGCGCTCGCGTTCGTGCCGACCGCTTCCGCGGCACAGTTGAAGGCGATCGGCCTGCAACTCTACACGATCCGCGACATCTTCTCGAAGGACCCCGTCGGTACACTCGGCAAGGTCGCGAAGATCGGCTACCGCGAGGTCGAGTTCGGCGGCGGCGGCTTCGAGGGCATGGACCATGCGATGCTGCGCCGGACGATGGACAAGCTCGGCCTGACCTCGCCGTCGGTGCATATCGGCTACGACGCGCTGCTCCAGCGGTTCGACCAATCCGTGACGATGGCCAAGACGCTCGGCGCCACCACCGTCGTGCTGCCGTACATGACCGACGAGCATCGCAACGAGGCGGGCTGGACCGCGGCGCTGCCGAACTTCAACCGGTTCGCAACCGACCTGAAGAAGGCCGGGCTGGGTTTCGCCTATCACAACCACGATTTCGAGTTCACCACCAAGCCGGGTGGCGTCAGCCTGTACGAGCGGCTGCTCAAGGAAACCGACCCCACGCTCGTGAAGCTCGAACTCGATCTCTACTGGGCGCTGCATGCCGGCGAAAACCTGACGACGCTGATCGAGCGACTGTCGACGCGCCTCTACGCGTATCACGTCAAGGACATGCGCCCCGATCGGAGCATGACCGCGGTCGGGCAGGGCACGATCGATTTCGCCGCGCTGTTCAAGCTGAAGGGCAGCGCCGGCGTCCGGCATTTCTACGTCGAGAACGACGAGGCCCCCGCGCCCTATCTGCCCGACATCACCACGAGTTTCCGGACGTTGCGCGCGCTTCGTTTCTGACCGACCGCGCTTCTGACCGGCGGCGTTTCTAATTGGGTGCGTTTCTAAGTAGTAGGAGAGGAAGATCATGGCCGAGACCAACAGGTTCGACGCGATCGTCATAGGATCTGGTGTCAGCGGCGGTTTCGCTGCCAAGGAACTGACGGAAAAGGGCCTGCGCGTCCTGATGCTCGACCGCGGCAAGATGGTCGAGCATGGCGAGGGCTACACCTACGACGGCAAGCCCGCCTACGAGGTGCCCGCGCGCAACATCATGCCCAAGGCGTTGCTCGACAGCGATTACTTCATCGGCAAGCACGGCTATGTCCAGCCCAGCAACCGCGAGTTCCACAATGACGACCGGCTGAACCCTTATGCTTATGACGAAGGCAGCAAGTTCTACTGGATCCGGCCGGGCGCGGTCGGCGGCAAGTCGCTGATCTGGGGCCGCTGGTGCTTCCGCTGGGCGCCTGAGGATTTCGAGGCGAACAAGCGCGACGGCATCGATGGCGACTGGCCGATCCGCTATGACGACGTCGCGCCGTGGTACAGCTATGTCGAGAAATACATCGGCGTCTCGGGTTCGCGCGAGAACCTCGCCTATCTCCCCGACAGCGAATTTCAGCCGCCGATGCCGATGAACGTCGCCGAGAAATGGCTGAAGCAAGGTCTCGAAACCAAATTCCCGGGCCGGAAGCTGATCAACACGCGGCTGTCCAACATGACCGAGGACAAGCCCGACCAGAACCGCACCAAGTGCCAGTTCCGCAACCAGTGCGGCAATGGCTGTTCGTTCGGCGCCTACTTCTCGACCCAGGCAGTGACGTTGCCGGCCGCACGCGCGACCGGACGGTTGACGCTCAAATCGGACTCGGTCGTCACCAACCTTGTCTACGACGCGGCGCGGAAAAAGGTTACCGGCGTCCGCTACATCGATGCGAAGACCGGCCAGGCGGAGACGGTCAACGCCGATCTCGTCTTCCTGTGCGCCTCGGCGATCGCATCCACGCAGATCATGCTGAACTCGCGCGCGCCGGGCAGCAACCGCAGCTATTTCGACGAGAGCGGCACGCTCGGGCGCTATGTGATGGACCACATCTTCCGCGTCGGGATCGAGGGCGACATCCCCGGCATGGAGGAGTTCATCGAATTCGGTCGCCGCCCGGGCGGCGTCTACATCCCGCGCTTCCGCAACATCGGCGGCGACGAGGGCGTCGGCTTCAAGCGTGGCTATGGCTATCAGGGCAGCGCCTATCGCAACCCCGCCGCCCCTGTCGGCTTCGGCGCCTCGATGAAGCAGGGCATGCGCAAATACGCGCCGTGGCGGTTCGGCATGGGCGCGTTCGGCGAATGCCTGCCCTATGCGGACAACCGCGTGTCGCTGCATCAGTCGAAGGTCGACCGGTACGGCGTCCCCCTGATGCGCTTCGACGTCCGCTTCCGCGAGAACGAACTGAAGATGATGACCGACGCACGGACGCAGGGCGAGGCGATGCTGAAGGCGGCGGGCCTGACCAACGTCAAGAGTTCGGAAAGCGAGCACGTCCCCGGCGACGCGATCCACGAGATGGGTGGCGCCCGCATGGGTCGAGACCCGCGCACCTCGGTGCTCAACGAATGGAGCCAGGCACACGCCGCGTCAAACCTCTATGTGACCGACGGGGCACAGATGGCCTCGATCGCCTGTGTGAACCCGTCGCTGACGTTCATGGCGCTGACCGCCCGCGCTGCGGATCATGCGGTTCGCCAGAAAAAATTGAACGCCTAGCGATGGTGGGTTACGCAGCTGACCGGAAAATAGGCGGACCGGCATGCGTTATGCTGCGGAAGTCTTGACCCGCTAATTATATACTTTGGGATGTTGAACGATGGCGCATATTCCAGCGCTACGTGTTCTCAAGAACAGCTGGTGACCCCTACGAGAATCGAACTCGTGCTTACGCCGTGAGAGGGCGTCGTCCTAACCGCTAGACGAAGGGGCCGTTAGCAGATGCGGGCGTCTACGGAATGGGGCGGCAGGCGTCAAGACACCTGCCGACTTTTCGTGCGACGCCCACCTGTTTTGTTACACACCCGTTTTATCAGGCAGCGGCCTTCTTGCGCTCGGCCATTTCCTCGTTGAGCATCTCGGCCAGTAGGAAGGCCAGCTCCAGGCTCTGGCTGGCGTTGAGGCGGGGGTCGCAATGGGTGTGATAGCGGTCGGCTAGCGACTGCTCGGTCACGTCGACCGCACCGCCCGTGCACTCGGTCACGTTCTGCCCGGTCATCTCGGCGTGGATGCCGCCGGCATGCGTGCCTTCCGCGCGGTGGACCGCGAAGAAGCCGCGGACCTCGGCGAGAATGCGGTCGAACGGCCGCGTCTTGTAGCCGTTGGCGGCCTTGACGACGTTGCCGTGCATCGGGTCGCAGCTCCACACTACCGGATGGCCCTCGCGGGTGACGGCACGGACGAGGCGGGGCAGGTTCGCCTCGATCTTGTCATAGCCATAGCGCGTGATCAGCGTCATCCGGCCAGGGATGCGGCCCGGGTTGAGCGTGTCGAGCATGCGCAACAAGGCGTCGGGCTCCAGGCTCGGGCCGCACTTGATGCCGATCGGGTTGCCGATGCCGCGCAGGTATTCGACGTGGCTGGAGCCCTCGAAGCGCGTACGGTCGCCGATCCACAGGAAATGCGCGCTGGTGTCGTACCAGTCGCCGGTCAGCGAATCCTGCCGGGTCAGCGCCTGCTCGTACTGGAGCAGCAACGCCTCGTGGCTGGTGTAGAAATGCGTCTGCGCGAGCTGCGGCACGGTCTCGGGATCGATCCCGCAGGCGGCCATGAACTCGAGCGCCTCGCCGATCCGGTCCGCGGTCTCGGCGTATTTCTTCGACCAGGGGCTGCGTCCCATGAAGTCGTGCGTCCAGCGGTGGACCTGATGCAGGTTCGCGTAGCCGCCTTGCGCAAAGGCGCGGAGCAGGTTGAGCGTCGCCGCCGACTGCGAATAGGCGCGGATCATCCGCTGCGGGTCGGGCGCACGCGATTCCGCGGTGAAGGCGATGTCGTTGACGTTGTCGCCGCGGTACGAGGGCAGCTCGACGCCGCCGATCGTCTCGGTGTCGGTCGAGCGCGGCTTGGCAAACTGCCCCGCCATGCGACCGAGCTTCACGACCGGCAGCTTCGACGCGTAGGTGAGCACCACCGCCATCTGGAGGATGACGCGGAACGTGTCGCGGATGTTGTTCGCGCTATGCTCCGCGAAGCTCTCGGCGCAGTCGCCACCCTGGAGCAGGAACGCCTTGCCGGCGGCGACTTCGGCGAGCTGCGCGGTCAGGTTGCGCGCTTCGCCGGCGAAGACGAGCGGCGGAAACGTGGCCAGCTGGTCGGTCGCGGCGGTCAGCGCTGCGGCGTTGGGATAAGAGGGGAGCTGTCGTGCTTCGTGACGCGTCCAGCTGTCGGGGGCCCAGTTCGCGGCCATATCATGTCGTCCGATCGATGAATTGTGGGGCTGGCCATGCGGGAAAATGCCTTTTCGCGCAATGAAGTAAAGCTTTGGGGCGGGTGTGGCGGCTGGTTTCAATAGCCCGCGTCGAGGTCGGCGACGTTCTTCATCGGATTGCCTGCGAGGAACGCGGCGAGGTTTTCGAGGAACAGCGCGGCGCCGCGCGCAAACATCGTGGTCTGGCTGCGACCGGATAGATGCATCGTTACGATCGCGTTGGGCGTCGACCAGAGCGGGTGCTCGGGCGGCAGCGGCTCGGGGTTGGTCGGGTCGAGGACCGCACCGGCGATGCCGCCATCGGTGAGCGCGACGATCAGCGCCTCGTCGTCGATCATGTCGCCGCGCGCGATGTTGATCAGCCAGGCGGACGGCTTCATCGCGGCGAGTTCGTCGTGGCCGATCATTGCGTGCGTGGCACCGGTCGAGGGGGCGGCAAGGATGATCCAGTCGAAGTCTCCGAGCCGATCGCGCCACGCGTCCGGCGTAAGCGTGCCGTCGCGGCCGGTGCGCGTGACGCCGGTGACGTCGACGCTGAACGCGCTCAGGCGATCGCCGATCATCTTGCCGATCGTGCCGTAGCCGATGACGAGGGCCTTGGTGCCGGCGAGTTCGATCTTGCCGGGCGCGTCCTTCAGCCATTCGTGGCGGTCCTGCGCGCGAACGACGGTGTCGAAGCGCTTGGCGGCGACGAGCACGGCCATCACGGCGTATTCGGCGACCGCGACGGCGTTGATGCCCGCACCGTTGGTCAGCGTGACGCCGTTCTCGCGCAGCGTGCCGAGCGGGAACGCGTCGAGCCCCGCGTAGATCGTCGAGACCCATCTGAGGGTCGGTCCGGCGTGGCGGATCGCGTCGGCGACGAGCTCGGTCGGCTGCATGTCGACCCAGGCGATGTCCGCATCGGCGATCATTGCGTTCGCCTCGGCGGGCTTGGTGAACCAGGCGGTTTCGAG
Organism: Sphingomonas sp. PP-F2F-G114-C0414; assembly: GCF_003688595.1. Classification (GTDB taxonomy): domain Bacteria; phylum Pseudomonadota; class Alphaproteobacteria; order Sphingomonadales; family Sphingomonadaceae; genus Sphingomonas. The sequence goes on from NZ_RCWT01000009.1 coordinate 693,472, forward strand.
GTCCGCGGGGAGGTGCGGTTCGAGGAGCGGGCGGGCGGCGGCGGGGAGGACGGCTTTCATTGGGAGAGCATCGGCGCCCGGCGAGGCATGTCAAGTTGTGCCGGGGCTAGCGAGGGGGTGGATCGGTCCGCGTGTTCCAGAGTGTTACCATCCTCCCGTTATTATCTCGTCATCCCCGCGCAGGCGGGGATCCATATGCTCCGAGGTCGCGATCGTATCGAGAGGTTTGCCAGTATGGGTTCCCGCCTCCGCGGGAATGACGACCGAAACGCTTAGGCCACCGCGATCTTCCAGTCCCAGCCCAGCGAGTCGCCGTCCATCACCTCGACTCCGGCGGCGGCGAGTTCGTCGCGGATCGCATCCGACCGTTCGAAATCCTTCGCGGCGCGCGCGTCGCGACGGTCCGAGAGGCGTGCGGCGATGGTGGCTTCGTCGATCGTTGCCGTTACCGGGCGGATCCGCAGGTCCTCGCGGCTGATCGTCGCGAGATCGAGTCCCAGCACGGCGTCGAAATCGTCCAGCGCGGCGATCCGGTCCGCTGGCGCGACTCGCTTGTCCGCGAGCAGTTCGTCGAGGATCGGCAGCGCGCGCGGGGTAGCGAGATCGTCAGAGACAGCCTCCTCCAGCCGATTGGCATAGGCATGCGCGCTGCCCGACGGGCCGCCGGGCTCGCGGGCACGCAACGTCTCGACCGCCTGCACCATCCGCTTCAGGCGGATCGCTGCCGCCGCGAGGTTCTCCCAGGAGAATTCAAGTTCGCTGCGATAGTGCGCCTGGAGGCACATCAGGCGGTAGGCGAGGGGGTGGAAGCCGCGGTCGACGATCGTCTGCATCGTTGTGAACTGCCCGGTCGACTTCGACATCTTGCCCGCACGTTCGACCAGGAAATTGTTGTGCATCCAGACGCTCGCACCGGTATCGGCGCACTCGCAATGCGCCTGGTTCTGCGCGATCTCGTTGGGATGGTGGATCTCGCGGTGATCGATCCCGCCGGTGTGGATGTCGAAATGCGCGCCGAGGTAATGCTTGCTCATCACCGAACATTCGAGATGCCAGCCCGGCGCGCCGCGACCCCACGGTGAATCCCATTCCATCTGGCGGTTTTCGCCCGGAGTCGAGGTGCGCCAGATCGCGAAGTCCTGCGGGTTGCGCTTGCCGGCGACGGGTTCGATTCGGCTTTCGATGTCGTCGTTCCCGGCACGTGCGAGGCGGCCATAGTCCGGGACCGTCGCCACATCGAAATACAGTCCGCTGTCGAGTATATAGCAGTGCTTGGGCGCGATCTGTTCGGCGAACGCGATCATCTCGGCGATATGATCCGTCGCGACCGCCCAGCGTGCTGGTGAAACGATGTTAAGGCGCGCGACGTCGCGTTTGAACACGTCGGTGTAATAGGCTGCGATCTCCCAGATCGAACGTCCTTGTGCGGCGGCAGCCTTCTCCATCTTGTCGTCGCCGACATCGGCGTCGGAGGTCAGGTGCCCGACATCGGTGATGTTGATGATGTGAGTCGTCGGCCATCCCTTCCACCGCAGCACGCGGCCCAGCGTGTCGGCAAACAGGAAGGCACGCATGTTGCCGATATGCTGGTAATTATAGACGGTAGGCCCGCAGGTGTAGAGCCCGACATCGGTCGGGTCGATCGGCTGGAACGTCTCGAGCTGGCGCGTGAGGCTGTTATACAGGGTCAGGGGAATGCGGGTCATGCGGCTGCTCTTAGCGATGCATTGGTCCTGCCGCAAAGCGGGCAAAGTGGCGTGTCGCCGTACCGGCACGCGCGGTTTGGCTTGAAACCCCCGCACTCCCCTGTTAGGGGCCCCAGTTCATGCGGCGCGGACCTATTCGCGACGGCAAAAATCTATTCGACCGGAGCTTAACGGGTTTATGCAGATCATCGTACGCGACAACAACGTCGACCAGGCCCTTCGCGCGCTCAAGAAGAAGCTGCAGCGCGAAGGCGTGTATCGCGAGATGAAGCTGCGCCGGCACTATGAGAAGCCGTCGGAGAAGCGTGCACGCGAGCGTGCAGCGGCGATTCGTCGTTCGCGCAAGCTCGACCGCAAGCGCGCAGAGCGCGACGGCGCACGGTAAGATTTGATAGGCCACGCCCGGCGAACGGGCAGGCCGATAGTTTCGGGGGGCGTCGTGATCGGCGCCCCCGTTTGCTTTCCAACGGCACGCGCGGCGCTCCGGCGTGACCAGATGATCCCAGATGATCTGAGGGCCTTGATCCGATGTCGACCGTCACCGCAGTGCCGCTGCAGCCCACCAAGCGCAGCTACCTCGTCTATCTCTGGGTCGGCATCGCGCTCGCGCTGATCGCCGCGGTCGCACTTGCGCGCCAAGGCGATGATCCGCTGGCCCGCAATGCACGCGCGCGCGGTGTGGTCGTGACCGCATCCGGGTTGCAGTACAAGGTGATCGCGCCCGGCAAGCCCGGTGCGGCCAAGCCCACCGATGCGGATGTCGCGCTGGTCAACTACGAGGGCAAGCTGCTCAACGGCACGACCTTCGACAAGTCGCAGCAGCCGATGCCGATGCCGGTGACCGGCGTCGTCCCAGGCTTTTCCGAAGCGCTGAAGCTGATGCCGAAGGGGTCGAAGTACCGCTTCTGGATGAAGCCGTCGCTAGGCTATGGTGACAAGGCCGCCGGCCCGATCCCGGCCAACTCGACGCTGGTGTTCGATGTCGAACTGCTCGACTTCCTGCCGCAGAGCGTCGTGCAGCAGATGCAGGCGCAGGCCCAGATGGGTCGTGGCGCACCGGGCGCGATGCCGGGCGGTGTTCCGGGTGGTCCGGCCGGCATGCCGGGTGGCGCGCAGGGCCAGCCGCAGCAGTAAGCCGCGGCGACTTAAGCCGGACGGTCCTCCGGTTTACGGACCTTACGATCGAGACATGAAAAAACGCCCGCGGCCTATGCCGTCGGGCGTTTTTTCGTTCGGGTAGGTGATCAGTGCCGGGGCGGGACGACCGGGCGCGGCTGGTCCGGCCAGATGCCGCGGGTGTCGAGCACGGTCTTGTCCGCGCGTTCCTCGAGGGGGATCGATTTGAAGACGTCGTGATCGACCAGCACGACCATGATCGAACAGGTTTCGATCGCGCTGTCGACATCGATCAGCGCCGCCCCTGTCTCGGCGAGCGCGATCGGCAGCGACTTGGCATAGGGCTCGACGATCCGCACGCGGTCGCCGAACGCCTCCGCCACCGCCTGGGCGACCTTGAGTGCGGGGCTCTCGCGGAAGTCGTCGATGTTCGCCTTGAACGCGAGGCCTAGGCACGCGACCACCGCATCGGGCATCGAGTCGACCAGCGCCGAGACCTGCGCGATGACATGGTCGGTCTTGCCGTCGTTCACCTCGCGCGCGGTGCGGATCAGCGGGGTCTGGTCGGGGGCGGCGTGGACGAGGAACCACGGGTCGACCGCGATGCAATGGCCGCCGACGCCGGGGCCGGGTTGCAGGATATTGACGCGCGGATGGCGATTGGCGAGGCGGATCACCTCCCACACGTCGACGCCCATCGTGTCGGCGATCAGCGACAGTTCGTTGGCGAACGCGATGTTCACGTCGCGAAACGCGTTCTCGGTGAGCTTGGTCATCTCCGCGGCGCGCGCGGTTGTGGTGACGCAGGCGCCGCGGACGAAGCGACGATAGAAGGTCAGCGCTTTCCGCGCACACCGCGGCGTGATCCCGCCGATCACGCGGTCGTTGTCGATGAGTTCGACCAGGATGCGGCCGGGCAACACGCGTTCGGGGCAATAGGCGATCGCGATGTCGGCCTGTTCTCCGGCACGTCCGGGTACGCGGATGTCGGGACGCAGCCTGGCCAGCACGTCACGCACCTGTTCAGTGGTGCCGACGGGGGACGTCGATTCGAGGATGATCGTATCGCCGGCTTTAAGCACCGTCGCGATGGTCGTCGCGGCGTCGAGGACATAGCCGATGTTGGGCGCGTGGTCGGCGTCGAACGGCGTCGGGACCGCGATCACGAAGACGTCGGCGGGCTCGATCGTCATCGATGCGCGCAACGTGCCGCGTGCCACGACGCCCGAAACGAGGCCGTCGAGATCGACCTCCTCGATATGCACGCGACCCGAGTTCACCGTTTCGACGACCGATTCGGTCACGTCGACGCCGAGCACGCGCGCGCCGGTGCGGGCGATCACCGCCGCGGTCGGCAGGCCGATATAGCCGAGGCCCATGACGACGACGGAGAGTTCGGGATCAGAGAGCATGCGCGGCGGCGTCCTTCGGGGCGGAGTTTCGGGCAAGAGTTCGAGCAATGACGTCGGCGATCCGCGCGGCGGCGTGACCGTCGCCGAACGGATTGTGCGCGCGCGCCATTGCGGCATGGGCGGTGGGGTCGTCGAGCAGTGTAAAGATCTCGGTTACGATGCGGTCCTCGTCTGTGCCGATCAGCTTGGCGGTGCCGGCGGCGATTCCCTCGGGTCGCTCGGTCGTCTCGCGCATTACCAGGACGGGTTTGCCGAGCGCGGGCGCTTCCTCCTGCACGCCGCCCGAATCGGTCAGGACGATGTCGGCCATCCCGAGCGCGCGGACGAAATGCGGATAATCGAGCGGCGCGATACGCGCGACGTTGGCGCGGTCGCCGAGGACTGCGTCCATCACCGAAACGACGTTGGGGTTGGGGTGGACCGGGAACAGGACCGCGACGTCCTCACGCTCGGCGATTCGCCCGATCGCGCGCGCGATCGCCGCCATGCCGTCGCCGAAATTCTCGCGGCGGTGCGTCGTCACCAGGATGAGGCGTTTCCCCGCGAACCGCAGCGCGATGTCGTCGAGCCCGGCAGCCAGCGAAGGATCGGCGGCGACCCGGTCGGCGGTCCAGTGGAGCGCGTCGATGACGGTGTTGCCGGTCACGTGGATCGTCTCGGCGGCGATCGTCTCGCGGCGCAGTGCCTCGGCCGCGGTGTCGGTCGGCGCGAAGTGCAGCGCGGCGATCGGCGCGACGATTCGGCGGTTCACCTCCTCGGGCCAGGGTTGGTAGATGTCGCCCGAGCGCAGCCCCGCCTCGACATGCGCCACGGGCACCTTGCGGTAATAAGCGGCGAGCGCACCGGTCATCGCGGTGGCGGTGTCGCCCTGGACGACGACCAGATCGGGGCGTTCGGCGTCCATCACCTCGCCGAGCCCGGTTAGCAGACGCGCGGTCAGGCGGTCGAGCGTCTGGCCCGGCTCCATCAGGTCGAGATCGATGTCGGGGGCGAGGTCGGCGATCGCGAGCACCTGATCGAGCAACCCGCGATGTTGGGCGGTCACGCAGGTTCGCACCGTAAGCCCAGATATCGCCGCCAGCGCGCGGATCACCGGAAAGAGTTTGATCGCTTCGGGTCGCGTTCCGAAAATGACGAGGATCTTGGACATGGAACCTCTCTAGCCCAGGATATTTAAGGACGCGCTAACCGGTTACAGCGTTTCTTTGGTCGGCTGTTCGGAATTGCGCGGGTGCGTAACGATCGGTAAATGGTGCACCGCAACTAAACGACCTCGACGACATAATTGGAGCTCCGAATGACGATCAAGCCGCTTCGCAAGGCCGTATTTCCCGTCGCCGGACTCGGCACGCGCTTCCTGCCGGCGACCAAGTCGATGCCCAAGGAAATGCTCACCGTCGTCGACAAGCCGCTGATCCAGTACGCGGTCGAGGAAGCGCTCGAGGCGGGGATCGAGCAGATCATCTTCGTGACCGGACGCGGCAAGGGCGCGCTCGAGGATCATTTCGATATCTCGTACGAGCTCGAAGCGACGATGCGCGCGCGGGGCAAGTCGTTGGATGCGATCAGCCATATCCGGATGAAGCCGGGTTCGCCCGTCTATGTCCGCCAGCAGGAGCCGCTCGGCCTGGGCCATGCCGTGTGGTGCGCGCGCGAGATCGTCGGCGACGAGCCGTTCGCGGTGCTGCTGCCCGACGAGTTGATGGTCGGCAAGCCGGGTTTCATGAAGCAGATGGTCGAGGCGTATAACCGTGTCGGCGGCAACGTGATCGGTGCGCTCGAAGTCGCCGATTCGGAGACCGACAAGTACGGCATCATCTCGCCCGGCGCGATCGATGGCCGGCTGACCGAAGTGAAGGCGCTCGTCGAAAAGCCCAAGCAGGGTTCGGCGCCGTCGAACCTGATGATCCCCGGCCGCTACATCCTCCAGCCCGACGTGATGCGGATCCTCGAGACGCAGGAAAAGGGTGCAGGCGGCGAGATCCAGCTGACCGACGCGATGGCGCAGCTGATCGGCAACCAGCCGTTCCACGGCTTCACGTTCGACGGCCAGCGGTATGACTGCGGCGACAAGGCCGGCTACATCCAGGCCAATCTGGCGATCGCGCTGTCGCGCGCCGATATCGGTCCGGCGGTTCGCGATTTCGCGAAGGGCCTGCTTCAGGGCTGAGCGGGGTTTATCGGCTCTCCGTCACCGCGGACTGGTTCGCCGCGTATCCCGTCAGACATGTACAGTCATTCCCGCGCAGGCGGGAACCCATAGTGGCAAACCTCGCGACGTGATCGCAACCGTTTGAGCATCTGGGTCCCCGCCTCCGCGGGGATGACGGAGCCGTACATGGAAAGGGATATCTGCCGACTGGTCCGGCATCGACCGTTCGACAAATCTAGATTTGTCGATTTTGCCGAACGGTGGATGCTGGAACCAGTCGGCATGACGGGAGCCGGGGCATCAAGCCCAACATAGGGCGGTACGCCCTAAAACCTTTGCCCAGAGCAGCCGCGGCATCCGGGGTCCTTGGGCAGACGGATCGTGCGAAACCGCAGGCCGAGCAGGTCGACCAGCAGCAACTTACCCGCTTGATCGTCGCCGAACGGTGCGATCGCGCGCAGGACTTCGAGCGCGGCGAGGCTGCCCAGCACGCCGGTGACCGGGCCCAGCACGCCGTCTTCCGCGCAGCTTGTCTCGGCGCGCTCGGGATCGTCGCCGACGAAACAGCGGTAACACGGCTTGTCGAGTTCCCACCCCCGGTAGGTCGCGAGCTGTCCTTCGAACTGGCCGACGGCGGCCGACACGAGCGGGATGCGTAGCGCGTTGGCGGCATCCGCGACGCAAAACCGGGTCGCGAAATTGTCGCAACCGTCGAGCACGACGTCCGCGCCCGCCAACAGTGCAGCGGCATTGGTCGGGTCGATGCGTGTACGGTGGACGTCGACCGTCACGTAAGGATTGATTCGCCCGACCGCCGCCGCCGCCGCGTCGACCTTGGCGACGCCGGTGTCGGCGGTGGTGAAGATCGTCTGGCGCTGCAGGTTGGACGGTTCGACCAAGTCGTCGTCGATCAGGATCAGCCGACCGATCCCGGCGGCCCCAAGATATTGGAGCGCGGGCGAGCCGATCCCGCCGGCACCGACGATCGCGACGGTCGCGGCCTTCAGTCGCGCCTGGCCGGTGCCGCCGAATTCCTTGAGGACGATATGCCGCGCATACCGGGTGAGTTCGTCGTCGGAGAGGATCATGCGCCCCAGGCGAACGTCAGGCTGGTGCGATACCAGGTGTCGCTATCGGTATCGACCACGTCGATCGCATCGCGCGCGCCGAGGATGACGCCGGCCGCATATTGCTCCACGGTCGGGCAGTCGATCGCACGCGGGGTGATCCGCCGGACGCGGCCGTCGGGGGTCATCAGCACCGCAAGGTCGATGCTGAGCGTCCAGCCCTGTGTCGTCCGGATCGCCCTTGCGCACCGCCCGGCCATGACTTCGCCGTGCACATAGGCCGATGTGTTGGCCAGCGTCGTCGAGCGTTGGCGGATGCGCAGGACCGGCAAGGCACTCCAATCCTGCGGAGCCAGCGGTACGCCGGCAGAGGCCCCGCCGCTCGACGGCATGCTGGGCGATGTCTGTGCAGCCGGAGGCGTGGATAGGATCGCACCGGGGGGGGCGACGACCTGGAGAAGGGCGAACAGGGCGCCGATCATCGTCCGGTCGATCCGAAGCCGCCTGCGCCACGCGTCGTGTCGTCGAGCATCGCGACTTCGGTCAGCGTCGCACGCAGGACGACCGCGGGAACGAGCTGCGCGATGCGGTCGCCGCGCGCGATCGCGAACGGCTCGCGGCCGAGATTGGCGAGGATCACCTTCACTTCGCCGCGATAGTCGCTGTCGATCGTGCCGGGGGTGTTGAGGCAGGTGACGCCGTGCTTCAGCGCGAGGCCTGAGCGCGGGCGGACCTGGACTTCGTGACCGGGCGGGATCGCGATCGCGAAACCCGTCGCCACCGCAGCGCGGTCGCCGGGCGCGAGCGTCAGCGCTTCGGCGGCGACCACGTCCATCCCGGCAGCGCCATCGGTCGCATAAGCAGGCAGTGGCAGGCCTTCGCCGTGCGGCAGGCGTTTGAGTTCGATCCGGATCATGATTCGGGTTCTAGCGCATCGGCGATGCGGTCCGCCAGTCGTGCGGCGACCGTCTCTTTCGGCAGCCGCTCCCAGCTTTCGACGCCGGTCGCGGTGACCAGATGGACGCTGTTGTCGGCGCCGCCCATCACGTCGCCCGATACGTCGTTCGCGACGATCCAGTCGGCCGACTTGCGGAGGCGCTTGGCGGTCGCGTGTTCGATCACGTTTTCGGTCTCCGCGGCGAAGCCGATCACCAGACGTGGTCGCCGCGAGCCGTGCGCGAGCGTGGCGAGGATGTCCGGGTTCTCCGCGAGCGAGAGCAGCGGAGTCGCACCGTTTTTCTTGATCTTCTGCGGGGCGGAGTCGACGTGCCAGTCGGCGACCGCCGCGACCATCACGGCGGCGTCGACCGGCAGCGCCGCGTCGACCGCGCTCGCCATCTGCCGCGCGGTCTCGACGTCGATCCGGTCGACTCCGGCAGGCGTGGGAAGCGTGACCGGGCCGGCGACCAGCGTGACGCGCGCGCCGAGATCCGCCAGCGCCGCGGCGATCGCGAACCCCTGTTTGCCGGAGGATCGGTTGGCGATGTAGCGGACCGGGTCGATCGGCTCATGCGTCGGGCCGGCGGTGACGAGGATATGACGCCCCTCCAGTCTGCCGGGGCGGGGCGGTGTCAGCATCGCCTCGACCGCCGCCACGATCGCTGGCGGTTCTGGCAGGCGGCCGGGGCCGAATTCCCCGCAGGCCATCATCCCTTCGTCGGGTTGCAGGACGGTGATCCCGTCGGCGCGAAGCTGCGCCACGTTGCGGACGGTCGCCGCGTGTTGCCACATGCGGACGTTCATCGCCGGCGCGACCAGCACGCGCGTATCGGTCGCCAGCAGCAGCGTCGTCGCGAGATCGTTCGCCATGCCGGTCGCCATACGCGCGATCAGATCCGCGGTCGCGGGGGCGACGACGATCAGGTCGGCCTCGCGGCTGAGCTGGATATGGCCCATCTCGGCCTCGTCCTTGAGGTCCCACAGCGTCGTGTAGACCTTGTCCTCGCTGAGCGCGGCAAGCGTCATCGGCGTGACGAAATGATGCGCCGCCTCGGTCATCACGCAGCGCACGGCGTGGCCGCTGGTCTTGAGCAGGCGGATGAGTTCGGCGGCCTTGTAGGCCGCGATCCCGCCGCCGACGATCAGGAGGATGCGTTTCATCGGCGCAGTTCTAGCGGATAACGCGCGTCACCGTAATGCGTCGCGTATCGCGTGCGGCGGCGATCATGTCGCGCAGGCCGTCGACCGCGAACACCAGCCCGACCAGCAGCACCGGCGTGGTCATCAGCGCCCAGTAGAAATTGTCGCTGCGCGCGAACAGCGAGATCAGCGCGGCATAGGCGGCGAACACGACCAGCGCGCGCGTCGCGACCGCATCGCGCCACGCGAGCCAGCCGAACAGCGCCATGCCGAGGACCAGCGAGGCGAGCCATTGCGGCAGGATGTCGAGGCCCGACGAGATGGTCGCGAGCCGGACGTAGAACCCGAACCCTTCGAGCCCGCTCCAGCCTTGCGACACGCGGTCGAGCGGCCCGCTCACCAGCGACACCGCGTGCGCATGGGCGGCAAGGACGATCGCGAAGATTGCGATCGCGCCGAGCCAGCCCAGCGTCTCGCGGCGCTCGCCTTCGAGCCACGCGAAGACGGCCATGATCGCGACGTACAGCAACGCGGTCTCGCGGATCAGCATCGCCGACAGCCCGAACGCGACCGCGGGCAACCAGTGGCCGGGACGGCGCAACGCGAGCGACACTGCGATCAGCGGGCCCGCCCACACCTCGTGGAACATCACGAAACTCGGATCGAGGTTTACGAAGAGCCCCGCGACGGCGAGCAAGCCCGCGGCACCGAGCGGCACCAAGCCGGTCATCGCCGGACGAAGCCGCGCGACCCAGGCGAGGATCGTTCCGACGCACAACCCCAGCAGCAGCAGGTTCACCAGCATCGGGGGCAGAGCCGCCTCGACGACCGCCAACGTCGGCAGGCGGACCGCGAAGAAGGGTTTCAGGGGGTAATGCCCCATGCGCTGCGCCTCGGCCGCGGCCGTGTAGTAGGGCGAGCCGCCGCGGATCCCGGCAACGATCGACTGGTACAGCAGGAGGTCGGTCTGGCCCGGCGGTGGCGGGTCGGCAGCCACCGAACCGGCAGCGGTCCCGGACATGCTGCTCGGTCGCGGGCCGGGTGAGGCGATCGCGCCGAGGCACGCCGCCAGGAACACGAGCAACACCACGATACCGATCCGCGCGTGCGCCGACGGCATGCCCGCGAACCGGGTCGCGCCGGTCGTCCATACCGGAGCGCCGCGGCGCGTCTTCATGCCCTCAACCAAGAAGCAGCGTCGTCGCGACCCCGGCAGCGGCAGCGAGCACCGCGACCAGACCGTAACGCCAGCCGCCACCGATCCGGATCACCTCGATCTCGCGCAACGGCATCGTCGGCGGGGCGCCGCCGGGGGCGGGGTAGTGCGCCTCGATCCGGCGGACCAGTTCGGGGAGCCGGGTCAGCGTCTGGACGTCGGCGATCAGGCGTTCGGCGATCATCGCCTCGGGGCCGAGCTCGCCGCGGATCCAGTCGCGGACGAACGGCTCGGCGGTTTCCCACAGGTTGATGTCGGGGTTGAGGCTGGTCGCGACGCCCTCGACCATCACCATCGTCTTCTGGAGTAGTAGCAGATGCGGCTGCGTCACCATGTCGAAATCGCGCGTGATCGAGAACAGGCTGTCGAGCATCATGCCGATCGACATATCCTTGACCGGCAGCCCGCGCATCGGTTCGCCGACCGCCCGCAGCGCCGTCGCGAATTCGGCGACGTCGTGGTGCGCGGGGACGTAGCCTGCCTCGAAATGGATCTCGGCGACGCGTTTGTAGTTGCCGGTGATCAGGCCGTAGAGGATCTCGGCGAGCCAGACGCGTGCACGACGGTCGATCCGGCCCATGATGCCGAAGTCGATCGCGGCGATGCGATTGCCGGGGAGCGCGAACAGGTTTCCCTGGTGCATGTCGGCGTGGAAGAACCCGTCGGCGATCGCCTGGCGCAAGAACGCGCGGACCAATGTCTGCGCGAGCGCGGGGAGGTCGTAGCCGGCGGCGACCAGCGCCGCGCGGTCGGACAGCTTGATGCCGTCGATCCACTCGATCGTCATGACCTTCGCAGTCGAGCGTGCCCAGTCGATCGCGGGGATGACGAAATCGGGCTCGGCGGTCATGCCCTCCGCGAGTTCCGAGGCGGACGCGGCTTCGCGGCGGAAGTTGAGTTCGCGTAAGGTCCAGCGCTTGAACGTCTCGATCGTGAGGCGGGGGCGCAGGCGCATCGCCTCGGGGCTGAGCGCCTCGAGTTGCGCTGCGGCCCAGCTGTAGGTGTCGATCGCGCGCGCGAAGTCGTCTTCTACGCCGGGGCGGAGGACCTTTACGGCGACCTGGCGGCCATCCGTCGTAACAGCGCGGTGGACTTGGGCGATCGACGCGGCGCCGACGGGGATCGGCTCGATGCGCGAGAACAGCGTCTCCAGCGGCTTGCCGAAGCTCGCCAGCATCGCCGCTTCGATCGTCTCGTAGGGGACCGGGGAGAGCTGGTCCTGAAGCCGCAACAGATCCTGCGCGGCGTCCTCGCCGACGAGATCCGGCCGCGTGGCGAGCGTCTGCCCGAGCTTGATCGCCGCCGGCCCGATCGCCTGGAACGCATCCGCATAGCGCGGCACTGCCGGCACGCGCGCTCCGAACCGCGCGATCCGCGCTAGGCGGCGGACGGGGGCGGGGGTGTTCGGATCACGCTCGATCCCGCGCAGCGCGCCGTGGCGTGCGAGAATGCGGCCCCATTTGAGGAGGCGCCAGACGTGGGTTGTGGACGCGGTCACTGGGCGAGGGCGCCTTGAGAAGGGTTTTGTTCACGCGAAGGCGCGAAGGCGCGAAGAGAAGGAAGAACTGGTTCGCGCAGAGGCGCAGAGGCGCGGAGGTGTTGTTCTTCGCCGCGGATGCGGCTTTTAATAACCGACGTCAGGGCGTCATAGCGCTGATGCGCAAGAGCCGCCTTGGCGCCCTCGCGCCCACTTACTCTCCGCGCCTCTGCGCCTCTGCGCGAACAAATCTTCGCGCCTTCGCGCCTTCGCGTGATCACTAGATCTTCCACCCGCTGTGGATCGCGACGAGCCCGCCAAGAAGTGGCTCGACCTTCGTCTGCACGAATCCGGCGTCCGCGATCATGCCCTTGAACTTGGGCATGTCGGGGAAGCGGCGGATCGATTCGATGAGGTAGCGGTAGCTGTCGGCGTCTTGCGCCAGAAGCTGGCCGAGCTTCGGGACCATCTTGTGCGAATAGGCGTCGTATACCTCGGCGAACCCGGGCCAGACGGTGGTCGAGAATTCGAGGCAGTAAAAGCGGCCGCCGCGGCGCAGGACGCGGTGGGCCTCGCGGAGCGCCTTCGGGATATCCGTCACGTTACGGATGCCGAACGCGATCGTGTACGCGTCGAAGAACTTGTCGGGGAAGGTCAGCGTTTCCGCATTGGCTTCGGTCCAGACGAGGCCGTCGATCCCGCGCTTCTGCGCGCGTTGCATGCCGACTTCGAGCATCTGCGGGTTGATGTCGGCGACCGTGATCGACGCGCCCGACGGCTCCATGCGGAAGGCGATGTCGCCCGTGCCGCCGGCCATGTCGAGGATCTGCTCGCCCTCGCGCGGTTTCACGCGGCGGACGAAGCGGTCCTTCCACAGGCGGTGCATGCCGCCCGACATCGCATCGTTCATCAGGTCGTATTTGCCTGCGACGTTCGAGAAGACGCCGCCGACGCGGGCGGTCTTCTCGGTGGCGGGGATGTCTTCGTAGCCGAAGGAGACGGTATCGGGCGTGAGTGCGGGCGCGGGCGCGATCAAGTCGTTCATATCCTGCGCTCTAGCCGCGCCTTGTGGCGCGAGCAAACGCAACCTAGCTGCAAACCGTGCCAGAATTACCAGAAGTCGAAACCACCGTGCGCGGGCTGGAGCCCGTGCTGAAGGGCCAGCGCCTGACCTCGGTCGAGCCGCGCCGCGCCGACCTGCGCAAAGCGATCCCGGTCGACCTGCGCCAGCGGATGACCGGGGCGACCGTTACGCATCTGGGACGTCGCGCGAAATACGGGCTGATCGATACCGATCGCGGCGATACGCTCGTCTTCCATCTCGGCATGTCGGGCCGCTGGCGGGTCGATCCGAGCGAATTGCTCGCGCACGATCATCTGCTGATCGGCACTGAGGCGGGGCGAACGGTGGCGCTCAACGATCCGCGGCGATTCGGCTTTCTCGATCTGTGGGCGACCGAGGACATCGCGAATTACCCGCCGTTCCTCAGCATGGGGCCGGAGCCGCTCGGCCCCGACCTGACCGCCGCGTATCTGCTGGAAGCGCTTGAAGGGCGGGGGGCGTCGATCAAGGCGATGCTGCTCGACCAGCGAATCGTCGCGGGGCTCGGCAACATCTATGTCTGCGAAGCGCTGCACATGGCGAAGATCGCACCGTCACGCGCGGCGGGGCGGATCTCGCTGTTTCGACTCGAGCGACTCGTCGAGGCGATTCGGACGGTGCTGACCGCCGCGATCCTGGCGGGCGGGTCTTCGCTCCGGGACTACGTCCGGCCGGACGGCGAACTCGGCTATTTCTCCAAGCAATGGCGCGTCTATGGGCGTGAAGGGGAGGCGTGCGAATGCGGTGCCGTCGTCAAACGGCGTACTGAGGGCGGGCGCTCGACCTTCTGGTGTGCGAAGTGCCAACGCGGCTGAGCGTTTCGGTTGACGCGCTGGAGCAAAGTGGGTAGGGCCGCGGCTTCGAGAGGGCGTAGGAGCAATCCGGCGCCCCTTTTTATTCATTCGAACATCCAGAGGGCTTCATGGCGAACACGCCGCAGGCGAAAAAGCGTATCCGTCGCAACGACCGTCGCGCGGAAGTGAACGGCAACCGCGTCGGCCGTATCCGTACCTTCATCAAGAAGGTCGAGGCCGCACTGGCATCGGGCGACAAGGGCGCAGCGACCACCGCACTCGCGGCCGCTCAGCCTGAGCTGCAGCGTGGCGTCGCCAAGGGCGTGCTGCACAAGAACACCGCGAGCCGCAAGTTCGCGCGTTTGACCAAGGCCGTGACCGGGCTCGCATAAGCGACCGATCACTGTCGAAAGCGGATCACCCGTCGGGACATTCCCGGCGGGTTTTTTGCGTCTGCGAAGGGAACCAAGTGCGACGGTGCGTAACCCACGGATTCCCCGCGATTCGAGTGGTCCGAAGTCAAGTCATGGAATGATTGAATTCGCAAAAAATACGTAAACACAGCCACTTATAAAAATATCGACGCATTTCCGCGGCTTGATCAAGTCAACCCGCTTTATTTCGAAAATGTGACGCGTCGGGGTCTTGCCCGGATCGCCGATCGCTTCATAACGGGGCTCACAGCGACGGTGGTTTCCACCGCTGCATCAAACACACAGGGCGAAGATGCCGGATGACCCTTGAGGTCGTCTGGGGACCATTTTCTGTCGGGACTATATCACCCGCGCGAGCAATCTCGCGGGGTCGGAGAAGCGTGCGCGTGACGAAGTGGCAAGGATCAGTGACGCACGCGACCGAGGCCGAGAAGGCCTGGGCCCGCGTACGTGCATCCTTGCGCGAGTCGGCGGGGGCACGCCTGTTCGAGCAGTGGCTGAAACCGATTGAACTCGTTCCGGGTGACGATCGCGACACGATCCGGCTCGCACTGCCCTCGGCGTTCATGACGAACTGGGTCCGCAATCACTATGCCGACCGGCTCGTGCTCGAATTCAAGCAGATCCTGCCCCACGTCCGCACCGTCCAGATCGAGACCCGGGCCCCGGGTCGCGCGCCCGTCGTGCTGGCGATCGAGCCGGTCGCCGATGCCATTCCAGCCAAGCCCGTCGCCGATCCGGTGCCGGTCGAGGCCAAGCCGGCACTCAAGCCGGTCGCCGAGCCTGCGCAGGTCTCGATGAAGTTCGGCGTCGATCCTTCGCTGAAGCCTGCGCCGGCGCCGGTTGCGGCCGCCGCGCCGGTCGGCGTGCCGGCCGAGCGGCCGCCGCTCGATCCGCGCTACACGTTTGCGCGATTCGTCGTCGATCCGTCGAACAAGGTCGCGTTCAACGCGGCCAAGGTGCTCGCCGAGCCCGGCCCGGTCCGGTTCAGCCCGTTGTTCCTCCACAGCGGCACGGGGCAGGGCAAGACCCATCTCATGCACGCGATCGGTCACGCGTTCCTCGAGCATAACCCGCACGCGATCGTGCTGTGCATGTCCGCCGAGCGGTTCATGTACGACTTCGTCGCGTCGATGCGCGCGCGCGATACGCATGCGTTCAAGCAGCGGCTGCGCGGTGCCGACCTGCTGTTGATCGACGATCTTCAGTTCATCGCCGGCAAGGACGCGACGCAGGAAGAATTCTTCCACACGGTCAACGAGATCATGGCGGCGGGCAAGCGGCTGGTGATCTCCGCCGATCGCTGCCCGCAGGCGCTCGAAGGCGTCGAGGCGCGGATCGTCAGCCGGATGTCGGTCGGTCTCGTTGCGGACATCAAGGCGCCCGACCTGACGCTGCGCCGGACGATCCTCGACCGGAAGCTTGTCGACCTGCCCGACATGCGCGTGCCGACCGATGTGCTCGACCTGCTCGCGGCGCGGATCCATGCGAATATCCGCGAGCTGGAGGGCGCGCTGAACCGGGTCGTGGCGTATGCGCAGCTGACCGGGGACACCATCGACCTCGACTTCGCGGTGGCGACGTTGGGTGAGGTGCTTCGCGGCGCGCAGAAGCGCGTGACGATCGACGAGATCCAGAAGCTCGTGTCGGCGCATTTCGAACTGAAGCCGCTCGACCTGATTTCGGCGCGGCGGGCTCGGGCGGTGGCGCGGCCGCGGCAGATCGCGATGTATCTGGCGAAGCGGCTGACGACGCGGTCGTTGCCGGAGATCGGCCGGAAGTTCGGCGGGCGCGATCACTCGACGGTGATCCATGCGGTGCGGAAGATCGAGGAACTGCGTGATTCGGACCGCGATATCGATGCCGCGGTGCGCGTGCTGATGCGCGAGCTCGAAGGCTAGGCTTTCCCTCCGTGTTCTCCCGCGAAGGCGGGAGCCCAGACTGGGCCCCCGCCTTCGCGGGGGAACACGCTAGTGCGCGCGATATCGCGGCCTGTAGCCGCGTGACCCGGCACACCAAAAACTTCCCCGTCATCCTGACGAAAGTCAGGATCCAGAGTTACGGACGGTGGCCTATTTGGCTCTGGATCCTGACTTTCGTCAGGATGACGGGACCGGGGGCGGTCCTTAGACCTGCAATCCCATCGCGTCCTGCGTCTGCTTGAGCACCGGTGCCGCCAGCGCGCGCGCCTTTTCCGCGCCCGCCTGCAACACTGCGGTCACCGCGCTGCGGTCGTCGAGCAACCGCACCATCTCGTCACGGATCGGCCCGAGCTTCGCCACCGCGAGATCCGCCAGCGCAGGCTTGAACGCGCCGAAGCCCTTGCCGCCGAACTCGCCGAGCACCGTCGCGACGTCGCTGTCCGCCAACGCCGCGTAGATCGTCAGCAGGTTGCGGGCCTCGGCGCGGTCGCCCAGTTCCTCGACCGTCGCGGGCAGCACGTCGGGATCGGTCTTCGCCTTGCGGAACTTGTCGGCGATCGTGTCGTCGCTGTCGATCAGCTTGACCACCGACTGTTCGGACGGGTTCGATTTCGACATCTTCGCCGACGCATCGCGCAACGACATGATCCGCGGTGCGGCCTTGCTGATCAGCGGCGCGGGGAGCGTGAACAGGTCGACGCCGTAG
Organism: Sphingomonas sp. PP-F2F-G114-C0414; assembly: GCF_003688595.1. Taxonomy (GTDB): domain Bacteria; phylum Pseudomonadota; class Alphaproteobacteria; order Sphingomonadales; family Sphingomonadaceae; genus Sphingomonas. The sequence goes on from NZ_RCWT01000009.1 coordinate 710,655, forward strand.
TCGCCGTTGAACTTGGTGGCGATGTCGCGCGCGAGTTCGAGATGCTGCTTCTGGTCCTCGCCGACCGGGACGTGCGTCGCGTTGTAGAGCAGCACGTCCGCCGCCATCAGCACGGGGTAATCGTACAGCCCGACGCTCGCGCCCTCGCGGTTCTTGCCCGCCTTGTCCTTGAACTGCGTCATCCGGTTGAGCCAACCGACGCGGGCGACGGTGTTGAGCAACCACGCCATCTCACTATGCGCCGGCACGCGCGCCTGGTTGAACAGGATCGACTTGGCCGGATCGATCCCGGCCGCGATCATCGTCGCGGCGACCTCGATCGTGTGGGACGACAGTTCCGACGGTGCGATCCATTCGGTCGGCGCGTGGAGATCGGCGATGAAGAACATCGACTCGCCGCCCTGCGCCGCGACATCATCCTGCAGCGTCACCCACTGCTTCACCGCCCCCAGGTAATTGCCGAGATGGAGATTACCGGTGGGCTTGATGCCGGAAACGACGCGCATGGAGAAACCTTACTTGGAACGACGCAGAAGCGTGGAGATGTCGCCCAGCCGGAACGCGCCGGTGAGCAGGGTCGCGATCGCATAGACGACACCGCCAGTTGTCACCAGCACGAGCATCGCCCCCCAGCGCTGGATGCTGATGCCCGTCACGAACGGCTGGAACAGGTCGTTGAGGAAATACATCACGACGCCCATGATCAATGCGGCGACCAGCAGCCGCCACGTCCGCCGGCGCAGCCGCGCGTCGGGCGTGAAGTGCCCGCGACGGACCAGCGTCCGGTACAGCATCGCGACATTGACCGTGCTGGCGATCGCGGTGGCGAGCGGCGGGCCCATGTGGCCGAGCGGCTTGATGAAGGCGAGGTTGAGGACGAGGTTCACGACCATCGACATCGTCGCATAGCGCACCGGCGTCTTTGTGTCGGAGCGCGCGTAATAGCCCGGCGTCAGCACCTTCACGAGAATGTACGAGGGCAGTCCGATCGAGAAGGCGGCAAGTGCCTGCGCGGTTGGCAGCGTCTGCGCGGCGGTGAACTTGCCGTGCTGGAAGAGCGCGGCGATAATCGGCCCGCCGCACACGATCAGCGCGACCGTCGCCGGCAGGGTCAGGAACAGCGCCAGCTCCATCCCGCGGTTCTGCGTGGTCATCGCCTCCGCATCCTCGCCGCGGCCGAGCTGGCGCGAGATGGTCGGGAGCAGGACGGTGCCGAGCCCGATCCCGATCAGCCCGAGTGGGAGCTGGTTCAGCCGGTCGGCGAAATAGATGTACGACACCGAGCCCGCGGGCAGCAACGCGGCGGCGAGCGCGGTCGAGACGACGAGGTTGATCTGCACCGCGCCCGCGCCGGCGGCAGCAGGCCAGATCAGCGACATGAGCTTCTTCACGTCGGGGTTGAGCTGCGGACGCTTGAGCCGGAGCTTCACGCCTGAGGCGCGGCAGGCGTAGATCAGCCAGAGCAACTGGAGCGCGCCCGAGACGGTGACCGCGATCGCCTGGTTGCGCGCCGTCAGCAGCGGCTGGTGTTCGTGGAACAGCAGCAGCGCGGCGATCAGCGTCGCGTTCAGCAGGATCGGCGCGGCCGCGTTGATCCAGAACTTGTGCAGCGAATTGAGGATGCCACCGAGCAGCGACACGAGGCTGATCAGCGGCAGATAGGGGAGCATGATCCGCGACAGATGGACGACATAGTCGAACCGCTCCGCGCTCGCGCCGTTGAAGCCGAAGGTCAGCAGCCACGTCAGCGGCCATGCCGCGATCTCGAAGAGCACGGTCATCAGGATCAGCGTCGGCAGCAGCACCGACAGCGCATCCTCGGCGAACGTGATCCCGTCGGGCAGGCCACGGCCAGACTTGTCGCCGACCTTCCGGTTGAACATCGGGATGAACGCGGCGGAGAATGCGCCCTCCGCGAAGAGGGCGCGGAACATGTTGGGGAGGCGGAACGCAATCAGGTACGCGTCCGACGCGAACCCCGCGCCGACGAACCGCGCGAACAGCGAGTCGCGTACCAGCCCCAGGATCCGGCTGGCGAGCGTCAGCCCGCCGACCGATCCCAGCGCCTTGGTAAGGTTCATTTATTCCGCCTCCGGTCGATCAGGCTTGGCCGAAATCGCCGACGTTCGGCTGGACGCCCTGCTGCTCCGACTGCGTCAGGTAAAGCTGGCCGAAGTCGATCGGCTCGAGCAGCAGCGGCGGGAAGCCACCGTCACGCACGGCGTCAGACAGCACGCGGCGGGCGAACGGGAACAGCAGGCGCGGCGCCTCGCCCAGCAGGAACGGCTGGACGTGCTCGGCCGGGATGTTGCGCAGCCCGAACAGGCCCGCGTACGAAAGGTCGACGATGAACGCGACCTGCCCCTCGCTCTCGGCGCGGACGTCGATCTTGAGCACGACCTCGTGCACCTCGTCGCCGACCTGCGCCGCGCCGATGTTGAACTGCACGTCGATCGCCGGCGGCGTCTGGTTCTGGTAGACCGCCGGCGCGTTCGGGTTCTCGAACGACAGGTCCTTGACGTATTGCGAGATCAGCCCGGCGGCGGGGATCGTGTCCTCGCCGTTCGCCAGCATCTGGTCGGGCGTCGTCACGCCGTTATCCTGGTCATCCATTCGTCATGTCCTTGAAGCTATGGCTAGGCCGTAAAATCGGGACCGAACCGGAGCGCTGGCGCGTTCCCATCGGTCGAGCCGGTGCGATTAGCAGTGCCGGGGGGGTGTTTCAACGGGCGCGGGTTTGAATAACCACAGCTTTGGCCTATGTTGGACGCAAGATCGGAGGCACCGTTGTTTTACGTAGTTCTTCTCGCGATGGTGGCCGGGTTCCTCGCCATGCGTCTTTACAGCGTGCTTGGTAAGCGAACCGGGCATGAACAGCCGTTGCCGCGTGCGGCCGAAGAGCGTCCGGTGCCCGTGTCGGTGCCGCGGACGATCGATGCCGTCGCCGAGCCGCGCGACGTCGCCAACCGCAATATCGAGCCGCAGGCGGAAGCCGGGCTTCGCGCGATCGTCGCAGGCGAGCCGGGCTTCGACGTCGGCCGCTTCCTGGAAGGGTCGCAGGCCGCGTACCGCATGATCCTCGAAGCGTTCTGGAAGGGCGATGAGGATGCGCTGGCCGATCTCGCGATCGACGACGTCCGCGCCGCGTTCGTCGAGGCGATCGCCGCGCGTCGCGAGGCGGGCGAAGTGCTCGACAACCGGCTGGTGTCGATCGAGCGCGCGGTGATCGCCGATGCGAGCGTTTCCGGGCGCGATGCCCAGATCACGGTACGCTTCGATGCGGACATCGCGGCGGTCACGCGGGACGCTGAGGGCGTCGTCCTCGCCGGCTCGCTGACCGATGCCGTCGAGACGCATGACGTCTGGACGTTCGCGCGGACGCTGAAGAGCAGTGATCCGAACTGGAAGCTCGCAGACACCGACGAAGCCTGATGCGCGATTTCAGGGGGGGCGGGCTCGCTGGCCTGGGAATGGCGCTGCTGTTGAGCGCGTGCGTCGGCGGCGTCGAACCGCCCCGATCCGGGCCGGGGCCGATCGATCGCCCAACCGGGCGCCCAGCCGATCGGCCGAGCGAACCGGTCCGCGTCCATCCCTCGCGCGATACCGGGGCTTCACCGAACATCCGAGGGATCCAGATGCCGGCGCGGATCGTCGGTGCGGTGCCTCTGCTGGCGGCCCCGGTCGTGCCTGCGAACGAGCCTTTGAATGCTGCGGCCGCCGGCGTGGTGCCGGGACCGGCCGTCGCCACGCTGCCGATCGACGACGGCCAGGCGCAGGCCGCGCTGGCCGCGTTCGTTACGAGCTGCCCGTCGCTGATGCGTCGAAATGATTCCTCGGGTCTAACGCGGGGTACGGATTGGCAACCGGCGTGCGCCGCGGCGGCGTCGACCGATCGTCGCGATGCGCGGGCGTTCTTCGCGCAATGGTTCGAGGCGGCGCAGATCGGCGACGGCAAGGCGTTCGCGACGGGCTATTACGAACCCGAGATCGCCGGCTCGCTCGAGCGCCGCGATGGCTATGCGCCGATCTATGGTCGCCCGAATGATCTGATCGATGTCGATCTCGGCGCGTTTTCCACCGCGCTCAAGGGCAAGAAGGTTCGTGGTCGCGTCGATGGCAGCAACCTCGTGCCCTATTACGACCGGACCGCGATCGAGCAGGGTGCGATTTCGGGGCGTGCGCCGATTCTCGCTTGGGCGCGCGATCCGGTCGAACTATTCTTCCTCCAGATCCAGGGGTCCGGGCGGTTGCGGCTGCCCGACGGCGAAATCCTGCGGATCGGCTATGCGACGCAGAACGGCCGTGATTATACCGGTATCGGCGCGCTGATGAAGTCGCGCGGGCTGCTCCAGCCGGGCCAGACCTCGATGCAGGGCATCGTCGCGTGGCTGCACGCGCACCCCGCCGACGGGCAGGCGATCATGCGCGAGAACAAGAGCTTCGTGTTTTTCTGCGAACTTGAGGGGGCACCGCTGGGGGCACTTGGCTTGCCCGTCACGGGTCAGGTGAGCGCCGCCGTCGACGTCAAGTTCGTGCCGCTCGGTGCGCCCGTGTTCCTGTCGCTCGATCGTCAGGACGCGAGCGGCCTGTGGATCGCGCAGGATACCGGCGGCGCGATCAAGGGCAGCAATCGTTTCGACACCTTCTGGGGTGCGGGCGCGGCGGCCGAGGCGACGGCTGGCGGCATGGCCGGACGCGGCACGGCGTATCTGCTGCTGCCGATCGGGACGGTCGCGCGGCTGAACGCTCAGGGTAATGGGGCGCGATATGGCGGGCCGACCACTCAACCCTGACGAAGCCCAGCTTTGGGCGAGGGTGATGCAGACCGTGCGACCGATGCGCGTGGTCGCCGTACGGATTCCCGAGCGCGCGCCGCCTTTGCCGCCACCGCCCAAGCCGATCATCGGTCCCAACGGCAAGATCGTGCCCGCGCCGCCTGCGCCGATGGGGCGCGTGAAGCCGCTCGTTCGTACCGTCGTGACGCCGTACGCGGCAAGGGCAGGGGGCGGTGCGGGGGCCAAGCCGGTCGTCGCGCGGCCGGCGGTCAAACCGATCACCGCCAACACGCTCGATGGTGGCTGGGACAAGCGGCTCACGCGAGGTGTGGTGAGTCCCGACAGTTCGATTGATCTGCACGGGCACACGCTGGCCTCGGCACATGCACTCCTCGATGTCGGCCTTGGCCGCGCGATCGCACGTGGCGACCGCGTGCTGCTGCTGGTCACGGGAAAGCCGCCCCGACCCGAAAGCGAACGCCCGCACGCCAGAGGCGCTATCCGGTCCGCGGTCGCCGACTGGCTGGCAGGTTCGCGCCACGCGGATTCGATCGCGGCGGTCCGCGGCGCGCATCCGCGACACGGCGGGCAGGGTGCACTGTATATCGTCCTGCGCCGCGGGCGGGAGTAGGCGAGTGCATTGATCCTCCCCCTGGCGGGAAGGATCGAACGAGCATACCCGACTTAGGCTAGTGTGCGCGCGATCACGTCCGCATAGATATCCGTCAGCGTCAGCAGATCCTCGACCGCGACCGCCTCGTCGACCTTGTGCATCGTCGCGTTGATCAGCCCGAACTCGACCACCGGGCAGAGCTTCGAGAGGAAGCGCGCGTCGGAGGTGCCGCCGGTGGTCGACAGTTCCGGGGTGATCCCGGTCGCGCCCGCAATGGCCTCCGACAACAGCGTCGAGAATGCCCCCGGCGCAGTCAGAAACGCCTCGCCCGAAACCTTGCCCGTCACCACGACGCCCGGCGCGTGACGCTCGGCGATCGCGCGGATACGGTCGATCAGGTCCGCCCCGCGGTGGCGATCATTGAACCGGATGCTCAGTCGCGCGGACGCCTTGGCGGGAATGACGTTGTGCGCGGGGTTGCCGACGGTGATGTCGGTGACCTCGATGTTCGACGACTGAAACCAGTCGGTGCCCTCGTCGAGCACCACGCCTTCGATCTCCGCGAGGATCGCGATCAGCCGCGGGATCGGATTGTCGGCGAGATGCGGATACGCGACGTGACCCTGGCGTCCCGGCACGTCGATCCAGATGTTGACCGAACCGCGCCGCCCGATCTTGACCATGTCGCCGAGGCGCGCGGTCGAGGTGGGTTCGCCGACCAGACACAAGTCCGGCACGATCCCACGTGCCGCCATACGCTCCATCAACGCCACGGTGCCGTAGGTGGCGGGGCCTTCCTCGTCGCCAGTGATGATCAGCGACAGCGTCCCGGCATTGCTCCGGCTGGCGGCAGCGACGAACGCCGCGACCGCGCCCTTCATGTCGACCGCGCCGCGTCCGTACAGCAGTCCACCGCGGACCTCGCCGGACCAGGGCGATCCGGTCCAGCCTTCGCCGGGCGGGACGACGTCGACATGACCGGCGAAGGCGAGATGGCGGGGGCCGTCGCCGCGCACCGCGAGCAAATTCTCTACCGGACCGTCGGGTGCCTCGCCGCTCATGAAGCGATCGACCGCGAAACCGAGCGGAACGAGCGCGGCTTCCAGCACATCGAACACGGTGCCGCGCGCGGGCGTGACGCTATCCGCGCGGAGCAGCACCTGTGTCAGCGCGACCGGGTCGATCTGCCCGCTCATGCAGGCGTCGGCACCGGCTGCTCGAATTGCTCGAGGACCCATTCCTCTTCTTGCGCGGCGGCGATCCAGTCCTGCATGAACGGATGTTCGAACATCGCCTGCATATAGCCCGCCGCAAAGCGCGCGATCGGCAGCTGATAGGTGACGATGCGGGTCACGAGCGGCGCGAACATGATGTCCGCCGCGCCGAACTGGCCGAACAGGAAATCGCCGCCGCCGCCGAAGCGCGCGCGCGCCTGCGCCCATAATTCCATGACCCGCTGCAATTCGACCAGCACGTCGTCGTCGGGTTGCTGCGCGGGGAACACCTGACGCACGTTCATGCTGTGCTTGCGACGCAGCGCGGCAAAACTCGAATGCATCTCGGCGGCCATCGACCGTGCCATTGCGCGTGCGGCGTCGTCCTCGGGCCAGAAGCGCTCGCGGCCGACCTTGTCCGCGAGATAGTCAACGATCGCCAGGCTGTCCCACACCACCGCGTCGCCGTCCCACAGGATCGGCACCTTGCCCGACGATGGCGCGAACTCGTCGCCCGAGCGGCGCTTTTCCCAATCGGCGTCGTACATCGGCACGACCACCTCTTCGAAGAGCAGCCCGGATTGTTTGCAGGCGAGCCAGCCGCGAAGCGACCAGGACGAATAGGCCTTGTTGCCGATGATCAGTTTCATGGCAGCGGTGCTAGCCGCGTCGGCGGGCGGGGGCAACGTCGGGCATCGGCACGACGCCAGCGCGTTCACGCGGCATGATCCGGTGGAGCACACCGATGGCGGCCAGCGCCACGACTGTGCCGAGGATGATATCGATCAGATAATGCGTGCCTTCGACCGGTGTCGACAGCAGCATCGCGGCGTTGATCGCGACGACCGGCCAGCGCAGCCGCGGCAACCGCCATGCGGCGTTGATGTAGAGCGTCGCGGCGGCGGCGTGGAAGCTCGGCGCCGAAACGATGCCGCGCAGGTGACCGAGATCGACCACGCGCACGCTGTGATCGCGCAGCGCCGGGATCAGCCCCTGCTGCCACTGTTCGCTCTCGGGCATATAGGCGATCGGGCCATGCCACAGATACGAGAACGGACCGATCGCCGGCATGAACGCGTAGAGGATCAACGTGCCGATCGCGGTCAGCCAGAACGTCGCGAGGAAACGGTGTGCGGCAACGCGGTCGCCGGTGAAGGCGAAGGTCGCGAACAGGATGACGGGCGTCAGGTAGATGCTGCGATACGCGGCGAGACCGAGCGATTGCAGGATCGGCGTCGCCGCGACGAGCCGGTACCAGGCGAGCCAGTCGAACTGCAGCAGCGCGTCGATCCGCTGCAGCGCGGCGTCGTGGAAACCGTGGGTCATCGCCGCGACCGGATAGCTCGCGACCGCGCCCATCAGTGCCAACAGCGTGAAGACACCGTAATATTCGGCGCAGTCGGCGACCGCGCGGGCATGGCGCCAGGGCCGGTCGCGAAGGCCGAAGCGCAACGCAAACAGGCCAATGCCGCTGACGTAGAACGGCATGTTGTCCGCATCGTACGGGTCGATCGAGAGACCGGCGATGCGCATCATCACCGTCAACAGCGCCAGGCTGAGGATCATGCCGCCGCCGACCCACCACCCGTAGTCGGGCAGGCTGGCGTTCGCGGGCGCGGTGATACGGTACTCGGCGGCGCGCGGCCGGGTGGCTGTAATGGAAACGTCACTCATGGTCGGCGAACGCGTATCACATCGGGAAGAACAAGCGACCCCCGTCGGCCGGACCAGCTTTCGCTTGGCTGAACGGGATCGAGCGGACCTCGGCTCACCCGCGGGACGTCGCCTGTCGCTATGCAGGCGACGGCCCCGGTATGCGCCCCCTTGTTAGAACGAGCCGGGGACCATCCGTTGCGCGGTGGTCGGGGCGGTTGGGATCAGCAGGTCCTTCCGCGTGCTCGCGGTGGTCCGTGCCGATTGCGCGCTGACATCGCTGGTGATCGCCGAGCATGTGCGTCCTGCGAGGAAGTCGAGTACGCGACGCGTCGAGGCTTCACGCGAGTCGCCGAGCGGATAGCCGATGTCGTCGTCCGCACGGCAGGTCGCCTCGACGGTCGATGCCAGACCATCGAAGTAATTGCCGTTGCGCGCCGCGTTCTGCGTCGCGAACGCGATCACGCGGAGGCGATCGTCGCAGGCTGGTTTGTCGAGCGCGATCTGGCCGACCGGCTTGCCATAGGTGTTGGTGCCGATCAGCGCGGCATTGGCGTGGAGATAGGGGGTGAACGCGTTGATCACCAGTTCGCTCGCCGACGCCGTCCCCCCGCTGCCGATGAACGCGATCCGTGTCGGGGCGATCGATTCGGGCTGGGGTGCGAAAAAGCGGGTGGTGTTGTTCGACGCCTTTTCGGTGCGGAACGTCGTGTAGTCGAACACTTCCGACGTCGATCGGCCGCCGCCGAGCAGGTCGCCGAGATACTCGGCAGTCCCGACCAGCCCGCCGCCATTGTAGCGCAGATCGACGATGACGTTGGTAACGCCCTTGGCGCGGAAATCGGCGAACGCAGCCTTCAGCGCGGGTTCGGCGGTCGAGATGAACGTGCGGAGGTTGATGTAACCGACGCGTTGGCCGTTATCGTCGATGATCTTCGCGCCGTACCGTGTCGACACAGGCAGCAGGGTGAAGTCGGCCTTGGTAACCGTCACGTTCCGGGCTCCCGCAGCATCGGAAACGCGGAATACGCGCGCCGTGCCGGTGGTATCGGGACCCAAGGCCGTGGTCAGTCCTGCGGTGCCTTCGGCGGCGATGATCGCGCTGACCGTGCGGAGAGTAGCCGCCGTCGTGCCGATCGCCAGGATCTCCGTGCCGCGATCGATTCCGGCTGCGAGGGCGGGCGCCCCCTCGAACGATTCGGTCGCGAACAGCCGCTGGCCGGTCTGGTCGAGTGCGAACCGGATGCCGAACCCTGCACTCGACCCCGACGTATAATAGGCGGTCTCTTCCTTGATCGACGTCAGATAGGTGAAATACCGATCCTTGCGCTGCGCCCGCGCGGTGGCGGTCAACGCATCGATATAATCGTCGACCGTGCTGTACGCCGCGGGGCTCAGGGTTGCGGGCAACGTATCTGGGAAGAGATACCATTCGCGCAATTGTGCGGCGGCCCAGTCCTGGCGCTCCCGTAACGAGCAGCCCGCAGTCGCGGTTGGCGTCGGCGTCGCGGCTGTGCTGCCCCCCGTCGAGACCGACCCGCTATCGCTACCCCCGCAGCCCGACAGCATAGCGGCCATCGCCAGCATCGCCCCTGCACGCATACGCATCCCGCATTCTCCCCTTTGACGGGGCGTTACGGAGTTTGACGAACGGTGTCAGGCGGAATCAGTCGATCGATCCGCAATCGTTCTTTTAGCTGACCGCTTCGACTACCGCTGCGCGGAGTTCGGGGATACCCATGCCGTATTCGCTCGACGTGACGAGGATGTCGGGATGCGCGGCCGGACGCTTGCGCGCTTCGATCGCGGTGCGCTCCGTCACCTCGACCAGCTCGGACGCCTTGATCTTGTCCGCCTTGGTCAGGACCATGCGGTAGCTGACCGCGGCCTTGTCGAGCATCTCGAGGATCTCGCGGTCGACGTCCTTGATGCCGTGACGCGAATCGATCAGCACGAGCGCGCGCTTCAACACGTCACGGCCGCGCAGGAAGTCGTTGATCAGGAAGCGCCATTTCTTGACGACGTCCTTGGGGGCCTTGGCGAACCCGTAGCCGGGCATGTCGACCAGCCGGAACGCGAGCGGCGCGCCGACGTCGAAGAAGTTCAACTCCTGCGTACGGCCCGGCGTGTTCGACGTGCGCGCCATCGAATTGCGCCCGGTCAGCGCGTTCAACAGCGACGACTTGCCGACGTTCGAGCGGCCGGCGAACGCCACTTCCGGTACCGACGCATCGGGCAGGAACTCCAGCGTCGGCGCCGACTTCAGGAAGCCGACATGTCCCGCGAACAATTTGCGCGCATGCTCCAGCATCTCCGGGGTGAACGGGGCGTCGGTCTGCTCAAGGTCCGCGCCGAGGTTGGATGGCTCGTTCACTTGGTCACCGGCACTTTCAGGCCCGGATGGCGGGCGTAGAGCAACTTCTGCTGGATGATGGTCAGGCAGTTCGACGTGATCCAGTACACCTGGAGGCCGACCGCGAACGGCGCCATCACGAACATCAGCACCCATGGCAGCAGCGCGAAGACCTGCTTCTGCGTGTCGTCCATCGGCGTCGGGTTCAGCTTGAACTGGAAGTACATGCTGATGCCGAGGATGATCGGCACGACCCCGATCGCGATCATGTGAGGCGGCGTGAAGGCGAGCAGGCCGAACAGGTTGAGCGGCGTCAGCGGATCGGGTGCGGACAGATCCTTGATCCACGCGACGAACGGCTGGTGACGCATTTCGATCGTCAGCATCAGCACCTTGTACAGCGCGTACATGATCGGGATCTGGAGCAGCGTCGGGGCGCAACCGGCGAGCGGGTTGACGCCCTCGGCCTTGTACAGCGCCATCGTCTCCTGCTGCAGCCGGACCTTGTCGTCCTTGTGCTTTTCCTGGAGCGCCTTCGCCTTGGGCTGGACGGCGCGCATCGCCGCCATCGACTTGAACTGGCGCTGCGCGATCGGGAACAGCAGGCCGCGGATCGTCACGGTCAGCAGGATGATGGCGACACCGAAGTTGCCGATCACGCGGAACAGCCAGTCGAGATAATAGAAGATCGGCTTCTCGACGATCCGGAACCAGCCCCAGTCGATCGCGTAATCGAGCTTGGCGACGCCGCCGGCCTGATCCGAGTAGCGATCGAGCAGGCGGACTTCCTTGGCACCCGCGAAGAAGCGCGAGGTCTGCGTGATCGCCTGGCCGGGGGCGAGCTGCTTGGGCTGGAGCGCGTAGTCTGCCTGGTACGCCTTGTTGGCGCCGGCGCGGAACTGGCCGTCGAACGCCTGACCCTGGTCGGGGATGATCGCGGTCAGCCAGTATTTGTCGGTGAAGCCGAGCCAGCCGCCGGTCGTCGTGAACTTCTGCGCGGCGGCGTCGATGTCCTTGTAGTTCGGGCGGTAATGCGCGCCGCCATTGTCGACCGACATCGGCCCGACATGGATCGTCATCGACGACGGATCCTTCGAGATCCCGACGCGGTTGACGAGGCCATAGGGCGCGACGGGGACGGGCGCGGTGCCGGCGTTGAGGACGGTCTGGCGGACCGTGAACATATAATCCTGGTCGATCGCGATCTGGATGCGAAACCGCTGCCCGGTGGCGTTGGTCGCGTCGAGCGTGACCGGCGTGGTCGGCGTCAGCGTGGTCGCGCCCGAGGGGGTCCAGACGGCGTCGGCTGCGGGCGGGGTCAGGCCCTGCGCGCGCCAGCCGAAGCTTGCAAAATACGCGTCGGGCGCACCGGCTGGCGACAGCAGGCGGATCGGCGGCGAGTTTTTCGCGACCGTTTCGTCATAGCCCTTGAGCACGAGATCATCGATCCGCGCGCCCTTCAGGTTGATCGAACCTGACACGCGAGGCGTCTCGATGCGGATACGCGGCGTCTCGGCGATCACTGCGGCGCGATCGCGCACTGCGGCGGCACCGTCCGCGGCCGGGTCGGCGGCGGGATTGGCGACGGCCTTGGTTTTGCCGGCTTCGATCTTCGTGACCGACGGATTCGCGGTCGGGAAGAACTTGCCCTGGATCATCGGCCATCCGAACAGGATCAGCGCCGCGATCACCGCGAACAGCACGAAATTCTGCTTGTCGTCTTTCACAGGGCGGCGTCTTTCAATTTCTTGTCGATATCGGCGACTGGGTCAGGGACCGGGTCAGGTCCGTACCCGCCCCACGGATGGCAACGCGCGATACGCTTCGCCGCCAACCAGCCCCCCTTGAGCGCGCCATAGCGCCCAACGGCCTCGATTGCATAGGCGGAACACGAAGGATCGTAGCGGCAGCTCGACGGCAGGACGAGCGAGGGGCCGAGTTGCCATGCGCGGGCGAGGAGGATGAGGAGGCGGGCTAGCATGTCAAAGCCGACGCTCGCCCCCGCTGCAAGATTGTTTCCCCGCGAAGGCGGGGACCCAGCCTGGGCTCCCGCCTTCGCGGGAGAACAAGGAGCGAGGGGCGATTGCCCGTTCTGCACCGTGCCACCCAAACTGAGGTACCACCCCGGCGGAGGCCGGGGCCCAGTTGGGGAACGTAGCTAACGAAGGGCGGTACTGCATCACGGCCGCTTTCCCACCTGGGCCCCGGCCTTCGCCGGGGTGGTGGTGTCCGCGGGAGTGGCAACCTTACCTGCTGGCGTGTCAGCAGCTTGCGGCGTGACCTTGCGAAACGCCTTGCCCAACTCGGTCCGCAACAACGCGTAATCCCGCTCGACCCCGCCGTTCCGCCCGATCAACACATGATCGGCACCCGCAACGCCGCGCTCCGCCAACAGCTCACGCGCCAACGCCCGCAACCGCCGTTTCATGCGGTTCCGGACGACGGCGTTGCCGATCTTCTTGGTGACGGTGAAGCCGATTCGCATCGTGTCGTCACCGTCGTCGCGAGGGCGCATGAGCAGGACGAATCCCGGCATCGGTGCGCGCTTCCCCGCATTCGCCGCGAGAAAATCGCGGCGCTTATCTAGAATGGTTAGGCCGACAGCTTCTTGCGACCGCGGGCGCGGCGTGCGTGGATCACTGCCCGGCCGCCGACCGTCGCCATCCGTGCGCGGAAGCCGTGACGGCGTGCGCGTACCAGGTTGCTCGGCTGAAAGGTCCGCTTCATTGGTCATTCCCTAGGTCATCAAATAGAAAACGGCCGCCACGAGGACGGCCTTGATGGCTGGGCGCTTACGGAAAGGGGCGCGACAAGTCAATTCACACCCGTCGTAACGGTCGTGTTTTTGGCAGCCTTGGCACGCTCGTGCCGTCGCATCGCACTCTGCCGCCGCATCATTCGATCGACGAACTGCCCGGTGCGGGGCCAACGCCGCTTCAACCGCGCCCATTTGAGCCGTGCCCACCGCGAATTGCGCAGGACGAGGACCATCCCGCCCGCGAACAGGAAGATACCTGCAGGCCCCGGCAGCGGCGCGAGCAAGGGCGCACTCAGGATCAACACTATCCCGAGCACCAACTGGCCGAAGCGAAGAACGGGGGAGCGGACTTCTTTCACGGAAGGCATGTGGGTCCGGTGTATTAGGTTCACAAGACGGCGTGATCGGAGAGTTCCCGACCGCGCGTCCTTGCAGACATGGCAAATCGGGTATGAATAAGGCGTGACGTCATGTCGCGGGGGAGCGGGCATGGCGGCGATCGTAGCGACGGTGGCGTATCTCGGGCTCGAAGCGCGCGCAGTCGAGGTGCAAGTCCAACTGATTCCAGGACTTCCTGCGTTCAACGTCGTGGGTCTCGCGGACAAGGCGGTAGGAGAAAGTCGCGAACGCGTGCGGGGTGCGATCGCCGGGATGGGCTTGTCGCTGCCGCCGAAACGCATCGCGGTGAACCTGTCGCCCGCCGATCTCCCGAAAGAAGGATCGCATTTCGATCTTCCTATCGCGCTGGCGTTGCTCGCGGCGATGGGCGTCGTCGATGCCGAGGCGCTGGCGGATTACGTGATCGTCGGCGAGCTTGGCCTCGACGCGCGGATCACCGCATCGCCGGGCGTGTTGCTCGCGGCGCTGCATGCGTCGGAAGTCGGGAAGGGGCTCGTCTGTCCGGCCGCGCAAGGATCGGAAGCGGCATGGGCGGGCGAGATTGAGGTCATCGCCGCGCCCGACCTTTTGTCGCTGCTCAACCACTTCAAGGGGCACGGCTTGCTTAGTCCACCCAAGCCCGGCATCGCGGAAGCCGCCGATCACGGTCCGGACCTGCGGCAGGTGAAGGGGCAGGAGACGGCCAAGCGCGCCTTGGAAATCGCCGCCGCCGGGTCGCATAATCTGCTGATGGTAGGCCCGCCGGGTTCCGGCAAGTCGCTGATGGCCTCCTGCCTTCCGGGCATCCTTCCGCCTCTAGACCCGGTCGAAGCGCTGGAAGTGTCGATGGTCCAGTCGATCGCCGGCACGCTGTCCGGTGGGCGCCTGACCCGCACGCGGCCGTTCCGTGCGCCGCATCATTCCGCATCGATGGCGGCACTCACCGGGGGCGGGTTGAAGGTGAAGCCGGGGGAGGTCAGCCTCGCGCATCTCGGCGTGCTCTTCCTCGACGAACTCCCCGAGTTCCAGCGCGCCGTGCTCGATTCGCTGCGCCAACCTCTTGAGACGGGCACGGTCAGCGTCGCCCGTGCCAACGCGCACGTCACCTTTCCTGCGCGCGTACAGTTGATCGCCGCGATGAACCCGTGCCGATGCGGCCACCTCGGCGACGCGAGCCTGGCCTGCGCGAGAGCCCCGAAATGCGCCGCGGATTATCAGGCGAAGGTGTCGGGTCCGCTACTCGACCGAATCGACCTGCACATCGACGTCCAGGCGGTCAGCGCCGCCGACCTGATTCTCCCGCCGCCGACCGAGGGCTCGGCCGAGGTTTCCGCTCGCGTTTCCGTCGCCCGGGCGATCCAGACCGAGCGATACCGCGACCACCCGGTACGCACGAATGCGGAGGCTGACGGCGCATTGCTCGACGCCGTTGCCACGCCCGACGAAGCCGGCCGTAAGCTTCTCGCCCAAGCCGCCGAAGCGATGCGGCTGACCGCGCGAGGCTACACGCGCATCCTCCGCGTCGGCCGCACCATCGCCGATCTCGCCGGCAGCGAGACCGTCGGCCGCATCCACATCGCCGAGGCGCTCAGCTACCGCCGCCAACCGCCGAGAAACTGAACGGTCGTAATTCCTCGCCGAGATGGCTTGCGGCGGACGAAAGCTTCGTCTAGCCAACCTGCCGCTGCCCCTGTGGCGAAATTGGTAGACGCGACCGACTCAAAATCGGTTGCCGCAAGGCATGCTGGTTCGATTCCGGCCAGGGGCACCAACCACTAATTCCAACGCATCCCAACCCGTCCCGCAAGGGGCGGGTTTTGTTGCTATTACAGGGTTGTGCGGCGTCTCATCGCGTCCCATTGTCACCCAATGCAGCGACGATCATTTGGGGGCACTTCGGGGGCACCGAGTTTCGTGCTTGGGGGCACTGAATGCTGACCGATACAGCAATCAAAAAGGCGAAGCCGAAGGAGAAGGCTTACAAGCTCGGCGACTCCGGCGGCTTATATTTATACATCATGCCCAGCGGATATCGCAGCTGGCGCATGAAGTTCCGATACGGCGGCAAGGAGAAGCGTCTGGTCTTCGGTTCCTACCCGGACACGACTTTGCTTCAAGCGCGCGCCATGCGGGAGAACGCGGCGAAGCTACTGCGGGACGGGATCGACCCGTCGATCCACAAGGTGCAACAGGCGGCAGCGCAGGTGGCTCGCGTCGGCGCAACGTTCAAGACGATCGCGGAGGACTGGTTGATCAGCCAGGAAGCGACCTGGTCCAAGCGGTATGCGCAGAACGTGAAGAACAGCTTCGTGCAGGACGTGTATCCGAAGCTCGGTCATTTGCCGATCGACGCGATCACTACGCCGTTGGTGCTAAAAGTTCTACGTCCGGTCGAGGAGCGCGGCGCGATCGAGACGGCGCATCGTATCCGGCAGCGGATTTCGGAGGTGTTCGCGCGAGCGATCGGCAGCGGCATCGTGGCGGCGGATCCGGCCGGGGTGGCGCAACGTGCGCTGTCGCCGATCAAGCGTGGCAAACAGCCTGCGGTGCGGACGGTGGAAGCCGCACGGATCGTCCTGCGGAAGGTCGAGGAACAGCCGGCGCATCCGCTAACCAAGCTCGCGTCGCGCTTCCTTTCGCTGACGGCCGTGCGATCGGGCGTGTTGCGCATGGCCGAGCCAAAGGAATTCGAGGGACTGGGCGGGCCGGAGCCGATCTGGCGTATCCCGGCAGCCAAGATGAAACTGGTTATCGACCAGAAGGAAGATGCAGCCTTCGAATTCATCGTCCCGCTCTCCCGGCAGGCCGTCGACACAGTGAGGGTCGCAATGGAGTTCGCTGGGAAGGGGCCGTTGATCTTTCGCAGCGTGCGCCATCCGCGCCACCCGTTGAGCGACAGTACGTTGAGCAAGGCATATCGCGAGGCCGGGTTTACCGGACTTCACGTCCCGCACGGTTGGCGATCGACCTTCTCGACCGTTATGAACGAACTGGCAGGGGTAGAGAGCAGGGTAGGGGATCGTGCGATCATCGACCTCATGCTGGCACACGTGCCGAGCAACAGCGTCGAGGCCGCTTACAACCGTGCCGCATACATGCCGCGTCGGCGCGAGCTGGCGCAGGAATGGGCGGATATGCTGGTGCAGGACCTTGCACCGCTAGAATCATTGCTGACGGGGCTACGGCAACACGCCTGACCCGTCAGGGAGCAGTGGCATGACCGCGCGCTCCCTCTTCAAGATCGTCGGCGGCAAAGCCTCAAAGGGCCATCGGACCGGGCAGCCGGTCCGCCGTAGCAGCTATCGTGCAGGCGAGCGCGAGCAGCGGTATTGGCGGCCGTTCAACAAGGCTGAACGCAACGCGCGCATGCGTGCTGCGGAAACCTACGACCGGAAGCACAAGATCGCAGGCAAGCGTAACGGGCCGCTTGGCGCGATCGGCGTAGACGTGCTGCGCGAGCTGATGCGAATGATCGACTTCAAGACGGGCAGGCTCGAACCCGCCATCGCGACGTTGGCGACGCGGCTAAGCCGTTCGCGCGGCGCGATCGTCAAGGCGCTCGCGCGTCTGAAGGAGCATGGCTTCCTCAACTGGATTCGGCGGTTCGAACCGATCGAGGATCCCGACGCCTTCGGTCCCCAGGTGAAGCAGGTGACGAACGCGTATTGGTTCGGCTTGCCAAAGGAAGCGGCCGACATGGTCCGCCGCATGATGGGCAAGGGGCCGATGCCAGACGACGAGGTAACCCGCAGGAAGGCCAACGAAGAGGAAACCGCGGCTATGCTGGCGACGATCTCGGCCGAGGATCTGGCGGCGTTCCGTGCCGGCGACGAGTCCCCTCTCGCGAAAGCTCTCGCTTCGCTAGGCCGTCGCGTAGATCTTTGTAACGCGAATTCACCGGGTGGTCAGAACCCGACCCTACAAGGTTAAATATAAAAGGAACGCCGTTGGCGTGCGCAGATTTGCTGCTCCACCAAGCCTCCGAGGCCCCTAACCCGACGGGTTCAACATCCAGCGACCGCGGGTGAGCGAGCCGGCTTGCGCCGTCCCGTGCATCCTGGGGAGGATGCGCAAATTCGGTGCCATTTCAGCCGCGGACGTCCATGCTCGCGGATATCCTCGGTTAGAGGGCGTTTGGCCTGCGCGCGCGCCATAGCAGTTAGGGGACCGGGTAGCGGCTGAGGCATCGCGATTGAGGTTGTCAAAGTGCCAGAAGCCAAACGTGATTTACTGCCAACAGGCCATTCGCATTTCGCGGAATTGGTGGGGTGTGGTCGTCGCGCGGCGCTGGACTTCGATGCGGCGTCGCGTAAGTTAGACTACGTAGGGGAGATGCCAAACGCGGCATGGATTTAGGAAAGCGGCATGAGTGACCAACACTGGCCGGATGCGCTGGGGCGGATAAATACTAGCAACAGCGCAGGCGTATATTACAACAATTACTCCGATACGGCAGGCGCGAACAGGATCGGCGAGCGAGCTCCCGGTTATAAGGCCAGCCTAAGCGTCATGGCTTCGTCCAGAAGAAAGGTTCTGGTCACTCTGAACTTCTTCGCCTTATCTGGCTACGGCTTTTCTTCGACTGCGGGCGAGATGCAGAGAGCCAAGGATACGCTGGTTGATCAGGTCCGGTCGCTGTGGAACCAGCGCAGGTTGAGACTGATATTGTTCGTGCTGGACGAGCGAGGACGGTCCACCGACGTCTCACGCAGCCTGGATGTCGAGTTTCGGATCAGATGGACTCGGTCGATGGCGAGCGCCAATTA
Source organism: Sphingomonas sp. PP-F2F-G114-C0414 (assembly GCF_003688595.1). Classification (GTDB taxonomy): domain Bacteria; phylum Pseudomonadota; class Alphaproteobacteria; order Sphingomonadales; family Sphingomonadaceae; genus Sphingomonas. The sequence continues at coordinate 729,165 of NZ_RCWT01000009.1, forward strand.
CGTCTTGTGCGTGTACCCAACACAGAACGATCTTCCCATGGTCCCAGGTAGGACCGACCGGCCGCCGTTCGTCATGTCAGGCGCCTGGACTCAATCGCACAGGATCGAGATGCACATCGCGGCGACCGAACAGGCGTGGACATTCAGTCATGAATTCGGTCACTGCATCGGGCTACCCGACGAATACAGCCACCCCGGTGTCGGCTATTTCAAGCCGGACGGGCGCGAGGGCCTGTTGCTTCAGCGGCCGGACGCTTTCATCCCCGCCAACCGGCAAGGCGGGGTTACGTCTGGCCGCCGCAATTCGGATCTCAGGACGGAGATGAGTACGAACCCCAACAGCAACCTCTTGCCAAGACATTTGTGGCCGACCGCGATCGAAGTCAGAAGGCTGGTCAATCGGTTATCGAAAAGCACCAAATTTGGTGTCGATGTGAACTTTTCTCGATGAAGGACGCATCGGCGATGAAGGCCTTCCTGCTGTGCTTGATCGCGCTGACCGCGTGTGGCTCAACTAAGGATCGATCCGACGTGGACCTTCCCACCAACGCGGCAAGCCCTGATGCGGCTAGTTCGCAACCGGGCAAGGACACGATCCGAACGTCGGCTGTGGCCAGCAAGAACCTGCCGGCGAAATACGTGAAGGCACTGTCGTGCGACTTCGACGAGAAGCTCACCACTGCCGTGCAGACCTATCATAAGACGGAGGCGGGGCGAGCCGAGCGCGCACGCGACGTGACGCTGCTCAAGTCGCTCGGCTTCACGCGGGAAGGGCGCGACGGCGATCTTGAGAGCGTGGGGGGCAAGATCGCGGCACCCTCCGGCCTAACCGTTCTCGGCTTGCCTGTCCGATCGGTGGAGTTAAACGGCATGATCGGCGATGCGAACGCGATGTACGTCACTGTCTTCGACAACGGCGTGACCGTGAACCAGGTCGTCAATGCCGCCCGTCTGCAGATAGATTTTCAATCCTACAAGAAGTACAAGATCCGCCACTACAGTAGGGGACTTGCTAGCAACCCCTATGCGCAACTTTATCTGGACGACAGAGGTGGTGGTAATGCCACGCTTGTATGCCAGATCAAGGGTACTCCGGACTGACCCCCAAAGGATTCTCACCAGATGCCGATCAGCACTGGTTTGCAACATGGTCCCGCGGTATTCTCTCGCGCCTAAAGACAGTCGCCATCGTGATGCTTAAGACCGCCTTCGTATCGAACGGGAAGATCTAGTTCATCAATGGTAAGGGCGCCGTACCGACGACGTTAGAGGTTCAAGGGAACACGACCATTAACAGGATTGGCACACCCGAAGTGCCGGCTTCGTTTGAGGTCGAGTTCAGGGTGTACTCAACCTTCGATGTCGATGGTCGGGAATGTGAACCGTACATCTCGATCACAGTCCCGGTCTCAACCAAGGACAAAAAAGCTGAATTTCTTGAGATCAAGGATTAATCTGTCGCAGCATAAGCGCCGATGTTGCGTGAATTGCCGACGCGCTCGACAAGCAAATGGAAGAGCTAAATTCGGCTCCGGGGGGATCTGACATCGGCTCTCCGGAATAAGCCTGTAGCTGCAGCAATCTGCATCCAACCGATGCGCTCGAAACAGCCCCTAAAGGCGTGGTTTTCTGCGAGTCTGCGGCAGATGCGCAGACTGCATCCAAAGCCGCCTAAAAAGCTCGCAGGCGAGGCGGGGGTTCTTGCGCCGTATTTCGGGTAACGAGACGAAAGAGCCACGAGGCGGGCTACGACAGGGCGGCCGGTGTGAGGGGATCGATCCGACACGCGGGGCCGGGGTGCCAGTGCGGCTGGGTGGCGGGGCCTTCCCAAACGCCCCTCGACTGCCACTCCCCACAGGCTGCACCTGGCACCCCCGGAAGTGCACCAAACTGCACCCACGCCGCGCCAGTTCTAAACGCCGCGCGGCCTAGGACATGGGCCGGCTTCCGGGCGGTCTGGGATTGCACCTTTTGCGACACAGAAAGTACGCGGGCGAGGCGGGGGGATAAGCGTGTTAAATGGGGTTGCGGGTGCATCGGTTCGCATCACCGGAGGATGAATCATGGCGGCGTGGGGGCCAAGTGATTATGCGCGCCGCGCATCAGATTCCCCGATTGCATCAAAAGGCACATGGGAAGCTAACGGGCGAGGCGGGGGTTCTTTCGCCGTATTAGGGTGTGCAACTTTGAACCGACGAAATTGGTGGATTACGGCCTGGCCGCTTTCGGGAGACGCATCTGCGATTCCCGCCGTTCGTTCATGTAGTGGGGTAAGGAGCTTAAGCCTGCACATTATAGTCTGCTCGGTATTCGTAGGGCTCCGAACAGGCTTGGTCTCTTGACGGCACGATACGCTTGACGATCTACGGGTAGGGGGAGGGCGGTGAGGAGGGGCCGGACGTCAACACATTAACGGTGATTGCAGCGGAGGCTGACTGAGCGTTTGCAAGAGCGAAGGTGTCGATAAGGCGCCGTCGGCGCAACTGCGCGAACTCAAAGCGCGCAATAGGCCGCTGCTAGATCAGGCGGCTGGTGCCGAGCGTGATGCTGCCAACGCCGTGGCGCAGTTCGCAGCTTTGCAAGGTAGACCTGAGGTAGATCGCCTGAATGACGCTCTGCGGGAGGCGCTTCAACGGGAAGCGGCAGCGCTGGTTAGTCTGCAGGGCGCCGAACGTGCTGCGACGGCGCATGGTGTGGCGGCGATCGACCGGCAGATCTGGGTAGCAGCCGATGTCATGTGAGCGGATGGGGCCTTAGATGGATTGCACCACGTGACACAAAAAACTAATCGCGATCATAGCAAGATTTCTGAGGGTGGTGGCATATGGTCAATTTTAAGAAACACCTCGCCGGCAAAATCGCGGCCAAGCCGAGTGATCCTGTGGCCCTTTACGGCACGCTCGATCGTGCGCATGACAAGGGGCCTTTGCGGCCAGCCCAAGAGGCAATCCTTAAAGATTGGTATAATGATCAGGCTAAAACGCGCGATGTGATCGTCAAGCTTCACACCGGCCAGGGCAAGACGCTGATCGGACTACTAATGCTTCAATCGCGCCTGAATTCGGGGAAGCACCCTGTCGTCTATCTCTGCCCTGATCATTTTCTAATCAATCAAACCTGCGAGCAGGCCAAGCAGTTCGGAATCAGAACCTGCACAAGTGACGGCGATCTACCAGAGGAATTCATCAATGGTGATCGTATCCTCGTGACGTCAGCGCAGAAATTGTTCAACGGCATGACGAAGTTTGGCCTTAACCGACAGTCCATCTCACTAGACACCGTGTTGATGGATGACGCACATGCCTGTGCCGACCGTATTCGCGAACAGTGTCGCATTCGCATCCCTCGTGAAGAGCCTGCTTACGCTGCGCTTATGGCGCTGTTCGGTACTGATCTTGAACAGCAGGGCAAGGGTACCTTTGCCGAGATCGAAAACAAAAAAAGGCACGCCTTCCTTCCAGTGCCCTATTGGAGTTGGCTCGCTCACGAAGGTGATGTCGCCTCGATCCTTGCCCAGGAGAGCGAGCGCAAGTCAATTAAGTTTGCTTGGCCTTTGCTGAAGGACATGCTCAAGCATTGTCAGTGCATCGTCTCCGGAGCAGCGATTGAGATCGAGCCCCACGTCGCGCCGCTGGACGCCTTTGGCTCTTACTCCAAGGCGGCGCACCGCATCTTTATGTCTGCAACGGTAACGGATGACGCCTTTCTGGTGAAAGGGCTTCAACTCTCGCCGGAGACAATCTCGAACCCGCTGACCTATGCGAAGGAGACATGGTCAGGCGAGAAGATGATACTTCTTCCCTCGGTAATCCATGAGGATCTTGATCGCGGTAGTTTGGTCAAATGGCTCGCAACGCCTAACAATAAGCGGAAATTCGGCCGGGTAGGACTTACGCCGAGTGCGGCGCGTTCTAAGGACTGGGAATCTTATGGCGCAATCATAACAGACAAAGACAATGTTGACGAGACGATCGACGAGCTCCGGAAAGGAGCTTATGAAAAGACCGTTGTGTTGGTAAATCGCTACGACGGAATCGATTTGCCAGATTCCACCTGCCGCATCCTTATGTTTGACTCACAGCCTTTTTCCGAAAATCTAACTGATCTTTATTCTGAACGAGTTCGGCCCAATAGCGAGGCGACGCTCACGAAAATGATGCGCACGATTGAGCAGGGAATGGGACGCAGCGTCCGGGGCGAAAAGGACTATTCTGTCATCGTCGTCGTTGGATCGGATCTTGTGCGCACGTTGCGCGATGCTGCGTCACGGAAATATCTCTCGCCCCAATTCGCTAAACAGGTCAAGATCGGCATAGAGCTTGGCAAGATGGCGAAGCAAGAAATCGCAGATGGCGAAACTCCGCTAGACGCATTTAATGGACTAGTGAAGCAGAGCCTGAGCCGCGACGATGAGTGGAAGGCGTATTATGGTGAGCAGATGGCGGGGGTTGCACCTGCCGGTGCGAATAAGGCTATTCTCGCAATCTATGCCGCGGAACTCAAGGCCGAGACAGCCTATATGGCCGACGACTATGCTGAAGCAGCAGCGATCTTGCAGCGTCTACTCGACAGTGGCAAAATCGATGCCGATGATAAAGGATGGTACCTACAGGAGCGCGCCCGCTACCTCTATAACTCTGCTCGGCCAGACTCACAGGTTCAACAAAAGGCTGCGCACAAGAGTAACAAGCTACTTCTGAAGCCAGAGACCGGCGTGACGGTCACCAAGCTAACTGTACGCAGCCAAGGACGCGTTGAGCGTGTTCAGAAATGGATCCGCCGATTCGACGGCTATGGCGACCTTGATGTTGCTGTTACGGATATTCTTAGTCGGCTAGTATTCGGCGTGAAGGCCGACAAATTTGAGCACGCTTTGAACGAGCTAAGCTTTGCTCTTGGATTTGCTGGAGAGCGTCCCGACACCGAGTGGAAGGAAGGGCCGGACAACCTTTGGGCCTTGGACGATAAGAACTACCTCCTTATCGAATGCAAAAGTGAGGTCGAAGTTTTACGCGCCGAGATCAACAAGCGCGAAGCAGAACAAATGAATCGATCGAGTGCCTGGTTCGATAAACATTATCCCGGATTTGACGCCAAACGGATCATCATCCATCCCTCAGGCAAGATTCAAACCGCTGCAGCCTTTACCCATAAGGTCGAAGGTATGCGAGAGGGCGACCTGAAAAGGTTTGTGAAAGCATGTCGAGATTTCTTCAAGGCATTTGAAGGACTTAATTTCAAAGATCTTTCGGACGAATATACGCAAAAGCTGATTGACTTGCACAAAATCTCTGTGCAGTCGATCATGACATCCTATTCTCAAAAGTTAAAAGACCTTAAAGAATAGTTGGGTGTCGATTTAATGTCTTCACCACATTTTCGACTATGCTACGACCGGACATATGTTCTGTTACAAGCTTTCGCGGTAGGTCTATCAAGTTGCCGGCTGACTGTTGAGCTTATCCCGAGCCCACAATCCGTACCTGTCTGCGTCGTAGCGTGCGCTTGCTAGCAACGTTGTAGACTGTTTGATCAGCTTTTCGGCTAGGCCTTCGGCTGAAGCGACTTTTGCATCAAGATCGAAAAGATTAGCGACTTGAGCGGCGAGCTTAAGCGCGCTGTTTACCTCTGAAAACGGGGATGAAGGCGGCGCAGAGGGTAGAAGCGCCGACGGATCGTGCAGCGGCATTGGTGGGGTGGAACATAGAAAGGCAAGCGAAAGCATGTCTGGTCCGGCAGGACCGGACTGATAATAACAGCTGCTAAGAAGTTCCAAGTCCCTCGGCGGAGCCGCCTGTGCAAGAATGCCTAATAGCCATTTTCCTAAGCCGGTGCAAAAGATCCGGAGAAACTTTTGATCCTGATCCTGCCACGCGGATGACAAATGCTCATCGAGATTCATGAGGTCGGCAGCTATAAGATCAGCTAATGCTTGCCTAAAATCGGAGCTCGCTTCGGCGTTGGCGTTGACCGCGCGCATAAAACCTTCACGCGCAAATTCTGCTACCAAAGCAGGTTCCGCCTTCGTGGTTACAAATAACAACCATGGGGACGTAGATTGCACCTGAAGCTCAAGCAGCTTCCCCATTGCCTCAAGCGGGCTACCTCTGCGACCGCCGATCTCGCGAAACGTAAGTGCATCACACAAATCTAGGTTGATTGCGTGAAATGGGCCGCCCTGCTCAGTTCGCTTAAAGGCCACACTTCGACTGTTGACAACGGATTCAAGACGATCTTCTAATACCATCGAAAGTCTATCAATATTCGAAAGCGCCAGAACCTCGCTTTGAGAAAGGGCTAACTCCGACTGCGAAGCCGTATTTGCGCCTACACTGTTGAAGCCAAGGTACCGAAGGTTTATTCCTGCTCTTTCGCAGACGCCGTGGAGGGCTCGTACATCAAGTAACTCATTGCCGGGCAGCGTTAGATAACGAAACGAATCACCGGTTTGTAAAGAAAGTCGGGGGATTAGTGCGCGCACGCCAGCACACCATTGCTCAATCCTGACGTATTGCTTGCGTGGATGATGCCAAGGCTGGAAGTCGACCTTCAGCCTGCGCTCCGGTAAGCCATGTTCCGGAAGTGCCGTATAGACGTCTTCATCGACAAATTCATCGTCCGTTTGCGTCTGCTCAACTTCATCCGCGATCATAATGTCTCATCACCACTAAAGATCGACAAAACGGCGTTGAGAAGACGATGCTGATTATCGTAATCCATGCTGTCTAGGATGCCGAAACCGTCCAAGACGGTTGCTAATGCCCGGACTTGCGCTTGCCGTTGTTCACCGATTTCTGACGACCGCCTGCCTCCTGGAGGATCAGCGGCCGGAAGCCGCGATTTGTCAAAGGCAATACGGCCGGCTTTTCGCTCCTGGATCGCTGCTTCTGAGGTCGATACGACTTCTACTCGCGGAGGCAGCTCAGAAGACTCGCGACGGGTTTCAAGCCAAACCTCATCGGCATATTCATCCAGCCGAGACAGGCGCTCAGCCTGTCGCGAACTGTTTTCCGTTTCTCTTATTGAAGCGCTTATAGCTTTATGCGTGTTGGCTAATTGACGCAGTGCCCGATGCAACCAATTGCTCAAAATAACGTAATGCGGATGCGCGAAGTTAAATGATTCGCGGTCAATGTTTAAGGCTGCGTCAAGTCCTTTAGTGACAAATATCTCGGCAGTTATTTGTCTTAAGCGGGTCTGCTCTGAAACCTGATATCTCATAAAGGTATCGTCAAACAGAGCTCCGCTAGCTCCATTTATTCGAACGAGTACGCCATTATTTTCTTTCGGAACCACTTTAGAGTTCCAAAATAGATACGCCTCAAATTCAAGATCGCCACCGCGAATCGCAGCTGAGACGTTAGAAAGATTTGGTGCGTAGCTTCCCACAAACATCAGAGGGTACCCGATGGCCTGCCGGGTGGACGGCCACCATTCGAAAGTGATGGGCCGACGCAATTCAACGCCGTCGACTATGACCTCAAATCCGCCGGCAGAAGTATCGGCTGTCGCCTTCAAATTTAGGGCGCTTCGAATAGTCTGATCTGGCTCAAGTCTAATTGGTTGAGCTTGGCCGCGTGCGTTCGTTAGGCGATACGGGACGGCGTCGCTAGCTGATGTCAGGTCAAAAGGGTGCTGCTCCACATACATAACCGGCGCCGACAAGCTAAGTGTCCAAATTGTAGTTAGGTAGTTATCCAGCGTCGTTGCTAGATCAGGCCGATCTGAGGAGGTGCCTGTCTGATCAGCAACAGCCTGACGAAGCCGTTTAAACTTTTCTAACGGAGGATCAATGCGGCTCCATGGCAGCGATGGCTCGACGTTATATAGAAACTCGTTATCATTGTCGTCGGGATCTTTGGCCAAGTGTCCCGAATGGAACACCGGCTTAATCACCGTGGGATCTTTTTCGTCGTCAGGTAGTGCATCTTGCTCTACGATCCGTTGCCAGCGGTCCTTACTTCGAAGTATATCTCGCGCACGCGGGTTAACCTGACGCAGAATGATCTGAGTGCCATGGGCGTCAATATCATCGGCTGGCACACTGATAACCTGTACACGACCAGTTTCATACTGACCATCGCTGGACAACTCATCGCTATCCTCAGCGTAAGTCTGTAATATAACGTCGGCGAAAAGGCGATGATCTGAACCTTTGACCTTGGTAATTATCTGAAAGTGCGAGGTGAGTTGCTTTACGGAAAAAAGGCCAATGCCTATCTTTCCTATAAGTCGTCTGCCGCCAGGAGACAGGGATGGATTTCCAGGGTCTGTCGTACCGACAATAGACCCTAAGGTAGTCCGCTTAGAGCTTCCCCCAATATGATGGATCAAACGAGATAAGGCTTCCTCGTTCATACCTCGCCCATTGTCCCGTACTTCGATCACGTTGAACCGGGGGGCATCGGTGTCGATCGTCACGTTGGTAGCATCGGCGTCGTAAGCATTTGATATCAATTCTCGCAGTGCCGATGACGGTTGCCGATAAATGCCGTCTGTGATCCTCGCTAAAACCCGATCATCTGTGTGTAACGTCGCAACCGCCGGTTTCCCAGACGTACGATAGCTGCGCATCTCAGCAGTGAACTTAGCCTCGGCCTGCGAAACCGCAGCCGACGGCCTATCCAAGTCGCCGTCAGCGATCATTGTCGTTACTCCGGGCCTTCGCGGGCGTGTGGGTTCTGATCATGCGGCTCTTGCTTGACGCCAATGTGCGATAACATCTTTAACGGAGCGTGCCACGGCCTCCGCTAAAGGCGGTGGGACCGCTTCACTTACCTGGTCAATTTGGGAGGATAAGGTTCCCACCAGTTCGTAGCTGTGCGGAAAGCCTTGAAGAATCATCGCTTCGTAGACACTCAACCGGCGGTGCCGGTCAGGGTGCACATGAACCTCGCGATGGCCGTATGCGACGGTAATGCTCGGCTTTTCCCAATCTAAAGTCTTAAAACTTCTGAACGAGCTGTCTCCCGCCTTCAGGCCGCCACCCTCTTTGAATCGCTTTGATTTAGGCGCCATGCACCAATGGTTTTTGTGGTGGGCAAAGTTGCTCGGCTCTGCGTCGCGAGAAAAGTGAGTCGGCTCCTTGAGACCGCCAATGGCAGTCCTTACGGTAAGTCGCTGGTGCCGTTCTAGTAAGGCTTTCGGCGGAGACCACTCGAGCTCACCAAACTTCTTTTTGTTAAGTCCGACAAGGAAGATGCGCTCTCGCGACTGTGGCGTTCCATAATCTGCAGCATTGAGAAGGCGTTCGGTTACGTGGAAGCCGGCAGCAGTTAAGGCAGCCTTAAAGAGAACCAGTCGGTGAGCGTGGGGCCCACTACGCAAACCTTTGACGTTCTCCATAACAAAGAAATCCATGGGGTTTCTCGCGTTCAGCTCGGTAAGAAGGCGCGCGTAAACGAGGGGCAACTGGTGTCGTGGATCGGCCTCGGTTATTGAGCGATTAGCCTGACTAAAGCTTTGACATGGTGGCCCACCGATCAAGCCTGTTGGCTTAAATTCTCGGCCCCACATTTCGTCTAGGCTAGACAGAGACAGGTCATTCACGTCGACGCAATGGCCCCGGGGGGGAGCTACGCGGTTCTGATTGTATGACCGAACTGAATCGTGCTTTTTATCGACGGCGATCCCAACGTCGAAGCCACTGCGCTCGAAGCCTAAATCTAGGCCGCCGGCACCGCAAAACAGGCTAAGCAGCAATCATTTTCCCCGTCTAAACGCTAGGCCTTTATAGCTCATTACGATTGGATACCAGCGAGATTGCGACGGTAAAGGGGGGGGGGGGCAACCGCCTGAGAGGCATGTCGGGCAAAGATCGTACGCCAACGGGGTCTGATCCTGGAAGTCGCCAAAAATTGCGGTGGTGCTCTTGTGAGGCCGTCAATAACGGTCTCCTTGCTTGTTCCCTCGGCACGTGTGTAGAGCATCAGCATGCGGTAGGCGCCGCAAGGTTGCCAATGGCGTGTGGCACAGAACTAGTACGCTGTTGAGGTTCTCCACGATGAGCTTTCCCTCAGTCTTCAGGTCGATGTCCATCCTTTGCCACCCGCCTGTTCGAAGTGTCCTTTTGCCGCTGGGGAAGGAAGGCGTCGACTTTAGGCGTTTGTGACACGTAAGGGCGTCAGGAGGTCGGCAGCTAACTTGCGCCTCGTACGCTTTCTGGGCGCAAGCCAAAGCTCAGGCCTTCTTATTACCATGATCAGATAATTCCGCGTCTTTGCGCGGCGGACTTTTGATCATGGACGACATGCTGGCAGTCCGGCCTTATCAGGTCCACATGAAAGTGCCGCTAGATCCCGTAATCGTTCCTGCACCCAAGGCCGATCGTCTTCGTGAGCTTTATGACCGTGCGGTTAGCGAGGTCGTCGACGCGATCCGTGGGCGGCTGAGCGAGGGCCAAAAGCCGAAGCGGCCTGGACGTCCGCAGGTTTCGCTCCGGGAGAACGGCATGCCGTCCATATCGGATGCGCCTTTTGGCGGTGGAAACGGACCCATAGAGCACAGTAGCGTCCTCGAGCCGCCCTGGGGAGACGACGAGGCTCGCGCGCAAGGCAAGTTCCCCATTGACCGCTTTCCGGCGATGCATGCGCTGAAATCGTTCGTCTCGACCGAACTCGACGTCGGCGCAGCATACATGGTCAATCCACACGAGCGCATCCTTGAGATACTCGTCGAAGGAGGTGTCGAGTGGGCCGCCAACACCCACTTTCAGAGGTTCGGCGCAATAGAATCGACCCTCGGTACGAGGACGATCTCCCTCATGCCGGTGCTGAATGCCATAATTCTCCCGCGCCTCCGGACGCCGGTCGTCGTACCTATCGCCCTAACGCGGTTCGGCTTCGACCGCGCGCGACTTTCGGAGGACGCAATAATTGTTAGAATGTCGGAAGGCCTCCAGCGGGCACGCTGGGATCAGAAGGCACGCGCAGCAAACGGGCACGATGCCGTGCTGGCCTCGGCGACGCATGCGTTGATTCTCACTGACTGGAGCATTCCTAACGAAGCAAAATGGGATTTAGGGCAGACCCTATCGAGCCCTGCCCCGCAGGTAACTGCCGTCGTAGAATCCTTCTTCGCAGCCTTACGTATCGAACTCGGTATTGAGACGGGCTACGCCCAGGAAATACGCCTTGGCCGAGGCTGGCGGAGCCACGGGCGAATTGGGGAACCTGAGGTTTATGCGGTCGGAGCGCGACGTTACCCCACGTGGTTCGACGACTATGGCTGGAATGCCGAGGAGCTTGCGCTAGTAAGGCGCGCGGACATCGAAAGGGTGGCTAGCACATGGCGGGATATGCAGGGCTTGGAGGATGGTCGGTTCGCACTCGCGTTGCGCCGTCTGAACGCCGCGATGACCAGAGACGACCCCGCGGACGCTATTCTTGACGCGACGATTGCGCTTGAAATCCTGCTGGGCGACGGAGACGGTCAATCCATAGCTTGGAAGCTTCGTATGAGGGCTGCGGCGCTGACCGGCGTAGATGCCGACCGAGAGACGATGGGGAAGGTCCGCGATGCTATCAGGGACACATACGAAGCCCGTTCCGCAATCGTGCACGGCGGTCGCAAGAGGTCAGCCTCGTCTGCCGATGGCGGCTATGCTGCCTCAAGGCAGGCAATCGGCGTCTTGCGGCAGGTGCTCCAGAGCCTTATCCGCCATCAAGAGTACCTTAGCCCCCAGCGCATCGACGATGAGCTTCTGCTTGAGTCCCGGTTAAGTGCTCCCCCGAAAATGTCTGCCGATGGAATTCCAGAGGGCGCCGGGGATGATCGGTCCGATTAGCCAAGCTCGCCTACGCCAGAAAGTTGACGATGCTCGGTCAGCTACCGAGCTACCATTGCACTCGTCCGAGCAGACCCGTCATGATCGGTTTACGAACTACTTCAGTCGTCACGAGCCGCCAGCAGTCAACCGCGCCGACTGTGTCTTGCAGAAATAAACGAATGGCCGCGGTGAAGAAGGGCTGACGACGCATTGACTGTCCGTTCTGGATCTTGTCACCAGCCGGTCACTCGCACTGTCGTCGAAAAGCGCGAACTTCGGCGGGAACGTCCGCTATCTCATCTTCCCCGCGACATAGCGGTCCTTCTGAGTAAGCCATTTTCTGGACGTTCGACCTACCGCTTCTTCTGATGCGAAGCTAGGCAATCGGAAACCGGTTGTTAGCAAATGACGTGCAGGTTTGGACGATGCCTGAGAATACGACGGTGTCGGTTCATGATATGCAAGCCTGTCTCGGATCTTTGCTGTTCCTGTGGGCCGACATCGAGCGGGAGTTGCGGGAACAGGTCGCCAGATATTGCGGGACAGTCCCAAGACCAGCACACGGCATAGCGGCGTGTCTCCGCTCTTGGCGCAGCAGTATCCCTGATACAAACGACATCGGACAGTTCCGAGGAGAATTGGCCGACTACCTTATTCAGCAGCTTCAACACGCACTCAAAATGCGCAACGGCCTTTGCCACGGGCTTACCGGCTATTCGTCGGGGTCAGAACGATCTGCTCAACTGTTATGGCGGCTAAACGGCGAGGAGGGGCGCGTCAGTTACAAGGAACTGCAAGACTCCTTCAGCTGGTTGGCGAGGATTCCTCGAGCATTTTCGGTGCTGTCCGGGCCATGGTTCGTTGGCAAGTTTGATCGGTGCGTTGACACTGCCGAAAACAGGCAATGGTGGCAAACGGAGTTTGCCTTGGGCCCTTCAGACTGACGGAACGCGTCCGATCAACCAATAGCTGCCTTCCACTTCCACCAGATTGCGATCGACATCTCGGTCGGGATTGCACCGTATTACTGACTCATCGGGACGATGCGCCCGCGGCTCCTCGGCATGAGGCGTCTCTTGCGCTCAGGCCCGATTTTGCCATCCTGTAAAATTCAGAGAGGATTTATGAATCACGGGTTTCGCGCGGAGCATTTTGAACTGCTGCACCGTTGGACCGGCGAGCGCCGCACCAGCAGAGATGCTGCCTTCGGCAGTCTCGTCGAGGCTTATGAAGCGACGGCGGCATGGGCGCATGCGGTCAACCAACGGCTGCATGCGGTCAACCAACGGCTGTTCGCCGACGGCAAGGTGCGCAAGCTCTCACGGCCCACCACATGGCGCAGAAGTTCAAATATTATCCTTGGGTGCGCATCTATCCGCGGCCGAGCGCGCCGAAGGAGCTGGCCTACACCGTCGGCATCGATGCGTCGGGCGAGTTCTGCGTCAAACTCGACACGGTCCAGATCAACGCGACCCCGACCAGGCAACGCTACGATGAACTGCGCAACTTCGACAATCACACCTCGCCCTTCGCGGCGATCCTCACTGCGGAGGAGGGTCTACGCATGTCGTTCGAAGAGCTCGTTGACTGGTCGATCGATGGCATCGGGGCCTTCGAACCCGGCTATGATGCGCTCGCGCAGGAACTTGGCCTTATTCCGCCCGAGATGAAACTGATCACCGAACAAGTACGATCGCGCAGCGCGTTCGCCGCCTGGGCTAGGATTATGGCTGGAAGCGTGCCGTCAGGCGCGACGGTGCAGGTGCCGGGACAAAACATCTGGATGCGAGCTGACCTAGTTCCTGCGGGGGTCGATGCACGGCTCGGTACCGATCCGACGGGTTCGGAATGGGCAGTCGAAATCAACGCGCCGCCCCAGCCTGGGGACCACAACCGGCTTGCCGGAATCGCCGAGGATGCCACCGGCGGTCTTCATCTGCTGCGGCAGGGCAGGCTCCGCGGACGCCGCTCGGCACCCGATGTCAGGGAGGCCGCGTTCGAACGGTTGACCGGACTGAGTGCCGTGCCGATCAAGGCGAGCGGTCGTGCGGCCGCCCGGCGCTGGTTTCTGGTCGCCAGTCTTGGTGATTCCGAGGAGCGGATTCGTCGCACGACCACGCGCTTCGTTGAGCTCTGCGATCTCGCGCGTCGTGGCGGCGAGCCGGCGCGGGAGAGCGCCGTGATTGCGTTTGTGTCAGACCATGACGCGCTGCTCGCCAATATCGAGACGCTAGATGCCATCCGTGCCAATCCCGGCAGAGCGGACTACGCCGCCTATATCGAGCTGATCAGGCGCGGTACCTGCTTCCTGCCCTATATGTCGCGCGACGGGATTGCTTTCGCGCCATCACGCTTCATCGGTTATGCCGGCAACAGCTTCGCGCGCCATGCTGCGAACGAGGCGCGTGACGGACGGCTCACCAATGCCGCGATAAACGATATTATGGGCTATGCCCCGAGACCTGAACAGGTCCTCGAGGAGGAGTATAGGCTTTTCTGTATCCGGCTCGGCATGAAGCCAGCGGCAACCGGGACGTTCGGTGCGCCGCGCAAATACTGGCTGACCGCGGATATCCAAGACCGGCTCGATCTCCTCGCGGAGCGGGCGATGATAGACGATCCCGAGCTGACCGTTACCCACAAGGATCAGCTGATCCAGGCTCGCGTCGGGCAGGGCTTGTTTCGCGACCGGCTGCTCGAGTTGTGGAACGGTCGCTGCTCCGTCACCGCATGCGAGATCCGACCGGTCCTGCGGGCCTCGCACATCAAACCGTGGCGCGCCGCAGACAATTTCGAGCGTCTCGACCGTTTCAATGGTCTTCTACTGGTCGCCAATATCGACGCGCTGTTCGACCGTTTCTTGATCTCGTTTAGCGATGCCGGCGACATGCTCTACGGGCCGGAGATCGGCCGCGGCGATCTGATCGCGCTGGGGTGCGATCCCGACCGCGCCATCGCCGTATCGGCGAAGCATGCGCGTTATCTCGCGTGGCATCGAGCCGAATATCGTGCGCGTGGTGGTAAAGGTTGACGGGGCCAACAACGAAGATGGCGGCGCTAATCGCGCTTCCATCGGAAACCGGGAACAAGGTCCGCTTCCCCCGCGTGGCTGCTCGAAACCTGCCAGTCTCCTCACGACTAGAACCGGTCGCCCGGATCAGCCACCGTGAACGACGGCTCCGGACAGAAACTGCCGATGGGACTAAGTGAGGTGGACCGTCGACCTTTCCAAAAAATTGTGGTTGCTCGCGCCGCAACACTACATCCCGTAAAACTCGATTTCGGAAGGCATGAATGTAGATGAAGCGTAAGGCCTTGGCGATCGGCAACGGCGCCTACGCGCCCGGGTTCGATCTCGAAAACGCTGTGAACGACGCTGTGGCCGTAGCCGAGGCGCTGCGCCGCAGCGGATTCGAGGTGAACGAGTTCACGGACCTCGACCATACGGCCATGCAGGACGCCGCACTAGCTTTCGGTAAGTCGCTCAAGCGTGACGGCGCCGCCACTTTCTACTTCGCGGGACACGGCGTCGAGATCGATGGCGTCAACTACCTGATCGGGATTGACGCCGACCCGACGAGCGCGGTCGACGCGAAGCACAACTCCCTCAAACTCGACTACGTGGTGGACCTAATGGACCATGCCGGATCGGAAACAAACATCGTTATCCTTGACGCTTGCCGCGAAAACCCGTTCGGCAAGAACTGGGACCGGTCGCTGGGTACGGGCGGGCTGGGGCCGGTGACCGCGCCACGGGGCACGCTGATCGCGTTCGCGACGTCGCCCGGCGAGAAGGCGATGAACGGCACCGGCAAGCATGGCCGCTACACCGAGGCTCTGCTCCAGCACTTCGATGCGGTCTGTCCGGTCGAAACGATGTTCAAGCGCGTCCGGGCGACGATGGCGACCTCGACCGGCAAGAAGCAGACGCCATGGGAGCACACTTCGCTGATCGCGGAGTTCTACTTTAACCGCAGTCGCAACGTGCCCGTGACCCAGTACAGCGAGCAGGCGGTGAGCGACGGCGGGTTCATCGCGGATCCAAAGAAACCGGCGCACGTGGTCCTCGATGAACTGAAGTCGCACGACTGGTACAGGCAGAATCCCGCCGCGCGGGGCATCAAGCCTTCGGATCTGAATGGCTTCCGCGAGAACGCTTGTTTCATGATCGGTCGCGCGCTCTATTCCGCCGCCGATGGCGGATCCAAGGGTGCCGAGCCCTGGGTGACCAACTTCATCGCCAAGACGGGCGGCGTCGATCCGCACAAGCGCAAGGCGCTGCTCGACGGGATGCTCTTCGAAGTTTTCTTCGATCGCGACGGCATCTTGCGTAGCAAGCCGAAAGCGAAGCACTTCGACGAGCTTTACGGCGCGGCGAGCGCGAAATTATTGCGGCCAAGCCTCGAATTTATCGGCGAAGTGCTGGTCAACACCGGGCGGCGGTTTCTCGCTTTCCCCAATATCGACGATGACGTGTCGGTTGACATCACGACAACTATGCTACCGGGTAAAGCTAATCCGTCCATCACGGGGATTGTAGTAGGCGGTCGCGACATTCTCTCGCTCGACAGCCCCGACTATGTCGATGAGCATGGGATACCGCGATACTTCGCGTTCCGGCCGCAGGACCTCGCGAATCGGCTCGCCGCTGAAGCTGCGCTGCCCACTTCGCGACAAGTGTTGAACTTCCCTGATCTCTCCATGCCGCCCGGTGAACTGGGCTACCCTGTTGGCTATTCGCTCGAATGGATGAGCTGACGGAACGCAAACGACCAAAGCACGCCGTTCGTTGGTCAATCCTCCGACACCAGCTCTCGCTAGGAACCGACGTCCAGTGTTTTCCCGACGGCCATCAGAGTGCGCGCGAACGTCGCCGTCGGCCGACTGGTGGCTTACGTGTGCGTTTCGCGGCACCATTTCCCAGCGGGTCCTGATGCTCTCGCTGCGCAGCCTCGAGCGCGGACTGGTCATCCACACCGTCACACCGTCGATTCCGCCGCGTGTCGACTGCTCCTTCGCGCCTCTCGGCGCCTCCCTGCAGGGGCCGTCTCAGCCATTGGTGAATGGGCGTCGGCCAACGCGGACGCGCGCACCCACTTCGAGGCCGTCAAGTGCTGAACGGGCATTATCGAACCTATCGACTTCGAGCCAACGCGTGCTAGCGGTATCAACCAATCACGGAGTACCTCCCGTCATGACGACGGCAAAGCAGATCATCGCCGCACTAGCGAGTGATTGGCGCCTGGGCGGGGTCTTTGCGGGCTCGATCGAGCGATCCCATATCAGCGTCGCGTTCCGCCTTAGTCCAATGCTCGGCCGGGATTGGGAGCCGGACGTGACGAGTGTTGTCACCCCGCTCGGCTGGTACATTACCAGGAAATCCATAGTGGCAGGATCAGGGTTGTTTGAATTCTGCATCGAGCCAGCCTGGCAGGAGCCGGTCACCCCCGGCGTCCATGTCTATCACGCGAGCCCGCGCGAATATCGCGGACTGATCAAAGCTCAAGGCCTGACCGTCAGCGGCTCGAGCACGACTTGGACCAACCGCCACTATCTTACGCCCCGTGTTCACGTCGCCGGTTCGCTCGAAGGCGCGCTCACCTACATCGAGAGCCGTGCCACCGGGACGGCGGCCCCGAATGGGATCACGCGGATCGGCGCGAAGATGCTGCGATCGTGGGATGTCCAGAAAGTGCGCACTGGAGCCGAGCCCTACTACCCCGACGCGGAGATGGACGGCAGCCTATGGTGCGAGACGGCCATCCCGCCCGACCGAGTGCATCGCCAACCGGCCATCCTGATCAGACTGGCGGTCGAATTGAAACTGCTGAGGAAGAGGTGGGCGCAGAAATGACCGAGCCGATCCTTGGCCTGGCTGCCCGAGCTTCGGCGCGACTCCGGCTCTTGTCTGCGAAGGTGGTCGATCGTCGTCCGCTGGGCGCCGATAGCATCGACTTCGAACTCGCCTGGCTGGCGGACCCCGACGCGTTGAAGGCGCTCGACGTCGACCTCGGCAATATGGTCGATCGCGACAGTCGCGTCATTTACCAGTTTGTCGCGCGCGACCCGACTTCCTATGCTGATTTGCGAGATGCGTTTGGCGCGAGGCCGATGGAGAACTCAAAAGGGAAGACGCTGCGATACAGCCGCATGATGGCGCCCGCCGACCCGTGCGCTCTCTACGTCGGATCAAGTGCGAGCTTCCGATCGCGTATCGGTCAGCACCTCGGCCGCATAGGCGGTGCGGGCACTTACTCGATGCGGCTGGCGCTCTGGGCGACGGCGGTGCCGGCGACCATCGGCCTGAGATTGTGGCCGTATGACCCAGACATCAATCCGATCGAGCTGGAGGCGCTCGAGCAGGAGCTATGGGACAGCTGCACTCCACTGCTTGGGAAGCGTAGCGGAAGGTAAGACCGGACGGCCAACGCCTCGCACCTTGAAACCTCGGTCGAATGGGAGTGCATGATACCCACCGGCCCCGCCTATCCCAATATCCAGCGACAAGCCGACTCTCTGGTCGTCCTCGTCCTCGTCCACGGCTACGGCTCAGATGGCGAAGCGTTCTGGCTTTTTCCGCCAGGCATCGTCGGCGGTGTTGGCGGGATCGAACAAATGAAGAAACCGGCATGGCTTCTGCGAATCCGCGCTCTCATCCATGAGCGCGGAACGTCTCCTCCAGACAAAGGCTGACGTTTCGCCCGGCGCTCCTGCGCGGCAGAGATATCCCCACGTCCTTCCGGCAGCGGTCGACCAACTCCCGCCGTTCCGTGCGTTCGTTTGAATGTCCGCTGACGCCGGAATCGATAATTCGAAAGCGGGGCAGCGGCAGGTCTGCCAGCCGCCCAAGTTGACCGCTCCAGCTTCGTTTGACGGTCCTTACAACTACCGTCCGCTATCCCAAGGCTGCCAGCCCGGATAGAGGCTGAAGGGGCAGCCGTTGCAATTAGCTACCGGCTGACGCAATCGGCGGGCTGTTGAAAGCAATATCCAAGGTGCCGTTGAGTATGTCGGACAGTCAGCCGGACAAGCATCATCCCAATTTTGCACCGTCAGACTCTGATTTCGAGGAGGTCTCTCGAAACATTGTCGAGATCGATCCGAAAATGAAAAAACTTCGAGGTGCGAGCAATAGAGACGGAGATGACGGCCTTTATGAGAACGAAGATACCGGTAATAGACTGACCGTCGAGGCTAAGCATTACAAGCAACACAAGGCAATCCCAAAGCGAGACATTGTCAACCTTCGCGAGGCGACCGCGAGGAATAATTCATTGGGCAATGGTAAAGGCCGCGGGCAGCTATATTCTACCTCCGGGAGTCTTAGCCTGCCCGCGAGGACTGAGCTTCGGGATGCCAAGAGAAATGGTGAGGATATCGCGGTGACCCTCTACAAGGGCTTGGAGGACTTGGCTGCTAACGAAACCACCCCTAAATCGATCTCCACTCCGCTTAAGGCTTCTCTCGCTGAGAAGGGACGCCGAACAAAATCAAGTTCTGGCACATAGAACAGTAAATATCGAAGCTGGATCGGCGGGCACGAACAATTCGAATATCGTCATGTGCATGGTCCGCTCTTGCATAGCTGAGCTTCAGAAGCCGACAATCCGCGACCGGCCGCCTTTCCCATCCCCTGCCGCCGCCTGCTTTCTTTCAGAACGTCCGGTGTTCGGCAGAAAGTCGCCGCTTCGACAGTGGCACGGGAATAGCGGTAATGTCCCACTTCTTGCCGTTCTATGACCGGCTGTCGAGGCGTCGAGCGAACATGAATGGATGTCTGAAGTCGGGGAGAACGAAATGACCGCTGAATGTCGGTTTATGAGTCAAAGTAGTACAGTGGCGCCTTCATTCGAAAGGGAATAATAACGTAAACCGGGCTGACCGATTTCACTTAATTCTAAACCAATTACGCAGAGTATTACATTTGGCTCTAGTCATGCCTGCGAAACAGGATTGATGTACTATTATAATATTTGAAACATAAGGCATCAATCAAAGCTACCAAGAAGCATCGCTGCCGCGTCAGGTGATTCGTAAGCAGTAGCAAGCATCGCCTCTACCTTGTTCAGACCTGCGTGCGTCAGTCGAATATCCATCATAGTATCTTGTTGTTCAAGCACTCCGCGCTGCTGCAGTGCCTTGATCCACCGTTCGGTACCAGATGTCGGGATGTTGGCATGGGCTGCGGCATCGGCTAGTCCGATGGTCCGGCCTTCTGCCTCCGCCAAATAGATGCCGATCAGCAGCGAACCTATGGGGTCAGTGCTTAGATCATCCCCAAATAGCATGGCTCGGGTGGCATGGACCTGGCGCATACGCAGTGCTGCTTCCCAAAGCCTGGCTGGCGGTAAAGGGCGGCCATTTTCTTGCCAGAACAGCGTGCTTATCAATCGGTCGGGGTTGGCGAAGCGGGTGACCAGTAGATTCGCTGCTACTGAGCTACCATCAGGCCGAAGGTAGCGCTTTTGCAACCGTACGGGGGCTGCGCCGTCCTTTAGCGCGGCTAGCATATCTGCGCTTCGATCCAAGTCGCGAGCATCGGTTATTTGGCGGTACGAAACTCCGATAACTTCGTCGGCGCAACGCTGAAGTAGATCAAGCAAGCCCTGATCCGCTTGCAGAATGACTCCTTCGATCGACGAAACGCAATGACCTGCAGGCATCATTACCTTACCACGAGCCTTGTATCAATTGACATATATCAGTTTATTCTCCTTGCAAGGCATCTCGCAGCGTCGAAGGATGGCTTGCCGATCTGTGACGTTTTTCCCGTGGGTTGGAGAGGGCGTATGGGAAACACTGACACAGATAGCACGACATTTTTGGCTAAGAACAGGCTGACGTAGCTATCCCCCCTTGGCGCGCTCCGACGCTTATACATGGAATGTAAGATGGATGACGTGGCAACAATCGCCGACTTACGCCGTCGTCTGGCGGAGTCAGAGGCAGCGCTTCACCAGAGTAAGGCTCGGTTCGCGGCTACGCTCGAAAGCGTGCCTGCGGGCGTTGCTACGTTGGACATGAACGGACGAATGGTAGCCTCCAATTCCGAGTATCAGCGTTTCTGTCCCACCGGCTTGATGCCCTCCCAGGACCCGGCTCGCGTAGCCCGGTGGCAAGCGTGGGACGAGGATGGGCGGCCGTTGCAACCCGACGAGTTTCCCGGTGCGCGCGCCCGCCGCGGAGAATGTGTTACGCCTGGTCAGGAAATGCTGTTCACCGATGACGACCAGCGGGCCATTTGGGTGCGAGTTGCGGCAGTTCCGGTACGCGACGAGTTGGGCAAGTTGACCGGACAAGCAAGCGTAATCAGTGACATAAACGCATTGAAGCGCAGCGCGGAATCTTTGCGGGAAAGCGAGCAACGGCAGGTCGTGATGGTTGCGGAGCTGCAACACAGGACGCGTAACCTTATCGCGGTTGTAAGCTCGATTGCTGCGCGGATGCTGGATGGTGCCTCGTCGCTTCAAGAGTTCGAGCGTGGCTTCAACGACCGCCTTTCAGCTCTATCCCGCGTCCAACAGATGCTCTCGCATGCAACAGCAGGCCAACGAGTAAAGTTCGACGATCTTTTGCGCGCGGAGCTCCTTTCGCTTGGTGCCATTGGCCGGAAGGGTGGTGATGGCCATCTCATATTGGCAGGCCCACCTGATGTTCCGTTACGCTCGCGCGCAGTTCAAAGCCTGGCTCTAGCGATCCATGAGCTTGGGACCAATGCGGTAAAATATGGTGCGTTGGGGACCCTCGGAGGGTTGCTTACAATCACGTGGCACGTGGAGACGGAAAAAGATGGCGTTCTGTGGCTCCACGTCGACTGGCGCGAGAGCGGTGTTCGGATGTCACAACCGGTCGCTGCACCGTCTACCGGCGGTTATGGTCGTCAACTGATCGAAAAAGCCTTGCCTTACCAACTTGGCGCTCAGACACATTATGCTTTCGTCGAAGATGGTGTGCACTGTACGATCGCGGTGCCGGTCGTATCTCGCCGGACAGCGGGGGAGGTGCAAGATGGCTGACATGCTCATGGAACATCAGCGGGTACTTGTGATTGAAGACGAGTATGTCGTTGCCGAAGCGATCGAGCGCACTCTGAGACGGGCGGGAGCTACCGTGCTTGGACCGGTGCCGTCTGTTGACCAGGCAATGGCTTTGCTTGATCAGGGAGGGCGTATCGACGGCGCTGTTCTCGACATCAACCTCGGCGAGCAGAAAGTATACCCAGTGGTCGACCGCCTACTCGCTCGGGGCGTTCGTTGCGTCTTTGCAACAGGTAATGATATTGCCGATGTTCCATCAAACTACAAAGAGATCGTTAGATTAGAAAAACCTGTTAAGGCCTCGTCGATAATCGATGCGCTCAAGAAAATCGATACGACCGCCGATGGAGCGGTTGCCAAAGTTTCTCAGCATACCTCGTTTTTGCAATTGCGTGAACAGCTGATCGTTCAGATTGCCGTAGCTGACGGCATCCATGAACCGCTATTAGCGGCACGATTATACGAGGCGGTCAACGCAATCGATCAGTTCTTGAACTGCTAATCAACGTTTTGATGACATGAGCGTGCGTCTGAAGTTTAGCGATGCAACAGGTTTGAATGTTCGAAACCGGGTCGTCGCGAGAAATTTCGCGGAAGGCTGCTGAGCTCGATGAATTGCCCGGTCTTACCGGTAACGCCGATGGCGAAACTGTGTCACTCACCGTCGGCGATCGCTGACCTAGACGGGGGCGAGGCTTTGGAACGCCGCGATAAGAGCCTGTTCGTTGATCGGCTTGTCGAGAACAATCATCGATGGGCGACTTACATGGCATGCCTCGCGCGTGCCGGTCACGAAGATTACGGGCGTCGGCCCATGCTCCAAGATGATGGCTTCTACCGCGTCAGGGCCGGTACCGACTGAGAGATTGACGTCGGACATGATGATGGAGGGAGGCCGCAACTTGGCGGCATCGATTGCCTCATCTTGCGAGGCAGCCTGATCGAAGGATGTGCCGCCAGCCCGTTCGATCAGCTGGATGATGTGATCGGCGATGAGGAAATCATCCTCGATGACGAGCACGTGGC
The DNA here is from genome assembly GCF_003688595.1 of Sphingomonas sp. PP-F2F-G114-C0414. Lineage (GTDB taxonomy): Bacteria > Pseudomonadota > Alphaproteobacteria > Sphingomonadales > Sphingomonadaceae > Sphingomonas. The sequence goes on from NZ_RCWT01000009.1 coordinate 751,995, forward strand.
ACATATGACAGATCCCGATAAGCTGAGCTCTTAACCAATGTGATCACGCAATGGGCCCGCCACGGCGTTAATAAATGTCAGGCAAGGTCGAAAGCTTAGACCGGCGCTTCAATTGCGAAGCGAACACCTTCCGGCAGATATTGGATTTCCGCCTTGCCGCGGATGTGGCGCGACAGGACGCGCTCAATCATTCGCGTACCAAATCCAATACGTGTTGGCGTTGCAACGATAGGACCATCCTGCTCCGTCCAGGAAAAGGTGAGCCGGCGTTCCGTTACATTGCCGTTCAGGTTCCAGCGTATGGTCACCTGGCCCTCCGGTACCGAAAGTGCACCATATTTGATCGCATTGGTCGCCAGCTCGTGCAGTGCCATAGACAACGCAAGTGTCACTTCCGGGGTTAGCCGTATCGTCGGGCCGACAGCGGAAAACCGTCGACCGTTGCTGTCCATGAACGGCGCCAGCACCCGCTCGACGATCTCACCGATTGCCGCGCCTTCGATCTCGTCCTTGAGCAGCAGTTCGTGCGCAGACGCGAGGCTAGCGATGCGGCCCGACACCGCATCCCGAGCCTCAGCAAGGGACCCAGCATCGCGTAGCGTCTGACTGACAACGGCACTGACCGTCGCAAGCGTGTTCTTCACGCGGTGTGTCAGTTCATGTGCCAGAACCGACCGTTGCTCCTCGGCAAATTTGCGAGCTGAAACATTGCTCGAAAAGCCCGAAACCGCCAACGGTGTGCCATCCGCACGGCGCTGCAGCGAGCCTTGGGAATGGATCCAGCGTTGCTCGCCTTCAGGCGTCAATATGCGGTATTGGACGTTGTAACGCGTGCCATGCTCTATAGCGCTATTTAGCGAAGATCTGACGAGTTCGCGATCCTCTGGGTGCACGCAAGCCAACAGGCCTTCCGCCGATAATATTTCTCCGGCCGGCCTTCCAAAGTTTGCAAGACAGCTTGGCGAATAGCTAAGCCGCCATTCTGGCAGGTCGATGGTCCACGTGCCCAGTCCTCCGGCATCGAGCGCAAGCGCCAAGCGCGCTTCTCGTTCGGCCAAAGCGACTTCACGCTTCGCAAGCTCGGCACTCAGCGAGTCGCGATCGCGTTCCAACTGCAACAGCCCGTGCCGCTCGAGTGTGACATCGAGCTGGGATGCCACGAAGTAGCGTAGGCTGCCGGTCGCGTCATGCACGGGCGCGACCATGAGGCGGTTCCAGAACGGCGTGCCATCACGACGGTGATTGAGGAGGTCGATATCGATCGGCTCACGGCGAGCAATCGCGTCCTTCATGCGTCGGACGTCGGCCTGATCGGTCAGCGGTCCCTGCATGAAACGGCAGTTCCGGCCAACGACCTCGACCGCCGAGAACCCTGTCAGAGCCTCGAACGCCCGATTGACGTAAACCAGCGGGTTATCCGGTAGCGTTGGATCGCTGACGACCATCGGCGTAATGCAGTGATCGAACGCCGCAACGAAGGGGTCATGCTCGTTTAGGCGGGACGCAAATGCGTTGACAGCCTCGCGTACGACACCTGAGGCATCGTGCGGTCGAATAGGCGAAGGCGGGAGTGGCTGACGGTCCAAAGCGGGAACGTCCTAGCGGTAAGACGTTGATGGATCAACGTAATCGAAATTATGCATAACTTCTGTCATCTGTCGTCCCACTTCGTGAGGCCGTGGATTGTCGCTTAAACCCGGAAATCAGGGACTGGTCTGGGACCACTCTGCGGCAAACGCGGGCGCTGCAATGAAGCTCGCTGGCTGCGGGGATACGGGCGGCGGATCGCAGACACCCTCTTCAATGTAGCGCATTGCGGACATCAGACCATTCCGGGAGAAGGGCTTGGGTATGACGCCATGGCCACCGGCAAAGTCGGCTGGGATCTTGAGTGGGTTTGCAGTGACGAAGACGACTATCGCGTCCGCCCATCGCTTCCGGATCAGTGCACAGACATCCAGGCCGCTGGTGCCTTTCGCAAGCTGTATGTCGACAAAAGCCAGGTCCGGATGGAGATCGCCTGCCAGGTCTTCAACTTCGTAGAGAGACGCGGCCTCGCCGACGACACGGTGACCGGCGTCTTCGATCATCGCTTCAATATCCATCGCCAAAAGAGCTTCGTCCTCGACGATCAGCACATTCAACGGCGGTTTGGCACGTCCACTCATTAATCGTCCACCGGGAATGAGAGAGATACACGAACACCGGGGGCGGCGTCGGACCATACGACGTCGGCCCTGACTTGCTTGGCGAGGCGGGAAATAAGCATTTTGCCAATGCCGTCCGGCTGAACGTCATTGCTGGCAAGCCCATGCCCATCATCGGTGATTTCGATCAGGGCATTATTGCCTTCTAGGGCGGTGCGGACGGAAATCGTACCCGCTCGCCCGTCGGCAAATGCATGCTTGATGGCGTTGGTCGCTATTTCGTTGAGGATCAACCCAAGCGATGCCGCCTTACTGGACGGCACCTCTATTTGCGAAATGTTCGAAACAAGCTTGATGTCGTCGCGTCGGCTGGCACCAACGACGTCGCTGATTAGATTTTCGGTAAACGCCCCGACATCGAACCGGGTGACGTCGTCCGACTGATAAAGACGGCGATGCACTGTCGCCAGCGCATCAACCCGTTCGAGCATGGTTTCAAGTTTTGATGAAACGGCCGGGTCAGATATGCTCCGCGCCTGCAAACGCAGAAGCGAACCGATCATCGTAAGGTTGTTCTTTACCCGGTGGTCGACTTCGTGAAGCAGCAGAGTTTTCGCATCTAACGCGGCCTCGAGGTCTGACGTGCGCGCCTCGACTTCCTGTTCGACCAATAACTTCTGCTTTGAAATGATAGTCTGCGCTTTGACGCGGTCAGTAACATCAAGCTGGGAGGCGAAGAAGAATACAACCTTACCGGCGTCATTGCGTACAGGGCTCAGATACAACGCGTTCCAGAACGTAGATCCATCCTTTCGATAGTTTAGAAGGTCCACGGCAATGTCGGTCTGGGCGTCGATTGCCCGACGCACTTTAGCCACCTGCTCTCGGTCGGTGTCGGGACCCTGCAGGAAGCGGCAGTTACGGCCAATGATTTCACTTCGGTCATAGCCCGACAGCGTTTGAAAGGCTTCGTTGCAGAAGACGATCGGGTTATCGGTCTGCGCGGGGTCCGTGATGACCATAGGCATTCGGGTAGCCCGAACAGCCGCGGCAAAAGGGTCCGCTCGCCCGTGCTCGTAATCGAGCGCTTCCGTCAGATGCCAATCGTCCCGCTGCTTCATCACGCCTCCGTGGAGCGTGCCGACCAGCCGAACTCCGTGCCGGGACTAAATCGTTTTGATCGTCTTCCGTTCCGCTGAGAGATCGAGTTCGTCTCACTGAGGCATGACCATTGGGCGGCATGGCTTGCGCGTACAAAGGCTCTTCGAGGTAGCAAATCGGGGATATGTCGTGCAGGCTGGAAGATAAACGAACGGCAGAAACGGGGAAAGCGGAAACGGCTCATGAGTGTCCGCTTGTGGGTCCGAATGGTGCCGATGCTGAGAACACGGTAGCAGCCCGCGAGTGATGTTAGGCTTCGGCTATCATCGCAATCGAAACTTTCATTCCAGTGATCCGCACTGGCATCTTGGCACCTTGCCGCGCTGGAGGATCGACGTCGAACCACTTGCTCCATTCCTCGGCGGCCTCCGCGAAATCCTCCTCATCCGCCAAAATGAGCGTCGCGCTGACTGCTTGCTTCAGACTGCTGCCTGCCTCGGCAAGGATCGCACTGATATTCGCCAGGCATTGTGCGACCTGCTCCCGAACTGATCCCGGAATGATCTTCCCAGTCTGCGGGTCGACAGGAGGAGTGCCCGATACGAACACCAGCCCGGCAGCCTTTACTGCCTGACTATAGCCTGGCGGTGTAATAGGCGCGCCGGCTGTGAAGATTATAGTTCGGGACATGCGTCGCCGCGCCTCCGGATCAATGCCCGTATGAGGCGCCGCGCACTCGGAATGGTCAAGAGTTTTAGTGCGCCCGACATGGCCGCCTTACGCCCAACAGTCGACATGCGCCACGAACGCAGGGTCGCGCGCCGTCAGCTATTGCGCGCCTTGATCGGACGCAGCATGACACAGCGGCGTGTCGATGCAACGGCTAGACATACGGCCACCGGGCCCGTGGCTCGTGTCGAACAAAATGGCATTGTGACCCTGGTGGCGGAGCGCCTGGGCGCTGGACAGGCCTGCCATTCCCAAACCGATAATTCCGCTCCGCATGACATTCCTCCCTCCCGGCGTGCAGCGACTGAACTTACGGCCGACCGAAGGACCTCAAACGCCAGGCTCGTCGATTAGAGCCGGCCTAGGCGCAGACTTTAGTCTCAGGCAGCCGGCTCCGGGTGACGCGTCACCTTCGAACGTCTCCGCCGCCGAAGACGACCTGGTTGCGTACGGGAGGGGCGAACAGGCCGTATAGAAACGGCAGGTTGTCACCGCTTACCGCATCGAGCGCGGCACGGTGCTCCGGTGGCAGGTTGAGGCTGAGCGCGGCGACATTGTCGGTCACCTGCGCCGCCCGGCTCACGCCCATCAGCGTCGATGCGACGCCGGGCTGCCGGACTACCCAGGACAGCGCTACGCGCGCCGACGTCTCGCCGATCTCCGCTGCGACGCGCTTCAGTATGTCGAGGATTTGCCAGTTGCGCTCGGTGAACAGCGTGTCGCCGAACGGGTTGTCGCCATCGAGCCGCTTGTCGTCGGCGGGCCGCGCGGCGTCGTCATGCCCGGCCTGGTTGGGGACGCCGCCCGCACGCTTCGGACCCGCCTCGACGGTCGCGCGGTCGTATTTGCCGGTAAGCAGGCCATAGGCGAGGGGGCTCCAGGGGACGAGACCCATGCCGGCCGATCGGGCGAGTGGCAGGTGCTCGGCCTCGACCCCGCGTTCGACCAGCGAGTAGAAATATTGCAGGCCGATCGGCGCCGGATCGCCCTGGACTCGCGCCAGCGTCGCGAGTTCGGCGACGTACCAGGCCGGTGTGTTGGATATGCCCCAATAGCGGATCTTGCCCGCTGCGACGAGCGCGGTCATCGTCCGCAGCAGTTCCTCGGCGGGCGTGACGCCGTCCCAGACATGCACCCAGTACAGGTCGATGAAGTCCGTCCGAAGTCGGCGCAGCGAGCCTTCGACGGAGGCGAATATGTGGCGCGCGCCATTGCCGCCCGCGTGATAGCCGCGGCCGGTCGCAAATCCCGATTTCGTCGCGATCACCAGCCGGTCGCGCGACGATTGCGCGGTGACGAAACTGCCGACCATCTCTTCCGATCGCCCGCCTGCGTAGACGTCGGCGGTGTCGATGAAATTGCCGCCCAGATCGGTGTAGCGGTCGAACACCGCGCGGCTGCCGCTCTCGTCCAGCCCCCATCGCGGCGTGCCGAAGGTCATCGTGCCGAGCGCTAGCGGGCTAACGAGAAGGCCGGAGCGGCCGAGCGGGCGATATGTGTCGAGGTTCATGGTGGCATCCTGCAGTGTGTCGCCCCCAGATGGACGCCGGACGGCGCGAGGATTAGATCATCTGCGGCGCATGGGTTGCTGAAGGATGTTCAGGAATGGATCGTGATCTCTGGTCCGGTCTCGCGGTGTTCGAAACGATCGTCGAGGCTGGCAGCTTCGCGCGAGCGGCGACGCGGCTTGGATTGTCGGCCTCTGCACTCAGCCATGCGATGCGATCGCTGGAGACGAAACTGGGTGTGCGGCTGCTCGACCGTACCACCCGCTCGCTGGCGCCGACGCCTGCGGGCGAGGAACTGCTGGTGCGGTTGAGACCGGCGATAGCCTCGGTCGCGGGCGCGCTGGCCGACCTGGACAACGCGCGCGAACGACCGGCGGGGCGTATCCGGGTCAGCGCGCATCGGGTCGCGGCGATCTACGTTATCCTGCCGCGGCTGGCGGACTTTGCACGTGCCTATCCCGACATCGCCGTCGAACTGGTCGTCGACGACGGACTAGTCGACATCGTCGCCGACCGTTCCGATTGCGGGGTCCGGCACGCGCAGACGCTGCAGGCCGACATGATATCTGTCCGGATCAGCGCGCCGGTGCCTCTCGTCTTCGTTGCCGCTCCGGCCTACCTCGCCGATCATCCGGCTCCGCTCGATCCCGACGATCTCGTGGCGCATCGTTGCCTGTGTTACCGATACACGTCGTCCGGCGTCGTCCACCGTTGGGAATTCGAGCGGGACGGCCGGACGTCGGAACGGTCGGTCCGCGGCGACTTCATCACCAACGACATCGATGTGATGCGCGACGCCGCCGTGGCAGGGCTAGGGGTGGCGTGCCTGCCGCTGCCGCACGCCGCGCTGCAACTGGCCCACGGTACGCTGGTCGAAGTGCTGGCCGGTTGGGCACCGACGTTACCCCCGAACCACCTCTACTATCCCAGCCGACGTCAACCGACTGCGGCCTTCCAGGCCTTCGTGACGGCGATGCGCGTGTGATCGCCAGCGTGCTTTGGCGAGGATGAAAGCGGTGATGTTCAAGATGTACGTTGGGCGCTCGGTGGGGGACGTTGGCATCAACCTTGGAAGGCGCAGGCGCTTATGAATGAGTGTCTGAAGTTGGAAAGCGTGGAAGGGCGCGCGGATGGCCGACTATGGGTCTCGCCGGCCCCAACCGGCCGGGCCATCAAGGACCGATTGCCGACGTTCGCGGCTGGCTGATCCAGAGGAATTTGTATCGCCGCAGAAAACTCATGCCAATCGGGCGGAACCAGTGATGCTCTGGGCGAATTTGCATAGCCGATTTGGACGACCCCGTTCAGGAACAACAGCCCTAAAGGCGGCCCAGTCTGTGCGGATTATGCAAAATTCGAATCTGGATCAGTCGGCTGTGGCGAGCTGTGCCATCATGAGTTGGCGCACTGCCTCGGGACGAGACAGTGGGCTCGTCTGGCGGTCGATCCATGCATCCAGCGTGGCGAGTTGATCAGGAGCCAAGCGCAAGTTGATGGGTGTCGAACCCACTGGCGGCCTTCCGCGACCTCTTTTGTTGGCGCCAACAATTGACATGGTTAATAGTTGGTGCCAGATATGACGAGCTGACGCAAGGCTTAGGACCCTCGCGCCAGCTCTGACCACAACCGATCGAGTGGAGATCGAATATGGCTGCTGAAGCCCCTTATAGGGGTGTGCCAATCCGTGCACCTGAAATTCATGCTGCCGACGTCCCTTTGGTGGACATGGCCGACCGCGACATAGTCATGAGCGGTTCCAGCGACGTCCAAGAGGGCGGCGAATCGATCGACGCGCTGATACTTGGCGTCGAGGTTTTGATCGAGCGGCAGCGTGGAATGATGCGTCATCAGCACGCCGACGCCTTCCTGATCGATAACGAGTTTTGGGGTGCGATTGCGTCGTTGCTTACGATGGTCCGGACCAAGGCAACCGAGATCGTCGACGTCGGCGGGGCAATGGAGAAGGCCGGCCAGCGCTTGCCAAAGGTCACGGCAGCGTGAGGGCCGCGTCGCAACGGAAGGCCGCAGATAGCTTGGTGAGGCAGGGCGAAGTGTTCGCCCTCGCTAAGTCGGTTGCGCCGGCTGCGCTCGATCGCGTCGACGGCATCCGGATTGGCAATCTGATCAAGGCGTTGTTTGGATTGCTGAACCAAGCCGCAGGCGATCCGGACTTGGAAGACGGGGACCTAGACCGCGGCACGGCGGACGAAGACGGCCCAATAGCAGACGCGCGGATCGATATCCTTTGGCAGAACGCAGCGTGACAGGCACCGGCTTTCCAAATCGTCGCTTGCGGAGTGATCTTTGGTCACTTAGAAGTGAGAGCCAGTCGAATACAAGGATGGCCGATGCCAACCAAGGAGCCGATTCTACGCGGCGATATCATGGCCAAGGCTGAAATCCCTCGGGACGTCATGACGTTCTGGGTTCGGGGCGGCGTGCTGCGCCCGATCGAGGCTCCGAAAACGGGCACCGGCTTTAAGTTGCGGTTCGAATGGTACGAGGCGAACATTGCCGCGATCATGAACCAGCTCCGCATCCTTGGCGTCAGCATCAAAGGGATGCTGTCGGTCTGCAAGGTCTATCGCGACGCTATTGCGTTCTTCGACGGTCGCGGCGCGACTCGCGACGAAGTTCACGCCATGTGGTCGCTCGACATGATCGAGCGCAACGTGATCGCCCGCAGGGTGAAGCGCTGGGGGTATCGCGACATAGTTGAAGCCCCCGGCTTCGACCCAGAGACGAACCCACTGATTGCCGCAGAAGCGGCCGATAATATCTCGATGGAAGACGAGCTTTGGGCCGAGATCGTGCCGTGGACCGCTGAAATCCACGGCGCGCAGAAGGTAACCGTGCGCGTCATGGAGTTGTGGGAAGGGATGCCGCGCGAGGAATTTCGCCGCCACCTCGATCCCTATGTGAACATCACCGAGCAGGCCGAGGTGAGCTATGCGCCCGACGGCGTTGCATCCCCCGAGGAATTGACCTTTTTCTGGCGGGTTGGAGAGACTGACGACTACCGCTTCAGATGGGGTCCCGACGCAGGCAAATTGGCGCGCGCGGATGGCGCAAAGTCCATGATCGCGATCGACGTCTCCGCGGTTCTGCGATCGGTCTGGCACACACCAGAAGGCGGAGCTTCCGCATGATCGTGAAGCCTCGCGAACCGGCCGACCTCTACGCTCCGTTGGAGACGGTGCCGAGGCCCCGTCCGATCGGCGAGGTTTTCCAGGTCTTATTGGTCCGCTGGTGGCTGACGCTACTGGTCGAGGCGTACCGCGTGACCAGTAAGCCGCGCCTGCGACCGCCCAAGGCCAAGCACACCCGCTAATTTCGACACGTCCGCCCTACCCCATCGCTCGGAACGCGCTTCCGAGAACGCCACCGCCTTGCCGGAACGCATCTGATGATAAACGCCAAGCCTGTAGCCGCTCCCGCAGCGGCTTCCATGGCAGCCAACGACAACCGGCAGCCTCCGCGTATCGGACCGCCGCGCATGATCGCGCAGCCAATCCCTCACGACGTCGGGATCGCTCTGTTCATGAGGGGGGGGCGGCGTGTCGATCGGTGTGATCGCCGCGACGATCGCTCCGCAATGGCAGCCGAATCTCCACCAGTGGGAAATTCATGATGAGCATTGCAGCGACCGTTGAAACCCACGTGAATGAACCATCGAAGCAGCTAGCTGCCTGTTCCCCAATTCGGGAACAGGGCCGCACTCCAACTGGGAGTGCCTTAAAGCGGGAACAGGTAGCATTGCCTATCGAGGTCGTGCCGATGATGGGCCTGGATACCGCAGTGGGGTTGATGGGCAAGGGCCGCCGTGCAGACGAACTCTGCATCACCGTTCGCGCACTCAATTACAAAATCAGCGGCGAGCGTGGCGCGTCCGATGCCGACATCAGGTCCGCAGCGGCCGCCCGCGAGGGAAGGGGCGAACGGCTCCTCGCCCATGCACGCAGTCTTCGCACCGTACTCGCCCGCCTATTTGAACACGATTGCCTCAAGGAAGCCGCATGACCGCTATGACCCTCGCTACCGCCAGACAACGCGGCGCGGCCAGCTCCGGCGGTCGCTTCCTGCGCGTACCTGACGTGATGAAGACCACAGGCCTTGGTCGATCGACGATCTACCGCATGGTCGCGGCCGGTACGTTCCCTCAGCAAGTGAAGCTGACCGTGCAAGCCAGCGGCTGGTGGCAGGCCGACATCGATGATTGGATGCGCGAACGGCTAGCAGCGTGCCCCCTACGCCCCTGAGGATGGGGGCACTTAAGGGGGCACCTCCCAAATCAATCAACTATGAAAACGCAGGAACAACAATATCATGATCGGCGAAAACCGGCAGAGGCCAGGGGCACCATCTCTCTCCAACGATCGCGCTTCGACCCTTGCGGCTAGCGTCATACCGATCGTTCCCTTGCGAAAATTTCGCCGGTAAGGACGCGGGATGGCGAAGCGACCGGTCCGATATGTCTCGTCGCGACGGCGCAAGCGGTCCGGGCTGAGGCCATCGTCCGAGCATTGGCTGCTCCTGCTCGGCGCCGTCGTTGCGTTCGCGGTCGTCATCGGATGGCTGACCGATGTACCCTGGCCGACCGAAACCAACGCAGGCAACCGGAAACCGCGGCTGACGATGGCGCAGGCGCGTGCCTCGAACGCTCTGGTCCCGATAGTGGCCGCCAAGCGCCGGGCGGCGACGCCGTTCCGCTTCCGTGGCGGTCCGGCCGCGCGGCTCCAGGCGACCGACTGCCTCGCGACCGTCGCGCTGTACGAGGCGGGCGACGACCGCGACGCGCAGCGCGCGGTGATCCAGGTCGTGCTCAACCGCGTCGGCGCGGCGGGCTTTCCCAAGACGGTGTGCGGCGTCGTCTACCAGGGCGCGAACCGGACGACCGGGTGCCAGTTCTCATTCAGCTGCGACGGATCGCGCACGCGGCGGCCCGAACATGAGGGCTGGGAGCAGGCGCGTCGCGCCGCCCGCCGTGCGCTGAGCGGCTATGTCTACGCGCCGGTCGGCCGCGCGACGCACTATCATACCGACTGGATGGTGCCGTATTGGCGAAGCTCGCTCGTCAAGGTGGCGACCGTCGAATCCCATATCTTCTATCAACGGCGATGACGTCCATGCTTACACTTTCGAGACCGCTGGCCAGGATCGCGTGCGTCGGCGTGTTCCTCGTGGCGGGGTGTGCGGGCGGATCGTACCGCCCGGTCAGCGACGCACAGGTAAAGCTCGGCGGCCCGTATCGGGTCCGTGGCACGACCTATGTCCCGGCGGCGGACCCGAGCTACGACGTGCTCGGCTATGCGAGCTGGTACGGCAGTGAATCGGGTAACCGCACCGCCAATGGCGAGCGTTTCCGCGCCGAGTGGCCGACGGCGGCGCATACGACGCTGCCGCTGCCGACCTATGTCGAGGTCACCGCGCTCGATACCGGGCGGCGGATCATCGTCCGGATCAACGATCGCGGACCGTTTGCCGGTCATGCGCGGATCCTAGACCTGTCGCGCGGCGCCGCCGAACTGCTTGGCGTGCGCGCCGGCGGTTTGGCTGCGGTGCGAGTCCGCCGCGTCGAACCTTCCGAAAAGGATCGCGCGCGGTTGCGCAAGGGGAAGGCCGCACAGGGATTGCCGCCGATCTCCGAGCATGACCGCCTGAGCTTCCGGTCGCAGCTTTCGGCCGCGGGCTTCTGAGGCGCGCGCCCTACATCGCCAGCGCGCGATCGTAGCCGGTGAGCTCGAGATACCCCCGGCCGCCACGCGTGCGAACCGCACCCTCCCAATAGACCGGCAATCCGCTGCGGCGCGCGTCGAGTTCCTGCGCGTCGAACATCGGCGTCAGGCGCCAGCGCTGGATCCGATCGGCGATACGCACGCTGAGCTCCTGCGCCACCGGATAGGTCGCGCCGGTCGCCTTGCTCCGCCATGTCGCGAGCGGGCGGAACGCGACGTCGTTGGGCCCGAACACCGTCGTCGTGCCATCGGCGCGGCGCAGCGACCCGCCCGTCCACAAGATCCCGCCCCCCTTGCGGCGGATGCGGAACGCCATCAGTGCGGAGCCGTCGTCGAAGTTGAGCCCGGTCCAATCCCAGCCTTGCGCGGTCGGTGCGAGATAGTTCGACGACCATTCGCGATCGAGCCACGCCTCGCCGCGCACCGCGACCGCTCGCCCGCCGCGCATCACCCGCCCGGTCACGCGCAGATGCGGGATCGAGTAATAATAGCTCGCTTCCTCGGGCCGCGGCCCCTTCTGGCTATAGCCGCCACGACCCTGCGGCAGCGGCGGCTGCGTCGGCTGGAGATCGAGCGCCAGGCCGAAACCGTCGGCGGTCACGCGCGTCGTCCAATGCCCGTCCTTCGCGCGCAGCATCCGCCAGTCGCGGATCGCGATATCGGCATCGCCAGTGCGCGCCTGCGCCAAGCCGAAGCCGGCCCGCGCGGCGCGTTCGCCGTGCAGCAGCCGGCCGGTCGCGGGATCGGACAGTGCGGCGTGCGCGAACAGCACCTGGTTCGGCGCGAACCGGCTCGGGTTGCGCGTGTCGCCCGGCGGCCGCGTGCGGAAGAAGGTGACCTGAAACCCGAGATCCTCGCCCGCATCGGTCTTCAGCCAGCCGGTGACGTACCACCATTCGGTGCGGAACTGCGGATGCGCGCCGTGGCCGGCCGGGAAGCGCAGGACGATGCCGGGCCGGACGACGGGGTAGGGCGTCGCTGCTGGCGCGGCGATGCCGAGCGATGCGATCAAGCCAAGCAACAACGGCAGCTTGCGGCGCATCACCAATCCTCTCGTACCGATTGCACCGCACTCCTCGCGGTCGCGCGGCGTCCTGCCAGTACGGCGGTGATCGCGGCCGCCCCGGTCAGCGCCGCGGCGACCCCGAGCAGCGTCTCGTAGGGAATCCGCGTCGTCATCGTCCAGTTGAACGACTGGGGATTGATGACGTGGATCAGCACCTGTGACAGGATCAACCCTAGCCCGATCCCCGCAAGCGCACCCGTCAGCCCGACGATCGCGCCTTCGATTCCCAGCATTGCGGTCAACTGGCGGCGCGTCAGCCCGAGATGCCGCAGCATCCCGAACTCGCGTTCGCGCGCGATCGTCTGTGCCGACATGGTGGCCGCGACGCCGGCCAGCCCGACCAGAATCGCGACCGCTTCGAGCAGATAGGTCACCGCGAAACTCCGGTCGAAGAGCGTCAGCGCGAGTTTCCTGAGCGTTGCCGGGCGACCGACCTCGACCTGATCGCGCAGGCTTGCGGGCAAGCGCGCGGTCATCGCGTCGGCGACCTTGCCGATATCCCCGCCGGGCGCGACCATCGCCGAAATCTCGTCGCGGCCTTCGTCGCCGGTGAGCCGCTGGTAATCGCCCTCGTCGATTAGGACCGCGCCCGCTTGCCGTCCGTAATCGCGCCAGACGCCCGCGACCACGAACCGAGTGCGGCCGGCGATCGGCAGCGTGATGGTCTCGTCCGGATCCCAGCCATACAGCCGTTGTGCGGGTTCGGAGACCCAGACGGGCAGGGCGTTGGCGGGCAAGGCCGACCCCTTCGCGATCAGTACCAACAGCGGATCACGACCGCCGCGTTCGGGCCTTGCGATCAGGCTGATCGGTGGACGATCGGGCGTGATGGTCAGCGGGATCTGGCGGCTGAAGGCGAGCCGCGCGACGCCGGGCGTGGTGGCGAGACGAGTCCGCGTCGCCGGATCGAAACTCGCGCCCGCGGTCGTGCGCAGATACAGATCGGCGCCCAGCACCTGCCCGAGCCATTCGTCGACCGCGCCGCGAAAGCTGGTCACCATCGTCGCCATCGCGATCATTAGCGCGGTCGACGCGACGATCCCGCACAGCGCGGTCGCCGCTTCGCCGGGGGCACCATGGAGATGGCGGATGGCCAGCATTCCCGGCACGCTACCGCGCGTTCGCTTCGCCATCGGCGCGAGCAGCGTCCGGGCGAACCACGGCACGCCAGCGACGCCGCCCGCAAGCATCGCCGCCATCCCGGCAAAGCCGAACAGCGGGAGCCCGTTTATCGCTGGCAGCATCGCCACGCCGCCACCGACCAACAACAGCGCGGCGGCGGGCCACCACGGCACGGCGCGGCGCGGGTCGAGGACGTCGCCCGCGTTCTTCAACGCGGCGGCGGGCGCGGCGCGGGCGGCGGCGCGTGCTGGGAGCGCGCTACCCAGAACAGCGGCAAGCAGCCCGAGCGCGAAGAAGCCGAGCGCCGCTCCCGGCTGGAACACGACGTGCGCCGCGCCGCCGCCGAAATAGCCCGCGCCGAGATCGCCACCGAACCAGTGTAGCGCCGCCCAGGCGAGGCCATAGCCAGCAGCGAGCCCCGCCGATGCGCCGACCAAGCCGATCGCCAACCCCTCGACGACCACCGCCGCGACGATCCCGCCACGCGGCATGCCGAGCGTCCGCAGCAACGCGAAGGCGCGCTGGCGACGGACCACCGACAGCGACTGCGCGGAATAGACGAGGAAACCGCCCGTCAGCAGCGCCACCAGCGCCAGCATGTCGAGATTGACCCGGTACGCGCGCGACAACGAGTCGCCCTGCGCGTTCTGCGTCTGCGCGCTGGAGAGGATCGCGTCGGCGGGCAGGATGGCGCGCCACGCCGATTCCGCCGCTTGCCGATCCGCCAGCGCCAGGTCGATCCGGTCGACCCGGCCGAGGCGCCCGAACCGCCACTGCGCGGCGGCGATGTCGATCACCGCGACTGCGGTCGCGGCGTCGGACGCGGGCAGCGTGCCGGCGATACGCAGCGGCACCGACCGGCCGTTCGCGGTCACCACGATGCGCCGCCCGACCGCGGTCCTGGCCTGCGTCAGCGCGGCCCGCGACAGGAACACCGAGTCCTCGTCGAACGGGGTGTCGGTACTCGCCGCATCCTGGCCCAGACTTGGCGGACGCACGCCGATCAGCGACGGCGTCACCATCGCCGCACGGATCACGTCGACCCCGAGCAGCGTCAGCCGGGTCTTGCCGACCCGCGCATCCAGCGTGACGACCGGGCTCGCATCGGCGACGCCGTCGGCGCGTGCCACGCGCGGATAGAGCCGTTCGTCGATGCCGAGCGGGCTGGTCGCGCGGACCGACAGTTCGGCCGCACCGCTGACGCCGCGCATCGCTCCGTCGAACGCCGCTAGCGCCGATCCGTTGACGAGATGGACCGCAAATCCGAGCGCCACACCGACCAGGATCGCGACCGCGGTCAACAGGAAGCGGGCAGGGTGGAACCGGCACTCGCCGCCGATCAGCCAGCCGAGCGCGAGGCGGCTTGAGCGAAGACTCGGTTCACGCGACTCAGACGCCACGATGCTCCACCAGCCCATCGCGTCCGAGCGTCAGTACGCGGTCGGCGATCGCCGCGGTCGCTGCCGAATGCGTGACCATGATCCCCGCTGCACCGTTGCCGCGCACCGCATCGGCGAACAACGCCAGCACGCGCGCCGCCGTTTCGGGATCGAGATTGCCGGTCGGTTCGTCGGCGAGCATCAACGCAGGCCGGTGGACGAGCGCGCGTGCGATCGCGACACGCTGCAATTCGCCGCCCGACAGATCGCGCGCATAGCCGTCGCCGCGGCGACCGAGACCGACCGCATCGAGCATCGCCTCGGCACGCACTTTTGCCGCCCCGGCATCGGGCGCAATCAACGCGAGAGGGAGCGCGACGTTCTGCTGCAACGTCAGATAAGGCAGGATGTGGAAAGCCTGGAACACGAAGCCGATCCGCTCGCGCCGCAGCCGCGTCCGCGCGGTTTCGTCGAGCGGGCCGAGTATCACGCCGTCGATCGCGACGCTGCCCTCGTCGGCGTCGTCGAGCCCGGCGAGGATGTTGAGCAAGGTCGATTTGCCGACCCCCGATTCGCCGATGATCGCGACCAACTCGCCGCCTGCGACCTCGAGATCGAGGTGCTCGAACAGCCGCCGCGGCCCCGGCACCGATTTGCCGAGCGTCTTGACCGATAACAGGGGCGCGGGTTCGCTCATGGCCCAAGCCGTGCAGGAGGAGGGCGGGGTGGGCAAGTCCGATTTAGCGGATATCGCTTGATCCTGTTCATCGATGTTACCGCCCCGGTATTTCATGCGGGTATTCCGCCGCTTGCCCGCGCGGCTCCGCTCCTGCACGATCGCCGCAATAAAAAACGCGAGAGGGTCCGATGGCGCAGTACGGTGATTTCCAGAACGCGATCTATGGCGCGGGCCTGCGCGGTGTCGTGCCGAAGCTGCCGGTCGATTTCGCGACGCTCGAACGGCGCGCGAGCGCGGCGCTGCCGCCCGCGGTGCTGTCGTATCTCCAGGGCGGGTGCGGCGACGAGTTCACGCAGGACGAGAATGCGCGCGCCTTTAGCCATTGGGGCCTGGTGCCGCGGATGATGGTCGACTGCCGGACGCGTGATCTGTCGGTCGAGCTATTCGGGATGACGCTGCCGACGCCGCTGTTCATGGCTCCGGTCGGGATCAACGGCATTTGCACGCAGGATCAGCACGGCGATCTCGCCGCCGCGCGCGCTTCGGCTATGACCGGTGTGCCGCTGATGGCGTCGACGCTGTCGAACGATCCGCTCGAAACCGTGGCGCAGGCGCTGGGCGATACGCCGGGCTTCTTCCAGCTCTACACGCCGAAAGACGTCGGCGTCGCCGAGAGTCTGGTCCAGCGCGCCGAGGCGGCGGGGTACAAGGCGATCGTCGTGACGCTCGACACCTGGGTGACCGGCTGGCGACCGCGCGACCTGAATGCGGCGAACTTCCCGCAGCTTCGCGGCCATGTGCTGATGAACTACTTCTCCGACCCCGCCTTCCGCAAACTGCTCGCCAAACCACCCGAGGAGGATCCCGCGGCGGCGATCGGCGCGTGGGCCGCGACGTTCGGACGCGTGCTGACCTGGGCGGACATGCCGTGGCTGCGCTCGCTCACCAAGCTGCCGATCGTGCTCAAGGGCATCTGCCACCCCGAGGATGCGCGGCGCACGGTCGACGAGGGCGCGGACGGGATCTACTGCTCCAACCACGGCGGACGCCAGGCGAACGGCGGGATCGCCGCGATCGACATGCTCGCCGATGTCGTCGCCGCCTCGGGCTCTACGCCGGTGCTGTTCGATTCAGGCGTGCGCTCCGGCACCGACGTGGTCAAGGCACTCGCGCTCGGCGCAACCGCGGTCGGGGTGGGCCGCCCCTATACCTATGGTCTGGCACTCGATGGCGCGGACGGCGCGGCGCATGTCCTGAAGTGCCTGCTCGCCGAAGCCGACCTGCTGATGGCGGTCAACGGATACCCGAGCATCGCCGACGTGCGCGCGGCCGGCGCGGTTCGCCAATCGCGCTGAGCGGCTCAGTCGATGCGGTACTGGATCGGCTTGAAACTGCCGCCGTTCGACTGCAGCGCCGAACACGCGGTCATGCCGATCACGAGGTCCATCGCCGCACGGAAGACGATCGTGTCACCGGCCTTGCTCAGCGGCGGCTCGACCGTGAAGGCGCCCGTTTCGCCATTGATCGGCACGTTCATGAAGCAGTTGAATGCCACCGGGATCTGGTCGGGCTCGATATCCCAAGGCGCGAGCGCCTCGGCGAGATTGCCGAAACAGCCGCGATGCGGATCGGTATCGCCATAGATGATCGCGAACGTTTCCTTCGAACATGGCGTCAGCAGAAAATCATGCCGTCCGACATCGTCCGAAACGATCTCCAGCATAACGTTGCTGCGGTTCGAATAGAGCAGGTCGCCGGTCGTCAGGTACAGTCGGCTCGCATAATCGAGCGTCCGCCCCGACGAGATCGCCTCACGCACGTCCGCGCGGTTGTAGGCAAGCAAGTCCGACACTTGACGACCCTCGGGATCGATCACGGTGAGCGTCTGCCCCTTGTCGAGCGTGAACCCGGCTCCCGAACGCGGCGGGATCGTCTTGATATCATCCACGGGCTTCGCCTCGCTTGAAAGGGCATTTCCAGGATTCGTCGACGACGCGCCCACTATACTGCCGTGCTTCGCTCGATTCGCCGTGGCGCGCCAGCATCGGGTTCATCGAGCCGGCATATTCGAGATCGCGCGCGAGGATCGACGAGCGCAACTTGTCGTAGCGCTGCTGGTCGCGCAGCACTTCGAACTGGTCGTGCAGGTTGAACACCATCGCCGGCGATTCGAACTTGCGCGCCGGACGGCTCGCGTTGGGATGCAGGCCGACCACGAAGAACGCCTCGCCTGCAAAGCTCAGCGAAAAGTGCGGATCGTCGGGATCGCTGCTGACCGACGGGTCGGGGCGGTAGCCAAGCCACTCGTCCTTGTCGCTAAGTGACTGAGCACGGGCCCAAAGATGCGCCTCGAACTCTTCTTCCGACAGCAAAGCAGGCGCTTCGAACAGAATGATGAGCGTCCGGAAGATTGCGCGATCCTCACGGTATTTCCGCACCGTTTCACCCAGCGCGGGAGAAATTCTCATGTCGTCCCAAGCAGATCGCACGTCACGGGCGACCAGGATGTCCATCTGTCCCTTGGCGAGCGCCGATTTGGCGCCGACACATGGAAACTGCGGCGCCTGCACCGTTTCGATGAACTTGCGCGCGAGCGGATGATCGTTCTGGAAGATTGGCTGGTACATGGTCGGGGAGGAACCCGCGAACCGCCGCAATGTTTCGCATCCGGCATAACCTTTGATATTGATCAGTACGAATCCCGATCTGTTCTTCTATCGCGCGGGGCGGTACGAGGCCGGGTGATGAAGGGGTGTCGATGATCTCGGAAAAATTCCTCATGGGGCGCGGCCGCCATGAGCTGAGCAACGAAGAAAAGCAGGTGCTGGAGGACGGCATCGAATCCGTGCGGCAGGTGCCCGCGCGCAAACAGATCGTCCGCGCGGGCGATCTGATCGAGACGAGCACGCTGCTGATCGAGGGCTTCGTGTGCCGCTATATGGACGATCGCGAAGGCCAGCGTCAGCTGGTCGCGGTGCATGTGCCGGGCGATTTCGTCGACCTCCATGCCTTCCCGATGAAGCGGCTCGATCACGACATCGCCACGCTGGGGCCGGTGAAGATCGCCTGCTTCGAACACCGTACGCTCCAGACGATCACCGAGCGCTATCCGCATCTGACGAAAAAGCTGTGGTTCAGCACGCTGCTCGATGCGGCGATGCACCGCGAGTGGATCTTCCGGCTCGGGCGGCTCGGCGCCGAAGGGCGGATCGCGCATCTGTTCTGCGAACTGAACGCGCGGCTCGAGATGATCGGGATGGCGGCTGACGGACAGTTCATGTTGCCGATGACCCAGCCCGATCTGGCGGAGGCGACGGGGTTGACGGGAGTCCACGTCAACCGCGTGTTGCGCGTGCTGCGCGAGCGTGAATTGCTGACGTTCAAGGGCGGGCAGGTCTGCATTCTCGACCAGCAGAAACTCGCCAAGCTTGCCGAATTCGAACCGCAGTATCTGTATGGCACGCACACGGACCAGTGAACCGGAATAGTGTCGCGGATCGGCGAAGATCGCGTCCGATCCTGCGGCAGGGTTCCGCATTGTGACTTTATCACTATGCTACCCGGGACATCGACCGGGAGATCCATGTGCAATTTCTATACTTCGCCGCCAGCGCCGTCGCGCTGATGGCGTCTACCTCCGTCGTCGCGCAGCTCGCGCCCGCCGCCCAGCCACCGACGACGCCAGCCACGAACCCCTTGCTCGCGGACTGGACCGGTCCGCTGGGTGGAGTGCCGCCCTGGGACAAGGTTCGCCCCGAACTGTTCCCGCAGGCGTTCGAGACGACTCTCGCCGAACGGACCGCGGACTACCGCAAGATCGCCGACAATCCGGCCAAGCCGACCTTCGCCAACACCATCGTACCTATGCAGTTGGCCGGCAGGCGCTACGGTCAGGTGATGACGCTGTTCGGCGTGATGACCGGCAACATGAACACCCCGGCCTATCAGAAGCTCGACCGCGAATGGTCGCCCAAATTCTCCGCCGCGTCGGACGCGATCACGTTCGACAAGCCGCTGTTCGCGCGGATCCAGACGATCTACGCAGGCCGCAATTCGAGCGGGTTGAGCGCGCAGCAGATCCGGCTCGTGACGCGGATCTACGACAGCTATGTGCGGCAGGGCGCCAAGCTGACCGACGCGCAGAAGACTCAGCTTTCGCAGTATAACCAGCAACTCGCGACCGCGTTCTCGACCTTCGGCGAGAAGCTGCTCGCCGACGAGAGCACCGCCATCGCGGTCGGCGATGAAGCACAGCTTGCCGGGCTTCCCGATAGCGTGAAGGCGGTGGCCAAGGCTGCCGCTACCGAGCGGAAGCTGCCGGGCTTCGCGATCGTCAACACGCGGTCGGCGGTCGATCCCGTGCTGACCTACGCCACCGATCGTGCGCTGCGCGAGAAGGTGTGGCGCGCGTTCGTCAACCGCGGCGACAATGGCGATGCGAACGACACGAACGCGACGATCGCGCAGATCGTCAAGCTCCGCGCCGACCGCGCACATCTGCTCGGGTTCAAGACGCATGCCGACTGGCGGATGCAGGACACGATGGCCAAGACGCCCGCCGCGGCGATGAACCTGATGATGCGCGTCTGGCCCGCCGCCAAGGCGCGCGTGGCCGAGGAACTCGCGGACATGCAGAAGGTCGCCGGCACCTCGCTGACGATCGAGCCGTGGGATTACCGCTTCTACCAGGAGAAGGTGCGGAAAGCTCGGTACGACCTCGATCAGGCGCAGCTGAAGCCGTATTTCGAGCTGGGGAACATCATCCAGGGTTCGCTGTACGCCGCCAACCGGCTGTACGGGCTGAACTTCAAGGAGATCACCGGCACCGTGCCCGTGTTCGAACCGAACATGCGCGTGTGGAGCGTGACCGACAAGAACGGCAAGGATGTCGGGCTGTTCTATCGCGACGATTTCGCGCGGACCGGCAAGCGATCGGGTGCGTGGGCGAACACGTATCGTGGGCAACGTGGGCTCGCGCCGGCGCAGCTCGTGCTGTCGTCTAACAACAACAATTTCGCCAAGGGCGCGCCCGGCGAGCCGATCCTGATCAGCCTCGACGATGCGCAGACGCTGTTCCACGAGTTCGGCCACGCGATCCACGCGATGCTCCAGAACGTCTATTATCCGGGGCTCGCCGGCACGCCGCGCGACTTCGTCGAATATCCGAGCCAGGTGAACGAGCATTGGCTGCTGACCCGCGACGTGCTCGACAAATATGCGCGGCATTACCAGACCAAGGCGGCGATGCCGCAGGCGTTGCTCGACAAGATCGAGCAGTCGAGCAAGTTCAACGAGGGCTTCAAGACCGCGGAATATCTGTCGTCGGCGATCGTCGACATGAAGATCCACACCGTCCCCGACGGCGTGATCGACCCCGACAAGTTCGAGGCCGCGACGCTCGCCGAAATCGGCATGCCGAAGCAGCTAGTGATGCGCCACCGCGTGCCGCAGTTCCAGCATCTGTTCGCCTCGGACAGCTATTCGGCGGGCTATTACAGCTACCTGTGGTCCGAGACGATGGACGCGGACACCTTCGCGGCGTTCGAGGAGGCGGGCAGTCCATGGGACAAGCCGACCGCGGACAGGTTCGCGAAGATCCTGCTGTCGACGGGTAACGAGACCGATCGCGCCGAGGCGTATCGTGCGTTCCGCGGGCGTGATCCCGACGTGAATGCGCTCCTCAAGAAGCGCGGCTTTCCGACACAAGCTCCGCAGGGGACGAAGTAATGGCACCCGATCAGAAAACGCGCCTCAAGGCGATCATCGGTGGATCGACCGGCAATCTGGTCGAATGGTTCGACTGGTACGTCTATTCCGCCTTCACCCTGTATTTCGCACCGCATTTCTTCCCGTCGACCGATCGCACCGCGCAGTTGCTCAGCACGGCGGCGGTCTTCGCGGTCGGCTTCCTGATGCGGCCGATCGGTGCATGGATCATGGGCATCTATGCGGATCGCCATGGTCGCAAGGCGGGGCTGACGGTGTCGGTCACGCTGATGTGCGCGGGCTCGCTGATCATCGCGTGCACGCCGGGCTATGAGACGATCGGCGTCTTCGCACCGACGATGCTGGTGATCGCGCGGTTGATGCAGGGTCTGTCGGTCGGCGGCGAATACGGCGCGTCGGCGACGTACCTGACCGAGATGGCGGGCAAGAACCGCCGCGGGTTCTTTTCGTCGTTCCAGTACGTTACGCTGATCTCGGGCCAGCTGCTCGCGATCTGCGTGCTGCTGATCCTCCAATCGACGATGAGCGAGGCGGCGCTCGATTCCTGGGGCTGGCGCATCCCGTTCGCGATCGGCGCGGTGCTCGCCGTGGTCGTGTTCTACATCCGTCGTGGCCTTGCCGAGACGCAGAGCTTCGAGAATGCCAAGGCTGACGCAGGCGACGGCAAGCCCAAGTCGGGCTTCATCCAGCTGATCACCAAGCATCCGCGCGAGACGATCACGGTGATGCTGCTGACCGCTGGCGGTACGCTCGCCTTCTATGCCTACTCGATCTACATGCAGAAGTTCCTGGTCAACACCAGCGGGTTCAGCCGCGAAGTGGCGAGCCAGATCAACGCCGCGACGCTGTTCGTGTTCATGCTGTTGCAGCCGATCGCGGGCGGGCTTTCGGACAAGATCGGGCGCAAGCCGCTGATGGTCGGGTTCGGCATTGCCGGCGTGCTGTTCACCTACCCGATCTTCGCCGCACTGGAGACCGCGACCAACCCGATCTATGCTGGCCTGCTGGTGATGGCGGCGCTGGTGATCGTGACGGGCTATACGTCGATCAATGCGGTCGTGAAGGCGGAACTGTTCCCGGCGCACATTCGCGCGCTTGGCGTCGCCTTGCCCTATGCGCTCGCCAACACGCTGTTCGGCGGGACCGCGGAGTTCGTCGCGCTGAAGTTCAAGGGCGCGGGCTTCGAACGCGGCTTCTACTGGTATGTGACGGCGATGATCGCGGTGTCGCTGGTCGTGTACCTGCGCATGAAGGACACGCGGACGAACAGTCAGATCGTCGAGGATTGAACTTACTGCTCCCTCTCCCCTGCAGGGAGAGGGCTGGGGTGAGGGGCTGTTCCAGGGGCGATGCGCTGCTTGGCTGCCCCTCACCCCGACCCTCTCCCCGGAGGGGAGAGGGAGAAGGAATTAGCGCGGGAGCTCGATGATCGCGTCGAGACCGCCAGCCGCGCGGTTGACCAAGCGGATCTCACCGCCAGCTTCCCGGACGATCGCGCGGGCCAGCGCTAGGCCCAAGCCGATCCCCCCCGTCTCCCGGTTCCGCGAACTCTCCAACCGCGTGAAGGCATCGAACACGTCGCCCATCCGATCCTCGGGGATACCGGGCCCCTGGTCCGCGACGACGATCGCCACGGTCTTCGCACCCGCCTCGACACGCACCTCCGCCGACACGCCGTATTTGATGGCATTCTCGATCAGATTGCGCACCGCGCGGCGCATCAGCGACGGCCGCAATCGCATCCGCAACCGATCCGCCTCGACGAAGCTCACATCGCTGCCGATGTCGCGAAAATCCTCGACCACCGCATCGACCAGCGCCGCCAGATCGACATCGGTCGGCGGCTCGCTCGGCCGTCCCAGCCGCGCCAGCGACAGGATGTCGTCGAGCGTCCGGTTCATTTCCGCCACCGTGTCGATCATCTTGGCGCGATCGGTATCGTCCTCGACCGATTCGATCCGCACGCGCAGCGCGGCGAGCGGCGTCCGCAGATCATGCCCGATCGCGCCGAGCATGCGGTCCTTCTCGTCGAGCATGCCCGTCACGCGCAGCCTTAACGCGTTGAACGCAGTGATCAGTGCGGCGACGTCGTCGGGCCCTTCCGCCGGCATCGGCGCGCCGGGTTCGCCGGGCCGGAACCGCTCCGCCGCGACGCGCAGGTCACGTAGCGGGCGCGACAGTCGGCGGACGATCCACAGCACCGGCAACAGGACGATGATGTAGAGGATCGCGGTCTGGCTCAGCAACGCGAACAGCAGGCGCGCACCGGGTTGCGGCCAGGGCGCGGTGATCGTCAGCCAGCCGCGGCCGGGTTGTTCGACCGCGATCAACAGCGTGGCGCCATCGCGTTCGCCGCGGCGGATCCCCGCACGGCGGCGATTGTCGCGGTCGCTGTCGTCGTCGAGCGTCGAGGGCTGGAGCCCGGTATCGATCCGCCCGACCGTCACGCCCTGATCCCCGAGCTGGCGGCGAAGTTCGGCGGCGACCTCGGGATGGCGCTCGTCTCCGATCCGTCGGATCGGATCGGCGGGAAGACGGCGGACGCGGCCGCGATCCGCGGTCAGGGGACGCCCGCCATGCGCCTCGCGGTCGAGCGCATCGGCGATCCGGGTCGCGACCGGGCGGGTCGCCTGCGAAAGGCGAAACTCGATCCGATCGCGCAGGACCAGACCGAAGTTGATCGCCTGCGCGACGAACAGCGCGAGCGCGATCAGCAACGCCATCTGCCCGGCCAGATTGCGCGGCCACGGGCGGGTCATGAGCGTAGGATCACGGGCGGGTAATCACAGGCGGGCGATCACGGGCGGGCGATCACAGGCGGGTCACTTCGGCGGCCAGCGTATAGCCGCCACCCCAGACCGTCTTGATCAACTCGGGCGTCTTGGCATCGGTCTCGATCTTGCGCCGCAACCGGCTGACCTGATTGTCGACCGCGCGATCGAACGCCGCGGCCTCGCGCCCCTGCGTCAGATCGAGCAACTGGTCGCGGGTCAGCACTTGGCGTGGCCGCGTGACGAGCGCGAGCAGCAGGTTGTATTCGCCCGTCGACAGCGGCACCGACACGCCCTCGCGGTCGACCAGCGCACGCTCGCCCGATTTAAGCACCCAGCCGGCAAAGGCATAGGCGTTCGCCTCGGGCGCGTGCTGGCGCGCACCGCCCGCGGTCGCCCGCCGCAGGATGACCTTCACCCGGGTCGCCAGCTCGCGGGGCGAGAACGGCTTCACCACATAGTCGTCCGCGCCCATTTCGAGCCCGATGATCCGGTCGGTCTCCTCGGTGCGCGCGGTCAGCAGGATCACCGGCACGTCGCTGGTCGCGGCGATATGGCGGCACAGCGACAGCCCGTCCTCGCCCGGCATCATGATGTCGAGGATGACGAGATCGATCGCATACGCCGTCAGCCGCGTCCGCGCGCTTTCCGCATCGCCCGCCTGCGTGACGCGAAACCCCTGTTTGGTGAGGTACGCAGCCAACGGCTCGCGGATCGAGCGCTCGTCGTCGACGAGCAGCAGATGCGGCATATCTCCCATCGGGGCAGTGTCTAGCATGGCGGCTGTCCAGAGGAAGCACCGGGGCGTGGTGCCTCCCCCCTTTCCGGATTATCGAGCAGGGGCGGGGGCTGGTGCGGGCGGGGTGACGCCTTCGCGGCGTTCGCGCCGGTCGACATGGCGCATCTCGGCGGCATTGGCGCGCTCGGTCGCGTCGATCGTGCCGTCGTGATTGGCGTCCATCCGGTCGAACCGCCTGAGCGCGCGCGCCTCGAACTCCTCGCGCGTGACGCTGCCGTCGCGGTTCGGATCCATCCGCCGACCCATCCCGTCATGCTTGCGACCGCCCGGCGGGGGCACGGGCACGTCGCGGCCGCTGGCCACCATCCGGTCGTGCAGTGCCTCGCGATAGGCCTGCATCTCGCCGCCGCTCACCCGGCCGTCATGGTCGGTATCCATCTGCGCGAACCGCGCGTCGGCCTGCGCGATCGCTTCCGCGCGTGTGGCGACGCCGTCGTGATTGGCATCTTGCCGCATCATCGGCGGACGCGGGGTTACCGGCGCGGTCTGCGCGCTGGCGTCGGAGGTGATCGCGCTGGCGGCTAGCATCAGGGTGAGGACGGTCTTGCGCATGTCGGACTCCGGCTGTGTGGGACGAATTCCCATCGAATGACGCCGGTCTAAGCCCCGGTTGTCGCAGGCTCTTGCCGCCGGGCCGCCAATGTGTCGCAAGATGTGCCGGATATCAGGCGAAGATCGCGACGCTCTGCATCTGTTCCGCGACCGGCGTGCCGTCGGCGTTCCAGATCGCCATCTCCTGGCTCGAACTCCCCTCACGCGTGTAGTCGGTGGTCGCGCGAAGCAGCCACCAGCCGTCCTGCGTCACCGGCTGAGGCCCCAGGATGTTGAGCAGCCACGTCATCGAACTGAGCGGGGCGGGGCCGCCGAGCAGCTTCAGCGCGGCAGGCGGCAGGCAGTCCGCGATCGCGATCAGCTCGACCATCGGATCGAGCCCCTCGCGCTCGACCAGGCGCGCCCAGCGCAGCCACTCGGCGGGCCCGACGCTGTCGTCGCGACGATCGAGCAGATCGAAGTTGCGCGAGAACGCGACCCCGCTGTGGCCGCGGAAGGTCTGCGTGTCCGGCTCCGGCATCGGGAAGTCGGGCGCGCTGCCGGTCTGGTGATCGACGCGCGACTCGACCGCCGCCATGAACACGAACGTCGCGCGCAGGCCTAGCCCGGCCTCGCTCTCGACGTCGGCCTGGACGAACGCCGCGTTGCGCCCGCGCCGCAACCGCTGCGCCCGGATCGTGATATCGCCCGACAGTGGCCCGATGAACGACACCTGCGCGGACCGCAGCGGCGGCAGGTCGATGTCGGACTGCTGCGCGGCGTGGAGCGCCAGCGCGGCGGAGAAGCCACCATAGGCCGTGCGGCCTTGCGTCCAGTTCTCCGGCACGGTGCCACGCCAGCCCCCCTCGATCGGCTCGAGCGCGTCGATCGCCTGTTTGAGACTGGTCATTATGGTCCTTTCATCCTTCGTCATCCTGGGCTCGACCCAGGATCCAGAGCCAAGCATCGGAGCATTCGTGGCTCTGGATCCTGACGTTCGTCAGGATGACGGGAGGGAGGCGGCCAACTGATCGCGCAGGTCGCGTTTGAGAACCTTGCCGATCGCGCTGCGGGGGAGTTCATCGGTAACGTGAAGCGCCGACAGTCGCTGCGTCTTGCCGACTTGTGCGTTTACCCAGCTTAGGATCGAGGACGCATCCTCCGTCGCACCGTCACGCGGCACGTAGAACCCCACCGGCGTTTCGCCCCAGGCCTCCGACGGAACGCCGATCACCGCGCAGTCCGCTACCGCTGGATGCTGCGCCAACACCGCCTCCAGGTCCGACGGATAGATGTTGAACCCGCCGGAGATGATCAGGTCCTTCTTCCGGTCCATCAGCGTGAGAAAACCGTCCTCGTCGAACCGGCCGACATCGCCGTGACGGATATAACGATTGCCGTCTGCGTCATGCCATTCTGCGTCGCGCGTCGCCTCGGTGCGCCCGTGATAGCCGTTCATCATGGCCGGGCTGCGGCCGACGACCTCGCCCATCTCGCCCGGCGCGACCTCGATGCCGTCGTCGTCGATCAGGCGGATCTCGTGGCCCGGCATCGGCTGGCCGACGGTGTGGAGCTTGGTCGGGTTCGCGGTCGCGTTCAGCGCGCAACTCGCGCCGCCCTCGGTCATGCCGTAGAACTCGACGAGCACGCCCGGCCAGCGCGCGACCACGTCGGCTTTCAGCGTCGCGGAGAACGGCGCGCTGGTGCTGGTCTTGAAGCGGAATGCCGACAGGTCGAAGGCGTCGAAATCCGGCAGCGCCATGATCCGCTGATATTGTACCGGGACCAGCATCGTATGCGTCGCATGATAGTGCTGCGCGAGTTCGAGATAGGCTCGCGCGTCGAACTTGCCCATCAGCACGACGGTACCGCCCCAGCCGAGCGTCGGCAGGAAGCTGACCAAGGTAGTGTTCGAATAGAGCGGGGTGGCGATCATCGTCACGGCGGTGTCGAACCCCGCGGCCGTGTTGCGCGAAATATGCGCCCAGCGCATCGCGTGGCTCTGGACGATGCCCTTCGGCGTGCCGGTGGTGCCGGAGGAATAGATGATGTTGAACGGGTCTTCGGGTGCGATATCGACCGGGGTTGGCTTGATCTCTGGAGGAGCGAGCCACGCATCAAAAGATTGTTCCCCCGCGGAGGCGGTGGCCCAGGCTGGGCTCCCGCTTTCGCGGGAGAACAAGACCGGGCGGGCTGCCAGCATTTGCCCTTCCAACGCTCGCGCATTCTCCGCATCGAGGAACACGATCGGCGCGCCACTATCCGCAATCATCGCGGCGA
Source organism: Sphingomonas sp. PP-F2F-G114-C0414 (assembly GCF_003688595.1). Taxonomy (GTDB): domain Bacteria; phylum Pseudomonadota; class Alphaproteobacteria; order Sphingomonadales; family Sphingomonadaceae; genus Sphingomonas. The sequence goes on from NZ_RCWT01000009.1 coordinate 779,569, forward strand.
TCGCCGCCGGCGTAGCGGATGGTGCGATCGGCGTTGCGACACACCCTGCGCGTACCGAACCAAGGAAAGCCGCCGCATACTCCGTCGTCGGCGCCGCGACGATCGCCACCGCCGTCCCCGGCGCCACCCCATCGCGCTGCAAGGCCGCCGCGATCCGGTCCATCATCGCGTCCAGCGTCCGATAGTCGATGCTGCCCCGAGCGTCGGCGACGGCGGTGCGATCCCCCCGTTCGAGCGCGTGCGCACGGATCAGATCGGGCAGGGTGGCAAAGCCGGTGGCGAGCATGTCTGCGGCGTTCGTCATCCGCGCATCGCTAGGCGAACGCGTCCGGCAATGCCATACGGTATATTCGAAAACTGGACTCGAGGAGACGCCGTTGCTGTTCTACGATAGCGCGCTGCCAGCGCCCAACCCGCGCCGCGTCCGCATATTCCTCGCCGAAAAGCATGTCCGCGTACCGATGGCGCAGATTTCGATCCCCAAGGCAGAGCACAAGGCGGAAGCGTTCCTGTCGGTCAATGCGCTCGGCCAGACGCCCGCGCTCGCGTTCGACGATGGCCGCGTGCTGACCGAGAGCGTTGCGATCTGCCGCTATTTCGAGTTGCTGCACCCCGAACCGCCGATGTTCGGGCACGGTGCGCACAACATCGCCGAGATCGACATGTGGACGCGGCGGATCGAATTGCGGCTGATGACCCCACTGTCGATGGTCTGGCTGCACACGCATCCCTGGACCGCGCGGATCGTCCAGCCGCAATATACCGAGTTCGGCGAGAGCCAGCGCCCACGGGTGCTCGCGGCGATGGCGGAGTTCGATCACGCGCTGGACGGCCGCGACTGGCTCGACGGCGAACGCTATACGATCGCCGACATCGTTCTGCTCACGACGATCGACTTCGCCAAGTTCGTCGGCATCGCGATGCCCGACGATCTGGCGCACCTGAAGGCCTGGCATGCGCGTGCGTCGGCGCGCCCCAGTGCGAGTGCGTAGAGCTATCCTGATGCGAACAGGCTGGATTAACCAACTCGTTTGACGAGATCGCAGTCATCGCGACCTAAAACCCCCGACAGGCTGATTGCACAGTTCGGGGAGCATCGATGAAAGCGGCGTTACTAATCGGAGCGATCTGCGCGCTGCCGACGGCGGCATTGGCCGAAGATGTACGGCCCGGTATCGCGTCCGTGGCGGTCGCCCCGGTTTCGCAGATCGTCGTGCCCGCGCATACCGAGATGATGTTGCGGCTGGACGAGGAAATCGGCTCCGACCGTGCCCGCGTCGGTCAGCCGGTTGCCGTCTCGGTGGCGCGCGATGTCGTCGTCGACGGTCTGGTGGTGATCCCACGCGGCACCGCAGGAACGGGCGCCGTGACCTATCGCACCGGCAAGGGCGCGTTTGGCAAATCGGGCAAGGTCGACATCGAGCTAAGGTCGATCGACGTCGGGGGACGCATGGTCCCGGTGGTCGGCCGCTATCACGCCGCGGGCGACGGGCGGACCGGCGAGACGATCGGTACGATCCTGATCGGCGGAGTCGTCGCCGGCGCCTTCGTCACGGGTCATCACGCGATCTTCGAGGAAGGTCGCGAGTTCACCGCCTTTACCGGCGCCGCGACTCCGATCGCCCGCCCGAGCGTTCGGATGGCGCGGTTCGTTCCGCCCGTCACGACGCCCGCTATGCGCAACGCGATGTTCGAGTGGGTGGGGTCGAACGGACCGCTATTCGGGGATGCTGCTCCTAAAGTCGCGCCCGCCTACGTCGCCTATGGAACCATCGCGCAGCGTCTCGCTGCCGCGCAACCCGTCCGTGGCGGTGATCCGCGTCTGGGGTGGACGATCAGCGACTGACGAGCCGCTAGGCGTCTGACACCGTGCGATCGGTCCAGCCCCTGTGCGAAAAGACCCTTTGCAATCCCGGTTTTCTGTGCGAGGGAGCCGCATACCCGGTATTCAGATTGCCCGGACGCTCCGCTCCATCGCCGATGGACCGACGAGCCCGGCCACGAGGTTGGAGAGGGGATAAGGCGGAAGAGCGACCCACGGAGGTCGCATCTTCCGCCGTCCTTCTTCGCATCCCATCCTTTCGAGCCAGGCGCGTCAAAAACCCCGCCCACGGCCTGTGCTTCAGCCGATTTGCGCGTGCCGTGGTGGTCGCTAGCCGCGCTATGATGCAGGTTTAGCTTGTCTGGTACGCGACCAATGCCTTAGCCTCGGGCAGTATTCGATGTCGAGGTATCGTAATGGCAGTAGCGTATCAGTCCCATCCCGAGATCGCCGACGCGTTGGCGATGAAGCGACGGGGCCTGACGCTCGCGCTGCTCACCTTCACCTATTTCTTCAGTTACATGGACCGCCAAATCCTCGCCATCCTGCTCGAGCGGATCAAGGCGGACCTGCTGCTGACCGATACGCAGCTCGGGCTGTTGTCCGGACTCGTGTTCGCGATCTTCTATGCGACGCTCGGCATTCCGGTTGCGCGACTCGCGGATCGGACCAGCCGTCGCAACATCATCGCCGCCAGCCTGACGATCTGGAGCGCGATGACCGCGCTATGCGGGCTCGCACAGAACTTCACGCAGCTGATGCTCTTCCGGATCGGCGTCGGCATCGGCGAGGCGGGGTCTAGTCCGCCCAGCCACTCGATCATCGCCGACCTGTATCCGCCCGAGAAGCGCGCGAGTGCGATGGCGGTGTATTCGCTCGGCGTGGTACTCGGCGCAGGCTTCGGCACGCTGATCGGTGGCGTCGTCGCGCATTCCTATGGGTGGAGGATTGCGACGATGACGGTCGGCTTGCCGGGGATCGTGCTCGCTGTCCTCGTCCGCCTGTTCATGGTCGAGCCGCGCCGCGGTCTGTCTGACGCTGCCCGCGCGGTGGCGACGCCGATGCCGAGCGTCGCGCAAGGGTTCGCGTCGATGTGGGCGAGCGCTCCGGCGCGGCATCTGGTGGTCGGCGTGACGCTGACGTCGATGATCGGTTACGCGCTGACCGGCTGGGGGCCGAGCTACATCCAGCGCTCGCTCGGGATCTCGATGCTCGACATCTCGCGCTACATCGCGCTGCCGGGGGCGCTGTTCGGTGCGGTCTCCGCGCTGGCGGGCGGCAAGATCGCCGACATGCTCGCCAAGCGTCATGGGCTGCACGTCCAGGCCTGGGTGGTACTCGTGATGAAGGGCCTGTCGCTCCCGTTCGCGCTCGCCTTCTACCTGATTGATGCGCCGGTGATCGCGATCGGCAGCTATTTCGTGTCGCTGATCTTCGCCAATTCGTATCTCGGGCCGAGCTTTGCGCTGATCCAGCACCTCGCGCCGTTGCAGATCCGTGCGATGTGGGCGGCGATCACGCTGCTGGTGATCAATCTGGTCGGGCTGGGGCTGGGGCCGACGCTGGTCGGGTGGCTCAGCGATCTGCTGAAGCCGGGGTTCGGCGAGGATTCGCTGCGCTATGCGCTGATCATCATCGTGCTGATGACGCCGTGGGCACTGTTCCATTACTGGCGCGCGGGGGTTCTTCTGAAGCGCGCGGATGATGCTGCTAGGTAATCGCTTCTTCGTCAGCTTGGCTGGGCGGCGGCAGGGCGGGCCAACGCATCCGCCAACAGCCACGTCATCGCGCTTGTCCGGTCATCGAACACCGCCATGTCGTCGCGCACCGCGACGATCCGTTTCACCTGCAGCCGCGCGAGCTTGCCGTCGGTGAACAAGGCGACTTTCCGCGATTTCAGCGGGATGGTCAGAGCGACGCGCTGGAGCATCGCGACCACTTCCTGGGGCTGGATCGCGGACCGCGAGAAATTGCCCAGCAGCATGTGACGCTTGCCGGTTGCCAGCACGCGCCGCGCCTCACCATCCAGATCGCGGAGGAAGCCCTCGACATGCGGGATCGTCCAGAATCCGGACGCCTCGACCTCGATGATGCCGGTGTCGAGATCGGTCGTGATCGTGTGCATGACGCCCTCCGTGGAGGTGTCGGGATCGGCCGCTCGGCGTTAACGACGCGTAACCAAACCGTTACGAATGCGATTGTCGTCCGGCTTGTGACGGCGGATCAACCCTGCGCCATCCGATCGTCGAATAGCCCGAACATCAGCGTCGAGGCGTACATCGCGATCGCCCGCTCGCGCGGCATCGTCGACGCCCATTTGCGCATGTCGAACGCCGCGTTCTGGAGCGCCATCAACGCCTGCGCCGCGATCAACGCATCGACCGCGCGGATCGAGCCTTCGCCGATCCCGTCCATCATCATGCCTGCATAACGCCGCGCGATTCCGTTCGAGCGATCGACCATCGCGTTGCGTACGCCGACCGGCAGGCCGCTCAGCGCCGTGGTGCGAAGCAACGGCCCGCGTTCGGCGAACTGCACGTCGAGCAAGGTCGCGACGGTGCTCGACAATTTGTGCCAATAGCTTCCGCCCTCGGCCTCGCCGCGGCTCTGCGCATCGGCGATCGTGTCGAAGCTGCGGCGGTAGCACGCGATGACGAGGTCGTCCTTCGCGTCGAGATGGTGGTAGAAACTGCCCTTGGTGACGTTCAATTCGGATGCGATCTTCTGCACCGAGGCGCCGCGATAGCCGAGTTCGTTGATCAGACGCGTCGCGGCGAGCAGGAATGCCTCGCGCCCCGGCTCGGCCTCGTCATGGCTGAGATCGAGCAGGGTAGGGGCCCAGCGCGCGTCCTTCCCTGCGATGCCATGCGCGAACACGTCCATCAGCCGTTCCTCGACGCGGCCGTACTGGTCGGGCTCGTACCGCGTCAGCCAGATCGGCAGCCAGAACGTGTTTTCCAGCAGCACATGCGCGCGTGCGCCGTTGAGATCGGTCTGCGCGCGCGACGAAGTCGGCCCCCACAACAGCCGCGTGCGGCGGAACACTTCGCGCCAGCCCGCCATCAGCCGGCCGCGCATGGGCTCCTCGGTCGCGCGCAGATCGGAGAGGACCGCGAACGCCTTCTCCTCGCCGCGCTGGATCCGCCCGAGCCGGTCCATGTTGAGCGCGAGATAGCGCCGAACGCGGTCCTCCGGCGTCGCTTCTTCCGCCGCGACGTCGAGCATCGCGATCAGCGATTCGAGCGTGTTCTCGAACGCCGCCGCCGCGAGGTCTTCCTTGCGCTTGAAATAATAGGTAACGCTCGTCGTGTTGAGCCCGACGCGCCGCGCCACGTCCGCGAACGTCATGCCCTTGGCACTCTGTTCGTTGATCGCTTCTGCCGCCGCGGCGAGGATCGCGTCACGCTTCGCACGGAAGCGCTTGGTCCCCTGTTCGCTCTCGTCGCTGGCCTCTGCCGGAACCTTCATCGAAACACCCTAACAGCTTCGATTTGAAGATACAGTGCTTTTTAGGCGCTTTCAGGGCGGACTTGAAAACATGCTTTCCGGGGCCCTCCACACGCTTTACCGAATGTGCGGTATGGTCTACCTCGCCTTCAAAGCGATGACGATTGGAGAGCCCGCATGGATTTCAGCTTTAGCGAACGAGAGACGTATTTCCGGGATCGGGTCCGGGATTTCATCGACCAGAATATCCGCCCGCGCCAAGCCGATTACGACCAGCAGGCGCATGAGGGCGAGCGCTGGAAGGTAATTCCGGTGATCGAGGAGATGAAGGAGAAGGCCAAGGCCGCGGGCTTGTGGAATTTCTTCATGCCGCCGCATTCTGGCCAGACGCACGTCGACGATTCGTTCGCGTTCGAGGGCACGCAGCTGACCAATCTCGAATATGCGTTATGCGCGGAGGAGATGGGGAAGATCAGCTGGGCGAGCGAGTGCTTCAACTGTTCGGCGCCCGATACCGGCAACATGGAGGTGTTTCACCGCTATGGCACGCGCGAGCAGAAGGAGGCGTATCTCGGGCCGTTGATGCGCGGCGAGATCCGCTCGGCGTTCCTGATGACCGAGCCCGCGGTGGCGTCGTCGGATGCGACCAACATCGAGACGTCGATGGTGCGCGACGGCGATCACTACGTCATCAACGGCACCAAATGGTGGTCGAGCGGCGTCGGCGATCCGCGCTGCAAGATCGCGATCGTGATGGGCAAGACGAGCTTCGAGGGCTCGCGGCATCAACAGCAGAGCCAGATCCTCGTGCCGATGGATACGCCCGGCGTGACGATCAAGCGGATGCTGTCGGTCTACGGGTACGATCATGCGCCGCATGGGCATGGCGAAGTCGTGCTGGAGAATGTCCGCGTGCCGGTCGAGAACGTGCTGCTTGGCGAAGGGCGCGGGTTCGAGATCGCACAGGGACGGCTTGGGCCGGGGCGTATCCATCACTGCATGCGCACCATCGGCGTGGCCGAGACCGCGATCGAGGCGATGGCGCGGCGGCTGCTCGACCGGGTCGCGTTCGGCAAGCGGATCGCCGACTTCTCGGTCTGGGAGGAGCGCATCGCCACCGCGCGTATCGACATCGAGATGACGCGGCTGCTCTGCCTCAAGGCGGCGGACATGATGGACAAGGCGGGCAACAAGTCCGCGCAGATCGAGATTTCGATGATCAAGGTCGCCGCACCGAACATGGCGTTGCGCATTCTCGACGATGCGATCCAGGCGCATGGCGGCGGCGGCGTCTCGGGCGACTTCCGGTTGGCGCACGACTGGGCGGCGATGCGTACGCTGCGGTTCGCGGACGGTCCGGACGAGGTCCACAATCGCTCGATCGCGCGCAACGAGTTCGGGAAATACGGCGACTTCCGGAAGGGCGGCGTGTCGAGCGGGGATGTCGGGGTGAGCCGGTAAACTCCCGTTCGTCTTTCCTTCTTCGTCATCCTGGGCTCGACCCAGGACCCAGAGCCACAAGGGTGACGATCTTGGCTCTGGGTCCTGACTTTCGTCAGGATGACGGTCTCGTTTCGGAGCGCACCTACCCATGAAAGCCGCAGTCCTTTTCGAAGCCAACACCCCGCTCAGCATCGAGGACGTGACCGTCTCGAAGCCGACAGCGCACGAAGTGCTGATCCGTACGGTCGCGGTTGGCGTGTGCCGGTCCGACCTGCATTTCGTCGACGGCGCCTATCCCCACGCGATGCCGACGATCCCGGGGCATGAGGCTTGCGGCGTCGTCGAGGCGATCGGCGACGAAGTGCGCGGCGTGAAGGTCGGTGACCATGTCGTGACCTGCCTCTCGGCATTTTGCGGCCAGTGCGAGTTCTGCGTCACCGGGCGGATGTCGTTGTGTATCGACGCCAGTGTCCGCCGTCCGAAGGGTGCTTCGCCGCGCCTTATGCTCGGCGACCGACCCATCGCGCAGATGCTAAACCTCAGCGCCTACGCGGAAATGATGCTGGTCCACGAACACGCGTGCGTCGCGATCGACCGCGACATGCCGATGGACCGCGCAGCATTGCTCGGTTGCGCGATTACCACCGGGGCAGGGGCGGTGTTCAACACCACCGATGTGACGCCCGGCGAGACGGTGTGCGTGGTCGGTTGCGGCGGTATCGGTCTGGCGGCGGTCAACGCGGCCAAGATCGCAGGCGCGGGGAAGATCATTGCGCTCGATCCGGTGCCTGAAAAGCGCGCGACGGCGGAGAAGCTCGGCGCGACTCACAGTATCGACGCACTGTCGGACACCGCCGCGGACGAGGTCGTCGCGATCACCAAGGGCGGCGTGCATCACGCGATCGAGGCAGTCGGGCGTGCGCAATCGGCGGCGACCGCAGTCAAGGTCCTGCGTCGCGGGGGCACCGCGACGATCCTCGGGATGATGCCGCTCGGCGAGAAGGTGGGGCTGTCGGCGATGGACCTGCTGTCGGGCAAGCGGTTGCAGGGCGGGTTCATGGGCTCGAACCGGTTCCCGGTCGACATACCGCGGCTGGTCGATTTCTACATGCGCGGGCTGCTCGATCTCGACACGATCATCGCCGACCGGATGCCGCTGGAGCGCATCAACGACGCATTCGACGAACTCCGCCGCGGCGACACGACCCGTAGCGTGATCACCTTCTCGTGAGCGACGCATCGACCAGCATGGTCGGCACGATCGAGGTCGGCGACAAGGACCGTCTCGACCTCGACACGCTTGGCGCGTGGATGACCGCCAACGTGCCCGGCTATGCCGGCCCGCTGACCTACGCGAAGTTCGCCGGCGGCCAGTCGAACCCGACCTACCGCCTCGACACGCCGGAGCGCGCTTATGTCCTGCGCCGGAAACCGTTCGGCCCGATCCTGCCGAGCGCGCACGCCGTCGACCGCGAATATCGCGTGATTGCGGGCCTCCATCCGACCGGCTTCCCGGTGCCTCGGCCCTATGGTCTCTGCGAGGACGCGGCGGTCATCGGTTCGGCCTTCTACGTGATGGAGATGGTCGAGGGCCGGACGATCTGGGACGGCGCGATGCCCGACGCGACTCCGCCTGAGCGCAACGCGCATTACGAGGCGATGGTCGACACGCTCGCCGCACTTCACAACACCGATTACGCGGCGGCGGGGCTCGGCGAGTACGGCAAGCCCGGCAATTATTTCGAGCGTCAGGTCGGCCGCTGGACCAAGCAATACCGCGCCGCCGAAACCGAGCATATGGAGTCGGTCGAACGCCTGATCGAGTGGCTGCCGCGGACGCTCCCCGAGCAAACGCGCACCTCGATCGTCCACGGCGACTACCGCATCGACAACATGATCTTCGCGCCGTCCGAGCCGAGGGTAATCGCGGTGCTCGACTGGGAGTTGTCGACGCTCGGCGATCCGCTGGCGGACTTCTCGTATCTGCTGATGAGCTGGGTGACCGAACCCGAAGGGCGCTCGGGCGTGCTTGGCATGACCGGGCCGGGGACGGGCATTCCGACGATCGAGCAGGTGGTCGAACGCTATTGCGCCGCCACCGGCCGCGACGGCGTCCCCGATCTGAACTGGTATTTTGCCTACAACCTCTTCCGTCTGACCGGCATCGTCCAGGGCATCAAGAGGCGCATCATCGACGGCACTGCGTCGAGTGCGCAGGCGGAGAAGACGGTGGCGAAGATCCACGGGTTGGCGGACGCTGCGTGGGGGTTCGCGGTGAAGGCGGGGGCTTAGTTCATCCCCCTCCCGCATGCGGGAGGGGCTAGGGGTGGGCTCGCGCTCACCATAACCGATACCGTTTGTGGCTGGCCGGGGGCCCACCCCCGACCCCTCCCGCATGCGGGAGGGGAGAAGCAAGAATGTCGCAATTCGACCTTACCGGCATGGTCGCCATCGTCACGGGCTCCTCGCGCGGCATCGGCCTCGCCTCCGCGCGGGAACTGGCAGAACACGGCGCGAAGATCGTGATCTCCAGCCGCAAGCAGGACGCCTGCGATACCGTCGCGGCGGAACTCAACGCCAAGCACGGAGACGGCACCGCGATCGCCATCGCCGCCAACATCTCCGACAAGGCGGGTCTCCAGAACCTTGTCGACCAGACCCGAGCCCAGTTCGGCCGCATCGACATCCTCGTCTGCAACGCCGCCTCGAACCCCTATTACGGCCCGCAGGCCGGCATCGCCGACGACCAGTTCCGGAAGATCCTCGACAACAACATCGTCTCGAACCACTGGCTGATCCAGATGGTCGCGCCCGAGATGCTGGAGCGCCGCAGCGGCAGCATAATCATCATTTCCTCGATCGGCGGCCTGCGGGGCTCGCCGGTGATCGGCGCGTACTGCATCAGCAAGGCCGCCGACATGCAACTCGCGCGCAACCTCGCGGTCGAGTTCGGTCCGTCCAACGTCCGCGTGAACTGTATCGCGCCGGGCCTGATCAAGACCGACTTCGCGCGAGCCTTGTGGGAGGACCCGCAGCGGATCGAGGCGGCGAACACCAGCGTGCCGCTCCGCCGGATCGGCGAGCCGGAAGAAATCGCGGGCGCGGTCGTCTTTCTGGCGTCGTCGGCAAGCAATTTCATGACCGGCCAGACGATGGTCATCGATGGCGGCGTCACGATCTAACCGAAGGACCATGCGATGCGCTTTACCGACAAATCGATCATCGTCACCGGCGCAGGATCCGGCATAGGCCGCGCCGCCGCACTCCTGTTCGCGAGCGAAGGGGGCAGGGTCGTCGTCGCCGACAAGACCGAGGGCGCGGACGAAACCGCGCACCTGATCACGCAGGCCGGCGGCACGGCGAAGGCGATCCGCATCGACGCGGGGCTCGAAGAGGACGTGATCCGCACGATCGCGCTCGCCTGCGACAGCTTCGGCGGGCTCGACGTGATGTTCGCCAATGCGGGGATCTCGGGCGGCATGGCGAACCTGTTCGACACCGACGTTGCGCTCATCACGGAGGTGTTGCGCGTCAACCTGATCGGCCCGTTCCTCGCGATCAAACACGCCGCGCCGCGGATCGCCGAGCGAGGGAAGGGCGCGATCGTCCTTACCGCCAGCGTCGCCGGCATCCGCTCCGGCGCCGGCTCGCCCGCATACTCTGCGTCAAAGGCCGGCGTCATCAACCTCGCTGCCGTCTCGGCGCAACAACTCACCGGCTCGAACGTCCGCGTCAACGCGATCTGCCCCGGGCTTACCGAGACCGGCATGACCAAACCCGTGTTCGACTACGCACGCGAGGCGAACAAGATGGACCGCGTCGGCCGCCTCAACCCGCTCCACCGCGGCGCGCAGCCCGAGGAGCTCGCCAAGGTCGCGCTGTTCCTCGCCTCCGACGACGCCAGCTACGTCAACGGCCAAGCGATCGCGGTCGATGGCGGTCTCTCGTCGAGCCATCCCGTCACGCGGCAGGAATACGGGAAGACCGCCGCCTGATCCCGCTCGCGAAGACGCGGGGTACGCTTGCGTAACGACTTCGCGGGGAGCATTTGGAGCCTGCGGGCGTTGAGCGTCCGACCCCCATAAAGGAGAACCCCCATGGCTTTCGAACTCCCACCGCTGCCGTATGCCTATGACGCGCTCGAGCCGGTGATCGACCAAGAAACGATGAAGTTTCATCACGACAAGCATCACGCGGCGTACACCGCGAAGCTGAACGAAGGCGTCGAGAAGGACTCTGCGCTGGCAGGCAAGTCGATCGAGGACATCCTCGGCATGATCTCGTCGCAGCCGCCGCTAGTGCGCAACAATGGTGGCGGTTTCTGGAACCACGACTTCTTCTGGAAGACGATGGCGGCCAAGAACGGCCAGGCACCGTCGGGTAAGCTCGCCGAGGCGATCGATCGCGACTTCGGCAGCCTCGACAAGCTCAAGGAAGAGTTCAACACCAAGGGTGCGGGGCAGTTCGGCTCGGGCTGGGCATGGCTGATCGCGGATGCGAGCGGCAAGCTGAAGGTGACGAGCACGCCGAACCAGGACAACCCGCTGATGGACGACGCCAAGGAGCCCGGCACGCCGCTGCTCGGTAACGACGTCTGGGAGCACGCATACTACCTGACGTACAAGAACGATCGTCCGGGCTATCTGAAGGCCTGGTGGGACATCGTGAACTGGGACGTCGTGGCTGAGCGCTACGCGAAGGTTGCTGGCTGAACCGAGCTAAGATTGTTCCCCCGCGAAGGCGGGGCCCAGTCTGGACTCCCGCCTTCGCGGGAGAACAAGAAGTTACCCTTCGGGCGGCAGGTCGGTCACGGCTTTGTCGCCCGTTTGCAATCCGTGCTTCAGCAGCATCGGAATGTTGGCGAACGCGAACAGCAGCGTCAGCGGGATCGCACCCCATAGCTTGAACCCGACCCAGAAATCCCAGGTCGTGTTGCGCCACACCGCCTCGTTCAGCACCGCCATGAACACGAAAAACACCGCCCAGTTGCGCGTCAGCTTGCGCCAACCATCGGCGGACAGACCGGGGTAAGCGGTGGCGAGCAGCGACTGGAGCAGTGGGCGCCCGGTGACGAGCCCGAACGTTAGGATCGCAGCGAACATCGCGTAGATGATCGTCGGCTTCATCTGGATGAAGCGCTGGTCGTGGAAATAGATCGTCAGCCCGCCGAAGACGACGATCAGCGCACCTGATAGCCACAGCATCGGTGAGATGTGGCCGGTCTTGACCTTCGACACGATCATCGCGGCGATCGTGGCGATGATGAACGCGGTGGTGGCGGCGACGACGCGGACGATCGGCAGGCCGGGGGTGAGGAAGTTCACCGCGAAGAAGACCGCGAGCGGGCCATAGTCGACCGCCATGCGGAGGCCGGGGGAAAGGGGGGGCTTGGTCACTGGATTATCCACGAAATACGGTAAGATGCCGTTCGTCCTGAGCGTAGCCGAAGGACATTGCCACAAGCTGACCAGTCCTTCGACTTCGCTCAGGACGAACGGGGGAGGCGGGGCAGGCGTTACTTTCGAACGCTCTCTACTCCCGCGATGATCCGGCTCACCTCGTTCGCATCGAACGGGCGCAGGTCGGTCATGCCCTCGCCTATCCCGATCGCATGGATCGGCAGGCCGTATTTCTCGGCCGCCGCCACGAGAACGCCGCCGCGGGCGGTGCCGTCGAGCTTCGTCATGACGAGGCCGGTAACTCCCGCGACCTCTTTGAAGACCTCGATCTGCTGGAGCGCGTTCTGGCCGGTCGTCGCGTCGAGCACCAGAACGATGTCGTGCGGGCTCTCGGGGTTGATCCGGCCGAGCACGCGGCGGATCTTGGCCAGTTCGTCCATCAGTTCGCGCTTGTTCTGGAGGCGGCCGGCGGTGTCGACGATCAGCACGTCGATGCCCGTCTCGGTCGCCTTCTTTACCGCGTCCCATACCACGCCCGCCGCATCGCCGCCCTCGGGACCGGTAACGATCGGCACGCCCACGCGCTCGGCCCAGGTGCGGAGCTGGCCGATCGCGGCGGCGCGGAAGGTGTCGCCGGCGGCGAGCATCACGCCGTAGTCCTGTTCCATCAGCAGATGCGCGAGCTTGGCGATGGTGGTGGTCTTGCCCGAGCCGTTGACGCCGATGACCAGGATCACCTGCGGGCGCGGGAAGGCGTCGATCTCGATTGGTTTGGCGACCGTGGCGAGCACCTTCTCGACCTCCTCGGCGACGATCACGCGGATGCCGAGTTCCTCCATGTTGCGCTCGAAGCTGCCTTCGGAAAGGCGGCGGCGGATGCGGCCGGCGGTCTCGGGGCCGAGATCGGAGGCGATCAGCGCCTCCTCGATGTCGTCGAGCGTCGAATCGTCGAGCCGCGCGCCGCCGAGACCGGCGAGGTTGCCGACCAGCCGGTCGGAGGTGCGCTTGAAGCCGCCGATCAGCTTGTCGTGCCAAGTGGGGGTGGTGCTCATGTTGGTTCTCGTGTTGCGCTGAGGCGGTCGGCCGTGGCGCCGGTGATCGTGATGCGGACGATGTCGCCGGGTATGGCGGGTTCGTCCAGCAGGACTTCTGCGAAATTGCCGATATGGCCGCGGTCGCCGGGGCGTTCGACGAGCAGATCCTGCGATGTCCCCACCAGCGTTTGCAGCCAGTTCGCGCGCGATGTTTCGCCGGCCTCGCGGAGGAAGGCGGCGCGGTGGCGGCGGACCTCGGGTTCGACCTGCGGCATGCGTGCGGCGGGGGTGCCGGCGCGGGGCGAATAGGGGAAGATGTGCGGGTGGACGATGTGGCAGTCGTCGATCAGCGCGCGCGTGTTGGCGAACATCGCCGCGTCCTCGGTCGGGAAGCCGGCGATCAGGTCCGCGCCGATCGCGATGTCGGGGCGCGCGGTCTTTAGGCGATCGACCAGCGCGACGCTTTCGGCGCGCGAATGGCGGCGCTTCATGCGCTTGAGGATCATGTCGTCGCCGGCCTGGAGCGAGAGGTGGACGTGCGGCATGATCCGCGCTTCGGTCGTCAGCAGCGCGAAGAGGCGGTCGTCGATCTCGATGCCGTCCAGCGACGAGAGACGCAGGCGTTCCAGGTTGGGGACGTGGTGCAGGATGCGTTCTACGAGATGGCCGAGTGTTGGGGCGCCGGGGAGGTCGGGGCCGTAGCTGGTGAGATCGACGCCGGTGAGGACGATCTCGCGGTGGCCGGCGTCGACGAGACCGGCGATCCGGTCGACCACCGCGCCCGCGGGGACCGAGCGGCTCGGGCCGCGGCCGAACGGGATCGCGCAGAAGGTGCAGCGGTGGTCGCAGCCGTTCTGGACCTCGACGAACGCTCTAGCGTGGGCTGAGAAGCTGGCGGCGAGATGGGGGGCGGTTTCGCGGACCTGCATGATGTCGGAGACGACGACTTTTACATCAGCCTTCCAAGCTGAATACGTGAGTTTGTCCGCATTGCCGATGACGCGGTCGACTTCGGGCATCGCGGCGAAGCTAGCAGGGTCGATCTGCGCTGCGCATCCGGTGACGACGATCTGAGCCTCGGGACGGTCGCGCTTGGCGCGGCGGATCGCGACCCGCGTCGCCTTTACCGCGGCGTTGGTGACGGCGCAGCTGTTGACCACCACCATGTCCCGCCCGGCGACGAGCTCGCGGATGGTCTCGCTTTCGGCGATGTTGAGGCGGCAGCCGAGGCTGATGACCTCTGGCGCGGGGGCGGGTGACATGCGCGCGATTTAGGAGCCGTAGGGGGCGAAGTCCACGCCTTGTGGTTCGGGTCGGGCCCGCCTGCCGTCGATCAGCCCGCCAACCTTGGCGCGATGCCGCGCGAAGGCCGCGCGCTGATGTCCGGTCGTTGCGCTAGCAGCCGCTTTTCCGCGAGCAGTCGGCGCACCTGCGCAGCGCACAGCGGCCGCCCGTACAGATAGCCCTGGCCCTTTGCGCATCCCATGCCGCGCAGTCGCTCTTCGATTGCGGCGTTCTCGATTCCCTCGGCGGTGGTCGGCAGGTTGAGACTGTCGCCGAGCCGGACGATCGTGTTGACGATCGCCATGCTGTCGGGGTTGTCGAGCATCGAGCCGACGAAGCTCTTGTCGACCTTGATCCGGTCGAACGGCAGCGCGCGCAGATGCGCGAGGCTCGAATAGCCGGTGCCGAAGTCGTCGAGGGCGATGCGGATACCCTGGTTCTTCAGGCTGCCGACGATCGACTGCGCGAGCGGCAGATTGTCGAACAATGCGCTTTCGGTGATCTCGATCTCGAGCCGGCTGGCGGGGAAGCCGGTCTCGACGAGCGTCTTGATGATCTTCTGCGCCAGCCACGCGTCGCGCAACTGCACCGGCGAGATGTTGATCGACAGCGACAGGCCTGCATCCCAGTCGCGCGCGGCGGTGAAAGCCTGACGCATCACCGACAGCGACAGATCGCCGATCAGGCCGATCCCCTCCGCGATCGGAATGAAAACTTCCGGCCCGATCGCGCCGCGCGTCGGATGCTCCCACCGTGCGAGCACCTCGAACCCGGTGATGCAGCCGGTCGTCAGATCGACCTGCTGTTCGAAGAACGGCACGATCGCATCGTTGGGGACGGCCACGCGCAACCCGGCCTCGAGTTCGCCGCGCAACTGGACGGATCGCTCCATCGCGCCATCGAACCAGGCGTGACGATTGCGCCCGGCGACCTTGGCAGCGTGCAACGCCATGTCCGACGTTCGCAACAGCGCGTCCATCGACGTGCAATCTATGTCCGAGCGGGCGATGCCGATCGAGGTGCTGACATGGACTTCGGTCTCACCGATGAGGAACGGTTTCGAGAGATCCGCGATCAGCCGGTCGGCGATCCGGTCGACGACTCCCGGATAGGCGGCATCGAATACCACCGCGCAGGCGAACTCGTCGGCGTTGAGGCGTGCGAGCAGGCTCGACCCCGGGACCAATGCGCTGATCTTCTCGGCAACCAGCGTGAGCAGCGCATCGCCGATGGCATAACCGTGCACGTCGTTGACCGTCTTGAAGTGATCGAGATCGATGGTCAGCAGGGCCAAGGCCTTGCCCCGGCGAAGCGATCCGGTGAACAGCGCTGCGCCTTCCTCGATCAGGCTTCGGCGATTCAGGAAGCCAGTCAGCGGATCATATTGCGACAGCAGCTTCGCGCGCTGATCCGCGTCCGACAGTTGCGACAGTTCTTCGGCGAGGCCGCGATACCGGAACCAGCCGAACAGGATCAGCGCGACGTTGAGAAACATCGCCGCGATCAGCGTGCGATCGATGACGGCGTTGCCGCCCTTCAAATGCTCGATCGCTTCCAGCAATACGCCCCCGCCGGTGCCGATGAACAGCAGCAGTGCGGCGCCCGTGAGCGCGCCGGTCATGAATTCCCGGCTGATGAGGCGAAGCGAACGGGTCGTCGCCGGCGGTAAAATCATCGATAAAACGGCCTGTAGGGTCCTTGGTCCATCCGATGTGCTCCGTGAGATATGTAGGACAGGTTAAGGTCCGCGGCGTTGCGCCGGGGCGTTGATATGCTGCGGTGAAGGGAACACGCAGGACCCCGTACGCTGTGGCGAGCCTCCGGGATCATGCCTGCCTTGCACTTCGTGCGCACTTCCAGTAGGCGGCACCTCACGTTCCGTTACGGGGCGCATTGGACGAGCATCCAAGGATGCACGCTGGCCGGCGAGGTTTCGCCCGCCGGCGCTTTTGTGTTTTGTCGCGGTGATTTGGAGTATTTCGATGTTCGAAAGCCTGAGCGATCGACTTGGCGGCGTCTTCGACCGCCTTCGCGGCCGGGGTGCGCTGACCGAAGCGGACGTGCGCGCGGCGATGCGCGAGGTGCGCGTCGCGCTGCTCGAAGCCGACGTCGCGCTGCCCGTCGCGCGCGAGTTCGTCGAGAAGGCGACCGAGAAAGCGATCGGTCAGAACGTCCTGCGTTCGGTCACGCCGGGGCAGCAGGTCGTCAAGATCGTCAGCGATGCGCTGGTTGAGATGCTCGGTTCGGATGCCGTAGAGCTCGAGCTGGGCGTTACGCCGCCGGCCGTCATCATGATGGTCGGCCTCCAGGGCTCGGGCAAGACGACCACCACCGCCAAGATCGCCAAGCGGCTGGCGGCGGGGCAGGCCAATTTCGGACAGGCCGGTCGCGAGCGCAAGAAGGTGCTGATGGCGTCGCTCGACGTCAATCGCCCGAACGCGCAGGAGCAGCTGGCGACGCTCGGCACGCAGATCGACGTCGCGACGCTGCCGATCGTCCAGGGCCAGCAGCCGGTCGATATCGCCCGTCGCGCGATGCAGGCGGCCAAGCTCCAGGGCTATGACGTCCTGATGCTCGACACCGCGGGTCGACTCCATGTCGACCAGGCGTTGATGGACGAGATGAAGGCGGTCGCCGACGTCGCGAACCCGGCCGAGATCCTGCTGGTCGTCGACTCGCTGACCGGCCAGGACGCGGTCAACGTCGCGCAGAACTTCAGCGACCAGGTGCCGCTGACGGGTATCGTGCTGACCCGCATGGACGGCGATGCCCGCGGCGGCGCGGCGCTGTCGATGCGCGCGGTCACCGGCAAGCCGATCAAGTTCGCAGGGACCGGCGAGAAGCTCGATGCGCTCGAGGCGTTCCATCCGGAGCGTGTCGCGGGGCGTATTCTCGGCATGGGCGATGTCGTCAGCCTGGTCGAACGCGCTGCGGAGTCTATCCAGGCCGAAGACGCCGAGCGCATGGCCGCCAAGATGGCCAAGGGTCAGTTCGACATGAACGACCTGCGGGCTCAGCTGGCGCAGATGCAGCGGATGGGCGGGCTCGGCGCACTGGCGGGGATGATCCCCGGCATGAAGAAGGCGCAGGGCGCGGTCGCGTCGGTCGGGGGCGAAAAGGTGCTGGTGCACATGGACGCGATGATCGGATCGATGACGATCAAGGAGCGCAACAAGCCCGAGCTGATCAACGCCAAGCGCAAGATCCGCATCGCCAAGGGCTCCGGGACGACCGTCCAGGAGGTCAACAAGCTGCTCAAGATGCACCTCGAAATGTCGACCGCCATGAAGAAGATCAAGAAGATGGGCGGCATGAAGGGCATGATGGCGATGCTCGGCAAGGGCGGCATGGGCGGTGGTCTTGGCGGCATCGGCAATGCGATCGGCGGGCCGCAGATGGGCGACATGCTCAACAAGGCCGGCGCCGGTGGCCTGCCGGGCGGTGGCGGCGGTATGGGCGGCGGCGGTCTGCCGGGGCTTGGTGGCCCCAAGATGCCGCAGATGCCGGCCGGTTTCGACGATTTTCTGAAGAAGAAATAACCTCCTTATCCAACCACGACACCTCGGCTTTGCTCGGGGATCTATCTAGAAAACGAAGGAAAATATCATGGCAATCAACATTCGCCTCGCGCGCGGTGGCTCCAAGAAGCGTCCCTATTACAAGATCGTCGTTGCCGATGCGCGTTCGCCGCGTGATGGCCGCTTCATCGAGAAGATCGGCAACTACAACCCGCTCCTCGCCAAGGACAACGAGCAGCGCGTGCAGCTCGACGCCGACCGCGCGAAGCATTGGCTGAGCGTCGGCGCGCAGCCGACCGACCGCGTCGCGCGCTTCCTCGACCAGGCTGGCGTGCTCGAGCGTTCGGCGCGCAACAACCCGAACAAGGGCAAGCCCGGCGAGAAGGCCACCGAGCGCGCCGAAGAGCGTGCGACCAAGGCGGCTGAAGCTGCCGAGGCTGAAGCCGCTGCGAAGGCTGCACCTGCTGCCGAGGCAGAGGCTCCTGCCGCTGCCGAGACCGAAGAAGCCGCTTCGTAAGACGGCGGACGGATCGGTTCTGATTGGACCGATCCGTCTTTCTTCCCGTCATCCCAGCGAAAGCTGGGATCCAGAGCCACGGACGAAAGCGTTCCGTTGCTCTGGATCCTGGGTCGAGCCCAGGATGACGGTGAGGGAGCGGGGCCTGAGTGTCCCCTCCACCTACGCGTGCGTAACCGCACCCGAACCGGACTTCATGCGTTCTCTCAATCGGTAACCCCGAACAGGAGCGCATGATGGCCCCCGAAACCGACCCCCGCACAGCCCCCGCACCCGAGGATATCGAAGATGCCACCAACCAAGGCGTCTCCGCCGACGACCCCGCCGAAGGTTCCGACGAGACCCCCGGTCGCGATGAAGGCTCCGCGCAAGGCTGACGTGACGCTCGCCGTCGTCATCGGTGCGCACGGCATCGGTGGCGAGGTGCGGCTGAAGGTCTTCGCCGAGAATTTCGGCAGCTATAAGAGCTTCAACAATGGCGGGCTGTCGCTGAAGTCCGCGCGCAACGGCAACAACGGTATGATCGCGCGCTTTGCCGAAGTCGCTGATCGCAACGCCGCCGAGGCGATGCGCGGGACCGAACTGACCGTGCCGCGGTCTTCGTTGCCGCCGCTGGAAGACGGTGAGTATTATCACACGGATGTGATCGGTCTCGATGTCGTCTCGACCGATGGGGAGGCGATCGGGCGCGTCGTTGCGATCGATAATTTTGGTGCGGGCGACGTGATCGAGATCGAACGGCCGGCCGTGGATGACAAGCCCGGCAAGCGGTTCATGATACCGATGCGACCCGAGGCCGTTCCTGAATGGGATGCCGACCGGCTTATCGTCGAGGCTTCGTTCGCGGCTGAGTAAGCCTTGTTCTCCCAAGTTGAGTAGCGATTACCGCCGAAGTGGTCGCTGTTCGGCGAGCATGTTGCGGATTGTCGTCGCGGCGACGCCGGCTTCGCCCATTGCGTGGCTGATCTGGTCGAGCCCCTTCACCACGTCACCGGCTGCGAACAGGCCGGGGATCGAAGTGCGCTGGTGCGAGTCGACCTCCGGGCATCCGTCCTCGGATGCGCGTGCGCCTGCGGCGACGGCCAGTTCCGAACGGATGACCGATCCGAGCGCTGGATAGATGCTGTCGAACGACAATCGGCCCTCCACCGTTTCCAGCGAAAGCTTGTTTTCCTCGATCGCGTAGTTGCCGCAGGGGCCTCCGACGCGGACGATCCCGGCATCGTCTAGCGCCGCTTCGCATGCCGGATCTAGATCGTGGCCGCCCTCTGGGGCGATCAGCGTTACGTCTTTCGTGTAACCGCGCAGAAACAGCGCCTCGCGCATGCCGTGGTCGCCGGTGCCGATGATGCCTACGCGCTTGTCGGTAACTTCGTAGCCGTCGCAGATCGGGCAGTAGCGGAGCAACCCGGCCTCCAGCGCCTCGTCGTGGATAGCGTCGGGCATGTCGGGGCGGTTGTTCACGACTCCGGTGGCGAGCAGTACGCTCCGGGCGCGCGCGCGGCGGTCGCCGAGCCGTACGGTGAAGCCGTCGTCCTCCACCTCGATTGCATCGACCCGCACGCCCTCGCGCACCGCACCGTAATTCTCGGCCTGCGCTAGCATCCGCCCGAGCAGGTCTGTGCCGCGGATGCCTTCGGGATAGCCGGCATGATTATGCGTGCACGGGATCAACGCGGCGCGGCTGCTGCCGCAATCGAACAGGCGGATCGAGAGGTGGAAGCGCGCGAGATAGATCGCTGCGGTGAGACCCGCCGGGCCGGCGCCGATGATGATGCAATCGTCCATTGGCCGCGAGCGTTTCGCCAGCGTAATTGTTCCACTGCGCCGATCCGTATAGGTGCTGGGCGCATTCGGCGCCACGTGCTGGCGCAAACGCATAGAGAACTGGACGCTGTGACTTTCGCTGCCACGATATTGACGCTGTATCCGGAGATGTTTCCCGGGCCGCTGGGGACATCGCTCGCGGGGCGGGCGCTGGGGGAGGGGCGGTGGTCCTGCTCGCCGGTGCAGATCCGGGACTTTGCGACCGACAAGCACAAGTCGGTGGATGATACGCCGGCGGGGGGCGGGGCTGGGATGGTGCTGCGCGCCGACGTGGTGGCCTCGGCGATCGACAGCGTTGCGGATGGGCGACCGGTGCTGGCCATGACTCCTCGGGGGAAGCCGCTGACCCAAGAGCGGGTTCGCGAACTCGCGCAGGGTCCCGGCGTCACTATTCTTTGCGGCCGGTTCGAGGGGTTCGACGAACGCCTGTTCGAGGCGCGGGATATCGAGGAGGTCTCGATCGGCGACTACATCCTGTCGGGGGGCGAGATGGGGGCGCTGGTGCTGCTCGATGCTTGCATTCGGCTGCTGCCCGGCGTAATGGGCGCGGCTTCTAGTGGGGATGACGAGAGCTTCGAAACGGGGCTGCTCGAATATCCGCATTATACCCGACCTCAATCATGGGAAGGGCGTACGATCCCTCAGGTGCTGCGATCGGGGGATCATGCGAAGATCGCTGCATGGCGCAAACGCCGCGCGGAGATCGATACACGGTCACGGCGACCGGACCTTTGGGAGCGCCATGAGGGCGTTCGGGTCCAGTCGCCCTCTGGCGCGCAGCGACACGAGGACGAGACATGAACCTGTTGCAGACGATCGAAGCCGAGAACATCGCGAAGTTCCTGGCCAACAAGACGATCCCCGATTTCCGCCCCGGCGACACACTGAAGGTCGGCGTGAAGGTCGTCGAAGGCGAGCGCACGCGTATTCAGAACTACGAGGGCGTGTGCATCGCGCGCTCGAACAAGGGCATGGGCTCGAACTTCACCGTGCGGAAGATGAGCTTCGGCGAGGGCGTCGAGCGCGTCTTCCCGCTCTACTCGCCGAACGTCGATTCGATCGAAGTCGTCCGCAAGGGCGCCGTGCGTCGCGCCAAGCTGTATTACCTGCGTGGCCGCACCGGCAAGGCAGCGCGTATCGCCGAGCGCCGCGACATGCGCCCTGCAAAGGGCACCGCAGCCGCCGAGTAATCGGAGACTGCTGGAGTTGGAGAAGGGCGCGGGGGCGATGGTCCCGGCGCCCTTTTTCGTTGTGCGCGGGGTGGGGGCTGGTTGGGGCTGCAAGCTGTTGGAAGTGTTGCCGATTGTTGGCGTTTCGCGTTTATGCTGCAGCACGGAAGTATAGGAAGTGTAGACGCTGTGAAGCATTTTCGCCGCGGTGGTGGCGTCGGGGTGTGGGGGCGGTGTCGTGGTGAAGGGGGCGGGCGCGGGCATCTGGTGACGGTGCGCTTCTCCGGGCGTGTAGGACAGCCGATTAGCTCGCCGGCCGGCGGTGGCGGTGGTGGCTGCACACCTCCTCTGTCCTTCGGGACATAGGGACGGTTATTCGGTCGGACAGGGACGCGCTGTCCTGCGCAGGCCGACTTGCGCTTCCTTGTTCTCCCGCGAAGGCGGGAGCCCAGTCTGGGTCCCCGCCTTCGCGGGGAAACACGTCTTGCTGGGCGACTTGGGATGGCTGCTCGTTTGAGGCGTGAGGGGCTTTGTGACGCTGAGCACGCTCGCGTGGACATGCCCCACCCCGACCCTCCCCTGAAGGGGAGGGAGTTTTCGTCGTGCCACCATGCAATTTCGGCGCGTCACGCAACGCACTCCCCGCGCGGGCGGGGAACGCTATCCTCGGGACTTATGATCACATTGCGCCACGGAGCGCAGCTCAAGAAATGGATTCACGCGAAGGCGCTAAGGCGCGAAGAGAAGACCGGGCAAGTGCGCTAAATAAGCTGCTTCTCTTCGCGCCTTAGCGCCTTCGCGTGAACATGCCCTTCTCCGTCATCCTGACGAAAGTCAGGACCCAGGATCGCGAACGCCGCGCTGCTTGGCTCTGGGTCCTGACTTTCGTCAGGATGACGGCGTGGGTGGGCAGGCGTTCCGCTCGCAGTCGCGAACGCTGTCGTCTGAAGGGTGCCCATGGGCGCCCGTGCCTCCGGTGGCCAGCGTGCACCCGCCAGCCCGCCTCAAGCGCTCGTCAGGCGTCGCGCCACGTGCCGGGTTCCAGACCCGCCACGGTCCAGTCGCCGATGCTCCACCGGACCAGCCGCAGCGTGGGGTGGTCGATCGCGGCGGTCATGCGGCGGACTTGGCGGTTGCGGCCTTCGCGAATCGTTATCTTGAGCCAGCAATCGGGGATGCTCGCGCGGACCCGGATCGGCGGCACGCGCGGCCAGAGGTCGGGCGCGGCGATCCGCTCGACGTCGGCGCGGGCAGGACCGTCCTTCAGCACGACGCCGCCCCGCAACCGATCGAGCGCGTCCTCGCCCGCATCGCCCTCGACCTGCACGAGATAGGTCTTGGCCAGCTTGAACTTCGGGTCCGCGATCCGCGCCTGGAGGCGGCCGTCGTCGGTCAGCAGCAACAGCCCTTCGCTATCGCGATCGAGCCGCCCCGCCGGATAGACGCCCGGCACATCGACGAACTGCGACAGCGTCGCGCGCGGGGTCGGACTGTTCACGTCGGTGAACTGGCTGAGCACGTCGTACGGTTTGTTGAACAGGATTATCCGGGGCATGGCGTGGGCTTATCGGGATTGGCGAGCGGATTCGACCGTAATTCCTCCCCTCCAAGGGGAGGTGGCAGCGCAGAGCGCTGACGGAGGGGTGGCCCGCTCACGATAGGGCGTCACCCCTCCGTCGCTTCGCGCCACCTCCCCTTACAGGGGAGGATAGGGGGGCGGTTTTCCGGATTGGTTTCGACCGCAATCATCGTTCTGAAAGACTGCATTGGTGGAGCCGAGGGGGATCGGTTAAAATCCCCGTAAGAACTGGAAAAAGGATATTTATTTCGTCGTCGGGACCGTTGTATTAGCCCCTTGTACGAGCGCAGGCGAGGTGCCTTTCAACAACCAAGTGGCGCAACAGAGCGGTCGGTGGGAAGCGCTGCAAGCCTTTGAGCCAAGCCAATGGAACTTGACTCCAATTCCTCTCTTGTAAGACTTGGTGCCCATAGCTGATATAATGCTACGATATTGTACCAGTAAGGCTGCGCAGTATCGTTCCCACGAAGTATCGAAATAATGTGATAGTTTGATTTTACGGTCGCGCAGTACGACCTGCCGATTATGCGGAAACCTGTTTTTTCGTCAGCAACGCGAGAAATAAAGTAGGATGCGATTAGTTCTAGCTCATTGATCGATGAAAGATCAGTCTTTGCTATTAATAATGTTTCATTCATCTTACGGCGCAGATTTGTTGACACCGAAAATGCACTGAAATCATCGACCTCTCCATTAAAAGTAGGCAACTTCAATTCGACAATTTTATCATATTCGATATTCGCCAACCTGATGTATTCGGATAAATATCTCGTTGCAGCCTCGATAGCCTTTTCCTTGGCCAGTCGTTCATTTCGGACATTCGCGTCACGAGAAAACGCTACCAGCTGCGAACGGGCCAAAATGAGACCGATGACGAGAATTATTGTGGCAGTAAAAGACAAAACTTCAAGATACGGTCTGACGGATGTTATAAATTCAAGCATATCTTATTCCCCCTGCCATCTTGATAAGCGCCAGTTAGCCTACAGAAAAGACTGGATAAACAGAATTTATCTTGCTGCGCGGCCTTATTTGAACGCATCCCGGCTATGGCCTAATTTCGGTAGAGATTTGCGAGAGGGCAATCTCCATCCCTGCATGACGTGTCACAGTCGCCATAGGATCGAGCTTGAAGAACCGAGCCATAGCCATCCTGCTCGCCATGCTCATTTGGTTTGGCACAGCTATCATCAGGCGTGAACAATACCATTACGCTTCCCTGCTTGGCTTCTGCGATCGCAAGGCCAAGCCGATACGGCTGGAGCAACAGTGTTGCCTCGACACGATAGAGATTAGGACCAGCCTGCTATATCATTTGGCCTACGGACTGTGGCTAATCTGACCTGTCCACAATCGCCAAACGAGGTTCAGGCGAATGCTGGCGGGGCGCTGTTGCTCTTTCGGCGTGAAGCTCAGTGCGGATGCCAGCCCACGTTGGACGCCGCTACAAATTAGAAAAGGCCGCGGTGTTTCCACCGCGGCCCGTCCTTTCGATCAGCAATTGCCAACCCTTACTGGTCGAGGAAGCTCCGCATCTTCCGGCTGCGCGAAGGATGCTTCAGCTTGCGCAGCGCCTTAGCCTCGATCTGGCGGATGCGTTCGCGCGTCACCGAGAACTGCTGGCCGACCTCTTCCAACGTGTGATCGGTGTTCATGCCGATGCCGAAGCGCATGCGTAGCACGCGCTCTTCGCGCGGGGTGAGCGATGCCAGCACGCGCGTGACCGTCTCCTTGAGGTTCGCCTGGATCGCGGCATCCACCGGGATGATCGCGTTCTTGTCCTCGATGAAGTCGCCGAGATGCGAATCCTCCTCGTCGCCGATCGGCGTTTCGAGGCTGATCGGCTCCTTGGCGATCTTCATCACCTTGCGCACCTTCTCGAGCGGCATGGAGAGGCGCTCGGCCATCTCCTCCGGGGTCGGTTCGCGGCCCTGCTCGTGGAGGAACTGGCGGCTGGTGCGGACCAGCTTGTTGATCGTCTCGATCATGTGGACCGGGATACGGATGGTCCGCGCCTGGTCCGCGATCGAGCGGGTGATCGCCTGGCGGATCCACCACGTCGCATAGGTGCTGAACTTGTAGCCGCGGCGATACTCGAACTTGTCGACCGCCTTCATCAGGCCGATATTGCCCTCCTGGATGAGATCCAGAAACTGAAGGCCGCGGTTCGTGTATTTCTTGGCGATCGAGATCACCAGCCGCAGGTTCGCCTCGACCATTTCCTTCTTGGCGATACGCGCCTCGCGCTCGCCCTTCTGGACCATGTTGACGATCCGGCGGAACTCGGTGAGCGCCATGCCGGTCTGCTGCGTGATGTCGGCGATCTCGGCACGGATGCGCTCGACCGCCTCACCCTCGTTGGCGACGAACGCGGTCCACTTCTTATCGACCTTGTTGACCGTCGTCAGCCAGTTCTCGTCGATCTCGTGACCGATATAGCGATCGAGGAAGTCCTTGCGCGGCACCTTGTGGCGCTCGGCGAGGCGCAGCATCTGGCCGCCCAGCGCGGTCAGGCGACGGTTATAAGCGTAAAGCTGATCGACCAGATATTCGATCTTGGCGTTGTGGAACTGGACGCTCTCGACTTCCGCCGTGAGTTCCTCGCGCAGCTTCTGGTATTTGCGCTCGTCGGCCGCGGAGAAATCGCCGCCGATGCCCATCGCGTCGACGCGGCTCTGCTGGATCTTGCTGAACTTCTTGTAGAGCGCGGTGATGCTGGCGAACCGCTCGAGCGCGATTGGTTTCAGCTGCTCTTCCATCTGCGCGAGGCTGAGGGTGTTGTCCTCCTCCTCGTCGTCCGATGCGCGCGGGGCGCGGCGCTCGCCGTCCTCGTCCTCGTCGGCGGACGGCTCTTCGGGCTCGGCCTCTTCCTTGAACGAAGGGCCGGCGTTCTTCTCGCTGATCTCGCCGTCGTCGGCTTCGCCGTCCTCGGCCATCGCTTCGGGCGCCGGGTCCTTCGACAACATCGCGTCGAGATCCATGATCTCGCGCAGCTGCATCGTGCCCTCGTTCAGCGCGGTCGACCAGTCGATGATCGCGTTGAAGGTGATCGGCGATTCGCAGAGACCGAGGATCATCGTGTCGCGACCCGCCTCGATACGCTTGGCGATCGCGATCTCGCCCTCGCGGCTGAGCAGCTCGACCGCGCCCATCTCGCGCAGGTACATGCGGACCGGATCGTCGGTGCGATCGATGGTCTCTTTCTTCTTCTCGATCGCGGGGCCTGTGTCGGCATCCGCGTCGGCGGCCTCCGGCTCGTCCTCGTCATCCTTGGCGGGCTCGGTCTCGCCGTCCTCGCCGGCTTCGTCGTTCTCGACGATGTTGATGCCCATCTCGCTCAGCGCGGCGCTGATGTCCTCGATCTGGTCGGACGACATCTCGCCCTGCGGCAGCGCTTCGTTGAGCTGCTCATAGGTGATGTAGCCGCGCTTCTTGGCGCGCGCGATGACCTTCTTGATCGACGCATCGTTCATGTCGATCAGCGGCGCATCGCCGGTTTCGTTCGTCTCGGCGGGTTCCGCCATGTTCGCCTTAGCCATCAATCGCCCTCGGTACCCAACGCTCGGGCGTCTTCGTTCGACTGTACAAGATTTGCAAGTCGGACTTCCAACGCCTGTTTCTCTCTTACCATAGCCACTTGTCGTTCGAACGCATCTTCGGTGAAGTGCGTCTGCATCGCCGCGGTCGCCTGCTTGAGTGCCGCGTCTACCTCAGGGCGGGCGACCATGATCGCGATCGCCTCGTCGAGGTCGGCACGGACGCGGGCTGGATCGGCCGTGGTCTGCGTGAACGAATAGGGCATCGTATCGGCTCTCAACAGGTCACTCGCGACTGAATTGAAACCGGACCTCGCCAATATGGTGAGCAAGCGCCCGCTATCAAGCTTCTGGTCCTCAAGTGCAACATCTACGACCGCTTCGAACAACCGCCCGAGCGCGCCGTCGATCATTTGCAGCGAGCCGAGCACCTCCATGTGACGCGCGATCTCGACCGGGTGGCGGATTAGGCCGGCGAGCACCGCCTTGGCCAATACGCGGTCGATGCCGGTGGCGAGGAAGGCCTTCGCGTCTTCGGTGACGGGGGCTGCGGGAGGTTTCCAGCCGCCTTTGGGGCGCTCGCCTCTGGGCACGAAGGGGGCGCGGACGGGTTTGAAATGCTCGTAGAAGCGGTTCTTGAACTCGGCGTGATATTGCTGCTTCACTGACGGGTCGGCGATGCCTTCGGCGAGTTCGTGGAGGCGGCGCTTGAGGCCGGCGCGCTGTTCGGGGGTGTCGAGCGCCTCCGCGGCGACTTCGGACGTCCAGAGCCGGTCGACGAGCTGTTCGGGGGTTTTCAGTAGCGCCTCGAACGCACCGGGACCGCCGGCGCGGACGAGGTCGTCGGGGTCCTGGCCTTGCGGGAGCGTGACGAAGGCGAGGCTGCGGCCGGGCGCCAGCAGCGGGAGCGCGCGGTGGGCGGCCCGGAGCGACGCCTTCTGGCCGGCGCCGTCGCCGTCGAAGCAGAGCAGGGGGACATCGACCATCCGCCACAGGCGTTCGAGCTGCGCTTCGGTAAGGGCCGTGCCGAGCGGGGCGACCGCTTCGCCGAAGCCGGCCTGGGCTAGCGCGATGACGTCCACATAGCCTTCGACCACCAGCACGCGGCCGGACTTGCGCGAGGCGGGGGCGGCCTTGTCGAGATTGTAGAGCGTGCGGCCCTTGTCGAAGAGTGGCGTGTCGGGGGAGTTGAGGTACTTCGGCTCGCCACCGTCGAGCACGCGTCCGCCGAACGCGATCGTCCGGCCGCGGGGGTCGCGGATCGGAATCATCAGGCGACCGCGGAACCGGTCGTACGGGTCCTTGCCTTCGACCGAAATGAGCATGCCGGACTCGACCAGCATCGGGTCGCCGTAGTCCTTCAGCGCGGTCTTGAGCTTGCCGCGGCTGTCGGGGGCGAACCCCATCCCGAACGCACGCGCCGTCTCGGGCCTGATTCCGCGGCGGTCGAGGAGCGCGCGGGCGTCGGTGCCGGGGAGGCCGTTGAGTTGTTCGGTGAACCAGTCGGCGGCGTCGGACATCACCTCGTGCAGGCCCTTGGCGCGCTCGGCCTTGGCGGCGGACTGGCGGTCCATCGCGGGCATGTCCATCCCGGCGGCCTGGGCGAGTTCCTTCACCGCATCCATGAAGGGGAGGCCGCGCTGGTCCGTCATCCACTTGATCGCGTCGCCGTGCGCCGAGCAGCCGAAGCAATGGTAGAAGCCCTTGTCGTCGTTGACGTAGAAGGAGGGCGTCTTCTCGTTGTGGAACGGGCAGCAGCCCTTGTGCTCGCGCCCGGCCTTGGTGAGCTTGGTGGTTTTGCCGACGAGGGCGCTGAGCGAGGTGCGGGCGCGGAGCTCGTCGAGGAATTGTGGGGTTAGGGCCATCTAACTCGCCCCGCCCACGACAGAGCCCCCCCGCCCGCTTGCGGGAGGGGGCTGGGGGGTGGGCACGCGCTCGGTTCCGCTCGCAGCGGTCAGAATGGTCTCCAATACGCCGGGCATGTTCGAGGTCAGATCGTTGTTCCAGAAGCGAATGACGCGGTAGCCGGCGGCTTCGAGCTGCTTCGTGCGGGCGTCGTCATGAGGTTGGCCTTCGACATGCTGGCTGCCGTCGAGTTCGACGATCAGCTTGTGCGAGCGGCACACGAAGTCTGCGAAATACCCGGCGATCGGCATCTGGCGGCTGAACTTTAGGTCCTGCAACCTGGAGCCCTTCAGCTGCCGCCACAGCATCTGCTCGGCATTCGTCGCGTCGTTGCGGAGGTCTCGCGCCCTCTCTGTTGGTCGGTCCAGACGATGGCGCGTGCCCACCCCTCGGTCCCCTCCCGCTTGCGGGAGGGGAGGAAGAAGGGGGCCGCCCTTATCCATTTATGACAGTGCCGCCTTTACCAGGCCGCTCGCCTTGCTCATGTCCAGCTCGCTGGCGTGGCGCGCCTTCAGTTCCGCCATCACGCGGCCCATGTCCTTCATGCCGGTCGCGCCGAGTTCCGCCTTGATCGCCTCGATCGCCGCCGACGTTTCCGCCTCGCTCATCTGCTGGGGCAGGAAGCGTTCGATCACCGCGACCTCGGCCGTCTCCGCATCGGCGAGCTCCTGGCGGCCGCCCTTCGAGAACATCTCGATCGACTCGCGGCGCTGCTTGACCATCTTCTGGAGCACCTCGACCACCAGCGCGTCGTCGCTCTCGGGGGCTTTGCCGTCTCTGGACTGAGGGGCACGCGCCTCGATGTCGCGGTTCTTGATCGCGGCCTGGATCAACGAGATAGCGTTGCGGCTCTGCTTGTCGCCGGCCTTCATGGCGGTCAGCTGCGCAGCCTTGATGTCGTCGCGAATCATGTACTGGTCTTTCAGGCGGTTCGGGATAGCCCGACGGGATAGCGCGTCCGCCGTCGGTTTAACAGATTGACGCTGCGGCACGCCGGCCTTAGCGGACACCACTTAGCGACATCGTCAACGTAAAGAGAGTGCCCAGCCTGATGGCCGACACCCAGCCTATAGCCATGCCTGCCGGTGCAACAGGCGTCCTGGTCCTCGCCAATGGCGACGTGATCTGGGGTCGCGGGTTCGGCGCAGAGGGCAGTGCAGTCGGCGAAGTGTGCTTCCACACCGCGATGACCGGCTATCAGGAGGTGCTGACCGACCCGTCCTTCGCCGGGCAGATGATCTGCTTCACCTTCCCACACATCGGCAATGTCGGTGCGAACCCCGACGACGTCGAGGCGGACGACCCGCACGCGCTCGGCATCATCGTCCGCGAGGACGTGACGCAGCCGTCGAGCTTCCGTGCGGTCGAGGGGCTGGATGGCTGGATGAAGCGGCATGCGCGGATCGGCCTTTCCGGGGTCGACACGCGTGCGTTGACGCGGCGGATCCGGGTGGCGGGCGCGCCTAATGGCGTGATCGCGCATTCGGCTAGCGGCGAGTTCGACGTGGCCGCGTTGCTGGCGATGGCGCGCGCGTGGCCGGGGCTGGAGGGCATGGACCTCGCCAAGGATGTGTCCACGAGCATGCATTATGGCTGGGGTGAGGATGCGCCCGGCGGTGTCTGGAAGCTGGGCTTCGGCTACGGAGACAGCTCGCAAGCAGGAGAGGGTGCTTCTGCTCCCCTCCCGCTTGCGGGAGGGGTCGGGGGAGGGGCTGACCAAACAGCGCCGACCCCGCCTGAGGCCATGCCCTCCCCCAACCCCTCCCGCGATGCGGGAGGGGAGCAGAAGGCGCCCCCCCACGTCGTCGCGATCGATTATGGCAGCAAGCGCAACATCTTCCGCAACCTCGTCGAGGCGGGCGCCAGGGTCTCCGTCGTCTCCGCCACCGCCAGCTTCGACGACGTAATGGCGCTCGCCCCCGACGGCATCTTCCTGTCGAATGGCCCCGGCGATCCCGCCGCGACCGCCGACTACGCGGTGCCGGTGATCCGCCAGCTGCTGGAGACGGGCAAGCCGCTGTTCGGCATCTGCCTCGGCCACCAGTTGCTCGGCCTCGCGGTCGGCGCGACCACGACCAAGATGTTCCAAGGTCATCGCGGCGCCAACCATCCGGTCAAGCGCCTGTCCGACGGCGCGGTCGAGATCACCAGCATGAACCACGGCTTCGCGGTCGAGCGCGACAGCCTGCCGGCGAACGTCCGCGAGACGCATGTGTCGCTGTTCGATGGGTCGAACGCGGGGCTGGAACTGACCGACAAGCCGGCGTTCTCGGTGCAATATCATCCTGAAGCGAGCCCAGGGCCACAGGATAGCCTGTACCTCTTCGAGCGGTTCGTCGGATCGCTGCGGTGAAACTACCACTGGCGTTCATAGGCCTTCTGTTATGTGCAGGGCCGGCCAGTGCAAAGCTGACGGTAACGACGGTCCCGGTTGGAAAGCTGGCCGTCGTCACTGAAGTCGACGATATTAGCGATACACCGATTATGCATGCCCCGCTCGTCACGAAGAAAATACGACTCGAATGGCGATCAGCAGATCGTCGCGTTCGGTTTTCGCTGGACGATGATGGCCAAGATCTTTTTACAACGTTCGATTTGTCCAAGCCGGACCTTAGCGACACGGTTTGTGGGAGATTGACCGGTGGCACGCTGCTTACCTATCAGTCGAATGCAGCATCAACCGAGCGATGGATGCAGTTCGGTACAGGGCTCCGCGCCGACATTATCGAGATTTGCCGAGGTTCGTTAAATACCTCGCAACTAGAATCCTACGTCAGTGAGTTCGCGATCGCGAGATCCGACTTTGCGCCAGCGCTAGAGGTGATGAAAGCGTCAGCGAAGGAGCAGTTCGGTGGTTGGGGTCGCCGTTGTCTGAACTACAAATTCTCCAAAAAATTTCAGCGGCCGCTTTGCACGCGCTACTCGGCGAAAGAAGAATAATGCCAAAACGCACCGACATCTCCTCGATCCTCGTCATCGGCGCAGGACCCATCGTCATCGGCCAGGCGTGCGAGTTCGATTATTCGGGCACGCAGGCGATCAAGGCGTTGAAGGAGGAGGGCTATCGTATCGTCCTCGTCAATTCGAACCCCGCCACGATCATGACCGATCCCGAGTTGGCCGACGCGACCTATGTCGAGCCGATCACGCCCGCGATCGTCGCCAAGATCATCGAGAAGGAGCGTCCTGACGCGATCCTGCCGACGATGGGGGGCCAGACTGCGCTCAACACCGCGCTGGCGCTGTTCCATGACGGTACGCTGGAGAAGTTCGGCGTGACGATGATCGGGGCGGATGCCGATGCGATCGACATGGCGGAGGACCGGCTGAAGTTCCGCGACGCGATGGACCGGATCGGGCTGGAAAGCGCGCGCTCGGCGATCGCACATACTGTTGAAGAAGCCTTGGAAGGTCTTGAGAAGACGGGGCTTCCGTCGATCATCCGGCCGAGCTTCACGATGGGTGGCTCGGGCGGCGGCATCGCGTACAACCGCGAGGAATTCATCGCGATCGTCCGCAACGGGCTCGACCTGTCGCCGACTACCGAGGTGCTGATCGAGGAATCGCTGCTCGGCTGGAAAGAATACGAGATGGAGGTGGTGCGCGATCGCAACGACAACGCGATCATCATCTGCTCGATCGAGAACGTCGATCCGATGGGCGTCCACACCGGCGACTCGATCACGGTCGCGCCGGCGCTGACGCTGACCGACAAGGAATACCAGATCATGCGTAACGCATCGATCGCGGTGTTGCGCGAAATCGGTGTCGAAACAGGCGGTTCGAACGTCCAGTTCGCAGTGAATCCGAAGGATGGCCGGCTCGTCGTCATCGAGATGAACCCGCGCGTTTCGCGCTCGTCCGCGCTGGCGTCGAAGGCTACCGGCTTCCCGATCGCGAAGGTCGCGGCGAAGCTGGCGGTCGGGTACACGCTCGACGAGATCGAGAACGATATCACCGGCGCTACGCCCGCCGCGTTCGAGCCGACGATCGATTACGTCGTCACCAAGATTCCGCGGTTCGCGTTCGAGAAGTTCAAGGGCGCGTCGAACACGCTCGGCACCGCGATGAAGTCGGTCGGCGAGGTGATGGCGATCGGTCGCAACATCCACGAATCGATGCAGAAGGCGTTGCGCGGGCTCGAGACGGGTTTGTCTGGGTTCAACCAGGTCGATCATCTGGTCGGTGCGCCGCGTGCGGAGATAGAGGCGGCGCTGGCCGTCGCGACGCCGGACCGGTTGCTGGTGGCGGCTCAAGCGTTGCGCGAGGGCTTCACGGTCGCCGAGGTGCATGCGATCGCCAAGTACGATCCATGGTTCCTGGAACGGATCGCCGAGATCATCGCGGCCGAGGCCGAGGTGATGAAGGACGGCCTGCCGATCGACGCGCCGGGTATGCGCCGCCTGAAAAGCATGGGGTTCAGCGACAAGCGGCTCGCATGGCTGGCGCTGCAATCCGCCAATCTGCGCGGCATGAACCGCGGGATCGCGCGCGGCTCGGGGCTGATCCACGAGGTCGTCAAGGCGATGACCGGTGGCGTGACCGAGGAGGAGGTGCGCCAGCATCGCCTGAAGCTCGGCGTGCGGCCGGTGTTCAAGCGGATCGACACGTGCGCGGCCGAATTCGATGCGAAGACGCCGTATATGTATTCGACCTACGAGGCGCCGAGCTTTGGCGAGCCCGAGAACGAGTCCGAGCCGACCGATCGCAAGAAGATCGTGATCCTGGGCGGCGGGCCGAACCGGATCGGGCAGGGGATCGAGTTCGATTATTGCTGCTGCCATGCGTGCTTTGCGCTGGCGGACGCGGGCTACGAAACGATCATGGTCAACTGCAACCCGGAAACGGTGTCGACCGATTACGACACGTCGGACCGGCTGTATTTCGAGCCACTGACCGCCGAGGATGTGCTGGAGATCCTGCATGTCGAGCAGCAGAACGGCACGCTGGTGGGCGTGATCGTGCAGTTCGGTGGGCAGACGCCGCTGAACCTCGCGCGGGCGCTTGAGGCTGCGGGCATTCCGATCCTGGGGACGACGCCGGACGCGATCGATCTGGCGGAGGACCGTGAGCGGTTCGCGGCGCTGATCACCAAGCTCGGGTTGCTGCAGCCGGCCAATGGCCTGGCGCGGAGCCGGGACGAGGCGGTCGCGGCGGCGGAGCGGATCGGCTATCCGGTGCTGATGCGGCCTTCCTATGTGCTCGGTGGGCGGGCGATGGAGATCGTCGACACGATCGGGCAGCTCGAGCATTACATCGCGACCGCGGTGCAGGTGTCGGGCGACTCGCCGGTGCTGATCGACCAGTATCTGCGCGATGCGATCGAGGTCGATGTCGATGCGATCTGCGACGGGACCGACGTGGTGGTCGCGGGCGTGTTGCAGCATATCGAGGAGGCGGGCGTCCATTCGGGTGACTCTGCGTGCT
Source organism: Sphingomonas sp. PP-F2F-G114-C0414 (assembly GCF_003688595.1). Lineage (GTDB taxonomy): Bacteria > Pseudomonadota > Alphaproteobacteria > Sphingomonadales > Sphingomonadaceae > Sphingomonas. The sequence goes on from NZ_RCWT01000009.1 coordinate 813,476, forward strand.
CGATCCCGCCTTACTCGCTGTCGGCGGAGATCATCGCCGAGATCGAACGGCAGACGGTGGCGCTCGCGCATGCCTTGTCCGTCGTCGGCCTGATGAACATCCAATTCGCGGTGAAGGACGGGCTGGTCTATCTCATCGAGGTCAACCCGCGTGCGTCGCGCACCGTGCCGTTCGTCGCCAAGGCGATTGGCGCGCCTATCGCCAAAATCGCCGCACGCGTGATGGCGGGCGAAAAGCTGGTCAATTTGCCGAAGATCGACCGGCATATCGACTATTATGCGGTGAAGGAGGCGGTGTTCCCCTTCAACAAATTCCCCGGCGTCGATCCGGTGCTGTCACCGGAAATGAAGTCGACCGGCGAAGTCATGGGAATCGATCCCGATTTCACGATCGCGTTTGCGAAAGCCCAGCTTGGCGCGGGGACGATCCTGCCGACCAAGGGCAACGTCTTCGTCAGCGTGAAGGACGGCGACAAGGCGATGATCGTCGAGGCGGTGAAAGCGCTGGTCGATACCGGCTTCTCGATCGTCGCGACCGGTGGGACGGCGGATCATCTCGCGCTTGCCGGTTTGCCCGTGGAGAAGGTCAACAAGGTCGCGCAGGGCCGGCCGCATATCGTCGATCGGATCAAGGACGGCGATATCGCGCTGATCTTCAATACCACCGAGGGGTGGCAGAGCCTGAAGGACTCGCAGCCGATCCGCGCGTCCGCGCTGGGACAACGCATTCCGTACTTCACGACCGCGCCGGCTTCGCTCGAAGCGGCGAAGGCGATCGCCAAGCTTTCGACGCACAGCCTTGAAGTACGGCCGCTGCAATCCTATTATTCGCAGTCGCACGACTGATCCCGACATGAGAATGATGTGTGGGCGGGGCTGGTACAGGGCCTCGCGCGGGGAAATGGATTTGGGGACGAGATGATGGCGACCGTCGAAAAGATGCCGATGCTGCAGGAAGGCTATGAGACGCTCAGTGCGGATCTCAAGCGCCTGAAAGCCGAACGTCCGACGATCGTCGACGCGATCGAAGAGGCGCGCGCGCACGGCGACCTGAGCGAGAACGCGGAATATCATGCCGCGAAGGAGCGTCAGGGCCAGGTCGAGGCATCGATCTCCGACATCGAGGACAAGTTGTCGCGTGCGCAGATCATCGACCCGAAGGACCTGTCGGGCGACAAGGTCGTGTTCGGTGCGACAGTGACGTTGCTCGACGAGAACGACAAGCCGGTGAAGTATCAGATCGTCGGCCAGACCGAGGCGAACGCCAAGACCGGGCGGATCTCGTATAATTCGCCGCTGGGGCGTGGGCTGATCGGGCGCAAGCTCGACGAAGAGGTCGAGGTTACGGTGCCGGCCGGCGAGCGTTACTACGTCGTCTCCAAGATCGAGTTCATCTGAGCCTTATGCAATTCTTCGAGACGAGGGCGACGGCGATCATCACGATCGTGACGGTCATCGTCTCGGGGTTTCTGGTGCTGAGCGGGTCGCTTGGCTACTGGGCGGTGAACGCCGGGTTCATTCCGTTGCGGATGACCGATCTCGGTATTCCGAGCGAGCATATGTTTGTCGTGCCATCCTGGGCGACGCCGCTGACCGCGACTCTGATCCATGGCGGCTGGGCGCACATCGCGCTGAACCTCGTGATGCTCGTGTATTGCGGGCAGTTCGTTGAGAAGGCGCTGGGGACGGTCGGGTTGGTCGTTCTGTATGTGCTGGGCGCGTATGCGGCGGCGGCGGGACATTGGGCTTTCGGGCCTGACTCCACCGCGCCTATGATCGGCGCTTCCGGGGCTATTTCCGCGGTCGTTGGGGCTTACGCGCTGTTGTATGGCGAGCGGCGGGCGCAGGCGATCGGGCCTGTGCCGGCTGGGGTTGTGCATGTTGTGTGGCTGGCTGCCGCCTGGATCGGGATTCAGTTGCTGATGGGGCTGGCCGGGTTTGGGGCTTCGGTTGGGGCTAGCGGGCCGATTGCTATTGGCGCGCATATCGGTGGGTTCTTGGCGGGGCTGGTGCTGGCTCGGCCTTTGTTGCTTTGGCATTACCGGGCGGCTTGAGCCTGCCGGCTCTAACTACCGCCACTCGATCCACGCACACCCCGTTCGTCCTGAGTAGCTGCTGAGCTTGTCGAAGCGGCGTATCGAAGGATGAGTTGGCGCGCGGGGCCTGTGCTTCGATACGAGCCCTCGATACGCTCCCTGCGGAGCTACTCGGTCTCTACTCAGCACGAACGGGGGTGGGGAGGGCTACTGCCCAAGCCGCGAACTGGCGAGACCGCGGGAGTTCGTAGCCATAGTCCTGCTAAGCGTGCCCTCACCCATCGCCGCCGTTGGCGTCTTTCCCTCTCCCCGAGGGGAGAGGGACGAGGGGGGCCGCTTCATGCAAACTTGATCGTCAGACAGGTGCCACAGAACCGTCATCCCCGCGGAGGCGGGGATCCATAGCCTATGTCGTTGCGATCAGATCGCTACGTTAGCCGGTATGGGTTCCCGCCTTCGCGGGAATGACGGCTCAGGAGTAGTTCAGGCTACGGTCGCGCCGAGGTTCGGTTCGAGCATCCGGTGCAGGTGCACCACAACGAACTTCATCTCGGCATCATCGACGGTACGCTGCGCCGCAGCACGCCAGGCCTTCTCGGCGCTGGCGTAGTCGGGGAATACGCCAACGAATTCGATCTTGCTCAGATCGTTGAAATCCAGGGTGCGCGGGTCGCTGACGCGGCCGCCGAATACGAGGTGGAGCTTGCTCATGCGCTTGCTTTCCTAGGGAGGGGGTTGCCGCCTCCCTAGCGTGTTCGACCCGCGGTTTGAACCCTTAGACAGTAGGCTTTTGCGAAACCGCCTTCGCACCTGCGGTACCAGCCGTCGTGACCGCCTTGACGATACCTTCGAGCAAGCCCTTGGCCTGGTCGCGCGCATTGTCCTTGGTCAGGCCGAGTTCGCCGAGTTCCGAGCGGCCAGCATCCTTCGCGGCCGCGGTCGCCGCGACGAGCGTCTCGCTGAGGCGCTTGCCGACGGGGGCGAGCAGTTCTTTTTCGCGGGCCGAACGCGGGAGCAGCGCGCCGGCGAGGGCGCCGACAGCGAGGCCGCCGACGAGGATGCCGAGCGGGTTGGATTCGAGGTTGTTGACGACGCGCTTGGTCTTCTCGCGCGAGACTTCGAGGACCTCGGAGGCCTTGTCGCCGGCGTCGTGATAAACCTTCGACGCGGTCTCGCGGACGGTGTCGAGACCCTCGCGGAGACGGCTCTCGGTCTCGTGGGCGGCTTCGTTGGCGGTGGTCTTTGCGTCGGTCATGGAAAATGTCCTTCTGGTGGCAAGCTGCTCGCCGTTCAATGCAATGAGGGTTCAACGCGAGCCGGGACTTCAAGGTTTCAATACGGTACCGTGGTCAGGGCGGTCACCGCCCGCGGCGGAACAGTCCGACGATCCGGTGACGCGCGAGGAACAGCCCGGCGACCGCGGCGAACCCCGCAGTCGGTCCCGGATTGCGCTTTACGGTCTCGACGCTGGCGCTGAGCGCGGCGGTGCCGGCATCGGCGACGTCGCGGCTGGCGTTCAGCGCGAGCTTTCGCGGATTGAGCCGGTCCTGCAACTGCCCGATCGTCATCATGACGCGCTGGCGGGCGAGGGCCGATTCGATCTCTGCGGCGGCGACTTTGGCGGATGTCATGATACGGGCTCGCTCTTCGTCTGAAGCTTCGACTTGCCGATCATCGCCAGGATCGCCGCCACTGCGAGGACGGCCACCACGACGATGGCGGTCGCCCATCCTGGCCCCACCAGCGTCGCCACCGTCAAGATCGCACCGACCAGCAGTGCGATCAGCGCGGCCAAAGCCAGCACGCCGGCGACCGCGAAGAACATCGCGGCGGACTTGTACGCGCTCGCCGTCTCGCCGAACTTCGCCTTGTAGACAGCGACTTCCGCGGTCGCGAGGCTCTTCGTCTCGGTCGCCAGGCGACCGACGATCGACACGAGGCTCTCGTCCTCACCGGTCGCGAACGTCAGTGGATCGACCAAGACGTCAGACCTTCGAGTTGGCATCGACGCCCGACTGCACCAGTCGCGCGACGACGAAGCCGATGGCCGCTGCTGCACCCACCGCGATGGCCGGCGATTTCCGCACGAGTTCGCGCGCGTCGTCGAACAACTCGTCGATGTCCTTCGCCTTCACCTGGTCGGCGAAACCCGAGACGCTGTCGGCGGCGCTGCGGGCATAGCCGCCATATTGCGAGCCGAGCTTCTCGTCGACCTGGCCGGCGGCGTCGGTCAGCAACTGCGCGACCTGCTCCAGAGCACCGCTTGCACGTGCCTTGCCGTCCTCGGCGAAGGTGCGGACCTTGTCGGTCGCCTGCGCGGTGTACTTGTTGGCGCCGTCCTTGATCGCCTGCTTGGCGTCGCCGGCCTTGGCCGAGACATCGCCGGTATCGATCGTCTTGCTGAGCTCGGTCCCGACCTCGTTCGCGGTCGTTTTCAGGTCGTTGACGGTGTCGTTTACGCTGGAGTCGGCCATGACGGTCCCTTTCAGAATTGTTACGCCCTCAACACCGTCGTTGGAGCGCGGTTCCCGAACCGTCGCGCGATTGCGCGACACTATTCTCGGATGTCCGCGCGATTGCCCGATATGGCGTGAGACGGTAGAGGCGGCGCGAACGACCCGGCACCGGGATTTGTAGGAGCATCGTTACGTGACCGCAATCATCGACCTTCATGCACGCCAGATCCTCGACAGCCGCGGCAATCCGACCGTCGAGGTCGACGTGCTGCTCGAAGACGGCAGCTTCGGCCGCGCGGCTGTCCCGTCGGGGGCATCGACCGGCGCACACGAGGCGGTCGAGCGCCGCGACGGCGACAAGACCCGTTGGGGGGGCAAGGGCGTCGATGGCGCGGTCGATGCGGTCAACGACGAGATCACCGACACCGTGCTCGGCATGGACGCGGAGGACCAGTCGGACCTCGATCGCGCGATGATCGAACTCGACGGCACCGAGAACAAGGGCCGGCTGGGCGCGAACGCGATCCTCGGCGTCAGCCTCGCCGTCGCCAAGGCCGCGGCCGAAGCGCGTGGCCTGCCGCTGTACCGCTATGTCGGCGGCGTGCAGGCGCATCTGCTGCCGGTGCCGATGATGAACATCATCAACGGCGGCGAGCATGCCGACAACCCGATCGATTTCCAGGAGTTCATGGTCGTACCGGTCGGCGCGTCGAACATCCTCGAAGCAGTCCGCTGTGGCTCGGAGATCTTCCACACGCTGAAGAAGGGCCTGAGCGAGAAGGGCCTGTCGACCAGCGTCGGCGACGAGGGCGGCTTCGCGCCGAACATCGGCAGCACCACCGAGGCGCTCGACTTCATCATGTCGAGCATCGAGAAGGCGGGGTACAAGCCTGGCGAGGACGTGATGCTCGCGCTCGATTGCGCGGCGACCGAGTTCTACAAGAACGGCAAGTACGACATCTCGGGTGAGGGCCGGATCCTCGAAAGCGCCGAGATGGCGGAGTATCTCGCGGACCTGACGCGGCGCTATCCGATCTTCTCGATCGAGGACGGCATGGGCGAGGACGATTGGGAGGGCTGGAAGACGCTCACCGACCTGATCGGCGACAAGGTCCAGCTGGTCGGCGACGATCTGTTCGTGACCAATCCGAAGCGTCTGAAGCGCGGCATCGACCAGGGTATCGCGAATTCGCTGCTGGTGAAGGTCAACCAGATCGGCACGCTGACCGAGACGCTGGAGGCGGTGTCGATGGCACAGCGCGCGAAGTATACGGCGGTGATGTCGCATCGGTCGGGTGAGACCGAGGACTCGACGATCGCCGACCTGGCGGTCGCGACCAACTGCGGTCAGATCAAGACGGGCAGCCTCGCGCGGTCGGACCGGTTGGCGAAGTACAACCAGCTGATCCGGATCGAGGAAGAGCTGGGCGATGCGGCGCGCTATGCCGGGCGCGACATCCTGATCGGGGGGTGATAGGTTCGGAAACCGGAGGTTCGACATGGCACGCGTGACGACGAAGACCAGCAAGTTGCGGAAGACGATGCGCAAGGCCGCGTGGCCGGCGCTGGGGCTGACGCTGATGGCGTTCTTCGGCGCGTATGCCGTGCTCGGCCCGAACGGGATGTTCGCGTATGGCGATTACAAGCGCCAGCTTGCGAAGCGCGAGCAGGACTATGCCGCGCTCGATCGCAAGCGCGAGGTGTTGAAGAACCGGGTCGCGTTGCTGAACCCGGATCATGCGAACCCGGATATGGTCGACGAGATGGTTCGCAAGGAACTGAACGTCGCGCATCCCGACGAGGTTATCGTCCCGCTGGGGAACTGATCTTCGATCCTCCCCCGCCAGGGGGAGGTGGCTGGCTCTTGCCAGACGGAGGGGGAGGAAAGGGAAACCTGTGTTTCGCCGTCCTCCCCCTCCGTCACCTTCGGTGCCACCTCCCCCTTGCGGGGGAGGATTTAGAAATTACCGACCCAGGAACGTCAGCAGGTCGTTGGTGAAGCGATCGCTCTCGGTGATCGTCAGGCCGTGCGGGGCGCCGTCATATTCGACGAGTTGCGAGTCCGCGATACCCTTGGCGGCGGCGCGGCCGGTGGCGTCGATCGGCACCGTCTTGTCGCTCGTCCCGTGGACGACCAGCGTCGGTACGCGGAAGGCCGCCAGGTCGCCGCGGAAGTCGGTGTGGCCGAACGCCTTGGCGCACTCCAGCGTCGGGTGCAGGCCCGCCTGCATCGCAAGGCTCCAGACCCAGTCGACGACCTCGTCGCTGACCGGCGAGGTGATGAACCCGACGCCGAGGAATTGCTGGAGGAAGGTCTTGAAGAACGCCGGGCGGTCGTCTTCGATACCGGCGCCGATGCTGGCCAGCGTCTCTTCGGGAACGCCGTCGGGATTGTCGTCGGTCTTGAGCATGTACGGCACCACCGACGAGATCAGCCCGGCGGCGACCACACCCTTGCCTTCGTAGCGGCTCATGTAGCGCGCGATCTCGCCACCGCCCATCGAGAAGCCGACGATCGTCGCGTCGGTGTTCGCGCCGGTGGCTTCCATCACGTCGGCCAGATCGTCGGTCAGCGTGTCGTAGTTATAGCCGGTCCAGGGCTGGCCCGAGCGACCGAACCCGCGGCGGTCATAGGCGATCGCGCGGAAGCCGGCGTGCGCGAGTGCCATCGCCTGCGCGTCCCAGCTGTCGGCGTTGAGCGGCCAGCCGTGCGTCAGGATCACCGGGCGTCCCGTGCCCCAATCCTTGACGTAAATATCGGTACCGTCACGGGTTTTTACGTAGGGCATCAGGCTATCCAGTCTCTCTAGGGAGGTGTGCGCTCAACGGCTCATCGCGCGCGCCGTTCCGCACGCTGGCGTACCGAAGCTTCGACTGGCAGCATGGTCCCGGACGAATCGGAATTGGAGACAGGATGCGGATCGGACTTTTGACGACGGCGCTTGGCGCGGTCCTCGCCTTGAGCGCGTGCGGCCCTGCGCAGACCACCGCGAACACGCAGGCTCCTGCCGCGCCGACGACCGCTGCGAAGGGCGACTGGGCGGGGTTCCGCGATGGCTTCATCGACGGCTGGTTCAAGATCGATCCGGCCAACGCGGTCTATCAGGGCAAGCACGAATATGACGGCGGCTTGGGCGACTGGAGCGCGGCGGGGCTGAAGCGGCAGGCGGACTTCCTGCATGGCGCGATCGACAAGGCGGGGGCGTTCAAGGATCTGAAGCCCGCCGAGGCGTTCGAGCGCGATTATCTGGTGCAGGTCGCCAAGGGCAAGCTGTTCTGGCTGGAGGATGCCGACCAGCCGCACCATAATCCGGCGTGGTATGTCAGTGCGGGGCTCGATCCGAACACGTATATCGCGCGCAACTATGCCGATGCGCCGACCCGGATGAAGGCGCTGACCGCATTCCTGCAGAAGATCCCGGCGGCGGCGGGGAACATCAAGGCGAACCTCAAGACGCCGATGCCGCTGAGCTATGTCAATTACGGGACGGCGGCGTTCAACGGCTTTGCCGACTATTATGCGGGCGACGCGGTAAAGGCGTTTGCGAGCGTGAAGGATGCGGCGGCGCAGAAGCAGCTGACCGATGCGGCGCAGGCGGCGTCGAAGGCGATGCGCGATCTGGGAACGTGGACCGAGCGCCAGCGCGCGACCGCGACGCAGGATTTCGCGCTCGGGGCGGACAAGTTCTCGCGGATGGTGGCGATGACCGAGGGCGTCGATACGCCGCTCGACCAGCTCGAGGCGGCGGGTGTCGCTGACCTGAAGCGCAACCAGGCGGCGCTGGCGCAGGCGTGCGGGGTCTTTGCCAAGGGGCAGACGATCCTCGCGTGCATGGACAAGATGAACGCGAACAAGCCGGTCGGCGGCCCGGTCGCGGAGGCACGGCGGCAGATCCCGACCTTGCGGAAGTTCGTCGTGGATCACGATCTGGTGACGATCCCGGGGACCGAGCAAGCGCTGGTCGAGGAATCGCCGCCGTACAACCGGCAGAACTCGGCGTATATCGATCCGCCGGGGCCGTTCGATAAGGGCGTGCCGTCGATCTACTATATTTCGCCGCCCGACCCGACCTGGACCAAGGCGGTGCAGGACGCGTTCGTGCCGGGCAAGAACGACCTGCTGTTCACGTCGGTGCACGAGGTGATGCCGGGGCATTTCGTCCAGTTCCTGCATGCGAACCGCTCGCCGTCGCTCTTCGGGCGGCTGTTCGTGGGGTATGCGTTTGCCGAGGGGTGGGCGCATTACGCCGAGGAAATGATGTGGGAGGCCGGGCTCAACAACGGCGATCCGGAGACGCATGTCGGGCAGATCTCGAACGCGCTGCTGCGGGATTGCCGGTATCTTTCGGCGATCCGCATGCATGCGAAGGGGATGACGCAGGAGCAGTCGTTCCGGATGTTCGTCGATGAATGTTACCAGGATGAGGGGAACGCCAAGCAGCAGGCGGCGCGGGGGACGTATGATCCGGCGTATCTGAATTATACTATGGGTAAGTTGATGATCCGGAAGCTGCGGGCGGACTGGACCGCGACGCGGGGCGGGCGGAAGGCCTGGAAGGCGTTTCATGACCAGTTCTTGAGTTATGGTGGGCCGCCGATTCCTTTGGTGCGGGCTGCTATGATGGGGGAGGATAGAGCGACGGCGGCGTTTTGAGGGGTATCCTCCCCGGAACGGGGAGGGGGACCAGCGAAGCTGGTGGAGGGGGCTCACCCCGGGAATTACGGTCGTGGATGCTCGGGTTGCGATTTGTAGCCGTCAGCGGTTGCCGTGTTCGTTCTTCGCGGCGTTACGCTCCGGGTGATCCCCCTCCACCCCCGCTCTGCGAGCGGCGGTCCCCCTCCCCGTGCCGGGGAGGAATAGCTGGGTGAACATTCTTCTTCTGCTCCTGCTCCCTCTCCCCCTTCGGGGAGAGGGAGCAAGAGTCACCGCGTTTGTTGGGCGGGTTGCACGTCTTGGGTTTCTTCGGTCGGTGGGTTGCGGATCAAGGGGCGGAGGCGGCTTAGGCTGCATAGGCCTGCTACTAGTGCTAGGCCGGCAGCTACGAGCGGCGGGATCATGCCAGCGCCTACGCCCATGGCCAGGAGGGCGGCTACCAAGGTGGCGCCGGTGGTCTGGCCTACCAGGCGGACCGTCGAGACGAGGCCGCCTGCTGCTGCGGCGCGTTCGCGTGGTGCGGAGCCGATGATGAGGCGTGCATTCGGCGCCATGAACATCCCGAACCCCGAGCCGCACAAGGCCATCCGCCACGCGATGTCGAAATACCCCGGATCCGCGGGCATGTACGCGATCAGCAGCAGCGCGCAGATCGAGACGCTCATCCCGATCCCGCCGAGCAGCCCGGCCGGGTAGCGATCCGACAACCAGCCGGAGAGCGGCGCGACGAACATGTTGGCGAGCGGCCACGGTGCGATCGCCGCGCCGACTTCCGCCGCACTGAAGCCGTAGGCGTGCGTCAGGCGGAACGGGGTTGAGAGCAGCAGCGTCATCTGCGCGATGAACGCGGTGTAGGCACCGACCGCCGACAGCGCGAGCACGGGCCGAGCGAGCAGGTCGATCGGCAGGATCGGCTTGGTCTCGCCTTGTTCGCGTTTCACGAAGAACCAGCCGATCACTGCGCCGGTCAGCACGATCGCGGCCGAGACGATCGGGCTGTCGCCGTGGACCGCGCTCTCCGCACCGCCGATGACGAGGCCGATCATCGCCGCGCACATCACTGCGCCGAGCACGTCGAAGGGTTCGTCGTGTTTCCGCGGTTCGGGCAGCGCGCGGCCTAGCACCAGCGACGCGATCGCGAACGGTACTGCACTGGCGAACACCCAGGGCCAGGGGGCAATGGCGAGGACTAGACCGCCGATCGTCGGGGCGAGTGCCGCCGAACTGGAGACGACCACCGAGTTGATGCCGAGCCCGCGACCGAGCTGCTTGGTCGGGTAGATCGAGCGGATCAGCGCCGACGAGACGCTCAGTGCCGCCGCCGCACCCAGGGCCTGCGCGGCGCGGACGACCAGGAGGAACGGCAGGCTCTTCGCGAAGAAGCAGAGCAACGTCGCGACCGTGAAGATCAGTTGACCGTATTGGTACATGCGCTTCAGGCCGATCCGGTCGCCGAGCCCCGAGAACGGGAGCAGCGCCATCGCCAGGATCAGCTGGTACACGGTGACGACGGTCACCACCGCGCTGCTGCCGACGTTCAGGTCGCGCGCGATCGTCGGGAGTGCGACTGTGGCGATGCCGCCGTCGATGATCGTCAGCGCGGTGCCTGCCGAGATCGCGGCGATGGCGACGAAGCGGCGGGGCTTGGGCAGGCCGTCCTGCATTTTCTTGAACTCGCTTCGTTACCCCGGATACTTCAACTTTCCTCAGGAGAGCCTTGTTCCGGGGACCACCGTGCCGCACAATCGACAGGATTTGTTATGCGGATCGGTGGACCCCGGAACAAGCCCGGGGTGACGGTAGGGAGTTGTATATGCGTGGTATCTTGTTTGCGACGGCGGCGACACTGCTTGCGGGGACCGCAGCCACCGCCCAAGTCGCACCAATGACCACAACGAACACCGCCGCCGACCCGTATATCTGGCTCGAGGACAAGGATGGCGCGAAGCCGCTCGCCTGGGTCGAGGCTGAGAATGCGAAGACGTTGCCGCGGCTGCAGAACGATCCGCGCTACAAGACCTTCTATGCCGAGGCGCTGGCGATCGCGTCGGCGAAGGATCGCATTCCGATGCCGAACCAGATGTTCGGGCGGATCTATAATTTCTGGCGCGATGCCGATCATCCGCACGGGCTGTGGCGCTGGACGAGTGCGGCGGATTACGCATCGGCAACGCCAAAGTGGACCACCGCGCTCGATCTCGATGCGCTGGGCAAGGCCGAGGGCAAGCAGTGGGTCTGGAAGGGCTCGACCTGCCTCGAGCCCGAGCAGCGGCTGTGCCTGGTCGCGCTATCCGAGGGTGGCGAGGACGCGGTGACGTATCGTGAGTTCGACCTCTCGACCGGACAGTTCGTCGAGGGCGGCTTTATGCTGCCCAAGTCGAAGCAGGATGCGACCTGGGTCGACAAGGATACGCTGCTGGTCGCGCGCGACTGGGGCGCGGGGACGACCACCCAGTCGGGCTATGCGTTCGTGATGAAGCAGCTGAAGCGCGGCCAGCCGCTAGCTGCCGCGACCGAGGTGTACCGCGGCGCGGCGACCGATCAGGGCGGCACCGCGGCAAACGTGCTGACCGACGAGAAGGGCAATCGCCTGATCGTGATCCAGCGCCGGAAGACGTTCTTCGGGGCGGACAAGCTGGTGTGGACGCCGACGGGTACACGACCGCTCGATCTGCCCGGCCGGACGTTTCCGGCGGGGATGATCGACGGGCAGGTGATCTTCTCGACCAGCGATCCATGGGGCAAGATCCCCGAAGGCGCAGTCGCGTCGGCGCCGCTCGTCGAGGTTGAGAAGGGGACGATCAACCCGACGATCGTGTTCGCGCCGGGGCCGCGCCAGTCGGTCGACGGGATGGGGCTGACCAAGTCGAAGCTGTTGCTGGTGGTGTCGGACAATGTTCGTGGCCGGGCGTCGGTCTATACGCATGGGGCAGGGGGCTGGACCGCCAAGCCGATCGCGCTGCCCGACAACGCCTCGATCGATGTCGTGAGCACGACCGATCGCAGCGACGACGCCTATCTGACGGTGACCGGGTTCCTCACGCCGACCTCGCTCTATTCGCTGGATGCGGCGACGGGCGCTGCGCCCAAGCCGATCAAGACGCTGCCGGCGAAGTTCGATGCGTCGAACGATATCGTCGAGCAGTTCGAGGCGACCTCGACCGACGGGACGAAGGTGCCGTATTTCGTGGTGCACAAGAAGGGCATCGTGCTCGACGGGACGACGCCGACGATCATGACCGCCTATGGCGGGTTCGAGGTGTCGATGACGCCGAGCTATTCGGGGAGCACCGGCAAGCTGTGGCTAGAGCGGGGTGGGTCTTACGTGCTCGCCAACATCCGCGGTGGCGGCGAGTTCGGGCCGAAATGGCATGATGCCGGGCGCAAGACCAAGCGGCAGGTGATCTACGACGACTTCGCGGCGGTCGCGAAGGACCTGTTTGCGCGGAAGCTGACGAGTCCGGCCAAGCTGGGCATTTATGGCGGGTCGAACGGCGGGCTGTTGATGGGCGTCGAGTTCAACCAGCATCCGGATTTGTGGAAGGCGGTGACGATCCAGGTGCCGCTGCTCGACATGATCCGGTATGAGGGGATCGCGGCCGGGGCATCGTGGGTCGACGAATATGGCTCGGTGACGGTGCCTGCGGAAAAGGCGTTCCTCGAGACGATCTCGCCGTATCAGAACATCAAGAAGGGCGTGGCGTATCCGGAGCCGTATATCTGGACGACGACCAAGGACGACCGGGTCGGGCCGCAGCACGCGCGCAAGTTCGCGGCGCGATTGAAGGAATATGGGCTGCCGTATCTGTATTATGAGGACACGGCGGGCGGTCATTCGGGCGATGCGGATATCGAGCAGGGCGCCCGGTTGCAGGCGTTGCAGATGACATACTTCACGCAGAAGCTGGTCGGGCCGGCGAAGTAGGGGCGGCCGTCCCGTCATCCTGGACTTGATCCAGGATCCAGAGCCACGGAGCGTTGTGCTTGTGGCTCTGGATCCTGACGTTCGTCAGGATGACGGAGGTTCGTCAGGATGACGGGATGGGAGTGCGGCTCAGCGGCAGCGAACCTGGCTGTTGTTCTGGTCGACTGCACGGCCGGCGAGGCCACCGACCGCTGCACCCAGCAGCGTACCCACGGTCCGCGAACGGCCGCCGTCGATTACGTTGCCGAGGATACCGCCGCCGGCCGCGCCGATGATCAGCCCGGTCGTGCCGTCGCTGCGCTTGCAGTAATATTTGCCGTCCTGACCGGCATAGACGCGGTCGTTGGTCGACAGCGTGCGCTCCTGATAGTTCGGGCCGGCGCGGTAATAGCGCGAGGGGTCGTAATTGCCCTCGTCGCGCTCGTCGGGATAGGCTTCCTGATAACCACGGTCGGGCGCGGTGCGATAGCCGCCCTGTGGCGCATAGCCGCCGCGATTGCGGACCGACTGGTAGCGATCGAATTCCTGGCGGAAGATCTGCAATTCGCTGTCGAGGCGCGACTGGGCGGCGGCGAAACGCGCGTCGTCGGCGCTGCTCTGCGCGAGCGCCGGTGTCGCTACGGAAAGGCACGTCGCCGCAATCACTGCAACCGTACCGAACAAACGCTTCATGACTGAAATCCTTATCGAGGGTCGAACGCAACGGCGGACGGCAGCATGGTACCACCGTCCACCTTTCCCGGCGCGCGATTTTCACGCGCCGGATCGCCTTACATCAGCGGCAGATCTGCACGCGACGGTGGTTGCGCCATTCGGTGCGGCAGCGGCGATTGTTGTTCCAGTTGCGACGATCATGGTCGCGACCACGATAGCGGCGGTCGTCGTGACGATCGCCGCGGTGATCGTTCCGGCGGAAATCACGGCGGTCGCCACGATGGTCGCCACGGTGATCGTTGTCGCGATACTGCTCGCTATGCCCGCGATCGCGCTGCGCCGCGGCCGGTGCGGCGGCGCCGAGACCGAGCGTTGCGAAGGCCAGCCCGGCAGCGATGAGATGGGTAAACTTCATGAGATGTCCTCTCGAACCCGACAATCGGGATGTGCCGGTGATACGGCTATCGAGTGACATCGTTCCTGAACGGGGTTGTCGGCTGCGGTACAGGTTTGCCATCATTCCAGCCGCCGATTGAAGCTCGTGATCGTAAAGCGACAAGCGACGGTTGACGGACTGCATCGAATGGCGCACGTTCCATCATGGTGATCGAAAGCATTCGGCATAAGGCGTTGCGGTCGTTCGCCGAGACCGGCCGGTCGAGGGGACTGCCCGGCAATCTCGTCGATCGATTGCGAAATATGCTGGCGTATCTCGCCGCTGTCGAAGCCGCGGACGAACTGACGGTGCCACCCAATTTCGGCGCGTATCGCCTGGCGGGTGATCGGGCAGGCCTATGGTCGCTGACGGTGACGAAGAATTGGCGGATGACGTTTTGGATCAACGATGCGGGTGGCATCGAGGATCTCGATCTGGAGGATTATCACTGATGGCGATCAAGCTTCATGCGAGTTTTGCGGTTCACCCAGGCGCTTGGTTGCGGGCTGAAGTCGTCGCGCCGCATGGGTTGAGCGTGACCGACGCGGCCGCCAAATTGCGCGTGACGCGGCAGGCGATGAGCAACTTGCTTGGCAGTCGGGCCGGGTTGTCGGCTGAGATGGCGATCCGGTTCGAGAAGGCATTCGGGCTGCAGGCTGAGACGCTGATGCGGATGCAGGCGGCGTATGATCTGGCACTAGCGCGGACGCGTGAGGGCGAGATCGAGGTAGAGCGAGTGGCGGCCTAAGCGGCTTAACGTCGATCACCTCAGGATCGTTTTACATCTGGCGGGTCAACGCCTCGGATACGCGTCCCGGATTTACGTTGAATTTCTGTGCCACGTCACGTTGATGTAGCTTTGGATACTTGGCAACGAATGCCCTGATATCCTCCGCGAGTTCTGGCGTGAAATGTGCGCTTCGCACCGAGGCGCGCGTGACGGGCGAATTTCGATACGTTTCGTCGGCTAGATCGTGAAGTTCTTCGATTCCGTACTCGTCTGCAATCTCGCGAAGTCGAGAACGTATCTGCGGAATCGTTCGCTTGTTACCCGACATGCATCTGTCCTCGACTCGAAGTCTTGGAGTGATGATCTCAAACTTGACCGAAAGTTGCAAGTTTACGGGAACGTGCAAAAAATTCCCGTCCAGTTCGGCATCGGGCGCCTCTCGACGCTTTACTTCAACCTATCGTAACGAAGCTGTCCATCACCCGCTTGCGACCTGACTGTTCGAAGTCGATCTCCAGCTTGTTGCCTTCGATCTCGGCGATCGTGCCGTAGCCGAACTTCTGGTGGAAGACGCGCATGCCGAGCGAGAGGTCGTCGCGGCCCTTGTTGCCGAGGCTGATCGCGCTCGATCGGCTTTCGACGACGCGCGCGGGTTTGGTGGAGAAGGTGCTGCCGGTGCCCGACGCACGCTGCCAGCCGGGGCCGCGGCCGGTGCCGCGGGCGACGTCAGCGAACGGATCGGCGCGGTCGGACCAGTTGGCTTGCCAGAGGCTCGCGCCGCCGGACATCGTGGTTTCCGTGTCGATATGCTCAGGCGGAAGTTCGGCGACGAAGCGTGAGGGGATCGACGAGTTCCATTGGCCATAAATGCGGCGGTTGGCGGCGTGGATGATGACCGCAAGCCGGCGTGCGCGCGTGATCGCGACATAGGCCAGACGGCGTTCCTCTTCGAGACTCTTCACGCCGCCTTCGTCGAGCGAGCGCTGCGACGGGAACAGGCCTTCCTCCCAGCCGACCAGGAACACCGTGTCGTATTCGAGGCCCTTGGCGGCGTGGATGGTCATGATCGTGACCTGCGGGTCCTGCGCGCCGCCCTCGTTGTCCATCACGAGGCTGACGTGTTCGAGGAATGCGCCGAGCGAGTCGTACTCCTCCATCGCGCGGACGAGTTCGCTCAGGTTCTCCAGGCGGCCGGTCGCCTCGACCGACTTCTCGGCCTGGTACATCGCGGTGTAGCCGCTCTCGTCGAGCAACTGCCGCGCGAGTTCGGCGTGCGGCAGGCTGGTCGCCATGTCGCGCCAGCGGGCGATGTCGCCGACCAGCCGTCCCAGCGACTTCTTCGCAGCCCCGGTCAGTTCGTCGGTGTCGAGGATGCGCGCGGCGGCGGTGGTCAGCGGTGTGCCGGTGGCGCGCGCGAGCTGGTAGATGCGCGCGACCGCCTTGTCGCCGAGGCCGCGCTTGGGGACGTTGACGATACGTTCGAAGGCGAGGTCGTCCGCCGGCTGGTTGACGACGCGAAGATACGCCAGCGCGTCGCGGATTTCGGCGCGTTCGTAGAAGCGGAAGCCGCCGACGATCTTGTACGGCATGCCGATCGCGATGAAGCGGTCCTCGAACTCGCGCGTCTGGTGCTGCGCGCGGACCAGGATCGCGACCTCGTCGAGCGATTTGCCGGAGCGCCGGACGATGTCGATCTCCTCGCCGACCCGGCGCGCCTCCTCGGGGCCGTCCCAGACACCGATGACCTTCACCTTTTCGCCGACGTCGCGCTCGGTCCAGAGTTGCTTGCCGAGCCGCCCGCCATTGTTGGCGATCACGCCCGATGCGGCGCCGAGGATGTGCGGCGTGCTGCGGTAATTCTGTTCGAGCCGGATGACCTTCGCGCCCGGAAAGTCGCGCTCGAACTTCAGGATGTTCTCGACCTGCGCGCCGCGCCACGAATAGATCGACTGGTCGTCGTCACCGACGCAGGCGATGTTCTTGCGCTCCTGCGCGAGCAGCCGCAGCCAGAGATATTGCGACGAGTTGGTGTCCTGATACTCGTCGACCATGATGTATTTGAAGCGCTGCTGGTATTGCGCGAGCACGTCGCGGTGCGTCTTCAGGATGACGAGCATGTGGAGCAGCAGGTCGCCGAAATCGCACGCGTTGAGCGCGATCAGCCGCGCCTGATATTGCTGGTACAGTTCGCCGCCGCGGCCGTTGGCGTAGCGCTCGCTCTCACCCGCATCGATATCGGCGGGGACGAGGCCCTTGTTCTTCCACTGATCGATCAGCCCGGCGAGGCTGCGCGTCGGGAAGCGCTTCTCGTCGATGTCCGCGGCGAGGATCAGCTGTTTCAACAACCGCAACTGGTCGTCGGTATCGAGGATCGTGAAGTTCGATTGCAGCCCGACCAGTTCGGCGTGACGTCGCAGCATCTTCGCGGCGATCGCGTGGAAGGTGCCGAGCCACGGCATCCCCTCGACCGCATCGCCGACCAGGCGACCGACCCGCTCGCGCATCTCGCGTGCGGCCTTGTTGGTGAAGGTGACGCTGAGGATCTCCGAAGGCCACGCCTTCTTCGTGAAGATCAGGTGAGCCAAGCGGGCGGTGAGCGCCGCGGTCTTGCCGGTGCCCGCGCCGGCGATGATCAGCACGGGGCCGTCGGTGGTCAGCACCGCCTCGCGCTGCGGCGGATTGAGACCGCGCAGATAAGGGGGTTCTGCTTGCGCGTCGGACGAGTGGGCGATCTGGTTCACCGGTGAACAGGTAGGGAACGGGGGGCGATCGGGCAACCTTTGAAACGTCGCCGAATCGTCGCGCGGGCGTCATGAAGCGCGCCTAGAGACGGCGCAGCGACGTGGTTCGTGGTCGGAGCAGCCGCATTCAGAAAGGCTGCCCGACGCACTGGCGCCGTCGTCCCGCAGGCAGCGCCCTGCGGACCGCAGGACCATTTGAGGACCATCATCATGAAGCTTTTCAACAGCGTCGTTTCGGCGGCGATTTTTGGCGCGTGCCTGTTCTCGACGGGGGCATCGGCCAGCGCCGTGCGCGAGCCAGTGTCGGTGCGCGTGTCGCATCGCGGACTCGACCTGACCAGCGACGCCGGGCGGACCGCGTTCCAGCGCCGCCTGCAATCGGCGATCGCCAGCGCCTGCCAGGCGCGTACCAACGGTCTCGATGCGCTCGCCGATGCGCGCCAGTGCCGTCAGGAGATGACCGACGATGCGCGCGTCAAGTTCGCCGCGATCCTCGGCCGCAACGAGACGCAGCTCGCCAGCATCGGCGCGGGGCGGTGAGCTGTAGCGGTCGTTGAGGAGGTCGGCGCTTAGCGACCCTTCCCCGCGAGGGGGCGCCGGAGGCGACGGAGGGGGAGGACACGGAACAGAAGTTACCGCTTCCTCCCCCTCCGTCTGGCAAGAGCCAGCCACCTCCCCCTGGCGGGGGAGGATCGGTGACGGCCTCGTCCCCAATCAGGGCGGATCGTCGCTTGATTTACATCTGTCATAAGATTGTCATCGTTAGGGCCGACTGCACATCCTCATGGCAACCTCCACATTTGCACCCGATGCGATGACGGCTGATTCGAGCGCTACGGCGTCGGCCCCGCGCACCGGTCCCAAACTCGATCATGCGATCCATCCGTCCGGCCGCTGGATTTTCCTCGCGGTGCTGATCGGCGGGCTCGCTTATGCCGGGTTCAGCATCGCGATCGATACCGCGCAGGTCGGTGAGTCGCTGGCGGGCGGAGCGTTCGCGTTCCTGGCGCTCGCGCTGCTGATCGCGCTGGGGTTCGAGTTCGTGAACGGGTTTCACGATACCGCCAACGCGGTCGCCACCGTCATCTACACGCATTCGATGCCCGCGCCGCTCGCGGTAGTGTGGTCGGGGTTCTTCAATTTCCTCGGTGTGATGCTGTCGTCGGGGGCGGTCGCTTACGCGGTGATCACGTTGTTGCCGGTGGACCTGATCCTCAACGTCGGCAGCGTCGGCGGGTTCGCGATGATCTTCGCGTTGCTGCTCGCGGCGATCGTGTGGAACCTCGCGACCTGGGCGGCCGGACTGCCCAATTCGTCGAGCCACGCGCTGATCGGGTCGATTCTCGGCGTCGGCCTCGCCAATCAGATGATCAAGGGCGGCGCTGACGGCACGTCGGGCGTCGACATGGCGCAGGTCTGGAAAGTGCTGTCGGCGCTCGCGTTCAGCCCGGTCGTCGGCTTCGTCGGCGCGTTGCTGATGCTGCTCGTGATGAAGCGGTTCCTGCGCGATCGCGCGCTGTACGAGGCCCCCAAGAGCGATACGCCGCCGCCGCGCGGCATCCGCGCGCTGTTGATCGGCACCTGCACCGCGGTCAGCTTCGCGCATGGCAGCAACGACGGGCAGAAGGGGATGGGGCTGATCATGCTCATCCTGATCGGCTGCGCGCCGACCGCCTATGCCTTGAACCGGACGATGCCCGAGAGCGCGACGCCGGCGTTCGTGCAGGCCGCGCACGACGCGTCGACCGCGTTCGTGGCGCATGCGAATGGTGCGCCCGGCGACGTCGCCGCCGCGCGCATCGACGTGACGCGCGCGCTGAAGACCAAGCAGGTTGCCGATCCGGTCGTCTATGGTGCGTTGGGGACGCTTTCGGACGACGTGTCGACGCGGATCGCGGGCTATGGCTCGCTCGGCAAGGTGCCCGCGGCGGCAACGCCGAACCTGCGCAACGACATGTATCTGCTGCTCGATACGACCAAGCTGATCACCGCCGATACGGCCGCGCAGAGCCGCTTCACCGCGCAGGAGATCACGACGCTCAAAAGCTATAGCGGGCAGCTCGAGCAGGGCACGCGCTACATCCCGACCTGGGTCAAGATCTCGGTCGCGCTGGCGCTCGGGCTCGGGACGATGGTGGGGTGGAAGCGGATCGTCGTCACGGTAGGTGAGAAGATCGGCAAGTCGCATCTGACCTACGGGATGGGCGCGTCCGCCGAGCTGGTCGCGGCGGCGACGATCCTGCTGGCGGTCCGCTATGGCCTGCCGGTATCGACCACGCACATCCTGTCGTCGGGCGTCGCGGGGGCGAGCGTCGCCAATGGCGCCGGGTTGCAGCGGCGTACGGTCATGAACATGGCGCTGGCCTGGGTCATGACGCTGCCGGTGGCGATGCTGCTGTCGGGGGGGCTGTACTGGCTGCTGCTGACGCTGGCGCACGCGCTGGGATATTGATCGAGGACGGCAACGATCCTTCGATTTTGCTGCACCGTGGATGCCGGCACTCGTCCGGCATCAGTAGATCGATCGCCGCAGACTGACCCGCGCTAGGCGGTGACGGGGCGTCCTTCGTCGGCAAAGGCTGCGGCGACGGCGGCGGCGCTCGCCAAGACTCCATCGACGCGACGCACGCCGAGCAGATCGGCCATCAGCAGGCGGGCGGTCTCGGGTGCGGTCTCGATGCGTGCTAGGATCGACAGCATCGCTGCCTCCGCGGGCGTCATCCGCGCGCAGCAGCACGGCGCGATCGCGATCGTTCCCGCGGACGTGCCGGCGAGATCCGCCATCAACGCGCGCAGCAGGACGAGCGGCCGCCGGAAGCTCTGGCCGAACGCGGTAAACAGGGTGTGCGCGGCGCGTGCGTCGGCAAGGCCGTTGGCGCCCATCCGCCGCATCGCGAACAGCGCGATCCGCGCGTTTTCACAGTCGGGCAACGCGTGCGGAAGCAGGGCGGTGGCGGTTCGAACATCGGTCATTCACGCGACTCCGTGGTGGTCGCGCCAAACTCGCCTGTTGGTTATTGATAGTCAATAGCAATAAGGGATCAGTCCGGCGGCTGGTCGTTTGCGACGAGCGCTTCGCCTGCAATGTACAGCGATCCTGCGATCAGCACGACTGATGGACCCTGCGTGGACAGGCGATCGAGCGCGTCCGCAATGCCTGGAGCGACGTCGCCCTGGACGTCGTACCGGGCGGCGATCTCGACCAGTGCCTGGGGGGCGTGATGCGCGTGCCCTTCGACGGGGATGGCGATGATCCGGGCCAGCGACGGCGACAGGATGCGGAGGACGGCGTCGGCATCCTTGTTCGCCAGCATCCCCATGACGAGCGTGACGGGGCGACCTTGCGCGATCCGGCGCAACGTCCTTTCGACCGGCTTGGCGGCGTTGGGATTGTGCGCGCCATCAAGCCAGAGTTCGCTGCCGGCGGGGAGGCGCGCGAGGAGCGGGCCGTCCGAGAGCCGCTGCATGCGCGCCGGCCATTGCGCCCAGTCGGCGGCGGCGCGCATCGCGGCTTCGGGGATATGCAATGCGCCTTGGTGCCGCAGCATGGCGATGGCCAGCGCGAGGTTGCGCGACTGGTGCGCGCCGACGAGGCGGGGGCGATTGGTGACGACCGAAAAGCCTTCGTCCTCGTAGCGGACGGTCGCGCGCGCGGTCTCGCTGGTCCAGGCAGTGCCGCGGGCGACGACGGGTGCGCCGGCGGCTGCGGCGATGGCTGCGATCTTCGCGCGGAGGGCCTTGGGATAGTCCATCGTGACGAGGGGGACACCGGGCTTGGCGATGCCCGCCTTCTCGCCGGCGATTTCGAGCAACGTGTCGCCGAGGAACGACTGGTGGTCGATGCCGAGCGCGGCGATGCCGGTGACGACCGGGTTCGGGATGACGTTGGTTGCGTCGAGCCGACCGCCGAGGCCGACTTCGACGATCGTCGCTGCCGCCGGCGTGCGGGCGAAGGCGAGCAAGGCGGCGGCGGTGGTGACTTCGAAGAAGCTGGCCTGGAGGTCGGCGGCTTGGTCGAGCACTTCGGCCAGCAACGCGGCGAGCAGGTCGTCTTCGATCAGCGATCCCGCGAGGCGGATGCGTTCGTTGAAGCGGACGAGGTGCGGCGAGGAATAGACGTGGACGCTGTGCCCGGCGGCCTCGATCGCGGCGCGGAGGAACGCGCAGGTCGAGCCCTTGCCGTTGGTGCCGGCGACGTGGAACACGGGGGGGAGCAAGAGGTGCGGGTCGCCGAGACGGCTCAGCAGCGCGGTGATGCGCTCGAGGCCGAGGATGTCCGCGCCCGGTGACAATGCGGTCAGTCGGTCGAGCTGGGCTTGCACTGCGGGGGACGAGGACGTCGCGTGGTCGGGCATTCTTCTAGGCTCCCTCTCCCCTCCGGGGAGAGGGCTGGGGTGAGGGGTAGTACCGGGGCGCTGCGCCTGTGGCTGCCCCTCACCCCGACCCTCTCCCCGAAGGGGAGAGGGAGTGCGTTACGCAGCCTCGCGCGCGCTGAGATACCCGATGACCGTGCCGAGCTGTTCGCGCAGGTCCTTCCGGTGGACGACCATGTCGATCATCCCGTGTTCGAGATAATATTCCGACGTCTGGAAATCCTCGGGCAGCTTCTCGCGGATCGTGCTCTCGATCACGCGGCGGCCGGTGAAGGCGAGCGTCGCCTTGGGCTCGGCGATCTGCACGTCGCCGAGCATCGCATACGCCGCCATCACGCCGCCCGAGGTCGGGTCGGTGAGCACGACGATATACGGCAGGCCGGCGTCGTGCAGCATCTGGATCGCGACCGTGCTGCGCGGCATCTGCATCAGGCTGAGGATGCCCTCCTGCATGCGCGCGCCGCCGCTCGCGGTGAAGATCACGTAGGGCACGCGGTCCTCGATCGCTGCCTCGACGCCGCGCACGAACGCCTCGCCGACGGCCAGGCCCATCGACCCGCCCATGAAGCCGAAATCCTGCACGCCCACGACGACGCGGTGGCCGTCGATCGCGCCGCGTGCGTTGATCAGCGCGTCCTGTTCGCTGCTGTCGGTGCGTGCCGCTTTCAGGCGATCGGTGTAGCGCTTCTGATCGCGGAACTTGAGCGGATCCTCGGGCACTTTGGGTGCGGGGAGTTCGCTGCAGCTGCCCTCGTCGAACAGTTGCGCAAAACGGATCTTCGGCCCGATGCGGTCGTGGTGATCGCATTTCGGACAGACGTAGAGATTGTCCTCGAGCTCCTTGGTGAAGATCATCTGCCCGCAGCCCTTGCACTTGTGCCAGAGATTCTCGGGCGTCTCGCGCTTCGCGACGAAGGGCAGGACGTTGCGGACGCTGTTGAGCCAGCTCATGCCCCGATCTCCATGGGAATTTCCTTTCGAGCCGAGGCGACGGCGTCGGCGAGAGACTTGATATAGGCGCGGACCGGTTCGGCCGCAGCGGCACCGTGCTGCGCGACCAGCTCGACGATCGCCGAGCCTACCACGACGCCGTCCGCGACGCGCGCAACGTTGGCGGCCTGCTCAGGCGTGCGGATGCCGAAGCCGACCGCGATCGGGATGTCGGTCTGTACCTTCAGGCGCGCGACGGCGTCCTCGATCGAGGATTGTTGCGCCTGCTGGAGCCCGGTGATCCCTGCGACCGATACGTAATATAGGAACCCGCTGGCGCCATCGAGCACCGTCGGCAGGCGGGCAGCATCGGTGGTCGGCGTGGCGAGGCGGATCAGGTCGATTCCGGCAGCGCGCAATTGTGGGCCGAGCGCATCGTCTTCTTCGGGCGGCACGTCGACGCAGATCACGCCGTCGACGCCGGCGTTGGCAGCTGCCTCGGCGAACCAGTCCGCGCCGCGCCGGAGCATCGGGTTGCCATAGCCCATCAGGACCAGCGGCACGTCCGGATGCCGCGCGCGGAAGGCGGTGGCGGTGGCGAGGATGTCCGCGGTGCGCGTGCCTTGCGCGAGGCTGCGGATGTTCGCGGCCTGGATCGCGGGGCCGTCGGCCATCGGATCGGTGAACGGCATGCCGAGCTCGATCGCGTCTGCACCTCCCGCGACGAGCGCGTCGAGGATCGGGCCGGTGGCTTCGGTGGTGGGGTCGCCCGCGGTGACGAACGCGACGAGCGCAGCGCGGCCGGTGGCGGCGGTGCGCGCAAAGGTGGCGGCGAGGCGGCTCAAAGCTCCCCTCCCGCTTGCGGGAGGGGTTGGGGGAGGGGCTGACATAGCCGCACATTAAAGGTCTGAGGAGCGAACAGGCCCTCCCCCGACCCCTCCCGCAGGCGGGAGGGGAGCAGAAGTGCGATCATATCGCCACCCCGAGCGCTTCGGCCACGGTGAAGATGTCCTTGTCGCCGCGGCCGCACAGGTTGGCGAGGATGATCTGGTCCTGCCGCATCTCGCGGGCCTTCTTCGTTACCGTGGCGATCGCGTGGCTTGGTTCCAGCGCGGGGATGATGCCTTCAGTCCGGCACAACAGCTGGAACGCGTCGAGCGCTTCGGTGTCGGTGGCGCTGTCATACTGGACGCGGCCGATGTCGCGCAGCCATGCATGCTCCGGCCCGATGCCGGGATAATCGAGACCCGCCGAGATCGAATGCGCCTCGGTGATCTGGCCGTCCTCGTCCTGCAACAGGTACGTCTTGTTGCCGTGCAGGACGCCCGGGAAACCGCCCGCGAGGCTCGCCGCATGTTCCTTGTCCAGCCCGTGGCCCGCTGCCTCGACGCCGAGCATCTGCACGTCGGCATCGTCGAGGAACGGATGGAACAACCCGATCGCGTTCGAGCCGCCACCGATCGCCGCGACCAGCATGTCGGGGAGGCGACCGACCCGCTCCAGCATCTGCGCGCGTGCCTCGGTGCCGATCACGCTCTGGAAATCGCGGACCATCTCGGGATACGGGTGCGGGCCGGCGGCGGTGCCGATGATGTAGAAGGTGTCGTGGACGTTCGCGACCCAGTCGCGCATGCCCTCGTTCATCGCGTCCTTCAGTGTGTGCGCGCCGCTGGTCACGGGGCGGACTTCGGCGCCGAGCAGCTTCATGCGGAACACGTTGGGCGCCTGACGCTCGACGTCCTTCGCGCCCATGTAGATCACGCAGGGCAGGCCGAAGCGCGCGCAGACCGTGGCGGTGGCGACGCCGTGCTGGCCCGCGCCGGTCTCGGCGATGATCCGGGTCTTGCCCATCCGCATCGCGAGCAGGATCTGGCCGATGCAGTTGTTGATCTTGTGCGCGCCGGTGTGGTTCAGCTCGTCGCGCTTGAACCAGATTTGCGCGCCCATGCCCTCGGGGGCGGACTCGCGGAGCGCTTCGGTCAGGCGTTCGGCATAGTAGAGCGGGCTCGGGCGGCCGACATAATGTTCGAGCAGATCGTCGAACTGCGCCTTGAAGGCGGGGTCGGCCTTGGCGGCGCGGTACGCCTCGTCGAGTTCGAGGACGAGCGGCATCAGCGTCTCGGCGACATAGCGGCCGCCGAAGTCGCCGAAATGGCCGCGCTCGTCGGGCTGGGCGCGGTAGGAGTTGGGGGCGAGGGGAGCATTCATGCAGGGGCGTTTAGCACTTCGTAAATCGCTGTCACCCCTTCCGTTTCCGCTAAAGCCCACCCCAGCGGAGGCCGGGGCCCAATTGGGAAAGGCTTTTTGGCGAGTCGGATGCTCCGTTACCGCGACCTTTCCAATTGGGCCCCGGCCTTCGCCGGGGTGGTGCTAGCGCGTGGCGACCGCCTTCAGGAACGCCGCGATCCTGGCTTCGTCCTTGGTACCGGGTTCGCTTTCGACCCCGGAAGACACGTCGACGAGTTCCGCGCCGGTCCGCCGGATCGCCTCGGCCACGTTCGCCGGATCGAGCCCGCCCGAGAGGGCCCAGGGCAGCGGATGCCGGAAGCCGTCAAGCAGGTCCCAGTCGAATCGCAAGCCCATCCCGCCGGGTAACGCGGCCGAGTCCGGCGTCTTCGCGTCGTACAGTATCCGGTCGGCGACCCCGACGAACCCATGCGCCGCATCCAGATCGCCGCGCGTGCGAACCGCCACCGCGACCCAGGTCTCGATCTCGAATTTCGCGCGGATCGCGGCGGCGCGTGGCGGGGTCACCTTGTGGAGTTGCAGCACGTCCAGCGCGGCCGAGCCGACCGCCTGTTCGAGCATGTCGTCCTCCGGATCGACGAACACGCCGACCTTTGCGACATGGCCCGGCACGCGCGCGGCGAGTTCGGCAGCTTTGGCGAACGTCACGTGGCGCGGCGAGGCGGGGAAGAATACGAACCCGACATGGCTTGCGCCGTGCCGGATCGCGGCGTCGAGCGTCGCGGGCGTGGAGAGGCCGCAGATCTTGGCGGTGGTCATGGTCTTCTATCGGCCTTTGCCAACGGTAGCGGATGTCCGGGACGGAGTAGCGATCGATTACTTCGTAGCGCTCAAGCGCCCGTCATCCTGACGAAAGTCAGGATCCAGAGTAACGAACGCTGTCGATCTTGGTACTGGATCCTGACTTTCGTCAGGATGACGACGTGAGCTTAGAGCGTCGCGCCGATTGCGCGGGCGGCGGTGTCGGGGTCTTCGGCTTGCGTGATCGGGCGACCGACCACGAGGATCGACGCGCCTGCATCGAGCGCCTGGCGCGGCGTGACGACTCGCTTCTGGTCGCCGATGTGGCCGTCGGGCAGGCGTACGCCCGGCACGACGAAGAACCCCTTCGGCCAGATCTTCTTCGCCGCCGCGACCTCGGCACCCGAGCAGACGATGCCGTCGACCCCCGCCTGGCACGCCAGTTCGGTCAGCCGCGAGACCTGGTCGTGCGCGCTGCCGACGACGCCGCTCGCGGCAAGATCGGACGCGTCGAGGCTGGTGAGCAACGTCACCGCGATCACCTTGGTGCCGATCGGGGCAGCTGCCTTGGCATCCTCGAGCATCGCCCGGCCGCCGCTCGCATGGACGGTGAGGATCGCGGGTTCGAGCGCGCCGAGCGCCTGCACCGCCTTGGCGACGGTGTTGGGGATATCGTGCAGCTTCAAGTCTAGGAAGATCGGCAAACCGAGTTCGGCCATCGCCTGGACGCCGGCCTGGCCGTGCGCGGAAAAGAATTCGAGTCCCAGCTTGATGCCGCCGACATGATGGCGGACGCGCGATGCGATCGCCTTGGCCTTGGCAAGATCGGGCGTATCGAGCGCGACGTAGATGCGGTTGCTCACAGCAGAGAGCCCGGCGGGGTGGCGGTCGACATGTCCGTGGCTGGGCCAACGGGGGTGATCCGCGCAACCGGTGTCTCGGCGTGCGCGAAGGCCACCGGCTCGGGCCGCGGCGTCCGCAGTTCGACCAACTCGCGTTCGCACGTCGCAAGGCGCTGGCGCAGCCGCCACCGGATCGCGTGATTGTACAGCATCGTCGGCACGAACCCGATCAGGAACGTGACGAACAGCAGCAGCGGCAGGTTCACGTCGGCGATCAGCCCGCCCCAAAGCTGGATCTGGACGGCATTCCAGTTCGAGATCGTGAAGACTGCGGCGATGAACGCCAACAGGCACCAGAACAGGATTTTCAGGAACTGCATGCGGCCACCTCTATCGCGTCCCTCCGCGCCGAAGCGCCGATGGGTGTGCCAGAGCTACCGCCAAGCGGCCGGTTTGGCCAGTCTTGTGCCGAACAAGTCGGGTTTCAGCCGATTTCGGTCCTGATCTGCGCGATCAGCGGCAGAATCGCGGTGAGCCGGGGCTCCTCCTCGTCGAGGATCGCGACGAACGCGGCGCGCTTGATCGCGGCGACGCGGCCGGGCTTCATCCGCACCGTCTTCGGCAGCGTCGAGACGGTGATGTCGATCATCCGCTCGGCGCCGTGCAGGCGGCCCCAGAGATAGTCGTTCTCGCGGTAGGCGCGGCTGAAGAACGCGCCGAACGTGCCGAACTGGATCCCCTTCAACGTCGCGTCGGCACCACCCGAGCGGATCGCGGTGGCGTCGTCGGGGGCGATCCGGTCGACCTTGATCGGATCGAACTCGTCGAGTCCTTCGCCCTGCAACAGCGGCAGCGTGGCGGTGTCGAAATACGGAAAGCCGAGATAGGCGAGCAACATCGTGCGCCGTGCGGGCTTGGCGAGTTGCGCGAACGCCGCGGCGAGGCGCTGGTCGGTCTCGGCGTCGAGCCGACCGAGGTCGAACGTCCGGCCGAGCGTCGCCAGCACCTCGGTCGCATCGCCGCGCATCGCGCGGACCGCGTCATGCTGTCCGGCATGCATCTCGCCGCGCATCCGATCGAGATACGGCGACAGCGATTCGTAGATCGCGTCGCGCATCGGGGCGAGTTCGGGCTCGTCGGCCTGAGTCTCCACCTCGGCCAGCCGGCGCGCCATCAACCGTAGCCGGCGGATGCGGAAGCCGATGTCGAAGGTGCGGAGGAACGCGATCGACGCGGGGCTGGCGCCGCCGGGATAGTTCGAGCCGAGTTGATCGGCGCCGGTCGCGACGACGCTCGCCACGATCGCCGACCTGATCTGGGCGAGGCGGCGTGGGCGATGATGACGGCCCGCGTGAAACAGCAGGCTGGCCATCGTCTCGATCACCGCGCTGCGTTTGACGTGCCCGTAGGCGACGAAGCCGTACCCTGCCTTCGACGCGGCCGCCTTTTGCGCGCGCCGTCGCCAGGCGATCAGCCGGGGGGCGGTCGGGCGGTCGAGAAACAGCGTGTGGCCGAACAGCGATTCGACATCGGCCTCGACATCGGGGCGGATCGCGGTGACGATCCCGCGCATCCGGTCGATCCGCGCGGAGCGTTCGGCGATCGCCTCTAGATTGTCGCGGATCGGCTGCTGGCGCGGGATGTCGCTGATCGCGGCGATGATCGTCTGGAAGAAACCGGGCGTGCCTTCGCCGCGATTGAGCCGCAGCTTGATGCCCGGCGATGGGTCGATGTAGATGAAGCGACGGTCGATCTGGCGCCGTGCCGGCCGTTCCTTGAGCGCATCGAGCGCCGGCCGGAACGGCGCGTTGGCGAGCACCGATCCATCGATCAGCACCGCGGTCTCCGCCGCCTTCGCCGCAGCATGGCGCGGCAGGACGCGCTTGAGGAAGGCGCCACGCCCGGGCCATGCGATCTGGCGGGTCTGGAGCACGGTATCGAGTTCCGCCACGGTGAACGGCGGGAACGCGCCGGGGAAGCTCGACGTCGCGCGGGCCGCGAACGCGAGTTCCGCGCGCGGCGCGAGCGTATCGGTCGCACCGCCATTGTCGGTGAAGTCGACCACCAGCCGATGCTCGGTTTCGACCACTTCGGCGGGTGAGTTGAGCTGCAACCGCTCGGGATGGCCGGAGAAATCGGTGACCGTCACGAACAGGTCGAGCGGTTGCCCGGGTGGCAACAGGCGGGGGCCGCGCGTGCTGGCCGCCATCGCGTCGAATGCGTCGAGCAGCAAATTGGTGAAGGTCTTCCCCCCGAACGGCGGTTCGAACCAGCGCGAGCGGATGAAGTGCGACAGCTTGGCCCGCACCTCCTCGCGCGTCGGCTCGTCGAGTTCCTCGACCTTGTCGGTGCTGCGGCCCGCCGCCATCCACGCGAGCGGCATCGCCCAGACCTTCGACAGGCGCGATTTCGGCGCCGCTTCGGTATCGATCAGCGCCTCGACGTCGGCCGAGGTCATCCAGAGGTCGGTCAGCGGATCGAGGCTCTGCCCGGTGGCGATCGCCTGCGCGAGGAAGATGCCGTTGATCCCGCCAGCACTCGCGCCGGCAATGATGTCGGCGAGCACGCGCACGCGGATCGACGCGTGTTCTTCGATCTCCTGGAGCAGCGCGTGATAGACGCCCTGGCTGCCGCCGACCGCGGTCTCGCCGTCGTGGAACGCGCGGCTGGCGCAGACCAGCCGCCAGATTTCCTTGGTGATGCCGTGCATGTAGACCGCCAGGCTGATCCCGCCATAGCAGACGAGCGCCAGTCGCAGTTCCTTCTCGCGCATTCTACATCCCGTCCCGCATCGTCGTTCGTACCGCGCTTATGTCGGCTGCAGAATAGCCCAGATCGGCAGATGATCCGATGCCTTGCGCGCCGCCGGGCTTGCATGCACGCCGCACTCGGCGACGTGCAAGTCGCGCGAGACCATGATCCGGTCGAGCCGTGCGATCGCCCGCCTGGAATGGAAACTCGCGCCGGTTTCGGCAAACGCATAGTCGCGCCCGAAATCGCGCAGGCACCCGGCGCCTGCACTCCATTCGTTGAGATCGCCCATCATCACGGTGGGATGACGGTGCGCGCAGGCGTCGACATGATTCATGATCGCGGCGGCCTGCTTGCGGCGCCAGAGCCCCGACAGATCGAGGTGCATGCCGAGTACGCGTAGCGTCGCGCCGGCGAGTTCGATGTCCGCCATCACCGCGCCGCGTGGTTCGAGCGCGGGCAGATGCAGCGGTTCGCTCGCGACAATGCGCGCCGATTTGCGGACGAGAATGACATTGCCGTGCCAGCCCATGCTGAGCGCGCGGAGGCCAAAATCGACCGGTTTCCAGTCGCTATGTTCGTCGAGAAGATGGTGCGGTAGGACGCAGGCCTTGGCGCCGAAGCGTCGATCCGCCTCCTGCAGCGCGATCACGTCGGCATCGATTTCACGCAACACCTCGACCACGCGCTCGGGATTGCGCCGACGGTCGAGCCCGATGCCCTTGTGGATATTGTAGCTGGCGACCTTGATCATGCGTGGGGGCTTAACGCGGCGGCCGGGAAATGGGTTGCGGCATCATGCCTGCGAAACGACAAAGCGATCGAGCGCCGACGCGGGATCGACCCGCGTCGGCGTGCGCATTCAGCCTTGCGCGACGTCGCTCGCGTCGAACTCGGCGAACGCGGCCTTCACCTTGGCGGCCTTGGCCTCGTCCGCGATGTCGACCGAGACGACGATCTTGTCCTCCAGCGCCGCGTCGTCGCGCGATGCGGGCGAAGGGTCCTGGCCTTCGGTGTCCGCGCCCGCCGTCTCGCTGCCGGCACTGTTGGCCGGGCCGTCGGTGGTGATGAAGATATCGGTCCGCTCGATATGCTGCTCCTGGACGAGACGTTCGACGGTCATCTCGGCTTCGCGGCGGGTGTCGAACTTGGCTTTGAGGGTCGTGGGCATGGGAACTCCTTGGGTTAGGCGGGAAGGGGGGTGGGGTGATTCGAACGATCGGCGCTCGTCGCGGCAACGAAATGATCGAGGAAGTTGGTTAGCTCGATCCGCCGACTTGCCTCCTGCGCGAACTCGCTGTCGACACCGAGCGCCCACAGGATCGATCGCCGACCGGGATCGTCGTGAAGAGCATCCAGCTGTGCCGCGCGGTGCTCGACGTCGTCGCGTGTGTCGGCGAGACCCGCCTCGATCAGGTCGTCGGACTGTCGGCGTAGCGCCACCGCGATCTCGCCGGGCGCCAGTTCGGGGTGGTATTGCACACCCCAGAAGATTCCGCCGTCATGGCGGATTTCGGCCGCCTGGATGGTCGTGACGGCGTTGCTGGCGAGCAGGGTGGCATCGTCGGGTAGGTGCTCGACCTCGTCGCCGTGGATCGCGGGCGCATCCCAGCTGGGTGCCCGGCCCGCGAGCAGCGGATGGCTGCGCCCCGCGTCGGTCGGCGTGATCCGGCGCGCGAGCCCGGCCTCGAGCTTGCCGGGCATCTTCCGCACCGTGCCGCCCGCTGCGGCCACCGCGAGTTGCAGGCCGGCGCACGATCCGAACGACGGGGTGCGCGATGCGAAGACGTTGCGCATGAAGCTCAGCTGGCGGCGGACTTCGGGAGTGTCGTCGTAGACGTGGAGCGGTGAACCGGTGACGAACACCGCATCGAATGCCGCGATCTCGGTGGCGTCATAGACCTCCGCATCGTCGTCCGCAGGAGCGACGATCGTGATCCTGGCATCGGGACGAAGCTGTTCGAGCGTGGCGGCGTAGCTTTCGCCCGAACTCTTGCCGGTATGCTGACGCCGCGCGTCACGCTCGTCGGCGGTTTCGCTCTCGGCGACGAGAAAGTGCGGCACGCTGCGTCCTTCGTCCAGTATCGATCAGACATCCCCCAACGCATGGCCCGGCGTTTGGTCCGCGCGCCCGCGAACAATTATTGCGCTACTTCCGCGGTGTGGCAGGTTTGGCGGACAGCCAGCCGCTGTCGGCGAGCCAGTCGTTCAGCCGGTCGGGCCAGTGCAGGATCGAGATACGGTCGGACTCGTCGAGATTGAACGCGTGGTCGCTGTCCGCATACATGTGCAGCTCGGCCGAGACGCCCGCCTTGCGCAATTGTTCGTAGAGCGCGACCGGCGGTGCGGCACAACAGGCGTCGCGACTGCCGGCGATCAGGAAGGCCGGTGGCGCGGTGCTGATCGCCTTTGCCGGAATGCCACGCGGTCCGGGGAATACCAGGACCTGGAAATCGGGGCGCGCGGACTGGCGGTCGATCGCGTCGACCACGGGCCGGGCAGGTGGCTCGGGGTTGTTGGCGATCAGCGATACGAGTTCACCGCCCGCCGAGAAGCCCATTGCGCCGACGCGGTGCGGATCGATTCCGTAGTCGGCGCCGTGCGCTCGGACCCAGCGCACGGCGCGCCGCGCATCGTCGGCGGCGTCGCCCTCGACCGAATAGTGAGAGCCCGGTTCGTTCGCCAACCGGTACTTCAGCACGAACGCGGTCACCCCCATGCGGTTGAGCGCGGTGGCGACCTTCGTCCCCTCGTTGGTCCAGACCAGCAGCTTGTGGCCGCCGCCGGGAATGACGACGATCGCCGCGCCGTTGCGGTGCGCGGGCGCGGCGGGGAAGGCGATCAGCGACGGATCGTGGATGTTGCGCACCCAGTAATCGCGGCCGACCTCGGCCTCCTTGCGGCGTCCCGTCGAACCGGGCGCGCCGTTCGGCCAGAGCGGGATCGACCGATAGGTCGGGGCCGGTACCGGCGCGGGATCCTGTGCCGCCGCCGGTCCCGCCATGATCAGCGCCGCGATCGTCCAGACGGCGCGCATCACTTGGCTTCCGCCGCGGCCGCCATCGCCGCGCGCGCGGCGAGGATATAGGCCGAGGTCGTGCTGACGGTGTATTCGTTCTCGAACCACAGGAACGGCCAGTCGGTCTTCAATTCGGGAAAGTCGGGTTTGACGATCAGCACGCCCGGCACCATCCCGCCCGGGATGAAGCTGTAGTCGGCGCGGTTGTGACCATAGCCGATCAGTTTCGAGTCGGTGCCGACGGTCGACACCAGCGACAGGTTGTTGGCGGGGTGCCGCCCGAGCACATAATCGAGCGCGTCGAGCGTGTAGCCCGTGCCGATCAGCTCGGGGAACGCCTTGTGCATCAGGTACATCGAGGTGCCGAAGCTGACGACCTGGTTTGATCCGGCCCAGGAGCCGTCGCTGATCGGCACCCCGAATGGATTGCGTGCCCGGTCGCCATCGGCCTTCGCCTTGAACTGCTGGACCAGCGGCGCGAGCTGCGCGCGATAGTCCGCATCCATGAACGGGATCGCCCGCACCGCGACGCCGCCGATCCAGCCGAAATTCTGGCGGATCACGGGCAACAACTGGCGCAGGCGATCGGCATAGGCCTTGTCGCCCTTGCTGGTGATCAGCAGTTCGATCGTCGCGGCGACGTTAGCCGCCTCGGCCGAGCGCGGCGACGAGGAGTCATCGCGACCGTCGCCCGACTTGACGATGCCGCGCTGCTGTTTCGCCCACATCGCCGTCGCCGCGGTCAGCGTGTCCTTCGCCATCGCCGGATCGCTGGCTGCCAGTGCGCGCGACGAGGCGGCGAGCGCGGCGGCGACGAGCAAATTGTTGGCGGGCAGGTCGGTGGTGAACGCCCAGCGATCATCGGGAGCGCCCGACGTGCCGCCCTTGCGTTCGGCCGGCTTCAGCGCGGCGTCGTAGAGCAGGCCATCGGTCTGCGATCCCGCTTCGCCGAGATGCGCGTATTGGCGCAGCGCCGGGTCGACGATGCCGACGATCGCGTGGCCGAACACCTTGTACTGCGCGAGCAGCTGGAGCGTGCCGTGGCGGATCTGCTGGACCGCGTCCTCGACCCCGTCCGGCTTGCGGATCTCGACCGCTCGCGCGGCCTCGTCGACGCTGGTCTCGTCCCAGTCGAGCCCGAACAGCTCGCGCGCCCATACCAGATCGCGCACCACCGAGGCGTTCTCGGGAGTCTGGATGTCGTAATCGCCGGCATCCTGGAAACCGCCGACCGCAAGGCCTGGGATGTGCTCGCCCGCCTTGAACGGCGAGTCGAGGTTCGCGCCCATCTTGTAGCCGTCGAAATGGGTTATGTTCGGCGGCGCCTGGCGCGCATCGTCGAGATGCGACGGCGCCGACCACACGCGGTACTGCTCCCTGATCCCGACATGATCCATCTGTTCGGCGATGAAGGTGTCGAGCGAGGTCTGCCAGATCCGGTCATACGCGTCGGCGGCGATCCGGAACGGGTTGGTCGTCTTGCCCGCGTAAGAGATCGCGTAGATGCCGGGTTCGCGCACCGTCGAGAAATCGAACGCCGCGTAATCGTAGCGCGTCCAACGGCCGCGCGATTGCGTCCGGGCGCGCAGCACGGTCTGTTGGCCGCCATCCGCGGTAAGCCTGACGAGCGCAGCGTCGGCGGGCGCCCTGAACTTGGGATCGAGCTCGATCAGCGCGATCTTGGGCCGGTTCGGCGTATAACCCGCCTGGTTGAACGACACGACCGGCTCGCGCACCCAGTTCTTCACGATGTTGGGCCGGACGTGCCAGACGACCGCATTCTCCTTCGCCCCCGCGGCGATCATCGAGCGGACGACGAACCAGCCGTTCTGTGCACGATTGCGCGCGTCGTAGAGCGACAGCGGCCCCTGATCCGACGTGATCGTCACGCGGGTCAGCGGATCCTCGGGCGACAGCGTGACCGACTTGCCGCCAGTCGCGATCGGCAGTGGATCGCCCGAGCCGTCCTTCGCCATCGGTCCGGTCGGATGACGCGGGAACAGGCCCGGCGCGGCGTCCATCAGATAGGTCTTGCCGAAATAGGCGGTCGGCAGGAAATCGAGGTTGAAGCCCGCCTTGCCCGCGAGGCTGGCGGGTAGCGGCTGGTCGAGATCGACCGCGATCCGGAAGCCGTCGCCCTCCGCCGTCACCTTCACCGCATAAGCGAGGTTCACGTCCTTGTAGGTCGAACGGACGACGATCTGGTTGGGTTCGCTGCCCTCGGTACGGCTGACGAACGCGGGCACGCGCGCCCATTGTTCGGGGGTGGGATCGAGCCGCACGGCACCGTCGGTCGCGAGGCGATTGCCGTGCAGGACGATCTGGATCCCGGCATTCTTCTCGTCGAAGAAGATCGGGCTGAACTGGTTCTGGTCGATGATCACCGACAGCCCCTGCGTTTCCAGCGTCCCGGCCGGCGTCGCGGTGAGCGATTGGGCGGCGGCCGTTCCGGCGCCTCCGGAAAATGCTGGAACGACGCACGCACCGACGGATGCGAGCAAAGCGATAAACGCCGATCTTGGCACAGGCCTCTCCCTGATGATGTCTGCAGTTTCGTCCGGCGGCGGCGCTTCTATCGAGCGCTCGCGGGGCCGCCGGGTAGTCAAGGTCTTGGTGGGGTTACTTCGCGGGCTTGAGCAGGTCGTGCATCGCCATCCAGCGGGTGAACTCGTCGAACCAGCCGGTGCTCGTGGTGGTCTTGGGGTACATGCCGAAGCCGTGGCCGCCTTGCTCGAACAGGTGGAACTCGACCGGGCGCTTGGCCGCGTGCCAGCTTTCGATCAGCCCGAACCCGCTATTGCCGAAGAACGGATCGTCCGCGGCGAGCGCGACGAACAGCGGCGGGGCGCCGGCTGGCACCGTCATCGCCGCGAGCGGCCCGTAGATGTTGCCGATGAATGCGGGCTTCGCGTCGCCGCCCGCCACGGTGGTCGCCATCGTCAGCATCGCGCCGGCGGAGAACCCGACCATGCCGATGCGAGTCGGATCGACGTGCCATTCGCCGGATCGTTTGCGGACAAGCGCGAAGGCGGCGCGCGCGTCGGCGATCTGCGGTGCGAGCCCCGCCATCATCGCATCGGGCTTCGGACGCGGCGCCCGCGCGATCGACGAGAACATCGCGGTCATCGACTTTTCGAACGCGGGCATCGCCTCGGGCGTCGGGTTAAGCCGGTATTTGAGCACGAACGCGGCGACACCCTTCGCGGCCAGCGCGCGCGCGACGTCATAACCCTCGTTTTCCATCGACAGCGTCTTGAAGCCGCCGCCCGGTGCGACGATCACCGCGGTGCCGGTCGCCTTGGCCGGATCGGGGAGGAACGGGGTCAGTGTGGCGATCGTGACGTTGCGCGCGAACACGCTGCCATATTGGCTGTGCCAGACTTCGGGAGCGGTCGCGCCGGGCAGCTTGCCGGTGCCGAGGACGATCGCATCGGTCTGCGCGGGAATCGCGATCGGGGTCATCTGGTCGGACTGCGCCTGGACCGGAGTCGCCAGGATCATCGCTGCGGCGAAACCGAGTCGCGCCAGCCCGAATCCCGAACGGCGACGGCGCACGCCCCCGCCGGACGCGTTGTTGCTCATCACGTGTACCATGATCGCTCTCCCCTGTTTTATCGTTATTGGTCGTCACGATAAAGAGAGCGCTACCATTGCGCAATTTATACTTTCGATCCCGCGCGTTGCCGTCGAACATACTGAGTTATCGGAAAGACGGCGATGCCCGCCAAAGACTTCCGCGTGTATTCAATGCCATCATGGCCATCCACGCCCCTGTCGAACGGGCTATTCGCGGGTGCAGCGTGGCGCCGTATTCCAATCTCGACGGGAACGGTCTGGACTAGCGCTCCCGGATCCCTATTCTGGCGGCGGGGAGAGCGGGGATGCGATTTGCTAGACTGTGGGCGGCGCTAGCGATCGTCGTTGCGCCGGTTGCCGCGTTCGGGGGCGATACGCCGCACGTCACGCTTGCCACGCCCAACATCTCGGACGGCGCGATCACGCGTTTCACCGTGCGGTTCAGCGACGCGATCGTCCCGCTCGGCGATCCGCGCGCCACCTCGCCGCTGAAGGTCGAGTGCGCGGTGCCGGGCGAAGGGCGCTGGGTCGATCCGCAGACCTATGTCTGGGACTTCGCGCAAGGCCTGCCCGGCGGTACGCGCTGCACGCTCGCGACGCGAGAGGGGCTCAAGAGCGCGGCGGGCTACGGCGTCGATGCGGAGAGCTTCGCCGTCGATGCCGGCGGTCCGATCGCCCGCGCGGTGCTGCCCGGCGAGGGCGATATCGAGGAGGACCAGGTGTTCCTGGTCGCCGCGAACATGCTCGCGACCCGTGAGTCGATCGCTGCCAACGCCTATTGCGCGGTCGACGGGATCGGCGAGAAGATCGCGGTCGACGTGCTCGCGCCCGATTTGCCGGGCAAGCTGCTTGCCGGGTTGGGAAACAACTACTCGGTGACCAATTTCCTCGAAAGCGCCGGGCTGCCCAAGACGGTCCCCGCCGATGCCGCATCCCGCCAGCGCGCGCTGGCCGGCATTACCGCGCTGAAATGCCGCCGGCCCCTGCCACCGGGCCGCGACATGGCGCTGGTGTGGGGCGCGAATATCGCCAGCGCCGGGGGCAAGCTCGCCGGTGCCGACCAGCGGTTCGACTTCACCGTCCGCAAACCGTTCACCGCGCGGTTCGAATGCTCGCGGGTCAACACCGCGGCGGGATGCAGCCCGGTCGAGAAGGCGTATCTGCGATTCTCCGCGCCGGTCCCGATGAGCGCGGCGACGCAGGTCGGGCTGACGCTCGCCGACGGCAAGTCGATCGCGCCCGTGTTCAGCGACGAGGAGAAGACCCGCGCGACGATCGAGCAGGTCACGTTCGCCGCACCCTTGCCGGTCGCGACGCGCGGCAACGTGTCGATTCCCGCCGACCTCAAGGACGAAAGCGGCCGGATACTCGCCAACCGCGAACGCTTTCCGCTCGAGGTGAAGTTCGACGAGGCCCCGCCGCTCGTCAAGTTCGCGGCGGACTTCGGCATCCTTGAAGCCAAACAGGGCGGCGTGCTGCCCGTCACCGTGCGCAACGTCGAGCCCTCGCTGCAAGGCCAGACCGCGGGGATCGGCGGCCAGCGGCTGCGCGTGGGCGGCACCGACGGCGAGATCGCCGCGTGGCTGCGGCGCGTCGAGGAGGCGGGCAAGACCGACTATCAGACGATCGAGCGCAAGGGTGCCGAGCCACTCCAGATCAACCATACCGGCGAGAAGCCGCTGCTGTTCGGGAGTGGTGGCGGTGGGGCAGGCGGGGGCGCGGGCGATCCGTTCAAGCTCGATCTGCCGGGCAAGGGCAAGGACTTCGAGGTCGTCGGCCTGCCGCTCGGCAAGCCCGGTTTCTACGTCGTCGAACTCGCCAGCCCGACGCTGGGGCGTGCGCTGCTCGGTCGCGACGTGCCGCGCTATGTCGCGAGCGCCGCGCTGGTCACCGATCTGGCCGTGCATTTCGAATGGGGGCGCGATCGCTCGCTCGCCTGGGTCACGCGGCTGTCGACCGGCAAGCCGGTCGCGAACGCGGTGGTGCAAGTCAGCGACAGTTGCACGGGGAAGCCGCTCGCGCGCGGCGCGACCGACAGGAGCGGCGGACTGATGGTCGCGCGCGGCCTTCCCGAACCCGAGACCTATGGCAGTTGCAAGGGCGAGGGTTCGCCACATCCACTGATGATCTCGGCGCGTACCGGCGACGATTTCAGCTTCACGCTGACCGACTGGGGCGAGGGCATCCGGCCGTTCGATTTCGACCTGTCCTATGGCTATTCGGCGGCGACCGACATCATCCACACCGTGTTCGATCGCGCGCTGGTCCGCCAGGGCGAGACGATCCACATGAAGCACATCCTGCGCCGCCCGGATGCACGTGGTTTCAGCCTCGCACCCGGCTTTACCGGCACGCTGCGGCTGTCGCATCGCGGTTCGGATACACAGTTCGAGATGCCCGTGACGATCGGCGCGAACGGCACCGGCGAGACGGTCTGGACCGCCCCCAAGGGCGCGCCGATGGGCGATTACGACCTCGTCTTCGTCGTCGGCGACACCACCACCGAATCCGCGCAGTCGTTCAAGGTCGACGAATACCGCCTGCCGACGATGCGCGCGAGCGTCACCGGGCCGAAGACCGCACTGATCAAACCGCGCACTGCACAGCTCGACCTGTTCGCCGGCTATCTCTCGGGCGGCGGTGCCCCCGGCCTGCCGGTCGACGTCCGCATCGGCTGGTTCGCGCATAGTGCGACTCCTGTCGGCTACGACAAGTTCAGCTTCGGCGGCGAACCGATCAGCGAGGGCGTCAAGCCGCTCGACGGCGAGGGCGAGGATGCGAAGACGCCGTTGCCGCCGACCCAGATGCTGCCGGCGACGCTCGGCAGCGACGGCACGCGGCGGATGACGGTCGACATGCCGCAGACCCTCCCCGGCACGACCGATATGCAGGTGGAGATGGATTACCGCGATGCGAACGGCGAGACGCTGACCGCCTCGAAATCGATCCCGATCTACGCCTCGGGCGTGCAACTCGGCGTCGCCACCGATGGCTGGAT
Source organism: Sphingomonas sp. PP-F2F-G114-C0414 (assembly GCF_003688595.1). Classification (GTDB taxonomy): domain Bacteria; phylum Pseudomonadota; class Alphaproteobacteria; order Sphingomonadales; family Sphingomonadaceae; genus Sphingomonas. The sequence goes on from NZ_RCWT01000009.1 coordinate 852,584, forward strand.
GATGCGCGCGGACGATCTTCGCCTGCGCTTCGTCGCGCTCGATACCGACGGCAAGCCGATCAAGGGGCAAAAGCTGTCGGTCGCGCTCTACAGCCGCCAGATCCTGACCGCGCGGCGGCGGCTGATCGGCGGGTTCTACGCCTATGACAACCGGATGCGGACGACCAAGCTGTCGGCGTCGTGCAGCGCCACCACCGACGCGCAGGGGCTTGCGCAGTGCAAGGCCGACCCGGGCGTCTCGGGCGAGATCTACGCGGTCGTCACCACCACCGACGCCGACGGCAACGTCGCGCGGGCGGTGAAGTCGGTGTGGCTCGCCGGGAACGACGACTGGTGGTTCGGCGGCGACAATGGCGACCGGATGGACGTCGTTCCCGAGAAACTCACCTATGCGTCGGGCGAGACCGCACGGTTCCAGGTGCGGATGCCGTTCCGCTCGGCGACCGCTTTGGTCAGTGTCGAGCGCGAGGGCGTGTTGTCGAGCTTCGTCACCGAATTGTCGGGCAAGGACCCGGTGATCGAGGTGCCGATGGACGCGGCCTATGCGCCCGACGTCTATGTCTCGGTGCTGGTCGTGCGCGGCCGCGTCGAGAGCGGGTTCTGGAGCTGGATCCACCGGATCGCGCGGACGCTCGGGCTGTCGGATACGCCGGAGGATGCAGCCGAGCCGACCGCGCTGGTCGATCTCGCCAAGCCCGCCTACCGCCTCGGCATCGCCAAGGTGAAGGTCGGCTGGGAGGGCCACACGCTCGCCGTCGCGGTCAAGGCGGACCGCGAGCGTTACGCGCCGCGGGGGACGGCCAATGTCGCGATCCAGGTGCGGAAGCCCGATGGCAGCCCGGCGCGCGAGGCCGATGTCGCGTTCGCCGCGGTTGACCAGGCGTTGCTGCAACTCGCGCCGAACGACAGCTGGAAAATCCTCGACGCGATGATGGGCGATCGTCCGCTGTCGGTGCTGACCGCGACCGCGCAGATGCAGGTCGTCGGCAAGCGGCATTATGGACGCAAGGCGCTCGAAGCGGGTGGCGGCGGTGGTGGCGGCGACCTGTCGGGGCTCAACCGCGAGAATTTCCAGCCGGTGCTGTTGTGGAAGGGCCATGTCCCGCTCGATGCGCAAGGGCGTGCGCGCGTTTCCGTGCCGCTGTCCGACGCGCTGTCGTCGTTCAAGCTCGTCGCGATTGCCACCGACGGCGCGCAGGCGTTCGGTACCGGCAGCACCGACATCCGTACCGCGCAAGATCTGTCGTTGTATGCCGGGATGCCGCCGCTGGTCCGTTCGGGCGATTTCTACGGTGCGCGGTTCACGCTGCGGAACGGATCGGACCGTGCAATGACGGTCACCGCGAACGTCGACGTCTTCCCGCGAATTGCGCAGGGCAAGCCGCTCACCGTCACCATTCCCGCGGGCGGTGCTGCACCGGTGGCGTGGAACCTCACCGCGCCGTCCGGAGTCGATACGCTGCGCTGGACGGTGCGCGCGAAGAGTACCGACGGCCGTGCGACCGATCAGGTCACGGTGACGCAGGACGTCATCCCCGCGGTCCCGACCGAGATCTGGGCGGCGACGCTCGCGAAGGTCGGCGAGAATACGCTGATCCCGATCGCGCCGCCGATGGGCGCGTTGCCGGGTCGTGGCAGCGTCGATATCCACCTTGCCGATACGCTGGCGCCCTCGCTCGCCGGCGTGCGCGACTATATGAGCCGCTATCCGTTCAACTGTTTCGAGCAGCGGCTGTCGCGGGTCGTCGTGCTCGGCGACATGGCGGGCTGGGCGGCGCTGGCGGGCGAGATTCCGACCTATCAGGCGCCCGACGGCCTGCTCCGGTATTTTCCCGGCGACAGCCTGCAGGGGTCCGAGGCGCTGACCGCCTATGTCCTGTCGATGACGGGCGCGGCGAACCTGTCGCTGCCGCCGGTGCAGCGCGCGCGGATGATCGAGGCGATGAAGGCGGTGCTCGACGGGCGCTTGCGGCATGAGGATTACGGCGACGTCCGCCTGACCAAGGTCGCGGCTCTGGCGGCATTGGCGCGGCAGGGCGAGGCCACCCCGGCGATGCTTGGCCAGATCGGCATGACGTCCGCGGAAATGCCGACCGCGAGCCTCGCCGACTATATCACCGCGCTGACGGCGATCCCCGGCGCGTCGACCGAGGCCAAGGCGCAGGCCGAAGCAGTTTTGCGCACGCGCCTCGTGTTCGAGGGCACGCGGCTCGATCTGTCGGACTCGGCCAACGCGTCGTGGTGGCTGATGTCGTCGGCGGACGAGGCGGCGAACAAGGCCACCGCGGCGGTGCTTGGGCGGCCGGGTTGGCAGGACGACGCGCCGCGGCTGATGGTCGGCACGGCGCTGCGCCAGTCGCGCGGGCATTGGGATACGACCACCGCCAACGCCTGGGGTGCGATCGCCGCGCGGCGGTTCGCGCAGGTCTATCCGGCGCAGGCGGTCACGGGGACGACGATGCTGTCCTACGCTGGGCGTAGCGTTGCGCGTGGCTGGCCGCTGGCGGAACCGGCGCGGACGGTGTCGTTCCCGCTGGCCGCCGCCGGACCGCTTCGCTTGGCGCAAGGCGGCGGGGCAGGGCCGTGGGCGACCGTGTCGATTTCGGCGGCGGTACCGCTTCGGCAACCGCTGTTCGCCGGCTATCGCCTGACGCGGAAAGTCGATGTCGTGCAGGCCCGCACCGCCGGGCGGCTGACGACGGGCGACGTACTCCGCGTGACGCTGTCGGTCGAGGCGACCGCCGAGCGCAACTGGGTCGCGATCAGCGATCCGGTGCCCGCCGGCGCGACCGTGATCGGCGATCTCGGCGGCCAGTCGCAACTGCTCCAGCAGGGCGGCGGGGCAGAAGGGGAGGGCGGCGGTCCCAGCTACGTCGAACGCGGACGCGATACGTGGCGCGCCTATTTCGCGTGGCTGCCCAAGGGGACCACCACCGTGACGTACACGCTGCGGCTCAATGGCGCCGGCCGGTTCCAGATGCCGCCTAGCCGGGTCGAGGCGATGTATTCCCCCGCAATACGCGCCGCGGTGCCGAACCAGACGATGGTCGTCGCGGATCGATGAAGCAGCGCGCGGCGCTTGTCGGATTGCTGGTGCTGATCCTCGCCGCGGTGGGGTTCGACTGGGCGACGTTCCCGCCGCCGCTGCCGGGCTATGCGCAGGTGCGCGCTGCGTGGAAGCCGTCGGAGGCGTGGCTGTACGATCGCCACGGCGTGCTGATCGACAGCGCGCGCGTCAATTTCGCCGCGCGACGGCTGGCGTGGGTACCTCTCGACCAGATCGCACCGGTCGTGCCCACCACCGTCGTCGCGGCGGAGGACGCCCGCTTCCGCAGCCATGGCGGCGTCGATTGGCTGGCGATCCTCGGGTCGGTTAGCGCGCGCGCGAAGGGCGAGCGGGGCAGGGGGGCTAGCACGCTCTCGATGCAGGTCGCCGCATTCCTGTCGCCGACGCTGGCGATGCCCGGCGCACGCGATTGGCGCGACAAGCTCCGCCAGATGCGCGCGGCCCGATCGCTAGAGATGACCTGGAGCAAGGACCAGATCCTCGAGGCGTATCTCAACCTCGCACCGTTCCGCGGCGAGGCGCAGGGGATCGGTGCGGCGGCGCTGTCGCTGTTCGGCAAGACCCCCGCCGCGATGGCGCGCGACGACGCGCTGCTGCTGACCGCACTGCTGCCCGATCCGCAGGCACCCGCACCGCGCATCGCCGCGCGGGCGTGTCGCCTGGGTGGCACAGGCGACTGCGCACGGTTCGCGAGCGAGGCCGCGTCGATGCTCGGGCCTGTGCGGACGCTGGCGCTCGATCCGGGGCTCGCGCCGCATCTCGCCGACCGCCTGCTGACCAAGCCCGGCCTGCGGATCACCACCACGCTCGACGCCGCGCTCCAGCGCACGGTCGCCGCCGCGCTGCGTCGCCAGCTGCTCGGGCTTGGCGGATCGCGCGCGCGCGACGGTTCCGCGGTGGTGATCGACAATGCGAGCGGCGACGTCCTCGCCTATGTCGGCGGGATCGGCGGCGCCTCGACCGCGCCGGCGGTCGATGCCGCCAACGCCTATCGCCAGGCCGGGTCGACGCTGAAACCGTTCCTCTACGCGCAGGCGATCGAGCGCGGATATCTGACTCCGGCCTCGGTGCTCGACGATTCCCCGGTGCAGCTCGACACGGCGTCGGGGCTGTACGTACCGCAGAACTACGATCGCGGGTTCAAGGGGCGCGTGTCGGTGCGCAGTGCGCTGGCGGGGTCGCTCAACGTGCCCGCGGTGCGGACGCTGTTGCTGGTCGGGGTCGAACCGTTCCGCGACCGGCTATGGGATACGGGCTATCGTGGCCTCGTCGAGGACGGCGATTATTACGGGTTCAGCCTTGCGCTCGGATCGGCCGAGGTGACGCTGCTCGAACAGGCCGACGCGTATCGGTCGCTCGCGAATGGCGGCCGCTGGTCGCCGCTGCGCCTCACCGCCGACGCGCCCCACGTTGCACCTCGCCCGGTCACGACCCCTGCCGCAGCCTGGATCGTCGCCGACATGATGGCGGACCCCAATGCCCGCGCCGCCACCTTTGGCTTGGACTCGGCCCTGCGCCTGCCGTTCTGGACCGCGGTAAAGACGGGCACCTCGAAAGGCATGCGCGACAATTGGTGCGTCGGGTTCTCGCGCCGCTATACGGTCGCCGTGTGGGTCGGGAACGTCGAGGGCGATCCGATGCGCGCGGTCTCGGGCACCAGCGGCGCGGCGCCGGTGTGGCGCGACGTTATGCTCGCGCTCGGACGCGACGACGAACGCGGGCCGCCCATGCCCGCCGGCGTCGAGCACCGCCGCATCGCATTCGCCGATGCGATCGAGCAGCCCCGCATCGAATATTTCCTCCGCGGCACCGGCCAGTCGCTGATCGCCGCGGCGCCGGCCACCGCCCGGCGCGCGCGCATCGTCAACCCCGCCTCGGGCAGCGTCTACGCGATCGATCCCGACATCCCCGCCGACCGCCAGCGCCTCGCGATCGAGACCACCGGCGACGTCCGCGCGCATCACGTCTTCCTCGACAACCGCGACCTCGGCCCCGCCGCGCAACAACTGCTGTTCTTCGCTCCGCCGGGCCGACACCGGTTGCGGCTCGTCGACCCAGCCGGTCGCGCCGCCGACCAGGTGATCGTCACGATCCGCTGAGCGGGCTGCATTTGCGGACGGGCTGGCGAGCAGGGATCAAGCGCGGAGCCTGCCGTTCGCCGTTCACAGGGCCGGTTTGCCGGGTGTCTGCGATCCTAGCGCCGGTCCCACGTCGATCACTCGCAACCGATAGCGCCCTGCCGGCAGCATCAGCGCGACATCATCCCCCGCGCGGATCGCGATCCGATCCAGCGGCACGGAGGCGGCGGGCTCGCCGACCGGGCGGGCCTCGACGACGCGCCAGCCGCTTGCCGGATACAGCCCGCGCGGGATGCTGACCGGCAGGTCGCCGGCCCGCTGCCGCCATAGCGGGCGCCCGCGGACAAAGCGCGCGGTAGGGTGATCGACGACCAGGTCGAACGTGCCGGGCGGCTCGTCGTTCGGCAGCGCGGACAGCCGCACCTCGCCGCCACCGCCGCGACACGTCGTCTGCGAGATGGTGAGCGGATCGATTCCGGTCGTCGCCTTGAGCCGCGCGGCCATCCACCGGGTGCCGTCGGCGCGTGGCACCTCCGCGGCATGCGAGTAGCCGACATGGACCAGCAGCCTGGCACCGGGATGATCGTGGACGTAGGCGGCGAGGTTGCGCGCCTGTCCTTCCTCGCGCGTTGCGATCCGCTGGTCCATCGTCGCGTCCGCCGCCGGATGTTCGTCGATGAACTCGTAGGCCAGGAGATGATAGCCGAGCGCCTCCGCACGTCGACCGAGCCGCCCGTACCCCGCCTCAGAGAGATAATGGCCGTCGCCGTCCTCGAAATACGGCAGCGCCGGCTGCCGGACGAACGCGGGCAGATCTCGCGTCGGCGTGCCGGTCATCGACGGAGACAGCGTCTCCAGTGCCAGCGTATCGTACCCGAGCGGCCGCAACCGCGTCGCGACCGCGGCGCTGAATCCGCGATGGTCGGTGCGTTCGTGGCTCTCGGTGATGATGACGATCGAGGTCGTCCGCGCGCGTCGCTCGATCTCGGTCAGAACGTCCGTTGCGGCCTCGACCGGCGCGCATGCCTTCGCCTGATAGTCCTTGCTGCTCGCCGCGATCAGGTCTTCCCGACCGAACAGGCTCAGCGTCTGTGCAGTGCTCCCGTCGCCCAGCGGATGCGCCGGATCGATCGCTGCCAGCCGGGCGAGAATGGAGGACAAGTTGGGGAGGCCGGCGGTGGTAACCCGCTCGACCGGTCCCACGAAGCGAACGCTCCGCACCGGACGGTCTTCCCTGGCCATGACCGATGCGCCGAGCGTCGTGAGCACCAGCAGGGAAGCGATGCGCGTGGCGGGAGACATAGGCATTGCCCAAGCTATCAAGCCGGGCCTCCGTGTTCCACACCTTTAGCCGTTTCGCGATCCTGGTGGATGGGTCGAGCGGCGCGGCACGGTCTCAGGCATCGTCCCGAACGCCGGCATATTGCGCATCCGTGACGGGCTCGAGCCATTCGACGTTCTTGCCGTCGAGCGATTCCTGGACGGCGATGTGGGTCATTGCCGTCGTCGGGGTCGCACCATGCCAGTGCTTGTGGCCTGGAGGACACCAGATCACGTCGCCAGCGCGGATTTCGACGATCTTTTCGCCCTCGCACTGCGTCCAGCCGCAGCCGGCGGTGACGATCAGCGTCTGGCCGAGCGGATGGGTGTGCCAGTACGACCGCGCGCCGGGCTCGAACGTCACCGCCGCGCAGGAATGACGGGCGGGAGCGGGCGGCGCGTTCAGCGGGTCGATACGCACGCTGCCGGTGAAATACTCGGCTGGGCCGGGCTGCGACGGTTGCGATCCTGCGCGCTTGAGGTGCATCGAACGACTCCTTTGTGGGTGATCATGACGGGATATCGCCGAATGCCTTGCTGGCTTCGGCGGGTTCGTCGGCCGTGAGAGATAGTGCGCGTACCGGCGCGAGGGGGTGCGGGACGCGGTCAGGCGGCGGCGCGGTCGGTGCCGCAGAACAGCGCGACCGCTGCTGCCGCGCTGAGGATCGCCGCGCAGCCGAGAAACTCCGTGCTCGGTCCGGCCGCATCATACGCCAGGCCGCCGATGGTCGCCCCGGACATGATCGCGAACTGGACCACCGCGACCATCAGTCCGCCACCGGCTTCGGGATGATCGGGGGCGGCGCGGGTCAACCAGGTCCACCATCCGACCGGTGCCGCGGTGGCGACGAAGCCCCACACGGCGAGCAGGACCGCGACGATGGCGGCCGACGTCCCGAAGATCGCCAGGCCGACCGCGACGAGGGCCATGATCGCCGGGATTGCCGCGAGCAGGAGGTGAAGCCGGCGGCCGATCAGGCGACCGATCAGCGTCGTGCCGATGAACCCCGCGACGCCGACCACGAGCAGCAGCGTCGAAAGCGTGCCCAGCCCGACCCGCGTCACCTGTTCGAGGAACGGACGAAGATAGGTGTAGAGCGCAAACTGGCCCATGAAGAGCAGGACCGCGCCGGCCAGCCCGAGCAGGACCGTCCTGCGCCGCAACAGGACCACCATGCCGCGGCCCCCGACGCGTCGTTCGGCGGGTAGCGACGGCAGCGCCAAAGCCTGCCACGCGGTCGCGGCGATCGCGATCGGCACCACGCAGAAGAAAGCGCCGCGCCAGCCGATCAGGCCACCGAGAAAGCTGCCCAGCGGCGCGCCGATCACCGTGGCGAGCGCGTTGCCGCCATTGAGCATGGCGAGCGCCTTGGGCACCGCCTCCGCCGGCACCAGCCGCATCGCGATCGCCGCGGACATCGACCAGAAGCCGCCGATAGCAATCCCGAGCACCGCGCGTCCGAGCATCAGCATCGCGTAGCTCGGCGCGCAGGCCACCACGGCGCCAGACACGATCAGCAGGGCGGTCAGCCCGAGCAGGACGAGGCGGCGATCGATGCCGTTGATGAGCCGGCCGAGCGACAGGCTGGCGATCATCGCGAACAGGCCCGAGATCGCGATCGCCTGGCCCGTCTGGCCTGTGGAGAGCCGGAGATCGGCCGCAATGGGGCTGAGCAGGCTGACCGGCATGAATTCGGATGCCACCAGCACGAAGGTGCAGAGCGTCATCGCGTACACCGCGCCCCATGCGGAGGCTTGCGACGCGTGGCCGTGCTCGGCTTCGATCAGGGTTGCGGTGGTCAGCGAAGCTCTCCTCGGAACGCGGCGGCGTATTTCTCGGGCGAGATAGGCCTGTTCATCGACGGCGATTAGCCCCGATGCGCTCCAAGGACCTGTGAGCAACACTCACCGTTGCGCATCACCGCCCGAGCGGCTGCAACTCCTTGATCAAGTCGATCAATGCCCGGAGCCCGGTCGGCACATGGCGGCGGCTCGGGTAATACAGTTCGTAGCCGGGGCCGGTCGTCGACCAGGACTCCAGCACCAGCGACAGCGCACCGGATGCGACATGGGGCGCGAAGATCGGCGCGATGCCATAGACTAGTCCGGCGCCGCCGAGCGCCATCGCCAGCATGGCGCGGCCATCGTCGGCGGTGATGCGGCTCGCGACCGGCACCGCGAACTCCCCGTCCGGTCCCTCGAATTCCCAGCGATAGATGCGATCGTCCCCCAACCGCACACCGATGCAGCGATGCCGAACGAGATCGGCGGGGGTCGCCGGCGTACCGAACCGCGCGAGATACGACGGCGCCGCCGCGACCACCCAGCGCAGGTCGGCGGACAGCCGCTGCGCGATCATGTCCTCCGGCACCGTGCCGCCATGACGGATGCCCGCGTCGAACCCGGAGTCGATCACATCGATCATCCGGTTGCTGGCGACGATGTCGACCTCGACGTCCGGATAGCGGTCGGCGAACGCCGACATCACCGGCCCGAGCAGCAAGGTCGCCGCGTCGGCGACGACGTTGAGGCGTATCCGCCCGGCCGGCGTGTCGCGAAAGCGGTTGAGGCCTTCCACGGCCACAGCGATCTCGGCGAACGGTCCTTCGACCGCATCGCGCAGCGCCTCCCCGGCCGCGGTGAGCGTGACGCTGCGGCTGGTGCGGTTGAGCAGACGCACGCCAAGCCGTCCTTCCAGCCCCTTCAGCGCATGGCTCAGGCCCGAAGCGGTGACGCCGAGTTCGAGCCCCGCGCGACTGAAACTGCGGTGTCGCGCGATCGCCAGAAAATAGGTGAAATCGGCCATGTCGGGTCGGCTGGAAGGCATGGCTCACGGTGTGGAGCGTCCCCCCGGCGAAGACAATACGCGCCGGGGGCAGAGGGGCCAGGTACGCGGCGCGGCCTGTGACTGGCCGAGCCGGTTGGGCGCGGATGTCCGGTTCCGGGTCAGGCCGCCGAGGACAAGATGCAATACACCAGCACCGGCACGCCGATCAAAAGGATCAGAAGCAGAAGGTTCAGCTCCATAAGTCTACCGAGCCAGTTCCGCTTCCCATCCGGTGCACCCGCAGCATCGGCTTTCGAATAGTCCTCGACGATTTCCATGTCGAATTTGTTCGAGAAGAAGTGTTTAGGGCGCATTCTCAGAAAAGGCTGGGGCGACGGGCTGCGAACCGGCGGCTTATGGTCGTTCGCAGAAGGATCGTCGGATTTCGAGATATTGTCTGCCATTTTACGGTTTCCGCACATTCGAGATCATGGGCGCGCAGCGCGCGTCCCAAAGGTCAGATCGAATAAAGCCCGAACTCCAGCGGCATTGGCCGCGAGCTCGGGCTAACCGCGTGCGGCGAGTTGGCCAGCGTGGTCGCGAAAACGCTTATGTGTCGCAGGAGCGTACATGCGAATACCATCGTGGACCCACGCCGTAATGTCAACGCGCGCAAAATTCCGGCGCAACCATATTGTCCTCGACGGGCGAACCATTTGTTCGACGAGGCGGGGCGGGCGCTTTGGCGAGCCGCTTCAGGACCTCGAGACAGAGGCCATTTCCGCCGAAGAGTTTCGACTGTCTGTCCAACGGCGGTGAAAAGTGGTGCCGGTTGCAGGAATCGAACCCGCGACATCCAGTTTACAAAACTGGCGCTCTACCAACTGAGCTAAACCGGCCCACGTGCGCAGCGGCAAGGCGTCCGCGACGTTGCGCTCCAATGCTTCAAGAAACGCCGAAGGTCCAGCCCTCGGAGCGGGCGATATCGCGCGTCATGGCTGCCGGCGCCCAGAGATCCGCGCGATCCGCGTTCGCGCGCAGCCACGCCGCGGTCAGGATCGCGTCGGTGGCGTGATCGTCGTAGCGCGGCAGCGGCGTATGCGGGTCGCTGCCGAGCCCTGCCAGCGCCATGTCGAGCGCGGCGGCATCGCGCATCTTGCTCAGGCCCTTGCGGATGCCGGCGGCGCGCGCGGCGACGGTGGTGTAGATTTCGACGATCGCCGGACCGTGATCGGGCAGCAAATCGAACGGCCAGACCGGGATTCGGCCCGCCAGCCGGTGCAGCACGCGCATCCCCGTCAGGCTCGACTTGCCGACCTGCGCCGCGCCGACCAGGTTGAAGCAGCTCGTCGGCGCGAAGCCCATCGCGCGCTGGCCCCGCTCGCACACGCGCATCCGGCCAGCGCCGCCCGCGAACAGATCGCCGCAATCGCGGTGCTGGCGGAAATGGCGGCGGATGTCGGGATCGCGCAGGACCGTGTCGACCGCGAGATGCGGATCGGCCGACGACAGCGTCTCGACCAGGTTCCACAGCGCGCGCGCGTCGCCGGGGCTTTGCTGCCAGCCGGGAAAATAGCCGCCCTGATCGACGAAGGGAAACCCTGGCGAAAGGTCGAGCCCGATCAGCATCGGCGAATCGCGCTGATCGAGCAGCCAGTCGAGCACGTCCGCGCGCGACCAGGCCGCCGAGTCGGGGGGCGATACCAGGATCGGCGCAGCGTCGCCGACCCCGCAGGTCGCCACCGCGATACCTTTGTGGCGGTGCCCCTGCGCGCCAGACCAGTCGATCGCGGTGAACCGGGTGAACCGCGTCGCCTTGCCGGGTTCGGTATTCACAGGCGGTGGGCTCGGCATCGCGGCTCAGGTGGCGCGGCGTCCGGACGGGTACAAGGGTTTGAGCAGTACCAGAACGACGATCGCGATCACCAGCACCGCGGACGCATCGGGTCGGCTGAACGCGAGTCCGCCATGATCGAGCGGCTTGTCGAGGAAATCGCCGACCGCGGCGCCGAGCGGGCGCGTGAGGATGAACGCGCTCCAGAACAGGAGCACCCGGTCTACCGCGGTCCACAGATACAGCGCGGTTACCCCTGCGAGCACGATGCCGAACAGGATCGCGGCACCGCCGTAGCCGAGCCCGCCGGTATCCGCAGTCCAGTCGCCGAGCGCGGTGCCCAGCGTCTGCGAAAACGTGATCGTCAGCCAGTAGAACAGTTCCGCGCGGGGTTCGTGGACCGTTTCGACCGACACCGAGCCGAGCCGGTTGTGCCACAGCGCCAGCGATGCGACGACGCAGCCGAGCAGGAGCAGCGATCCACCGGGGTAGCCGATGCCGAGCGACCGGGTGGCGAAGTCGGCGAGTGTCGTGCCCGCGGTCGTCGAGGCGATGATCGTCGCCCAGTAGAGCGCGGGGCGATAACGGTCCGCCGCGATCTGTCGCCACACCAGCAGCACCAGGATCGCGACGAAGACGATTGTGGCGGTGAGGTAGCCGAGGTTCAGCGACATGCTGACCGTGTCGCCCGCGGTCTCGCCGAGCGTGGTGGCGAGGATCTTGATGATCCAGAACGCCGTCATCACCGCCGGCACCTTGGCGGCAACCTTGGCGAGCGTGGCGCGATCGCGAGCCGTCATGACATTCCCCCTTGGCGTTACTTGGGAGACGCCGACGAGGCGATCGATCCGCAGTGTCGCACACCGGAAAATCGCGGAAGTTTTACTCGGGACATGTGGAACCGATGCCGCGGCGGCGTCTCGTCGTCGAAGCAAGAGCAGGGAGATCGCACGGTGTCGGTACGGATCGCGAGTTTGGGTGTCGGTATCGCCGCGCTGGTCGGAAGCGCTGCGCCGGCCGCTGCAGCGCCCCCCGCCGTGATGACCGCGCCCGGCACGAGCGTGTCGGTGATGACCTACAACGTCCACGGCGTGCCCTGGCCGGTCGCGGAGGACCGATCGAGCGCGTTGTCGGCGATCGCCGCGCAGCTTCGCACGATGCGCGCCGAGGGACGGCAGCCCGGAATCGTCGCGTTGCAGGAATCGTTCGTGCCCGAGGCCAAGGCGATCGGTGCCGCGGCAGGCTATCGCTACGTCGCGTTCGGCGCGCCGGCCGAGGCGACCGCGGACCCCGCAACCGCACAGGACCGGCAGTTCGTCGCGGATGGCAGCATGCTGCGCGGCGAGCGGGTCGGCAAGCATGTCGGCAGTGGTCTCGCGATCTTCTCCGACTATCCGATCCTGGCGGTGCGGCGGATCAGCTATCCGGTCTGTGCGGGCTATGACTGCCTCGCGAACAAGGGCGCGATGGCGGCGCTGATCGCGGTGCCCGGTGTCGCGGGGCCGGTCACGGTGATCGACACGCATCTCAATTCGAACGGCGCGACCGGCGTGTCCGAGCCGCGCGCGCTGTACGCATATCGGCGACAGATCGACGTGCTCAGCGGGTTCATCGGTTCGATGGCGCGGCCCGGCGGGACGATGCTGGTGGCAGGCGACTTCAACGTCGGCCGCGACATCGCGCGGCGCGCCTATTTCGCGCAGCACATGTTCGGCGGAGCGACCGCGCTGACCGGCGGCTCGCTGAAGTGCCGGGAGTCGCGGACCTGCCTGGTGACGCAGCCTGCCGACATCGCCTACTCGACCGGGCGCGCGAAGGATTTCCTGCTGTATCGTCCGTCGACCGCCGCCGCCGTCCAGCCGCTCGCGCTCAGCGCGCCGTTCGGCCGCGGTCCCGACAATGCGATGCTGTCGGATCATATCGGCGTGATGGTGCGCTATCGGATCGACGGCTCGGTCGGGCGTTCGGTGCCCGGCAGCACGCTGGCCAGCCGCCGGGCAAAGGGTGCTGCGACCCGCGCCTAGCCCCTGAGTTTGCCTGTGAAGAGCAGGTGGCGGGCGTCGTCGGCGACCTGGTTGGCGGCGCCGAGCCGTTCGATCAGCTGCGCGGGGCGGCTGCCGCGCAGACCCGCGACCGTCAGCGCGCCGTCGCGGACATAGGTGTAGACCCCGCTCACCGCGAACGCCGAGGTGTAGGCGATATGCGCCTGCTGCTCCGCGGTGGCGCGCTGGAACGCGTCGGACGCGTAGAATGCGCGGCGCGTCATCGGCGTGGCGAACGCGATGTCGAGGATCGCGACCAGCGCGCGTTCGGGCGGCACGCTGTGGTCGACGTTGGGCGCGGGCGGGGCGGGGTCCGCATTGTCGTAGCGCTCGGGCACATGGAGCCGCACCTTCAGCACCGCCGGATCGCCCGCCAGCGTCTCGGCGAACTGCGTCATGTACGCGCCAAAGCCTGCCGCGTCGTCGTGGCGCGCGCCGAAATGGACATGGAGGCGGTCGAGGCCGTCATCGCCGTTCGGGATCGGGTCCGGCGCGCGGTCGACCAGCGTCCGTGACCCCTTCGGCAGCGCATAGGCGACGGTCGCCGCGAACATGTTCTGTTCGTCCGCGAACAGGATCGCGCAGGCATCGTTGAAAATGTCCTGATCCTCGGCGGAGGCGAAGCCGATCTCGACGCCGCCATCCAACACATAGTCGTCGAACGGGGCGATGCCGTCGATCGCCGGCCACAGATGCGCGTCCTGCTCGCGGTTCAAATGTGTCTGGACATACCAGCCGAGCCCCGGGATGCGCGAGCACAGCGGGCCGTGGACGTCGCGCCAATAGGTCGCGAACACCTCGTGCGGAACCCCGGGGCGGCGGAGCACGGTGGTGTAGCTGTTGACGACGATGCTGGCGTCGCGCGTCGCATAGTCGCGCGCGGGGTCTATGATGGACATGAGGATCTCACGGCTTGGGGATGGCAGGACGAGCACCCCCAACGCATCGCCACGCAGATCGGCGCGCGCCGTTGTCCAATCTCACGTCAGTCCTTGCCTTCGGGCGCCTGTTTGCGGCGGCGGTTCCAGAATTCGAGACGCTTCTTCACGTCGCGTTCGAAGCCGCGCTCGTTGGGTTCGTAGAGCACCGGATGATCATGTCCGCCGAGTTCGTCGGGGAAGAAGCTCTGCCCGGCGAACGCATCGGGGTGATCGTGGTCGTATTGATACCCATCGTGGTAGCCGAGCTCCTTCATCAGCTTGGTCGGCGCGTTGAGGATGCGCTTGGGCGGCGCGATCGACCCGGTCGATTTCGCCAGCGCGCTGGCCTTGTCGAACGCGCGGTACGAGGCGTTCGATTTCGGCGCGGTCGCGACATAGTTGATCGCCTGCGCCAGGAACAACCGCGCCTCGGGCAGGCCGACGCGTTCGAACGCCTGCCACGCGGTCATCACCTGGACCAGCGCCTGCGGATCGGCCATGCCGACATCCTCCGACGCCGCGCAGCACAGCCGGCGGAACACCACCGACGGGTCCTCGCCACCGGCGATCATCCGCGCCGCCCAGTACAGCGCCGCATCGGGATCGCTACCGCGCAGGCTCTTGTGGAAGCAGCTGAGCAGGTTGAAATGCTCTTCCTGCCCCTTGTCGTAGAGCGGCGCGCGTTGCTGCACCAAGGTGGCGAGCGCGATGGTATCGAGATCGGATGGATGATCGGTCGCGACGATATCCTCGCACAGCCCGAGCAGATAGCGCGCGTCGCCGTCCGCCATCGCCACCAGCGCGTCGCGCGCATCGTCGGTGAGCGGCAGGGGACGTTCGAAATGCGCTTCCGCCCGCGCGATCACGCGGTGGAGGTCGGCGGCGGCAAACCGGTTGAGCGTGTAGACCTTCGCGCGCGACAACAGTGCGGATACCAGGCTGAAGCTCGGATTCTCGGTGGTGGCGCCGATCAGCACGATCGTCCCATCCTCGACCGCGGGGAGCAGCGCGTCCTGCACCGGCCGCGAGAACCGGTGAAGCTCGTCGACGAACGCGACGGTCGGTTTCGACGCCGATTCGCGCAGCCGCGTGGCCTCCGCCAGCGCCTTGCGCAGGTCGGCGATACCGGTCGACACCGCAGAAAGCTGGATGAAATTGTAGCCGACCTCGTCCGCCATCAGCCGCGCGATCGTCGTCTTGCCGACCCCAGGCGGGCCCCAGAGGATGAACGAGGACAGGCGCTTGGCAGCGATCATCCGCGCGAGCGCGCCCTCGGGCCCGACGAGATGCTCCTGGCCGATGATGTCCGAAAACCGGCGCGGGCGCAGGATTTCCGCAAGCGGTCGCGGTGCGTTGGCGCTGAAGAGCGTGTCGGACATCGGGTCTCGGGTTCCACGGATCGAGGGGGGCGCAGCGGGCGATACCGCGGCGCACGGCATCGCCGACATCGCTGCGGCAGGTCTTTCGCCTGAAAGAACATAAGGGGTGTGGCGCCGACATTGAACCCTTGGCGGCGGGGGGCGGCCTCTGGACTGCTGCTAGGCGCGATCGAACAAAATTCAGCGCATCCCTTGAATTCGGAATATTCTGCGATATATCTCAAACCATCTTAGAGATATCGGAGAATACTCAAATGCGTAACGAAATGGGATTTGGACCGTGGAGCGGTGGCCCCCGGCATGGCGGCCACGGCCGTCGCGAGCATGGTGAGGACCATGGCCATTGGAAGTCGGGCGGGGGAGCACGCGGTCGCGGCCGCCGGGTCTTCGACGGCGGCGAGATGAAGCTCGTGCTGTTGAAGCTGATCGCGGATGCACCGCGCCACGGCTACGACCTGATCCGCGAGATCGAAGGACTGGCGGGTGGCAGCTATGCGCCAAGCCCGGGCGTGATCTATCCCACGCTCAGTACGCTCGACGACATGGGGCTGATCGACGAGCAGAAGTCGGAAGGTTCCAAGAAGCGCTTCGCGGTGACCGACGAAGGGCGCCAGTTGCTGAAGGACAATGCGGAGATCGTCGAGGCGCTGTTCGCCCGGTTGGCCGCCGTCGGCGCCGAGTCCGAACGGACCGACGGCGCACCGATCCGCCGCGCGATGGGCAATCTGCGCCAGGTGCTGCAGACGCGGCTGATGCGCGAGGACGTGAACGAGGACACGCTGCACGCGGTCGCGGGCCTGCTCGACGAGGCGGCGCAGAAGATCGAGCGGCTCAAGTGAGCGTCTCGCCCATCATTTCGGTCGCGCGCGTGCCGACGCAGTCCGCCAGCAAGTATCTCCAGCAACTCGCCAAGCACTGGAGCCACAAGATGGAGGTGACCTTTTCGGCCGAAGAAGGACGGATCGCCTTCCCGAACGGCGCGGTGCTCGACATGCGCGCCGACACCGCCACGCTCGACGTCGCCTTGACGGTGCCGGAGGGCGAGGACGTCGACCGCATGCGTGGCGTGGTGTCGAGCCACTTAGACCGCTTCGCCTTCCGCGAGGCGCCGCTGACGTTCGACTGGATGCTGGCGCCGTAAACCGATCCGTTCCCCTTGTGGCGGGGCGGGCGCGCGATAAGTCTCAAGGCGTGGGGAATGGCTGAGGTCGGAGAAGTCCGGACTGTTGGTTTCGGGATACCGATGGCGGTAGCCCATGTTGAGCGGCGCTGCCGTCTTGCGCTCGAACGAGGCCGGGGCGGAGAGGGTTCTGCCTCAAGGATTGGGCGTTTGCATTTCTACCGTCGGGTAGAAGCGTGAGCTGGTCACTTGAAGCTTAAATGCAAGCGTCGCCTGATCAACAGAGCGATATCTATATGATGAAGCCAATCGCATCCGAACTGAACCAATATCAAGCGTATTAAAATACTATATATCAGTGGATAACAGTTTTTAACGTCGATATACAAATCGATAGCATACAGAGACTTAATATACATTGCTTGACCCTGCTACACGTCAACCGGTAATGTTCGGATTGTAGTAATGTTAAATAGTCATTAGCCTAAGTTTAACAACTACGCATTGATAAAAGCAAATCATAAGCCGAGGTGATGTTATGAGCAAAGGTGATGGCGATTTCATATCAAATAGCGATGTCGAGCCTGCGCTAGATGTCACAAGTTCTGTTGGCGAATTCAAAATAAAGGTTTTTTTGAACGGCGTTGAACAGGGCTGGTTTACAGACGTAGGGCCGCCAGAATACTGGATTACTGTAACCCCGCGTCAGGTTGACGGCACAACCTGGACCCAAGTTGCATATGGTGGGTTTACCTACCTAAAGAAATCTACGAACAACTATCTTTCGTACCGGAGCAATAACGTCGTATTTTCGAACGGCTTGAAAATGAGAGGCTGGGATGTTGCGGCCAAGTGGCAATTATCAGGTAAAAATTTAAAGTGTCTTGATAATAATAGTCTTGTGGGGAAAGAGGGTGATAGTTTCTATCTCGATAATAAAAATATAGTGGAAGTTGAATTTGTTCCACTATGAGTAATGGTATATGAGCCCGATGGCGGAAGGAATTCATTTGCATCCGTGGTTTTTTCCGCTGCTCGGATTTGGTGTCTTGCCCGCTACCGCTGCGGCCGGCACGTCTGCCATCGGCCGGTGACCAGCCCGTAGTCACGTAGCTAGCGTGTTGGCGCCGCGCGGATGGCTTGGTTCTGCGCCCGCTACGAGGTGCCGACCCCGTATCCGCAATACGGGTAGGCCGCGTTTGAGATTGGATAGGGCATTCCTATCCAGGAGGACCGGGCCTCGGAAAACAGCGGCGCGCGCATCGCATCGCGGGGAGCGATCGGTGAGTTACGACAGAACTGACGCAGATTATGCTGACACCGGAGTGTCCGAGTTCGTTAGGGGAACGGCGAAATTGTTAGGTCACGTTGGGTCTGCTTTGCCGAAATTATAGGAATTGGTAATTAACCGACCGTGTCTATTGTAAAAGGTCAATTCTCTCTTTCCGCAGTTAAACTTCTAGAGAAGTATAGCCGCGCGAAAGCATTCATCCGGAATGGGAGAAAATCTACGGTAGTCCACAACCTGCCGCCATTGAAGAGCGGAATTATTGAATAGCTTCTGTTTGTCAGTCTAAAGCGATAACGGAAAGCCGCCAATATTACGCCGGGTTCGACCGACCAGTAGGAAGCGCATTTAGCCCAGGCGAATGTGTCAATTGGTAAAAGGATCCTGCTCACCAGCTCGTTGATCCTCGAACCTTTCACGGGGTTTCGCTCGTGGAACGGGTGATAAGCGAAACAGGCAAGCGGCCCGAGGTTGATACGCTTCATGACGCGAACCTGTCGCTCCGAATGGGTGTCCTTGATCAGAACAAGGCGCTACCTCCGCAAAACAGGACAGCGCACACCGCGCCCACCCCGCAGTGGCGAACTATGCTCCCCGTCGGGCCATGACTTGCAGATACGTATCAAGCACGGCCTGGTTGATCGTATCCCACAGATAGCCCGCGGCTTTGTCGTGGCCGGCCCAGCCCATCGTCTCGCGCAGGCCCGGTTCGGTGACGATCCGACCGATCGCGTCGGCATAGCCGGCGATATCGGTCGGGGGAACGAGGAAGCCGGTGACGCCGTCGTCGACCAGGCCGACCGCGCCCGAGGCGCGCGCCGCCACGACGGGTACGCCCGAAGCCATCGCCTCCAGCGTGACGTTGCCGAACGTCTCGGTGACGCTGGGGTTGAAGAACACGTCCATCGACGCGACCGCACGGCCGAGATCGTCGCCCGACTGGAACCCGGCGAATACTGCCCCGGGCACGCGCTCGGCGAACCAGTTGCGCGCCGGACCTTCGCCGATCACCAGCACCTTGTGCGCTATGCCGCGCGTCTCGAGCGTGCGGATCACGTCGGCGAAGACGTCGAGGCCCTTTTCCTTCACCAGCCTGCCGAGAAACCCGACCGCGACCTCGCCGTCGGCGATCCCGTGCGCGCGGCGCCAGTCCAGATCGCGGCGGGTCGGCGTGAAGCGATCGTGGTTCACACCGCGCGACCAGATCGCGGTCGGCGTCGTCACGCCCCAATCGTGGACGATCTCGGCCATGCCGCGGCCCGGCACCAGCACTTCGTCGACGCGGTTGTAGAAGCGCGTCAGGATCCTGATCATGACGGGCTCGAAGAACGCCATCTTGTAATAGCGGAAATACGTCTCGAACCGGGTGTGCAGCGACGCGACCGTGGCGAGGCCGTGGCGGTGGCCATAGGCGATCGCGCGGTGGCCGAGGAAATCGGGTGCGGAAACGTGGATCAGGTTCGGCGCGAACGCATCGAGATCGCGGCGGATCGCAGCGGGCAGGCCGCGCGCCATCTTGTACTCGCCGCGCCCGGCCGGCAGCGGCAGCGACGGGACCGCGACCAGATCGCCGGTCGGCGGGAAGGCCGGCTTGGCGTTGGTCGGCGAGTAGACGCGGACTTTTGCGCCCTGCGACAGCAAATGCCCGACGAGCAGGTTCAGCGCCTGGTTGGCGCCGTCGCGAACATAATTATAATTGCCGCTGAACAGGGCAATACGCAGGTCGGTGGCGTCCATCGCCGCGCGGATAACGCCGGGTGCGGTGAAGCGCCACTAAATCCGCACGATAGCGTCGCCACGGTTCACGTCGGCGCCCATTGATGTTCCCGTATCGTTCTCGTACATGCCGCGTATGGCGAAACCCCAGAAGCGTTATGTGTGTCAGGCCTGCGGATCGGTGTCCCACCGATGGGCAGGGCAATGCGCCGATTGCAACGAGTGGAACACGCTGGTCGAGGAGGCGAACACCGCCGCGACGCCGTTCCATACGAAGCATAATCTGCAGACCGGTGGGCGGGCGATCCAGCTCGTCGGGCTCGACGCCGAGATCAAGCTTCCCGATCGGATGGCGACCGGCATCGCCGAGCTCGACCGCGCGCTGGGCGGCGGGTTCGTCGAGGGTTCGGCGACGTTGATCGGTGGCGATCCGGGGATCGGCAAGTCGACGCTGCTGTTGCAGGCGGCGGCGAAGATGGCGCTGGCGGGGCAGTCGGTCGCGTACGTGTCTGGCGAGGAAGCGGCGGATCAGGTGCGTCTGCGCGCGCGGCGGCTGGGGCTCGGCAATGCGCCGGTGCAACTCGCGGCGGCGACCTCGACGCGCGACATCCTGACGACATTGCAGACCAAGCCGCCGGCGATGCTGGTGATAGATTCGATCCAGACGATGCACTCCGACCTGATCGAGGGCGCGCCCGGCACGGTCAGCCAGGTGCGTGCGTCGGCGCAGGAGCTGATCCGTTTCGCCAAGGAGCGCGGGACGGCGGTAGTTCTGGTCGGGCATGTAACGAAGGACGGCTCGATCGCCGGCCCGCGCGTGCTGGAGCATATGGTCGACACGGTGCTGTCGTTCGAAGGCGAGCGCAGCCACCAATACCGCATTCTCCGCGCGATCAAGAACCGCTTCGGCGGGACCGACGAGATCGGCGTGTTCTCGATGCAGACCGAGGGGCTGGCGGAGGTCGGCAATCCGTCGTCGCTGTTCCTGACGCACCGTGACGACGCGATGACGGGGGCGACGGTGTTCCCGGCGCTGGAGGGGACACGGCCGGTGCTGGTTGAGATTCAGGCGCTGACCGTGCGATTGGCGTCGGGGGCAACACCAAGGCGTGCGGTGGTCGGCTGGGATTCGGGGCGGCTCGCGATGATTTTGGCGGTGCTGGAGGCGCGGTGTGGGCTGAGCTTCTCGAATGCCGAAGTGTATCTGAATATCGCCGGGGGCTACCGCGTGCAGGATCCCGCCGCGGACCTAGCAGTGGCGGCAGCGCTGATATCGGCGATGTCGGAGCGGCCCGTCCCGGTCGACGCGGTGGCGTTCGGCGAGGTCGCGCTGTCGGGCGAGATCCGCCCGGTTGCGCATGGCCCGCTGCGGTTGAAGGAAGCGAGCAAGCTCGGCTTCGAACGCGCGTTGGTGCCGGCGTCGATGACGGGGGAGAAGAGTGGCATGAAACTCTCGGGGTTCAAGACGCTCGCGTCATTCGTCGATCACATGATGGGGCGGGGATAACGCACGCAGGAAGGCAACTTGTTTCCCCGCGAAGGCGGGGATCCAGACTGGGCTCCCGCCTTCGCGGGAGAACAGGGCAGCGTTAGTGACGGTGTTGGGTCGGACGTACCCTTGCGACGGGGATAGCTCCGGTTCGTTGTTAACGTCCCGAATGGTCTCCTCCCCGGCGGAGGCTGGGGCCCAATTGGGAAACGCTGCTGACGACCGCTGCGCTTCGTTATCACGACCTCTCCAATTAGGCCCCGGCCTCCGCCGGGGTGGGGTGGTAAGGGCCTTTGTCGGCCATCGGTCGATCGAGCCGCACACGACGTCATCGTGGCGGGCAGGTTCGGCCAATCGGCGAACGCATGGCCTCTCGCGACAGCCATGCTATGGCCGCGGGCATGGCAAACACCAAAAGCAACACGGGCACTGTCGAGGTCGACGGCACCCGATACGACTGGAACCTGGAGCGCGAGCCGCAACACACGGATGCCGAAGGCTGGAAGGGCATGACGATCTCGCTGTTGCAGGACGATGCGCAGCGCGAAGCATTGCTCGAATTCCCCGCGCCGAAACGCCTGTTGAAAGGCTTGCCGCGTGGGCGTCTTCAGATCGACGACGCGACGATCGCGCGCGGCGTGCGGGCGGCGTTGGCCGCGGGATGGGAGCCGATGTCGCGCGGCAAGCCGATGGTCTTCACGGTGGATTCCGAAGGGAATTGAACCGTGGAACGGCGTGATACCCCGACTCCGGTCGACCCACGCGCGCAGATGCAGCCTCAAGCCGACGTGGAAACGACGTTGCTGGGCCCGATCCTACCCGATCGAGAGTGCGGCGATTGCACCGCGTGCTGCACCGAACTGACGGTGAACACGCCCGAGTTCGCCAAACCCGCGGGAACGCCGTGCATCCACCTTTCCGACAAGGGGTGCGGTATCCATGCCATCCGCCCGCGCATCTGCCGGACCTGGTTCTGCGCGTGGCGACGCGTCGCGAGCCTGCCGGACGAAGCGCGTCCCGACCGGTCCGGACTTCTCGTCTCGCTCAATTTCGTCGACAGGCCGCAGAACTGCCTTGAAGGCGTCTCGATTCATGTCCGCATGCTCACCGGCAGCGACGCTATCGCGAACGGGATGGCGGCCACCGTGCTGGACGGCGTGTGCGACCAGTTGGTCCCGGTCTGGTTCAGCGACGGCTCAAAGAAGATGCTGATGCATCCCGACACCGACGTTGCGCGCTTCGTCCTCTCGGGAGACGCGGCCCCCCAGGATCTACAGGACGAAGTCGCCGCATGGCGCGAACACTACGCTGTATTCGGTGCGAACCACTAGGATTCCAGTTTTCGCGGCAGCGGAATGACCGGTCTGAACACGTCGCTCGCCGCGTGCACTAGCGGTTCGCGCGCCGCGTCCCTATTCCAGACTGCATGAACCTGACCGCCCTAGACATAGTCGTCCTGATTGCCGTCGCCGGGTCCGCAGTGCTGGGGCTGATCCGCGGGTTCGTGACCGAAGTGCTGTCGATGTTCGCCTGGGTGGCGATGGTGGCGATGTTGAAGCTGTTCCACATCCCGCTCGCCGCCGCGTTGTCGCCGATGATCGGCACGGTCGGAGGGGCAGCCGTGCTGGCCTTCGCGATCATCACCGGCGTCACCTATATCGGCGGTCGTCTCGTCGCGAACGCGATCGGCGCGCGGACGCGGACCTCCATTCTCGGCCCGGTCGACCGTGCGCTGGGCTTCGGGTTCGGTGCGCTCAAAGGGCTCATCCTCGCCAGCCTCGTCTTCCTGCTCGCCACGCTCGTGATCGATACGATGAGCGGCGGACCGTCGCGCCGGCCCGAATGGATGACCCGGTCGCGCACCTATCCGCTGCTCGACGCGACTAGCGCCGGCATCGCCGATTTCGTCGACCGCCGTCGCCGCGGTCAGCCCGTCTTCGGCGCCCGCACGCCGACCTCCCGACCCGACAACGCAAGCGACCCGAAATCATGAGCGCGCCCCTCTACAATGCCGAGATCCTGCGCCTTGCTGCCACGATCCCCCACCATGAACGCCTGCCCGAGCCGATGGCGACCGCGGAGAAACGCTCGCCGATCTGCGGCAGCCGCGTGACGATCGATGTCGCGGTCGACGATGAGGGCAAAGTCAGCAAGGTCGGCCTGCTGGTCCGCGCCTGCGCGCTCGGTCAGGCGTCGTCGTCGTTGCTGGCGTCGAACATCCTCGGTCGCACCCCCGCCGAGCTCGCCGCGACGCGCGATGCGCTGACGGCATGGCTTGCGCGCGACGGCGATGCGCCCGATTGGCCGGGGATGGATATTTTCACCCCCGCGCTCGACTACACCGCGCGGCACCCGTCGATCCGGCTCGCGTTCGAAGCCGCGGCCGAGGCTGCCGACACCGCCGCAAAGGCGAAAGTCTGATGGCGGAGGGCACGGCACCGTCGCTGCTCCGCGACGGCGTCGTACTGCTCGGGTTCGGTCTAATGTTCGTGCTGCTGTTCCGGCGGCTCGGGCTCGGGGCGACGCTGGGGTATCTCGTGGCGGGCGCGGTCGTCGGGCCGCATGTGCTGGGGCTAGTCGGCGATGCGGAGTCGAAGCTCGGCTTCGCCGAACTGGGCATCACGCTGCTGCTGTTCATCGTCGGGCTCGAGCTGAACCCGTCACGGCTGTGGAAGATGAAGGAGGAGATCTTCGGGTTGGGCCTTCTCCAGGTCGCGATCTGCGGCCTCGCGATCACCGCGATCGTCTGGGTCGGGGCGAAGTTCTCGCTTCCCGCCGCGCTTGCGCTCGGCCTGCCGCTCGCGCTGTCGTCGACCGCGCAGGTGCTGCCGATGTTGCGGTCTTCGGGGCGGATGCGCACCCCGTTCGGCGAACGTGCGTTCTCGATCCTTCTGTTCCAGGATCTCTCGATCGTCCCCCTGATCACGATCGTCGCCGCAATGAGCCGCAACCCTGCCGACGCGAATGCGCCTCCCGGCTGGCTGCTGGCGATCTATACGGTGCTTGCGGTGGTCGGGCTCGTCGTTGCAGGGCGCTTCTTGCTCCGCCCGTTCTTCCGCCTCATCGGCAATCTCGGCGAGCGCGAGATGTTCGTGTTCGCCGGCCTCTTTACCGTCATCGCCAGCGCCGCGATCATGGAATGGCTCGGGCTGTCGACCGCGCTCGGTGCGTTCATCGCCGGCGTGATGCTCGCGGACAGCCCGTATCGGCATGAACTCGAAGCCGATGTCGAGCCGTTCCGCTCGATCCTGCTCGGCCTGTTCTTCCTCGCGGTCGGCATGGTGCTCGACCTCAACGCGATCGCCGAGCGGCCGGTGTTCGTGATGGCGATGGCCGCCGCGCTGATCGCGACCAAGACCAGCGTGATCATGCTGATCGGCATGGCGTTCAAGATGACGTGGCGGCAGGCGTTCGCGCTCGGGCTGTTGCTCAGCCAGGGCGGCGAGTTCGGCTTCGTGCTGTTCGCGCAGGCGCAGGCCGGGCTGCTGATCGAACCGCAGGCGGCCAGCCTGTTCGGCGCCATCATCACGCTGTCGATGGCGACGACGCCGTTCCTGATGGGGATCACCCGGCGCTTCCGCACCGAACCACTGGCGAAGAACCAGGAGCGCGACGGGCCCAAGACCGATGGCTCGAACGCGATCATCGTCGGCTATGGCCGGTTTGGGCAGACGGTCGGCCAGATGCTGCTGACGCAGGATATCCCGGTGACGCTGATCGATACCGATATCGAGATGATCGACATCGCCGGCGAGTTCGGCGCGAAGGTCTATTACGGCGACGGCACGCGGCTCGACCTGTTGCGGCAGGCGGGGGCGGCGGAGGCCGAACTGATCTGCTTCTGCATGGATGGCGATCAGCTCGAACCCGACACGATTGAGGGCGTGCACGAGGCGTTCCCGAACGCCGCGATCTATGTCCGCGCGTTCGATCGGCGCGCGCTGGTCAAGCTGAAGAACACGTCGGCGCAGTATGTCATCCGCGAGGTGCTCGAATCGGCGGTGAAGATGGCGCGGCTGGCGATGGACGGGCTCGGCGTCGCGAGCGCGGATATCGACCGTGCGGAGGACATGTACCGCGCGCGTGACAAGGAGCGGTTGCAGCTCCAGATCGATTCGGGCGACATGCGCGCGGCGCGTGCCGAAACCGCCGAACGCTTTCCGTGGGGGAACGACGCGACATGATACTCGTCATACTGGCCGCCTTGTCGGGCGCGATCGCGGTCGCGGCTGGAGCATTCGGGGCGCACGGCGCGAGTGGCTCCGCGGCGGAGTGGTTGAAGACCGGCGCGCAGTATCAGCTCGTCCACGTCGTGGCGGCGCTGGTTGCGGTGCGGATGGAGGCGCGCGGGCCGGCGTGGCTGTTCGTGATCGGCGCGGCGATCTTCGCGCTGACGCTGTACGCGATGGCGCTGGGCGCGCCGCGCTGGTTCGGCGCAATTACGCCGATCGGTGGCGCGCTGCTGATCGGCGGGTGGTTGTGGCTGGCTTGGAGTGCGGCTCGCCCCTAGCAGAATTGTTTCCCCGCGAAGGCGGGGACCCAGTCTGGGCACCCGCCTTCGCGGGTGAACAAACTTCTTTCTGGTTCTCGGGTGCTACCGCTTCTTCCGGCACGCGTCCGAACAATAGATCACGCTGTCCCAGTCTCGAGCCCACTTCTTCCGCCACGTAAACGGCCGTTCGCATGCCGGACACACCTTGGTCGGCAGGTTCTGCTTGGCGACACCGTTGGGCATCAGCGGGGCTGCGCGTCGAGGAAGGTTTCGACGTCCCCGAGGTCGACCGTCTTGTCGAGATACGTCTGGCCGATCCCGCGCGCGAGCAGGAAGGGGAGAGTGCCCGCCGCCATCTTCTTATCGTGCCGCATGTGATCGACGAGCCGCGCACCGCTCGCGCCGATCTTCGCGGCCGCGAGACCGTCGGGAAGCCCGACGTCGCGCAAGTGCGCTGCAACGCGCTCCGCGACCTGAACCGAGCAAATCCCTTGGGCTGCCGAAAACCCGAACGCCAGCGAACAACCCGCCGCGACGCCCTCGCCGTGGATCAGCGCCTGCGAGAACCCGGTCTCCGCCTCCAGCGCATGGCCGAACGTATGCCCGAGATTGAGCAGAGCACGCGTCCCGTTCGTCTCATGCTCGTCCGCCGCGACGATCCGCGCCTTGGCCGAAACGCTGTGCGCGATCGCGTACTCACGCAGGCGGATGTCGCCCGCGAGCAAAGCAGCGCCGTTGGCTTCACACCATTCGAAGAACACGAAGTCGTCGATCAGGCCGTATTTCACGACCTCGGCGTAACCCGCGCGCAACTCACGGATCGGCAGCGTGTCGAGCACCTGCGGGTCGATCAGCACCATCACCGGCTGATGAAACGCGCCGATCAAATTCTTGCCGGCCTTCGTGTTGATCGCGGTCTTGCCGCCAACCGAGCTGTCGACCTGCGCGAGCAGCGACGTCGGGATCTGCACGAAGTTGCACCCGCGCTTCAGGATCGAGCAGGCGAACCCGACCAGGTCACCCATCACGCCCCCACCGAGCGCAACGACATGATCGCCGCGCTCGACGCCGAGTTCGAGCAGCCGGTCGCACAGCATCTCCAGCGTCGCCCAGCTCTTGCTGCCTTCGCCGGGGGCCAACACGATCGCCTCCGACGCGATCCCCGCCGCAGTCAGCGACGCCTGCAACGTCGCGAGGTGGACCGACAAATTCTCGTCGGTGACGATCGCCACCCGCCGGCCCTTCGCAAGCGGCGCAAGGAACTCACCCGCCCGCGCGAGAATCCCCGCTTCGATATGGATCGGGTAGGTCCGCGACCCCAGTTCGACAATAACGGTCTTCATCGGCCAAGCGCTCTCAGGATAGCGGCGACGGTCGCTTCGTGCGGCGTCTTGTTGCTGACAATATGGATGTGCGCCTGCGCGTAGATCGGGTTGCGCACGCGCGCCAGTTCGGTGAGCACCTTCCCCGCATCGCGGTTGCGGAGCAGCGGGCGGCTGTCGCGCCGGCCCACGCGTTCCACCAGGATGTCGGGGTGCGCGCTGAGCCAGACCGACACCGTATCGCGCAGGATCAGCGCGCGCGTGTCGTCGTTGATGAACGCGCCGCCACCGGTCGCGATGACCTTCGGCGTGCCGTCGATCAGCCGTGCGATCACGCGGCGTTCGCCATCACGGAAATACTCTTCACCGTATTTCGCGAAAATCTCGGCGACGGTCATCCCCGACGCGGCCTCGATCTCGTGATCGGCGTCGACGAACGGCAGGTTCATGCGCAGCGCAAGGCGGCGGCCAACGGTCGTCTTGCCGACGCCCATCAGCCCGACGAGCACGATCGGGCGATCGATCGGGGCAGGGCGACGACTGCCCGAGGGCCCGCCTGAAGGGTTGTGGCTTTGCAACATCGTAGCCCGCGCTATACAGCGGCTCCGCGCGAGGGCAAAAGCTCTTGGCGCGCGATTTTCTGCCCCGTTCACTACCCCTGTCCACTACAAGGTTACGTCGTATGTCCCGTTTCATCGTCTCGGTCGTCGTCGTTCTTGTGGTCGTGGTCGGCGGCCTGTTCCTGCTGGCGGGCCGCGCGACGGAACGTCCGCAGAGCCACGTCGAAAAGGCCGTGACGCTTGCGAACCTCTCTTAAGGCAACGCTGGCGGCGGCCGTCGCCGTCGGGGCGCTCGTCGCGCTGGCACCCGCGATCGGCCAGGATCGCCCCGAATCGATCCTGCCGCCGGGCTTTGGCGATGCGACCCCGTCGCCGGCCCCCGCGTCGCGACCGAACGCGCCTGCAAACGCACCGCAACCGACGCGCCCGACTACGCCTACGCAATCATCGCCCTCCTCATCGACACCCCCATCGCCCTCCAGCGCGATGATCCAGCCGCTGCCGTCGACGACGCCGGACGGGCTACCGGTTCCACCACCCGTCGCCACGCCCGCACCGGTCGATCCGAGCGTGCTCGCGCGCTACGAGATGCCCGAATCCGCGCGGCGTTCGCTCGAGACGGTCGGACCGGTCACCGCGAGCGAGGGCGGGCTGGAGACGGATGCGTTCGGCGATGCCGATGGCCAGTATGTCGAGACGCTGATGCGCCGGCTGACCGCGCCGCTGCCGTCGCGGTGGATGTCGATCCTGCTGCGGCGCGCGCTGGTGTCGCATGTCGATACGCCGAGCCATACCAACGGCGCGGACTTCGCCGCCGAGCGGGCGTGGCTGTTGTTGCGGATGGGCGAATCGGTTGCCGCGCGGGCGGTCACGCAGAACGTCGATACCTTCAACTACACGCCCAAGCTGTATCAGGTCGCGATGAACGCGTCGCTGGCGACCGGCGATCCTGCCGGGTTCTGCCCGCTGGTTCCCGGCGCGATGCGCTATGCCCCGTCGCGCGGCTGGACGATGGCGCAGGCGATATGCGCCGGGCTGTCGGGCAATCCGGCGCAGGCCACCCCGCTGATCGCGACCGCCAAGCGCCGCAACGTCGCCAGTGGCGTCGACATGCTGCTGGCGCAGAAGGTCGTCGGTGCCGGGGCGCAGGGGCGTCAGGCGGTGACGATCGAATGGGACGGCGTCGATCAGCTGACCGCCTGGCGGTTCGGGCTGGCGATGGCGACCGGCGTTGCGGTGCCCGACGAGCTCTATGCGAGCGCCGGGCCGCAGGTGCGATACTGGCAGGCGCTCTCGCCGTCGGTCGCGCTGGGTGACCGGCTGGCGCCTGCCGAGGCGGCGGCGGGGCAGGGCGTGCTGTCCAGCGCCGCGCTGGTCGACCTGTATGCGGCGACCGCGACCGACGACGACGCGCAGAGCGGCGCGAGCGCGACGGCGAACGATCTCCAGACCGCCTATGCCGATCGCAACGCCGAGACGCGGCTGACCGCGCTGCGTCAGTTGTGGGGCGTCAAGGACGCGGAACCTGCCTATGCGCGGCTGGTGCTGACCGCGCGGGCGGCGGCGCGGATCGACCCGACCTCGGGCAAGGCGGACGCCGATCATCTGGTCGCGTCGATGCTGACCGCCGGGCTCGACCGGACCGCGGCGCGCTGGCTCGGTACGGTGCCGAGCGGCAGCGACGCCTGGGCGATGATCGTGCTGAGCGATCCCGATGCATATCGCCGTCTGAGTTACGCCGACCTTGCCTCCTATTCGGGCGGCGCGGGCGATTCGGCGTTGAAGCAGCGGATGCTGTTCGCGGGTCTAGCCGGGATGGGCCGGCTTTCGCAGAGCGACATCGAGCGCGCCGCGCAGACACTCGGCGTGCGGATCGGTGCCGCCAATGCTTGGACGCGCGCGCTGGATCGTGCCGCGCGCGACGGTCAGGCGGGGACAGTCGTCCTGCTCGCGGCGATCGGCATGCAGGCGCCGAACTGGAAGGGTATCCCGCCCGAGGCGCTCTACCGGATCGTCGGTGCGCTGCGCGCGGTCGGGCTCGACGGCGAAGCGCGGATGATCGCGGCCGAGGCGATCGCGCGGGCGTGACGCACGGTCGGGATCGCGCGCTGATCGATCGCTTCCTGGAAATGATGACGGCGGAGGCCGGCGCGGCAGCGAACACCGTCGCGGCGTATCGCAGCGACCTGTCGCTAGCGTCGCAGGCACTCGAAGGCGGCCTAGTCGAGGCGAATGCGGATGCGCTGGCGACGCTCGCGGGCGAATGGTCCGCGCTGTCGAACGCGACGGTCGGGCGGAAGTCTGCGTCGCTCCGGCGTTTCTTCGCGTTCCTTGCCGACGAGGGCCACCGTCCCGACGATCCCGGCAACGCGCTCCCTCGGCCGGGCACCGTCCGCGCGTTGCCCAGGATATTGAGTCACGCCGATGTCGACCGGCTGTTCGCGGCGATCGCCGAACGGGCAGCGCGCGATCCGCTCGATCCCAACGACCTGCGCCTGTCCGCGCTGTTCGAACTGCTCTACGGCTCCGGACTGCGCGCGACCGAGCTGGTCAGCCTGCCGCGCAACGCGGTCCATCCCGATCGGCCGTTCCTGATCCTGCGCGGCAAGGGCGGGCGCGAGCGTCTCGTCCCGATCTCCGACCGTGCGCGAGCCGCCGTGGCGCTGTGGCGGACTCATGTCGCGACCGATCGCGCTTGGCTGTTTCCGTCGGGCAAGGGGCACCTCTCGCGCATCCGGCTGTACCAGATCGTCAAGGCGCTCGCCGCCGAAGCCGGCATTCCCCCCGACCGCGTCAGCCCCCACGTCCTGCGCCATGCGTTCGCGACGCACCTGCTCGCCGGCGGTGCCGACCTGCGCGCGCTGCAATCGATGCTCGGTCATGCCGATATCGCGACGACGGAGATCTACACGCACGTCGATTCGAGCCGCCTCGTCGAGCTCGTCAACACGCATCACCCCCTTGCGGATATGCCGCCGCGCTGACGCGAACAGGGCGGCGCGTTGACGCGGACGGCGCCGCGCCGTAACCGCCGCACATGCCTAGCTTCCTCGACTTCGAGAAACCGATCGCCGAACTCCAGGGCCGGATCGACGAACTCCGCGACACCGCCGCCGAAGGCAGCGTCGACCTGTCGGTCGATATCGCCCGTCTGCAAGCCAAGTCCGACAAGCTGCTGAAGGACACCTTCGCGCGGCTGACTCCGTGGCAGAAGACGCAGGTCGCGCGCCATCCCGAGCGCCCGCACTTCAAGGATTACGTCGCCGCGCTGTTCGACGAGTTCGTGCCGCTCGCGGGTGACCGCGCATTTGGCGACGACCAGGCGATCATCGGCGGCTTCGCGACGTTCCGGGGCCGCAAGATCATGGTGCTCGGCCACGAAAAGGGCGACGACACCGCCAGCCGCCTCCGTCACAATTTCGGCATGGGCAAGCCCGAGGGCTACCGGAAAGCGATCCGCCTGGTCGAACTCGCCAACCGGTTCGGCCTGCCGATCGTCACGTTGGTCGACACCTCGGGCGCGTTCCCCGGTATCCAGGCCGAAGAACGCGGTCAGGCCGAGGCGATCGCCCGCTCGACCGAAGCGTGCCTCAACGCCGGCGTGCCGATCGTCGCGGTGATCGTCGGCGAGGGCGGTTCGGGTGGCGCGGTCGCACTCGCCGCGGGCAACCGCGTGCTGATGTTCGAGCATGCCGTCTATTCGGTGATCAGCCCTGAAGGCTGCGCGTCGATCCTGTGGCGCACCTCCGACAAGGCCCCCGAGGCCGCCGAAGCGATGCGGATCACCGCACAGGACCTCAAGGCGTTCGGCGTCATCGACGATATCGTTGCCGAGCCGCTCGGCGGCGCGCACCGCGACTCGGCGGTAGCGATCGAGTCGCTCGGCAATGCGGTGTCGTCCGCGCTGGCCGAGCTGGCGCCGCTCGCGCCTGCCGACCTCCGCACGGATCGCCAGGCGAAGTTCCTCAAGATGGGCCGCCTCTGACGCGGTCGCTCGCCCGGCGACACTTCGCCCAACAGCGCAACGAAAAAGGGCGGCGAAACCGAAGTTTCGCCGCCCTTTTTCGTACGCTACTGGTAACTCGATTACGTGGTCGAGGTGTTCAGCTTGGTCGAGACGTTGTTGAACGTCTTGTTCAGGCTGTTACCCAGGCCCTGCATCGCAGCGATGGCGGCGACGGCGATCAGCGCGGCGATCAGGCCGTACTCGATTGCGGTTGCGCCCTTGGAGTTCTTGAAAAACTTGCGGATCGTCTTCATTCCGGTCTCCATTGTTGGATTGCTTCAGTGTCACCCGGCTGGCCGGATGGACCGGAACAGCGCATCGACAGATACAAGTGTCTGGTTGAGAAAGGTTTAAGGTCGCGATCGATAGTTTTGGCGGTGCCGATACTTAGTGCGCGCGATGGCGCCCCGCGGGTCAGCGCGCCTGCGAAACCTTGGCATCGACCGTGTTCCACATGCCGATCGTCGAGCCCGCCATGGCGGACAGCCCGACGATCATCGCGATCACCACGAGACCCAGGATCAGGCCATATTCGATTGCCGTCGCGCCGCGTGAATCGCGGACGATGCTAACGACGGTGCGGGGCACCCGGTTCGATCTGGACGACAGGAAACGCATGCTCGCACGTGTAGGCGTAGGAGATTAAAGAATGACCAACGACGACAGTGTTCCCGCGAGATTGTTGCCCGTGGTGGCTGCGGCGCTCGTCGACCTGGAGGGGCGGGTGCTGCTCCAGCAACGGCCCGAGGGAAAGTCGCTCGCCGGCCTCTGGGAATTTCCCGGCGGCAAGGTCGAACCGGGGGAGACGCCCGAAGCGGCGTTGATTCGCGAACTCGAGGAGGAACTCGGGATCGCGGTCCCGCACGCCTGCCTCGCCCCGGCGACGTTCGCGAGTGCACCGCTGGGCGATCGCCACCTGCTGTTGCTGCTGTACGTGACGCGCAAGTGGAGCGGTGTCCCGCGCGCGCTCGAAGCGACCGCGTTGCGCTGGGTGAGGCCGGTCGAGATGCACGCGCTGGCGATGCCGCCCGCCGACCGTCCGCTGATCGGCCTGCTCGACGCGCTGATCTGACTCGGCGATCCGGCCAGCCGCAACTGCGATCGGGGCTGCAACCGCTGGGCAAACGTCCCTGCCGTCGTATGGCGTCCGACCGACCCGGGGGACGTCTAGGGAAAAAGACTCGGAGACCGTTGGACGCCCTTTCCGGCGTTGCGGCCTTGGCCGAAGCGCTTGTGCCAAAGCCCGGTGATGATCGGCACTATGATCGATGTCATGATCACGCAGATAGCGACCAACGTCGTGGCATCTTTAGCGACGGGCATGAATTCCGGTGCGACGGCGGCGATTGCCAGAGGGTTGGCCACTGCGGCGCCGGCAGTCGACGATGCTGCGATGCCAGCAGTACCGGTGCCTCCGCCGACCAGAATGTCCGCAATGATCAGCGGCACGCCGGTCGCGACGATTACGAAAAGTGCGAAAACGATCCCAAGCGCAGCCAAGGGTGACATAAGCGTATGCAGATCGATCGTATTGCCGAGCGCGAACGCGAAGAAGGGGATCAAGATCTTGCATCCCGGTGAAAAGAAGTCGCGTAACTTCGGATCGAGGTTCCCGAGAGCAAAGCCCGCCACAAATGGCAATATGGCGCCGACAAATACCGCCACTTTGAAATGCGCTACGCCGGTTGCCCCGAGTATGAGCATGCTCATCAGCGGACCGGACTCGATCGAGAGCAGGACGAAAGCCCCGGATTCCTCGCTGCTCCCGAAATTTTGCATCAGCGACGCGTACAGTCCGCCATTGGTCATATCGACTGCACACACGAGCGCGAGAAGCGACATGCCCGCAAAAAAGCCTGTCTGAACAACGTCCGGCGGAATGTACCGGGACGCGATGGCAACGATCACCCAAGCCGTGAGAAGCTTGGTCAGCAGCAGGGAACCGGATTTGCGGAGCACCGTCGTGGTCGTGCTGAGATGGACGGATGCGCCGATGCAAAAGAACCAGATCGCAAGGATAGGGATGATCCCGGTCATGAGCCCCTGGGTAAAGCCGCTGAAATACGTCGGCGCGCCGGGGGCAAGCGTTCGGCATAATGCGCCAATGAACAGTGGCACTATCATCATGCCACCCGGAATGCGGTCGACGCGGTCCTTGATATTCATCGGGGCACTGCCCTCGTTGCCTTGGCTGGCTTGATTTCCCGCCGCTCGTATGCTTCGAAATTCTTGAGAATGCTGGTCATGTCGGGAGCACCTCGTTCGATCGCCGCGGGAGAAGATTGCTCCGGCCGCGAGCAGAGCACGGAGCAGGCTTCTACAGGGCAATCACCCCGGCCGCATCTGGCCGAATCGGTACTTTATCGCGAAGCTCGACCGTTTCGACCGGCCTCGCCAATCCTGCATGAGCCGAACGTCCACAGCGGCGGTAGTCAATAAGGGGTCGATCAGCACTGCGAGAAAGGCGACCCCGCCGCGCGGTGCAGCTATCGCCGCTGACGTGTTCGAAAGCGGTCCTTCCGCTTTCCTCCCAACCCGGACACTCGCGGACGGCGGATATTCACTCTGCCGCATTCTTTTTAGACAATTAAATCCGCCTATCCCGAAACGTTCGATATTGACTCACGATTGCACTCATCGAAAGATTGTTCGATGACGCGGGGGCAGCAAATGAACAATTATCTTAAGAAAATAACATCTCTCCTGTTGATTGCAACGGTGATCCCGCAACCGGCGTTGGCTACGGAATGGGTACAAACCGCGAGCACTGACGAAGGCACCGTAATCTCGGTGGATAAAGATACAATAGTTCGAAACGGTTCGCGCGTGTTCGCATGGGAGAAGTGGGATTACCGCTTAGCTCCCAAAAACCCGAAACGGACGTACATCATCGAAAAAGATCGTCGCGAATACGACTGCTCGGCAGGCGTATCGAGACTTCGCGAAGCATTAGAATATGATGCGAACGGCAACGTTCTGAAATCGTACAGTTGGGTAGCGGGCGAATCGAGTTATAGGGCAGCGCCACCGGAGAGTGTGGGCGCCGCGACGTTCAGCGCTGTTTGTGACGGGGCCGGGAGTCCGCCACCTGGATGACATCGCGACGGTAGCGGAAAAACCGAGTGTGGATTCGCCAAGGTCTCTCCCGGCACACCTTTGCAACGGGATTCGTCGGTCACGGCTACCTTTGCGGCGGAGACACCCTCCGCCGCACCCGTCGGCGGCCAGCTCAAATCGCGGCTTTTTTCACTGCCTGCGTCGCACTGTACCCTAGCGATACCCCGGTCGTAAAGCGCCCACTTGCGGACATTCGTCCGCTGATTAAGCTAGACTTATGGCTGCTCTCTTAACTCGACTCCTTGCCACTCCATTGCTTGTCGTAATTACGTCAGCGGATGCGTTGCCGGATGGCCCAACAATAACAAGGCTATCCGTTTAAGAGCTACGCGCTTGTCACGTCGCAGGCGGGCTGCCGGGAATGATAGCGTTCAATGCTGAAGGCTGTATTCGCCCTTACAAAGACGCAGGCAAGATCTGCACGAATGGAAGTGATTGCGAGGGTGAGTGCATTTCGACATCTGGTGCTGCCCACGGCACCACTAAGCAAACTGGCATATGCGAGGCCAAGACTGGTCAGTTAAGTTCCCGATCCTTGATAGTGGACGGTACGGTTTCTAACGAACCATGCGCTTAAAACTAAGTCAGAACGCTCCTCAGCGGACGTCCGCTTTCCTCCCATTTCAGACATTCCAGCCGACCAGCAATCGACGAAATTCGCGATTAGACCTAGTTAGCCAGCGCTAAGTAACTGAAAATCACAGTTAGCTAATTTGGAGGCCCGACCGGGAATCGAACCCGGGTGCGAGGATTTGCAGTCCTCTACGTCACCACTCCGCCATCGGGCCCCGATGCGTGAAGGCGGCGCAAATGCTTCGTTTTGGGCGGCGGGTCAACCGGGAGTTTGCAGATCGCGGCGAATTGTCGCGATCGGTGCGGCGGGGGCGCGCAAACCGACCGGCCGTTCCTCGAAGCGCGGTCTGGTCACGACGGTTGCGGGGCACTGGATGCGGTGAGCCGCAGGGCGCGAGGGCGATTTGCGCGGGACGACGGTCGGTTTGCTTGCTAGAGGAGCCACAGAGGTGTTGCCGTGGACTTCCGCATGCGCCCTCGACGTCCCGCCCGCGGCATCTCGGTGTCACACGGGCGGGCGGGGCGTCACCCTCCCAGCATCGGCCCTCTTCCGCACTTCGTCGCGTCGTGCGGGGGCTTCCGCCTGTTTTGAACCAAACGCGCGCTTGGCGTAGCGCGGGGCGCGCGATATCAGGTCATCACGACAACTAGTGTATTGCACATGTAAAACAGCTGTGCGACAGGATAAGCCATGACGACGATGAGCATCGACACCGCCCAGCCCGCCACGCGCCCGATCGGCGGCGCAGGCACCGGCCCCACCGCATCGGCATTCGACGGCATGCGCCACGCGATGGTCGCCAGCCAGCTGCGCACCAACGCGGTCAACGACCAGCGCGTGGTCGCGGCGATGGCGCGGGTGCCGCGCGAGACGTTCATGCCTGAGGCCGTCCGGTCGATCGCCTACCGCGACACCGCGATCCCGCTCGGCGGCGGTCGCTATGCCAACCTGCCGATGGCGACCGGCCGGCTGCTGACCGAAGCGTATCTGACCGCCAGCGACCGCGTGCTGCTGATCGGTGCGGCAAGCGGCTACACCGCCGCGGTGTTGTCCGAGATCGTCGCCTCGGTGGTCGCGGTGGAGAGCGATCCGGCGTTGGTCGCGACCGCACGCACGGCGCTGGCCGGGGTCGGCAACGTCGAACTCGTCGAGGGGGCGATGACGGACGGTAGCGCTGCCGGGGCGCCCTATGACGTGCTGATCGTCGACGGCGCGGTCGAATCGGTGCCCGATGCGCTGATCGCGCAGGTCCGTCCGGGCGGCCGGGTCGTCGCCGGGATCGCCGAGCGCGGGCTGACCCGGTTGGCGGCAGGACGAAAGACCGACGGCGGTTTCGCGCTGGTGGCTTTCGTCGACGTCGAATGCGTCACGCTACCCGGCTTCGATACGCCCAAATCCTTCAAGTTCTGAGGCAGACCATGCCGCGCACCGCTCATATTCGTCGTTTGTTTCTGGGTGTTGCGCTGGTTTACGGCGCTGCACCGGTTGGCGCCGAAACGCTGCGCGAGGCGCTGGTCAAGGCGTACAACACCAACCCGACGATCACCGGTCAGCGCGCCGCCCTGCGCGCGAGCGACGAGAACGTGCCGATCGCGCGCGCGACCGGACTGCCGTCGGTGAACGCGACCGGCGACTATACCGAGTTCGTGGTGACCGCGCAGAACAGCTTCATCGCACCCCCTCGGCAGGCGGTGGCGCGCGCGAACGTGTCGATCCCGCTGTATTTGGGCGGTCAGGTCCGAAATTCGGTGGCCGCCGCCAAGACGCGCGTCGAGGGCGGCCGCGCGACGCTGCGCGGGACCGAGGCGGATCTCTTCACCAACGTCGTCAGCGCGTACATGAACGTGATCCGCGACGAATCGATCGTCGGGCTCAACACGCAGAACGTCCGCGTGCTCGACGTCAATCTCCAGGCCAGTCGCGATCGGTTCCAGGTCGGCGACCTGACGCGCACCGACGTCGCGCAGTCCGAGGCGCGTCTCGCGCTCGCCCGCGCGCAGCTTCAATCCGCACAGGCGCAGCTGATCTCCAGCCGGGAGAACTACATCCAGCTGGTCGGCACGCCGCCCGGCACGCTCGAGCCACCGCCGGTGTTGCCGCATCTGCCCGACAGCCCGGCATCGGCGGTGACGGTGGCGATCGACAATAATCCGACCCTGCTCGCCGCCGCAAAGGAGCGCGATGCGACTCGTTACGACATCGGCGTGGCGCGCGCGACTCGCCTGCCGCAGATCAGCGCGACGGGCGGCGCGGGCTACACCAATTATCTCGGGTCGATCAGCAAGACCAACGGCGTCGCCGCGTTTCCCAACGCGAACAAGACGGTGCAGGGCGGGCTGTCGCTGACCCTGCCGCTGTTCCAGGGCGGGCGTCCCGCGGCACAGGTCCGGCAGGCCGAGGCGCTCAGCTCGCGCGCGATCGAGAACGTGACTGCGACCGAGCGCAACGTCATCTCGCAGGCGCGCTCTGCCTATGCGGTGTGGCGGTCGTCGGAGCAGGTGATCCAGTCGTCGGAAACCGCGGTCAACGCGAACAAGCTGAGCCTGGAGGGCGTCCGTGCCGAGAACAGCGTGGGCACGCGGACGATCCTCGATATCCTCAACGCGGAGCAGGAATTGCTCAACAGCCAGGTCACGCTGGTGACGGCGCGGCGCGATGCGTATGTCGCGGGCTTCGCGTTGCTCGCCGCGATGGGGCAGGCGGAGGCGCGCGACCTGGGGCTCGACGGCGGCGTGCTTTACGATCCGGTCGCCAATTACAAGCGGGTCAGCCACAAGATCTGGGACTTCGGCGGCGACGGCGAACCTGCTGCGGTCGCGACCAGCACCGCGCAATCGCCCGCGCAGGACGCGCATGTTCAGCCGCAAAGCGATCCGTTGCTCGCAACGCCAGTTGACAGGAACCCAGCATTGACGACAGGTATGGACGCGCCGAGCCGCCGATAGGGGCGTCGCGCGGCCGCGGGGTTTGGGATGGTCCGGATGGGGGATATCAGTGCGGAGCCGTCGATGGAGGAAATCCTCTCGTCGATCAAACGGATCATTGCCGAAGAGGGCGATACGATGCCCGGTCGTAACCGCCGTCCGTCGCGGCCGATGCCGTCGCCGGTCGATCGCGACGCCTATCTGGACGGCGGCGCCGATGCTGACGACGACGAAATCCTCGAACTGAGCGATCCCATGCCGATGGTCGACCGTACGCCCCGCACCCCGAAATCTCCGGTGCTGTCTTCCGTCGATGCGGTCGCCGAGTCGCGCCAGTCCGCGCCGAAGCCGCTGCCGGTCGATGCGCCCGCGACGGCCGCCGCACCGACCGATCGCCCGATCGTCTCGCGCGAAACGGCCGCTGCAACGCGTGCGCCGCTCGAAGCGTTGACGCGGATGATGGTGAAACCCGATGCCAACAGCGACGGGACGCTCGAAGGCCTCGT
This sequence comes from Sphingomonas sp. PP-F2F-G114-C0414, assembly GCF_003688595.1. Taxonomy (GTDB): domain Bacteria; phylum Pseudomonadota; class Alphaproteobacteria; order Sphingomonadales; family Sphingomonadaceae; genus Sphingomonas. The sequence continues at coordinate 891,105 of NZ_RCWT01000009.1, forward strand.
CCGCGAGATGTTGCGGCCGATGCTGCGCGAATGGATGGACGCGAACCTGCCCGGCCTGGTCGAGGACATGGTCGCGCGCGAGATCGCCAAGATCATGAACCAGCAGCCCTGATCCGAGCGGCGGACGCGCGCGTCTGCCGTTCATATCGCTGGACACCTCAAGTGGGTTGCCAACGCGGTCGATTTGGTTTTATCGCTGCGGAACAACGCCGTGCGATGCGGTGTTTTACTATCCATGTCCGATACCGAGACCGTTAGCCCCGCCGAAAAACCGGCAATTCCTGCGTCGCACGGCGGGCAGAACGACTTTTCGTCCGCGGACACCAACAGCGATATCTTCTTTGCTGCGGTGAAGACCACGCGGATGCCGATGGTCGTCACCGACCCGCACCGCGACGACAACCCGATCATCTTCTGCAACGAGGCTTTCTCGTTCCTGAGCGGCTATTCGCAGGACGAGATTCTCGGCCGCAACTGCCGGTTCCTGCAAGGTCCCGAGACCGACCGCACCGCCGTCGCCGAAGTCCGCGCGGCGATCGCGAACCGCGAGGAAGTCGCGGTCGAGATCCTCAACTACCGCAAGAACGGCTCGACCTTCTGGAACGCGCTGTTTGTCTCGCCGGTGTTCGGCGAGGACGGCACACTCAAATATTTCTTCGCCAGCCAGCTCGACATCTCACGTCGGCGCGAGGCCGAGGAGGCGCTCCACGAGGCGCAGCGGATGGAGGCGGTCGGCAAGCTGACCGGTGGGATCGCGCACGATTTCAACAACCTGTTGCAAGTCATCCAGGGCTATGCCGACATCCTCGACGCGCGGATCGATCCCGACGACAAGTCGGCACGCCGCGCGGTCGACGCGATTTCGACCTCCGCCACGCGCGCCGCGACCCTGACGCAGCAGTTGCTCGCGTTCGCGCGGAAACAGGAATTGCGCGACCGGTTGATGAACCTCAACCAGCTGATCGGCGACTTCCGCGTGATCCTCGAACGTAGCGTCGGTAGCGGCATCACGCTCAAGCGCGATTTGGCGGAGGATCTGTGGAACTGCCGCGTCGATCCTGTCCAGGCCGAGATGGCGTTGCTCAACATCATCGCCAACGCGCGCGATGCCACGGGCGGCGCGGGCAAGGTCACGATCGCGACGCGCAACGCGGTGCTGCCCGAGGATGCCAGCCTCGCCAAGCTCGAACCCGGCGAATATGTTGTCGTCAGCATCTGCGACGACGGCCCCGGCGTCGACCTGACGACCGCCGACAAGCTGTTCGAACCGTTCTACACCACCAAGGAAATGGGCAAGGGCGCCGGGCTCGGCCTCGCGATGGTGTACGGCTTCATGCGCCAGTCGGGCGGTTTGGCGACCGTCCGCAACGGCGCTGGCGGCGGCGCGGAATTCTCGCTGTACTTCCCGCGCGCCAGTGGTGCGGTCGAGCGCAAGCCTGCCGCCCCGCTCGCGCCGCGCACCGGTGGCGCCGAGCGCGTGCTGATGGTCGAGGATCAGATCGAAGTCGGCGAACTCGGCCGCACGATTCTCGAGGATCTCGGCTACGAGGTCGTGCTGGTGAACAGCGCGCGCAGTGCGCTCGATACGCTGGCGGGTGATTCCGATTTCAAGCTGCTGTTCACCGATATCCTCATGCCCGGCGGGATGAACGGCGTCGCGCTCGCGCAGTCGGTGCGGCGCGATTATCCGCATACTGCGGTGCTGCTGACCACCGGGTTCGCCGACGAGGCGATCGACGAGGGCAGCCGGTCGTTCGAGCTGATCCGCAAGCCGTACCGCCGCAACGAACTGAACGAGAGGATCCGGCAGGTGCTCGACAAGCCGGGGGCCCGTACCTGACGTTGGCGTACCTGACGTTGGCGTACCTGACGTTGGCGTACCTGAGGCTGGCCTAGCGCGGGCACGCTCGCTAAGGCTCGGCGCATGAGCGAGCTTCCCAAAACCTTCGACCCGGCCTCCATCGAATCGCGCTGGTACGCGCATTGGGAGGCGAGCGGCCAGTTCCGCCCCGACCGGCCGAACGCCGAGCCTTGGACGATCGTCAACCCGCCGCCCAACGTCACCGGCTCGCTGCACATCGGCCACGCGCTCGACAACACGCTGCAGGACATCCTCACGCGTCACGCCCGCCTGAAGGGCAAGGATGCGTTGTGGGTGGTCGGCACCGATCACGCCGGCATCGCGACGCAGATGGTGGTCGAGCGGCAGATGGGCGCGCTCACCCCGCCGCAGAAGCGCACCGATTTCTCGCGCGAGGAGTTCGTCGCGAAGGTCTGGGCGTGGAAGGAAGAGAGCGGCGGCGAGATCACGCAGCAGCTCCGCCGGCTTGGCTGCTCGATGGACTGGGCGAACGAGCGCTTCACGATGGACGAGGGCTTTTCGAAGGCCGTCCTGAAGGTGTTCGTCGACCTCCACAAGCAGGGCCTGCTCTACCGTGACAAGCGCCTGGTGAACTGGGATCCGGGCCTCGGCACCGCGATCAGCGACCTCGAAGTCGAGACGCGCGAGATCAAGGGCAGCTTCTGGCATCTGCGCTATCCGCTCGAAGACGGATCGGGCTTCATCGAGGTCGCGACCACGCGGCCCGAGACGATGCTCGCCGACATGGCGGTGGCGGTTAACGCGTCCGACGAACGCTACACCGCGCTGATCGGCAAGCAGGTGAAGCTGCCGATCACCGGACGCCTGATCCCGATCATCGCCGACGATCATGCCGATCCGGAACTCGGTTCGGGCGCTGTCAAGATCACGCCGGGGCACGACTTCAACGATTTCGAGGTCGGCAAGCGGGCAGGGATGGCCGCGGGATCGATGCTCAACATGCTCGATGCGAAGGCGCGGGTGGTACAGGTTTCGGACGGGCTGATACCGGGTGACCTGCTCGGCAAGACGACCGCTGAGGCGCGGAATGCTGTCGTTTCGCGGCTCAAGGACGAAGGCTTCCTGATTCCGCACGTCGACAAGGACGGCGAAGAGCACGACGCCGAGCCGCGCACGATCCAGACGCCGTATGGCGACCGCTCGGGCGTGGTGATCGAGCCGTGGCTGACCGACCAATGGTATGTCGACGCGAAGACGCTCGCGCAGCCCGCGATCGAAGCGGTGCGGACCGGCGCGATCGATATCGTGCCGAAGACCTGGGAGAAGACGTTCTTCAACTGGATGGACAACATCCAGCCTTGGTGTGTGTCGCGCCAGCTATGGTGGGGGCACCGGATTCCGGCTTGGTTCGGGCCAGCGATTAAACCAGATGGAGAGCTTGCGTATCTTCTCGGATCAAATCCGAAGGTTGAGCTGATCACCGGGTTGCAACGAGAGTGCTTCGTGGCTGAAAGCGAAGCGGAAGCGATTAAGCTTGCTCAAGAAAAATACGGATCTGATCATGTGCAGATTTGCGAACACGGCGATATTGGTATTGGCGATACCATAGTCGAAGCGTCACAGCGGCAGCGCGAAAAGATCCTGTTGTTTCGCGATACTGACGTCCTCGACACGTGGTTCTCGTCCGCCCTCTGGCCCTTCGCCACGCTCGGCTGGCCCGAGGAGGGTGCCGTTCCCTCTCCCCTCCGGGGAGAGGGCCAGGGTGAGGGGCAGCCAAGCGGCGCAACGCCCGGTACCGGCCCCCCCCCCCCCCCCCCCCCCCCCCCGGGGGGGGGGGCGGGGGGGGGGGGCAGCCAAGCGGCGCAACGCCCGGTACCGCCCCTCACCCCGACCCTCTCCCCGCAGGGGAGAGGGAGCAGAAGCAGCTAAACGGCCGCTACCCCAACGACGTGCTCATTTCCGGCTTCGACATCCTGTTCTTCTGGAACGCGCGGATGATGATGCAGGGGCTGCACTTCATGAAGGACGTGCCGTTCCGCACGCTCTATCTCCACGGACTCGTCCGTGCGGCGGACGGCGCGAAGATGTCGAAGTCGAAGGGCAACGTCGTCAACCCGCTCGGCCTGATCGACACCTACGGCGCCGACGCGCTGCGCTTCTTCATGGCGGCGATGGAGAGCCAGGGCCGCGACATCAAGATGGATGAGAAGCGCGTCGAGGGCTATCGCAACTTCGCCACCAAGCTATGGAACGCGGCCCGCTTCGCACAATCCAACGGCATCGTCGCCAGCACCACTCTGGAGGCACCGCGCGCCGAGTTGGCCGTGAACAAGTGGATCATCGCCGAGACGATCGCGACCGTCCAGACGGTCGACCTCGCGCTCGCCGACTATCGCTTCGACGGTGCCGCGAACGCGATCTACCAGTTCGCGTGGAGCCGGTTCTGCGACTGGTATCTCGAGCTGATCAAGCCGCAGATGGTCGGCGACGAGCGGGGCGTCATCGACGACGAGTCGAAGGCGGTAGCAGGCTGGGTGCTCGACCAGATCCTGGTGTTGCTCCACCCGTTCATGCCGTTCATCACCGAGGAACTGTGGCACGCGATGGCCGACCCCGCCCATCCGCGCGAGCACGACCTGATCGTCGCGCAGTGGCCGATGGCGGACGCGCGCTCGCTCGATCCCGAGGCGAGCAAGGAAGTCGACTGGCTGATCCGCCTGGTTCAGGAAATCCGTACCGCGCGCAACGAACTGAACGTTCCGCCGGGCGCGCGCCTGCCGCTCCACGTCCGTGATGCGAATGCGACGACGTTGGCGCGGTTGGAACGCCAGGCGCCGGCGCTCGCGCGTCTCGCCCGCGTCACGCGCGCAGACGGCGAAGCCACCGGCGGTGCGGCGCAGGTCGTGGTCGACGAAGCAACCTTCGTCCTGCCCCTTGAAGGCGTCATCGACCTCGACTCCGAACGCGCCCGCCTGACCAAGGCGATCGCGGCGGCAGAGAAGGAGCGCGACGCACTGTCGGGCCGCCTGGGCAACGCCAGCTTCGTCGAACGCGCCAAGCCCGAAGCGGTGGAAAAGGCCAGGGCCGACCACGCCGACAAGGCCGCCGAAGCTGCGCGGTTGCAGGCTGCCCTCGGACGCCTGGGCTAACCTGCTCCCCTCCCGCTTGCGGGAGGGGCTGGGGGAGGGGCGTGCAATAAGAAGCCGGACGCCAGTACGTACGTCGCGCCCTCCCCTGACCCCTCCCGCATGCGGGAGGGGAATGCGTGGTTGAAGACCTCGTCGCTCCTACCAAGGTCCGCCCCCAAGGTTCCGCCGGGATGGCGAATCGGCGAGCATAGGCGAGGGAGCCTTCGACCCTCAAATCAGCACCGCCGTTTCCCCCGCTCCCCCCCCGGCGAAGGCCGGGGTCCAATTGGGCGACGTCGCTAGCTGCGCTAGCGATTCGTTGCTGCGACCTTTCCAATTGGACCCCGGCATCCGCCGGGGCGGTATAGTTGTTCGCGAGCACGACTGACCTACCGGCTTGTTCCGGAGTTCACTCCGCGGTTAGGCCGTCGACATGACAGGGCGCCTGCCCGTTCGCCGGTGCATGCCGGACGAAGTTCGGCCTGACGGAGAGACTGTGTGAGCGACCTTTTATCTGACGTCGGGACGAGCGCCGTTTCCCGCGAGCCCAGCCCCGGTCCCGTCCGCTCCCGAGGCAAACCAGGCCAGCGTGACCTCACCACCGGACACATCGGCCGCACGCTGCTCGCGTTCGCGCTTCCAACGCTCGGCTCGAACATCCTCCAGTCGCTCAACGGCTCGATCAACGCGATCTGGGTCGGGCGCTATCTCGGCGAAGGCGCGCTCGCGGCCACCTCGAACGCCAACATCATCATGTTCCTCACCTTCGGCGCGGTATTCGGCTTCGGCATGGCGGCGACGATCCTGGTCGGCCAGAGCTTCGGTCGTCACGACCTCGAAGGCGCGCGCCGGGCGTTCGGCTCCGCGGTCGGCTTGGTCCTCGGCGGCGCAATCGTGATCGCCGCGCTAGGCTGGGTATTCGCGCCCGAGATCCTTCACCTGCTTGCCACCCCCGGCGACGCCATGCCGCTCGCGCTCGCCTACCTCCGCGTGATCTTCCTCGGGCTGCCGGCTTCGATGATGATGGTCCTCCTCATGATGGGCCTGCGCGGCACCGGCGATTCGATGACGCCGCTGTGGTTCATGCTGCTTAGCGCGATCCTCGACTCTGGCCTCAACCCGTTGCTGATCGCCGGGATCGGCCCGTTCCCGCAGATGGGCATCGCCGGCTCGGCGATGGCGACACTGGTGGCGAGCCACGTCTCGCTGCTCGGGCTGATCGTCTATATCTACAAGCGCGACCTGCCGCTGAGGCTGCGCGGCAACGAACTCCGCTACCTCATTCCCGAGCGCGCGCTGACCGGGACGATCGTGCGGAAAGGCCTGCCGATGGGCGCTCAGATGCTGGTCATGTCGACCGCCGGCCTCGCGATGGTCGGGCTGGTCAACCGGCTCGGCGTGGATACCGCGGCGGCGTACGCCGTGTCGCAGCAGCTCTGGACCTATATCCAGATGCCCGCGCTAGCGATCGGCGCAGCGGTCAGTTCGATGGCGGCGCAAAATATAGGCGCGGGCCGCTGGGACCGGGTCGGCGACATCACGAAATACGGCCTGCTCTTCAACGTTGCGCTGACCGGGACGATGGTCGGCGTGGTCATCCTGTTCGACCGATCGGTGATGACGTTGTTCATCGGCACGGCCAGCCCGGCGCTGCCAATCGCGCGGCACATCCAGCTGATTGCGAGCTGGAACTTCATCCTGTTCGGGATGACGATGGTGCTGTTCTCGACCGTCCGCGCGAACGGCGCGGTGATCGCGCCGCTGATCGCGCTGATCGTCGCGCTGTATCCGGTGCGGATCGGCTTCGCGCTGCTGGCAAAACCGTGGCTCGGGGCGGACGCGTTGTGGTGGAGCTTTCCGCTAGGGTCGCTCACGACGCTGGCGATTGCCGCGTGGTATTATCGCTATGGCAACTGGCGGAAGGGCGCGCTGGTAGTGCCCGACGACAGCGAGGAACAGGCGCACGGCATGAGTGAGCCGGGTGGGCGGTTGCAGCCTACGGGGTGAGACCGAAATCTGGCCCCGCTAGGTCAAAGCCACCTCCCCGGCGGAGGCCGGGGCCCAGTTGGAGAGGTTGCAGTAACAAAGTGCGGCGCCCGGTTAGCAATGTTCCCCAACTGGGCTCCGGCCTTCGCCGGGGTGGTTCACCTTTTAGTCACGCTTGAACTGCCTACCGCAGGCGCTTGACGAACGAACGGCCACCTTCGCGGCGTTCGTGCTGGAAGTTCGGGATCGTCTCGATCAGGTCCGACAGCCGGTTGAACCCGTAGTTGCGCGCATCGAAGCTCGACCGGTTCCCGGCGAGCTGGCCGAGTTCGGCAACGCTGGCATACCCCTTCTCGTCACGCTTCACCGCGTTGTACGCGTCGATCAGGAGCTTGATCACCTGCTCGTCGATCGGCTGCGCCGTCTTTGGCCGAGCGACCGGCGCCGGCGTAGCGGGCTTCTCGCCAGCCACCGGGGCAGGCACTGACGCGGGCATAGCCTGCGACGTCTCGTTCAGCGCGCCGACGTCGATGAACCGCGTGCACGCCTGCCGAAACCCTTCCGGCGTACGGCTGGTGCCGAAGCCATACACCGGAATCCCGTCTTGGCGGATGCGGGTCGCGAGCGGCATGAAATCGCTGTCCGACGACATGATCCCGAACCCGTCGATGCGCCCGCGGAACAGCAGGTCCATCGCGTCGATCGTCATCTTCATGTCGGTAGCGTTCTTGCCCTTGGTCAGGTCGAACTGCTGCTGCGGCTCGATGCCGTGCTTGATCGACATGTCGCTCCACGCCTTCAGCGCGGGCTTCGACCAGTTGCCATAGACCCGCCGGACGTTGACCGTGCCGAGCTCGGCAAGGACGGTCAGCACCGGGTCGAGGGTCGCCGCGGACGCATTGTCCGCGTCGATCAGGAGGGCGACGTTGCGCGCTGTGGTATCGATCATGCGCGCAAGGTTAGCCCCGCGCGCGCGCCGCGTCCACGCTCCACGCGCCGCCACCGGCCGCGGCGAGGTACAGGAAGACGAAGCAGTAGAGCACCGCCGCCTCGCCGCCATTGGCGATCGGGAAGGGGCCCTTCGGCATGTGCGCCATGAAATACGCGACCGCGGACATTCCCGACAGCACGAACGCGACCGGCCGCGTGAACAGGCCGATAATGAGCAGACCGCCGCCGACGACTTCGAGCACGCCGGCAACGGTCAGCAGCGGGTTCATCGGCATCGGGAAGGGGGGCAGGCCGAAGAATTTCGAGATGCCGTGGCTGAAGAACACCAGCGCGACGACGATGCGCATGACGCTGAGCAGGCGGGCGGACCAGGTGGCGGGTATCGGCATGGGGATTCCTCGAGTGTCGTTGCGTGGGCGAAACGTCACACGGAGGCGGGTCGAGGTCAATTCGCGTAGATCGAAACGCATCGTTGACGGGCAACTCACGATCCCCCCGCCAAAGGGGGATTATGGATAAGCGATCGCCATCACCTCATATTGGCGCTCGCCTGCCGGCAGGTCCACGCGCCGCACATCGCCGATCGCCGCGCCACGCAAGGCGCGTGCGAACGGCGAGTTCCAGCCGATCCGCCCGTTGCTCGCGTCTGTCTCGTCGTCGCCGACCAAGGTCAGGATGCGCTCGGCATCGTCCTCGTCCGCGACCGTCACGCACGCACCGAACCACACGCGCGAGCGGTCTTCCTGCGCGGCGGGGTCGACGACCTTGGCCGCCTTCATCCGCTTCGACAGCCAGCCGAGCCGCCGGTCGATCTCGCGCAGGCGCTTGCGGCCGTAGATGTAATCACCGTTCTCGGACCGGTCGCCGTTGCCTGCCGCCCAAGAGATGACTTCGACTAGCTTCGGCCGTTCGCCAGCGAGCAGGTGCTCATATTCTTCGCGAAGAATCGTGTAGCCGGTGGGGGTGATGTAGTTGGGGCGATCCATGCGGTGCCCTACCATGTTCTCCCGCGAAGGCGGGAGCCCAGTCTGGCCTCCCGCCTTCGCGGGAGAACAATCTTATGAGGTAGCGAGACCTCAACCCGGCCGGTTCTTCCCCAGATACCACGACAACCGCGCCGCCCCCCGGCTCTTCGCCCGCGCAGGGTTCATCAGGTCGTACACCACCGCATTTTCCAGCACGCGCTGTACGTAATTGCGCGTCTCCTGGTACGGGATCGCCTCGACCCAATCGACCATGTCCACGGCCCCCGTCCGCGGATCGCCGTTCGCGCGGAGCCATTTGTTCACGTTGCCGCCGCCCGCATTATACGCCGCCACCGCCAGCGGATAACTGCCGTAATTCGCATACACCCGCTGGAAATAGCTCGAGCCCAGCATGATCGACATGTTCGGATCAGTCGTCAGCGCCGCCTGATTGTACGCCAGGCCGATCTTCCCTGACTGCTCGCGCGCGGTCGCCGGCATCAGCTGCATCAGCCCGCGTGCGCCGGCATGCGACACGGCGGCACGATCGAACTGGCTCTCCTGCCGCGAGATCGCGTGGATGATCGTCCAGTTATCCTCATACCCCGCCGGCACCGCCACCATCGGAAAGCCGACCGCGGAATAATCGCTGAGCCCGTTTGCCAGCGCACTCCGCCCGACCATCACGCCCAAGTCCGGCCGGTTGATCGTCTTCGACAGTTCGGCGGCGAGCAGGTGATCGGTATCGGTCGTCGCATCCGCGGCGATCTGGCGGACGAATGCGGTCTGGTCCTGCCAGTCGCCGATCTGCCCGAGGAACTTCACCGCACGCACCACCTCGCGCCGGTCGAACGCGGCGCGGACCGACGGATCGACGACGATCGACGCGACCGACGGCGGTGCGACCAGCGCCCGACCCGTACGCTCGTTGGCGAGCTGCCCGTAATATTGATCGCGGTACCCCGCCGCCTGACCGTAGAACGCCGCAGCCTGAGGCGCCAACCCGGCCGCCTCCGCCGCACGCCCCGCCCAGTAATACCCCTTCGACCGCACCTGCGGCGACCGCGAGCCGCGCGCGTACCGGTCGAACAGCGTCATCGCATCCGCCGGCCGGCCGAGCTGCTTCATCGCCACCCGCCCGCCAAGCCAGGCGAGATTGGTGTATTCGTCGCGCTCGGCATAGGACTTCGCCGCGATGTCCGCGCCATACGGATACGCATCGTCGATCTGCCGCGCGATATCGTAAGCCGTCTGGTATTGCCCGTCGTTCGCCGCGCCGTTCGCGTTGGTGACGAGCACCTCGTACCACTCGGCGGCATTCCCCGGCCGCGTCACCAGCGACCGAGGCCGCGCCAGCCACGCGCGGGCGGACGGGCTTGCCCCCGAATTACGCAACCACTGCGCCCGGTCCGCGACATAGCCCGCATCGTTCGCATACAGAGTCTGCGTCGCAGACGAGATATCCGACGCGTTCGGCGCATTCGTCCGGAACGCGAGCCGTGCCTCGAAGATCGGCCGCCGCGCCGGGCTCGTCCATGCCAGTTGCCGTTGCGCCGTGCCTGTCTGGCCCGCCCACAGCAGCGCATCCATCCGCGCATCCTGGTCGTCCGGCGTCAGCGCGCCCGGAAAGCCCGACATCACCATCGCCTCGTCGGTCGGGGTCAGCCCGCTGCTCCGCCACGCCGTCCGCACCGCCGCATACGCCTGATCGCGCGCACCCGTCGCCATCAACGCCCGCGCGTAGCCGACCCCGCCCGACGCCGACTGCGGCGGAAAGCGGCGGAAAAACGCGACGACGCTCGTCGGCGATCCGGTCGAAGCCTTGCGCTCCGCCGCACGCCGGTTCGCCGCCTCGTTGGGCCAGCCCGGATGCGCCATCAGGAAGCCGGCATAGCTGTCGAACGGCAGCGCATCGGTCTGCTGCAACGCGCGCCACTGCGCGATGGTCGCGGCGATCGCGCCGTCACTCATCGTCGGGTTCGCGACCGGCTGGGCCTGTGGCCCCATATTGGCGAGCTGCGTGCTGTAGCGATCCAGCGTCTGCTCGCCGCCCTGGCCCAACACGCCGGACGAAACAGCCGTCCCCGCGACCACTGCAAGAAGAAGGCTCGTTTTGAACATCGATGCTACCATGTGGACAGCATACGCATCGAACCCGTATCTGTCCTGAACGAAATCCAGATACGTCCCAGGATCTGGCGCAATAGGACCGCAGGCCACCGCATGTTTTCAGGATCGATTCCCGCGCTCGTCACGCCGTTCGCCGCCGATGGCAGCTTCGACGAACCCGCCTATCGCGACTTCATCGAATGGCAGATCGTCGAGGGCTCGTCGGGGCTGGTCGCCTGCGGGACCACCGGCGAGGCGGCGACCCTGTCGTACGACGAGCATTTCCATGTGGTCCGCGTCTGCGTCGACCAGGCCAAGGGCCGCGTCCCCGTCATCGCCGGCGCCGGCTCCAACGACACGCGCGTCGCCTCGGCCAATTTGCGCGCCGCGAAGGACGCCGGCGCCGACGCCGCGTTGATGGTGCCGCCCTATTACAACCGGCCAGGGCAGGAGGGGATCTTCCGCCATTTCGAGGCGCTCGCCACTTCGACCCCGCTGCCGATCATCCTCTACAACGTCCCCGCGCGCACGGTGACCGATATCCAGCCGGCGACGCTGGCGCGGATCGTGAAGGCGTTCCCGGACGTGTTCGTCGGCGTCAAGGATGCCAGCGGTGTCCTCGCGCGCGTCTCGCAGCACCGCGCGTCATGTGGACCGGATTTCTGCCAGTTGTCGGGGAATGACGATATGGCGCTGGCGTTCAACGTGATGGGCGGCACCGGCTGCATCTCGGTAAGCGCCAACGTCGCGCCGAAGCTGTGCGCGGAGTTCCAGGCGGCGTGCCAGGCGGGCGATTTTATCAAGGCGCTGGCGTATCAGGACCAGCTCTACCCGCTCCACGAAGCACTCTTCACCGACGCCTCGCCGGGCCCGGTAAAATACGCGATGACCAAGGTGCGCGCCGGCTTCCCCGAAACCCTGCGCCTGCCGATGACCCCCGCCGGCGAAGCGTCGCGGGCTGCGGTGGACGCCGCGCTCGCACACGCCCGGCTCGTCTGAAGCCTGCTGCTACAGGGCGAGATCGACGGGCCGCGTCGCCGCATGGTTGCCGTCGAAGGCGAACGCGGCGTTGGGCCCACCACGCTCGACCCAGTGCAGGAACAGGTGCGCGGACCAGGCATTGGGATTGGGTGTGATCCGGCCGTGCCGACGGTGCACGCCTTGGTACAGTACGCCGTCGCCGGGCTCCATGCTGACCGAGGCGAAGCCCGCCGAACCGAAATCATCCTCGACCACGGGTTTCGGCACGGCGATGTGGTCGGTGCCGATTTCCAGGTCCCACGCCACGCCGTCGCTATAGTCCAGCGTCAGCGACAGGCTATGCTCGCACGACGGCCGATCGCTGTGCACACGGCAGATGTCGCCTTCCTGGTAGATCCGGAAATAGCTGTACGCTGGCAGCAGGTCGCGCCCGATCGCGTTCGCGACGAACGGCGTCAGGCCCCAGAGGAACCCCAGCATCGGCGGATAGTGAAACCCGTAGACCTCGATCGCGTCGCGCCGCAGCAACGCCGAGCCGTTCTTCTGCGCGGTCAACGGCGTGCCCCGAGCCTGCATGTCGGTGATGAGTTGGCGGAGGAAGGCGTTGGCGACCGACGGCGCGATCAGGCGCGGAACGGCGGCATAGCCGTCTTGGTCATAGCGTTCAGTGACGTTCATGGCGTGAGCTAACCCAATGGCTGGGGGGCGGCAATCATGTGTGTGTAGGCGTGTGAACGTTTGGTTGGGGTGTCGTAAGACGGTGGCCTGTGCCGCAGTCTACGCCGCCCTGGCGAACGCGAACCTCGTTTGAACCAACCACAACGGTCTCCCCTCCCTGGAAGGGAGGGGCAGGGGGTGGGTAGGCCAGCTTGAGCCGCCACGGTTCGGATATGCGGAACCCGACCCACCCCAACCCCTCCCTTCCAGGGAGGGGCGGAGAAGAGGAGGAGGCAGTTAATAACGACCACCACCGCTTCCCCTAAGCCTCGCGACCCCCTACATCGCGCGTCCCATGGCACGTCCCAAACCCCCGACCTTCGAGAAGACCAAGATCGTCGCCGAGAACCGGCGCGCGCGGTACGACTATTATATCGAGCAGGTGTTCGAGGCGGGCATCGCGCTCACCGGCACCGAGGTGAAGGCGCTGCGTGGCGGCGAAGGCTCGATCGCCGAGGCCTATGCCGAGGTGAAGGGCAAGAACGTCGTTCTGGTGAATTCGAACATCCCCGAATTCAGCCACGGCAACCGCTTCAACCACGAACCCAAGCGGCCGCGTAAATTGCTGCTCCACGAGCGCGAGATCAACAAGATGTTCGGCGCGGTCGCGCGCCAGGGCATGACGCTCGTGCCGCTGATGATCTATTTCAATTCGAAGGGCCGCGCGAAGATCGAACTGGCGCTCGCCAAGGGCAAGCAGAACCACGACAAGCGCGATTCGGTGAAGGAACAGGACTGGAAGCGCGAGCAGGGCCGGATCATGCGGGATCGCGGATAACCGACGTGGCGCCGGTGTCGATGACCCTATCGTCTTGAGCATATTCGGGCGTCTCGCGGCGTGGTCGCGTCGTAACCTGCCGACCCGCGAATCGATGGAGCGGAACCGTCTCCTTCGTCCGGTCGCGCACCGCGTGCTCGCGCCCGAACTATGGCGCTTCACACGTCGCTCGGTCCCGCGCGGCGTTGCGCTGGGGATGGTCGCGGGCATCCTGATCCCGGTCGCGCAGACGCCGGTCGCGGCGATCTTCGCGCTGCCGTTCCGCGCCAACGTGCCGACCGCGGCGCTGACCACCTTCATCACCAACCCGCTGACCACGCCGCCTCTCTGGATCGCGGCCTATTGGATCGGCTCGTCGTTGTTGCGGCTCGACGCGCATGTCCCCGGCCAGCCCGTCGCCGACGCCGCGGCGCGCACCGAATGGATCCCGTGGCTGATGCAGGCGGGGCCTGCCACCGCGCTCGGCCTGCTGGTCATCACGGTCGTCTGTTCGGTCGGCGGCTATGCGCTCAGCGCGCTTGGCTGGCGATTGTGGATCGCGCGCAAGTGGCGGCACCGCCACGACAATCGCCACGGTCATGTTTCGTAACATTTGACACCGGTTGGAATTGACGGACCGTCCTATCGGCGTAGAACACATCGCATCCTGACGATCTTTCTCCGAGGTTCTTGATGCGCAAGTCGATTGTTACCGTGATCCTGCTCGCGTCCGCCGCGTCGGCTTTCGCCCAGACGAAACCCAGCACCAACCGCCCATCGCCTGTGCTGGCGAAGGCCGCGAAAGGCCCGGTCGCGGCCAGGGACGCGAACAAGCCGCAGATCGGCGATTTCGGCTTCGACATGGCAGGCCGCGATACCAGCGTGACGCCGGGCACCGACTTCTTCGATTATGCGAACGGCGGCTGGGTAAAGACGACGCCGATCCCCGCCGATCGCTCGTCCTACGGCATGTTCCATGTCCTCCAGGACCTGTCGCTCGCGCGTACCCGTACGATCCTCGATGCCGCGGCGACCAAGCCCGGCGACAAGGTCGGCGATTTCTACTCGAGCTTCATGGACGAGGCCGCGGTCAACGCGAAGGGTGTGACCCCGGTCAAGCCGATGCTCGCCGCGCTGAAGGCGACCAAGGACAAGACCGCGCTCGTCACCGAGATCGCCAAGCTCCAGCGCCAGGGCGTCGGTGGCCTCGTCGGGGTCGGCGTGTCGCAGGACGACAAGGATCCGACCACCTATGTCGTCCAGTTCGGCCAGAGCGGCCTCGGCCTCCCCGACCGCGACTATTACCTGAAGGACGACGCCAAGCTCGCGACCGTCCGCACCGCGTACCAGGCGTATCTCGCGCGGATGCTGACGCTAGCCGGCGAGCCAAACGCCGCCACCCGCGCCGCCGCCGTCTTCAACATGGAGAAGGGCCTCGCCACGGCGCACTGGACGCGGATCGAGAGCCGCGACGCCGACAAGACCTACAACAAGTGGACCGCCGCCGACTTCGCCGCGAAGGCGCCGGGCTTCCCTTGGGCGCAGTACATGACCGCGATGGGCGTCACCGGCCGTCCGTTCTACCTCGTCGCACAGCCGAGCGCGGTGACCGGCGAGGCCAAGGTCTTCGCCGATACGCCGGTCAACGTCCTGCAGGACTATGCGATGCTCAAGGTGCTGCGCGCGTACGCGCCGTACCTGTCGAGCGATTTCGACAAGACCAACTTCGCGTTCTACGGCACCACGCTGTCGGGCACGCCCGAGCAGCAGGCCCGCTGGAAGCGCGGCGTCTCGACCGTATCGGGCGCGATGGGCGAGGCGATCGGCCAGCAGTACGTGGCGAAGTATTTCCCACCAGCCTCGAAGGCGGCAGCCGACGACCTCGTCAAGAACGTCATCGCCGCGATGGGCGAGCGGCTCCGGAACCTCGAATGGATGGCGCTCGAAACCAAGACCAAGGCGCTCGCCAAGCTCGCCGCCTTCACCCCGAAGATCGGGTATCCGGACAAGTGGCGCGACTATGCTGCGCTTCAAATCCAGCGGGGCGATCTCATCGGTAACGTCGCGCGCGCCAACGCGTTCGAATATGATCGCGACCTCAAGAAGCTCGGCCAGCCGATCGATCGCGGCGAGTGGTTCATGACGCCGATGACGATCAACGCCTACGCCAACCCGACGATGAACGAGGTCGTGTTCCCGGCCGCGATCCTGCAGCCCCCGTTCTTCGATCCTAAGGCGGACGCGGCGGTCAATTACGGTGGCATCGGCGCGGTGATCGGCCACGAGATCAGCCATCACTTCGACGACCAGGGCCGCAAATACGACCTCAACGGCAAGCTCACCGATTGGTGGACGCCACAGGACGTCGCGCGCTTCAAGGTGTTCACCGACGCGCTCGTGAAGCAGTACGACGCGTACGAACCGCTCCCCGGCCAACATATCCAGGGCGGCCTGACGCTCGGCGAGAACATCGCCGACTTGGCGGGCCTGACGGTCGCCTACGACGCGTACCACAAGTCGCTCGGCGGTAAGCAGGCGCCGATCATCGATGGCACGACGGGCGACCAGCGCTTCTATTACGGTTGGGCGGGCGTCTGGCGCACCAAGTTCCGCGACGCCGCGCTTCAGCAGACGTTGCTGTCGGACCCGCATTCGCCGGGCCACCAGCGCGTCCTCACGGTCCGCAACCTCGACCCCTGGTACGCCGCATTCGGCGCCAAGCCGGGCGAGAAGAGCTACCTCGCCCCCGCCAACCGCGTCCGCATCTGGTAACTGACCCCGTTCCATAGAGCCCCGTCATCCTGGGCTCGACCCAGGATCCAGAGCCACGCAGGTAACGCTGCGGGCTCTGGATCCTGACTTTCGCCAGGATGACGAAGTCTGGAGAGAAACATGAAGTCCTTCATCGTCGCCGGCCTGCTCGCCGCAACCGCCATCACCGGCGTCACCGCCGCCATCTCGCAAACGGCTGAGCCGACCCCGCCCGCACCCGCCTCGACCGGCGCGCAATACGGCACCTTCGGCTTCGACGAGAAGGGCATGGACAAGACCGTCCAGCCCGGCGACGACTTCTACAGCTACGCCAACGGCACCTGGGCGAAGAACACCCCGATCCCGGCCGATAAGGCGGCGTACGGCGCGTTCAACTTCCTGTCCGACCTGTCCGAGAGCCGCACCCGCGGCATCCTCGACACCGCCGCGAAGGACCCGAAGTCGAAGATCGGCCGCGCTTACGCGACCTACCTCGACACCGGCACGATCGAAGCCAAAGGCCTCGCGCCGATCCGCCCGTGGCTGAAGAAGATCGCTGCGCTGAACGATCGCGCGGGCTATCCGGCCCTCCTCGCCGAAGCAGACCGCGCCGGCATCGGCGGCCCGTTCGGCGGCGGCGTCGGCCAGGACGACAAGTCGCCTGAGCAATACGCGCTCTCGCTCGGCCAGTCCGGCCTCGGCCTCCCCGACCGCGACTATTACCTCAGCACCGACGCGAAACTGGTCGAGGCACGCAACGCCTACCGCGCACACATCGTCAAGATGCTCACTCTCGCCGGCGAACCCAACGCCGAGGCGCGCGCCACAGCGTTGCTCGCGTTCGAAACCGAGATCGCCAAGGTCAGCTGGACCCGCGTCGACAGCCGCGACGCCACCAAGACCTACAACAAGATAACCGTCGCCGATCTCGCCAAGCGCGCGCCCGGCTTCGATTTTGCCGCGTATTTCAAGGGTATCGGCACGCCCGTCCCGACCGTCATCGTCGCGCAGCCATCGGCGATCACCGGCATCGCCAAGCTCGTAGCGACTGCACCGATCGGCGTGCTGAAAGACCAACTGATCCTCCGCTCGCTCGACGGTTACGCGGACGTCCTGCCCAAGGCGTTCGACGCCGAGCAGTTCGCGTTCTTCGGCACCGTCCTCGGCGGCACGCCCGAGCAGGAAGCGCGCTGGAAGCGTGGCGTCCAGTTCACCTCCGGCGCGCTCGATGACGAGGTCAGCAAGCTCTACGTCGCGCAGTATTTCCCGCCCGAGACCAAGGCGGCGGCCGACAAGCTCGTCAAGAACGTGCTCGCCGCGATGGGCCGCCGGATCGACAAGCTCGAATGGATGGCGCCCGAGACGAAGGTCAAGGCACACGCCAAGCTCGCCGCCTTCACGCCCAAGATCGGCTACCCCAGTCAGTGGAAGGATTTCTCCGGGCTGACGATCACGAGCGGCGACGCGTTCGGCAACGAATGGCGGTCGAACGAATGGCAGCACCAGGACAACATCGCCAAGCTCGGCAAGCCGCTCCAGCGCTGGGAATGGGGCATGACGCCGATGGAGGTGAACGCCTACGCCAATTTCGGCATGGTCGAGATCGTCTTCCCGGCGGCGATCCTGCAACCGCCGTTCTTCGATCCGAAGGCCGACGACGCGGTCAATTACGGCGGCATCGGCGCGGTGATCGGCCACGAACTGAGCCATCATTTCGACGATCAGGGCTCGAAGTATGACGCCAAGGGCCAGCTCACCGACTGGTGGACGCCGCAGGACGTCTCGCGCTTCAAGGCGCTCACGGGCAAGCTCGGCGCGCAGTACGACGCCTACGAACCGCTCCCCGGCATGCATGTGAAGGGCCAGTTGACGATGGGCGAGAACATCGCCGATCTCGCCGGCCTGACGGTAGCGTACGATGCCTACCACACCGCGCTCGGTGCCAAGGCCGCGCCGGTGCTCGACGGGTTCACGGGCGACCAGCGCTTCTATCTGGGCTGGGCGCAGGTCTGGCGCCGCAACTACCGCGAAGCCAACCTTCGCAACCGCTTGCTGACCGATCCTCACTCGCCGTCGCAACAGCGCGCGTGGGTCGTGCGCAACCTCGACCCCTGGTACGCGGCGTATAAGCCGACGCCCGGGCAGAAGCTGTACCTGACGCCGGAACAGCGCGTTCGGATCTGGTAATAGGCGACTCCCTTGGACTACGGGGGAGCGGAAGCGACGACGCTCTCTGCAAAGCAAAGCGCCCAAGTCCGCCCAACCCCCAACGGTCCCCCTCCCTGGAAGGGAGGGGCCGGGGGTGGGTAGGCTGCTTGGAACGCGCAGCATCCGCCAACAGGCCGACCCACCCCCAACCCTCCCTTCCAGGGAGGGGAGCAAAAGAGATCGATTCGTTCCTCGAACGCTCCGCTGGTGACGACCGGTTCCCCCGCGAAGGCGGGGCCCAGGAATCAACCGCAACTGTCCGGAGCTCTGCCCCCTGCATCCGCAGCGGGACGGCAACATTTGATGCCGCGCAGTCTAACAGGGGCTGGCTAGACAGCCTCCCAGCGGAGGAGGTCCGATAAATCCGCGCCACCCCGCCGCCGCCCGGCCCCCCAAACCCACCAACCCGCTTGACGCCCAGCCCCGCTTGAGCGGATGACCCACCCGATGGCATCGTTCGCTTTATCCACCCCCGCCCGCAACGCCGCGCTCGTCGCCATCGCGTCCGGCGTCGCCGCCGCCGCGATCGTGCTCCTGCTCGTCGGCAGCTGGATCGCCGCCGCGGGGTTCTTCGCCGCGGCCGTCATCGTCATCGGTGCGCTGATCGCGTGGCGTCTGCTGAACCCGGTTGCGAAGGACGCGCCGCGCCCGGTCGATTGGGACCTCACCCGCACCGTCGCCGAAGCCGGCACCGACGCCATCGCGATCACCGACCGCGCCGGCCGACTGGTCTGCGCCAACGACGCATACGACGCGCTGTTCGCAGGCTTTCCGACACCCCCGGGATTGCCGCTCGACGATGTCGGCACGGCGGCGCTCGCCGATGCCGGCCGAACCGCCTGGCGCGATGGGATTGCGAGGGTCGAGCGCCTCAACGCCCGCGGGATCTGCCTGTCCGCGCACATCGCACGCGCCGGCGATGAAGCGGACATGCTCGTCTGGCGATTCGTCACCGCGCAGGATCACGATCTCGCCGAAACGCTGGCGGCGCTGCTGCCCGGACCGACCGGCGACCGGCTCGGCGGCAGTGGCATCATGGCGGCGTTGCTCTCCACCGACGGCCGCGTGCGGACCGCCAACCGCGTGCTGCGCGCGCGCGCTAGCGGCAACGATCACGAATCGATCGACGGACGCGATTTCGCGAGCTTTCTCATTACCGACAGCCGCGGCTTCGTGCGCTTCGAACGCGAGGGTCTCGAAGGCACGCCGCTTCGCGTCCTCCAGGTCCCGTTTCTCGAAGGCGACGATGCGCCGGTTCTCGTGGCGCTGCTGGACGACGAGGAGGCCGCTCCGCCGGTCGGCGCCAGTGCGTCGGCGCATGTCCGCAGCTTGGTCAGTCTGATGCCGTTCGGGATGGCGTTGGTCGACCGTGACGGCCGGTTTCTTCAGATGAACACGTCGTTCCTGCGCGCGGCGGGCGTCAATCCGGTCGCCCCGCCGCTGTATCCGGGCGATCTGGTCGTCCGCGAGGACAAGGCCGCGGTCGCCGACGCGATCCGCAAGTTCGCGAACGGCGCGACGCATTCCGCCGACATGGCGGTCCGCCTCAAGGATCACCCGGACGAGCCGGTCGCGCTGACCATCGCCGGTGCGCGCGGATTGGGCGACGCCGCCGTTCTGCTCAGCCTCAAGGACAATAGCGAGGAGAGCCGCCTCAAGCGCGAGGTCGCGCAGGCCACCAAGATGCAGGCAGTCGGCCAGCTCGCGGGCGGCGTCGCGCATGATTTCAACAACATCCTGACCGCGATCATCGGCCACTGCGATCTGATGTTGATGCGCCATTCGCCCGGCGACAGCGATTACGACGACATCCAGCAGGTCCGCACCAACTCGAACCGCGCCGCCAGCCTGACCCGCCAACTGCTCGCCTTCTCGCGCCAGCAAACGCTGAGGCCGCAGATCCTGCAACTCCCCGACGTCGTTTCCGAAGTCTCGAACCTGCTCAAACGGCTCATGGGCGAGAACGTCCGCCTCGATATGACGCATGGCCGCAACCTCGGCCCGGTGCGCGCCGATCCCGGCCAGCTCGAGCAGGTCGTCGTCAACCTGGCCGTCAACGCGCGCGACGCGATCGTCTCGGCCAATGCACGCGGTGGCGGCGTGCTGACCATAACCACCCGCGCGGTGTACGCGTCCGAAGTCCGCGCGATGGCCTCCGACATCCTGCCCGTGGCCGACTACACCGCGCTGATCGTCCAGGACACCGGCACCGGCATTCCCCCCGACGTGTTGCCCAAGATCTTCGAACCGTTCTTCACGACCAAGGAATTCGGCAAGGGCACCGGCCTCGGCCTTTCCACCGTCTACGGGATCGTCAAGCAATCCGGCGGCTATATCTTCGCCGACAGCAAGCTGGGGCAGGGCGCCACCTTCACGATGTATCTGCCGGTTCATTCGGCCCCCGCCGCGACGCGGCCCGCGATCGTGAAGCCCGCGCCGAAGCCCGTCGATCTCTGGGGCACCGGCACGATCCTGCTGGTCGAGGACGAGGACATGGTCCGGGCGGTTGCCGAGCGCGCGCTCTCGCGTCAGGGTTATACGGTACTGACCGCGGAGAACGGCGAGGTCGCGCTCGAAGTGCTTGAGAAACACGGGCGCCCCGATCTGCTCATCAGCGACGTCGTCATGCCGCAGATGGATGGCCCGACGATGGTCCGGCACGTGCGCGAGAAATATCCCGACCTGCCGATCCTGTTCATGTCGGGCTATGCGGAGGAGCAGCTGCGGAAATCGATCGATCTGGACAACGTCTCGTTCCTGCCGAAACCCTTCTCGGTCCAGGAACTTGCCGAAGCGGCGCGGGACGTGCTCGCCGCGCGGTGAAACGAAACCGGAATGAATTGGACAAGATGTTGGCAAGTCGTAACAATCCCGACTATGCGCATGGCATGACCGCTTCCCAGCAGATCCTCCCGCAGCAGATTCTGATCGTCGAGGACGAACCGTTGATCGCCATGATGCTCGAGGATTTCCTCGAGGTGCTGGACAAGGGAGTCGCAGGCTCGGTCGACACCGTCGCCGACGCGCTCAAGCGGATCGAGCAGGGCGGCGTCGATGGCGCCATCCTCGACGTCAACCTCCGCGGCGGCGAAAAGAGCACCGCGGTCGCCGAGGCCCTGGCCGCGCGCGGCGTCCCGTTCGTCTTCGCCACCGGCGGCGGTGACGACGGCGTAGCCCCCGAATTCCGCGACCGTCCCCGCCTGCAGAAGCCCTTCACGATGGACGGGGTCGCCAAGGCCCTCGAAGGCCTCTGACTCCTTCTCCTCCTTGAAAAGGTGAGGCTGGGGGCGCTTGGTGAGAGCAACCTCCATCTAGACCGTCATCCCGACGAAAGTCAGGGCCCAGAGCCAAGTAGCGCATTGTCAGTAACCTTGGATTCTGACCTCGTCGGAATGACTCACGTTGGCGACTCGATGCCACCGTATTGCACAAACACTGTCCCAGCCTCACGCTGCGTTCCTATGTATTTGCTACACCAGATCTGATGCGACTTTCGCGAGCCCGGACGGTCACGCTGTCGTGCACGCTGGTGGCACTGGTCGTAGGGTATGGTTTAGGCGGCAGCAGCGTCGCGACAGCCGTCGCGATACTCGCTCTCCCCCCGGTCGCTTGGGCGTTCGACAATGACAGCGGCACGTTTCTGATCCTCGCAACGCTCTTCGTCGTCACGATCGGGGTCATGGTCCTGCTCATCGCCCTGATGGCGCTCGTCCACTAAATTGCCCGTTCGGCCTCGCAACTCTCTTGCGCAAATACCCCCTCTCGCGACATAGGCGTTCGCCATGACCCGCATATTCGATAAATCGCGCCTGCCGAGCCGCCACGTCTCCGTCGGCCCAGAACGCGCCCCGCACCGCAGCTATTACTACGCGATGGGCCTCGACGAGGAGCAGATCGCCCGCCCGTTCGTCGCGCTCGCGTCCGCCGGCAACAACTCCGCGCCTTGCAACACCACGCTCGACGCGCAGGCCGATGCCGCGCAGGCCGGCGTCATCCAGGGCGGCGGGATGCCGCGCCGGTTCAACACGATCACCGTCACCGACGGCATCGCGATGGGCCACCAGGGTATGAAGGCCTCGCTGGTGAGCCGCGAAGTCATCGCCGACTCGGTCGAACTGTCGGTCCGTGGCCATTGCTACGACGCACTCGTCGGGTTCGCCGGCTGCGACAAGTCCTTGCCCGGCATGATGATGGCGATGCTCCGCCTCAATATACCGTCGGTGTTCGTCTATGGCGGCTCGATCCTGCCAGGCCGCTATCAGGACCGCGACGTCACCGTCGTCGACGTGTTCGAGATCGTCGGCAAATACGCCGCCGGCGCGTGCCCGCTCTCCGAAGTCCACGCGATCGAGAAGGTTGCGTGCCCTGGTCACGGCGCATGCGGCGGCCAGTATACCGCGAACACGATGGCTTGTGTCGCCGAGGCGATCGGTTTGTCGATCCCGAACAGCAACATGGTGCCCGCACCTTACACCACACGCGAGCAGATCGCCGTGGCGGCGGGCGCGCAGGTCATGGAGTGCCTCGCCGACAACATCCGCCCGCGCGACATCTGCACGCGCGAGGCGTTCATCAACGCCGCGCGCGTCGTCGCTGCGACTGGCGGCTCGACCAACGCCGCGCTGCATCTGCCCGCGATGGCGTCCGAAGCCGGTATCGAATTCGACCTGTTCGACGTCGCCGAGATCTTCAAGACAACGCCGTACATCGCGGACCTCAAACCCGGTGGTAAGTACGTCGCCAAGGACATGTACGAGGCCGGCGGCGTCTACATGCTCATGAAGACGATGCTCGCCGGCGGTTTCCTCAACGGCGATTGCCTGACGGTGACCGGCAAGTCGCTCGGCGAGAACATCGACCAGGTGACGTGGAACCCCGACCAGAAGGTCATCTACGACATCAAGACCCCGTTGACCCCTACCGGCGGCGTCGTCGGCCTGCGCGGCAGTCTCGCCCCCGACGGCGCGATCGTGAAGGTCGCCGGCATGCACCGCCTCCAGTTCTCAGGGCCCGCCCGAGTGTTCGATTGCGAGGAGGACACCTTCGCCGCGGTCGAGAATCGCGAGATCAACGAAGGCGAAGTCATCGTCATCCGCTACGAAGGCCCCAAGGGCGGCCCCGGCATGCGCGAGATGCTGTCGACCACCGCCGCGCTCTACGGGCTCGGCATGGGCGAGAGCGTCGCGCTGATCACCGATGGGCGCTTCTCGGGCGGCACGCGCGGCTTCTGCATCGGCCATGTCGGTCCCGAAGCGGCGGACGGCGGCCCGATCGCGCTGGTCGAGAATGGCGACATCATCCACATCGACGCCGAAGCCGGCACGATCGATCTCGACGTTCCCGAGGACGTGATGGCGGCGCGCCGTGCCGCGTGGGTGCCGCGCACCAACGATTACGGGTCGGGCGCACTCTGGCGCTATGCGAAGACCGTCGGCCCCGCGTACAAGGGTGCCGTCACGCACCCTGGAGCGGCAGCCGAAACCCATGTCTACGCGGATATCTAAGCAAATACTGGCGGTTGCCGTGCTTCTCTCGCTCCCGCTCGCAGCGTGCGGGCGGGGGCCGTCCAGCGCGGACGTCGAGGCCAAGCAGAAGGCCGAAACCGCCGGCGATCGCCAGATTCCATGCGCGCGCGGTACGGCTGCGCTGACCCCGACCTGTACCGTTGAGCAGGCGCTCGGCAAGGACGGCCTGATCCTCACGGTGCGGCATGCCGACGGTGCATTTCGGCGCCTGCTCGTCACGCAGGATGGTCGCGGGGTGATCGCGGCGGACGGGGCCGAGGCCGCAACGGTTACCGTAGTGGGTCGGGACGGCATCGAAGTAGCGCTCGGCGGCGATCGCTACCGGTTGCCCGCCACGGTCCGGGGCGTCACGCCGCAGTGATGATCGAGATCGAAGGCCGCCCCATCCTGACCGCCGCCGAGATGCGCGCAGCGGAGGATGCGGTGATCGCCACCGGCGTCTCGGTGGAAACGCTGATGGACCGCGCGGGCACCGCGATTGCACACGCGGTGCGCCGGTTGGCTGGCGCGAACGAAGTTCTGATCCTCTGCGGCCCCGGCAACAACGGCGGTGACGGCTATATTGCGGCCCGTGTGCTGGCGGAAATGGGCGTGGCGGTCCGCGTTGCGGCGCTGTCGGGACCCAAGACGGATGCGGCCAAGTCGGCGAGGGTAGGGTGGCTAGGCTCGGTCGAAACGCTGACGGAGGCGAAACCCGCTCCAATCCTCGTAGACGCGCTGTTCGGCACCGGCCTCACGCGCCCGCTCGACGCCAGTACAACACCGACCCCCAACCGTTCCCCCGCGGACGCGGGGGCCCAGAGTAAGCCGCTGGGTACGCCCTTGAAACTTAGCTGGGCCCCCGCGTCCGCGGGGGAACGGTCTGTGGTCGAGTGTCTCCATTCCCTCGCAAACGCCGCGCAGCTCAGCATCGCTGTCGACCTGCCCAGTGGCCTTGCCACCGACACAGTCGAGGCGCTCAGCACGCCGCCCGTCTTCAACCTTACCCTTGCGCTCGGCGCGGTAAAACCCGCGCACATCCTCCAACCCGCAGCCCGCTACTGCGGCCATATCCGCCTTCTCGACATCGGCGTCCCCACCGTCAGCCAAGCCGAAGTCCTTAAAACCCCAATCCTTCCAACCCCCGGCCCGGACTCTCACAAATACACCCGAGGCATGGTCGCGATCATCGCGGGCACCATGTCCGGCGCCTCCGACCTCGCAGCCTTGGCCGCAATGCGCGCCGGCGCCGGCTACGTGACCCTGCTCGGCGACAGCCAAGGCCCCCCGCATGCGCTCGTCCGCACGCCGTTCTCCGATCACGCACTGGCCAACGATCGCATCGGCGCACTCGTGATCGGTCCCGGCCTGGGTCGCGACGATACCGCCAAGGCCCGTCTCGAAGCCGCGCTGACCTCGGGCCACCCGCTGATCATCGACGGCGACGCTCTCCGCCTGCTGAACCCCGACCGGATCAAAGCGCACGACGTCCCCGTCATCCTCACCCCGCACGCCGGCGAGTTCGACGCGCTCTTCGGCAAATCCGACGCGAACAAGATCACCCGAGCCCGCGACGCCGCCACCCGCGCTAATGCCATCGTCGTCTTCAAAGGCGCAGACACCGTCATCGCCGCCCCCGACGGCCGCGTCCGCATTGCGCAAGGGTCCAGCGACTGGCTCTCCACCGCCGGTACCGGCGACGTCCTCGCCGGCGCGATCGGCGCGATGCTCGCCGCCAGGCTCGATCCGCTCGACGCAGCCTGCGCCGGAGTGTGGCTCCACGGTGACGCTGCCCGCCGATTGGGCGCGGCCTTCATCGCCGACGACTTGGCGGAAGCGCTCCGGTCGGCCAGAGCATCGCTATGACCTCTGAATCGAATATCGACACCATCGTCCGCGTCGCGGCCCGCGGCGACGGCATGACCGCTGACGGTCGCCACGCCGCCTTCTCGGCCCCCGGCGACACGCTCGCCGCCGACGGCACCGTGATCCCCGGCCCGCACCACCAGACTCCCCCCTGCGTGCATTTCCCGACCTGCGGCGGCTGCCAGCTCCAGCATCTCGACGACCAGGCCTATGCCGAGTTCGTCACCGACCGCATCGCCTCCGCGCTCGACGGCCAGGACCTGTCCGCGCCGATCCGCACGCCGCACATCTCCCCCGAACGCAGCCGCCGCCGCGCGACGCTCCACGCCGAGGCCAAGGGCGGCAAGATCACGCTGGGCTTTACCGCCGAGAAAGCGCACACGATCGTCGACATCAAGGAATGCTGGATTCTCGATCCGCGCCTGTTCGCGCTCGTCCAGCCCTTGCGCCAACTGCTCAAGCGCCTCAACTTCCGCCGCCGCGCCGACATCCACCTGACGCTCGCCGACCAGGGCGCGGACATCCTGATCACCGGCTTCGCCCCCGAAGGCCTCCCCGCCGCCGAAGCGCTCACCAAATTCTGCGAAGACAACAAGATCGCCCGCGTGGCGTTCGACGACGGCCTCGGACCGGAGACGCGCTGGGAGCCCGACGCGGTCACGATCACGCTCGGCGGCGTCCCCGTGCCGCTCCCGCCCGCGTCGTTCCTCCAGGCTACACCCGATGGCGAAGCCGCACTCACCGCCGCCGTCCTGGAAGCGATCGGCAAACCAGCGACGGTCGCCGACCTTTTCGCCGGCCTCGGCACTTTCACGCTCGCGATTCCCGCCAAGGTCTATGCCGCAGAGGGCGCGCGTGACGCGCTCGGCTCGCTGAAGGCCGCCGCGCACCGCACCCAGCGGCCCGTCTACCCCGAACACCGTGATCTCTACCGCCGCCCGCTGACGGTGGCCGAACTCGATCGCTTCGATGCGGTGGTGATCGATCCGCCCCGCTCCGGCGCGCGCGAGCAGGCGACCGCGCTGGCAGAGTGCAAGACGCCGGTGATCGCTTATGTGTCCTGCAATCCCGCAAGCTTCGCGCGCGATGCGAAGGAACTGTGCGACGCGGGTTGGCGGATCGACTGGGTCCAGCCGGTCGGCCAGTTCCGCTGGTCGACGCATGTCGAGCTGGCGGCGAAGTTCGTTCGGTAACCCAGGAAGCGTGGTCCCCCGCGAAGGCGGGGGCCCAGTCTGGACCCCCGCCTTCGCGGGGGAACACGCTTCCTACGGGTAGACGGCACTCACGAAGAACAACCCGTCAGGCGGCGCATTCAGTCCCAGCATCGCCCGATCCCTCGCCGCGAGCGCAACCGCAACATCGCCAACCGCCCAACGCCCCATACCAACCAGCGCCAGGCACCCGACCATCGACCGCACCTGATGATGCAGGAACGATCGAGCCGCCGCATAGACGAACAACCGCTCCCCTTCGCGCACCACCTCGAGCCGGTCGAGAGTCCGCACCGGACTATCCGCCTGGCAATGCGCAGACCGAAACGTCGTGAAGTCATGCCGCCCGACCAGCGCCTCCGCAGCCTCCGCCATCGCGTCTGCATCCAGCAACTGCGGCACCTGCCAGGCGAGCCCCGACTCGAACGTCAGCGGCGAGCGCCGGTTGACGATCCGGTACTCGTACGACCGCCCGACACACGAAAACCGGGCATGCCAGTCGTCCTCGACCACCTCGCACGCCAACACAGACACCGGTGCGGGCTTAACGAGCGCATTCAGCCCCTCCATCAACCGAAACGCCGCGAGCGGCTTCGCGATGTCGACATGCGCGCGCATCGCCATCCCGTGCACGCCCGCATCGGTCCGCCCCGCCGCCTGCACCGACGCGGTCTCGCCGGTCATCTTCAGCACCGCGGCCTCCAGCGCCGCCTGCACGCTCGGCCCGTGCTTCTGCCGCTGCCAGCCCATGAACGGCCGCCCGTCGAACTCCACCGTCAACGCGAACCGCGTCAAAGCTGCGTCCCCGACCGAATCGGAAACCCGCGCAGCATCTCCTCCGCCGAGGTCACGCCACGCCCAGCGCGCTGCACCAATGTCGGCCGGATCGCCCCGTCGCCACACCCGATCGTCAGCTCGCCGTTGACCGTCAGCCCCTCGCACCCAAGAAACGAGAACGGCAACACGTCCGCCGCCAGCACCTTCACGCGTTCGCCAGCATGCTCGAACCAAGCACCCGGCGCCGGGTTCATCGCCCGCACCAGCCGCTCGACTTCGACCGCCGACCGCTCGAAATCGATCCGCGCCTCCGCCTTGTCGATCTTCGCGGCGTAAGTGACGCCCTCCTCGGGCTGCGGCCGGGCAGGGTAGGCGTCGAGGTCGCCCAGCACCTCGACCATCAACCGAGCTCCCATGGCGGAAAGCTCGGACGTCAGGTCCCCGGCGGTCTTGCCGACGATCGGCGTCCGTCCCTCGAGCCGCACCGGCCCGGTATCCAGACCCGCCTCCATTTGCATGATCCCGACCCCCGTCTCGGCATCGCCCGCGAGGATCGCCCGCTGGACCGGCGCCGCCCCGCGCCACCGCGGCAACAGCGACCCATGCACGTTCAGGCACCCGAACCGAGGCGCCTCCAGCACCGCGCGCGGCAGAATAAGACCATAGGCCGCGACCACCGCCACATCCGCGTCCAAGGCCGCAAACGCCTCGCGAGCCGCCAGCCCCTCCGGCAACGACGCCTTGAACGACACCGGCGTCCGCACCTCGATCCCCAGCGCCTCCGCCCGAACTTGCACCGGCGACGGCACCAACTCGCGCCCACGCCGCCCCCCTGGCCTAGCCGGCTGGCAATACGCCGCCACCACGTCATGCCCCGCCGCGACGAGGGCCTCCAGCACCGGCACTGCGAAGTCCGGCGTTCCCATGAAGATGATCCGCATGGCCCTCTCGAACACGCTGGCGGGGAGCCGCGCAACCCCCTATCTGTTCCCTATGGCATCCCCCGAGATCGAGGCGCTGACGCAGGCGCTGGCCCGGCTCCCCGGCCTCGGCCCCCGGTCCGCACGTCGCGCCGTGCTGCATCTGCTTAAGAAGCGCGACGCGGCGCTGGGTCCGTTGCGCGAGGCGCTGACCGCCGTCGACGAGCGGCTGGAGAACTGCTCGACCTGCGGCAACGTCGACACCACCAACCCGTGCGCGATCTGCGCCGATCCGCGCCGCGACCAGCGCTCGCTGTGCGTCGTCGAGGAAGTCGCCGATCTCTGGGCGCTCGATCGCTCGCGGCTGTTCCCCGGCCGCTTCCACGTCCTCGGCGGTCGCCTGTCCGCACTCGAAGGCATCCGCCCCGAGGATCTCAGCATCGACAGCCTCGTCCGCCGCATCGAAGCCGGCGGCATCGACGAAGTCGTCCTCGCGATGAACGCCACGCTCGAAGGCCAGACCACCGCGCACTACATCGCCGAGCGCATCGAACGCTTCCCCGTCCGCGTCACGCAGCTCGCGCACGGCCTGCCGGTCGGCGGCGAACTCGACTATCTCGACGAGGGCACGCTGGCGCAGGCGTTAAGGGCAAGGCGGCCAATGGCTTGAGCCAAGTGCTTGACGCACCCCCGCGCGGAACCTAGCTGCGCAGAATGACCGTCATGACCGTTCTCGAAGTCCCCGATCCCCGCCTGCGCCTCGTCGCCGAGCCGGTGGAGACGGTCGACGACTCCACCCGCACGCTCGTCGCCGACATGATCGAGACGATGTACGACTTCAACGGCATCGGCCTCGCCGCGACTCAGGTCGGCGTCCAGCTGCGCGTCCTCGTCATCGATCTCCAGGAGGAGAAGGACGAGGAGGACAAGCCGATCAAGAACCCCAAGGCGTACATCAACGCCGAGATTCTGTCGGTCAGCGACGAGGTCTCCACGTACAACGAAGGGTGCCTCTCGATCCCCGAGCAGTACGCCGAGGTGGCGCGCCCGGCGCGGTGCCGCGTGAAGTGGCTCGACGAGACCGGTGCGGCGCACGAGGAGGATTTCGACGGGTTGCTCTCGACCTGCATGCAGCATGAGATCGACCATCTCGACGGTGTGCTGTTCATAGACCACATCAGCCGCCTCAAGCGCGACATGGTGCTGAAGAAGCTGGCGAAGCAGCGCAAGGTGGGCTGAGGGCGGGGCGAGCACGAGCACCGCACGAGCAGGGGCGCTTGAGGGTGGGCGCCCAATCACCCAACAAGCTACCACCCCGGCGAAGGCCGGGGCCCAATTGGGGGACATCGCCAACTGAGCGCAGTCCTCTGTTACCCCGACCTTTCCAATTGGGCCCCGGCCTCCGCCGGGGTGGTATTATTTTGGAGGGTGCGGACGCGCACCCAAGTTCCCCCGCGAAGGCGGGGGCCCAGGACCACGATTACTATTGTCAGTAACCCTGGACTCCCGCCTCCGCGGGAGAACAACATATTCCGATTGTCCTACATCAACCGTTCGACGTATGTTCCACGCATGACGTCTCCATCCCCCGCCCAAACCCGCTCGCCGATGCGCACATTGTCCCCTGAGAAAATGCTGCGCCAGCGTCTGCACTTTGTGCACTTCCAGCTAAATTCGCCGGTGCAAAATGGCTGAGTTCGCCATTATCGCCGTCCTCGCGCTAGCCGCCGGCATCCTCCTGGGCTGGCTCCTAGCCTCCCGCCGAGCCGCCGCCCTCGCCAGTGAACTCGCCGTCGCCCAAACCAAGGTCGCAGACGCCGACCTCATCCGCACCGCGCGCGATGCGGTCGAGCGCGAGCGCAACGCCGCGATGCAGGACCTCGCCACGCTCCGCGCGCAGAACGCCGAACGCGCCACCGACACCGATCGCATTCGCCTAGATTTGGAAGCTATCCGCAAGGACCGTGACGCGGCTCGCACCGAGAATGCTACTCTGAAAGCTCAAGGCGAGGCATTCGAAATGCGCCTGCGCGAAGCAAAGGACGTCATGGCCGCCCAGTTCGGCGACGTCGCCAACAAGCTGCTCAGCGACGCGCAGAAGACCTTCCTCGAACGCGCCGACGCCCGCTTCCGCCAGTCCGAGGAATCCGCCGGTCTGAATCTGAAGTCGATGCTGCAACCCGTCAGCGACCGCCTGCAACGCTACGAAGAGGGCGTCGCGAAGGTAGAAGCCGAGCGCCGCGACGCGTTCGGCGACCTCAAGGGCCAGATCGAACAGATGCGCCTCGGCCAGGAAAAGGTCTCGACCGAAGCCGCCAAGCTTGTCAACTCCCTCCGCAACGCCCCCAAGTCCCGCGGCCGCTGGGGCGAACAGCAGCTGAAGAACGTCCTAGAAACCTGCGGCCTCAGCGAACACACCGACTTCCAGACCGAGGTCTCGGTCGCGGTCGGCGACGACGGGGCAAGGTTACGCCCCGACGCGATCATCCGCGTTCCCGGCGGCCGGGCTCTGGTGATCGACGCGAAGGTCTCGCTCAACGCCTACCAGGATGCATTCGGCGCGGTCGACGACGCCGAGCGCCTGATCGGCCTCGCCGCCCACGCGGCCTCGATGCGCGCGCACGTCAACGGCCTCGGCAACAAGGCCTATTGGAGCCAGTTCGCCGACACCCCCGACTACGTCATCATGTTCGTCCCCGGCGAACACTTCCTCTCGGCGGCGCTCGAACACGACCCGACGCTCTGGGATTTCGCGTTTGAAAAGCGTGTGTTGCTGGCAACCCCAACGAACCTGATCGCGATCGCGCGCACCGTCGCGGCGGTCTGGCGCCAGGAAAAACTGGCCAACGAAGCACGAAAGATCGGCGAACTCGGCAAGGAGATGCACGATCGCCTCGCCAAGGTGGCGGACGACCTGCGCAAGGTTGGCGTCGGCCTCAACAGCGCGGTGAAGAACTTCAACGGCTTCACGAACTCGTTCAATAGTCGATTGATGGGCACCGGCCGGAAATTTCGCGATCTGAATATCGAGACGGGCCCACGCGATCTTGAGGACGTGCCGCTGGTAGAAGCGCTAGCGTTAGGCGAGGGGCCCGCGCTGATCGAGAAGCCGGAGAATGTCGAAAGCTGACCTTCCACTACCACCACCCCGGCGAAGGCCGGGGCCCAGTTGGGGGACGCGGATGATGGGCGCTGCGATCCGTTACTCTAGCTTTCCCAACTGGGCCCCGGCCTCCGCCGGGGTGGTGCGGAAGTAGCGTTCTTCGGCCCCAAAAACCGGTCGGTACAAAATTCGTTCACCTCCCGGCAACCTTTCCCAACCCTGCGCATTAACCGGATAACACCCCCAAGAGTCACCCGGTCATGAAACACCTAGTCCCCATCCTCTGCGCCTTGATCCCCTTCGCAGCAATGATCGGCGCCTGCGTAACCTGCCCCTGACACCCACCGCAAAAGCACAAAAGAAAAGGCCCGCCCGGATCACTCCGGGCGGGCCTTTCTGTATCAGCCAAGAAGGAAGCGGAGGGATCAACCCTGAGCTTCGTCCTCCTGGTCGCGCGGTGCTTCGGCGGTCGCGCCGGGCTCTGCGTTCGGATCGTAATCCTCGACGAAGCCAGCCTCGTCGCGCTCGAACATCGACGACATAACGTCGACGCCCGAAGCCTGCATCTCGGCCTCTTCAGGCGAGCGGGCGACGTTGACCTTGACGGCCACCGACACCTCGGGGTGCAGCGATACCTTGACGGTGTAGACACCGATTGCCTTGATCGGCTTGTCGAGCACGATCGCCGACTTGCCGACCTTGTGACCGTCGGCCACCAGCGCATCGACCAGATCGCGAACCGCGACCGAACCGTAGAGCTGACCGGTGTTCGACGCCTGACGGATCAGGGTCACGGTCGCGTCGTTGAAGGTCTTCGCTTCGGTCTCGGCATCGCTGCGACGCGATGCGTTGTCCGATTCGATCTTCGCACGGTTCGACTCGAACACCTTGCGGTTGGCTTCGTTCGAACGAAGCGCCTTCTTGTTGGGAAGCAGGAAGTTACGTGCGTAACCGTCCTTGACCTTCACCACGTCGCCGATAGCACCAAGCTTTTCGACGCGCTCAAGCAGAATGACGTCCATGTGGGCGCTCCTTACTTAACGATGTAGGGCAGCAAGCCCAGATGACGCGCACGCTTGATGGCCTGGGCCAGTTCGCGCTGCTTCTTTGCGGCCACCGAAGTGATACGCGACGGGACGATCTTGCCACGCTCGGACACGAAGCCCTGCAGCAACCGGACGTCCTTATAGTCGATCCGGGGAGCGTCTTTGGCGGAGAACGGGCAGCTCTTGCGGCGGCGGAAGAATGGACGTGCCATGATTATTCAGCTCCCTCTTCGCGGTCACGACGGGGACCACGGTCCGGACGATCGCCACGATCGGGACGACCCTCACGGCCACCTTCACGGTCGCCACGACGCTCGCGGTCACGATCCTGCTTGCGCATCATCACGGTCGGGCCCTCTTCGAGGGTGTCGACCTTGACCGTCATGTAACGGATGATGTCTTCGTTGATCTGGGTCTGGCGCTCCAGCTCTGCGATCACGCTGCCCGGGGCATCGATCTCGAGCATGACATAGTGCGCCTTGCGGTTCTTGGCGATCTTGTACGCCAGCGAACGCAGGCCCCAGTTCTCGGTCTTTACGACCCGACCTTCGTTGTCGTTCACGATCTTGGTGGCGATTTCCGCCAGTGCGTCCACCTGCGCTTGTGCCAGATCCTGGCGCGCAAGGAACACGTGCTCGTAAAGAGCCATGTCTTGTCCTTCGTCTTGGCCGATCGCTGATACACGCCCCATGCGTGCACCCCTCCGGCTGTCGTCTAGAATGCAAACAGGGGCGAGAGACGCGAATCTCTCACCCCGGTTGCAGAGGGCCTTAGCCGATTATCCGGCAAAGGCAAGGTTGGTGTGCTTCGTTCAACTAGTCCTGTCATCCTGACGAAAGTCAGGATCCAGAGCCAGAAATGCCGCCGCTCGTAACCCTGGATCCTGACTTTCGTCAGGATGACGGGGCGTGGAGCGAGGGGGCGTACTTATTACGCCCCCAAGATCTGGCCCTACCGATTTACCGGAACGCGCCGCCACGAACCTGGACCACGTTGCCGCGACCGTTGATCAGCAGCGCGTCGTTGCCCGAGCGGACCCACTGGCTGCCACGCGGCGGGGCGGCGAGGCGATAGTTGCGGTACGTCGTGATGACCCGGTAGTTCTGTGCCTGGCGACGATCGAAGCGCTGGCCGGCGCGCCAGTTGCGATACTGCGGCGTGCGGACGACGGTGCGCTTGGTGACGACGGTGCGGCCGTTGTCGTTGTGGCGCACGGTGGTGACTTCGCGACGCTGCTGCGCTTCGGCAGGCGCTGCGGCGAGCAGCGGGCTTGCGACGAGGGTGGCGGCGAGCGCGCTGAGGATGAACTTCTTCATGATAATCTCCCGTTTGAAACACGGCGCCGTTGCTGCGGCGTCCTCCATAATCTGGGCGCCGATTGTCGCAGGCGATTGTCGCAAGGTCGGCGAAATGGTCGCATATTGTCGCAAGGCCGCGTGGTTCGTTCAGGTTGCAACTCGACGCGCACCTTTATAGGCCCCGCGCTCAAACGAAGACCCAACACAGAGGAGAGGCCATGCGCGCGTTCATCTTCCCCGGCCAGGGGAGCCAGTCTGTCGGCATGGGCAAGGCGCTCGCCGACGCCAGTGCCATCGCCCGCGAGGTCTTCGCCGAAGTCGACGAGGCGCTCGGCCAGCACCTGTTCCGCCTGATGAGCGAAGGGCCTGCCGACGACCTCCTCCTCACCGAGAACGCGCAGCCCGCAATCATGGCGAACGCGATCGCCACCTTGCGCGTCGCCGAGAAGGAAGGCGGCATCCGCCTCGCCGACAAAGCCGACTACGTCGCCGGCCACAGCCTAGGCGAATATACCGCCTTGTGCGCCGCCGGTGCGCTTGATCTCTCGACGACCGCCCGCCTGTTGAAGCTGCGCGGCCGTGCGATGCAGGCGGCGGTACCGGTAGGCGAGGGCGCAATGGCCGCGCTGCTCGGCACCGATCTCGAAAAGGCGCAGCTGATCGCTGGTGCCGCGGTCGACGCGATCCTCGCCGAGGGCGGCCCCGAACTGATCTGCACCGTCGCCAACGACAACGACCCGTCGCAGGTCGTCATCTCCGGCCACCGCCTCGCCATCGAAAAGGCGATCGCACTGGCCAAGGACCTAGGCGCCAAGCGTGCGGTGCTACTACCCGTATCCGCCCCCTTCCACTGCCCCCTGATGCAACCCGCCGCCGAAGCCATGGAAGCCGCGCTCCTCGACGCCGACCTCCGCGCGCCCTTGGTCCCCGTCTTCGCCAATGTAGACGCGACCGCGGTCGCCGACCCCGCTGCGATCCGTCACCTGCTGGTGCAACAGGTCACCGGCATGGTCCGTTGGCGCGAATCGGTGTTGGCGATGCACGCGGCAGGCGTCGAGCACTTCGTCGAATTCGGCGGCAAGGTTCTCAGCCCGATGATCAAACGCATCACCCCCGACGTCGAAACGACGAGCGTCATCACGATGGACGACATCGAGGAATTGGTGAAGAAGATGTGATTCACGCGAAGGCGCAAAGGCGCGAAGATGATGGATCTCGAGGCTGCCGCTTCCGACGTCATTGATGTGTCGCTTCGCCTTCACCGCGAGCTTGGGCCTGGATTGCTTGAAAGCGTCTACGAGACTGTGTTGGCGAGCAAGCTCGCCAGCCTCGGATATGAGGTCGAGCGGCAACGCTCTGTCTCGATCGATTTCGAGGGACTGCACTTCGACGCTGCGTTCCGCATCGATCTCATTGTCGGCAATCGGTTGCTCGTCGAAATTAAATCGGTCGAGCGGCTGAATGCCGCTCACGCAAAGCAACTGCTGACTTATCTGCGACTAACCAAACAGCCCTTGGGGCTGCTGATCAACTTCGGAGGCGAGACGCTGAAGGAGGGGCTCCGTCGGATCGTCAACGGCTACACCCCCTTCGCGCCATCGCGCCTTCGCGTGAACAAAATCTAATGGAGATCAAAATGTTCGACCTCACAGGCATGACCGCCCTCGTCACCGGGGCATCCGGCGGGATCGGGTCCGAGATCGCCAAGGCACTGGCCGCCCAAGGCGCGCGCCTGGCCGTATCCGGCTCCAACGCCGACAAGCTCGAAGCCTTTCGCGCGAGCCTCGGCGGCGACCACGTCGCGCTTCCCTGCAACCTCTCCGACGCCGCTGCCGTCGACGCGCTCGTTCCACAGGCAGTGGGAAAGCTCGGCAAGCTCGACATCCTCGTCAACAACGCCGGCGTCACCCGCGACAATCTCGCGATGCGGATGAAGGACGACGAGTGGGACAGCGTCATCCGCGTCAATCTCGAAGCCGCGTTCCGCCTCATGCGCGCCGCCGCCAAGCCGATGATGAAGGCGCGCTTCGGCCGGATGATCTCGGTCACCTCGATCGTCGGCGTCACTGGCAATCCCGGCCAGGCGAACTACGCCGCGTCGAAGGCCGGCCTGATCGGCATGTCGAAATCGATGGCGCAGGAACTCGCCAGCCGCGGCATCACCGTCAATTGCGTCGCGCCTGGGTTCATCACCTCGCCGATGACCGACGCGCTGCCCGACGCGCAGAAGACCGCGCTCACCGCGAAGATTCCCGCCGGTCGCCTCGGCGAAGGCGCAGACATCGGCGCGGCGATCGTGTACCTTGCCAGCCGTGAAGCCGGGTACGTCACGGGACAAACCGTGCACGTGAACGGCGGGATGGCGATGATCTGAACTTGCGCGCTGAACTACCGCGTTCTAGGTGCGTTCAGGAAATACCGAAAACCCCCAGATTTGAAGAGGGAACTACCATGAGCGAGACAGCTGACCGCGTGAAGAAGATCGTCGTCGAGCATCTCGGCGTCGAAGCCGACAAGGTGACCGAGGACGCGAGCTTCATCGACGACCTGGGCGCAGACAGCCTCGACATCGTCGAACTCGTCATGGCGTTCGAGGAAGAATTCGGTGTCGAGATCCCCGATGATGCCGCCGAGAAGATTGCGACCGTCAAGGACGCGATCACCTATATCGACGAGCACAAGGCCTGATCAGGGTCTAGGGTTCAAACCTTTGGACCTGCCCTGAAGGGTGTGATTTGAGCGGCTCCCCGTCCTTGGGCAAAGAGGGCGGGGAGCCGTTTCGTTTTGAGAGCAGACGGAGTTTGAAGCCATGCGGCGTGTCGTCGTAACCGGGCTAGGCCTGGTCACCCCCCTGGGGGCGGATGTTGAAACGGCCTGGGCGAATATCCTCGCCGGCAAGTCGGGCGCGGGCCCGATCACGCGCTTCGATGCGTCGGACCAGGTGTGCCGCATCGCCTGCGAGGTGAAGCCGGCCGACCACGAGTATGGCTTCGATCCCGGCAAGCGCGTCGACCACAAGGTCCAGCGCCAGGTCGATCCGTTCATCATCTACGGCATCGACGCCGCGGGCCAGGCGCTGGAAGACGCCGGGCTGACCGAAATGACGCTCGAAGAAAGCTGGCGCGCCGGCGTCTCGATCGGCTCGGGTATCGGCGGTCTGCCGGGCATCGAGAGCGAATCGATCGTGCTCCACACCAAGGGCCCGCGCCGCGTGTCGCCGCACTTCGTCCACGGCCGTCTGATCAACCTGATCTCGGGTCAGGTCTCGATCAAATACGGCCTGCGCGGCCCGAATCACGCGGTCGTAACCGCCTGCTCGACCGGCGCGCACGCGATCGGCGACGCCGCGCGGATGATCGCGATGGACGACGCCGACGTGATGCTCGCGGGCGGCGCGGAGGGCACCGTCTGCCCGCTCGGCATCGCCGGGTTCGCACAGGCCCGCGCACTGTCGACCAACTTCAACGATTCGCCCGAAAAGGCCTCGCGTCCCTATGACAAGGATCGCGACGGCTTCGTGATGGGCGAGGGCGCGGGTGTGCTGGTGCTCGAGGAATACGAGCACGCCAAGGCACGCGGCGCGAAGATGTATGCCGAGGTGATCGGCTACGGTCTGTCGGGCGACGCATACCATGTGACCGCACCGCATCCGGAAGGCGACGGCGCGTTCCGCTCGATGCAGATGGCGATCAAGAAGTCGGGCCTCAAGCTCGAGGACATCGATTACATCAATGCGCACGGCACTTCGACGCCGCTCGGCGACGAGCTCGAACTGGGCGCGGTGCGTCGTTTGTTCGGCGATGCGATCTCGGGTCTGTCGATGTCGTCGACCAAGTCCGCGATCGGCCATCTGCTTGGCGGGGCCGGCGCGGTCGAGAGCATCTTCTGCATCCTCGCGCTGCGCGACCAGATCGTCCCGCCGACGCTGAACCTCGACAATCCGAGCGACAGCTGCGTGGGGGTCGACCTCGTGCCGCATGTGGCCAAGAAGCGCGAAGTCCGCGCGGTGCTGAACAACTCGTTCGGCTTCGGCGGCACCAACGCCTCGCTGGTGATGACGAACGTCCGCTAAAAGCCTTGTTCCCCCGCGAAGGCGGGGGCCCAGACTGGGTCCCCGCCTTCGCGGGGATCCAAGGAGTACCAATGCGCAAGGTCGGCTGTTTCGGATTGATCATCGGCCTGGCGGCAGTCGTAGCGCTGTTCCTGGTCGTCCAAGGCTGGGGCGGCGCTGGCCCTGCGCCCCGCACGCTGACCGTGCAGATCGGCGAAGGCAGTACGCTGGCCGGCGCTGCCACCGAACTTGAAAAGGCCGGCGCCATTCCCTCGGCCCGCCGCTTCCGCCTGTACGCGCGCGTCTTCGGCTCGGGCGATCCGATCAAGGCCGGGGAATACCGCATCGCGCCGCACACCAGCCAGTCCGACATCCTCAAGCTGATGCAGGGCGGCAAGGTCGTCCAGCGCCTCGTCGTCGTCCCCGAAGGCTATCCCTCGGTGCTCGTCCACGACGCGCTGGCGAAGGCTGACGGTCTGACCGGCACAGTGCCGGTCCCGGCGGAAGGCTCGATTCTCCCCGATAGCTACGCCTTCCAGGCCGGCGACACCCGCGCATCGGTCGTCACGCGGATGCAGGCGGCGATGAAGACCTACCTCGCCACCGCCTGGGCCGCGCGCAAGCCCGGCATCGCGGTGAGCACGCCAGAACAGGCGATCATCCTCGCCTCGATCGTCGAGAAGGAAACCGGCAAACCCTCCGAACGCCGCACCGTCGCCGCGGTCTACGGCAATCGCCTGCGGGGCGGCATGCCGCTTCAGGCCGACCCCACGGTAATCTACCCGATCACCAAGGGCCGCCCGCTGGGTCGCCGTATTCTGCGGTCGGAACTGCACGCGAAGAACGGCTACAACACCTATGCCGAAGCCGGCCTGCCGGTCGGCCCGATCGCCAATCCCGGCCGTGCCTCGATCGACGCGGTGCTCGACCCGGCGCAGACCCAGGCGCTCTATTTCGTCGCGGATGGCACCGGCGGCCACGTGTTCGCGAACACGCTGGCCGAACACAATGCCAACGTGAAGAAATGGTACGCCATCCGCAAAGCCCGCGGCGAGATGTAATCCTCCCCGGAACGGGGAGGGGGACCATCCGCAGGATGGTGGAGGGGGCTCACCGCGAGCGTACCGTCAGTGGGGCGGGATTCCGCGGGGCGGGACTCTCGTGGCACTCCCCCTCCACCCCGCCGCTCCGCGTCGCGGTCCCCCTCCCCGTGCCGGGGAGGATTTACCCTCGCAGCGCGTTGGCGGCGCGGGCCTTGATCTCGATCTCGGCCATCGTCCCGCCGGTCACCCAGCTTCCGCCCACACACAGCACCGGCTTGAACGCCAGCCACTCGGGCGCGCTGGCCTCGGTGATCCCGCCGGTCGGGCAGAAACTGCACTGATAGAACGGCGCGGCCAGAGCCTTCAGCGCCTTCAACCCGCCATTCGCTTCTGCCGGAAAGAACTTGAAGTGCGTCAGCCCCAGGTCGAGCCCGGTCATGATGTCCGCCGCATTGGCGATCCCCGGCAGGAACGGAATACCGCTCTCGATGATCGGCGTGGCAAGGCGTTCGGTCAGCCCCGGCGAGACGATGAACTCGGCGCCCGCATCGCGCACCTGCGCGAACTGCTGCGTGTTGACGACGGTACCGGCACCGACGATCGCGCCCGGCACCTTCTTCATCTCGGCGATCGCCTCCAGTGCAGCGCCGGTGCGCAGCGTCACCTCGAGGACGCGCAGACCGCCTGCGACCAGCGCCTCCGCGAGCGGACGAGCAAGCGCGGCATCCTCGATCACCAGCACCGGAATGACGGCGCTGGTCTGCATGATGTCTGCGATTGCGCGCGAGGGGGTTGCGGTCATTGCGTATGTTCCTGTGCGAAAGCGGCCGCGGCGCCGAACAGGCCGGGCTGGGGATGGGTTATGAGCTTGACGGGCATCGCCGCCATCATGCCCTGGAAGCGACCCTTGGCGACGAAGCGCTGGTCGAAGCCCGAGCGAATGAGCCGATCCTTGATCCGGAAGCCGAGGCCGCCGGCGATCACGACTGCCTTCGCGCCTTGCGCTAGCGCGAGA
Source organism: Sphingomonas sp. PP-F2F-G114-C0414 (assembly GCF_003688595.1). Lineage (GTDB taxonomy): Bacteria > Pseudomonadota > Alphaproteobacteria > Sphingomonadales > Sphingomonadaceae > Sphingomonas. The sequence goes on from NZ_RCWT01000009.1 coordinate 931,314, forward strand.
TCGCCCGCGACCGCGCCGAGTGCGAGACAGAACCGGTCCAGCGCGGCGAGCGCGATCGAATCGGTACCGTCGATCGCCTCGGTCCAGATCGTCTTGTCGTCATGGCTGGGAACTGCGCGGCCCTCCAATGCGGCAAGCGTCTCGTAGATCGCGACGATGCCGGGCCCGGCGACGACGCGCTCGGCGGATACGCGCGTGAACGTCTTCCGCAGTCGCTTCAGTAACGCGTCTTCGATCCCGTCGAGCGGGGCGAAATCCATGTGGCCACCCTCGGTCTCAAGGACCTGATAGCCGTCCTTCCGCCGCAGCAACTGTGCGACGCCGAGCCCGGTGCCGGGTCCGCAGATCGTCGTGATGCCCTCGGAAGGCAACGGCGTATCGGGCCCGCAAAGGTGGATGAAGTCGCTGCTTGGCACCTGCGCGACGGCGTGGCCGACCGCGCCGAAATCGTTGACCACCACCCACTGGTCCGCCTTCAGCCGCTCGGTGATCAGCGACTTGCGGATGATCCACGGGTTGTTGGTCAGCCGGATGACGTCGTTCGCGACCGGCGACGCGACCGCGATCGCGAGCGCGCGGGGGAGGGGGCGGCCGAGCCCGGCCTCGAACGCCTGATACGCGGTCTGGAGCGACGCGTGATCCGCGGTCTTCAGCGTCGCCGGCTCGCCGAGCGACACGACGCGGCCATTCTCGACCTCGGCGATCGCGAACCGGGCGTGCGTTCCGCCGATATCTGCCGCTACGATTTCCATGTCATCCTCCGTCCGATTTCATCATTACCGCCACCCCGTCATCCCAGCGAAAGCTGGGATCTCAAGCCGCATGCTCCGTCCCCGTGGAGCGAGGTCCCGGCTTTCGCCGGGATGACGGGGGTGTGGCTGAGGCGACGGCGGCGTGTGCGACGTTCTAAAGCCCAGCCCCCGCCAGCATTGCCGACGCACCCTTCTCGGCCTCGTCGGCAAGCCCGCGGAACATGCCGAACAGTTCGCGGCCCATACCACTCACCGGCGGCGGCACCGCGACCATTTCGCGCGTCGCCCACACATCCGCGTCGACCAGCGCCTCCAGCGTACCGTTGACCGCATCCACCCGGATCATGTCGCCATCGCGGATCAACCCGATCGCCCCATCCAGCAACGCCTCGGGCGAGCAATGGATCGCGCACGGCACTTTCCCGCTCGCGCCCGACATCCGGCCATCGGTGACCAGCGCGACCTTGAACCCGCGGTTCTGCAACACCCCCAGCGGCGGCGTCAGCTTGTGCAGTTCCGGCATGCCGTTGGCGCGCGGCCCTTGGAAGCGGACGACGACGACGACGTCCTTCTCCAGCTCGCCGCGCTTGAACGCCTCAATCACGTCGAGCTGGTCGTCGAACACCATCGCGGGCGCCTCGACGATCCAGCGCTCGCGCTCGACCGCCGACACCTTGATGCACGCCCGGCCGATATTCCCCGCGAGAATCCGCATCCCGCCATCGGGAGAGAACGGCGCGGTCGCGGGGCGCAGGATCGTCTCGTCGCCGCTGTCCGGCGTGTTGCGCCAGCCGAGCGTATCGCCCTCGACCACCGCGGTCTTCGCATAGGCCGACAGGTCGTCGCCGCCGATCGTCATGATGTCGCCGTGCAGCAGCCCTTCGCCGAGCAGCTCGCGGATCACATAGGGCATGCCCCCGGCAGCCTCGAACGCGTTCACGTCCGCCGAGCCGTTGGGATAGACGCGCGCGATCAGCGGTACTGCGCAGGAGAGACGGTCGAAATCCTCCCAGTCGATGATGATCCCCGCCGCGCGAGCGATCGCCGGCACGTGGAGCAGATGGTTGGTCGAGCCCCCCGTCGCGAGCAGGCCGACCGCGGCGTTCACGATCGCCTTCTCGTCGACGCAATGCCCGAGCGGCCGATACGAATCGCCGCGGGCACCGATCTTCGCCAACCGGTGCACTGCCGCCCGCGTCAGTTCCTGGCGCAGCTTGGTACCCGGATTGACGAACGCCGCGCCCGGCATGTGGAGGCCCATGACCTCCATCATCATCTGGTTGGTGTTCGCCGTGCCGTAGAAAGTGCACGTGCCCTTCGAATGATACGCGCCGATCTCGGCTTCGAGAAGCTCGTCGCGCCCGACCAACCCTTCCGCGAACTTCTCACGAACCGCGGCCTTCGCCTTGTTCGGCAAGCCGGTTGGCATCGGCCCGCCGGGGATCAGCACCATCGGCAGATGCCCGAAGCGCAACGCGCCCATCAGCAAACCGGGGACGATCTTGTCGCAGATGCCGAGCAAAGCGGCGCCTTCGAACGTTCCGTGCGACAAGGCAATCGCCGTGCTCAGCGCGATCGTGTCGCGGCTGAACAGCGATAGCTCCATCCCCGGATAGCCCTGCGTCACGCCGTCGCACATCGCCGGCACGCCGCCCGCGACCTGCGCCGTCGCGCCCGCTTCGCGTGCCCAGATCTTCATCAGTTCAGGGTAGCGATAATAGACCGCGTGTGCCGACAGCATGTCGTTATACGCGGTGACGATGCCGATGTTCATGCCGGCATCGGCCTTCATCGCGTCGCGGTCTTCCTCGGTCCCGGCATAGGCGTGTGCCAGGTTCGCGCAGCCGAGACCGGGACGACGGACCTGCGCCGCCGCCTCACGCTCGATCAGCGCGAGGTAGGCAGCGCGGCTGTCGCGCGAGCGCTCGATGATCCGGTCGGTCACCGCGGAGACGACGGCGTTAAGCATCGTCACGGCGCCCAGTGCACGTCGACCGGCAGCTCGACCTCGGCCAGCACGCGGCCGATCGGATAGGACGACGACGGCCCCTGTTCGATCGCCTGTTCGAGAACCTTCTTCTTCGCGTCGCCGGTGATCATGATCATCAGCGCCTTCGACGATGCGATCGCCGCCGCCGACAGCGTGACGCGTGCGAGCGGAGCCTCGGGTGGCAGCGGATCGGGCATGACGCCGAGCGCACGACGTTCCTTCGGCCCGCTCAATGCCTCGTCGTAATCGGGGCCGGGGAAGATCGACGCGGTATGCCCGTCGCCGCCCATGCCGAGCAGGCAGAAGTCGAGCGGCCAGTGCAGATCCTGCATCAACGCATCCGCCGAACGACCGGCAGCCTTGTAGTCCGACATCGCTTCGGGAACGATCGGCTTCACGCGGGCACCCTTGGGAAGGAAGATCTTCGCCAGCGCCGTCACGTTGGACAAGGGATCGCCGAGCTTCACGATCCGCTCGTCGCCGGGGATGATCGTGACCTTCTTCCAGTCGAGCTTCGCCTGCGCAAGCTTCTCATACGCGGCGAACGGCGTCTTGCCGCCCGCCAGCGCGATCACCGCCGAGCCACGCGCGTCGAGTGCGCTCTCGATGACGAACTGGATGTCGCCCGCGACCGCGTTGGCGAGCTCGCCCGCGTCGTCATATTCCCACCATTCGATTTCGGTCATTCGATCTTTCCTTGAAAACCTTGGGGAGGGTGCTCCCTCCCCGAAAACTCAGTCGTCCTGCCAGGTCACGCCGTCCCGCTCGGTCAACGCGATCGCGGCCGACGGACCCCAGCTGCCCGAGGCATAGCTCTTGGGCTTCATCGCGTTGGCCTTCCAGCCCTCGCGGATCGCGTCGATCCAGGTCCATTGCGCCTCGACCTCGTCACGCCGCACGAACAGCGTCTGGTCGCCCTCGATCAGGTCGAGCAGCAGCCGCTCATAGGCGATACGCCGACGCGAGCCGGCGAATTCGGCATCCAGGCTTAGGTTCAGCGGCACTTCGCGCAGGCGGACGCCCTCGCGATCGAGCCCCGGCTCCTTCGCCATCACCAGCAGCTGGACATACTCCTCCGGCTGGAGGCGGATGATCAGCATGTTGGGCTGCAACAGCCCGCCACGACCCGCGAACATCGAGTGCGGCACCGCCTTGAACTGGATCGCGATCTCGCTCTGGCGCGTGGCCATCCGCTTGCCGGTGCGCAGGTAGAACGGCACGCCCTGCCAGCGCCAGTTATCGACATGCGCCTTGATCGCGACGAACGTCTCGGTGGTCGATGGCTTGCCCAGTTCGTCGGAGTAGCTCTTGACGATCTTCCCCTTTACCGCGCCGTCGCCATATTGGCCGGTCACCGTGACGTGCGGCACTTCCTCGGGCTTGATCAGTCGCAACGATCGGAAAACCTTCGACTTCTCGTCGCGGACGTCGGTGCCCTCGAAGCGCGCAGGCGGCTCCATCGCGATCAGCGCGAGCAGCTGGAGCATGTGGTTGGCGACCATGTCACGCAGCGCGCCCGCGGTCTCGTAATAGCCTGCGCGCTCCTCGAGCCCGACCGTCTCGGAGATCGTGATCTGGACGTTGTCGATCCCCTGAGCATTCCACACCGGCTCGAAGAACGAGTTGCCGAAGCGCAGCGCGAGGATGTTCTGGACGGTTTCCTTGCCGAGATAATGATCGATCCGGTAGGTCCGGTCCTCTGGGAAAGCCTTCGCCACCGCATCGTTGATCTCGCGGCTCGTCTCCAGGTCGTAGCCGAGCGGCTTCTCAAGCCCGACGCGGACCGTCTCGCCAGCCAGGCCAACCTTGTGCAGCCCCTCGATCGCGGCTTCGAACAGCGATGGCGCGGTCGACAGATAGATCGCGAGACCGCCCGAGATATCGCCGATCTTGTCTGCCAGTGGCTGGAAGCTCGCAGGGTCCGACAGGTCGGTCGGCTGATAGAAGATCCTGTCGAGGAACGTCCCGATCGCGCTTTCGTCCTTGCGATCCTCGGGCAGGAACTCGTCGAGCGCCTTCTTGGCGAACTTGCGGTAATCCTCGTCGTCATGCTCGTGACGCGCGGCGCCGGTGATCGTCAACTCCTCGGGCAGCAACCCGTCGGCGTGCAGGCCATAGAGCGACGGCAGCAGCATGCGCTGCGCGAGATCGCCGGTCGCGCCGAACAGGAGCAGCTTGGCTACGGGATTACGGTGCATGAAAGCTCCTGGATTTGCCGATGGGCCGGGCGGAAAACGCCGGTCCTAGAAAACGAGGCCGGCTACGGGATCGACCCCGGCCATGATGTTGAGGTTCTGGACTGCGGCACCGCCGGCACCCTTGCCCAGATTGTCGAGCGTCGCGACCAGCCGCGCATGGCCGACCGCGTCGTTGCCGCAGACCCTAAGCGTCAGACGATCGGTCCCTGCGTTCTCCTCGATATCGACCGAGCCGATATCGCCGGGGGCAACCGAGACGAGCTTCGAGCCATCGAACGCAGCGCGCAGCACGTCTTCGATCGCCGCGAGCGTCGGGTGGCCGGGCAGGGCGTGGAGGTGCAACGGCACTTCGACGACCATGCCGCGGTAGGTGTTCGCCACGGCAGGCGCGAAGATCGGTGCGTGCGTTAGGCCCGCATGCTGCGTCATCTCGGCGATATGCTTGTGCGCAAGGCCTAGCGCGTAGGCGCGGAACGCCGTCGCCGGCTCGCCATTCTCGAACGCCGCGATCATTGCCTTGCCGCCGCCCGAGTAACCAGAGGTCGCGTTGACGCTCAGCGGGAGGTCGGCGGGGATAAGACCGGCCGCGACCAGAGGCGCGACGAGCGCGAGGAAACCGGTGGGGTAGCAGCCGGGGTTCGACACGCGCATCGCGGTCGCGACCTTCTCGGCCTGGCCCGGCAGTTCGGGGAAGCCGTAGGTCCAGCCGGCAGCGACCCGGTGTGCGCTCGACGCGTCGATGACCCGCGTGCGCGTATTGTCGATCAGCGTGACGGCTTCGCGCGATGCGTCGTCCGGCAGGCAGAGGATGACGAAATCGGCATCGTTCAGCGCCTCGCGCCGTGCCGCCGGATCCTTGCGCCGATCCTCCGGCAGCAACGCCAGCGTGATGTCGGTCCGGCCGGCGAGCCGTTCGCGGATCTCGAGTCCAGTGGTGCCGACCGCGCCATCGATGAAGACCGTGGTCATGCTGCGTCCGTCGTCGAAAGGTCGAGCGCAGCGGCCTCGACATAGCCGACCAGTCCGCTCGGGCGCGCAACGCCCCATGCGGACACGCCAGCAATCTCCAGCACTTCGAAACTGTCGCCAGGGTTGAGGTCGACCATCGTATCGCTCGCTTCGTCTCGTCCGCTGCGCAACAAAGCTGTGCGCGCGACGGGCCGTATCATCGGCACGGCATAGTGTGGAGCGAATACGTATTCGGCGAGGCGAATGTCGGCGATATCGCGGCGAACCGCGTGGGTGCGCGGGTCGAGGTCGACCGAGCGGCCCGTCAGCGAAAAGCTCGTACGGGCCTGGTCGTCGAACGGCTCAAGCGTGAGCGGCTGCGCGGCCGCCAGATCCGTTGCCAGTGCCGGCTGGGGCGGGGCCGTCGCCGATGAATTGCCCGAACTCTTCAAGAAAATCTGCCCCTTCGGTCGTGCGCGCGACGAAGATGTTGCGCTTGTCGCTATCGTCGCGTTGGCGGCGCAGATAGCCGAGGGCACCCAACCTGTTCAAGGCGCGCGTAACGACCGGCTTCGATACGTTCAGCGCACGGGCCAGGCCGCGCACCGTATGCGGCCCCGGTTTGAGATATACGAGCAGAAGAAGCGCCATCTGCCGATTGGTCAGATCGGGTTCGCCCGAACGGACGTAATCCACCAGAGCGGTCATCCAAGTCGATAAGGTATTGGCTGCCATTGATGCCACAGCGTTGATCCGCCATCTGAATTTATAAACACGATGCCCAGTCATGAGCGTCGTTACGGGTTCACAACGCCGCCCGGACGTCATGTTTCCGTAGTTTTGCGATTGGCTTGCGATATGCGGAGCCCGTGTTGCGGTTGATCGAAACCGCGACGTCGCCTATGTGCGCGCCTTCGCAAAAGTTCCGGGGTTTTCCGCGCAATGTTCGCCTTTCTGCTCGTCATCCACGCGATCATCGCGGCCGCCCTCGTCACGGTGATCCTCATGCAGCGCTCGGAAGGCGGCGGTCTGGGCATGGGTGGCAGTCCGTCGGGCCTGATGTCGGCCCGCGGCGCAGCCGATTTCCTGACCCGCGCGACCGGCGTCCTCGCGACGATGTTCGTGCTGTTCTCGATCCTGCTCGCGGTTCTCGCGGCGAATCACCGCACCACCACGATCGACACGTCGCTCGCCCGCACCCCGGCGGCGGCGACGACCGTTCCGACCGCGCAGCCCAAGGGTGATGCGGCTCCGTTCGCCGGTGGCGCCGAGAACGCTGGCGTACCCGCCGGCACGACCAAGCCGGCCGACAACGGCGCGGTCCCACTCGCCCGCTAAACACTCCATTCGCCGATAAAAGGCCCCTGCGTGATCCGCGGGGCTCTTGTCGTTCGTCCCCAACACACGCTACGAGACTCTTCCCATGGCTCGGTACATTTTCATCACCGGGGGCGTGGTTTCGTCGCTCGGTAAAGGTCTCATGGCGGCATCGCTTGCCGCTCTCCTTCAGGCACGCGGGTATACCGTCAGGATTCGGAAGTTCGATCCGTATCTGAACGTCGATCCCGGCACGATGTCGCCGTATCAGCACGGCGAGGTCTACGTCACCGACGACGGTGCCGAGACCGATCTCGATCTCGGCCATTACGAGCGCTTCACCGGCGTTCCCTCGCGCCAGTCGGACAACGTCACGTCGGGCCGGATCTATCAGCAGATCATCACGCGCGAGCGTCGCGGCGATTATCTCGGTGCGACCGTGCAGGTCATCCCGCACGTCACCGACGCGATCAAGGCATTCGCGCGCGCCGAGACCGACGATATCGATTTCGTGCTCTGCGAGATCGGCGGCACCGTCGGCGATATCGAATCACTCCCGTTCATCGAGGCGATTCGCCAGCTGAAGAACGAGGAAGGTCGCGGCAAGGCGATCAGCATCCACGTGACCCTGGTGCCGTACATCGCCGCCGCGGGCGAACTTAAGACCAAGCCGACGCAGCATTCGGTCCGCGAACTCGCGGCGTTGGGCGTGCAGCCCGACGTGCTGGTGTGCCGCTGCGAGCATCCGCTGCCGCCGTCGGAACGCGCCAAGATCGCGCTGTTCTGCAATGTCCCTGCCAGCGCGGTCATCCCCGCGCTCGACGCGAAGAGCATCTACGCGGTGCCGCTCCAGTATCACGGCGAAGGCCTCGACATTGAAGTGCTCCGCGCGTTCGGGATCGAGCCCGCCGAGGCGCCCGACCTGTCGCGCTGGACCGAAATCATGGACCGCCTGACCAACCCGCAAGGCGAAGTCACGATCGGCGTGGTCGGCAAATATGTCGGGCTCCAGGATGCGTACAAGTCGCTCAACGAAGCGCTGGTCCATGGCGGCATCGCAAATCGCGTGAAGGTCAACGTCCGCTGGATCGACGCCGAGCTGTTCGAGAACGCCGAAAGCGATATCGCCGGACAGCTCGAACCGTGCGACGCGATCCTCGTCCCCGGCGCGTTCGGCGAACGTGGCGCGGAAGGCAAAATTGCCTCGGTCAAGTTCGCACGCGAGCGGAAAATCCCGTATTTCGGGATCTGCTTCGGGATGCAGATGGCCTGCGTCGAGGGCGCACGCGATCTTGCCGGCATCCCCAATGCCTCGTCGACCGAGTTCGGCCCGACCGACGAGCCGGTGGTCGGCATGATCACCGAATGGATGGGCCGCGAAGGCCTCGAAACGCGGGCGGCCGAGGGCGACATGGGCGGCACGATGCGCCTCGGCGCGTATGATGCGAAGCTCGACGGCAACAGCGTCGTGGCGTCGATCTACGGCGGCACCGAAATCTCGGAGCGTCACCGCCACCGCTACGAGGTCAACACCGGCTACAAGGAAGCGCTCGAACAGGGCGGCCTCGTCTTCTCGGGCATGTCCCCAGACGGCACGCTGCCCGAGATCGTCGAACGTCCCGATCACCCCTGGTTCGTCGGCGTCCAGTTCCACCCGGAACTGAAGTCGAAACCCTTCGACCCGCACCCTTTGTTCGCCAGCTTCATCGAAGCCGCGGTCAAGCAAAGCCGCTTGGTCTGATTTGTCGGTACGCCTTTGCGGTAGTGGAGGCGTACCCAGAGGATGCATCCGCCTGAGTAGGTGTCGAGCCCACTCAGCGCAGGTTCATGCGCCGCATCGCACGTTCCTAATGCGACGCCGGGAAGAGTTGCAGTCGGAAGCTCCCGCTCTTCCCGGTCCGAACCGCGACCGTGTCGGCGTCTGAAATTTCGGCGGCTGGGCTAGCCCGCCGACAATCGCTAGAACGCCCGCATGTCCACGACCTACACGCTCGACACCGCGACGAGTCGCGCCAATCCAACGCCTGCGCCGCTGAAGCGCCTCACCGTGCCCGCGATTCGTCGCCAGAAGGGCGAAACGCCGCTCGTCATGCTGACCGCCTACACCGTGCGGACCGCGCAGCTGCTCGATCCGCATTGCGATATGCTGCTGGTCGGCGACAGTCTGGGGCAGGTGATCTACGGGCTGCCGTCGACCGTGCCGGTAACGCTCGAGATGATGGCCGCCCACGGCGCGGCGGTCGTGCGCGGCAGCTATCATGCGGTCGTGGTGATCGACATGCCGTTCGGCAGCTATGAAGCGTCGCCCGAGAAGGCGTTCGAGAGCGCGGCATATCTGCTGAAACAGACCGGCGCGGCGGCGGTGAAGCTCGAGGGCGGCACGCCAATGGCGCCGACGGTCAAGTTCCTGACCGAGCGCGGCATCCCGGTGATGGGGCATGTCGGGCTGACCCCGCAGGCGGTGAACGTGCTCGGTGGCTATGGCGCTCGCGGTCGCACGCCCGAGGAGGCCGCCAAGATCGTTGCCGACGCGCAGGACATCGCCGAGGCGGGGGCGTTCGCGCTGGTGATCGAGGGCGTGGTCGAGCCGATCGCGATCGAGATCACCAACAGTATCGCGTGCCCGACGATCGGCATCGGCGCGTCGGCGCAGTGCGACGGGCAGGTCCTGGTCGCCGAGGACATGCTCGGTATGTTCGAGCGCACCGCCAAGTTCGTGAAGCGGTTCGCCGACATCGCCGATACGATCTCGTCGGCGGCGCAGACCTATGCCGACGACGTTCGGAGCCGCGCATTTCCGGGGCCGGAGCAGGTCTACGCGCCCAAGGATTGATCCGCTTCCGTTTCGGTTCCCGCGCGGCTAAGGTCCGCGCCGTCCATCCCCAATATTCCGGAGCTGTCCTTGGCCCTCCCGCCGAAAACCGATGAAGCATTTTTGCGCGAGGTCGACGAAGAACTCCGACGCGACCAACTCGCCGGGTTCTGGACGAACTGGGGCGTCTGGGTCGCGATCGGCGTCGTCGCCGCGCTCGCCGCACTCGCCGGCTTCCTGTACTGGCAGCACCATAATGGTGAAGCGGCAGGCGTCGAGGGCGAACAGCTTCAGGTGGCGTATGACGCGCTCGGCGCGAACAATGCCGCGGCCGCTGCGAAGCCGCTGGCCGAACTCGCCAAGTCGAACCGCGACGGCTACCGCGCGCTCGCCCAGTTCACCCAGGCCGACGTGCTGCTGCAGAAGGACGATCTGAAGGGCGCCGCAGCCAAGCTCGGCGCGATCGCCGCGGATACTTCGCTGGCCAAGCCCTTTCGCGATCTCGCGCTGGTTCGCCAGACGTCGGCCGAGTTCGACACGCTGAAGCCGCAGGTCGTGGTCGAACGGCTGCGGCCGCTGGCGGTACCGGGTGGCGCATGGCTGGGCAGTGCGGGCGAGATGGTCGCGATCGCCTATCTCCGCATGAACCAGCGTCAGCAGGCCGGCACGATGTTCGGGCAGATCGCGCGTGACGCGACGGTGCCCGACACGATCCGTCAACGCGCGGTTCAGATGGCCGGCGTACTGGGGGTCGACGCGGTTGCGAGCACCGAGGCGCGTGCCGGAACGACCAAAACGGCTGCATCAAACGAGGATACCAAGGCGCAATGATGAAGACATATCGGGTGACGGTCGCCGTCGCCGCGCTGATGGCCTTGAGCGGGTGTGGTATCTTCAAGGGCGGCGGCAAGAAGACCCCGACGGTGGGGGACCGCGTATCGATCCTGGTGTCCGAGAACCAGGTCGAGACCGACAAGGCGATCGCCGACGTCCAGGTTCTGCTGCCCGCGCCAGCAGTCAATGACGCATGGGCGCAGCCGGGCGGCAACCCCGCCAAGTCGATGGGGCAGCTCGCGCTGGGCGACCAGCCCAAGCGCGCCTGGCAGGCGTCGATCGACGGTGGCTCGAACCGTGAGCGCCTGGGTGCGCCACCGGTCGTCGCCGACGGCATGCTGTTCGTGAGCGACGTCACCGCGACGATCCACGCCTTCAGGGCCGATACCGGCGCGGCGCTGTGGAGTGCGGCGATCACCGAAGGCAAGATCAACCGCGCAGCCCGCTTCGGCGGCGGTGTCAGCTATGACGACGGCAAGCTCTACGCCACCGACGGCGTCGGCGATGTCGTCGCGATGAGCGCGGCGGATGGCAAGATCCTGTGGCGGGCCAAACCCGGCGCGCCGTTGCGCGGGTCGCCGACCGTCGCCAACGGCGCGGTCTATGTCCTGACGCAGGACAACCAAGTGTTCTCGCTCAACCAGACCGACGGCAAGGTCCAGTGGGTCCAGTCGGGCACGCTCGAAACGCAGGGCGTGTTCGGCGTCGCGGCGCCAGCGGTCAGCCAGGGCACCGTCGTCGCCGGCTTCTCCAGCGGCGAACTTAGCGCCTATCGCTACGAGAACGGCCGTATCCTGTGGCAGGACGCGCTGTCGCGCACGTCGATCACGACCTCGGTGTCGAGCCTGTCGGATATCGATGCGGCGCCGGTGATCGATGGCGGTCGCGTCTATGCGGTCGGGCAGGGTGGCCGGATGGTCGCGCTGGAACTGGCAACCGGACAGCGGCTGTGGGAGCAGAACTTCGCGGGTATCTCGACGCCGTGGATCGCGGGCGAATGGCTGTTCGTGGTGACCGACGACGCCAAGCTCGTCTGCCTCTCGCGCTCGAACGGCAAGGCGCGCTGGATTTCCCAGCTGCCGCGGTTCCAGAACGAGAAGAAGCGCAGCAATGCGATCACGTGGTTCGGTCCGGTCCTCGCCGGCAATCACCTCGTGCTCACCAACTCGCGCGGCGAGATCAATTTCGTCTCGCCGACCGATGGTTCGGTGAGTTCGACGATCGAGACCAAGACGCCGTTCTCGTTGTCGCCGATCGTCGCCAACTCGACGCTCTACACGCTCGACCAGAAGGGCAAGGTCACCGCGTACCGGTGACGTCGACTCCCTCTCCCCGCCGGGGAGAGGGAAGGGGCCCGCCGCGCTTGCGGTGGGAAGGGTGAGGGGAGTGAGGCGCGGAAGCCGGCCCAAACTCCCCTCACCCTTCCGTCGCTTCGCTCCTCCCTCCCCCTCCCCGGAGGGGCGAGGGACTAGGTGACGCCAGCGCGTTCCCGCGCTAAGGCCCCTTGCATGTCCAAACTCCCCGTGGTCGCGATCGTCGGCCGCCCAAATGTCGGCAAGTCGACCCTGTTCAACCGCCTCGTCGGCAAGAAGCTCGCGCTGGTCGACGATCGCCCGGGCGTCACGCGCGACCGTCGTGAAGGCGATGCGTCGCTGATCGGGCTCGAATTCCGCATCATCGACACCGCCGGCTACGAAGACCACGACGCGCAGACTTTGCCCGGCCGCATGCGCCAGCAGACCGAAGCCGCCGTCGAGCAAGCCGACGTCGCGCTGTTCCTGTTCGACGCGCGCGCAGGCATCGTGCCACTCGACGAAGAGATCGCGCGCTGGCTTCGCACCGCCGACGTCCCCGTCATCCTCGTCGCCAACAAGGCCGAGGGTCGCGCGGGCGAAGACGGCATCCTCGAATCGCTCGCGCTCGGCTTCGGCGATCCGGTGCAGCTGTCGGCGGAGCACGGCGAAGGCCTGGGCGACCTGTTTGAAGGCCTGCTGCCGCTGCTCGAAGGCAAGGAAGAGCCGCCCGAGGAACAGCCCGACAATGAATATGAGGGCCCGCTGAAGCTCGCGATCGTCGGTCGCCCGAACGCTGGCAAGTCGACGCTCGTCAACCGCATCCTCGGCGAAGACCGCATGATCACCGGCCCCGAAGCCGGCATCACGCGCGATTCGATCAGCGTAGACTACGACTGGCACCCGACCGGTGGCGAAGCACGCAAAGTCCGCCTGATCGACACCGCCGGGATGCGCAAGCGTGCCAAGGTGCAGGACAAGCTCGAGAAGATGTCGGTCGAGGACGCGCTCCATGCGGTCGACTTCGCCGAGGTCGTCGTCCTGCTGCTCGACGCCACGCTGGGGCTCGAGGCGCAGGATCTCCGCATCGCCGACAAGGTGCTCCAGGAGGGCCGTGCGCTCGTCATCGCACTAAACAAATGGGATATCGCCGAAAGCGCCTCGTCGCTGTTCAACGGCGTCAAGCGGGCGCTCGAAGACGGCCTAAGCCAAGTCAAGGGCGTCACCGTGATGACCGTATCCGGCGCGACCGGCAAGGGCATCGACCAGTTGCTGCAAGCGTGCTTCGACACGCGCGACGCATGGTCGAAGCGAGTCGGTACCGGCGAACTCAACCGCTGGTTCGAGCGTGCGATCGAGGCGACTCCGCCGCCGGCGCCCGGCGGCAAGCGTATCAAGATGCGTTACGTCACGCAGGTCAAGACGCGCCCGCCCAGCTTCGTCATCTTCGGCACGCGTGTCGATCAGCTGCCGGCGAGCTACGAGCGCTATCTCGTCAATTCGATGCGCAAAGATCTGGGGTTCGGTGCGGTACCGGTGCGTCTGATGTTCCGTGCGCCGAAGAATCCCTATGACGACAACGGCAGGGGCGGCGGCGGCAGCTAGGCGGTGGCGTCCGGCATGGTCCGCATCGACGCCCGGCGTATGCGTTGCCCCTGGCCAGCGGTGCGGCTCGCCCGCGTGCTGCGTGACGGCGCGCGGATCGCCGAGATCCTTGCCGACGATCCGCAGGCGTCGACCGAACTTGCGGCGGTTGCCGAAGCGAACGATGCGACGATCGAGATCATTTTGGATGAAACTTACCGGACGTATGTCGTAACTTGTCGGTAGTATGACAACATTGTATTTACCTGAATGGGGTAAGATGCGGCCCTGACCTTCATGGCGCTATTGCTCAACGGGAGAAGGCGACAGTGTCGTTCGAAGGAAGCACCGTGATCAACTGGCCGGCGTTTTCGCAGGCGCGCAGTGAGCTGGGTGCGGGATTTGGCCGCATTCTCGGGTATTTTCGCGAGGACGGCGTGAAGTCGGTCGCTGCGATCGAAGCGGCGATGCGGTCGCTCAATGCGGCGGCAATGGTGATCCCTGCGCACACGCTCAAGGGCGAAGCGCTACAGTTCGGGGCCGAGCCGCTCGCCGATCTGGCCGAAGCGATCGAGGTCATCGCGCGCGAGTGTGTCGAAATGCAGGATACGCCGGACGAGGCGCTGGAGCATATCGTTCGGTTGCGGCCGTTGTTCAGGGAGACGCTGACGTTGCTGGAGCGCGAAGCCAACCCGATCGTCGCGCGCAAGCCCACCGCTGTCGGCTTCGGTCGCCGCGCCGTCCCGACCGGCTTCGGCGAAGAATAACGCCGTCGATGCGGGGCTCATCGAAGCCCTCGACAAGAAGACAATGAACCAGATCCGTCACCCCAGCGAAAGCTGGGATCCAGAGCCGCGAGGATACGCACCCTTGGCTCTAGATCCTGGCTTTCGTCAGGACGAGGGAGACTAGATCAGCCCTTCAGATACGGCGCCGCGCCAGCCTTTGGCGAATCATGCTCCGAGATCGAGTTGAGCTGGATATAGTTGTGGATACCCATCCGCGCGATCATCTCGAACTGACGCTCGAGCGTGTCGACATGCTCTTCCTCGCTGGCGAGGATGCGCGCGAACAGGTCGCGGCTGATGTAGTCCTTGACCTCTTCGCAATACGCGATCGCGCCCTTGAGCTGTACGGTGGCCTCGACTTCGAGCGCCAGATCCGACTTCAGGACCTCCTCGACGGTCTCGCCGATGCGGAGGCGGCCGAGCAGCTGGAAGTTCGGCAGGCCGTCTAAGAACAGGATGCGCTCCGACAGCCAGTCGGCGTGCTTCATCTCGTCGATCGATTCCATCCGCTCGTACTGGGCGAGCTTGTAGACGCCCCAATGCTCGAGCATCCGGTAATGGAGCCAATATTGATTGACCGCGGTCAGCTCGTTCTTGAGCGCCTCGTTCAGGAATTCGATTACTTGTGGGTCGCCGCGCATGGCCATATCTCCGTCACCTCTGAGGAGCATGTAGCGGGCTGACACAGATTAGCACAACCCCCAAAAATGGCGGTTTTCCGGGCTTTTTTAGCTGTTGCGACGCTTATGCAGCGGCGCGTTCCTCGTCGATAATCGCTCGCGCTATCGATGTACACTGGCCGCATTTGGGTTTCCGGCCCATCGAACGGAAGGCTTGGCACGGTGTCGTGCAACCGCCGCGTGCGCAGTTGCGAACGTCGGATTCTCGTATGGCATTGCAAACGCAGACGACCATGGGAACTCCCTAGCTGTAAGCACGGGATACGGATAATGCGAACCACTCGCAAGCTGTTTTGCGTCTTATTCGCAACTAGTCCGATCGGTTCGTCGTGAACGCCGAACCGCGCATCGGCTGCCACGCGAATCGCGACAGGCTGCGCCACAGCCATTCGAGCGGACCATAGCGGAATCGATCGAGCCAGGGTTTCGACCATAGGAGCATCAGCAGGCAAACCGGTACGACGACTAGATAGAGCTGGGCTCGCGACAATGTGCCGTACAGCCCGAAGCCGTACCCGTAGAACAGGGTGGTGCAGAGGATTGTCGTGCCGAGATAGTTGGAGAACGCCATTCGACCTGCCGCCGCGACTCGGGTCGTCAGCCAGCCGCCGGGCCGTGCGAGCAGGATGATTGCCGCGGCGTACCCCATGATCGTCGGTGGCCGAAGCGGGGTCGCGAGCGCGAGCCACGACAGCGCGACATAGCGCGCGTCGAACCCGTGGGCGATGTCGAACGCCGCGATGGCCGCATAGCCGATCCAGCCGAGTCCGATCCCGACGACCGCAATCACGGTGTAGCGTCGCCGCGACCATTCCCCCGTCAGGAACCCCGATCGCAGCCCCGCCATGCCGAACAGCATGAAGCCTAGCGTTTCTGGACCAGTGGCGGTGAGGGACGTGATCGGCCCAGCGGCGTGCGTCCAGCGCCACGCGACCAGATCGCGCCATCCGCCACGACCGATGGCAAGTTCGCGGGTGACGGAGGCGGGGGAGGGCTGGCCGAATTGATCCGCCAACAGCTGCCAGTTCGTGATTACGCGCGCCGTTGCGCCCGGCCGGTGCGCGGCACCGTGGAGGTCGAACGTGTAGGCGACGAGCGTCGTCAGCTCGACCGTCTGGAACGCGATGCAGGCGAGCCCGACGCCGATCAGCCAGCGCACCGGCAACCGCGCGAGCATGTACGCGATCGCGCCGACCAATGCGTAGTGCGCGAGGATGTCGCCCCACCAGAGAAGGTACAGATGCGCTATGCCGAAGACGAACAGCCACGCCATGCGGCGCAGGTGGACGGTCGCCGGGTCTTCGCCATTCGCCTCGGCCCGGTCGATGACCAGCAGCATCGATGCGCCGAACAGGAACGAGAAGAGCCCGCGCATCTTGCCGTCGATGACGATGAAGGTCGTGGTCCAGGCGATGAGGTCGGGCGTGCTTGGCCAGCCCATCGAGGCGGGGGTCATGTAGGCGAATTCGGGGAAGCCGAATGCGGCGATGTTTGAGGCGAGGATGCCCATGACGGCTACCCCTCGGATCAGGTCTAGCGTCGCGATTCTGGGGGGGGCGGGGGGCTTGCGGGAAAAGTGAAGTATAGGAAGTGTAGACGCTCGCGCAGCATTTCCGTGAGGTCGTTCTCCACGCTGGAAGACGGCATGATCGCGCTCAGCGGCGTTGCAAGCGTGGCTGCCTCGACCGGGCCGGCCCGATACAGGTGGTGCTCGATCGACGCTCGGACCGGGTCGACGCGCCTTGGTAGCGCTGTAGGTCTGGAATGCTTCGCTCATGGTTCGACGCTGGCATATCGGGGTGGTGTAGGACAGGCCGCTTTGAGGGGCATCTCGGCGTCGCATGCCTCGCGGCTTGGTGTGTGGGCGAGCCGGTAGGTCATCTGCTTGACCTGTCGTCCCTGCGCGATACCCCGCCGTACCTCACCTGTTGTCCTCCTCGGCTGTCGCCCCCGAAGCCAATGCGCCCCCGGCCACCCCAGCGAACGCTGGGGCATCCCCGTTTGCTAGCGCTGTGGTCTGACCAGGGAGATCCCAGCTTTCGCTGGGATGACGTAGAGGGGCAGGTCGCCGCGTCCTACTTGAGCTTGATCGCACGACATCTCTCCGCTCCTTGTCCTCCCGCGAAGGCGGGAGCCCAGACTGGGTCCCCGCCTTCGCGGGGAAACATGCTGTGGGATGGGGTTGGTGCCTTACCTCGAAGGACAACCACCCCGGCGGAGGCCGGGGCCCAATTGGGGGACGGTAGTGGCTGGAGACAGTGCCTCGTTACTGCGGCAATCCCAATTGGGCCCCGGCCTTCGCCGGGGTAGTTTCTTTCAGGACGGAGCGCTTCGAATTACTCGCTCCCGAATCCATCACGCCAGCGCGGCATCCACGCCCATCAGCTTCGGGAAAAATCCCTCGTGCGCAGTGCGCAGCGTATCCAACGCGATGACGTCGTCGCGGTCGGGGCGTTCGAAGATCAGGCGCTTGCCGCCGGTGCGACCGAGCGGTTCGGCCTCTACGTCGGCAGCGTGGGCGGCGCCGAGAAAGTCGAGCAGCGAATGGTCGTCGACCGTCACGATATAGACGCCCTGATCCTCGGCGAAGAACGAGCGTGCGCAGTCGAATGGCTGCTTCCGGTCGATCATCGCGCCGATCCCACCGGCGAGCGCCATCTCGGCCAGCGTCACGGCGATGCCGCCGTCGGAGACGTCGTGGACCGCGGTCAGCTGGCCGAGCGCGATCGCCTCGCGGATCAGATCGCCGACACGGCGTTCGGCGGCGAGATCGACCGGCGGCGGCGGGCCGGCGTCGAGCTGTTCGCGGCCGTGGCACTCGCGCAGCCACAGCGACTGGCCGAGATGGCCGCCGCGCGTGCCGACTGCGAGAATGATGTCGCCCGAGCCCTTGAACGCGACCGTCGCATTCTTCTGCCAGTCCGCCAGCAGCCCAATCGCGCCGATTGCCGGTGTCGGCAGGATCGCCGAGCCGCCGCCGGTCGCCTTGGATTCATTGTAGAGCGAGACGTTGCCCGACACGATCGGGAAGTCGAGCGCGATACAGGCGTCGCTCATGCCTTCGAGGCAGCCGACGATCTGGCCCATGATCTCGGGGCGCTGCGGGTTGGCGAAGTTGAGGCAGTTGGTGACGGCGAGCGGCAGCGCGCCGACCGCGGTCAGGTTGCGCCAGGCTTCGGCGACCGCCTGCTTGCCGCCCTCGACGGGATCGGCGAAACAGTAACGCGGCGTGCAGTCGGTGGTCATCGCCAGCGCCTTCTGCGTGCCGTGGACGCGGACGACTGCGGCGTCGCCACCGGGGCGCTGGACCGTGTCGGCGCCGACCATGTGGTCGTACTGCTCCCAGATCCAGCGGCGCGAGGCGATATCGGGCGAGCCCATCAGCGTGAGCAGATCGGCGGCGATGTCGCTGCTATGCGGCGCGTTTTCGAGCGGCGCGGGCTTGGGTGTCGGGACGTGCGGGCGATCGTAGAGCGGCGCTTCGTCGGCGAGAGGCCCCAGCGGGATGTCGCAGACGGTCTCGCCCTTGAAATTCAGCACCATGCGGCCGGTGTCGGTGACGCGGCCGATAACCGCAAAATCGAGCTCCCACTTCTTGAAGATCGCCTCGGCCTCGGCTTCACGGCCGGGCTTCAGGACCATCAGCATGCGCTCCTGCGATTCCGAGAGCATCATCTCGTACGGCGTCATGCCGGTCTCGCGCTGCGGCACGTCGTCCATCGTCAGCTCGATGCCGACGCCGCCCTTCGACGCCATTTCCACAGCCGAAGACGTGAGGCCCGCGGCGCCCATGTCCTGGATCGCGACGATCACGTCGGTCGCCATCAACTCAAGGCAGGCTTCGATCAGCAGCTTCTCGGTGAACGGATCGCCGACCTGCACGGTCGGGCGCTTGGCGTCCGAATCCTCGCCGAAATCGGCCGACGCCATCGTCGCGCCGTGGATGCCGTCGCGGCCCGTCTTGCTGCCGACATAGACGATCGGATTGCCGATGCCGCTGGCGGCCGAATAGAAGATCTTGTCCTGGTCGGCGATCCCGACGGTCATCGCGTTGACCAGGATGTTGCCGTCATACGCGCTGTGGAAGTTCACCTCGCCGCCGACGGTCGGCACGCCGACGCAATTGCCGTAGCCGCCGATGCCGTGGACCACGCCCGAGATCAGGTGGCGCATCTTGGGGTGATCGGGGCGGCCGAAGCGCAGCGCGTTGAGATTGGCGATCGGCCGCGCGCCCATCGTGAAGACGTCGCGCAGGATGCCGCCGACGCCGGTCGCCGCGCCCTGGTACGGCTCGATGTAGGACGGGTGGTTGTGGCTCTCCATCTTGAAGATCGCCGCCTGATTGTCGCCGATATCGACGACGCCGGCGTTCTCGCCGGGGCCGCAGATGACGCGGGGGCCCTTGGTGGGCAGCTTCATCAGGTGGATCTTGCTGGATTTGTAGCTGCAATGCTCGGACCACATGACCGAGAAGATGCCGAGCTCGACCATGTTCGGCTCGCGGCCGATGGCGCGCAGGACGCGCTCATATTCTTCGGGGGACAGGCCGTGGTCGGCGACGATCTGGGGCGTGATCTCGGTCATGGGGCGGCAGATAGCGGTGCTGGCGGTCCGCGTCACCCTTTGTACGTCAGATTCGTATGGCGCAGTCGTGCAAGAGGGTTTCGGCCGGTCGCTCCGGCTTCGGCCGGTTCGTTTCGGACCCAATCCCGCTGGACTCGACAGTCGTCCTATGAGGAACTCGAATGAAGGATCAGCATGGATCCTCAGGAGGAAATATTCATGACCGAGGCAGTTGGATATTATCTAGTAAAGCTACAAGTTCAGCATGGTGGTTTTGCCGGCGCGCCGGTGCTTCATCTCGATCTGGGTGTGAATGCCGTGTCCGGACAGGTCATAGGCTCTGCGCAAATCACGCAGGCATTACCGCCACCCTATGGCACGACGATCATTCCGCATGTCACGGGCGCTATCCTTCACACCGGATTCGGGCAGGACACGCTGCTCGTGCATCTCACTGGGCAGTACTACGTGTCATTCCCGCCGCCTGCGATCGGATCCTATATGGCGCACTTCAGTGTCGCGCTTGCCGTCACGAAAGACTGGAACGGCAAGGGATCGTTTGAATATAATGGCAACGTTATCACCGATTGCACGGTGAAGAACGTCTCGACGACCTGAGCCTATACGTAAGGCGGCTGCGTGTAGCCCTTGGGGCTGAGCGTGAAGATCTCGCAGCCGTCTTCCGTTATGCCGATCGAATGCTCGAACTGCGCGGACAACGAGCGGTCGCGCGTGACCGCCGTCCAGCCGTCGTCGAGCAGCTTCACATCGGGGCGACCGATGTTGATCATCGGCTCGATCGTGAAGATCATGCCGGGGCGAAGCTCGGGACCGGTGCCGGGCTTGCCGACATGGACGACTTCGGGAGCATCGTGGAACAGCCGACCGACGCCGTGGCCGCAGAAATCGCGGACTACGCCGTAACGGTGCTTCTCCGCGTGGCGCTGGATCGCGTTGGCGACGTCGCCCATGCGGTTGCCGGGCTTGGCGTGCTCGATGCCGATCATCAGGCATTCGTAGGTGACTTCGACGAGGCGGCGCGCCTTGATGGGGACGTCGCCGATCAGGTACATCCGGCTCGTATCACCGTGCCAGCCATCGAGCAGGGGCGTGACGTCGACGTTGACGATATCGCCCGATTTCAGCGTCTTCTCGCTCGGGATGCCGTGGCAGACGACATGGTTGATCGAGATGCAGACGCTGTGCGTGTAGCCGCGATACCCGAGCGTCGCGGGGACGCCGCCGCCGGCGACGATGAAGTCGTAGATCAGCCGGTCGATCTCGGCGGTGGTCACGCCCGGCACCATGTGCGGGACGATCATGTCGAGCGTTTCGGCGGCGAGCTGCCCCGCCTTCATCATGCCGGCGAACGCGGCGGGGCCGTGCAGCTTGATGGCGCCGGTGCGTGCGTCGGGCTGGTCCGAGGTGACGGTTACATATTCGGTCATGACGCGCGATATAGCGTGGCGGGGACGGTTTTGCGAGGCTATGCGAGCGGCATGGTAGAGGAACGCATCTGGACGGCCGCGCTGACGATCATCGGCGACGAGATCCTGTCGGGCCGCACGCAGGACAAGAACGTCGCGCAGATCGCGGCCTGGCTCAACGTGCAGGGCATCCGCCTCGCCGAAGTGCGCGTGGTCGCCGACAAGACCGAAGCGATCGTCGAGGCGGTCAACATCTTGCGCGCGCGCAACGATTACCTGTTAACGACCGGCGGGATCGGGCCGACCCACGACGACATCACGGTGGACGCGATCGCCGAGGCGTTGGGCGTCGCGGTCGAGCATCATCCGCGCGCGATGGCGGTGCTGGAGGCGTATTACGCGACGCGGGGCGGGCTGACCGAGGCGCGGGCACGGATGGCGCGGGTGCCGGTCGGGGCGGACCTGATCGACAACAAGGTGTCGGGCGCGCCGGGGATCAAGATCGGCAACATCTTCATCATGGCGGGCGTGCCGCACATTACCGCGGGCATGCTCGACGCGCTGACCGGCACGCTCAAGGGCGGGCGCCCGGTGGTCTCGAAGACGATCGGCTGCTGGGTGGCCGAGAGCGAAGTGGCGGATATCCTGCGCGACGCCGAGAAAACGCATGAGGGCGTCGCGATCGGCAGTTACCCGTTCTTCCGCGACGGCAAGACGGGCGCGAACTTCGTGGTGCGGAGTTCGGACGAGGCGCTGGTCGACCGCTGCCTCGCCGACCTGACGCGCGATCTTGAAGCGACCGGGCGTATCGTCACCGCACAGGCGATCTAAGGCTGTTTAAGTATCCTCACCCGCCAGGGGGAGGTTGCGCGTAGCGACGGAGGGGGGGGCGGCAACGACCTCTGGTGCGTGTCCGCCCCCTCCGTCCGGCAAGAGCCGGCCACCTCCCCCTGGCGGGGGAGGATCAGAGGTTTGCGGTCATGCGCCCCATTCGGGGCCTTCGGGATCTGGGTAGAACGCGTCGGGGTCGAACGTAGCCACGCGAGACCTCGCAGGTGTGGGCGCTTCTGGATCCGGCAATGTCGGTACCCCGCCGCCGAAGCGGATGCGGACGTAGCCCATGCTGCCGGTCAGTGCCTGGAACACCGCGACATGTTCCTCCTGCTGCATCCGTCGGCCGATCAGCGGCGCGCGCTCGGCGGAGAGATAGCCCATCTGGATGCCGCGGGCGCTGAACACCGCCACCGCGTTGGCGTCGTGCGGGTTCTTGGGCTCGCGGCGGAGGTCGACCGGTTCGCCGGGCGCGCAGAGTAGCAGTTCCATGCGCCGGTTGCTCTTGCTCCGGTCCGGATTGGGAAAGTCGATGCCGACCACGCTGAGCGTCAGTTCGTCCATACTCTCACCGTAACAGGAAAGCGCTCCGCCGCATGCGCAAAAGGGACTCTTGCGCCGGTCACGGGCAGCGGATAGAGGCGGGGCATCGGCGCGCTGCACAGCAACCGCCGGTGCCTGACATTACGCGGTAATCTCAAGGCTATGCGGGTGTAGCTCAATGGTAGAGCTTTTGCTTCCCAAGCAAGTGACGAGGGTTCGATTCCCTTCACCCGCTCCACATCATGCCAGCATCAGCGCTTCGTTGCGGTCCGTTCGTCGGATTCCGAAGCGGTCTCGCCGTTCGACGATTTCGCGAACAGCTTCCAACCGAGCAGTCCGGCGACGAGCACTCCGACGATGACCCAGGTGAGGTTGCCGAGCAGGCTCGCGATCGTCTGGACCTGGTCGCTGAACGCGCGGCCGAGTGATACGTAGATCAGCAGCCACAGGAATTCGCCCGCGACGTCGAGCGCGATGAACCGCAGCCACGGATATTCGGTGAGGCCGCTGGTGACGTTGATCCATGGTCCGAGCGGCCCGATCAGCCAGCGGCTGAAGAAAATGCCCCAGCCTGCCCATTTGCGCGAATAGGCCTCTGCCTGCTCGACCTTGTCCGCGCCGCCGATCCGCCGTGTCACCGCCGCGAGCAGCGGGCGCCCGCCGTAGCGACCGAACGCATAGCCGATCTGGTCGCCGACGATCGCGCCGGTAGCGCCGGCGAATACCACCGGCCAGAACGACAGCTCGCCCTGCGCGACGAACGATCCCATCGCGACCAGCGTGAGCGAACTCGGGAACGGCATGCCCGCGGCGGCGAGCACCATCGCGCCGAACAGCGCCGGCAGGCCGTAGGTGGTCAGCAGTTCGAGGAGCTGTTCCGTCACGGTTTGGGCGACGGCGCAGGCTGGAAAGGCCGCGGCGGCGGGCCGGGCGGCGGGTAGGGCGGGCGCGCGTGGACGATCGCGTAGGTGAGCTTGTCCTCGACCTGCGTCATCGTCCGGCCGCTCTGCCGCGCGATCCGGCCGAGCGTGCGGTGATCGGGGGCGGGTTGCAGGTTCAGCGCCTGATGCAGGATGTGCGGCGGCACGTGATAGGAATGCGCGACATAGCCGATCGTCATCCAGCGTTCGATCGGCTCGTCACGGTGCGCGTTCCAGTAGATCGCGTCGCTGACGGTGCGGACCGCGTGGTAGCCGGTAAATGCCACGACGGCGACGAACAGCGCGATCAGGGCTTTGCGCCAGGGGCGGGTGCGGGTCATCCGAGCGCGATACGCGTGCCGAGCGCGGCGAGCAACGCAAGCGGCATCGCGACCGCGCCGACTTTCAGGAAGCGCCAGAAGCCGACGTCCTCGCCCTCGCGACGAATCGCCTGCAACCACAGGATCGTCGCGAGACTGCCGGTGATCGACAGGTTCGGGCCGAGATCGACGCCGATCAGCAGACCGTCGACGATCAGGCGCGGCGGATGCGACTGCGCGACCGCGGTGCTCGCGACCAGGCCGGCGGGTAGGTTGTTCATCAGGTTGGACCCGAAGGCGAGGATCGTCCCCGACACCGCCGCACCGTGCGCGGGATCGACCGACAGCGTTCGCAGGTACTGCGCGACCTCTGCAATCACGCCGGTCAGGTCGAGGGCCTCGACCAGCACGAACAGGCCTGCGACGAGCGGCAACACGCTCCACGAAATTTCACGCGCGAGTTTAAGTGGCGACGACTTTGCGATCGCCGATACCGCCAGCGTCGTCACGATCCCGGCGATCGCAGTCGGCAGGCCCAGTTCCATGTCGAGCGCGGAGACCACGAGCAGGACGACTGCGGTCGCGACGATCCCGACGAACGCGGCCTTGCCGCCGGCGGTCAGCGGCGTGCGCTCGACATCGCTGACGCACTCGCCCGCAAGTCGCTTGCGCTCGAGCCAGCGCAGGACGAGGAAGGTGACGACGATCGAGGCGAGCGACGGCAGCGCGAACGAGGCGAACCACTGGCCGAGCGGCGGCATCTTGCCTCCGTAGAGGACGAGGTTGGCGGGGTTGGAGATCGGCAGCACGAAGCTCGCCGCGTTGGCGATCAGCGCGCAGGCGAACAACAGCGGCAGCGGGTCCGCCTTCGCCTTCTTGGCGGCGGCATACACCGCCGGCGTCAGCACCACCGCGGTCGCATCGTTGGACAGGAACGTCGTGGTGACGATCCCGGTGACGTAGACCAGCCCGAACAGACGCGCGCGCGATCCCTTGGCATGGATCGCCGCGGTGGCCGCGACCCAGTCGAACAACCCTTCCGCGCGCGCCGTTTCGCTCAGCAGCATCATGCCGATCAGGAACAGATAGACGTCCATGCCCTTTTCGACCGCATGCAGCGCCGCGGGGAAGGGCATCAGGCCGAACAGCAGCAGCAGCGCAGCACCGGCGACCGCCCAGATCGCCTCAGGCCAGCGGAATGGTCGCGCGATCACCGCGGCGGTCGAGGCGGCGCAAATCCCCCAAGTCGCGCCCGTCGCCAGTATCACCAATGCTTTCCGTTCTTGTTGGGGCCGAGCCTCGACGCTTCGATACCGTGTTCGGGCCAGGGTCCGATACTGTGGATATCGCGGCCCGGTGCGATCGGAATGCCGCGACGGGGAATGTCCTTTTCGCCGCGGACGAGAATGTCGATCACGTCGCGATCCGTGCCGACGGAAACTTCCACGCGGTGCAGTCCTGCGTCGAGCGGGACTCGGGCTGTCCAGAATGCGGCGCCGGGAGTCGGGATCATCGGTTGTGCGGCGGCGCCATCGACCGAGATCGTGACGGCGGCGGCGGTGGCGCCGAACAGCTTGGCGACGATCTCGACCTCGCCGGGGCGCGGGACCTGCGTCGGATCGGCGGGGCGTGTGACCAGTCGGAGGTCGGCAGGCGCGACGATCTGGACGAACGGCCAATCGCCGCCGGTTTCCTTGAACCGCCAGCTCGGGACGCGACCATGGATCGTCGTGATCGAGAAGCCGGGCTTGCCGCCGCCCTCCTCGATCTCGCCGGTCGAGCGGGTCGCGCCGTAGATCACGCGGCCGTCGTTGAGCAGTTCGTTGTAGTGCGTGTGGCCGGTGTCGACGAACGCGACTCGCGCATCGGCCAGCGTGCGAGCGATGTCCTCGCCATCGGCGGCGAGGTCGCCGGGATAGGCGTGCATGAAGACGACCGGGGTCTGGCCCTCGGCTTCGGCGCGCGCGAGTTCTTCGAGCAAACGGTTGCGGTGGTGCATCGTCAGCCGGAAGTCGGGACCGCCCGCGCCGGCCGAAATGATGTCGAGAAAGATGCAGCGATGGCCGGCGATGACCTCCGCCTCGGGCCGGTTGGCCTTGGGGAACGCGGCCTCGTAATTGGCGAGATCGCCGAGTTCGAAATCATGATCGCCGGGGATGACGCGGTAGGGGAGCGACAGTGGCGCGAGCGTGTCGGTGATGACGCGGTATTGCTCGGCGGTCGCGTGGTTCGCGTTGTCGCCGGGCAGATAGACGAAATCGGCGGCGTCGCCGATATGCGCGTTGATCTCGGCGACGATCGCGGCGAGCCGGTCGCGGCTCTGCCAGCCGTTCGCCTCGTCCATGTGGAGATCGCCGATATGGACCCAGGTGAGCGAGGGCGTCATGCCGTTTGTTCCTTATGCTGCGATCGCGATCCCGAACAGGCGGGGCGCAGGGTTCCCGCGAAACCGACCCACAGCGCGACGCTGACGATCGCGAAGCTGCCGAGGATATAGAAGGCGATGTTGTAGCCGAGTTCCTGCGCGAGCCAGCCGCCGATCGCGGGGCTGAGCGAGGCGCCGACACCCTGCACGGTCATCACCGCACCCTGGCCGACGTTGACGCGGCCGGTGCCGTCGAGCAGGCATGCGACCAGTCCGGGCACGGCGACGCTCTGCAATCCCGCGCCGATTCCGTCGAGCGCCTGGACCGGCCAGACGCCCCAATGTTCGATGAAGGTCCCTGCCAGGAATCCGCGCAACGGCAGCGCGGCGAACGAGATCAGCAGCACCAGCCAATAGCCTTTGCCTGCCGACATCCGCATCGCCAGCAACGACGCGACGATCATCACCGCTTGCGCGACGACGACGGTCTCGGCCGTGAAGAGCGCGGCGTTGCCCTTGCCCGCGCCGACCACCGCCAGTCCGTATAGCGGCAGCATCGCACCGTTGCCGAGATGGAAACAGGCGAGGGCGGCCGCCAAAATCAGCATCGGCTTGTTGCGGAGCAGCGCCTTGAAGCCTTCCGCCTTGCCGCCTTCTCCCTCGCTACCGGTATCGTCGTCGGCGGCTTCGAGACCGCGCGCGGCGCGGTGGTCGATCGCCTTTTCGGGGATCATCAGGACGCTCGCCATCGCGAGCACGCCGAACACCGCGGCGAGATAGAAGATCGCCGGCATGCCGAATTTCCAGCCGAGATAGCCGGACAGTCCCGCGCCGATCATGTTGCCCGCGTGGTTCCAGGCCTGGTTGCGGCCGTTCTGCGCGTTGAAGCCGCGCTGGCGGACGACGCCGAGCGTCATGCCCGCCACCGCGGGGCCGATCGCGGCGCCGGCGATCGCGGTCGCGACTTGGCTGACGGTGACGACCCAGGCGGATTGCGACAGCAGGATCAGGAACGACGCCATCACCGTGCAGATGCCGGTGACGATCACCACCATCCTCTTCTTCTCGGTGTGGTCGATGAACGCGCCCGCCGGGACCGTCATGATCATCCCGGCGACGCCGCCCGCGGTCATCACCGTACCGATCGGTCCGGTCGACCAGCCGCGCTGCTGGAGGAACACGCCGAGGAACGGGCCGATCCCCGCCTGCATGTCCGCCATGAAGAAATTGAGCGATTGGAGCGCCGTCTTCGCGCGACGGGCATCGCTTTGCCGTTCGCCGGACGGCGTCAGCGCTTTGCTTGCCATGTGTGCACGTCCTCGCATCGCTTCAGTCGGGATCGGAAAGACGATTTGAAGACGGTAAGTTCCAGCGTGAACATCTTTTCATCAAACCGTACCGAGCTGAATGGCTCGGTAGAGTTCGGCATACCGGAGCGATGGCACGCAAGGCTGAATGTGTTCGTTCAGGTTCGGTTTAATTTTATTAATACTGCCGTGTGAGAATCTATAAGTACCGAAATCGTCGTGAGCGCTTGAGAGCAGCGTGATCTCCAGCATGCAGTCATCGTTGTAGGGTCTAGATTGTTCTCAGAACTGACCACGTGGCAAACAGAGTTCAGCATGCGTCGCTGCTTTGGCGGCGTTCCCATACGACTACGCCGCTGCACGAGGTCATCGGCAGCGGCGCAGGATATCGTCGTCATATTGTCGATCGAGCGAGGAGGATATCGGTCTGGCCGATACCGTCCCCTTCGATATCAAGTGTCGAAATCAGACGCGGCGGCGCGTGGCGGCCGTCGCCCCGAAGCCGGCTGCGGCGGCGCCGATCAGCAGCGCGATCACGACTATGAACGACGTTCCGGCGGCGGCACCGGCGGCCTTGTCGGTTGCCGACTTCGCGGTCTGGATCGCGGTTTCCTTGGTCTTCACGAACTGCGCTTTGGCACGCGTCACCTGAGCCTGTGCCTCGGGACGGCTGATCTTGCGCTGCGCGGCGACGATGTCGACGATGCGGCTTTCAGCCTGCGCGCCGTCCTGACCACCGCGGGCAAGGGCGGGCAGTTCCTTGGCGATTTCCTTCTGCGCCTGCTCGGGAGTCATCTGGGCGGGATCCGACGGTGCGGTCGACAGATAGGCGGACGCCTCGTCGCGGACATCGCCGGTGTCGACGCCAGCGACGTCGGCAACCTTGGGGGCTGCGGCACCGATGCCGCTACCGGCGGCGGTCGCGACCGAACCGACGGTGCGGAAGGCGCCGCCGATGATGCCACCGACTGCCGAGGTCAGGAGGTACAGCGTCAGGATCAGCGTCACGCCCCACACGACCAGGCCGTGGACCAGGCCGTCGAAGCGGTCATGGACACCGGCGAGACGTGCAGCGGAATAGCCGCCGGCGCCGAGCGCGATGATCGTCGTGATGATCCAGTAGATCCCTGCGCCGATCCCGAAGCCGGCTGCGCCGGGCGTGGTACCCTCGACCGGATCGACCATGGTGAGCCCGATCCCCGTGCCGAGAATGCCGAGCACCAGCTGAACCGCGATCGCGATCACCACGCCGGCAAAGATCGCGCCCCACGAAATGCGGGCGGGCGTCTTCACAAAGCGCGCGTCATGCTCCGGCAAAATGCCGGTTGTCGTATTGATAGCCATAGTCACTCCTGTTGATTCTAAGTTTCGACGAACGCTTACGTCTTGTCGTTCGGGTCGATGGGGGGCTCGGCATCCGCCTGCTTCGCGCCGGCCTTGCTTTCGCGTGAGCCTTGCTTTTCCACAGCGACGTCGCCGATGATCTTGCCGATGGCTTCCTGGACGGACCCCTTGGTCTGGCGGACCACGGCCTCGTCTTTCTTGCTGGTCATGCTGCCATCTCCTTGGCGGGCGCGACGGGGCGCTGCGGCGTCGGCATCGAGTCGCCGTCGAACCCGCGTGCACGCGCCCAGGCGGCCGCCGCGTTGCGCCGGTTGACGCCGATCTTCGAATAAATCCGTGCGACGTGATTGCGCACCGTGTTGCCCGAGACGTCGAGCGTGCGGGCGATCGACTTGTCGTCGAGACCGCGACAGATCAGCGCCAGCACCTCGCGCTCGCGCGGCGTCAGCTCGTCGAGCCCGACGCCCGGCGGTGTCGCTTCCGGGGTCCTGATCCGCGCGAGCTTTTCCATAATCGACCGGCTCAGCCAGCTTGTGTCCTTCATCACCGCTTCGATCGCGTTGACGAGTTCGCGCTCGGACGCCTTGCGCGTGCTGATGTCGCGCATCGCCCACAACACGCAGGGTTCGTCGCCGAGATGGATCGGCTCGGCCGAGATCATGCAGTCGAGGACGTCGCCGTCCTTCTCGCGGATGCGAGTCTCGCGGTCGCGGATCGCCACGCCGGCATCGATATCCGCCTCGATCGCGGTCCGGAGCGCAGGCGTTTCCCACAGTCCGACTTCGCCGAGCGGGCGGCCGATGATCTCCTGCGACGCATAGCCGGTGAGCGCGGTGAACGCCTCGTTGACGTCGCACAGCCGGTGGCCATCGAGCGAACCGATCGCCAGCGCCACGGGGGCAAGCGAGAAGGTCCGCATGAACCGCTCCTCGCTCTGGCGCAGCGCGGTCTCGGCCTTGCGACGCGGTTCGAGGTCCGCGAAGGTGAACAGCATGCAGGGCTGATCGCCCATGTCGATCGGCTGGCCCGCGACGATGACGAGCTTGGTCGTGCCGTCCGGCAGGTCGAGTTCGGCCTCCATCTGCGGGATGGTGCGGCCTTCGGACAGCCGCTGCTTGGCGAGATCACGCTTCTCGGCGCGTTCGAGCACGTCGATATCGTAGACGGTGCGCGACAGCACATTGGCCTTGTCGTGCCCCGTCATTTCGACGAACCCCTGGTTGACCTTGACGAACCTGAGATCGCTCAGGCGGCAGATCACCGCGGGCGCGGGGTTCGCGTTGAACGACTGCTCGAAGCGGTCTTCCGCCTCGAATTGCGCCGACACGTCCTGGATGATCAGGACGAGGCATTCCGGCGCATCGTCGTCGTCGGTCAGGACGAGGCTG
Source organism: Sphingomonas sp. PP-F2F-G114-C0414 (assembly GCF_003688595.1). Taxonomy (GTDB): domain Bacteria; phylum Pseudomonadota; class Alphaproteobacteria; order Sphingomonadales; family Sphingomonadaceae; genus Sphingomonas. Next base: position 961,517 of record NZ_RCWT01000009.1, read on the forward strand.
CGGACCTGGTGGACCCAGCGCGGGTCGTCCTCGCCCGCGACGGCGACCTCGACCACGACCTGCGAAAACGCCTCACCCGACACGACGCGTTCGATCGGGTAGTCGGCACCGCTCAGCCGGTGGTTATTGCGATACCGTAGCTGAAACCGTCCGCGGTAATCGTCGACATCGGCCCCGATATCCTCGACCGAGTCGACCCCGTGCATCGCGAGCGCCGCAGCGTTCGCCCACAGGATCGACTGATCGGGATCGATCAGGATCACGCCTTCGTCGAGCCCCGCGATGATCTGGCGCAAATGGCGCAGATCCGCGGAGTCGCGAAGAGACTTGAGGACCGGGACCAACGTCACAGGCTTAGTCGCGCTGGCCGTGAACGAACCAGGCGAGGCCGTAGCCGATCGCCGCCGCACCCAGTGCCCAGAGCAAAGGTGCGTCCTTGGCCGAGTCCTGCGCGGTCTGCGCACCCTGGCGAGCGACCTTCGCGGTGCGATCGGCGGCGTGACGCGCTTCGCTGCCCAGCTTGTCAGCGAGTTCGGGCGCGCCGTCGACGATGTCCTCGACCGCCGATTTCGCGCGGCCGTACAGGTTCTGCGCGCCACCGGCGACCTGGTCGACGACGCCGTCGACCTGCCAGTCGCGGCTGTCCACGGTGTCGCCGATGGCCTTTTCGACCTTGCCGCCGACATAGCGTGCACCGCCCTGGAATTCGTCCTTGTTCATGCTGGTGTCCTTTGATTGTAGATGTCGCGAGCGGCTCGACCGATCACGGCGCAGAGAGGCGCGGAGATGTCGAAGCGGGTAGGGGGGGCGGATGCCGCCGTTACCCGGCTGCCGCGTCGCGACCGGGGAGCAGTGGGGCAGGCGACGGTCCGCGCGAGGTCGAGACCTCGGCGATTTCGAACAGACGCTTCATCGACAACGCTCCAGCGATCGTCCGAAAGCGATGTGCCATCGGATCAGGCGGATAAACCCGAGCGTAACCGATTGGTTCCTGGTACTTTTCTCACAAACACTAAGCGGGATGTACCACGTTAGGAGAGCGAACGCGCTTCATACAGCGTCGCGAATTTCTGATGGAGGTTGCGCGTCGGCGAGTCCGGCGCGACTGAGGCGCGGGCACGATGCCATGCCGCGCGCGTGCGAAAATACGTCGCGTCGTCGTCGATGAAGTCGTCGAGCGCAGTCGTTGCGCCGCCGTCGTACAGATCCGTCATGGCCACCACCCGTGTTTGCGTGGCGCATACCTACGGCCAATTTCGGCGCGGTGAACGATCCGAAACTACCAGTGCGACGGGTATAAATGTCGGCGCGGACCCGCCGATGCCGGTGCGATCCCGGTATGATTATCGCGTCAGAGGGGCGTGATCGAGCCGGGGCAGGACGTGACGCGCGAACAGGTCGGCCTCCGCGGCATGCGGGTAGCCGGACAGGATGAAGGCCTCGATCCCCATGTCCTGGTACATGCGCAGCTTGGCGAGCACCTGATCGGGATCGCCGACGATCGCCGCGCCGCAGCCCGAGCGTGCGCGACCGACGCCGGTCCACAGATTCTCTTCGGCATAGCCGTCATCGGCGGCGGTTTCGCGGAGCGCGGCCTGCGCGGCGACGCCGGCCGAGTTGGAGTCGAGCGACTTCGCGCGGATTTCCGCACCCTGTTGCGCGTCGAGTTTCGACAGCAGGCGGTCGGCATAGGTGCGCGCCTCGGCCTCGGTATAGCGCACGATGACGTGTGCGCGGTAGCCGAAGCGGAGCGTGCGGCCGTGTGCGGCGGCGCGCGCGGTCATGTCGGTGATGATCGCTGCGACCGTCTCCTTCTTGTCGGGCCACATCAGGAAGACGTCGCAGCCCTTGGCAGCCGCCTCGCGCGCGTCGGGCGACAGGCCGCCGAAATAGAGCAGGGGGGCCTTGCCCGAGACCGTGCGGATGCGTGGCGGATCGACCTTGAGCTGCCAGAACTCGCCCTGGTGATCGAGCGCCTCGCCGTTGAGCAGCGTCTTCAGGATATGCATCGCCTCGACCGTGCGGGCGTAGCGCGGCGCCGAGGCGAGCGTTTCGCCGGGCAGGTCGGACGAGATGATGTTGATCGTCAGGCGACCGCCGGTCATCTGGTCGATCGTCGCAATCTGGCGCGCGAGCTGCGGCGGCCAGGATTCGCCGACGCGCACCGCCATCAGCAGCTTGATCCGCTTGGTCAGCGCGGCGATACCCGCGGCGAACGCGGTCGTGTCGATCCCGAGCGCATAGCCCGACGGCAGCAGGATATTGTCGAAGCCGCCGGTTTCGGCCTGCATCACGATGTCGCGGCAATGCTCCCAGCTCGACGCCAGCGCGGGGTCGGGCTGGCCGAGGAATTCGTAATCGTCATCGCAGAGCGCTGAGAACCACGAAATCTCGCAGGGGCCGGTCGTCATGGCAGCGGCGCTCCGCGCGCGGCGGTCAGAACCGCGTACCAGTCGTCGCGCGACCAGCTGACCTTGCAGACGTCGCGCAGTTCGGCGATCCGGCCGGCGTTCTGCGTGCCGACGATCGGGATCACGCGCGCCGGATGCGCCATGATCCAGCTGTAGGTGGCGATCGATCGACTGACACCGAACTTCGCCGCGACCGTGTCCAGCGCATCGGCGACCGCGGTTTCGTGCGGCGTCGTCGGCTTGGCAATGCGACCGCCGCCGAGCGGCGACCAGGCAAGGACGGCGATGTCGTGCTCGATCGCCTGATCGAACAGCCCGTTGGTCATCGGATCGAGGAACAGCGGGGAGAATTCGGGTTGCTGCGTCGCGATCGGCACGTTCGTCAGGAACGATGCGAGCGTCGCGGTCTGCGCGGGCGTGTAGTTCGACACGCCGATGCTGCGCACCTTGCCCGACGTCACCATGTCCTCGAGCGTGCGCGCCACTTCGTGCGGATGCGTCAGGATATCGGGGCGGTGGATCTGGTAGAGATCGACCTGCTCGACCTGCATCCGCGCGAGCGACGCATCGAGCGCCGCCATCAGGTAGTCGCGGCTCGAATCATAGGGCACGGGCGGGGTGATGCCGCCCTTGGTCGTGAGCACCATGCGGTCGCGCAAGCCCGGTGATGCGGCAAGGATGCGGCCGAGCAATGTCTCCGCATCGCCGAACCCGCCGCTGCCGTCGAACCCGTAGATGTCGGCGGTGTCGAACAGCGTCACGCCGGCCTCGAACGCCGCGTCGATCAGCGCACGGCCTTCGCTCTCGGTGTTGCCGGCGAACCGCCACATGCCCCAGGCGACCGGTGAGACGAGGATTCCGCTCTTGCCGAGGGGACGCGAATCAGGTGTAACATGAAGGTCAGACATCGTTGTCATGATAGGGGTACGAATGCCGGTTGAGCAAGTCCGTTACGGGTTGGTAGGCACCGGGATGATGGGCGTGGAGCATCTCGCCAACCTCGCCGTCACGCCCGGCGCGGTCGTTACCGCGATCGCCGATCCGACCGAGGCGTCGCTCGGCTGGGCCCGAGATGCGCTGGGCGCGCGGGCAGATGGCGTGACTGCGTTCGCCGACTCCGGCGCGTTGGCCAAGAGCGGCCTTGTAGACGCGGTGATCGTCGCGAGCCCCAACAACACGCACCGCGACGTGCTGACACCGCTGTTCGGCGAGGGGATCGCGATCCTGTGCGAGAAGCCGCTCGCGACGACGATCGACGATGCGCGCTGGATCGTCGAACAGGCCGAGGCGAGCGAAGCGCCGTTCTGGACCGCGATGGAATATCGCTACATGCCGCCCGCCGCCGCGTTCATCGACGAGATCCACGGTGGCGCGATCGGTGCGCTGAAGATGCTGTCGATCCGCGAACACCGCTTTCCCTTCCTGCCCAAGGTCGGCGACTGGAACCGGTTCGCGCGGAACACCGGCGGGACGATGGTCGAGAAATGCTGCCATTTCTTCGATCTGATGCGGTTGATCACGCAGTCGGAGGCGGTGCGCGTCTATTGCTCGGGAGCGATGGACGTGAACCATCTCGACGAGCGTTACGACGGCGCGCGGCCCGACATCATCGACAACAGCTACACGACGATCGACTTCGCCAACGGCGTGCGCGCGATGCTCGACCTGTCGATGTTCGCCGACGGCGCGGAGAACCAGGAGGAGATCGCGGCGGTCGGTGATGCGGCGCGGCTCGAGGTGCTGATCCCCGAGGGTGCGCTGATCCACTCGCCGCGCGTCGGTTTCCGCAACCCAAAGCGGGCTACGCGCCGCGTGGTGGCGGTCGATCCGGTCGCACTCGACGCGGGCAGCCATCACGGGTCGACCTTCTACGAACACCAGAAATTCATTGCGGCGGTGCGCGGCGAGGGGACTGTCGAAGTGACGGCGCGCGACGGGCTGATGGCGGTCGCGATCGGCACCGCGGCCGAGATCAGCGCGCGCGAACACCGCGTCGTGGAGATGCGCGAACTGGGCTTCTGACGGCGGTTTCGACGCCCGGTTTGACACCGGGCTCGACGATAGCAGGCCTTGCCCGGACCAAAGACGAACCGCCGACGACAAGGCGGCGTTTGAAATATAACCTACCGGTCAGGTAGGAAAAGGGAGAGCCGATTTGAACACGGGATTGTTGACGGGCGTCGCCCTGGCCGCGCTGGCGATTGCCGCCCCCGCATTCGCGCAGCAGGCGCCAGCGGCACCGCCGACCGATGCATCTCAGCCTGCGCCGGTTGCAGCTGCCGAGGCGCCGACTGCTGGCGCGCAGAATCAGCCCGGCGACATCGTCGTTACCGCGCAGAAGCGGTCCGAGCGTCTGCAGGACGTGCCGGTCGCGGTCTCGGTGATCTCGGGCGATGCGATCAGCGCCAAGGGCGGCACTAACCTCGAAAGCGCGCAATATCTCGTGCCGACGCTCAATTTCCGCAAGTCGGGCACCGCGATCAACCAGTCGCTGTTCCTGCGCGGCGTCGGCACCTCGACCTTCTCGATCGCCGGCGAGCCGTCGATCTCCACGGTGGTCGACGGCGTGGTCTACAGCCGCGCCGGCGAAGCGTTCAGCGACCTGATCGACGTCGACCGGATCGAGGTACTGCGCGGACCGCAGGGCACGTTGTTCGGCAAGAACACCAGCGCCGGCGTCATCAACATCGTCACCAAACGACCCGGCAACGACTTCGGCGGCTATGTCGAGGGCGGGTATTACAGCAACGGCAGCGAGTACCGCGTGCGCGGTGCGGTCGACCTGCCGATCTCGGGGATCATCAAGAGCCGGATTACGGGCTTCTATGGCCATTACGACGGCAACATCCGCAACCTCGCGCAGGGCAACGAGCGCGTCAACGGCTACAAGCATTACGGCGTGCGCGGGATCGTCGTTGCCGATCCGACGCCAGATCTGACGATCACGCTGATCGCCGACTATCGCCGGAGTAAGGACAATTGCTGCGCCGAGGTGATCGGTACCGTGCCCAACAACCTGTCCGCCACCGTCCTGCCGACGCCGCGCGGCGACAAGTCCCGGGTCATCAACCAGGATCTGGTCACGCGCTCGAACGAGAAGAGCTGGGGCGCTTCGGGTCAGGTCGACTGGACGCTCGGCAACCAGACGCTGACCTATATCGGTTCGTACCGCGAGTACGACAACGAGGAAATCCGCGATGGCGACTGGCTGCCGCGGGCCTATGTCGGGCTGAACCAGCTGCACGATTTCGGGCCGCAGGTGAGCAACACGCTGACGCAGGAACTGCGGCTGACATCGCCGTCGAACCAGGTCTTCAGCTATGTGCTGGGTGCCTATTATTCGCGCGCCGAGACCGACCGCACCTTTACCCGCAACGACATCGCCTGCACCGGGGCGACCTCGACCACCGTGCTGATCCCGTGCGGAACGACCGGGACCGTGACGACGCGGCCGACCGGGACCGCGGACTTCGGGTCGGTGTTCAAGAACTTCGCGCTGTTCGGACAGGGGACGCTGCGGCTTACCGATCGCCTCCGCCTGATCGGCGGGATCCGCTACACGACCGACCAGCTCGACGTGTCGCATATCCGTCGCACGACGCTGACCGGCCCCGGCATCAACCCCAATTTCGATCAGGGCGTGAACGACGCGTATGTCCGGCTGGTCGGGCAGGGCATCCGCCCCGATCTTGCCGCGACGCAGGCCGTCGCGTCCTCGAACGGCGTGCCGTTCACCGCCAAGACCACCAACGACAATTGGTCGGGCAAGGGCGGCGTGCAGTTCGACATCGCCCGTCAGTCTACAGCCTACGCCACCTATTCGCGCGGCTATAAGGGGCCGGCGTTCAACATCTTTTACAACCTGACCGCGACCGGCACCAACGTGATCGCGCCGGAGACCGCCGACAGCTACGAACTCGGCCTGAAGAACACGCTGTTCGGCGGCAAGCTGGTCGTCAACCTCGCGGCGTTCTACGCGAAATATCATAATTTCCAGGCGAACAACCCCGACATCGTCGCGGGCGTGCTGGTGACGCGGTTCACCAATGCGGGCGAGATCTCGACGCGCGGCGGCGAACTGGATCTGGTGTTCCAGCCGGTCCGCGACCTGAGTTTCTCGGGCGGGCTCGCGTATACCGACGCGCATATCGATCAGTTCAAGGTGCCAACCAACGGCGTGACGACGGGCGTGGTGCCGTCGGGCACGCCGCTCGGCTATGCGCCGAAGTGGAAGGGGTCGCTCGGCGCGGACTATCGCTATCGCACCGGCGGGCGGATCGACTTCGCGCTGGGTGCGCAGAGCAGCTACCAGTCGAAGCAGATCTCGCAGCTCGACGCGAGCGCCGTCATCCGCGAGGCGACGACGATCAAGGGCTACGGCCTGCTCGACCTGTCGGCGGGCATCGTCCAGCGCGACGACCTGTTCCGCATCACGTTCGCGGTCAAGAACGTGTTCGACACGAGCTTCGCCTCGGCGATCACGAGCGGCGGGCCGGGCGGCGCGTATCGCTACATCATCCCGCGCGAGGCGGACCGCTATTACGGGGTGACCGGCCGGATCAACTTCTGACCTTGAGGTCGGACGTCAGTGCGCCATCGCTACGACGTCCGACCCGTCGTCCGGCACCGCGACGATGGTCGGGATGATGAGCTGGACCAGTCCCAGGGCGAGTAGATAGGACACCGAGCAGACGCCAAGCAGCGGGCCATAGCCATAGCCCGCTGCGAGCGACACCGCGGCCAGCTGGATCAGCACGATCGACCACATGTTGCCGCAGAACGCCGCGATCCCGATCGTCGAGCCGACCGCGCGGGCGGGGACTATGTCCGTGGCGAGCGCGAAGACGTTGGTCGAAAACCCTTGATGCGCGAACAGCCCGAGACCGAGCAGCAGCGCCGCCGACCAGGCATCGTCGACCACCAGCACCAGCGTCACCGGCAGGACGAGCAGCGCGTAGAGCAGCATCGTGCCCTTGCGCGCGCGATCGACGCTCCAGCCGCGCGCCATCAGCCGGGTCGGCAGCCAGCCGCCGGTCAGCGCCCCCGCCGCCGCCATCGCATAGGCGAGCGCGACGGGGAGCCCGACGGTGCCCTGCGGCAGCCCGAACATCCGGTGGAACAGGTCGGGGAGCCAGGCTAGCATGAAGAACCAGACCTGGTCCGACAGCACTTTGGCGATCGCGATCGCAGCGGTTTCGCGGCGCTTGAACAGATCGGACCAGCGGATCGGCGCGGGGCGCACGCTGCTCTCGGCGACCGCGGGGATCCGCACCGAGAACCAGACCACGACCCAGACCAGCCCGAGTGCACCGGCCGCGAGGAACGCCGCGCGCCAGCCATAGGCGACGGCCAGCGCCGGGACGACCAGCGGGGTGATGACCGCGCCGATATTGGGGGCGGTGTTGCCGATGCCGAGCGCGATCGAGCGTTCGCGTTGCGTGAAATAGGTCGCGGCCGACTTGACCGCGGCGGGCGTGCCGATCGACTCCGCGCCGCCCAGCACGACGCGCGCGGCGATGAAGCCGCCGACGCTGCTGACGACCGCGTGCGCCATCCCCGCAAGGCTCCATACCGCGACCCCGAGCGCGAACCCGAGCTTTAGCCCGACGCGGTCGATGAACCAGCCGGTGCCGAGGAACGCGACCGCGGCGGCGACCTGGAACGCCGACAGCATGTTGGCGTAATCCTGGTCCGACCAGTGGAATTCGGCCTCGAGCGTCGGCTTCAACAGCGAGAGGATCTGGCGGTCGACATAGTTCAGCATGATCGCCACGAAGACGAGCGCGACGATGATCCAGCGCCGGCGATCGGTGGACATAGGCTCTCCTGATTTCGACAGTCCGATAGCGATGGCATAGCGCGTTCGATCGCGCTCGACCCTTGTCGCATGCGCCCTCATGCCGCCCCCGGCGTCAGTCCGCAACGTCGCCCGGCATGCGAAGCGCCCCCCCCGGATGATCGGTCAGGTCGAGGCGCGGATTATCAGCGCGTGCGCCACCGCGCGCCGTTCGTCCGGCTCCGCGTGACCCAGCAGCAGGTCCGCTGCCTGCCAGGCGAGGTCGCGCACCGGTTGGCGGACCGTCGTCAGCGGTGGCCAGACATAGCTCGCCAGGGCATCGTCGCCGAACCCGGCGATCGCGATGTCGGTGGGAATGCGCAGGCCACGGCGATGCGCGACCATCAACGCACCCGCCGCCATCTCGTCCGAGCCCGCGAAGATCGCGGTCGGCGGGGAGGGGCGTGCGAGCAACACTTCCGCGGCCTCCGCGCCGCTGGCGAAGTCGTAGCGCCCCTCGACGATCAGTTCGGTCTCGGGCGCGATGCCGGCCGCCAGCAGCGCGGCTTCGTAGCCGGCACGCCGTTGCGCACTCGTCGCATAGTCGCGAGGGCCAGCGATATGTGCGATCCGGCGGTGACCGCGCTCGAGCAGATGCGCGGTCAGTTCGTGCGCGGCGGTGACGTTGTCGATGAACGTCGCCGGCGCGAGGCCCGTCCGCGTTCCGGGCGACACGCGGACGAAGGGGATCGCGCGCGCGGCGAGCAGCGCCAGCACGTCGTCGTTATCCGACAGCGGCGGCGTCAGGATGATCCCGTCGGGGCCGCTGGTCGCGATCAGCGCGTCGAGATCGGCGAGCAGACGCGGCGAGCCCCGGTCGTAGGGCTGGGTGAGGACGCGGACGCCATCGACTTCGCACCGGTCGCGGATGCCCTGCTGCATCGCATAGACATAGGCAGGGCTGGGGTTGTCGCAAACCAGAGCGACCTGGAAGGACCGCCCGCCGGCGAGCGAGCGCGCAGCGAAACTGGGGCGGAAGTTCAGGTCCGCCACCGCGCGCTCGACCCTCTCGCGCGTTTCGGCGCCGACATAGCGCTCCTTGTTGAGGACGCGGCTGACGGTCTTGATCGAGGTTCCGCTGGCGGTGGCGACGTCGCGTATCGTGACCCGTTTCACCGTCGATGCTGTCCGTGCGTCATGGCATTGTTTCGCATCGGCGACTGCGTTGGGCAATCGGTTAGATTGTGCGGTCGTTGGGCGTGGGAGGCGAGATGCCGCTGGCCTTGCCCCGGGCGGTACGGACTCCCCTCCCTGGAAGGGAGGGGCTGGGGGTGGGTTGGTTCGCTTGTGACGCTCGCGTTCGATGATGCGGAAGCCGACCCACCCCGACCCCTCCCTTCCAGGGAGGGGGGAAGAGGCGTGGGCGCTACAATTACCGGGATCAGTGGTTGTCGCGGGGGAGGCCCATGGTCTGCGCAATGCGCTGGTACTTCTCGGCACCTTCGAGGATCGCGCCGGTCTGCAACTGGCCGACGGTGGCGCGCTGGATTTCCTGCCACGGGGTCTGCGAGCCGGGATAGGCATAGCCGCCGGCTGCGGTCAGCGTCCGCCGGCGTTCGGCGAGCTCGTCGGCCGAGATCAGCACGTCGGCGGTGCCCTTGCCGAGATCGATGCGGACGCGGTCGCCGGTGCGGATCAGCGCGAGCCCGCCCATCGCTGCAGCCTCGGGCGAGGCATTGAGGATCGACGGCGAGCCCGACGTCCCCGACTGGCGGCCATCACCGATGCAGGGAAGGGCATGGACGCCTTCGCGGATCAGATACGCGGGCGGCCGCATGTTGACCACCTCGGCGGCACCCGGATAGCCGATCGGGCCCGCGCCACGCATGAACAGCAGCGTGTCCGTGGTGATCCCGAGCGAGGGATCGTCGATCCGGTGGTGATAATCCTCCGGGCCGTCGAACACGACCGCGGGGCCTTCGAACGCCTCGGGATCGTCTGGATTGCTCAGATAGCGCGCGCGGAATTCGGGCGAGATCACGCTGGTCTTCATGATCGCGCTGTCGAACAGATTGCCGCGCAGCACGATGAAGCCGGCGTCCTGGAGGAGCGGCGTTGCGAACGGGCGGATGACGCGCTCGTCCTCGATCGTCGCATCGCGGCAATTGTCGCCCATCGTCTTGCCGTTGGCGGTCATCGCGTCTTCGTGGATCAGGCCCTGCTTCATCAGCTCGGCCACCACCGCGGGCACGCCGCCGGCATGATAATAATCCTCGCCGAGATATTCGCCGGCGGGCTGGAGGTTGACCATCAGCGGCACCTTGTGGCCGTGCGTCTGCCAGTCGTCGATCGGCAGGTCGACGCCGATATGGCGCGCGATCGCAGCAAGATGGATCGGAGCGTTGGTCGAGCCGCCGATCGCCGAATTGACGACGATCGCGTTGTGGAACGCCTCCTTGGTCAGGATATCGGAGGGCTTGAGATCCTCGGCGACCATGTCGACGATGCGCTTGCCGGTGCGATACGCGACTTCCTGGCGATCACGGTAGGGCGCGGGGATCGCGGCCGAGCCGGGCAACTGCATGCCGAGCGCCTCGGCGAGCGAGTTCATCGTGGTTGCGGTGCCCATCGTGTTGCAATAGCCGGTCGATGGCGCCGACGACGCGACGAGCTTGATGAAGCCCTCGTCATCAATCGCGCCGGTCGCGAGCAGTTCGCGGGCCTTCCAGACGATGGTGCCCGAGCCGGTCCGCTCGCCCTTGTGCCAGCCGTTAAGCATCGGCCCGACCGACAACGCGATCGCTGGAATGTTCACGGTCGCGGCGGCCATCAGGCAGGCCGGCGTCGTCTTGTCGCAACCGATCGTCAGCACGACGCCGTCGAGCGGATAGCCGTAGAGCACCTCGACCAGCGCCAGGTAGGCGAGGTTGCGGTCGAGCCCGGCGGTCGGGCGCTTGCCGGTTTCCTGGATCGGGTGAACCGGGAATTCGAGCGCGATGCCGCCGGCTTCACGGATGCCTTCGCGCAGCCGTTCAGCCAATACGAGATGGTGGCGGTTGCACGGCGACAGGTCGCTGCCGGTCTGCGCGATGCCGATGATCGGCTTGCCCGAACGCAGTTCCTCCAGGCTAAGCCCGAAGTTCAGATAGCGCTCGAGATAGAGCGCGGTCATGTCGATGTTCTCGGGGTTGTCGAACCACGCGCGGCTCCGGAGCTTCTGGAGAGGGTTGGGCATGTCGGTCATCGGGGGCTTTCTGGAGATCGGGTGTCAGCGGGCGACGGAAAGGCGGTAGATCATCGCGTGGTGATACGGCTTGCCCGGATCGACGCGCGCGGAGATGAAGTTCGGTTTGTTCGGGGCATCCGGGAATTTCTGCGGTTCGAGCGCGATCCCGTCACCCATCCGGTAGAGATGGCCGTGCTTGCCGACAAACGTCCCGTCAAGGAAATTGCCGGTGTAGAACTGCACGCCGGGCTCGGTCGTCAGCACCTCGAGAACGCGACCCGAAGCCGGATCCTCGAGCCGCGCGGCCAGTTCGGGCTTGGCGGTCAGGCCCTTGTCGAGCGCGAAATTGTGATCGTAGCCATGCCCGTAGCGGATCTGCTGGTCGCGGCCGTCGCGGATGCCATCACCGACGATGCGGCCGGCGCGGAAGTCGAACACCGTGCCGTCGACGGGTTGCAGGACGCCGGTCGGGATCAGCTTGTCGTCCACCGGGGTGATCGCCTTGGCGGGGATCGTCAGCCGGTGGCCGTAGGTGCCGATCCGCGAGCCTTCGCCGCCGAGATCGAAGATACCGTGATTGGTCATGTTGACGATCGTCGGCTTGTCGGTTTTCGCGTCATAGGCGATGCCGAGATTGCCGGCCTCGTCGAGCGTGTAGGTGACGGTGACGTCGAGGTTGCCGGGATAGCCGGAGTCGCCATCCGGGCTGCGATAGCCGAGCACGAGGGTCGCGGTCGGGCCGCTCTTCAACGAGAGCACTTTCCAAGCGACCTTGTCGAAACCCTTGCCGCCCCCGTGCAGCGAGTTGACCTTGTCGTTGAGCGGCAATTGATAGGCTTTGCCGTCGAGCGTGAAGCGGCCACCGGCGATGCGGTTGGCGAAACGGCCGACGGTCACGCCGAAGAAATTGGGATGGTCGACATAGGAGGCGAGGTCGTCATAGCCGAGCATGACGTCGGCGATCTTGCCGCTGCGGTCCGGGCCCATCAGCGATTGCAGCGTCGCGCCGTAGGATAGGACGCGCGCCGAGACGCCGTGCGCGTTGCTGAGCGTGATCGCCTCGATCGCGGTGCCGTCCCGCAGCGTGCCCGCGGGCGAACGCTTCGCCTCGGCAGCGTGCGCGGCTTGTGTCGGCATGACCGCCAGTAACGTCGCCACGATGATCCCCGTCGTCCCCAATACGCGCATTTCGGTTCCCATCCTTAATCGTCCGACGCCGTTGACGCGCCTTGTCGGGGTATATAGTCCGACAATATATTTCTGAGCAAGCCATGCGGTAAAAGACTGTCGATCGGTCGCCGACATGGCACGGAGGATGGACGACTATGGCGATGCCGATACAGCCTACACAGACGACACGACCCCTGAGTCAGGGGGCGCAGGGCGCGGGGCCGAGTTATCGCTCGGCGCTGACGTTGCTCGCCAGCCTGTTCTTCATGTGGGGCTTCATCACGGTCATCAACAACACGCTGCTGCCGCACCTGCGCAGCGTGTTCGACCTGAGCTATACGCAGACGACGCTGATCGAGAGCGTCTGGTTCATCGCCTATTTCTTCGCATCGATCCCGTCGGCCAAGCTGATCGAGCGGATCGGCTATCAGAAGTCGATGGTGTTCGGCCTCGCGCTGATGGCGGGCGGTGCGCTGTTGATGGTGCCGGCCGCGCGGATCCCGTCCTACGGCGTGACCCTCGTTGCGTTGTTCATCATCGCCAGCGGGATCACGCTGCTGCAGGTCGCCGCGAACCCGTATGTCGCGGTCGTCGGTCCGCCCGAGACCGCGTCGTCGCGGTTGAACCTGGTCCAGGCGTTCAACTCGGCGGGTGCGACGCTCGCGCCGCTGTTCGGCGGCTATCTGATCCTGGGGCGCTCGACTTCGGGCACCGCGGCCGCGGGCTCGACCGCGACGCTGACCGCCGCCGAGCGACTCGCGGATGCGCAGTCGGTGGTGTTGCCGTATCTGATCGTCGCGGGCGTTCTGGTCGTGCTCGCGATCGTGATTGCGCGATTCCCGTTGCCGGCGATGGGATCCTCGACGCAGCGCTCCGCCAAGGAGGCGCGCAAGGGCCTGTCGCTCTGGTCGCACCGCAACCTGGTGTTCGGCATCCCAGCGATCTTCATCTACCTGATCGCCGAGATCGGCGTCGCCAACCTCTTCATCAACTTTGTCAGCCAGCCGCAGATCGGCAACCTGAGCCACGAACAGGCGTCGCATTACCTATTCATCCTGTGGGGCGGGATGATGGTCGGTCGACTCGTCGGCAGCTATGTCATGCGCACCGTGCCCGCCGAACGCGTGCTCGCGATCGCCAGCATCGGCGCGTGCGTCGTCATGCTGATCGCCACCTTCACCACCGGCCATGTCGCGATGTGGGCGCTGATCTCGGTCGGGCTGTTCCACTCGATCATGTTCCCGACGATCTTCACGCTCGGCATCAAGGGCCTGGGGCCGCTGACCGAGGAGGGCTCGGGGCTGCTGATCATGGCAATCGCTGGAGGCGCGCTGGTGATCGTGCAGGGCTGGCTGGCCGACAATTACGGGTTGCAGTCGTCGTTCCTGCTGACCGCGGCGTGCGAACTCTATGTGCTGTTCTATGCGGTGTGGGGATCGAAGGTCACCGATCCGCTGCCCGATCAGACCGTCGCATAATCGGCCGCATGACTGCGCGGCAGGGGGCAACCCCTGCTCGCTGTCATGTCGGACTATTCTGCCGGGCGCACTTATACGATATATACGCCTCGATCGCTTTTCCGGCCGGTCGAGGCGTTGGTGTATCTGACGACATTGTGCCGTGAGTCGGTGCAATCCGTCACCGCCGGGTCCGTTAGGAGAGAATGATGACGTTACGTTTGCTGCAGCATGTCGGCGCCGACGGTACGCGCTCGGTGATCGCCGCGACCGCCGAGCGCGCGGTGTTCGTGAAGGACGTCGACAGCGTCCGCGCGCTGGCTACCAAGGCGATCGCCGACGGCAGCGACCTGGCCGCGGCAGTGGCATCGTGCGGTACCGGCGCTAGCGTCGACATCGTGGTCGAGCTGGCGGCCGGGCGGATCGTGTCGCCGATAGACCATGTGGATCCGGCGCATCTGATCATGACCGGCACCGGCCTGACGCATCTCGGCTCGGCCGAGGGGCGCGACAAGATGCACCGCGCGGCGGCGGACGCGTCCAAGCAGACCGATTCGATGCGGATGTTCCTCGAAGGCGTCGAGGGCGGCAAGCCCGCGCCCGGCCAGCGCGGCCAGCAGCCCGAATGGTTCTACAAGGGCGATGGCTCGGGACTGGTCGCGCCTGGGGCCGCGCTGACGATGCCCGATTTCGCCGAGGACGGCGGCGAGGAGCCCGAACTTGCCGGGATCTACCTGATCGGTCCGGATGGGACGCCGTTCCGGCTGGGGCTGTGCCTCGCCAACGAGTTCAGCGACCATGTGACCGAGCGGCACAATTATCTGTGGCTCGCGCATTCGAAGCTGCGGCAGGCGTCGCTGGGTCCCGAACTGCTGGTCGGCACGCCGCCCGAGCATATCGAGGGCGTGAGCCGCATTCACCGCGACGGCGCGTTGCTGTGGGAAAAGCCGTTCCTGTCGGGCGAGGCGAACATGTCGCACACGATCGCCAATCTCGAGGCGCATCATTTCAAATACGACCTGTTCCGCCGGCCCGGCGACGTCCACGTCCATTTTTTCGGCACCGCGACGCTGTCGTTCGCGGACGGCGTGACGACGCGCGAGGGCGACGTCTTCGAGATCGAGGCCGCGCCGTTCACGCTGCCGCTGCGCAACACGCTGACCAAGGCCGCCGCGCGCCCGCTGTCGGTCGTCACGCTCTAAGCTAGCTCCTACCGACCGACGCTATGATGCTCGGCTGTCCGCGCATCGTAGCGTCGGTTGCGCATGTGGCTTTGCATGGCCCGTAGATCCGTCTTGTCCGGCGGATCGACAGTCATCGGATAACGAGTGCGTCGGATGGCCGTCACGCCGCGCCCGCCGCGTCCTGCATGACGCGGTCGAAACGATCGCGCGACACGGGTGGGCTATGAGCCGTCACCGCTATTTCCGAATGCGGCGAGGCCGTAGAATGCGATCGCGTCGCGCCCGGCGCAGACATGCTGTCGCCCGATCGATAGCGACGGCTGGAAATTCGTATCACCGGTAATAACGGCACAGCACAACATGTATGTGCTTGTTATGGCTTGCGTTATCAGGTTTGGGCGAATATTGCGCCGACCAGTCAAAAACGAAGAACTACTTGGCATAAAAATTGGAGGCGACGGTCCGGCATGCTTCGCCGGTTCGTCCGGCAGGAGATAATCCGGCGCGTTTTATCGTGCGATCGGTGATGATTTCGGCTGTCGGCGGAACACGTCGTCTGCAGGCGCGAACCTTCCGTCAGGATCGGGCTTCGAACACATTTTGCGGCGATCGAAAAGACCCGGTTGCAGCTGGACACAGGACAGACGGGCCATCGTGCCAAGGACGAGAGAGGCTGGGCGTGCAGAACATTGACAAGGCGACTGTCGAGGGATTCGGCGAGGAGTGGGCGGCGTTCGATCAGACGGCCATGTCGAACGACGAATGGCAGCACCATTTCGATGGCTATTTCTCGCTGCTCGACTTTTCGCGACTGCCTGCGGAGGCCGAGGGATTCGATCTCGGGTGCGGCTCAGGCCGATGGGCGGCCGGAGTCGTGCCGAAAGTCGGTAAGCTGCACTGCATCGACCCCGCCGCCGCCGCGCTCGACGTCGCCTGAAAGACAGCACGAACGTCCAGTTCCATCTCGCGGATGCTAAAGCCATACCGCTCTCCGACGGCAGCCAGGATTTCGGGTACTCGCTGGGCGTGCTTCACCATATTCCCGATACGGCACAGGCCCTGAGGGACGCGGTTACCAAGCTGAAGCCCGGAGCGCCTTTCCTCACCTATTTATACTACGCGTTCGATCAGCGACCCGCATGGTTCCGCGCGACCTGGAAAGCGTCGGATACGGTCCGGCGCGGCATATCGAAGCTTCCGATCGGTCCGCGCAAAGCCATCACCTCGATGATCGCCGCCACGGTGTATTGGCCTGCCGCAAAAGTCGCGACCGTCGTCGACCGGCTGGGTGGGAACGTCGATGCGATTCCGCTGAGTTCCTATCGAAAATACAGCTTCTATACCATGCGGACCGACGCGCTCGATCGCTTTGGAACGCGATTGGAGCAGCGATTCACCAAAGCTCAGATTCAGGCGATGATGGAGGCTGCCGGCCTGGAGGATGTACGGTTCCGTGACGGGGTGCCGTACTGGGTGGCGATCGGTACCAAGAAGCGCATGTAACTCGCGCCGTTAGGACAATCGACGATCATCCTTGCCGGTCCCCGGGATGTTATTACGCATGCTCGTAATGGGTGCAGTAGGGCGGCGGCAAAGCGCTCCTGGCATCCGGTCAGAGGATCGCGACGCGGCGAGAGACGTCGAACTGCACGTCCTGGCTTGAGGTGCACGGCATCCGCAGGAAAATTGGTAAGCCCGCCGACTACATCATCGATCCAATTGGCCCGAGCGGGAAGCGCTGACGAAACTGCGCGGATCAGGACGTGCGGGAACTCGTCTGCCCGCCCCGGTCAGCCGCTTTGGTGAACGCAAATTTTTCGCCGCCGGTTCGGGTAAGCATCGCCACATGACCGTGGCCTGACCATTACCGTACCCCTTACGTGGGGGTATTGCCGCCGCTGTTGATGAGCATACCCCCAAAGGTTACCCCATCTATGGCAAGCTTACTGGTTCCAGCATGGGACAAAGACAGTAGCCGCAAAGAGGCGAAATGAACGCCCATATGACAACCTGTGCAGCGTGGGATTGGGAGTTGGTGGGCCCGGCAGGAATCGAACCCGCAACCTAGCCGTTATGAGCGGCCAGCTCTAACCGTTGAGCTACAGGCCCCACCGGTGCTTGCGTTAGCGCAAGCGTCCAGCCCGCAAAAGAGCGCAAAGCAACGGACACAAAGAAAAAGGGCGCTCCCGAAGGAACGCCCTTTCCGACACTAAAACTCTATCGAGCGCGAGCGCCCGACGGGTCTTAGTTCATGTTGTCGGTCTTTGCGTCGGCAGCGTCACGGACGTTGTCGGCAGCAGCGTTCATGTTGTCGGCTGCGTTCTCGAGAACGTCGGTTGCGACGCCGTTCGAGGTGTTGTCCGCCATGGCGTCCATGTTGTCAGCCTGCATTTCCATGTTGTCAGCCAGCATGTCCGCGTTGTTCTCAACGGCGGCGGCTTCTGGCGACTTGCTGCAGGCTGCGACGGACATCAGGCCGGCGGCAGCAGCGATCAGAACGATCTTCTTCATTCGAATGCTCCCAAGCATAGTTTCACTCGCGGCCGACCCGATTGCCGTCGCGAAGTCACGTCAAATAGCGGACCCCGGCGGGGGGTCAATCCGCTAAATTCATCTCTCCGCAAGGTTTGCGGCAGAACGATGACGTTTCGGTTGCAGCGACTGGTCACTTTCCGGGCACGATCGGGCCGATTTCCTCGGGCGCATTGGCCACCGTTGCGATCATCGCGGTCCACGCCGCGACGTTCTGGCGAAGCTGCTCAGGGTCGATCCGCTCCAGCGTATCCTCAGGCGTGTGGTGGAAGTCGAAGTAGCGCTGACCCGACTGGTTGAGATCGATCCCGGCCACCCCGGTGGCGATCGTCGGGCCGACATCGGTGCCACCATGCGGCGCATCGTCACCGCGGATGATCCCGAGCGGCGCGAGTGCGACGGCCAGGCGATCCTCGATGGGCTTGGCGGCGGGCGGCAGGCTGCTTTCGAACCGCCAGACGCGATCGGCGCCGAAATCCGATTCGGCGGCGGTCGCGTGAGGTTCGCCGGCATGCGCCTTGGCGTAGGCGAGCCCGCCGAAGCCGCCGCCCTCCTCGTCGCCGAACCAGACGACGCGGATCGTGCGACGTGGGCGCTGGCCGCCGTCCATCACGATCTTGGCGGCCGCCGCGGTGATCGCGATCCCCGCGCCGTCGTCGATCGCGCCGGTGCCGAGATCCCAGCTGTCGAGATGGCCACCGACCAACACGATCCCGGCCTTGGGATCGGTGCCGGGAACTTCGGCGACGATGTTGCCGGATTCGCGCATGCCGACCTGATGATCGTCGAGGATCAGCCGCATCGTCACCGGCTTGCCGAGCCTGATCATCCGTTCGAGGTTCGCCGCGTCGGACACCGACAGCGCCGCCGCCGGGATCGGCGTGACGCCGGGTTCGAAGTTGGTCGTGCCGGCATGCGGCCCGCGGCCCTGGTCGGTGCCGATCGAACGGATGACGATCGCGGCCGCGCCCTTCTTGGCCGCGACGTTGGGGCCGACGAACCGCGCGGTGCCCTGGCTGCCATAGCTCGACCCGTCCTGCGTCGGCTGCATCGAATTCGAGACGAAGGCGATCCGGCCCTTCAGGCTACCCTCTGGCGCCAGCGCAAGGTCGTTGTAGCTCGCGAAATACGTCACCGGCAGCGTCAGCCCGGCGGGCGGCGTCGCACCCGAATTGCCGAGCCCGACCAGCCGAAGCTTCTGAGGGTAGGGCGAGACGATCTCGGCGCTCTCTGCGCCGCGCTGCCAGACCGGCAGCTGGTAGGTTTCGATCCGCACGTTCTTGAACCCGAGCGCCTTCAGCTTGGCGACCGACCAGACGCGCGCGCGCGCTTCCGCCTCGGTGCCGGTCATGCGCGGGCCGACCTCGGTCGTGATCCCCTCGACGATCTTGTACGCCGTATCGTCGGTCAGCGCCTTGTCGCGCAGCGCGGCGACCTTCGCGTCGACCGCGGTTGCCGGGGCGGCGGTGCGCTGCGCCACGACAGGAACGGCGGTGATGACGGCACAGGCCGCTAGAAATGGTGCGATACGCGTCATCGGCTATTCCCCTTGGTGTCGACCCACCGTTAGGTCCGAGCGCGCGCGTTGCCAACCTTCGCGCCTGCCCTTACATGCGCAGATCAATCCCGCCCTCACGAACACCCGAACGGAGACCCCCGTGGCCGGCCAATACGCCTATGTCATGAAGGACATGACGAAGACCTTCCCCGGCGCGCCCAAGCCGGTGCTGTCGAACATCAACCTGCAATTCTATCATGGCGCCAAGATCGGCATCGTCGGCCCCAACGGTGCGGGCAAGTCGACGCTGATCAAGATCATGGCCGGCATCGACAAGGATTATACCGGCGAGGCATGGCCGGGCGAGAACGTCACGGTCGGCTATCTGGAGCAGGAGCCGCAGCTCGACGCCTCGAAGACCGTGCTGGAGAACGTCAAGGACGGCGCGCGCGGCGTTGCCGACATGGTCGACCGTTTCAACGCGATTTCGGCCGAGATGGGCGATCCCCAGGACGACACCGACTTCGACGCGCTGCTCGAAGAGATGGGCACGCTCCAGGAAAAGATCGACGCGGTCGACGGGTGGACGCTCGACAACCAGCTCGAGGTCGCGATGGAAGCGCTGCGCTGCCCGCCGGGCGACTGGCCGGTCGACAAGCTGTCGGGTGGTGAGAAGCGCCGAGTCGCACTGACCCGCCTGCTGATCCAGAAGCCGGGGATCCTGCTGCTCGACGAGCCCACCAACCATCTCGACGCCGAAAGCGTCCAGTGGCTGGAGAACCACCTGAAGGATTATGCGGGCGCGGTGCTGATGATCACCCATGACCGCTATTTCCTCGACAACGTCGTCGGCTGGGTGCTCGAACTCGATCGTGGCAAGTATTTCCCGTACGAGGGCAATTACTCCACCTATCTCGAGAAGAAGGCCAAGCGCCTCGAGCAGGAGGATCGCGAGGAATCCGGTCGTCAGACCGCGATCAAGAACGAGCTCGAATGGATCCGCCAGGGTGCCAAGGCACGCCAGACCAAGTCCAAGGCGCGTATCGCCAACTTCGAACGACTCGTCGCCCAGCAGGAGAATCGCAGCCCCGGCAAGGCGCAGATCGTCATCCAGGTGCCCGAGCGTCTCGGCGGCAAGGTGATCGAGCTGGAGAACGTTTCGAAAGCTTACGGCGACAAGCTGCTGTTCGAGAACCTCTCGTTCACGCTGCCCGCGGGCGGCATCGTCGGCGTCATCGGTCCCAACGGCGCCGGCAAGTCGACTTTGTTCAAGCTGATCACCGGGCAGGAGACACCAGACAGCGGCACGATCGACAAGGGATCGACCGTGCGGTTGGGCTATGTCGACCAGAGCCGCGATCATCTCGACGACAAGAAGAACGTCTGGGAGGAGATTTCCGACGGTCTCGATTCGATGAAGGTCAACGGGTTCGACCAGTCGACGCGCGCCTATGTCGGCGCGTTCAACTTCAAGGGCCAGGACCAGCAGAAGAACGTCGGCAAGCTTTCGGGTGGCGAGCGCAACCGCGTCAACATCGCCAAGATGTTGAAGCGCGGCGGCAACGTGCTGCTACTCGACGAACCGACCAACGATCTCGATGTCGAGACCCTGGGCGCGCTCGAGGAAGCGATCGAGAACTTCGCCGGGTGCGCGGTGGTGATCAGCCACGACCGCTTCTTCCTGGATCGTCTCGCCACGCACATCCTGGCGTTCGAGGGCAACAGCCATGTCGAATGGTTCGAAGGCAATTTCGAATCCTACGAAGAGGACAAGCGCCGCCGTCTGGGCGATGCGGCGGATCGTCCGACCGCGCTGTCCTACAAGAAGCTGACGCGCTGATCATGGCGTGCTGAGAGGCCTCGACGAGGAACTGGCGGCTCACAAATACTCGCATGTCGAGCGTGAGCGGCGGTTTCTCGTCGATCCTCTGAAGCGGCCATCGCTGGCTGGTTGCCGGTCGATCCTGATCGAGGATCTCTACATTACGGATACGCGGTGCCGGCTGCGGCGGATGACCGACAGCGTCGGCGGGCGCGTGGTGCTCAAGCTGTCGAAGAAATACGACGTCCCCGATCCGCTCGCGCGGCCGCTAGTGACGACGTATCTGACGTCGGAGGAAGACGCGCTGTTCGCGGCGCTGCCGGGCCACTGGCTCCGCAAGCGGCGGCATGCCGTGCCGAGCGCGTCGGGCGAATTCGGAATCCATCTGTTCGAAGGGGCACTTGCCGGGCTCGAGCTAGCCGAAATCGAGCAGCCCGACGCCGCGTCGCTAGCGGCCGTGCAGCCACCCGAATGGGCTCGGTCCGAGGTTACGTGTGATCCGGACTTTGAGGGCGGCACGTTGGCGTTGCTCGCTCGATCAAGCGCACAGATATTCGTCCACCAAGCGATGAGCTGATTAAAGCGTCGCAGTGTCGACTGTCAGGTCCGGGATGGTCGTCGACTCTATGCCCGCATCGAACGTCGCGTCGCGCGATTGGGTGAACCGATCGCCGACCGGTGCCCACATCTGATGGATCACGCGGGCGCGGACGTTGACGACCCAATATTCGGCGATGCCTTCGCGCGCATAGATCTTGCGCTTGCGTCCGAGATCGTTGCGCAGCGTCGTATCGGCAACCTCGATCACTAGCGCTAGCGATGCGAGCGGGATCAGGCCTTCGCCCTCCGGCTCTGCGGTCACGGCGATATCCGGTTCCGGCACGTTGTACGGCGGCATCGAAACCGACCCCTCGACCAGCGCCTCCAGATTGCCTGGCAACGTATCAAGCGCATCCGCAATCAGACGGAAAAGCCGTGACTTGATCCGCGCGTGCGGCCGGTGCTGCGAATTTATATAGACGATTTCCCCGTCCAGCAGCTCGGTCTTGGCATACGCCTCGAACGCGCCGGCGGCGTCGAGCATCAGATAGTCCTCGACCCGAAGCTTTACGGGGAGCGGCACGGTGGTAAGAGGCACCATCTCGGTCATCGCGCAAGCCTAGCATGATCGGCAAGCGTCCCCAAGACGCGTGAAACAGAGCGGAGTATGTATTGCCTATCGTCGAACCTTCTCCCGGCGGGGATAGTCCTCCGGGTGCGGGCGAGCTTGAGTATCGCCTGCGTCAGCAATCGATCCTGGCCGATTTCGGGATCGAGGCTTTGCGCGCGCGGGATCTGCAGCCGATGTTGCAGCGTGCGACCGAATTGTGCGGCGAGGGGATGCGCTCGAAATACTGCAAGTTCCTCGAATATCGCCCCGAGCAGGATACGCTGCTGGTGCGCGCCGGCATCGGCTGGGAGCCGGGCGTGGTCGGGTCGACCGAGATGCGGACCGATCTCGGGTCGCCTGCCGGGTTCGCGCTGGAGACGGGCCTGCCGGTCATTTCGAACCACCTTGAGAACGAGCAGCGGTTCCGGACCCCCGAGTTCATGGCACGGCACAATATCCGGCGCGCGATCAACGTGCTGGTCGAGACGTCGGGCAAGCGCTTCGGCGTGCTCGAGGTCGACAGCCCCGACGAGGGCCAGTTCGAGCCGGCCGACTTTGCATTCATGCAGGGCTTCGCCAATCTCATCGGCGTGGCGATCGAGCGGCAGCAGGCGGAGCAGCGGCTGAGCGAGGCGATGGAGCATCAGGAATTGCTCACGCGGGAGGCTAGCCACCGCGTGAAGAACAGCCTTGCGCTCGTGTCGGCGATGCTCAACCTCCAGATGCAGGAGGACGACGATCCGCGGATCCGGCGGCTGCTGGGCGATGCGCAGGCGCGGATCACCGCGATCGCGCAGACGCACGACCAGTTGTGGCGTGGCGATCAGGTCGGCATCGTCGCGCTCAACGACCTGGTTTGCGGGATCGCGACCGGGCTGGGAGAGCAGTCGCCCAACCACCGGATCGAGTGCGATATCGAGGCGATCCTGATCAGCGCGGACGTGGCGATTCCGATGGGGTTGCTGGTCACCGAACTGGTCACCAACGCGATCAAATATGCGTATGGCGACGACGGCGGCGTGATCCTGGTCACGGTGCGGAGCGCCGAGGGGCGGATCGTGCTGACAGTGTCGGACGAGGGCGATGGGTTGCCGGCGGACTTCGACCTGAAGACGGCGTCGCGCAAGAGTCTCGGGATGCGGATGATCGGCAGTCTCGCGCGGCAGTTGCGTGGGGCGGTGACGATCGAGAACGCGTCGGTCGGGACATGCGCGACGCTGGACGTGCCTGACCCTCGGGTCGAGGAAGCCTCGGCGTCCTGACGACATCCCGTCATCCTTACGAATGTCAGGACCCAGAGCCCAAAGAGCGCCACTCGTGACTCTGGATCCCGACTTTCGTCAGGATGACGGGTTTGGTTCTCCTGCGTTCGCAGGAGAATGGGAGTTTCAGGCCGCTACGGCGTCCGCTTTGGTCGCCATCCACGCCTCTGCCTTGGCCAGCGCGGGGGCGTCGTCGACGTCGATCCAGTCGATGTCGCTGCAATCGACGATCCGGGCGAGGCCCTGCGCGGCCAGCAGACGGACGCCTTCGGTGAGCGAGGGGCTCGCCAACGTGGCCAGCGCATCCGACAGTGCAGGGCAGATCGCGAAGACGCCGGTGTCGTAGCAGTCGTGCGGTTCGAGACCCTTGCCGATCGCGACGATGCGGTCGCCTTCGGTCGCGACGCAGGTAACGTCCTCCGGGTCGACCCAATCGTGGCCGAGGCGCCGGTCGATGCCGAGGCGCAGACCACCGCCAGCGCCGGCCCTCGCCATGCGCGCGTAAAGTTCGGGGCTGACGAGGTGGTCGCACATCGCGAGAATTGCTTCACTACCGCCGAGCGCATCGCGCGCCGCCAGTACCGAAACGCCGTTAGGTTCGCGGTGGTCCGCAAGAACCGTTTCGACTTTCAACGGCCAGCGCCGGCTCGCAAGATACGCTTCGATCGCCTCGCGCCCATAGCTCACCGTCACGATCGCCCGCGTGAGGCCAGCCTCGGCCAGCCCTTCAAGCGCGTGATCGATCAATGGCCGCCCCGCAACCGCGCAGAGCGGCTTGTACGGGGCGGAGGTGCGAAGGCGGCTACCTTCCCCGGCGGCGAGGATGATCGCCGTTTGTATCCGGGGCGTCTCGATCATGTCAGGCGGCCTTGATGAACCGCTCGACTTCGATCTGCGCGAGATCGTCGGTCATCTGCGTGCGCGGGTGCTTGCAGAAATACGCCGATGCAGGGTCGATCACGCCGGCGATGCCGCGATCCTTGGCGATCTTGGCGCAGCGGATCATGTCGATCGCGACACCCGCCGAGTTGGGGCTGTCCTCGACCGAGAGACGCAGCTCGATGTTCATCGGCACGCCGCCGAACAGCTGGCCTTCCATGCGCAGGAAGCAGACCTTGTTGTCGTTCTGCCAGGGCACATAGTCCGACGGACCGATATGGACGTTATCGTCGTCCATCCGCTCGGCCGCGACCGACTGGACGGCTTCGGTCTTCGAGATCTTCTTCGACTCGAGCCGGCGATGGTTCGACATGTTGAGGAAGTCGGTGTTGCCGCCGGTATTGAGCTGATACGTACGATCCAGCTTCACGCCGCGCTTGGCGAACAGGTCGGTCAGCACGCGGTGGACGATCGTCGCGCCGAGCTGCGCCTTGATGTCGTCGCCGATGATCGCGACGCCGGCGTCCTCGAACTTCTTCGCCCAGACCGGGTTCGAGGCGATGAACACGGGGATGTTGTTGACGAACGCAACGCCCGCCTCGATCGCGCATTCGGCGTAGAACTCGGTGGCTTCCTGCGAACCGACCGGCAAATAGTTCATCAGCACGTCTGCGCCCGACGCCTTCAGCTCGGCGATGACCTCTTCACGCGTCGGCTCGGCGGCGTCGGAGACGAGGAACGTGCGGTCGTCCTTGAAGTCGGCCATGTGGTCGGCGACGCCGTCCAGCTTCTTGCCCATCTTCACGATCGTGCCGGTGTTGCCGACATTGGGTGCGAACACCGCGGTGCAGTTCGGCTTGGCGAAGATCGCCTCGGCGACGTCTTTTCCGACTTTCCGGCGATCGACGTCCCAAGCCGCGACAACCTTGATGTCGCTCGGCTTGTAGCCACCCATGTCGAAATGCATCAGGCCAACCTGGTCGTTTGCCCCCTCGCGATAATGCTCGAGGCCCTGGACGAGCGAACTCGCGCAGTTGCCGATGCCGACCACGGCGATCCGAATGCTATTCATTACTGACCCTGTTCCTTACGAAAGATGCATGCGCGACGCGGTCTTTGGTCGCGTTGCGGAAGTACGACGAACGAAGGCGCGTTCGACACGACGGTGCCAGACGAGCCCGACGATGGCGACGAGCGTCAGAGGGACGATCTCGAACCACCAGAAGATGCGCGGGTTGCCCGCGAAGCAGGCGACGAAGATCGCCCATACCCGGACATTCGCGGTAAGCAAGGCCATGAAGCGCAACGGGGCGACGGCACGGGCACCGTATAGCGTGCCAAGCGCGACCGGATCGCTCGACTGGCCGAGCGTGCGTTCGAACGGCATGGCGATCCGATCGATGCTGCCGGCGACCCCGTCATAGAAGCGGACGAGCGCGTTGCCGGTCGGCACGGGGGGGGCTTCGAGCGCCACGCCCTTGATGCGACGATGGAAGCGCGACCGCTCGCCTTCGTACATGTTCGACTGCACCGCATGCGCGCCACCCGCGGCAAACGCCAGGATCCAGCCCTCGGGGGTATTAATCGTCAGCGCCAGCGCGGTGTAGATCAGCGCGAAGACGCCGTGATCGCACAGCCCGTCGAGCATCCGCCCGAGCGGGCTCGCGGTCTTGGTCGCGCGCGCGACCATGCCGTCGAGTCCATCGGCGATCAGCCAGCCGATCGACAGCACCAAACCGACCAGCGCAAGCGCCCAGCTATGCCATTGCGCATAGGCAAAAGCCGCGGCGCCGCCGAGACAAAGCCCCGCCACCGACACCGCATTCGCCGAAATACCACGCGCAAGCGCGACCGGCAGCAGCGCACGGCCCGCCGGATGAATCAGCCAAAGGTTAGATGGGATCTCGATCCGGCGATCGCGCGATCCATCCGGTGGAGCCACTGTCATAGGATTTTCATAATGCGCCGCGCGGGCGATTTATGCAAGGTAGTGCAACGAACCTTACGGAACGCTTGACCGCAATTCTTCGATCCAAGTGGCTGCGATCCCGTCCGACGGGGCGCGCCAATCGCCGCGCGGCGACAATGCGCCGCCCGCCGAGACCTTCGGCCCGTTGGGCATCGCCGATCGTTTGAACTGGCTGGTCGTGAAGAACCGGATCAGGAATTTCTCCAGCCAATGCCGGATCGTCGGCAGGTCGTAGGCGACGCGCGCATCCGCCGGCAGGTCTTCAGGCCAGGCGCCGACGCCCGCATCGCGCCACGCGTGCCAGGCAAGAAACGCGATCTTCGAGGGCGCTAGGCCGTAGCGGATCACGTAATGCGCGAAGAAATCGTTCAGCGCATAGGGCCCGATCATCGACTCGGTGCTCTGCAATGCGCCGTCTGCGCCAGCAGGGACGAGCTCGGGCGAGATCTCCTGTGCGAGGATCGTCGACAGGATCGCGTCGGTCGCCGCGTCATACTGGTCGGTGCGGATACACCAGCGGATCAGGAACTGGATAAGCGTCTTGGGCACGCCGCTGTTCACGGCATAATGGCTCATCTGATCGCCGACGCCGTAGGTGCACCAGCCGAGCGCCATCTCGCTGAGATCGCCGGTGCCGAGCACGATCCCGCGGCGCTGGTTGGCGAGGCGGAAGAGATAGTCTGTCCGCAGGCCAGCCTGCACGTTCTCGAAGGTGATGTCGTAGACGGGCTCGCCTTCGCTGAACGGGTGGCCGATGTCCTGCAACATTCGCGTGGCGACGGGGCGGATGTCGATCTCTTCCGCGGTGATGCCGAGCGCGCGCATCAGCGCCCACGCGTTTGCCTTGGTGCCTTCGCCGGTCGCGAAGCCGGGCATGGTGAATCCAAGAATATTAGTCCGCGGGCGTCCAAGCCGATCCATCGCCTTGGCCGCAACGATCAGCGCGTGCGTCGAGTCGAGGCCGCCCGATACGCCGATCACGATCGTCTCGGCATGCGCGGAGACGAGGCGCTTCGACAGCGCCTCCACCTGGATGTTGAACGCCTCGTAGCAATCGTCGTCTCGACGTGCCGGATCGTTCGGGACGAACGGGAACCGGCGGATCGCGCGTTCGAGGCCGCTGTCGGCGAGCACCGGCGCGTGATCGAACGCGATCCGTCGGAAGCGTGTCTCGGGATTGCCGGCGAACATTGCCGCATCGTTGAACGTGCCGGTCCGCAGCCGTTCCTGCGTGATCCGTTCGCAGTCGACGTCAGCGACGACCAGTTCGGGCTCAGTGGAGAACCGCGCCGACTCCGCGATCTGTTCGCCGAGTTCGTGGACCAAACCTTGGCCATCCCAGGCGACTTCGGTCGTGCTCTCGCCCGGTCCCGCCGCGGAATAGACGTAAGCGCAGACCGCGCGCGCCGATTGTGCCGCGGCCAGCATCGCTCGGTCGCGCGCCTTGCCGATGACGATGTTCGACGCGGACAGGTTGCAGCAGATCAGCGCGCCGGACAGCGCGCCCGCGGTCGAGGGCGGGGTGGGGGCCCAGTAATCCTCGCAGATCTCGGCATGGAAGACGAAACCGGGCAGGTCGCGCGCGGCGAAGATCAGGTCGGTCCCGAACGGCACTTCCTCGCCGTTTAGGTCGATCGTCAGTCCGGTCATCCCGGCGCCACTCGCGAACCACCGCTTTTCGTAGAACTCGCGGTAGTTGGGCAGGAACGTCTTCGGCACCGCGCCGAGCACACGGCCTCGCGCGATCGCCAGAGCGCAATTGTACAACCGCCCGTTGCGAACCAGCGCCGCGCCGACGAGCAGCACCGGCCGCATCTCGGTGCTGGCCGCCACCACGGTCGCGATCGCCGCCAGCGTCGCGCGCTGCTGCGCGGTCTGCAGATGCAGGTCGTCGATCGCATAGGAGGTGAGGTTCAGTTCGGGGAACACCACGAGGTCGACGCCCCGCGCGCCGGCCTCCTTCGCCAACGCGATCGTCGCGTCTGCGTTGGCGGCAGTATCCCCCACCGACGCGCGCGGCGTGGCGGCGGCAACCCGTATCAGGCCGTGGCGATGGATCGCGAAGAACGGATGCGTCATACCCGTACCGATAAACGCCAAGCCCGCGTCACGCCACCGGCTTGCGTCGTCGGCGCGCAAAAGGAGTTGCAGGTTTGAACAATATCTTGGCCCTGGTCTCCGCATCGCTGCTGACCATCGGCACGGTCGCGATGGCGCCAGCCCAGACTAAACCGACCGCCGATCCGCCGACGGAGATCGCGAAGGTCGCGACGGTAGGGGTGTGGCAACCGGGACCGGGCGGTACGCAGGTGCCACTGTGGCCGAAGGACCTTGCGATCCTGAAGCCCGATAGCGGCGATCATCCCGAAGAAACCGGCAACGGCTCGCCGCTCGTCGGGGGGCGGGCGTGGCATTGGGCAAGCTACGTCTCGCGACCGACGATGTCGGTCTATCGACCGAAACGGAAGACTGGCGGAGCGACGATTCTGGTCCTGCCGGGCGGCGGGTTTTCGGCGGTGGCGATCGATCTCGAAGGCACCGAAATCTGCGACTGGGTCGTCCGCCAGGCCATGACCTGCGTGATCCTGAAATACCGCGCACCCCAGGAATGGACCGTCGACAAGAAGACGGGCTTCGGTCGACGGCCCGAAATCCTGCTGGCCTTGCAGGATGCCCAACGCGCCGTCAGTCTGCTGCGCTATGGGGCGGCCGGCTACGGCATCGATCCGCACAAGATCGGCGTCATGGGGTTTTCTGCTGGCGCGTACGTGGCGGCATCGCTGAGCAATGCCGAGCGACGAACCTATCCGACGGTCGACGCAGCCGACCGCGAGCCGTCGCGACCCGATTTCGCCGTGCTGGCCTATACCGGACGCCTCTGGGATCGGAGCAACGCCAAGACCGATCTGGGGTTGGCGCCGTGGGTGACGATCAGTGCTAAGGCGCCGCCGACGCTGCTCATCCATGCGATGAACGATCCGACCGATAATGTCCGGCATGCGATCGCGTATGCGCTCGCGTTGAACGAGGCCGGCGTACCGGTCGATCTGCGCCTCTATGCGAAGGGCCGCCACGCCTTCGGCATGCGGCCGACGACGGACCCGGTCACCCGCGAATGGCCGGGGCAGGTGCGGCAATGGCTGCAGGATCTCGGCATGCTGTGACGTGCGGGATACGGGAGATTCCGATCTCGACGTCTCCGGCCGCGCGCAGGCGCTTGCGGCGACACCCGTCGCATCCTACCCCCGTCCCGTCGTATTCGAAGGAACGCCTTTGTCCGTTAAACTGGTGATTGCCGCCTTGTTGTCCACCACGCTGACCGTCGCCGCCACGGCGTCGATGGCCACCGCGCAGGCATTGCCCCCGCCCACAGCGCAACCCGGGGAAAGTGCGGACGACGCGCGGCTCAAGCGGCTGTTCTACGACAGCGACGAGGCGAGCCTGAAGCGCAACCCGGTCGATGCGATTTTCCGTGGCGACCTGCGCTACGCCGACCGGCTCGGCGAGTATCTGACCGATGCGTATCTCGCCGCCGAACGTGCGGCGATCGAGCATGATCTCGCCGCACTGAAGGCGATCGACCGGACCAAGCTGACGCCGACCGACCAGATCGCCTATGACGTGTTCAAGACGCGTAACGAGACCGATCTCGCCGGCTACGCGCCCGCCATCCTGAAAGTTCAGCGCGACCTGCCGATCGACCATTTCGGCGGCTTCCAGACCTTCTATCCGGACTTCGCGTCGGGCAAGGGCGCGGCTCCGTTCAAGACGCTCGCGGATTATGAGAACAACCTCAAGCGCAACGCGCAATATGCGGTGGTGCTCGACCGTGCGATCGGACTGTTCCGTCAGGGCATGAAGGACAAGATCGTCCAGCCCAAGCTGGTCGTGACCAACATGATCCAGGAGTTCGACAATCTGATCGCGGAAGGCGTCGAGGGCTCGACTTTCTGCGGCCCGGTGAAGACCTTCCCCGCGACGATCTCGGCCGCCGACCAGGCGCGGTTGAAGGCAGCCTATGCCAAGCAGATCCGCGACGTCATCACGCCCGCGCACCAGCGGATGCGGGACTTCCTCGCCAAGACCTATCTGCCGGTCGCGCGCGATACGGTCGGGCTGTCCGCGCTGCCCGGTGGCGATGCTTATTACGCCTATCTGATCCAGCAGCGCACCACGCTGCCGATGACCGCCGAGCAGGTCCACCAGCTCGGGCTGTCGGAGGTCGCGCGGATCCTCAAGGGGATGGAGGCTCAGAGGCAGGCGGTCGGGTTCAAGGGCGATCTGCCCGCGTTCTTCACCTTCCTGCGTACCGACAAGCAGTTCCAGCCGAGCTCGGTCGCGCAGCTTCGCGACGGCTATCAGGCAATCGAGAAGCGCATCTACCAGCGGATTCCCGAGCAATTCTCGCTGACGCCGAAGACCGCGCTGGAAATCCGACCGGTCCCGGCATTCAAGGAGAAGACCGCGGCGGGCGGCTCGTATGAAGGCGGTACGCCGGACGGATCGCGGCCGGGCGTGTTCTACTACAACAGCTACGACCTGCCCTCGCGCTACATGTGGGAGATGGAGACGCTGTTCCTGCATGAGGGCGTGCCGGGGCATCATTTCCAGATCAGCCTCGCGCAGGAGAACACCGCGCTGCCCGCCTTCATGCGGTTCGGCGGCAACACCGCCTATGTCGAGGGCTGGGCGCTGTACGCCGAGAGCCTCTGGAAGGAGTTGGGCATGGAGACCGATCCGTATCAGCGGATGGGTGGGCTGAACGACGAGATGCTGCGCGCGATGCGGCTGGTGGTCGACAGCGGTATCCATGCCAAGGGTTGGACGCGTGATCAGGCGATCGAATACATGCTCGCCAACTCGCCGATGGCGCGGACCGATGCGACCGCCGAGGTCGAGCGCTACATCGCGATTCCGGGCCAGGCACTCGCTTACAAGATCGGCCAGCTGACCATCGCGCGAACCAAGGCCAAGGCGCAGGCGGCGCTCGGTGCCAAGTTCGATCCGCGTGATTTCCATGCGCAGGTGCTCGATACCGGATCGCTGCCGATGCCGGTGCTCGAACGCAAGATCGACGCGTGGATCGCGGTCGGCGGGGGGGCGGCGAAGTGATCGCGCGCCTCGTTACCGCGCTGGCCGCTACCAGCCTTCTCGCTGCCCCGATCGCGGCGCAGGACAAGAAGGAGACCTCGACCGTCGAGAAGAAGGTCGACGACGAGGTCAAGTTCCCGCCGCTCCCCGCCGACAAGACGGTCCGCCAGTCGGCGTCGATCGGCGGCCGGTCGATTGCTTATGACGCGACGATCGGCACGATCTCGGTGCGCGACGACAAGGGCAAGGAGATCGGCCAGGTCGTCTACACGTCCTATGTCGCGACCGGTGGAGCCGCCAACCGCCCGATGACGTTCGCCTTCAACGGCGGGCCGGGCGCGTCGTCGGTCTACCTCAACCTCGGCGCGGTCGGACCCAAGCGCGTCCAGTTCGGCGCGCAGGGCAATGCGCCGTCCGACGCACCGATCACCACCGACAATCCGAACAGCTGGCTCGACTTCACCGATCTCGTCTTCATCGACCCGGTCGGCACTGGCTTCAGCCGCAGCCTGGTCGACGAGGAGAAGACCAAGAAGGCGTTCTACGCCAACGATCCCGACATCAAATACCTGTCGAAAGTTGTCTACGACTGGCTCGTGAAGGCCGGGCGTCTGCGCTCGCCGAAATACGTTATGGGCGAAAGCTATGGCGGCTATCGCGCGCCGCGGATCGCGTACGAACTCCAGTCGCAGATCGGCGTCGGGGTCAACGGGATCGTGATGGTCTCGCCGTATCTCGATCCCGCCTCGGGCGACGGCGCGACGGCGTTGTCGCCGTTGCCATGGATGATCGACCTGCCGTCGATGGCGGCGGCGCATCTCGAACAGCAGCATCAACTGACCCCCGCGGCGATGGTCGACGTCGAAGCGTATACACGCGGCGCCTTCGCGACCGATCTGCTGCGCGGACGCACCGATCCGCAGGCGGTCTCGCGGCTCGTCACCAATGTCAGCCGGCTGACGGGGCTCGATCCGGCGCTGGTGCAGAAGATGGGCGGCCGGGTCGATTCCGCGACCTTCCTGCGCGAGATCCACCGCGCCGACGGCACGATCGGCAGCGTCTACGATTCGAACGTGACCGCGTTCGATCCGTTTCCCTGGTCCGCGCAGCGCCAGTCGAACGACCCGATCCTCGACGCGCTGATCGCGCCGACGACCAGCGCGATGGTCGATTTCGTCACGCGCGTTGTCGGGTGGAAGACCGATGCGCGCTATCACGCGCTGTCCTACGAGGTGAACGCGGCGTGGGATCGCGGCAAGCCCGACGACACGCCGGTCACCGACCTGCGAAAAGCGATCGCCAACGATCCCAAGATGGCGGTGATGATCGTGCACGGCTGGGACGACCTGTCCTGCCCGTTCTTCGCCTCGCGGCTGATCGTCGACCAGATGCCGAGCTTCGGCGCGACCGAGCGCGTGAAGCTCAACGTCTATCCGGGCGGGCACATGTTCTACAGCCGCGAGGACAGCGGCGCGGCATTCAAGCGCGACGCGCGGGCGATCTACACGGGCAAGGCCGAGTAAAATCGGGCGCGATGACACAGGAGACGATTTTGACGATCACGATGTTCGGGATCAAGAACTGCGACACGATCAAGAAGGCGCGGACCTGGCTCGACGAGCACCAAGTTCCCTACGCTTTTCACGACTACAAGACGGCGGGAATCGACGTTGCGCATCTGCACGACTGGATCGACCGGGTCGGTTGGGAGGTGTTGCTCAACCGTGCGGGGACGACGTTTCGAAAGCTGCCCGAGGCCGACCGTTCGGATCTTGATGCGGCAAAGGCGACGGCGCTGATGCTGGCGCAGCCGTCGATGATCAAGCGACCCGTGCTGGATACCGGCGAGACGCTGCTGGTCGGGTTCAAGCCCGAGGCGTATGAGGGGGCGGGGCTGGGGCGCGCTTGAAGGAGACGAGAATGCCTGTTGCTACATGGAATGGCCACGAGATCGCACGATCGGACGATACCGTCGTCGTCGAGGGCAATCATTATTTTCCCGCGGACAGCGTCGATCCGGCGCTGCTGGAGGACAGCGCGACGCACTCGAACTGCCCGTGGAAGGGCGTGGCGAGCTACAGGACGCTGGTCGTCGACGGGAAGCGCAACGTCGATGCGGTCTGGTATTATCCCGACCCGAAGTCGGCGGCGGCGGAGATCAAGGACCGGTACGCGTTCTGGAAGGGCGTGACGGTCGGCTGATTCACGCTGCCGCCCCGCGCTTTGTTCTCCCGCGAAGGCGGGAGTCCAGGGTCAAGCAGGACGGCGTTGGTGGCTCCTGACCCCCGCTTTCGCGGGGGAACGGGAGTGGGTCGGACCGATCCTGCGTCAGATCGCGCCCGAGAACGTATCGCACTGCTGCGGATCGCCGCTGTCGAGGCCGCGCTTCAGCCACGACTGGCGCTGTGCCGACGTGCCGTGCGTGAAGCTGTCGGGTACCACGCGACCCTGCGTCTCTTTCTGCAGCGTATCGTCGCCGATCGCCTGCGCCGCGGTCATGCCCTCCTGGATATCGCCCGCCTCCAGCCGCGACTTGTTCGCTGCCGCCCATACCCCTGCATAGCAGTCCGCCTGCAGTTCGAGCCGGACCGACAGCGCGTTGCCTTCGGTCTCGCTCGCCTGACGCTGCGCCTGCTGGACCTGCGCGTTGGTGCCGAGCAGCTTCTGGATGTGGTGACCGAACTCATGCGCGATCACGTAATCCTGCGCGAAGTCGCCCTGCGCGTGGAAGCGGTTGGCGAGTTCGGAGAAGAAGCTCGTGTCGAGATAGATGCCCTGGTCGGTCGGGCAATAGAAAGGCCCCATCGCCGACTGCGCCGCGCCGCAGCCCGAGCGACCGTTACCCGAATAGAAGACGAGCTTGGGCGCTTCGAATTTCTGGCCGTTCTTCTGGAAGATCGCCTCCCAAGTGTTGTCGGCCGAACTGAACGCGTTGCACGCCGCCTTGCTCTCGGGAGTCAAATTGCAGCTTGACGCCGTGTTGGTGCCGGCTCGCGGTCCGCTCTGGGTGGTCGGCGCCGACGATTGCCCGCCGCCGAGCAGGCCACCGAGCCCGCCCATGCCGCCGAACACCGCCATCAGGATCAGCACGACGACGATCCCGCCGCAGCCGAAGCGGCTGCCGATCATCGGCAACAGCCCCATCAGCAGGCCGCCGCCGCCTCCGCCAAAACCGCCACCGCCGCCGCCCGAGCCGCGCTGGTCCTCGACGTTGATGTTCGGATCGTAATCGTCGAGCCGCATGAATATGCCCCTTTTCGTTTCTGCTTGGGAACGAAATGCGCAAGGTGGCGCTAGGGTTGCACGGCCATCGTATCGGCCGAACGCGAGAAGCGAGGAGTGCGTATGTTCCTGAAGGGCAAGACCGCGGTCATCACCGGATCGACCTCGGGTATCGGGCTCGCCTACGCCAAGGCGTTCGCAGCCGAGGGCGCCGCGATCGTGCTCAACGGCTTCGGCGATGCGGATACGATCGAGCGCGACCGCGCCGCATTGGCGGAGACCAGCGGTACCGCCGCGCTGTACGATGCGGCGGACATGACCAGGCCCGACGAGATCGCCGCGATGGTCGCGCGTGCTGCGGCGGAAACCGGCAGCGTCGACATCGTCGTCAACAACGCCGGTATCCAGCATGTCGCGGGGATCGCCGACTTCCCCGTCGACAAGTTCGACGCGATCATCGCGATCAACCTGTCGTCCGCTTGGCACATGATGCGCGCCGCGGTCCCGTTGATGCGCGCGAAGGGCTGGGGGCGGATCATCTCGACCGCGTCCGCGCACTCGCTCGTCGCGAGCCCGAACAAGTCGGCATACGTCATGGCCAAGCACGCGATCGCCGGGCTGACCAAGACGATCGCGCTGGAGACCGCGACCGACGGCATCACCGTCAACTGCATCTCGCCGGGCTATGTCTGGACGCCGCTGGTCGAGAACCAGATTCCCGACACGATGGCGGCTAGAGGGCTGACGCGCGACCAGGTGATGAACGATGTCCTGCTCGCCGCACAGCCGACCAAGGAATTCGTCACGCCCGAACAGGTCGCGGCATTCGCGCTGTTCCTGTGTCGCGACGAGGCCAAGGCGATCACCGGCGCGAACCTGTCGATGGATGGCGGCTGGACCGCGGCGTGAACTTTAGTCGCGGGGGCGTTCGAAAAATCATTGCCGTTCAAGGGGATGCGCGGGTAGCCTCGGTCAAGCCATGGGGACACCAGACGATGCGGACTTGGTTCGGAACTGCTTCGTGCGTGATGATCGCGGTCTGCGGGTCGACTGGTATCGGCGTGGGAACGGCGGGGGCCTCTCCGTCCCGCCCGAGCCTCGACTGGCGCCGGGTCGCCACCACCGCGGACCGCGCACGGCTGCGGAGCTGGCGCGAAGCATGGGTCAACGCGCTCGCGCAGGTCGATCCCCACGAAGTGACGGGCGATCCGGTCCTGTTCGATCCCGATCGTTCGCTGGTCGACCCGTTGCCACCCTCGGGTGCGTACCGGTGCCGGACCTACAAGCTCGGCGCGCGCGCGGGAATCGGCCCGACCTTTACGCGATCAGGCTGGTTCGCCTGCCGGTTCGGCGCCAGCGATGACGGTGGCGACGATGGCGAGAGCGTTGTCAGCCTCGTCAAGCTCGACGGATCGCAGCGCCCGGTCGGCACGGTCTTCGCCGACACCGATTTTCGCGCCGTCTTTCTCGGGACGATGGAACTTGGCGATGAAAAGCGCCCGATGCGCTATGGTCGCGACGCCAACCGCGACATGGCTGGGCTGATCGAACGGATCGGCACGGAGCGCTGGCGCGTGGTGCTGCCCTATCCCCGGTTTGAATCGGTGCTCGACGTCGTCGAACTGGTGCCCGCCAGCTAGCGCGGGGCCGCCGGCCCCGTGGTTCGGTCTGACGTCCGCTAGCGACGCGTCGCAGTTCAGGCAGAGTTTGGGGTAGCGGTCGATACCGGCGCGAGTGTCGCGTTCTCGCGCTTTTCCGGCCGGATATAGATCGAGGAGAGCGTCGGCACCGCCGCACGTAATTCGGTTTCGATCGCCTCGATCAGCGTCTCGCCGTCGCCCATCGTCACCGAATCGTCGAAGTCGGCGCTGATCGCGGCGAAGATGCTCTCGGGCGCGGTGTGGATCGTGCGGACGTGGTTGACCGCGACGATCGCGGGATGCGCGGACACGATCTTGCGGATCGTCGCGATCACCGCCGGGTCGGCACGCTCGCCGATCAGCAAGCCCTTCGATTCGCGCGCGAGCAGCACCGCGACCAGCGCGAGGATCACCCCGATCGCGATCGAGGCGGCGCCATCGATCCGCGGATCGTTGAACGCATGGCTCGCCCAGATACCGATCCCGGCGATGACGAGGCCCGCCAGCGCCGCGGAATCTTCGAACAGCACGATGAAACCGGCGGGGTCCTTCGACCGGTGGATCGCCTGCCACCAGCCCATGTCGCCCTTCGACTTCGAGAATTCGCGCACCGCGATCGTCCAGCTGCTGCCCTCGAGCGCGAACGAGATTGCGAGGACGACGTAGTTGATGGTCGGGCTGGTGAGCGGCTCGGGCTGCCGGATATGCCGCCAGCCTTCGAAGATCGACACGCCCGCGCCGATCGCGAAGATCAGGATCGCGACGACGAACGCCCAGAAATACAGCTCGCGACCATAGCCGAACGGGTGCGCTTCGTCCGCCGGGCGCTTGGCCTTTTTCTGACCGTAGAGCAGCAGCACCTGGTTGCCGCTGTCGACCACCGAGTGGAAGCCCTCGGTCAGCATCGACGACGATCCGGTCATCCCGGCGGCGACGAATTTCGCCACGCCGATCCCGAGATTGGCGGCGAGGGCGCCGTAGAGGACGATGTCGTCCTTGATGCGAGCGGTCAGTGTCTTGGCCATGCCGCCGTCCTACACGAGGGGGCGGTGTTGGAAAGGGCGGCCTTCGCAATGTGTTGAGGATGCTTAGTCCGGCGTAAGGTCGACGGTGCCCTGGTAGGCGGACGCACCCGCCACCCCCACTCCGTCATCCTGACGAAAGTCAGGATCCAGAGCCACAAGCTCCAGCGCCCGTTACCCTGGATCCTGACGTTCGTCAGGATGACGGGCTTCGGGAGCGCCCCGTCCGTTTAAACAGGAATACCCGCCGATGGACGAGCCACCGGCGGGATCCTTTCCTCCCCAGGAAACTGTGTGAAGCGGTTTAGCCGAGCCGGCCGAGGCGGTGGTACAGCGCACTCATCCGCGTCAGACGTTCGTCGTCGATCGAGGTCTTGCTGATCATCTCGCCGAGGACTTCCTTCATCAGCGCGAAATCGTTGGTCGAGAAGACGGCGCGGGCGCGGGGTTGTTCGGTGGTCGTCTGCAAGGCTTGCCTCCTTCGATGATCGTCTTGTCTCTCTCTTTACACGTATCATGTGCCGAGAGAGGCGATGCACAGCCAATAGCGTTCGGGGCCGGATAGTTGGAAGGCCGCCACGAGCCGCCGCAACGTCGCGGTGTCCGTCCAGCTTGTGGAACACGTGTCGTTCTGTAAACATCGTGACAGGAGGGTTTGCGATGACGGAACGTAAATTGCTGGCGGGGCATGCGATCCGTCGCCTGCGGCGCGGGACGGGGCTGACGCAGGCGGCGATGGCCGAAATGCTCGCGATCAGCCCGAGCTATCTCAACCTAGTCGAGCGCAACCAGAGGCCGATCTCCGCGACGCTGCTGATCAAGCTGGCCGAGAGCTTCGACTTCGATCCTCGATCGCTCGCGGCGGGTGAGCCGGGTGGCGGCGCGGACGCGATCCGGCGACGGCTGGCTGACCCGATGTTCGCCGACCTCGAGATCGACCGCAACGAAGTCGAGGAGTGGCTTGCCAGCGCCCCAGGCGGTGCGGCGGCGTTCGCCCGCGTGTTCGATCGGATCGGCGGCGGCGCGGTGGTCGAGGCGGGCGACGACCCGGTTACGCTCGTCCGCCGTGAAATAGAGCGTTGGCGCAATCACTTCGCCGACCTCGACGCCGCGGCCGAAGCGTTGGCCGACGAATTGCGGCTCGGCGCAGGCGATCTCTACGGCGCAATCGCCGAGCGGCTGCGCGCGAAGCACGGCCTGACCATCCGCGTGCTGCCCGCCGACGTGCTTCCCGACACGTTGCGCCGCCTCGACCTGCACGCGCGCCAGTTGCAGTTGAGCGAGATGCTCGACCCCGCCTCGCGCACGTTCGCGGTCGCGTTCCAGCTCGGCCAGATCGAGGCGAAGGCGGAGATCGATGCGCTGGCGAAAGGCGCCGGGTTCACCGATCGCGCGGCGGAACGGCTCTATCGCCGCCACCTTCTCGGCTATTTCGCCGCCGCGCTGATGATGCCCTATGCGCGATTCCTCCGCGGGTGCGAGACGACGGGGTACGACATCGAACTGCTGCAACGCCGGTTCGGCGCGGGCTTCGAACAGGTGGCGCACCGGCTGACGACGTTGCAGCGCGTCGGCGCGCGCGGCTTGCCCTTCTTCATGATCCGGATCGATCGGGCGGGACAGGCGTCGAAGCGCTATCCCGGCGCGAGCGGCGCGGCGTTGGTCGAAGCGGACGGGCGTTGTCCGCTATGGCGGTTGCATCATGCGTTCGACCGACCGGGCAGCCTGATGGTGCAGCTGGTCGAACTGGAGGATGGCGCGCGCTGGCTGACGATGGCGCGCACCGTGACGCCGCAGGGCAGCCGCTTTGGCGCAGTGCATGCCGAGTTCGCGATCGGTCTCGGGGTCGCGGCGGCGCAGGCGGGCGTGCTGGCGGCGGCAAGCGGCTTCGATCTGGCGGGCAGGGCGATGCCTATCGGGCTCGGCTGCCGCGCCTGTTTCCGCAACGATTGCCCACAGCGGTCGGTCGCGCCGGCCGGGCGGGCGCTGCTGATCAACGAGCGGGAGCGTCGGACGTCCGCGCTGACGTTTGCGGGTGACTAAGGGAGCCCTTCTAATCCTCCCCCGCAAGGGGGAGGTGGCAGGCGCTTGCCTGACGGAGGGGGAGGAAGGGCCAACCTCTGTTGCGCGTCCTCCCCTCCGTCACCTTCGGTGATACCTCCCTCTGGCGGGGGAGGATCAAGTGGTCAGGCGCCGGCTGTCGTCAGTGCGTCGATCTGATCCTTGCTCAACTCCAGCGTCATCGCAGGCAGCAGGTCTTCGACCTGCTTCACGCTGGTGGCGCTCGCAATCGGCGCGGTGACGCCCGGCTGCGCGATCAACCATGCGAGCGCGACCTGCGCGTGGGTCGCACCGGTGGCTTCGACGACCGAGTCCATCGCCTCAAGGACAGCCTTGCCGGTACCTTCGAGCAATTCGCCCATCCGACTGCCGCGAACGCTCTGGCTGAGGTCGTCCTTCGTCCGGTACTTGCCGGTGAGGAATCCCGAGGCGAGCCCGTAATAGGGCAGAACACCGATGTTCTCGGTGACGCAGTAATCCTGCAATTCGCCCTCGAACTTTGTGCGGCTGACGAGGTTATATTCGGGCTGGAGGACGTGATAGCGCGGCAGGTCCGACGTCTTGGCAGCCTCGACCGCGGACTTGAGGCGGGCGGCGTGGAAGTTCGATGCACCGATCACGCGGACTTTCCCCGCATCGACCAGTTTGCCGAACGCTTCGAGGACGGCCTCTAGTGACTGCGAGTCGTCGTCCTGATGCGCGTAATATAGGTCGATGCGATCGGTGCCGAGGCGCTTCAGCGAGGCTTCGGCAGCGGCGGCGATACGCGCGGGGGCGAGCTTCTCGCCGCCCTCACCGGGGAGCATGCCGACCTTGGTCGCGATCAGGACGTCGTCGCGCTTGCCGCTGGCCTTCAGCCATTCGCCGATCATGCTCTCGGATTCGCCGCCCTGATGGCCGTCGACCCAGGCCGAATAGACGTCGGCGGTGTCGATCATCGTGCCGCCGCCCGCGACAAACGCGTCGAGCACGGCGAAGCTGGCGGCGCGGTCGGCAGTCCAGCCGAACACGTTGCCGCCAAGGACGAGCGGGGCGATCTTCAGATCGGTCGAGCCGAGGCGGCGGAGGGTCATCGGGTCTGATCGCTTTGATTCGAGGGGAGTTCAGTATCTTCAGGAGCGGCGGCGACCGCATTCAGATCGACGCTGTTCGCATCGAGCATCGCGGCGGCTTCGTTCAACTGGTGTGCTTCGTCGGCGGTGACCGCGCCGGGTTCGCTCGCGGGCGAACACGCCGCGAGCGCTGAAATGGCGAAAAGCGCCCCCACCATCATACCGTCGCGCCAGCGAACGCTGGTATCCTGCCGTAGAGGTCGTCGTGACCCGAACCGGGAGTCCCCAGCGGAAGCTGGGGTGACGGAGAAGTGGGGGCGCTTCGGCAACGCTTAGTCCTTGATCGCTTTGCCGGCGCGGGTCAGTGCGTTGCCGGTGGCGTCGGCGGCGCGGTCCGCACCGTTGCTGATGGCGGCGCCTGCACGGTCTGCACCGGCCTCGATCCGGTCGCCGGCGCGGTCGGCCTTGGCGTCGAGGTGATCGGTCGAGTTGTCGATCTTGGCACCGGCATTGTCGAGCGAACGCTCGGCCGAACCCAGTGCGCGATCGCTGGCGGCGCTGACGTCGTCGACGGCATTGGCGGTGGTCGCGCTGGCATCGGCGGCGATCGCGTTGGCGGCCTGTGCGGTCTGGTCCTGCGCGTTGTTGCTGCAGGCTGCGAGGCCGGCGGTCAGGGCGAGGGCGGGGATCAGGAACTTCTTCATAGGTATCTACTCCCGTGGATGTCGTCTTGTGGACCGGGTAACGCCCAGCCCATAGCGCAATCGAACGCGGATAAAGCGTTTCCGATCCGTCACGATCTCGCGCGATGCGATAAGCCGCGGGCGGATATGGCCAATGTCGAAGAGCCGCACGCCTGCGTTGACCTCATATAAAGAATTCTTTATATGTCCTGGCATGACGATGGCGCTCGAAATCTTCCGTGCTTTGGCGGACGCGACCCGGCTGCGGATACTCGCGCTGTTGCGGCGGATGGAGCTGTCGGTCGGCGAGCTCGCGCAGGTGCTCGGTCAGAGCCAGCCACGCGTTTCGCGCCATGTGAAGATCCTGTGCGATGCCGGCCTTGCCGAACGTCGCAAGGAAGGCAGCTGGGTGTTCGTCGCGCTGGGGTCTGCGGACGTGGTCGAGCCGGTTGCGGTCGCACTCGATGTCTGGGCGAAGGTCGAGCCGGATCACTGGGCGGTCGCGGACGCAGCGCGGCTCGCGGCAGTGCGCGCGGATCGGGCGGCGAGTGCCGCGGCGTGGTTCGAAGGGCATGCCGACGAGTGGGACGCGATCCGGTCGCTGCACGTCGCCGACAGCGAAGTCGAGGCGGCGATGGCCGCCGTGCTCGGCGATGCGCCGGTCGGCACGCTGATCGACATCGGTACGGGCACCGGGCGGA
This sequence comes from Sphingomonas sp. PP-F2F-G114-C0414, assembly GCF_003688595.1. Lineage (GTDB taxonomy): Bacteria > Pseudomonadota > Alphaproteobacteria > Sphingomonadales > Sphingomonadaceae > Sphingomonas. The sequence goes on from NZ_RCWT01000009.1 coordinate 1,003,325, forward strand.
TGCTCGAACTGTTCGGCGGACGCGCGACGGTTGCGCTCGGGATCGATCGCAGTTCGGAGATGCTGCGGCTCGCACGCGCCAAGCTGCATGATATGACGCATGCCGAACTGCGGCAGGCCGATCTGTACGCGCTGCCGATGGCGGACGCGGCGGCGGACGTCGCGATTCTGCATCACGTGCTGCATTTCGCGCAACAGCCCGGCGCTGCGGTGAGCGAAGCGGCGCGGGTGCTGGCTCCCGGCGGGCGGTTGCTGATCGCCGACTTCGCCAGCCACGACCGCGAGGAACTGCGGTTGCGCGATGCGCATACGCGTCTCGGGTTCGCGGACGAGCAGATGGCGGCGTGGTTCGAGGCGGCGGGCTTGCAGACGGCGCGCGTGGAAACGCTCGAGGGCGGCGAGTTGACGGTGAAATTATGGCTCGGTCGGAAGATCGGCGCGAGCTTGCGTGAGGTGAAGGCGGCATGACGAACATTTCGATCCCCCAACTGGCCGAAGCGCGCCGCGCGCTCGAAGAACCGCTCTTCGCGGATCTTGCGGGTGATGTCGGTCTGAGCTTCGAATTCTTCCCCCCGAAGAGCGAGAAGATGGAGACGCAGCTCTGGGAGGCGATCCGCACGCTGGAGCCGCTCGCACCCGATTTCGTGTCGGTCACCTACGGCGCGGGCGGCTCCACGCGCGAGCGCACGCACGCGACGGTGGCGCGGATCCAGCGCGAGACATCGATGAACGCTGCGGCGCACCTGACCTGCGTCGAGGCGACCAATGCCGAGATCGACCAGGTCGCCGAGGAATATTGGGCGGCAGGAGTGCGTCACATCGTCGCGCTCCGCGGCGACATGCCGACGCTGGGCCAGCCTTATCAGGCGCATCCGGGCGGATATGAGAACGCGGCGGCTCTGGTCGCCGGCCTGCGGAAGCTGCATCCGTTCGAGATCTCGGTCGCGGCGTATCCCGAGTGCCATCCGGAATCGGGCGGGCATGATGCGGATATCGACAATCTAAAGCGCAAGATCGATGCCGGTGCGACCCGCGCGATCACGCAGTTCTTCTTCTCGCCAGAAGCGTATTTCCGGTTCCGCGACCGGGTCGCAGCCGCCGGGATCACTGCGCAGATTTTGCCGGGAATCCTGCCGGTGTCGAACGTCGCGCAGACGCGGAAATTCGCGGGGCTCTGTGGCGCTGAAATCCCGGCGTGGATGGACCGGCTGTTCGAGGGGCTCGACGATCATCCGTCGGCGCGGCAACTCGTCGCGGCGACGATCGCGGCCGAGATGTGCCGGCGGCTGTACGCGGGCGGGGTGAAGGATTTCCACTTCTACACGCTCAACCGCGCGGAACTGGCCTATGCGATCTGCCACATGCTGGGTGTGCGCGCGAAGCCGGTCGACAAGGTCGCCGCGGCGTAAACTTCTGCCCCCTTCCCGTACGCGGGAGGGGGGAGTGAAAACGATGACACCACGTGAACGTTTCAACGCGGAAGCCGCCAAGCGCATCCTGATCACCGACGGCGCGTTCGGGACCGAGATCCAGAACTGGAAGCTCGACGAGGCGGCTTACGCAGGGTCGCTCGGCTTGTCGCACGACCAGAAGGGCAACAACGACATCCTGGCGATCACAAAGCCGGACGTCCCCGAGACGATCACTCGCGAATATCTCGAAGCGGGGTCGGACATCGTCTCGACCAACACGTTCAGCGCGAACATCATTTCGCAGGCGGACTATGGCGCCGAGCATCTCGTGCGCGAGATCAACGTCGAGTCCGCGCGGATCGCGCGCGCGCTCGCCAATGAATATCAGGCGAAAGACGGCCGCCCGCGCTTCGTCGCTGGCGCGATCGGGCCTACCAACAAGACGCTGTCGCTGTCGCCCGACGTCAACGATCCGGGCTTCCGCGAGATCGACTTCGATTATCTCAAGGGCGTGTACCGCGAGCAGATCGATGCGCTGCTCGAAGGCGGCGAGGGGGTCGGCGTCGACTTCATCCTGATCGAGACGGTGTTCGATACGCTCAACGCCAAGGCCGGCATCATGGCGGCGATCGAGGCGGGCGATGCTCTCGGCCGCGACGTGCCGATCATGATGTCGATGACGCTGACGGATCTTTCGGGGCGCAACCTGTCGGGGCATACGGTCGAGGCGTTCTGGCATGCGGTGCGGCACGCCAAGCCGATCACGATCGGGCTGAACTGCTCGTTCGGTGCGGAGCAGCTGCGGCCGCATGTGAAGACGCTGTCGGCGATCGCCGATACGCTGATCATGATCTACCCGAATGCCGGGCTTCCGAACGAACTCGGCGAGTATGACGAGCAGCCCGAGACGACGGCGGGGCTGGTCGGCGAGTGGGCGGTGGCTAAGCAGGTCAACGTGCTCGGCGGCTGCTGCGGGTCGACGCCGGCGCATATCAAGGCGATGGCCGACGGTGTGCGCGGGCTTGAGCCGCGTGTCGTGGCTCGGCCTGAAGTGCGGACCAAGCTCGCCGGCCTCGAACCATTCACGATGGCGGCTTAGGCCACCGCTCCCTCTCCCCGTCGGGGAGAGGGCCGGGGTGAGGGGCGCCACGAGCGCTACCGCCCGGAACTACTCCTCACCCCAACCCTCTCCCCGGAGGGGAGAGGGGGCTAGAAGAAGCGAACCGATGACAACCTCCTCCTCCACCAGTTTCGTCAACATCGGCGAGCGCACCAACGTCACCGGCTCGGCGCGTTTCAAGAAGCTGATCATGGCGGGCGACTACCCCGCCGCGGTCGAGGTCGCGCGCCAGCAGGTCGAGAGCGGCGCGCAGGTGCTCGACGTCAACATGGACGAGGGGCTGCTCGACGCGCACCACGCGATGACGACGTTCCTCAAGCTGATCGCCGCCGAACCCGATATCGCGCGCATCCCGTTCATGGTCGACAGCTCGAAATGGAGCGTGATCGAGGCGGGGCTGAAGTGCGTCAGCGGCAAGCCGATCGTCAATTCGATCAGCATGAAGGAGGGGGAAGAGCAGTTCCTCGCGCAGGCGCGCAAGTGCATGGCGTACGGCGCGGCGGTCGTCGTGATGGCGTTCGACGAGGTCGGGCAGGCGGACACCAAGGATCGGAAAGTCGAGATCTGCGAGCGCGCGTACAAGCTGCTCGTCGGGATCGGCTTCCCGCCCGAGGACATCATCTTCGATCCCAATGTGTTCGCGGTCGCGACCGGGATCGAGGAGCACGACAATTACGGCGTCGACTTCATCGAGGCGTGTCGTGAGATCAAGGCGCGCTGCCCACACGTCCATATCTCGGGCGGGCTGTCGAACTTCAGCTTCTCGTTCCGCGGCAACGAACCCGTGCGCCGCGCGATGCACAGCGTGTTCCTGTACTATGCGATCCCCGCAGGCATGGACATGGCGATCGTCAACGCGGGTCAGCTCGACATCTACGACGACATCGATCCCGAACTGCGCCAGGCGGTCGAGGACGTCGTGCTCAACAAGGATCCCGAGGCCGGCGATCGCCTCGTCGCGCTCGCCGAACGTTACCGCGGCACCGACGTGGTGGCCGAGAAGGCGGCGGCGGAATGGCGCTCGCTGAGCGTCAACAAGCGGCTCGAATATGCCTTGGTCAAGGGCATCGATCTCCACGTCGTCGAGGATACCGAGGAAGCGCGGCTGATCATCGACGGCAATAACGGCCGCCCGATCGAGGTCATCGAAGGCCCGCTGATGGATGGCATGAACGTCGTCGGCGACCTGTTCGGATCGGGCAAGATGTTCCTGCCGCAGGTGGTCAAGTCGGCGCGCGTGATGAAGAAGGCAGTCGCGCATCTGCTGCCGTATATCGAGGCGATGAAGGAGCCCGGCGCGCGCGGCAAGGGCAAGATCATCATGGCGACCGTCAAGGGCGACGTGCATGACATCGGCAAGAACATCGTCGGCGTGGTGCTGCAGTGCAACGGCTTCGACGTGGTCGATTTGGGTGTGATGGTGCCGTGGTCGAAGATTCTCGAATCCGCGAACGAGAATGATGCGGACATGATCGGGCTCAGCGGGCTGATCACGCCGTCGCTGGACGAGATGGTGACGGTTGCCGAGGAGATGAAGCGGGCGGGCATGACAATGCCGCTGCTGATCGGCGGCGCGACGACCTCGAAGGTACACACCGCGCTCCGGATTGCGCCGGCCTATGACGGCCCCGTGGTACATGTGCTCGATGCGAGCCGTGCGGTGGGAGTCGCGTCGACGCTGGTCAGCGACACGATCCGCGACGAGTTCGTGACGAAGACCGCGGACGAATACGAGGCGGTGCGAATCTCGCGCGCGAACAAGGGGCAGAGCGAGTTGCTGCCGTTGGCAACGGCGCGCGAGCGTGCGTTCGTAGCCGATTTCGCGCTGAAGCCGCCAGCACCAGTGAAGCCGGGCGTGCATGTGTTTGCGGACTGGGACCTGTCGGACCTGCGCGACTATATCGACTGGACGCCGTTCTTCCGCGCGTGGGAGCTTGCGGGAAATTTCCCGGCGATCCTGACGGATGAAGTGGTCGGCGAGAGCGCGAGTTCGCTGTATGCGGATGCGCAGGCGATGCTCGATACGATCGTCGCGGAGAAATGGCTGACCCCGCGCGGTGTCGCGGGCCTATGGCCAGCGCGCCGCGAGGGTGATGATGTGGTGGTCACTGCTCCCTCTCCCCTCCGGGGAGAGGGCTGGGGTGAGGGGCAGCCAAGCAATGCAGCGCCCGGAACAGCCCCCCCCCCCCCCCCCCCCCCCCCCCCC
>NZ_RCWT01000010.1:0-695029 GCF_003688595.1 Sphingomonas sp. PP-F2F-G114-C0414
CCTTCAAGACTTTCTCCAGCGAGCATGCGGTCCATCAATGTCTCGTTGTAGCGGCCGTTCTCAATGGCATCGACGATGTCTGCCTTAGCCTCATTGATCTTGGCCAGCTTAGACTCCGTTGCGGTGCGAGCGCAACGGCAAAATTGGTGGAAAGCAGCTCGGCCGCTATCAGCGATCGTCGTAAAAAGCCGTTCGTTCCGGGGGGGGCAGGGCAGGGGCTCGAAAGTACGCAATCCTCGCGCTTTCACGAAGCGGTCGGAAGCCGTTAAACAACCATCGCACGATTTCAGGAGCACCTTAGAGCCGAGAGCGGGCCAGCTACGGGAAGAATGCCTCGCTCAAGGCAAGTTCGGCGCCCGCGTCTGGGCCGGTATCGGATGCGAGCGTTCATCGATCTCCCACCCGCCTTGCCGCCTGCCCGGCGGTTCGAGTACGGTTCAGTTCCCTTACCAAGAAAGGGAAAGCTGACCGGATGTCTCCGCGACTCGTCCAAGACGGTATCTGTACTATCCGGTAGTCGTATCGGACGATCTTAGTCGGCTCGACGGGGCCAGTCTCCGAGCCATCGTTCTGCTGACCGGTACGAACAGCCACGACATGCTTACGATCGTAGCACAGCATCGATTCAAATCCGCTGGCCGGATCGAGCTGGCGGAACCATATATATTGCATACCGGCTGATTTCGGTTCAATGCGCACTCGGGGGCAATCGCCTCCCGCGTCGGCGCGGTCGAGACGCACTCGCCGTACAAGGCCAGCGGCCACCAAAGCGTCTATGCGTGGCTCGGCGAGAGCTTCGGCGCTAAACTCGATGGGGGATGTGGCAGACAATAGCGGTGCGCATTGACGTTGCCCTTCCACCTGCTCGCGTATCCGCTGTATCGCATCGTCGGGTTTCGCCCGCGGCTTCGCGGCGTTTAGATGACAACCGGCCAGCAGCGTGAACGAGCAGGCCGAGCGGCACTAAGGGCTGTGCAACGTTCGAGAGCCAAGAAAGTACTTGCTCCGCAGCAGCGACCTCCTTCCCCCTGCCTGATTGGCGTTGTTCTTCCCGGATAGCCCCCCGCTTCATAAAAAGCTTTGCCCCGTAACTGCTCGCTCGCCGGTTTTAAATTATAAACATTCCCCTGGAGCATTCACGCGACTTTGGATGGCTGTCCATATGTTTGGCGTATCCCGCATGATCACGGCGGTGGCCTTTTCGCCTGCGCGTTGTAGGCTTCCCGGAATTCCTTGGCGAACACGTCCATGAACGCCTCGTCTGAACCGTGCGCAACGCCGCCGAACTCCCGTTCGTACGCCTGCCATAGCGCGGCGTCTCGGGCTGCGGGTAGGATCCGCTCGAGCAGTCCTTTCGACTCGGCGCGCGTGCGGATCGCGGTCGGGGAGAAACGGTCGAGCGTCGCTCGCAAGGCACCCTGCATGGCGCGGATCGTCGCCATCTGGTGCGATTGCAGGTCGACATACGCGTCTTCGATGGCGTTTTCAGCGTCCATGAAGCCGCGTTGGGGGGGATTGAGCAGCATCGCCATCGCTTCTTCGGGCGTGCGGGCGAACTTGATCGGGTTGTTGCCCTCGGGGGTGAAAGCGGTCATCTCCGCGCCTAACTGCGCCTTCGCACGGGCGCGGGCCTCGACCATGACGACCAGCCCGGCGACGAGCCGACGCAGCAGGCGGCCGCTTCGTGCCAGTACAACGCTGGGCTCGTCGGTCACCTGCTCCTTACGCAATCCCATTTGGGTCAGGAAAGCGTCAATGTCTCCTCGCGGCTGCGATGCAGGCGATGCAGGCGGCGCGGACGATGCCGGCGGTGCGGAAGGGGCAGGGGCGGGGCTCGACGGCGGTGCGTCCCAGCCCGACGGAGTCATTTGCGGCGCCGCCGCAGGGAGCGCATCACGCGCCGCGGGCCGCGAAAGACCGAGCGGGTCGGACGGTGCCTCCACGGGCTGGCCAAAGCCGCCTCTTGCCCAATCGACCACATTGCCTTCCGCAATCCGACCCCAGACATCGTCGGGCGACGGCGTCGCAGGGCGGTCGGGCGCTGCGCTCGACCAGCCCGATGCAGGGTCCGGTGCGGGAACGTGCGCGGTCCACGCCGAAGCGACCGGTACGTCGGGTGCGGCCTGCGTTGCATGCCAGCCACCGCCCGTGGCGGTTGGCGGCGCAAGGGGTGTCGGCGACCGGTGCGGTTCCTGCCGTGCGAGGCCAGGGCCGATCTGCGGCTGCCACCGTCCGCTCGACCCTGCCGCCGCCGCTATCGGCGTGCTGTCCCAATGTTGCGCGGCCCCGTAGCCCGACGCGCCATAGGGATCGGGCGTCGAAGGAGCTTCAGGTGTCGCGGCGAGACCATTGTCCCAGCCACGCCATTCAGCCGACTTGGGCAGTTCGGCGGTCTCCGCCGCGATCGACGCGCTGTCGCCGGTGAGCCGCGCGGCGATCTCGTAATGGCCAATCTGCACCACGTCGCCATGCTTGATCCGGTGTGGCGCCGGCAGCCGCGTCGATGCGCCGTTCAGATATGTGCCATTGGTGCTGACATCGGTCAGGATATAGCCGCTGCCGTCGAACATGATCTCGAAATGGCGCGACGAGATGTGATTGCGCGGATCGGGCAGGCTCCAGTCGCACGAGGCCGCGCGCCCGACGACGGCACCGCGGCGGCTGAGAACGAACTCGGTCGGCATGCCATTGTCGAGTCGTGCGACATTCCCGATCGTCAACGTGAGCGTCATGGTTTCGCCAGCGCCTGAACCCCGCGTTCCGCAACCTGTTCGGCGAGCGCGAGCGCCTCGGCCATCGCCGCATCGGGCGTCCCGCTGCGATAGGCCGATGCCTTCACCGCGCCGGCAGCATAGCGCAGGCAGGCTTCGGGAGGCGCGAGCACGGGGGCGGCATTCATGGGCGCGATCGATCCGCCTGAATAGAACACGGCCATCCCCAGCAGACGTTCTGGGCTACGTTGTCCGGCCGCCTCTGCGGCGGTGTGGGTCGCTCGACGATTGGTATCGCTCGGCTCGTCGATCCAGCGCATCGCATGATCCAGCGCGAGTTGATCGCGGATCGGCAGGCTGCAATCGCGGGCATGATCGTGCAGGCATCGTGCGGCCCAGGCGACCGCCTCCTGGCGCGGGAGCGCGTGCGCGATATAGTCGACCGCATCGGCTGGGGCGTCGCCGCGACGAAGCGAGTCATAGCGCGCATGGAGATCGTCCGCCGCGGGCGGAAGATCGTCCTCGTCGACGTCCATGAGCGCGAACACCTGGCGCGCCTGGGTCAGTTTCACGATGGGCCAGCGGCTCATGGATTAATGAACGTCTGTGCGCCCTTAAGGATCAGATTGGCGCCAGCCTTCACCAGCGTATCCATGCCGCGGAAGATCGCGTTCACCTTGCCGTGGATCGATACGGTGTCCGCGGTCATGCTGATGCCCGTCGGCGTGATGAAGACGTGCGACTGGCCGACCTTCAGCAAGATGCTGTCGGTCGCGCTGATTTCGAGCGTCTTGCCGACGATCAGCTTGTCGTGATCGCCGATCGTGGTCTTGCGGTTGTGGACGACTTTGACCGTCTCGTTGTTGCCGACCTCGGCAGTGCGGTCGTACCCGACGACTTCGCCTTGGTTGTGGCCGACGTGATGCGTTTCGTCGAAGCGCACGCGCGTGTTCATGTCGCGCTCGGCGTGGACGAAGATCTCCTCCTGGCCGCCCTTGTCCTCGAATCGCATCTCGTTGGCGCCCGGCGCGCCGGTGTCGAGCGGCCGAGCATTGGGATACGCCCCCGCCTGACCGTAGCGCAGCGTGCGCCACAGCACGCGCGTCTTGTTCGCGGGCAGCGGATAGACCGGCATGTTCGATTTGTTGAACACGCGCCCGACGACGAGCGGGCGGTCGGGGTCGCCGTTGAGAAAATCGACAAGCACTTCGTGGCCGACGCGCGGCAGGATCAGATTGCCGAGCCCGCCGGTCTGCGACACGCGGATCCAACAGGTCGATTTCTCGCCCGGCGTGTCCTTGCGATCCCAGTGGAAGCGGACTTTCACCCGACCATATTCGTCGGTGTAGATCGTCTCGCCGGACGGTCCCGTGACGACCGCGGATTCGAGCCCCTGGACCACCGGGCGCGGGGTCGACTGGATCGCCTGATAGGTCGTGTCCGCCGGGATCGCGTCGAAGCGGACGTTGAACGACAGCTCGTCGCCCTGCTTGCCCGATCGATAGGTCTCGGCGGCGATGCTGTGATAGGTCGAGGTGACCATGTACGCGGCATTCATCCGCGCCGCCGGATGCTTTGTGACATTGACCAGCGTCCCGCAGGCGAGCCCTGCCGCCTGCGACGTGCCGGTGAACACGCGACGCCCGGCGCGCAACCCGTCGAGCACGGTCTGGCTGCGTTCCTGCCCGGTCTTCTGCTGATCCTCGCGGCCCGTCTTCTCGCGCGTGTAGCGGCCGGGATAGTGGAACACCTCGCGGTCGTCGCGCGGGTGTGCGCCTTCCGAATCATGCACCGCGACCAAGGGCTGATCGGGCGATTCGAAATCGAAGTCGCGGTAGGTGACGCGCGATTCCGCACCGGTCGAGACGCGCTCGGTCCAGGCCTGGAGATGCGATGCGGGTTTCGCGAACCGCTCCTTCGATTCGGAGGCGAACACCGACACCGCGTTCTGGTTGAATTCGAGCGTCGCGGGATCACCGGCCAAGTGGCATTTCGGCCCCTCGCACAAGATCATCACATGACGCTCGGCATCGTGACGGAAGAAGTAGTAGATCCCTTCCTCTTCCATCAGTCGCGAGATGAACGCGAAGTCGCTTTCCTTGTACTGCACGCAATAGGCGCGTGGGATGCGCGTGCGTGACAGCCGCGAATACTCGATGTCGGATATGCCCGCGGCTTCGGTAACCTGCTTGATGATCTGGATCACCGTCAGATCCTGGAAGATCGCCATGTCGCGGTTCTGCGCGAGGAAATACGTCCAGGGCTGCAACGTCAGCCGGTAATGATGCCCGCTCGTACTCTCGCGATCGTACGCCGCCGACGTGATCAGGCCGTGAAAACGACGCACGACCTGACTGTCCTCCAGCACGGCCAGCGCGGTCGGCTTGCCGAGGTGGGGCTGCAGATCGATTTCGAGCGGCGATATAATATCCGCCGTGATCGAAAAGGGTCGACTGAGCGTCTCGACGCTGTCGATGCGTTCGAGCACGACCTGTTCGTCGCCGACATCGATCGACATCTGAGTTAAACGGGATGGAGCGCCCGACGCCATCGGTCTTCCTCGCCTTTTGAACGGCCCGTAGCAGGCGGCAGGCCGATAAATAGCCGGATCGTCGGACGGATCAATCCCAAGAAATCCTTCCGGGTCTGCAATTCAGCAACTTGGATGTTACATCGAAAATGGACGTAGATATGCGACAGCAGTGTTAACCATCGCGCCTTGCGATACTGGATCTTTGTACGTAAACCGCGACTAGAAATTCAGTAGACGCACGTCCGGACGCGACTTCTCGGGAGAGTTTAGCAATGCGGTTTCATCGAGTTGGCGTAACGGTTGCCCTGATCGGGATGGTGACCACGCCATTGGTTGCGCAGGACACGGCCAAGCGCGCGCCTAGCGTCGAAGGCTATCTTTGCACGTTCGCGGGCAAATGCGGCGGGGCGCAGACGGACGCCGGGCAGGCAACGCGCGATGCGCCTGCGACCAAGGGTTTCCGTCTGGCTCGTCCGGCGGGCGAGGCCGGTTCGGCTCAGAAGGCATCGGCGGTTTCCGCCTCATCCAGTGGGTATGTCCGTCCTTCCACCGCGAAGCAGCCCCGCACCGGACGTCGTCAGGCATGGCGCGGTGCGCAAAGCCCGGCGGCTGCGGGTTCGCGCGCTGACGGTGTCACGGCGACGGCCGCGGCGAACGTCGAATCGTTGGGGCAGCGTCGTGCCGATCTCATGATCGGGTTCGATCTCAACTCTGCACGGATCAGTCGCCAGGGGCTCGCCTCCGCGAGGGTCTTCGCACAGTCGCTGGTCCGTCCCGAACTTTCCGGAACACGCTTCCGGATCGAAGGTCATACCGACTCGCGCGGCAGCCAGGCGTTGAATACGTCGCTGTCGGCGCGGCGTGCGCAGGCCGTCGCGGACTTCCTGGCGTCGCAGGGGGTCGATCGGTCACGCCTCGTGACGCGCGGGTTTGGCGCGAGCGTGCCGTTGCCAGGGCATAAGCCGGGGGATCCGGCAAATCGCCGTGTCGAAGCCGAGTTGGTGCCGTAAGGCGCTGATCATGGTGCGTTTCGTCGAAACTCATGCCGGCCCCGTGGCGGTAATCGCATCGCGGCGGAGGCGTAGGTGACGGTCGAGGATCTTCTCGAACCCGTTTCCGCGGACGCGCCGGCGGGCGAGGACCTGTCCTATGACGCCGAGCGTCAACGGATCGAGGAGGCATTCGAGGTCGCCTCGCTTGCGGCGGACGTGTCGGAGGCGGTCGACTGGCGTGAGACGATCGCGCTGATCGAGGCACAGAGTCGGCGTACCAAGGACGTGTGGCTGGCAGTCTATCTGGCACGCGCGGGGACACGGACGGGGTCGCTGGAAATCGTCGAGACGGGCTGCGCGATGCTCGCCGGTCTGTTCGATCGTTACTGGGACAGCGTCCATCCGACGCTGGACGAATATGGTATCCAGGGACGAAAGGGGCCGTGTGAATCGCTGACGCGGATCGCCGAATTCCTTGGGCCGTTGCAGCGGACGGTGCTGCTTACACATCCGCGACTGGGTAGTTATTCGGGCGACGATTTTGCGCGGTTCGCACGTGATGGCGATGCCGCGGAGGGCTATGGCCTGTTTCGCGCTGCGCTGAACGACACGCCGCTCGACGTACTGGAGACGGTGCTCGGCAGACTCGACCAGATTGAGGCATCGCTGCGCCAAGCGGATGCGATCCTGACCCGCGAGGCAGCGGCTGCCGACGAAACGGGCACCAATTTTGCGCCGACATTCGAGGTGCTGTCGGCAATCCGTCGCGCAGTCGCGCCGCACGCCGGTGTCGAGGTGGAGGCGGTTGCGGATCGTATGGAAGAACCCGCCAGCGATATCGAGGCGCCGCCTTCGAAGGGCACAGCCGTCGGTCGGGTCGACAGCCGCGAAGACGTGATGCGCGCGCTCGATGCGATCAGCGACTATTACCAGCGTCGCGAGCCTTCGAGCCCGATTCCGGTGGCGTTGCGGCGCGTCCGCGGCTGGATCGGGCTGGATTTCATGGCAATTATTAAGGATATTGCGCCCAACAGCGTCGCCGATGCCGGAACGGTATTGTTGACGAGAGTAGAGGAAGACGGCGCAACGAATTGGTAACGCTGTATAATCGAATTTACTTCATGCCTTTTTCGTTTCGGTTGGAGCGAAACAGGGGGTCAAAGCTTTCTAAGCTGCTAGTCTGAGTTGAAAAGGACGGGGAATGGCGATCAAGAGCGGACAGCGGTTCATTCGCGAAAACAGGGCGCCGCGCGTCCATATCGAATATGAAGTCGAAACCTATGGCGCGCGCCAGAAGGTTGAATTGCCGTTCGTGATGGGCGTGATGTCCGATCTGTCGGGCAAGAGCCATGTCGAGCGCAAGGCGACCGATCAGCGCGACTTCGTCGATTTCGACATGGACAATTTCGACCAGCGCATGGAAGCGATCGCGCCGCGGGCGGCGTTCGCGGTCGACAACTCGCTCAGCGGCGACGGCAAGCTCGCCGTCGATCTGACGTTCCGCAGTATGGAGGATTTCTCGCCGGGCCAGGTGGCGCGCAACGTCGAGCCGCTCGCCAAGCTTCTCGAAGCGCGGACGCAGCTCGAGGATCTGCTGTCGTACATGGACGGCAAGAACGGCGCGCAGGAATTGCTCGACAAGGTGCTGAAGGATCCTGACCTTCTCGCCGCGCTGTCCGCAGCGAAGCAGGCTAAGGCGGCCGAGGCTGACGCCGCGCCGGACGCGCCGACCAACGGCGCTGCATAAGCACAAACCCAGAGCGGATTGGAACGAGGATATGGCGCAAGACGCGCTTCAGCAGAACCCATCTCAGCCGCATGGCGAAGAGGTCGCGCTAGACGAATTTTCAGCGCTTCTGCAAAAGGAGTTCAAGCCGACCGATGCCGCGCGGCAGACGCGGATCGAGCAGGCGGTGCAGACGCTGGCGCAGCAGGCGCTGTCGAATGCGGCGATCATCGGCGGCGACGTGTTCGCCACGGTCGACGCGATGCGCGCGGCGATCGACGCCAAGCTCAGCGAACAGATCAACGCGATCATCCACAACCCAGAATTCCAGAAGCTGGAATCGGCGTGGCGCGGTCTTCACTATCTCGTCATGAACACGTCGACGGGCAAGGACATGAAGATACGTGTGATGAACATGTCGAAGGAGGAATGTCGCAAGATGTTCCGCCAGTTCCGCGATGCGGCGTGGGACCAGAGCCCGCTGTTCAAGAAGATCTACGAGTCCGAATTCGGCCAGCTCGGCGGCCAGCCCTACGGTGCGTTCGTGTGCGACTACACGTTCGATCATAGCGCGCCCGATCTCGAAGTGATGAAGGGGCTGGCGCGCATCGGCTCGGCGGCGCACTCGCCGTTCATTGCCGCGGCGGCGCCGTCGCTGCTCGGGATGGAGAGCTGGACCGAATTGTCCAATCCGCGCGATCTCGGCAAGCTGTTCGACGCGACCGACTATGCCGCATGGCGGACGTTCCGCGCGTCGGAGGACAGCCGCTACATGGCGCTGGCGATGCCACGTTTCCTTGGTCGGCCGCTGTACGGCGCGAAGACCGAACCGGTCGACGAGTTCGATTTCGAGGAAAGCTCGACGGGGTCGCACGACAAGCATCTGTGGCTCAATGCGGCCTATGCGATGGGCACCCGGATCACCGAGGCGTTCAGCACCTATGGCTGGTGCACGCGGATCCGCGGCGTCGAATCGGGTGGTACGGTGCAGGATCTGCCGACCGCGACCTTCCCAACCGACGATGGCGGCATCGACCTGAAGTGCCCGACCGAGATCGCGATCTCGGACCGGCGCGAGGCCGAGCTGTCGAGCGCCGGTCTGATGGCGTTGATCCACCGCAAGAACACCGACCAGGCGACGTTCATCGGCGCGCAGACGCTGCACCGCCCGAAGAACTACGAACTGGCCGATGCGACCGCGAACGCCAATCTGTCGGCGCGACTGCCGTACATCTTCGCCAGCTGCCGCTTTGCGCATTATCTGAAGTGCATGGTGCGCGACTGGGTCGGCGGCACACGCGAGGCCGATCAGCTCAAGCGCGACCTGAACAACTGGGTCCTGCAATATGTCGACGGTTCGCCGTCGACGTCGAGCGAAGAGACGAAGGCGCGGCTGCCGCTCAAGAATGCCGCGATCGACGTGATCCCGGACGAAAGCAATCCGGGCTATTATCTTGGGAAGTTCATGTTCGTGCCGCATTATCAGCTGGAAGGCATGGACATCGCACTCAGCATGGTTTCCAGGCTTCCCAAGACTTCCGGCTGAGCCAAATCCTGCCATCGTAACGTCTCGTGACGATGGCTGTTTTCATGATGTGGGAGAAGTATCATGGCAGTAGATCTGTTCTTGAAGATTGACGGCGTTAACGGCGAATCGCGCAAGAAGAACCACCAGGACGAGATCGATATCATCTCGTTCGACTTCGGTGCGGTCCAGCAGGGCTCGTTCCACACCGGCGGTGCCGGCGGTGGCTCGGGCAAGGCCGAGATCTCCGACATCCGCATCCAGAAGCAGGTCGACAAGTCGTCGCCGATGCTCTTCAAGGCGTGCGCGTCGGGCAAGCACATCAAGGAAGCTGTCATCTATTCGCAGAAGGCGGGCGATGGCTCCAATCCGCTGACCTATTACAAGATCAAGCTCGAAGACATCATCGTCTCCGACATCCACAATTCGGGTTCGTCGGGTGGCGATTCGATCATGGAATCGGTGACGTTCAACTGTGCGAAGGTCACGTTCGACTACCAGGCGCAGAACGCGCAGGGCGGCAAGGACGGCGGCGTCGTCACCGCGTATTACGACATCCGGCAGAACGAAGCCGGTTGATCTTGAAGACCGAGGGGAAGTCCGTGGAGCGGATGATGCGCGATGCGGACCAACTCGTGAAATCGGGCGATCTCGACGGTGCGCGACGCGCACTCGTCGAGACCGTTCGGTCGTCCCCCGGCGATGCGTCGGCGCGGATGTTCCTGTTCCAGGTGCTTGCGCTGGCCGGCGAATGGGACAAGGCGAGAATTCAACTCGATGCGCTGGCCAAAATCTCGCCCGAGGCGCAGATGCTGTCCGTCGTGTACGGGCAGGCGATCGCCGCCGAGCGCGAGCGGGCCGACGTGATCGCGGGGCGAACGCTGGCCGCCCAGCACGTCGCGTCCGACTGGATGCAGGGCGTGATCGAGGCACTTCAGCATTTTGGCCAGGGTCGCGTCGCCGAGGGCGAAGCGGCGCGGGATGTCGCTTTCGATGCAGCACCGGACACCGCCGGAACTCTCGACGGGGCGGCGTTCGACTGGATTGCGGATGCCGATGGTCGGTTCGGGCCGTGCTTCGAGGCCATCATCGGCGGGCGATACGGATTGCAGGCGTTCGACCAGATCGAGCGGATCGTGAGCGAGGGACCACTCGA
Organism: Sphingomonas sp. PP-F2F-G114-C0414; assembly: GCF_003688595.1. Lineage (GTDB taxonomy): Bacteria > Pseudomonadota > Alphaproteobacteria > Sphingomonadales > Sphingomonadaceae > Sphingomonas. The sequence goes on from NZ_RCWT01000010.1 coordinate 10,644, forward strand.
TCTTCGCGACGTCATTTGGTATCCGGTTCAGATTACGTTTCGTACCGGGCAGTCGGTCGCGGCGCTTTTGCCGGCGCGCTATCCAGGCACCGAGACCGAAGGCGATTCCGCCGAACGGCTTGGGCGGTCGACGAGTTGGCGGGACGGCGCGGCGGGATCGGTCGGATCGGGGCAGCATCTCTGGTCGCTGTCGAACGGCGCCGAGCACGGCCTGTTGTCGCTGCGCGCGCTCGTCTTCGCCTGATCCGTCATGGCCGTAACGCAGCGCCTGACGCCGACCCTGTTCGACAAGCTGGTCGCGGACATCGAGATTTCGGGGATGCGCGACATGAGCGACGACGCGCCCGATATCGCGCGGGAGAAATTCCGGCATTATTCGGTGCCCAAACTCGAACGCTTCAACGAAACCGCGCTGCGTGCGACCATCCGTCGCGATCTCGCCTGGTTGTTGAACACGACGAACCTGGAGTCGCTTGTCGACCTTGAGGCGTATCCGCACGTGCGCGCCTCGGTGTTGAATTACGGGCTGACCGATCTGGCCGGGCGCACGCTCAACCGGCGCGCGGTGCTGGCACGGGCGCGCGAGACGCGGAAGGCGATCCGCGTGTTCGAGCCGCGCATCCGGCACGACAGCCTCACGGTCGAGCCGGTCGAGGATCCCGATCAGCCGCATTCGCTGACGTTCGTGATCCAGGGCGACATCACGTCCGCAGCGCAGCTGATGCCGGTCAAGTTCCGCACCGAGGTCGAGGCGGAGACGACGGCGGTGAACGTCCGTGAATAGTCTTCGGGGGCGGCGCGGATGAGCGGCGGGATCGATCCGCGGCTGCTGCGATTCTACAACGACGAACTCGCCTATCTGCGCGAGGAGGCGGTGGCGTTCGGGCAGGAGCATGAGGCGGTCGCCGGGCGTCTCGGGCTGAAGACGCCGACCGATCCTGATCCATACGTCGAGCGGTTGCTGGAGGGCGTCGCGTTTCTCGGCGCGCGCGTCCAGCTGAAGCTGGCGGATCAGTATCCCGAATTCACCCAGCATCTGCTCCACGCAATCCAGCCGCATTATCTCGCGCCGATGCCGTCGATCTGCATCGCCGGGTTCGAACCGCGCGATGGCGATCCGATCCTGCTCGACGGCTACAAGGTGCCGCGCGGGACCGAGATGACCGCGACCGCGGCGGATCATGCGAACGCGCCGGTGCAGTTCCGCACCGGGCACGACGTGACGCTGTGGCCGTTGAAGATCACGCAGGTCGAATATCTGTCGAGCCGCGCCGCGGTGGCGCCGTTCGTGTCGGCGACCGGCGTGCGCGCCGAGGCCGGCTTGCGGCTGCGGTTCGAGTCGACCGGCGGCTTCGACCTGCCGACCGTGCTGCCCGCGTCGCTGCCGATCTATCTCGCCGGATCGGAAGCGGTGCCCGCCGAACTGTACCGCCAGATCATCGGCGAGACCCTGGCGGTGATCGGCCGGTCGGCGGACGCGGCGGCGGGGCCCGAGGGCTGGCTGCGGTTGCCGCAACCCGAGCAGGTCGGGTTCGGCGACAGCGAGTCACTGTTGCCGTCGGAGCAGCGGTCGTTCCGCGGCTACCGGTTGCTCGCCGAGTATTTCGCGTGTCCCGAGCGCTTTCTGTTCGTCGACCTGAAGGACCTGGCGCGGGCGTTCAAACAGTCGCCGCGCGCGTGTGACATCGTGATCCTGTTCGGGCGGTCTTCTCCGGTGCTGAACAACGCGCTCGAACCCGCCAACTTCAAGCTGTTCGCGACGCCGGCGATCAACCTGTTCGAGAAGCAGCTCGGCCGCGTCCAGGTGTCGCGGTTCGACCATGAGCATCACGTCGTTCCGGACCGGACGCGGCCGCTCGATTTCGAGGTGTTCCGGATCCTCGACGTGAAGGCCTATGCCCGCGACAAGGTGGATTCGCGCACCGTCGCGCCGCTCTATGCGTTCGGCGCGCTGCTCTACGACTGGCAGGAGGCGTTGTTCTACGCGACGCAGCTGCGCCCGCGCCGGCTGTCGACACGCGAGCAGCGGTTGCGGCGACGGCATGAATATACCGGCACCGAAACCTGGGTCAGCCTGACCGCGCCGGGCGATGCGACCCGGCTCGACGAGGTGCATGAACTGGGCGTCCGCGCACTGGTCACCAACCGCGAGCTGCCCGAACTGCTGACGTTCCGCGGTGATTCGAACTTCGTCGTATCGGGCGTCCCGGCGCGTGCGGTCACGGTGTTGCGCGCGCCGACCCGGCCGCGGCCACCGCTTGGGCTGGGCGATGCGGCGTGGCGCGTGATCGGGCATCTGACCCCCAATTACATGACGCTCGCGCCCGAGGATGGTGACGATCCGCACGTGCTGCGCGATCACCTCGCGCTGTACGGTTGGCAGGACGATGCGGGTCTGCGGCGGCAGATCGACGGCGTGCTGGGGATTCATTCGACCAAGGTGGCGCGGCGCGTGCCCGGGCTCGACCGGATGGCGATCGCGCGTGGCCACCGCATCACGATCAGGCTCGACGATGCGGCGTTCGACAAGGGCCGGATGTTCCTGTTCGGTGCGGTGCTCGAACGCTTCCTGGCTGAATTTGCGAGCATCAATGCGTTTACCGAGACTCATTTCACCAGTGCCACCGAGGGGGAGTTCGCCAAATGGCCGCCGAGGATAGGCCGCCAACACACCATCTGAGTTTCCTTCGGGACGCAGCAGCCGATGCACGCCGGTTCGGGTTGTTCCCGATCGCGCGTGGGGCGGAGGCGCGCGCGCCGCATCTGCCGCGGATCGGCCACGCACGCCGTCCGTCGCAGAGCATCGCCGACCTGGCGCAGGTGCCGACGCTGGCGTTTCCCGATGCGACACTGGATTCGGTCGAGGTCACCGGGGATCGTGCGCGCGTGTCCGGATTCTGGCTCGGGTTGACCGGGCCGATGGGGCCGCTGCCCGCGCATCTGACCGAATTCGCAGTGTTCGAAAGCCGCTATGCCAAGACGCGGCCGTTCGGGCGCTGGCTCGACCTGCTCGCCAACCGCATGTTGCAGCTGTTCTACCGGGTATGGGCGGATTCGCAGCCAGCGGCGCAGGCGGATCGGCCGCTCGACGACCGGTTCGCGCGCTATCTCGCGCAACTGACCGGGACGGGCGAAGGCGTGGCGGAGGATGCCGCGTTCCCGGCGCGCGCGCGGCTGCATTATGCGGGGCTGTTCGCGTCGCGGCGCAGTGCGGTCGGGATCGAGGATGCGCTCAGCCATCTGTTGCGCCAGCGCGTCAACGTTCTCGAATATCAGCCGCGTTGGCGCGACGTCGAGCGTGACGACCAGAGCCGGCTGGGGCGCGGCTTCAGCGGGCTCGGCACCGACATGATGATCGGTCAGCGGGTGCGGGTGGCGTCGGATGCGTTCCGCGTCGTGGTGCGCGCCAATTCTCTGCACGAATTCGAGGCGTTGCTGCCAGGCGGCGATCGGTTCCGGATCGCTTCCGAGGCACTCGATGCGTTCGCGCCGAGCCATCTGGAATGGGATATCATGATCGAGATGGAGGAGCGCCACGCACGGCCCGCCCGTCTCGACGGACGCGCGCGGCTCGGCTGGACCGGGTGGCTGGCACCGGGGCAGGGCGACCGGGTCCGTGCCGACGCCCGGCTCACGCGCCGCGCCGCATCACGCAGACAGACTGCTCAATCGACTACGGGGGATATGTAATGACCGAGATCAGCCGCACCGCGTTGTTCGGCCGCCTCGATACCGCCACGCGGAAGGCGATCGAAACCGCGACCAGCTTCTGTAAGATGCGCGGCAATCCGTATGTCGAGCTGGTTCACTGGGTGCACGTCCTGCTCCAGGATCCACGCAACGACGTGGCCGCGATCCGCGCCGCGTTCGCGATCGACGATGCGCGGCTGGCCGCCGACGTGACCGCCGCGCTCGATTCGTTGCCGCGTGGCGCCACTGCGATCTCGGACTTCGCGCCGCAGATCGAGGAGGCGATCGAGCGTGGCTGGGTCTATGCCTCGTTGCAGTTCGGCGCCGGGCGCGTGCGGAGCGGGCATTTGCTGTACGCGATGGTCCGCACGCCGACGCTGCGCAACGCGCTGTTCGCGATCAGCGGCGAGTGGCGCAAGGTGCAGGCCGACCGGCTGGGCGAAGACTTCGCGACGATCGTCGGCGCCTCGGCGGAGACCGACGAAGCGCCGGTCGCTGCGGAGGCTGGCGACGGTTCTCCTCACGCGGGCGGCAAGGTCGGCGAAGCGCTGGCGGCGTATTCGATCGACCTGACCGCGCGCGCGCGCGCCGGCGAGATCGATGCGATCGTCGGGCGCGATGCCGAAATCCGCCAGGTGGTCGACGTGCTGTTGCGGCGGCGGCAGAACAACCCGATTCTGGTCGGCGAGGCAGGGGTCGGCAAGACCGCGGTGGTCGAGGGCTTTGCGCGGCGGATCGTCGACGGTGACGTGCCGCCGGCGTTGCAAGGCGTGACGCTGCGCTCGCTCGACATCGCATTGATGCAGGCGGGCGCGGGCGTGAAGGGCGAGTTCGAGAAACGCCTGCGCGCGGTGATCGACGAGGTCGAGACGTCCGAGACGCCGGTGATCCTGTTCATCGACGAGGCGCACAGCCTGATCGGGGCAGGCGGGCAGGCGGGGACGGGCGATGCCGCCAACCTGCTGAAACCGGCACTGGCACGCGGGCGGCTGCGGACGATCGCGGCGACGACCTATGCCGAATATCGCCAGTATTTCGAGAAGGACCCGGCGCTGACCCGCCGCTTCCAGACGGTCGATGTCGGCGAGCCCGAGATCGATACCGCGATCGCGATGCTGCGCTCGGTCGCGCCGATGATGGAGGCGCATCACGAGGTCGTCGTGCTCGACGAGGCGGTCGCGGCGGGGGTGACGCTGTCGCAGCGCTATGTGCCTGCGCGGCAACTGCCCGACAAGGCGGTGAGCCTGCTCGACACGGCGTGCGCGCGCGTGGCGGTGTCGCAGCACGCGACGCCGGCGCCGGTCGAGGATCGCAGGCGACGGCTCGAACTGCTCGAGGTCGAGCGTGGCGTCGTCGAGCGCGAGGCGACGGGGCGGTACCGCGAGGATGATCGGCTGGGAGAACTCGACGAGGCGATCGTCGCGGCCCGCGCCGATGTCGAGGCGGTCGAGGCGAAATGGGCGGCGGAGAAGGATGCGCTCGACGCCGTGCGCGCAGCCCGCGATGCGCTGACCGAGGAGGCGTCCTCGGATCCGCTCGATGCGGCGCTGGCGGCGATGCGCGCGGTGCAGGGCGATGCGCCGATGGTGTTCGGCGTGGTCGATGGCGACGCGATCGCCGCGGTGGTGGGGGACTGGACCGGCATCCCGATCGGCCGGATGGTCAAGGACGAGATCGCCAGCGTGCTGACCATCGCCGACAAGCTGAAGGCGCGCGTGGTCGGTCAGGATCATGCGATGGATGCGATCGCCAAGCGCATCCAGACCAGCCGCGCCAAGCTCGACAATCCGTCGAAGCCGGTCGGCGTCTTCATGCTCTGCGGCCCGTCGGGGGTCGGCAAGACCGAGACCGCGCACGCGCTATCCGAACTGCTGTTCTCCGGTGACGAATCGATGATCGTCATCAACATGAGCGAGTTCCAGGAGGCCCATACCGTCTCGACGCTGAAGGGCGCGCCGGCGGGGTATGTCGGCTATGGTCAGGGCGGCGTGCTGACCGAGGCGGTGCGGCGCCGGCCCTATTCGGTCGTGCTGCTCGACGAGGTCGAGAAGGCGCATCCCGATGTCCACGAGATGTTCTTCCAGGTGTTCGACAAGGGGTTCATGAACGACAGCGAGGGGCGGCATATCGATTTCCGCAACACGGTGATCCTGCTGACCTCGAACGTCGGCACCGACCTGATCATGAGCCTGACCGAGGACGAGGAGATGGCGCCCGAGGCTGACGGCCTCGCGACCGCGTTGCGGCCCGAACTGCTGAAGGTGTTTCCACCTGCGCTGCTCGGGCGATTGCTGGTGCTGCCCTATTATCCGCTGAGCCCGGCGATGCTGACGGGGATCGTCGGGTTGCAGCTCGACCGGATCGTCCGGCGGGTGCTCGACAATCACGACATCGCGCTCGACTATGACCAGGCTGTGGTCGAGCATATCGTCGCGCGCTGTACCGAAGTGGCGTCGGGCGGGCGGATGATCGATGCGATCCTGACCAACACGATGCTGCCGGCGATGTCGGTGGCACTGCTCGAGCGGCAGATGCGCGGCGAGCGGGTGGCGGCGATCACGATGCGGGTCGAGGACGGCGACTTCGTCTACGACTTCCGCGCACGCGAGCCCGTGAAACGCGCGATCGCGGCCGAGCCGACGGTGGAGGCGGTATGATCCGGGCGCCGCTCCTGCCGGGAATCGTCGCTGCGGCGGTCTTCGCCACAGGGTGCAGCGCGCAGCCTCGCGCGGCGGCAGCGGGAATGCCTGCCGACGTTCGCGCATTCGTCGCCAAGCGGACGCAATGCGATCACTTCAGGGGCGAGGAGCCCTATGATGCAGCGCGTGCGGCGGACCTCGATCGGCGGATGCGCGCGACGTGCACGGGCACCGATGCGACGCTCGCGCGGCTGAAGCGCGCTCACCACCGCGACCGCGCGGCGATGCAGGCGCTCTCCGCCTATGACGCGCGGATCGAATAGACCATGGCCAGGGCACCCGCCGCCACGCCTGCGCAGACCGCCGAGCTTCAGCGGTTGCTCAACCTGCGCGCGAGCACGCTGGGGATGACGCCGCTCAGGACCGATGGCGTGCTCGACGGTGCGACCAGTCGAGCGATGCGGACTTATGCCTCGCGCGTGATGGGCCGCAGCTCGTCCCGCGGCGACCTGGTGACCGCGCTTGCGCAGCAGTCGCCCTCGGACCTGTTGCGCGAACAGGCGCGGGCGCGGGAAGCATCGGCGAAGCTGAGCGGGGCGGACTGGTTTCGCCGCAATCAGGCGCGGTTTCCCAACAGCGACAGGGTCGCCGATCTCGCGCCGGCCTTCGCCGCGCAGGTGACCCAGTTCCTCACCGCGCTGGCGAACGCGGGGACGATCGTTCGGATATCCTCCACCCGGCGCAACCGCATCCGGGCGTGGCTGATGCATTATGCGTGGCAGGTCTCGCACGGGGCGGTCGCGCCCGCGGACGTCCCCGACGAACCGACGGCGGGGATCATCTGGGATCACGGCGACGACACCCGCTCGATCGCCGCGGCGGCCGAAATGGTCGCGCTGTTCGCGATCCGCTTCAAGCCGTCGCTGACCTCGAACCATATCGCCGGGCTGGCGATCGACATGACGATCAGCTGGTCGGGCCCGATCGAGATCGTCGATGCCGCTGGTGCGACACAGCCGATCGACCAGCCGCGCAATGGCAACGACAACGCGACGCTGCATACGGTCGGCGCAAGCTACGGCGTCAGGAAACTGTTGTCGGATCCGCCGCATTGGTCCGTCGATGGGCGGTGAGTTGTAGAGAAGCACTTACGTTAGCGAAGCCTCTGGCAAGGAGTTGTTCATGGCGCAGTTGCAAGGTTCGGTCGGACTTCACGGACTCAACCGCAAGGTCGACGTCACACATGTGCAGGAGGCTCTGCGGGCGTCGGGCCATTCGCCTGGTCCCATCGATGGTCTGTGCGGTAGGCGGACGATCGGCGCGATCGTCGCCGCGCAGCAACGGCTTCTGGCGCGTCCCGATGGACTGGTCGAGGTGCTTGGCCCCACCTGGCGGTCGCTGAGCCGGCCCGCAGCAACGGTGGCGAGCCGCGCGGCGCCGGCGATCGCGAACCGGACCGCCGCAAGCCACGGCGCGGGCTCTGCTGCGTCACAGGCTCCTTCTGCGTCACAGGCGCCTGCTGCGCCGCCGACGTCCAGTCGCGGATTGCGGTATACCGATCACCTGCCGCTGCCGACCCGCGGGTCGGTCAACGTCGGGATTCGGTCGCCGTCCAATCACGCTGTCATCGCGCGCCTGGGAACACCACGCGAGAGTTTCACGCAGGACTGCCAGCCGCCGACCAACCAAGCCTTCAAGAAACTGGTCGTGACGACCGATGTCGGGCCGTTTCGTGTCACGGGACTGCGTCCGGCTGTCGAGAGCTTGGCGGCGATCTTCCTTGAAGTGCGACGGCTGCACCCCGACCTGCACACCAGGCTGGGGACCGCAGGGATGATGTGCTGTCGCAACGTCCGCGGATCGTCCCGGTCGATTTCCAATCACGCCTGGGGTACGGCGATCGACATGAAGATCGACGGCGAACTGGTACCCCGCAAGGCGCGGCATGTGAATCTGGGACTTCAGTTGCTGGCACCGATCTTCAATCGACATGGCTGGTATTGGGGCGCGACGTTTTCGACGCCTGATCCCCATCACTTCGAATGCGGTGCCGATCTGTTGGCGACGTTCCATGCGTAAGCTCGGCTTGGCACTAGTCATCGCCCTGTCGGCCTGCGGCGCGAGGGCGGCACCGACCTGCCGTGCCGTCGCGCCGGCGGCGATCGCGAGCGGCACGGCCACGTGGATCGGGCCGTGCGCGAACGGCATGGCGGAGGGCGTCGGCACGTTGCGCGTGGCGCGGCGTGGCGGATCGCCAGGATTGTTCTTCGGAAAAATGGTCAGGGGTCGTCCGTTCAGTGGGGTCATGCCGACCGACCGTGGAGACTGGCGACCGGCGTGGCGGTTCGACGCCGGTCTCAAGGCCCAAGACGACCCCAGCGGCGATCGGCAAGCGAGCATCGACATTTATCGTTTGGCCGTCGCCGGCGCCAACGAAGCCAGTCGGCGCTACCGGGCAACCGGCAATCTCGCCTCTGCACGGTTCTATTCCGCGCAAGGCAAGCGGCTCGGCGAGGCGCTCGAATAGGAGGCGGGCGAATAGGCGACCGGGGGCGATTGCGGATCCGGCCTATCGCGGCGCCCGGCCCGAGAGCCCACCGTGCGTGCGACTAGGGCTTTCTGGCGTAAAACCCTGAAAAGCTGACGTTTGCGCCGCCGCAATTGTCGTTGTCGCGTACCAGCAGATAGGGGCCGCGCCGGATCATGCGGACCTTGCAACTGAACTCGTCTCCGCCGGTGTAGGGCAGGGTGCGACCTTCTCCCTCGGTGAAGGAAAGAACACCCCCGACGGGGCGGCTTATGCCGTTGAGCGTGCCGACGTGCACGCTCCCGTGTTCAGCGCGCCAGGCGCTCATGCCCCAGGTCGCGTCGCCCTTTACCGACAGCATTCCGCCGGGGGCTGCCTTGATCACGATATCTTGTTCGGGCGCGTACCAATGCCCCGCCCAGTCGGCTGGGATCTGCGCTGCAGCAGGCAGCATGTTGAGCCCCGCGCTTGGCAGCCAGCCGATCGTGCCGCTACCGCGCGGCCCCTGGAAGCCCGTGCAGGTGTAACCGTTTCGGGTGTTGCCGGCGAGCACGATATCGCCTGTCGTGACATAGGCGCGGGACTGGCAAGCCGCACCGGCAGCGGGGCATCCTGGACCGGTATCCTGGACAAAATGGACCCGCGGTGTGGTTCGGTTTATCGCGGCTGCGCGCGTCTGCGAGTGGATGAGATCGGTCCAGACGCACGTGGCGGACGCGGCGGAAGACCACATCGCACAGGCGAACAGCGGTACGACGAGCCGTCCAACACGGTGTAGTATTGCGGTTCGCAATACAGGGCGGCCCCAACGCTCGCGTTCGTGCAAATGTGCTATCATTATTACCTCAAGGTTACGCTCGCCGTATTTTCCGTGTGTTACACCTGATCTGCCATCTACGGCGAAACACCTCAATCGGATCTTCCACTATTCCAGATCCTGTCGCCGTTCGGATCGGGTCGTACCGCTCAGGTGTCTTGGATATGTTGATAAAAGCCCCGCGGTTTCCTGTCACGGCCTCTTCGAACACGTCTCCGCAAGAACTATGAAACCGCCTTCGACGCGGGCGAAGGCGTTGCCGATCGGCTCGGGTTGGGGTTTCGTCGGTACGGATACGACGCTGGTTTCGCGCCCGTCATTCAGTTCGATTATTGTCCGCTCATTCTCATCGCGCGCGGCCCAGTCCTGCACTTTTGACCAGTTCACTGTTTTGGTGCCATCCATGGTTGTGATCTTAGAGACGCATGGCGACAAATGCCGTCTCGTATTTGCGCGTGCAACGGGTAACCGATGTCAGTTCGGGCAGGCACGAATATCCGAGACTTTATTTCTCGCTTTCACAGGCATCGGCGAGATGTCCCATCGTACCGTTGACCCGTCGGAAACCATCGCCTTCGGGCAAAATGAAATTGTGCACGCCAGCACCGTCATCGATCGGAATTGTCGCCGATCCGTGATCTACGGTTGCGGCAAAATTGCCCACCTTATTCCAGTGCACGGTAACAGTTGCATTGGATTTGGTGGTGAACACCGTCTGGCAACGCGACACTGCCTTGACGTTGGTGATCGGCTGGCCATCCAGCGTTGCGGCCGCCCCGATCAGTTCGCGACGCAGCGATGCCACTCCGGTCGCGTTCGTCTGGTCTTCGGTATATTGTGAGCCCGCAGTAGCGGTCGGGGCGGCGTCACGTGTGATGTTTCCGAAATCTCCGGGCTGATCAACGACCTCGCTTGTGCCTTCAGCGCTGGCCGAGGTGGCGTTGGCGGCATTGGTTGACGCTTCGCTGGCATTGCTGCCGCATGCAGAAAGCATCAGCACTGACACCGCGAGCGATAGGCGAGACCTAATCATTTATATTCTCCATACAGAAACATGCGGCTTTCAGCTTCGCGACGAACGACCAGACTGCGGATGATTTCGCCCTTCGATCGGACGTGACGTTTGATTTCCAGCATTGCCGCCTGATTCTTGTTCTCGTTGACGAGGTTCGTCGTTTTTCGCCAGCCGCCGCCGGGGTTGTACGCGTAGGAAACCATCGCATCGAACTCGTATTGATGAAGCGGGACCTTGATCGCACGTTTCACCATGGCCTCGTAATGGCCGATTATGTGGCCGAGAAGATCGGTTTCTTGGGTCAGGCTGAGATTGAGAAGCGTCTTGTTCTCGCGAACGAACCGTCCGGCCGCGTCCCCGGACAATCGTGCTCCTTTCGCTGCTGCTGCGGCCGCTTCGCGTGGCACAAGTATCGCCAAAAGGTCCCTTTCGACCTGATCCTGTGTCCGGTCCTTCATATCATAGCCGGGACCGATGGTGACGCCACTGCCGGCCGATGGATGATGAAGCCGATTGCTGACCCCGCGTTGTGCTTCGTGCGCGATGATGAATCGGCTGCCTGCGCGCGATGTGGTCATGGTCGCGACAGGTTTTGTCACCCCCGCCGGCATCGCCGCGGTGCGAGCGCGTTCGCGGGCGGGTTCGACGGCGGCTTTCAGGGGGCCGGGATCGCCCTTGCCGACACTTGCCGCGCTGGCTGCGGTCTGCGCCTTCTGGAAGGCGGCGGAACGGGTTCCAGGAATCGCGACGGTGCGCGTCGGTGTGCCGGCGGGGATGCCGCGCGCCGGGCTGGCGTAGCCGGCACCGTTGCCGGTCAAGACGCCCATCGTCATCGGGCCGGCGATGCCGTCGGGGGGGTAGAGCCCGTTGCGCCGCTGGCCCAGCCGCACCGCGCGCTCGGTCTGCGGACCGAAGACGCCATCGGCGCCGAGCTGCGGGTCGTACTGGCGCAACAGCGTCTGTAGATTTCGGACGTCCTCGCCACGGCTTCCAACGCGTAACATCGCCATCGTTCCTGTCTCCTGGTCGTGGATACTACCCAATTCCACAGGCTTGCACCTCAATGCAGCGGGTGAGCCAGCCTGCAACGGGCCCGGTCGTGCGGCGACTACAATAGATCGAAAGCGAATGATCTCCAGCCGGTTTTAGAAGTTTTTTGAGGTTAACCATAGTCTTCGAAAGATCACAGCGACTTCGCATCTATGCATGGCGTAAAAATGTCGTCATGGTCCGTCGGGCCTTTCAAGGCGTCGTGCGTATCCCCAAAGGAGAGCGACAGTTTGTCTGTCTGCAAATCGCACGTCGTTATCGGCAACGCGCGGGGGATTGATGACATCGAAAGTATGGCGTTCATACGTGCTTATGATGGCTGGCGTCGCAGGGGGGGCGCTTCTTGCGCAGCCTGTTGGGGCGCAAGTAGTTCTGCCTTCCCGTCAGGAAGTGACGCCACCCGCACCTGACACGCGCCAGGAATCGGCGGTCAGCGTCGATTCGAGTCGTGCGCTGGAACAGCCCGCCTGTCCGTTCGAGACGTCGTCGCTCAAGGTCACGCTGACCACGCTAAGCTTCGTGCGGCCGGATGGCGGCGCGTTGCAACCCGAGATCGCCGAAGCGGTGGCCGGCATCGACGTGCCGCAGGGCGAGCAGCCGATCAGCGTCGTCTGCGCACTGCGCGACCGTGCCAACGCCGCGCTGCGACATGCGGGCTGGGTAGCGTCGGTGCAGATCCCTGCGCAGGAGATCACGGGCGGAACGTTGCAACTGCAGGTCGTGACCGCGCGCATCGTCGAAGTTCGCGTGCGGGGATCGGCCGGGCCGTATGACTCGATCCTGCGCGAGCGGATCGCGCAGATCCAGGCGCTCGATCCGCTGAACGAGAAGAAGGCCGAGCGGCTGTTGTTGCTGGCGGGTGATATCCCGGGGCTCGAGGTGCAGTTGTCGCTGCGCCCGGCAGGAACGCGACAGGGCGAAGTGATCGGCGAATTGTCGCTCGCGTTCCGCCGGTTCGCGGTGATCGCCAACGTGCAGAACCAGAATAGCCGGCTGACCGGGCGCGAGACGGGCTATGCGCGGGCCGAGATCTATGGGCTGACCGGGCTGTCCGACGTCACCTATGTCGGCGTGTCGTCAACCGCGGACTTCAAGGAACAGCGCGTCGTGCAAGCGGGGCACATCATGGGCCTCGACCGCAACGGCACGACGTTGGGCGCGCGCTTCACCTATGCATGGTCGCATCCCGACCTTGGTGCCCTCGACCTGCGGACCAATACGCTGATCACCGGGTTCGATCTGGCGCGGCCGCTGATCCGGTCGTTGCGGGCCAACCTGCGGGCGACAGGCGGCTTCGACTATGTCGACCAGCGCTCGGTGGTGCGGACCGAGGGTGGGTCGGTGCCGTTGACTCTCGATAAGCTGCGGATCGGCTTTATCGGTATCGACGGCGACTATCGCACGGTGCGGTACGACGGCGCGACCGCATTCTCGATCGCCAGTTCGCTGCAGGTCCGCAAGGGCGTCGATGTGTTCGGATCGAGTGATATCGGCTTTGCAAACGGTCGGCAGACCTCGCGGATCGACGGTAATTCGCGCGCTCTGGTGGTGCGTGGTACGGTCGACACGGTGATCGGGGTCGGTCCGATCTTCAGTCTGGCCGGCCAAGGCCAGGCGCAATGGACGAACGATCCGCTGCTGAACTACGAGGAGTTCTCGGTCGGCAATCTGACGATCGGTCGCGGCTACGATCCGGGCGTGAGCACCGGCGATCGTGCGGTCGGCGGTCGCGGCGAAGTCCGCGCCGAGCTGCCATTGATCACCGGCCTCGGGACGCAGCTGTTCGGTTTCTACGACCATGTCTATCTGCGCAATCTCGATCGCAATGCGATCGAGCCGAAGCGCACCTATCGCAGCTATGGCGGGGGCGCCCGCTTCTCGTTGCCGGGGCTGCTGGTGCTCGAGGTTATGTATGCGCACCCGCTGGATCGGGTTTTGAAGCTGGACGAGAAGCGCCCGCCCAACCGCGTGCTGGTGTCGTTGACCGCGCAATTCCGCGACAAGACGCGCTGACCCGCGCGCCGTACCGAGTTTAGGGGAGCCTTCGATGTCCATCCCATTGTACCGTCGCCATATCCGCCGCACGCTGGCGATCAGCACCGTGCTCGCAAGCGGTTGTGTGCCCGCGGTCGGATGGGCGCAGGCGCTGCCCAGGGCGAGCGACGTGACGGCGGTGATGACGTCGCCCGGCGGCGGCAACCCGACCGTGACGCGCTCGGGCTCGACCTTGTCGGTCGATCTCAAGGCCACCAGCACGGTGATCGACTGGAACGGCTTCAACGTGCCGACCGGAGCGACGGCGGAGTTCACCGACGGTCGGGGGGCGGCGCTTGCGCGCAACATCGCAGTACTCAACCGCGACGTATCGGGATCGACGGCCGGCACGCAAATCCTCGGCACGCTCAAGTCCGATACGAACGTCGCGGTCTGGGTGTTCAATCCCAACGGCATCCTCGTCGGATCGGGCGCCAAGATCAACACCGGGTCGCTCGTCCTGACGACGTTGAAGCCCGATCAGGCAAATTTTCTCGCCGGTAACGATCTCGGCGGCAGCTATGGCCTCGGCAAAGAAGGCGGCACCGCCGGCGATATCCGCGTCCAGTCGGGCGCGACGATCACGCTGTCGAGCGGCAACCGCGGGCTGATCATGGTCGCGCCCAAGATCACCTCGGCCGGCACGCTGACCGCGGGCAATCAGGACGTCGCCTTCGTTACCGCGACCGACGTGACGCTAAACTACGCCGCCGGCAGTCCCTTGTCGGTGACGTTGGACAAGGGAACGTCGGTCGGCGGCACCAGCCAGCTCGTGACCGGGTCGGTGAGCGGCCGGAACGTCGTGTTCGCGCTCGCCTCCAAGGCGAACGTCACCGATGCCCTGCTCAGCGTCGATGCATCCGTTACCAGCGCCTCGAACGGCGACAACGGCATCGTGCTGTCGGCGGGGCGCAGCGGTAACGGCGTGACCGTGGGCAGCACGGCGACCGAGACCGGCGGTGTGGTCGGCATCGGCGGGTCGGGCGCATGGCGTGCGATCAATGACGATGTGACGCTGACCGCGAACGGCGCAGTGGCGCTGACCGGCGCGCTACGGTCGGGCGGCGACGTCGTCGTCAACGCCGGGGGGCTCGCCAGCGTGGCGGGCGCGGTCACGGCAGGCAATGACTACCGCGTCGCCGGGACCGGCGTCACGCTGGGGCGCTCCACGTCGGTCGTGCAGTCTGCGGTTGATGTGGTTGACATTACCTCAACCAATGGGACCTTGTCCGGCGGCGCTGGACTGACGCTTCGCGCCAACGCGAATGGTGCGGGCAACAACTTGATGACGCTGTCGACGGCTGGCGCGGCAGGCGGTGATATCGTCTTCGCCAAGGGCTCGTCGATCGAGGGTGGTCCTAACCTCGACTCCGACGTCCGGATCGGCGTCGGGGTGGCGGGCAACGCGATATCGCTCGGGGACATGTCGGCGCGCGGCCTGCTCGGGGCGGTCGGCGGCGGCGCCTATACCAACGGGCTGTCGGTCGGCGGCCCGCTGGACCTTGGCGATGTGACCACGCGGTCGGCGTTGTCGCTGAGTTCGGGGGGCAGCTTGACCGCCGGCGTGCTGACATCAGGGGGCGCCGTTACGCTGAACGGCACCGGCGCGATGGTCCTGGCGGCAGTCGATGCGAGCGGTGACATCGCGCTGAACGGGAGTGGCGCAACTACGGTGTCGAGCGGCCTCGTCAGCCGGGGAGCGTCCAGCGACATTGCGATCGCACGCGATGGCGCCTTCGCGGTGACAGGCGCGGTGACCGCGGGTGGCACTTTGACGATCGGCACGACCGCAGCGACCGCCGAGTCGACCGCGATCGGCGGCGCGGTCGGCGCACGCGATATCAGTGTCGTGACCAGCGGCGCGCAGACCTATGGCGGCGCGGTGAGGGCAACTGGTGGTCTTACCGCAACGGCTGGTGGCGCGTTCACCTCGTCCGGGGCGATCACCGCTGCGAATACGGTAACACTTACCGGCGCGAGTCTGGGGCTGAACGCCGTGACAAGCACCAACGGCGATCTCGCGCTCGTGGCGACGAGCGGCGGCATTGCAGGGATTGCAGGGATTGCGCCCGTCGGCGTACGCCTGACCGCTGGTGGCGCCTTGAGCGCGACGGCTGCCAACGGCGCGGTAACGGTGGCGAGCGGCACCGCGAACGACGGTGTTCTCCGACTGACGGGCAGCGGCGGTGTGACGGCGGGCAGCTTGACCGGCAGCAACGACGTCATCGTCGACGCGGGGGGATCGGCGGCGATCGTTTCGGGCGCCGTTACGGCGGGCCGCAACTATGCGGTCAACGGCGGCTCGGTTTCGCTAGGAACGACGGGATCCGGACTGATCGGCGTCGTCACGCAGGCCGCCCGAGGCGCGGTGACGATCAGCGGGGGCGCGGGGGGCATAATCGGGCTCGACCGGCTGACCTTGCAGTCCAATTCGGACGGTACGGGCAGTGAAGCGCTCGAGCTTGCGATCGCCGACACGACGAATGGCGCGATCGCCTTCGCGCCGGGAACGACACTCAGGGGTGGGTCGGCCTCGCAATCCGACGTCGTGATCCGCTCCGGCGTCGCGGAGGGGAGTGTCGCGCTCGGCAACGTCGTTGCGCGCAACCTGCTCGGCGCTGTCGGTACCGATACCGCGACCAGCGGTCTCACGCGTACATCCGCGCTCTCGCTCGGTAACGCCACGCTCACCGGCCCCTTGTCGCTGTCTGGTGCGGGGCTTGCCACCGGTGCGCTGACCGCCGGCGGGGTTGTGACGTTGACCTCCTCGTCGACCCTGACGACGGGTGCGATCAGCACCGCCGACGCCGCCACCGCCGTAGCTGCGGGCAATCTGCGGATCGCATCGGCACGCGGCGTCACGGGCGTGACGCTGACGTCGACCGGTGGCGATGTCGATGTCGCGGGAGCGTTGAGCGCGACGGCCGGCCCCGTAACTGTCGTGGCGAATGTCGGTGCGGCGCGATTGCTGGGCGCAGTGACCGCAGGTGGCGATTACCGTGTTTCGGGCGGGTCGGTGACGCTCGGCGGCGTGCAGGCGGCGGTAGGTGCGGTCTCGATTGCCGCGACGGCCGGCACGCTGACCGGCGCGTCCGGACTTTCGCTGACGTCGGGAAGCGATGGCCGGACGGCGCAATCGCTTGCGTTGTCGGCAACCGGTGGAATCGGGTTCGCGGCGAATAGCGTGATCAATGGTGGTCCGGCACAGCAGGGCGCGGTCACCGTCGATGGCGGCGCGAACGCGATCACGCTCGGCGACGTCAATGGTCGATCGCTGGTCTTCAATGCGGGGCAACCGCTGACCGGGGCGCTGACGGTGGGCGACATCGCAGTGGTCGATGGCCTGTCGATCACCGGCGGCGCGGCGGGAATCCGTCTCGGCGACGTTTCTGTCTCGTCGGGCGGGTTGGCGATCACCGCGGTGGACGGCGTGGTCAATTTCGGCAGTGCGGCGCTCAGCGGCGACTTGGCGGTGTCGGGATCGCGGATCGATTACGGTACGATCAATGCCAATGCAGTCGATCTTAGATCGGTCGGCACCTCCGCAACGGGAATCGCCGGAGGACGAATCGACGCGAGCGGGCCGGTGACGATCACCGCGATCGATGGCATCGGTGGGGTCGCGACCGGCGCGATCACCACGAAATCCAACCTGACGATCAACTCGGTCGGCGAGATCCGCCTCGCTAGCGTCGATGCCGGGGGCACGGCTGACCTGGCGACGCTGACCAATCCGGCGGACGTGTTGATCGTCAACGGTCTCACCGCGGTCGGCAAGGTCACGATCGCCTCCACGCGCGACATTCGCGCACCGTTCATCACCAGCACCGGCAGCAGCCTCTCGCTCAGCGCCCCCAATGGCGACGTCACCGGGTATCTGCCGGGCACGACGATCGAGCTCAATACCGGCGTCGATGGCGGCTATACGGTGGACGTCGGGCGCGCGGTGCGGCTCGGCGCGTTGACCGGCGGTCCGGTCTCGTTGCGCGCGGATACGATCGAGATCGGTTCGATCAGTGTGGGTACCAACCTCGTCAAGCTGTTCGCGGACAGCGGCGATCTCACTATCCGCAACGGGATCAAGGCCGGGTTGGTCGACCTCCGCGCGTCGGGCGCGGTCTCGGTCGGCGGCCTGATCGACGCGAGCGATGCGGTCACGCTGACCAGCACCGACGGGCTGTCGTTCGGCGGCATCCGCGGACTGTCGGTCGCGGCAAACTCGGGCGGTGCGATCACCGGCGGCGCGATCCGGAGCACCGGCGCGATCGACCTGACCGGCGGCTCGCTCCGGGTCGGCGACCTGACCAGTGCCACCGGCGCGATAACGCTCGAGGCCGTGTCGGGAAAGCTCGTGACCGGCGATCTGACCGCCGTCACCGGGATCGGCGCGCTCGCGCGCGGCGACGACCTGTCGGTGGGGGCGGTCACAGTGTCCGGCGGCAGCGCCAACCTGGCCTCGACGGCCGGCGATGCACGGCTCGACAGCGGCTCCGCGAGCGGCGACATCGTGTTGAGCGCGGCAGGCGTCGCCGCATCGCCCGGCGCGATCCTGGCGGGGGGCAATTATCTGGTCACCGGCGGGACGGTATTACTGGGGCGCAACGTTACGCAGGAAGCGAGCGGCCGTATCGCGATCACCGCCACCAGTGGCAATATCGGCGCAGGCGACGGGCTTGCGTTGGTCGCGAACAGCGGCAACGGCGTCGCGAGCGATGCGATGTTGCTCGATGCAGCGGGCGCGATCGACCTGCTCGGCTCGCGCATTTCAGCCCGCAACGGTGGCGCGCTGGGGTTGCGCGCGGGATCGGGCAAGACCGTGACGCTCGGCGATATCGATGCCGGGCTCGTCGGCGGCATCGCGACGGCCGCGGATGGCAGCCGTTCGGTCTCGACGCTGTTTACCAATGACGCGGCGTTCACGGCCGGTACGATCCGCGCGGCGAATCTGGGAATCGCATTGTCGGCGGGCGATCTCGCGATCGATTCTGTGACGACGACGCAGGCGACGCAATTGTCGACGGCGGCAGGCGCGATCAGGGTCGGGTTGATCACCGCGGATACCTTCGCGGTGGACGCACGCGACGTGCTGGCGGGTGGCGCGTACGTGTCGCGTGGGGATAACAGCGTGGCGGCGGGCAGTATCGGACTGACCAGCCTCACCGCCAGTCTCGGGTCGACGAGCGCGGCTGCGCGCACCGGCGACATGGCGATCGCCACGGTCGCGGCGGGTAGCGCTGCGACGCTCACCGCACCCGGTGCGATCGGTGTCCGATCTATCACGGCGAACGCGCTAAGGCTCGACGCCGGCGGTACGGTTACGGGCGGAACCTATGCCATCAAGGACGTGACGTCGGTTGCCGGGCAATCGATCCGGCTTGCGGGTCTCACGTCCGAGACCGGGAGCATCACTGCGACGGCTCGACGGGACGGCATTGCGATCGATCGGCTCGCTGCAGGAGGCGGCGCAACACTCACCGCACCCGGTACGATCGCGATCGGCGGCCTGACGGCGAATACGCTGACCGCCACGGCGGGCGGTGCACTGTCGGGTGGCGACTTCACGACGGCGGGTATGGCATCGCTGACCGGGCAGTCGATCGCGCTGACCGGGGTCACGACGACGCAAGGATCGCTGACTGCCACCGCGACCGGCGGCGACCTGGCGATCGGCCGAGTGACGGCCGGCGGTCTGGCGACGCTGATCGGAACCGGCGCGGTTACGGTGAATGGCCTGACAGCGGGCGCACTGGCGGTGGATGCAGGGGGCGGCGTTTCGGGTGGCACCTACGCGGTGAACGGCGCGGCGTCGGTGGCCGGACAGGCGGTTACGCTGGCTGGGCTGACGTCCGACACGGGCGATGTGACGGCGACGGCGCGCGCCGGCGACGTTGCCATTACTCGGCTTGTCGCTGGTGGCGGGGCAACAGCCACAGCGAGCGGTGCGGTGGCTATCGGTGAGTTTGGCGCAAAGGGTGCTGGCACGATTACGGCAACCGGCGGCGGTATCCGGCTCGACACGGCGACCGCGAGCGCCCTCACGCTCAAGGCGGCGGACGATATCGGTGGGCGCACCGGGGCCGGCGCGACGTTGGCGAGCACGGCCGGCGATCTCACCGTGACCGGCGACCGCGCGGTGACGCTGGCTGGGGCGACCTCGGCAGGCGATGCGACGATCGGCGGTAGCGATGTCCGGGTGTCGGGCGGGCTGAGTGCCGCCCGCGCGTTGCTGGTGCAGGCGCGCACCGCGTTGACGGTGGGCGACGCAACCGCGGGGAGTACGCTGTCGCTGACCGCGACCAACGGGCTGACAGCGCAGGCGCTAAGGGCAGGTGGCAATACCAGCCTGAAAGCGGGTGCCGCCTTGGCGACGGGCGCGATCGATACCGGTGGCGCGCTGTCGGTGACCGGCGGTGGCGACGTGTCGCTCGCGTCGAGCCGCACCAGCGGTGCCGCGACGATCGACGCGGTCGGGATCGCGACGCTCGGCCAGATGATCGCCGGGCCGAGCCTGACGATCAAGGCCAGTGACGCCCGGCTGTCGGGTATCCAGCGCGCCGCCGCGGTCGGGTTCGAGAACCGCACGGGCGATACCAGCGCGCTGCGGCTCGGCGACGGCACCGCCGCGGACGGCTTCCAATTGTCCGATGCCGAGATCAAGCTGGTCGAGGCCGATGCGCTGACCTTCCGGCAGGGCACGGGCGCGGTCGAGATCGGCACGCTGGCGTTCGACGCCGATGCGGGCCGCCGCACGGTCGACGTATTGGGGACCGGGCGGATGACGATCGACGGCATCGTCAGTGGTGCAGGGGCGGGGCGGATGTTCCGGTTCGGTGGCACGACCACGTCGGAGACCGATACCGCGTCCGCGATCCACGTCGCGGCGACGAGCACGGCGGGCGGGCGGCTGTTGTTCGATACCGCCGATCTCGATCTGCGCGGCAACCGGATCGCGGTCGGGCTTGGCGCGGGTTTCCTCAACCTCCTGAACGACGATGCCACCGTCACGCAGGTCGTCGCAGGGCTGGTGGGGAACGCCAATTCGGCGCTCTACAACGCCAATCTCGGCGGCGGCACCTATGATCCGTCCGCGCCGACGACGGTCTCGGCCCGCAGCCTGACGGTGCGCTACGGCGACTATGCGCTGTTCCAGAACACCGGTGTCGCGCGCACCAACACGGGTATCGTTCTGGGCGGCACCCCCACCGCACCGGTGAATCCGGCGCTCAGCCTGCGCCCGACCACCGCGTCCAACACGTTCGCCGCATTCGGCACGATCAACGGCGTCGGCGCGACCGCGGCGGCGCTGCTGGGGCCGGACACCGTGGCGCTGGGGAACGCCAACGTCTCCGCCACCCGGATCAACGGCTGCGTCGTAGGATCGGGCGCGGGTTGTCTCACCGCGATCGTGATCCAGCCGACCTTGCAGGTGTTCTCCGCGAGCCAGGCCGATCTGTTCGGATCGGTCGCCGATCTGACGGTGCCGTTCGATCCGCTCGTCGGCGGCTCGAACGAGGAACTGCTGACCGGGCTGGCGGCACTGGCGCCGAAGCCCGATACCGATGGCTGCGTCGCCGGCAAGAAGGAGTCGTGCAAGTGATCCGATCGATGGCGCGCCCGCGTCTTGTGGCGGGCGCCGCTTTGACGAGCGTTGCCATGTTGTTGGCATCGTGCGCGACGGTGCGCGCGCCAGACCGACCGGACGTCGTCACCCTCGGTCGCAACCCGAGCGGCGAGCCTTGCGTCGCATCGCGCAACTGGTCCGATCCTGCCGTGCCCGATCCGTTCGCGCGGGCCTATGCCATCACCTGTCGCGGAGTCACCGCCAGTCGTCCGGTCGGCAGCATCCGCATCGTCCCGGCAACCGCGGCGGCGATGAAACCTATCGATGCGGTGCTCGACTGCGGGCCGGTCTCGCCGATGACGATCGCGGCCGGTGCGGTGCAGGTCAGGCGCTGCAACGACCGCGCGCTGGGGACCGCGACGGTCCGGATCGACATGCCGGTGGGCGAGACGATGCTGGTCGCGGATGCGCCGCCGTCGCTGCTCGGGCAGCTCGAGGAAGCGGTTGCGATCCTGGCGGGCACGAAGCGGCCGAGCGCGGACGCGATGCGGCCGATCGCGCCGACGATCGATCTCGCGGGGGTTGCGCCGGGGCGCACGACATCGTCGGTGGCGTCGACCACGACCACCGCGGGCGTGTTCGATCCCGCGACCGCGCTCGGCGAGGGTATCGGCTTCAACCACCGTGGTCTGCATGTCGAAGCGTCGCGCGTGCTGAACGACGCGCTCAGTCGCGTATCGACCACCGCCGATCCGGCGATGCGGGTCGACCTGTTGCTCGAGGCCGGGCTGGCGGATTCGAACATCCGCTTCAACGACGCGGCCAAGGAGCATTTCGACGAGGCCGATGCGGTCATGGCGGCGTCGCCGGCCAACCGATCGCTGTTCCTGATGCGCAAGCGCGATGCGTACCGCGCACTCGACCTGATTAACCGTCATGCTTTTCGCGAAGCCGCCGACATGCTGAGTCAGTCGACCGGTGCAGCGGTTGCCGCGAAGGATCCGCTGCTGGATCCGGCGACTCTGCGCCAGTTGAACCAGCCGCGCTCGAACGCTGCCGATGCGGTCAGCGCGATCGCGGTACCCGATACCGCCGACCTGGCGCAGCTGGTGCTCGATATCCAGGCGAAATGGGCGCTCAGCGTCGCACGGCTGGCGCTGGGCGACGATGCGGGGGCGCTCGCCGCGATCGATGCGGCAGCGCGGTCCTATCGCCCGCTCGAGAACGAGCGGATCAATCCGTCGCAGATCCTGTGGCTGAGCGCGCGGATCGAGCGCCAACGCGCGCGCCTGCTCGCGCGGGCAGGCAAGTCGGGCGCGGCGCTCGACGCGTTCGATTCCGCGCTGGTCAACCTCAAGCGCGGCGCGCTGGCGACCGGCGGTACCGGTGCCGAGCCTGCGATCGCACAGGCCGAACTGGAACGTGCAAGCCTGTTCGCGCGCACCAGCGCGCCACGGGCGGCAGTGCGGACCGAATATGCCCACGCGATCGACGCGATGATCGATGCCGATGTCGACACGCTGGCGACGTCGAACGGCATGGAGGAATATCTGGATCTGCTGGTCCGGGAAGCCGCGACCACGCCGCAGGCGGATACGTTCGCCCGGTTCTTCCGTGCGGTGCAGGCGACCGGCGAGCCGGCGATCGCACGACAGGTCAGCCAGCTGCAGACGGTGGTGACCGCCGATCCTGCCACCGGTGCGCTGGTCCGCGAACGCGGCGAGCTGGAGCGCGAGGTCACGCGGCTTCGCTATGCGATCTCGGCGAAATCGAGTGATGTGGCCGTGCCCGGCGCCAACGCCGGCGTGAAAACCCCGTCGAGTGATCTGGGCGCCGCGCGCGCCGCCGCCGAGCAACGGCTGCTCGACGTCGAGGCGAAGCTCGCCAGCGATCCGCGCTATCGGACGGTCGACGATCAGCCGGTCACGATCGAGGCGGTGCGCGCGGCTTTGAAGCCCGGCGAGGTGTTCCTGAAGCTGACGACGCTCAATCGCCGGATCTACGGCATGATCGTGAGCGCGGACCGGACCTATATCTACGCGGTCGCAGCCGACGCCGCGTCGAAGCAGGCGGTCGACGCACTGGCGTCGCAGGTTCGCGGATCGATCGACGGGGCGTTGTCGCAGGGCAAGCTCGTGCCGTTCGACGATGCGGCCGCCTATGCGCTGTTCCGCCTGATCGCGGGACCGGCCGAGCCGATCCTGGCGTCTGCACGGGCGCTCGTCGTCGATCCGTCGGGGCCGTTGGAGCGGCTGCCCGCGGGTGTGCTGGTCAAGCGCTACGACAAGGCGGCGGTGCGCGAGACGCCGTTCGATTTCTCGCGCACCGCGTTCCTGGCGGCGGACACGGCGATCTCGACCGCGCTGTCGCCGCGATCGTTCCTGGTGGCGCGTGCGTTGCCGCCGTCGCGCGCGCACAATCCGTTTCTCGGGTTCGGCCAGCACCGCCCGACCGCGTTCGGGCTCGGCGAGGCGGGGCGGATGATCAAGGTCGGCTTCGGCTGCACGGTCGGCGCCGGCCAGCTCGGCATGCTGTCGCAGGCGATCAAGCCGATCAGCGATCACGAACTGACGGTCGCGTCCGATGCGCTGGGCGTGCCGGGCGCGCCGCAGATGACTGGCGCGGCGTTCAGCGATACCGGCGTCGAGGCACGCGCCGATCTCGATCAGTATGAGGTGCTGCACTTCGCGACGCATGGTCTCGAGGAAGGGCAATGGGGCTGTGCGATGTCGCCGCCGGCGCTGGTCACGTCGTTCGGCGATGCGGAGTCGGACGGCCTGCTGAGCTTCTCGGAGATCGCCGGGCTGCATCTCGACGCCAATCTCGTCGTGCTGTCGGCCTGCGATACCGCGAGCGGCGTCCGCGATCAGGAACTCGCGCGCCGGTCCGGTCAGGAGGAGTCTGGCTCGACGCTCGAAGGATTGGTCCGCGCGTTTTTGACCGCGAATGCGCGATCGGTGCTCGCCACCTATTGGCAGGTGTCGGCGGAGCGCGAGAGCGAGGAGTTCATCAAGGTCTTCTATGGTGCCGCGCGGACCAAGACGATCGGGGTCGCGCTCCAGGACGCGCAGCGCGATCTGATCCGCCAGCCGACCTATTCGCACCCCTTCTACTGGGCGCCGTATTTCCTCGTCGGTGACGGCAGCAAGACGATGCTGTCGCCGCCGGCTGGGCAGCCGCTTGGCCAACCGGTGCGCGCGCCGATCATCACCGCCCAGCGATGAGCGTTCCGGGTGCAGCGAAAGGCTCGCCCGTGAGAGTGGCGACGGCGGCGGCTGCCGGCTTGGCGATGGCCGCGCTGGTCGTCGGTCTCGGGCCCCAGCTGATCGCCGCGTCAGGACTGATCGGGGCGGACGGGGTCTACGGCGAGACCGTGTTCACGCTGGCGATCTTCGTGCCGCTGCTCGTGATGGCGATCGTCGGCGGTCGATTGACGGGGATCGCGACGTTGAACCTTGGCAAGCGTCCGGGCGTGACGCTAGCGCAGGGTGCAGCGATCGGTCTCGGCGGCCTGTTGCTCGCGGTTGGCTACGCGGCGATCGCAGGAACGCTCGTTCGGGGCGCGGGAGCGCCGCTGTCGGTCGCGTCGCTGGTGATCGGGGCGGTCGTCGTCCTGGTCCAGGTCAGTGCGGAGGAAGCCTATTTTCGCGGCTGGCTCCAGCCTCTGGTCGCGACCGCCTGGGGGATGCGGATCGCAGTGCCGGTGGTCGCGATCGGCTTTGCCCTTCTCCACGTGGCGGGCGGCCTGCGCGGACCGATCGAACTGCTCAACCTGTTTGTTGGCGGGCTGGTGTTCGGCATCCTGGCAGCGCGCGGTGCCGGGCTGGCCGGTGCGATCGGCGCGCATCTGGCGTGGAATGGTGCGGAGCAGCTCGGGTTCGGGCTCGATCCCAATCCGGGTATCGGTGGCTATGGCGCGCTGGTCGATTACGATCTGGTCGGCAAGGCATTGTGGGGGGGATCGGACGCCGGGCTGAACGCGAGCGTCGCCATGACGATCGGCCTCCTTTCGCTGTTGGTGCCGCTGGTCCTACTGTCTCGCCGTCGTCCCACACAATCCTGAACCTCAGTTGGACCTGAGCGTCAGTTGGCGGCGCTTCGACGGGCATCGACGCGGTCGCGCAGGGCGTCGAACGCCTTCAGCGCCGCACCGGTCAGGGTCTCGCTGCTCTTGCCCATCTGGAGTGCGAGCGGATCGGTCGGCTGGCCGTCGATATGTACCTCATAGTGGAGATGCGGCCCGGTCGAGCGGCCGGTGGTGCCGACCTCGCCGATCTGCCGCCCTTGCACGACGCGTGCGCCCGCGATGATGCCGGGCAGGATCCGGTTCATGTGGAGGTAGAGCGTCTCCCAGCCATTGTCGTGGCGCAGCTTCACGAAATTACCGTTGGGCCCCTTCAAGCCGGCGAACTCGACCACCGCATCGCCCGAGGCGAAGATCGGCGTTCCGGTGGGCGCGGCGAAATCGGTACCGCGGTGCAGCTTCATGAAGCCGAGCACGGGATGTTCGCGCATACCGAACGGCGACGATATCCGCGCGCCGTCGATCGGCGTCCGCATCAGCGTGCGGACCGTACTGCGACCATTGGCGTCGTACCATTTCGGCCCGGTCGCATCCTTTTGCCCCGGTGCACCCTTCTGCCCCGGCGGCGCGAATCGATATAGCGCACGCGATTTTGCGGCGGTCTCGAGCGAGGCGTAGACGAGGACCGGGACGCCGACCGGGTTTCCCGCCGCATTGTAGCGCTGCTCGAACCCCGCCTCGAAGATGTCGCCGGGCGCGACTTCGCGCTGGAGATCGAAATCGAACGCGAAGGCGTTGGCGAAGTCGCTGACGAGCGTGTCGTTGATCCCCGCCGCGACTGCCGCGCTGTAGAAATCGCGCGCATCGAGCTCGCCGCGGACGATCGTCAGCCGCTGCACCAGATGCGCGGACAGGATCTGCTGCGTGAAGCCGCCGGCACCGCGCGCCAACGCGATTCCCGCGCCGTCTTCGCGGGTGGCGTCGAGATGGATGAGATGGCCGGACTCGATATCGAACACGAGGCGGACGTCGTCGCTCCCCGCACCCAGCGGACCGCGCGCGCGTGTCGCGGCGTCGTTGGCTTCGGTCGCGTCGACCCCTGCCGCGACGAGGCTCGGGCCGATCGCGTCGGCACCGGCGACGGTCAGGATGCGACGACTGGCGGCAACCGCGGTGGGGTTCGCGGGCGCCGTGGTTGCTGCGACCGATTGCGGTCCCGGTGCGGGCTGGCGATCCAGCATCGCCCAGACCGCGCCACCCGACGCGATGGCGAAACCCGCCAGGATCGCCGGAGCGAACTGTGCTACCGCCTTGGGGAAGGCGTGCGCCGGCGCTGGCGACAGTGGCGTCGGCTGTTGTTCCGGCGCGGGCCGAGGATCGCTTTTTCCCCAGCTTCGCGGATCGAACGAGGGGGACTGGGGCGTCGACCTGGGCGGCGGCACGGGCGGCGCAGTTGGTCGGCCTATATCCCAGCTTCGGGGATCGAACGACAGGTCGTCATCGTCGCTGTCGTTCAATCCAAATCGCCTTCAAAACTGCGCGTGCAAAGAAAGTTATTGTCTGAAAGCCTCGCGGGCGCAATAACCGCAAGTGTTTCCTAGTGGCGCACCGTGTGCCCTGACGTAACGAAACGGGGGCGGATCATTGGCTGGCAAGAACCGTGTCGCATGGCACGAAGGTATGTTCCTGCGGCCGCAGCATTTTCAGGCGCAGGATCGGTTCATCGATGGCTTGATTCGGGCACGGGTCGATTCGGTTCGGCCTTGGCCATGGGGCCTCACCGAACTGGTCCTCGATGAGGATCTGGCGACGCTCGGCAAGTTCGGAGTCGTCCGCGCCTCCGGCGTGATGCCGGACGGAACGCCGTTTTCGATCCCCGACGACCTGCCGCCGCCGCCGCCGCTCGACGTGCCCGCCGATGCGCGCGACGCGATGATCGCACTCACCTTGCCAGCACAGCAGTCGGGCGCGGTTCAGTTCCGCGATGCCGAGGGCGGTGCGCTCGAGGCGCGCTTCCTAGTGTCGGAGGCGGAGGTGTCCGATACCTATTCGGACGATCGCACGTCGGAGCCGATCGAGTTCGGCAGCCCCAATCTCCGCTTCGGCGTGACCCGCGACCAGCTCTACGGTCGGGTCACGCTTGGCCTCGCGCGCGTTCGCGAGGTGCAGAACCGGCGGTTGATGTTCGACGACCGCTTCATTCCGCCGACGCTCGACATCGCCGCCTCGCTGCGGTTGCGCGGTGCGCTCGCGGATATCGGTGGCCGTGCCGACCAGCGCGCCGAGGAACTCGCATTGCGCGCGGTCGAGGCGACCGATGGCGGATCGGACACGTTCGTCAGCTTCCTGCTGTTGCAGGCGCTGAACCGCTGGATCCCGGTGCTGGCGCATCTCCAGCATTTGCCGACGGTGCATCCCGAACGACTGTATGAATCCTTCATCGCGATGGCGGGTGAACTCGCGACGCTGATCCGGCCCGAGCGGCGGCCGCCGCCGCTGCCGCGGTACGATCACGAGAATCCGCAGACCTGTTTCGAGCCGGTGATCGACCTGCTCCAGTCGATGCTGTCGGCGATGTTCGACCGGTCCGCGGTGCAGCTGCCGCTCGAGCAAGCGGGGCCGGGGGCGTACGTCTCGAAGATCACCGACCATAACCTGTTTCAGACTGGCTATTTCTATCTCGCGGTGTCGGCCGCGTCGCCGGTCGAGGAAATCCGCAGCATCTTCCCGTCGATCGCCAAGATCGGCACCGTCCAGAAGATGCGGCAGATCGTCGACTCCGCGCTGCCGGGCGTCCCGTTGCGGCATACCCCGACGCCGCCGCCGCAGATCCGCGTGCTGCCGGGGCATGTCTATTTTGAGCTGGATCGCGGCGTTCCCGACTGGCGCGATTTCGCCACCGCGCCCGCGCTCGGTTTGCATGTCGCGGGTGATTGGCCGCAGCTCCGGATGGAGCTGTGGTGTGTGAAGCGAGCCGCAAGGTGAGCGTCGAGGACGGAAATGGCGGCAAGACCGTCTTTCGCCCGTCGCCGCTTCAGGGTCTGAAGCAGGGCGCGTCCCCGCCGCCGCCACCGGCGCCGTCATTCCCGCCGCCGCCATTCGCGCCAGCCGGGGGCGGTGGGCCAGCGGGGTTTCCGCCTGCCGATCCGGGCTATGGCACGCCGCCGCCATTGTCGCGGACTGGTATGCCGTCGACCGGAGGCGGCCTCGCCCCGTCGCGGCTGGCCGAGGACGATGTGCCGCTGCCGGCGACACCGCGGGTCGTGCGCAACATCATGTTGGCGGAAGCCGAGCCAGTGCTCGCGCTGGTAGCGAGCGTGCGCAGCGGGCGGGTGCGGCTGGCGATGCCCGAGTTCCACCGGCAGGCGAGCCAGGCGATCGCGCGGTTCGACCAGGCGATCGCGCCGCATTATTCGGAGGAAATGCGCCAGCGTGCCAAATACGCGGTCTGCGCCACCACCGACGACGTCGCGCAGAACCTGCCGGCGATCGGCACCGACGGCGCCGAATGGGCGCGCCGCTCGATGGTCGTGCAGTTCTTCCAGGAGAATATCGGCGGCGACCGGTTCTGGCAGCTGGTCGACGACATGCTGCGCGTCCCGAACGATAATTACGCGCTGATCGAGCTGTACCATGCCTGCCTCGCCGCTGGGTTCGAAGGCCGGTTCCGGGTCATGCCCGATGGCCGCCGTCGGCTGCACGAGATCATGGCGCGGCTTCAGGGCGCGTTGCCACATGTCCGGTCGCAGTCCGCGACCGAGCTGTCGCCGCGCTGGCGGGGCGAGACCGCGCCGGTCGGCAAGCTCGGCTTCTGGAGCCTGATCGCGCTGGCGTCGGCGATCGCGGCGGGGCTGTTGCTGCTGGTGTTCATCGTGCTGCGCCTCATGCTGATGTCGAGCGGCGACACCCCCGGCCAGCGGCTCGGTGCGCTCCGGCCCGAGGCGCGGCTGACTCTGTCGCGGCCGGGTGGGGCGATCGCCACCGCGGACAGCGCGCAGGCGAGCAAGCTCAAGCGGTTCCTGGAGCCCGAGATCCGCGAAGGCTTGGTCGTCGTCGAGGAGGATGCGCAGACGGTGCGCGTCCGCACCACGGTGGGCCAGTTGTTCCGGTCGGGTTCCGACGTGCTGGAGCCGGGGCGTGAGCCGCTGTTCCACCGCATCGGCCGCGCGATCGAGGACGAGAAGGGCGATGTCCTCGTCGAAGGCCATGCCGACAGCGACCGGGTCGCGTCGCTCGCCTTCCCCGACAACATGGCGTTGTCGCAGGCGCGCGCGGAAACGGTCGGCGATATCGTCCGCACCGAACTGAGCGAGACCGGGCGCGTCACCACCAAGGGGCTCGGCGACACCGTGCCGATCGCGAGCAACGACGATGCGGCAGGCAAGTCGCAGAACCGGCGCGTCGAGATCGTCGTGCCGCGGCGCTACTGACAGGATATCCAGTGATGCGGCGCTTTTTTGGCAATTGGTGGGCGGTGACGATCACCTGCGCGGTGCTGCTCGCGGCGTTGCTCGCGTTCGGCTTGCCGCTGTTCGTGAGCGCGATGCGGCCGCTTTGGGTGCGCATAGCGTGCGTCGTCGCGGTCGCGCTGATCTGGGGCCTCGCGGCGTTCCTGCGGCGGCGGCGAACGCGGCGCGCGGCGGATGCGATCGCGGCGGAACTCGCGGGTCCCAACGCGGTCGACGAGGAGGGCAAGGCGCTCGGCCAGCGGATGACCGAGGCGCTGTCACGGCTGAAGGGCGCGGCCGGCAAGCGGCGCGACTATCTCTATAAACAGCCCTGGTATGTGATCATCGGCCCGCCGGGATCGGGCAAGACCACCGCGTTGCTCAATTCGGGCTTGCGATTTCCGTTCGTCGAACAGGCGGTGCGCGGCGTCGGCGGGACGCGCAATCTCGATTTCTGGTTCGCCGACGAGGCCGTGCTGGTCGACACCGCGGGGCGCTACACGACGCAGGACTCGGACCATGCGGTCGACTCCGCCGGGTGGAACGCGTTCCTGTCGCTGTTGCGGAAACATCGCCCGCTCCAGCCGATCAACGGCGTCATGGTCGCGATCGGCATCGACGAACTGGTCCGCAGCGATTGCGCGAAGATCGATGCGCACGCGCGCGCGGTCCGTCGTCGGCTGGTCGAGCTGCGACGGACGCTGGAGGTCGCGGCGCCGGTCTATGTGGTGCTGACCAAGGCCGATCTGCTGGCAGGCTTCACCGAATTCTTCGACGACCTCGATGTCGAGGGTAGGCGGGCCGTGCTCGGCAGCACGCTCACCTTCGGCGACGGCCGCGCGAATGCCGAGACGCTGGCGAAGGCGTTCGACGAGATCGCGCAGGCGATCGCCGACCGTCAGGCCAAGCGGCTGTTCGACGAGAGCGACCCGCGCCGCCGTGCGCTGATGCTCGGGCTGCCCGCGCAGATGCGCTCGCTGCGGGCACGACTGATGCGGTTCCTCGACGGAGCGTTCGTGTCGGGCGACGAGCCCGGCGGCGTCCTGCGCGGCTTCTATCTGACGAGCGGATTGCAGGAGGGCGCGCCGCTCGACCGGATCATGGCGAGCATGGCCGAGGTCTACGACCAGCCCGCCGCCGCATCGGGGTCCAGCGGGCGCGCGTATTTTCTCAACCGGTTGCTCGGCGAGCTGATGTTCCCCGAGGCGGGGCTGGTCAGCACCGACCCGCGGGCAAAGGCGCGGATGCGCAGCCGCCTGATCGGGACGATCGCCGGGCTGGGGATCGCCGTCGCGCTAGTGCTTGTCGCATGGGGCGTGAGCTATGCGCGCAACCGCAGTTTCCAGGCCGATCTCGCGACCAAGGCGGGAGCAGCCGAGGCCCAACTCCGCGACGCCGGCGTCGATCTGCGCCAGGTCCGCGACGGCGATGCCGACCTGCGCGCGGCGCTGCCGGGGCTGAATGCGTTGCGCGCGCTGCCCCGCGGATACGCTGCGCGCGTCGCCGGCGGGCCACCGCTCGCGATGACCTTCGGCCTGTATCAGTCGAGCCTCAGCCGCGAGGCGGAGGAGACGTACCGCGAGGCTCTTCGCCGCGTGATGCTGCCGCGCCTGCTGCTGCGGCTGGAGACGGCGATGCGCACCGACGGCGCGGATCCGATGCGGCTGTACGAACCGCTCAAAGTGTATCTGATGCTCGGCCAGCAGGGCCCGATGGATGCCAAGACGGTGCGGGCCTGGGTGACGAACGACTGGGCGACTCAGGTCTATCCGGGGGCGGACAGCCAGGGCGAGCGCGACCAGTTGGCGCAGCATCTCGATGCGCTGCTGGGCGATACCGACATGGCGAGCGTCTGGCCGAACCGGAAGCCGCCGCTCGACGGAGCGCTCGTCGCGCAGGCACGTGCGGCGGTGCAGACGCTGTCGCTCGCCGATCGCGCTTATGCGGTGCTGCGGCAGAAGGCGGCGAGCGCCGGCGCGCCGTGGGAGATGGCGAACATCCTGTCGCAGGGCGACGCGCTCGCCTTCGCCAATCCCAAGCAGGTGCTGACCGCGCGCATCCCGTATTTCTTCACGCGCGCCGGCTACGAGCGCGCGTACATGGTCGGGCTGGCCACGGTACAGCAGGACCTGAAGCGCGACCTGTGGGTGCTGGGCGGCGATGCCGGCAACGGCGGCGTTCGCGACGAGATGAGCAACGTCCGGCCGGGGGTCGCCGGTCTCTATGCCAAGGACTATATCGCCGCGTGGGAAGGCGTGCTGAAGACGTTGCAGCCCGGCCCGTATTTCCGCGATCCGGTCGCGTTCGGGGCGTTCACCAAGAGCCCGTCGCCGCTGAAGCGCGTGCTGCTCGAACTGCGCAAGAACACCATCTTCGAGGGCGGTGCGAAAGCGGGGCTGGCGCGGGCGACCCGCTATGGCCTGAATCGATCGCGCTTAGGGCGCTTTGCGCAGGAAGCGAACCGCGACCGGGCCTCCGGGATCGATGCGGGCGAGGAGATCGCCGCGTATTTCCAGCCGCTCCAGGATTATGCCGGGGACGGACGCGGATCGGCGCCGGTCGACGAGTTCGTCGCCGCGCTGAAAGAGGCGGGGCAGGCGGTGATGGCCGCGCAGTCTGTCGGCGGCGGCGGCGGTGCGGATGCCACGCAGGCGGGCATGGCGACGGCGATGGCGTCGGTGAAGGCCGCCGCAGCCGGCGCGCCACCGCAGTTGCAGGGGTTCGTCTCGAGCGCGACCGGTGGCGGCGCGTCGGCGCAGATCGGCGCGGCGAAGGGCGCGATCGCGGATGCCTATGCGCAGACCGTCCTGCCGGCCTGCAAGGAGGTTGCCCAGGAGCACTACCCTTTCTTCGCGGCGTCGGCGCAGGATGCGTCGATGGTTGATGCGCTGCGCGTGTTCGGGATGGGCGGCGTCATCGACGGCTTCGTCCAGACGCGGCTGAAGGCGCTGATGCAGACCGATGGCCCCGTCTGGCGCTGGCGCAGCGAGGACCCGATCACCGCGTCGCTCAACCCGTCGAGCCCGGAGGCGTTCGCCAAGGCGGGGCAGCTGCGCGACCTGCTCGTCGGCGGCTTGCCGATCAAGATTTCCGTCGCGAGCTTCGGCAGCGACGTCGGCATGGTCGAAGTGGCGAGCGGCGGCACGCGCTATCGCTTCACGCCGTCGATCAACGGTGCCAAGCCGTTGCTGTGGTCGGCGAGCGGTGGCCTGCCCGAAGCGTCGGTTGTCCTCTATCGCCCCGGCCCGGCGCAGGCCGATCCGACCAGCGAGCCCAAGCCCGGCGCCGAGATCGCGCATTGGAACGCCGAGGGCCCCTGGGCGCTGTTCCGGGTGATGGACAAGGCCGACAAGCAGAATGCCGGGCAGCGGGCGATCAAGGCGCGGTTCGGCGACGGCGGCGGTGCGGCGACGTTGCTGGTCGGGCTGCCGAGCGACCGCAACCCGTTCAGCCGCGGTGGCCTGTGGTCGTTCCGCTGCCCCGGTGCGCTGTGACGGGAACCGCGCGATTGTTTGGCAAACTGCCCGCGCATGGCGACTTCGTGTCGCGCGGCTGGCGTGCGGATGAGCGGGAGGCGCTCGATGCCTGGCTGTCGACGTCGCTGGCCGACGCGCGGACGCTGCACGGTGCGGCGTTCGAAGAGCGGTTCGACAGCGCGCCGCCGTGGCGCTGCGTCCTCGACGTCGTCGAAGGTGGCCTGTCGGGTGCGCTCGCGGCCTCGCAGGATGCGGTCGGGCGACGCTTTCCGGTCTTCGTCGGGGTGACGGGAGCAGCGGACGCTGCGATAGCGGAGGCGTGCGAGGGCTTGCTGTACGACGCGATCGCCGGGGGCTGGACCGCCGATGCGCTGGTCGAGCAGGCAGACATGCTCATGGTCGCTCGAGAGCCGGCGGAACGATCCTGCCGGTGGTGGACGTTGGGCGGCGAGGCGTTCGCGCCCGGTGAGCGGTCCGCTGCGTATCCGGCCGACCTGATTCCCGCGATGCTGACCCCCGCCATATCGACGGTTGCGTCGTGAACGGCCGCACGTTGCGCACCGAAGGCGTCGCCGCGTCGCACGTCGGCATGGTCCGCCGCGCCAACGAAGACAGCTTTTGCGATCGCGGCGCGGACGGCGTGTGGGCGGTCGCAGACGGGATGGGGGGACATGCGCACGGCGACTGGGCGTCGCAGGTCCTGACCACGGCGCTGGCGGACGCTGCGCTACCCGACGATTTCGACGAGGCCTGTCGGGAGATTGCGGCGGCGATCCATGCGGGCAATGCGCGGATCTGGGCGGAAGCGCAGGCGCGCGGGCAGCAGATGGGCACCACGGTCGCCGCCTTGCTGGTGCGCGACGGTCGGTTCGGCGTGGTCTGGGTCGGCGACAGCCGTGCCTATCTGTTGCGTGACGGCGTCCTCTATCAACTCACGCGTGATCACACGCAGGTGCAGGAGATGGTCGACCGTGGCCTGCTCGAACCGCATGAGGCCGCCGCGCATCCGCGGTCGCACGTGCTGGCGCGTGCGGTCGGCGTCACCGCGACGCTCGAGGTCGATGTCGTGGTTGACGCGGCGGAGGCGGGCGACGTCTTCCTGCTGTGCAGCGACGGGCTGACCGGGCAGGTGGGCGATCCCGAGCTGACCGCGATGCTCGCCGCGGCCGATGGCAAGGCGGCGATTCGCGACCGGTTGATCGCGCTGACGCTGGAGCGCGGTGCCCCCGACAACGTCACGGTGATCGTCGTGACCACGGGCGAGCCGACCTTGTTGTCGCTGTCGCCGATGCCGGGGGGCTTCGCGTGACCGACGAGAGCGACCCGCCGATCAATGGCCGCCCTATCGATCATGGCCCTATCGATGATGGCCCGATCGATAGCAGTCCTGTCGATGATGGCCGCACCGTCTTCGTGCCGCAGCAGCCCGACCAGGCCACCGTCTTCGAAGCCGGATCGGCGACACCGCCGCTCCCCCCGATCGCACCGCGCGTGGCGGCACGGGGCATCAAGGTCGGCGATGTCC
Source organism: Sphingomonas sp. PP-F2F-G114-C0414 (assembly GCF_003688595.1). Taxonomy (GTDB): domain Bacteria; phylum Pseudomonadota; class Alphaproteobacteria; order Sphingomonadales; family Sphingomonadaceae; genus Sphingomonas. The sequence goes on from NZ_RCWT01000010.1 coordinate 45,450, forward strand.
TCAACCACATCTTCGAGGTGAAGCGCTTCATCGCGCGCGGCGGCATGGGCGAAGTGTTCGAGGGCGCCAACATCATCACCGACGAACGCGTCGCGATCAAGGTGATGCTGCCCGCGCTCGCCGCCGACGAGAACGTCATCACGCTGTTCCGTCGCGAGGCGCGGACGCTGACTCATCTTCATCACGAGGCGGTAGTGCAGTACCGCGTGCTGGCGCAGGAGCCGCAGCTCGGCGTGCTCTACATCGTCACCGAATATATCGACGGCACCAACCTGTCAGATGTGCTGAAGACCGTGGAGGCCTCGCCCGAAGCGCTGGTGGCGCTGCTGCGGCGGCTCGCATCGGGCTTGCAGGCGGCGCATGCGCTCGGCGCGATCCACCGGGATATCTCGCCCGACAACATCCTGCTCGGCGGCGGCGATCTTGCGCGCGCGAAGATCATCGATTTCGGGATCGCCAAGGATCTCGACCCCGGCACCGCGACGATCGTCGGCGACGGGTTCGCGGGCAAGCTCGGCTATGTCGCGCCCGAACAGCTTGGCGACTTCGATCGCCGGCTGGGGCCGTGGACCGATGTCTACAGCCTGGCGCTGGTGATCCTGGCGGTCGCGGCGGGGCGCGACGTCGGGCTCGGCGGGTCGCTGGTCGATGCGGTCGACAAGCGGCGGGCGGGACCGGACCTGTCGCCTGCGCCGGAGGTTCTGCGGCCGCTGCTCGCGCGCATGACGAAGGCCGATCCGACCGCACGTATCGGCTCGATGGTCGAGGTGCTGGCGGAGATCGCGAAGATCGAGGCAGTGCCGGTACCGGTCGAAAAGCCGGCGACCTTCCCGGTGCGCTGGATCGCGCTGGGGATCGTCGCCGTCATCCTGCTGGCGTCGCTGGTCGTCTATGCCACCCGCCATCGCTCGGCTCCAGCGACCGCGTCCGTGGCAACCGCCAGGCCCGCGATGGACGGCATCGACGACGTCCGCAGCGCCGTCGCCTCGGCGCTGCCGTCGGTCAGCTGTACGTGGCTGCGGATCGTCAGCGTAACGCAGGGTCGCGACCAGCCGCAGATCGCGCTCACCGGGGTCGCCGGCAACCCGTCCGCCGCGCAGGCCGAGATCAGCCACGCGCTGGCGTCGCAGGGCGGCAAGGGGGCCGTGCTGGATTTCTCGGAGGTCGCGCCGATCACGCCAGCGGGGTGCGCCGCGCTCGACGCCTATCGCCAGATCGGTGCCCCCGACGACACCCGCCTGTCGGTCGCGCAACGCAAGTTCGAGATGCGCCGCCAGACGGGCGACTCCGCCTATGCCGGGACGAGTGCCGCCAGTGCGATCGTCAAGATCGCGGTGCGCGATCCCAAAACCGATTTCACGCTCGTCGGGCTCGAACCCTCGGGCAAGATCGACATGCTGATCCCCGATCGCGCCGCGTTCCGCGCGCAACTCGCGAGTTCGCGCAACGGCGTGCCGATTACGGATCTCGGCGGTGACACGTATCGGCTCCAGATCGATCTCGACCACCAGGGCTGGTCGGGCTTGCTGCTGATCACCGGCCGCGCGCCGCTCGACCCGGCGGTCGTTGCGCCGCCGCTCGGCGCGCGGGGCGCAGACTGGCGCGACCGCCTCGTCTCGCTCGCCGCCGAACGCGGCTGGCAGGCCGACATGGTCTGGTTCAAATCGATCGATGAGCAGAACGACTGACGACGGAACGATTCTTCGATGCCGTTTAAAATCTATACCAGATGAACCGGATCAATCCTGACATCCAGATGTCCGGATTGATCCGAGATCTTTGAAGCGGATTGTGGGACTATCTTTGCCGAGGCCATGTGACTAGCGTCAGAATGCGAGGGCGCCCGGTCATAACGGAAGCGTCAAGCAAACGCCCGAGCGCGGCCTTGGAATCCACAAGACCGTGAAATTATATCATTCCAGCAATGCTGCTGACCAGAGCGCAAGAAATCGCCAACTTCGGAAAATAGCGGATAAAAAAGAACTTTATGGCGGTGGCCCGGAGGTCGGTATATCTTCGCGCTCGACCTGATCTTATATCTGCGTACCGTCTGCACCGGCCGTCTTTCGGCAGTCTCAACCGTTTGATGCAGGCTACCCGCCGCGATCGTATCCCTGCAGGTTACGACGAAAATCGTAGAACAAGCTGTACGTCATTCAGTGTCCACGAAATCGGGGGTGCTGCCAGCAACCGGCTAAATTGATCGGCAACGGTTACCTGAGTCTCATTCGAATTGACTCTGTGATAGTACTGAACGCTCGACGCAACGTATTGACTTCACATTAACAGGTGTTGGAGAGGCGGCATGGCCCTTGAACGCTCGGCTGTCGTTCGACGGGTCAGAAGTCGTAGGGCAGGGACGCTGTCCACACGTGGACGTCCAAGCTGACCATCCGAATTCCTAAATAACGGCAATTCGTTAAGCGCGATCTTTGTCGTTTCTCCGGAACGGACAGGCCATTTCGGGAAAGAGCAGTTGGGAACGGATTTGGGAAAGCAGGTGCCCTGACCGGCATTCCGCACGCTCGCCCAAGCAACTGTTCCGCAACAGGTTTCTGTTCAAAAAGCTCCGGCACGTGAAGTACCGTTCGATATTGGAATTTGATCACGAAAGCGGGTAGTGGCGGATGGCCTTCACGATGCCACATACGTAACTTGACACGTAACCTGTTACTGAACACTTTTCCGTTATGGCCGACTTCATCGAGTCACATGGGAGCGCATTCCTAGCGCATCGACTGCGCCGCTCGTCGGACCGTATCGTCAACCAGATAAGCGGCGTTCTTCTCCAGCTAGGCCTCGACGTTCCACCGCGTGGCGCTTCGATGCTGTTACTGATCGTTGAGCACCAACAGATCGGGGTGGTAGAAATCGCGCGACGCCTGCGATTGTCGCACCCGCTCATCGTCCGCATGGCAAGGGAATTTCAAGAGCGTGGCTTGGTCGAGGTCAACGCTGATCCGTCCGATGGCCGGCGACGCGTCTTAAGCCCGACGGACAAGGCGCGTCACGAGGCTGCCGCGCTCAAGGCTTTCAACGCGGACCTCAACGCCTTGTTTGAGGGCCTGTTTGCGGACATCGACGCTTCTCTGATCTCAGTCCTCGATCGCTTTGACGCCCAGCTTGATGCGTCATCGATCTCAATGCGCCTCGCCGCTCTCAAATCGACCAAGGAGTAATCGATGCCCTGTCGTCGCCATGCCCTCATGCTGCTCCTCCCTTTTTTAGCGTTATCCAAGCCACCGTCTGCCGGCGCTCAAACCGCCACGGCTTCGGCCACGCCTGCACGGACTTCGAATCTCGACACGGCCGCTCGCACAGCGATCGTGGCGCGCTTGTCGACCGAGTTGCGCAGCAGATACATATATCCGGTGGTCGGCGAGAAGGGGGCCGCCGCGATCACCGCCGCCGCAGCCTCGGGCGCCTACGATCGGATTGTGGATCTGCCCGCGTTCGCCACGCGCCTGACCAAGGACCTCCGCAGTGTCATGACCGACAAACACCTGATGGTGTTCGACACAACGAACCGGCCAGCGTCTAGCGTTGCGTCGATGCCAGCCGGCGAGGCCGGGATCGTCCGCGCTGATCGACTGCCAGGTGGGATCGACTATCTCCAAATCGACGGGTTCGCCAACCCCTGGGCGTTCAAACCAGCGCTCGAACGCGCGATGGCGGGGTTGAAGGGCAGTCGCGCCTTGATTCTAGACATGCGCGGCAACGGTGGCGGAGATCCGGCATCGGTAAGCTACCTGGTCAGCTATCTTATTCCTGCGGGCAAGCGGACCAAGATCAACAGCATCGTTGAGCGCAAGGCAGGGACCACCGAGCTTAAGCGCGATTACTTCTTCAGCGAGCCGACCCCGGTCAGTTTCGCCGGTGTGCCTGCCTATGTCCTTACGAGCAGCAATACCTTTTCGGGTGGCGAGGAGCTCGCCTACGACATGCAGACGCTGAAGCTCGGCACCGTTGTCGGCGAGGTGACCGGGGGCGGCGCGAACCCCGGGGAGCGTGTTTCCATTGGACACGGTGTCATGGCGTTTATCCCGACCGGTCGCGCGGAGAGCCCCGTTACCGGATCGAACTGGGAAGGACGTGGCGTACAGCCCGATCTCAAGGTCCCCGCCCCGGATGCGCTTGCCACGGCACTGCGCCGCCTCGGTCAAGTGCCCGCTGCCGCTACGATCGAAGCGGCATCCCCCGTCTCAGCCTTCGCGCCGCGAACCGTGGCGCTCAAGGGCGGGGAGGCGATGCTGCGCCGCCTCTTTGCCGGCCGTACCGCGTCTGAGGCTGATTACACGTTGATGAAACCGGACGCCTCGGAGGCAGGCCGCGCGGCGCTGACGGCCACGCACCGCCGGCTGCAACCGCTCAGCATTCCGCAGGCCATCCGCTTTCGACGGCCCAATGGGTTCGGCTTCGACGAGTTTACGCTCGTCTATCCCGATCGCACACTTCTCGTCGGGATCATGCTCGACTCAGATGGCAAGTTTATTGACCTCATCGGGCCTGAATCTGGCAAGTAAATCTCACGCTATGCCTTTTCTCCGAAGCTGGACCGATGGCTGAAATGGGGTGTTGATTGCGAGCGATATGGAGTACTGCTTTTCTCTCGCCATCCATGTTGTTGCCCCAAATAATGCAATACAAGATCTGCACCTAATCATATTTGCGAAGATTTCACCGGTCAGCTCAAATCAGAAACAAAACTAGATATCGTCCCAATTCAATAGCCTATGATCGCAACGTCCAATGTCATTGTTCGACTTAGGTGTAGTTTCTGAATTAATAGTTCATCGACAAAGCTAAATGTAATCAATGGGCAATCTATTGAAATTACTTTTTCTAGATGGAAAATGTTCTGTCATATAGATAACTGATTTATATGGCTGTTGACTAGTGATGGTAATCTCCGCGATCAAATCTCGTCCAAGACTATGGTACACCGTGGTCCGTTCGCTGTCGGCTCACACTGTCGTCGGCTCGCTCTCGGCCGCACGGAACGTTAGCGAACCGTTTTACCGTTCACTTTTGCCGATACCTAAAAACCTGACTGTCCCAGAGCTTCCACCTAATCGGCTCTCCGCTTGTCGAAACGGCAATCGTTGGTTTGTGATAGTCCTTAATCGAGAATCGATCTGGTGAACCATCGACTCTAAATCCGTCTGAAGGCGTATTGGACTTGCGCAGCCTGGCGCCGGCAAGCCCGTGACGCAACGGCGGGCAGTAGACCCGACCGTCGGTATGCCGGTACTTGGACGGTCGCCATCATACTGGAGCAGTCCCCGCACCTTCATACCGGTCAGAGGCGCCCCGCACTGGTAGCGCTTTTGCGCCCAATCTTCCCAGTCTCCCGGCGCAGGAGAGGCCCGTCTGGTTATTCCGTCTCGCCATAAGGCAACCCTCAAAAAAATAACGAATTTTTCAATTGTCGTACAATCATGGTAAGGCTACCACGCCGGCGAGGCAGTACCATAATAAGGTGCGGCTTAACTGGGGGCGGTGCGTAAAAACGCGTCGTGCATAGGGGAGGGTTCTATGAACATGTTTGTTATCGGTTCTCATCGCCGCGGGAATGCCATGGTTGCGATGCGCGCTGGCGTATCCGCAGCGGCACTGATCGCTGCCGGCTTCAGCGGAAATGCCTGGGCCCAGGCTGAAACGCAGGCCATATCGCCTGACACAACCCAAGCGGCGGCACCGGAACACGCCCCTGGCGATCCGGCGGCTGATCAAACGGGCGGCGATATTGTCGTTACTGGTCGCCGCGCCGCGCTCGAAGCTGCCGACGAACGGAAACGTCGGAGCGAGACGATCGTCGATTCGGTTGTCGCCGACGATGCGGGCAAGTTGCCTGACAATTCGATTACGGAAGTCCTGCAGCGCGTTTCGGGCGTGTCGATCGTGCGTTTCGCCGCGCTCGGCGATCCCGATCACTATTCGGTTCAGGGTTCCGGCGTGCAGGTGCGCGGACTGACCGGCGTCGCATCGCGCCTGAACGGCCGCGAGATCTTCAGCGCGAACAACGGCCGGGCGATCCTGTGGAGCGACGTCACCCCCGAGCTCATGTCCGCAGTCGATGTCTACAAGGCATCGACGGCGGATCTGATCGAAGGCGGCACCGGCGGCCAGATCGATCTGCGCACCAAGCTCCCGTTCGACTTCAACGGCAAGTTCCACGTCTCGGGAACCGGCGAGCTCGCGCTGGGCGACATGGCGAACAAGGCCGATCCGTCGGGCTCGGTGCTGGTCACCGATTCGTTCGAGACGCCGATCGGCCGGATCGGCCTGCTCGGCGACGTCGCGTTCAGCCAGTTCAGTTCGCTCTCGCAGTTCCTCCGCGTCAGCCCTTATTTCAAGACGACGCTGAGCGACGGCAGCAGCAAATATGTCCCGAGCGGCTTCGCGTATGGCGACGAGGCGTTCCAGTACAAGCGCTACGGCATCTACGGCGCGGCGCAGTGGCAGCCGGCGGAGTCGCTGACCTTCACCGGCAGCTTCTTCCAGTCGCGCTACAAGAGCCAGTCGAGCGACTACGGCACGCAGCTCGATTCGCAGACACTGGCCGTCGATCCGTCGAGCAGCAGTTTCGACAGCAACGGCCTGCTGACGAAGACGAACGCGCTGTTCAACCGCGACACGGGCACGTTCGCGCCGACCGGCGGTGCGGTCAATAGCAGCGGCAACAAGGGCTTCGTCCAGAGCAACACGCGGACGCGCGATTACTCGCTGTCGTTCGCCTGGGCGCCGGTCGACAGCCATTTGTCGCTGAAGGGCTCGCTGCAGCGCGTCGATTCACGCCAGATCTATGATCGCATCGACATCTTCCGGGACATCGGTTTCGGCCAGAGCTTCGGCATGGACCTGACGGGCGATCTGCCCCAGGTCAGCGTCAATCCGGCGACGCAGGCATCGTTCGCCGATCCGGCGAACTATCTCTGGACGGCGTCGATGCCGCACAACGAGCGGAACAAGGGGCGTCTCGACGCGGGGCAGCTCGATGCCGAATACACGTTCGACAACAGCTTCTTCCGGTCGATCAAGGTCGGGGGCCGCTACGCCAAGCGCACCGAGCGCGATCTGGCGAACGGCTATAACTGGACCGCGCTCGGCCGTGGCTGGAATGGCGATCCGCAGCTGACGTACGCCAATGCGGCACCGGGCGACGTTGCCAGCCACGCGTTCAAGGACTTCTTCCGCGGCGAAACGACGCTGCCGGGCAATTTGATGTTTGCGTCGGAGGATTTGGCGTCGCGGTTCAACGTCAACCGCACCGGACTGGTGACGGCGCCCCCCGCTGGCTTCTGCACCGGCCGGGAGTTCGACTGTTCGGCCTCGGGGCCTCTGCCGGTCACCGGCTATGGTGGCCAGTTCAATCCTGATGGCACCTTGGCGATCCGGCCGGTCGGCTTCGTCCTGCCGGGCGATCAGGTCGAGAACCGCACCAAGAATACCGCGGGCTACGCACTGGTGCGCTTCGGCCCCGAGGGGGACGCGCGCGGCATCTCGGGCAACGTCGGCGTACGGGTCGTTCACATCGAGAACGAAGGCAGCGGTTTCATCCAGCAGAACGGCGGAACCGTCTTCATCCGCAACGGCGTCCAGCAGACGCTGGCGAACACCTTCCTCGCGCGCGGCGGCAAGGCCGATTTCACGCGCGTCCTGCCGTCGATCAATCTCGAATTTTCGCCGACGGACAAGATCAAGCTCCGCGGCGGGTACAACATCACGATGGATCTGCCGACCTTCAACGCGTTGCGGGCCTCCGGTTCGGTCGGCGTAGCAACGACCGCCAGCCAGACTCCGGGCGGGTTCGGGACGTTCAACAACTTCACCGCGGACACCGGCAATCCGTTGCTCAAGCCGACGCTGTCGAACAATTTCGACGTTTCGCTCGAGTATTACGGTCGTGCGGGGACGTCGTTCCACGTCGCACCGTTCTACAAGCGGCTGACCAACCTGCCGATCTACGCGCTGACCACCCGGCAGGTGACGGTCCAGTTCACCGACGGCACGACGGAAAACGTCTCGGCGTCGGCGACCGACTACAGCAACTCGACCAAGGCGGCGACGGTCAAAGGCGTCGAGGTCGGCGGTCGGTTCTTCTTCGACATGCTGCCGGGTGCGCTTGCCGGGATCGGCTTCGAGGGCAACTACACGTTCATCAAGAGCAGCAATCCGGGCGACGCCTATCGCGATATCACCGGTACCGTCAGGAACGATGCGCCGCTGGTCGGGCTGTCGAAGCACAATCTGAACGCGACGTTGCTCTACGAGCGCAACCCGATCTCGCTGCGCATCGCCTATTCGTGGCGCTCGCGGTACCTGCTGTCGACGAACAGCAACGGCACGAACGGCACGTACACCTATTACAGTGCGCCGGGTGTCGTCAGCAACCAGGATGGCGGCGCCGATGCCTCGACCCAGATCGCGCTGCCGATCTATGGCGGCAACTACGGGTCGATCGATGCCGGTATTCGGTTCAAGGTGAACGACCAGTTCTCGTTCGGCGTGCAGGGCACCAACCTGACTGCGTCCACCCAGCGTACGCTGATGGGCGGCTATCCCGGTGGCGAACTGGTTGGCCGGAGCTGGTTCCAGGCCGATCGCCGGATCAGCACTGGTATCAACCTCGCCTTCTGACGATGATGCATCGCCGGTCGACCCGCGGTCGGCCGGCGATCGAGCGGAGGGCGCGATGCGCAAGCAAATCCTGATCGTCGGCGGCGGTACCGCCGGGTGGCTGACCGCTGGCTATCTGGCCAAGCGTCTCGGTGCCGACCTTGCGGGCGGGGTCTCGATCACGCTCGTCGAGTCGCGCGATATCGGCATTCTCGGGGTGGGCGAGGGGACGTTCCCGACCATTCGGCGGACCTTGGCGACGATCGGTATCGACGAGGCCGAACTGGTCCGTCGCTGCGGTGCGACGTTCAAGCAGGGGGCAAAATTCGTCCATTGGCGCCATGAGCCCGGCCAAGGTCGTACCGATCATTACCTGCATCCCTTCCAGATCGCGGATGCGAGCGACGGGCTGGATCTGCTGCCCTACTGGTTGCTCGGCTATGGCGGTCCGGACAATTGGGACGAGGTTTCCAACCCGCAGAAGAAAGCGGCGGACCAGATGCGGGCGCCGAAACTGGCAACCAACCCGGATTATGTCGGGCCGCTCAACTACGCGTTCCATTTCGATGCGGTGGCGCTCGCCGGGCTATTGCGCGAGCAGGGCGTGAAGAACGGCGTGCGGCATCTGACCGATACCGTCACCGAAGTGCTGCTCGATGCCGATGGTGCGATCGGCGGGTTGCGGACCGAGCAGAACGGTCTGCTCGATGCCGATCTCTACATCGATTGCACGGGATTTCGCGCCGAGCTGATCGGCAAGGCGATGAAGATACCATACCGATCGTGTCGCGACGTGCTGTTCTGCAACCGCGCGATCACCGCACAGCTGCCCTATGCGCGGCGGGATGAGCCGATCGCCTCGTACACCATCTCGACCGCGCAGGAAGCAGGCTGGATCTGGGATATCGGCCTCGATCGCCGGCGCGGCATCGGTCACGTCTATTCGTCGGATCACAGCGACGACGAGACCGCCGAGCGGGTGTTGCGCGGCTATCTGGGCGCTGGCGGCGGCGAGGCAGAGGTGCGCCATTTCAAGTTCGATGCAGGCTACCGCGAGGTCAACTGGTACAAGAACTGCGTCGCGGTTGGGCTGTCGAGCGGGTTCTTCGAGCCTCTCGAGGCGACCGGGATCGCGTTTGCCGAGGTGTCGGCGGGGATGATCGCCAACCTCTTCCCCTGGGGCGGCGATTACGAAACCTCCGCGCGGCAGTTCAACGCGAACATGCTGCGCCGCTACGAGCGCGCGCTCGATTTCATCAAGCTGCATTACTGCATCTCGGAACGGCGCGACACGGCGTTCTGGCGCGACAACGTGGCGGATGCGTCAGTCCCGGACAGCCTGCTCGAACTGCTCGACCGCTGGCGGTTCCGGCCGCCCAACGAACTCGACATCGACGGGCAGGTCGACATCTTCACCGACGCGAGCTGGCAATATGTGCTGTACGGGATGGGCTGGAAGACCGACCTGAGCGCAAAGGCGGGGGCGTTGCGCTATCCCGAGGATGCACGGCGCGCGTTCGCCGAGGTGCAGCGGCAGGCGCAGTATGCGATCGCCAACCTGCCGTCGAACCGCGCGCTGGTCGATTATGCGCAGACGCATCGTTTCGGCGCGCGGGCACCCGCGTGACCGGTACGCCGGCGACGCGCATCACCAAGGTCGTGATCGTCGGTGGCGGGACCGCCGGGTGGATGACCGCCGCGGCATTGTCGCGTCTGGTCGCGACCGGTGTCGCGGTGACGCTGGTCGAATCCGAGGGCATCGGCACGGTCGGGGTCGGCGAGGCGACGATCCCGTCGCTACGCGATTACAACCGGATGCTCGGGATCGACGAGGACGCGCTCGTCCGCGCGACCGGCGCGACGTTCAAGCTGGGGATCGAATTTCGCGACTGGCGGCGGCTGGGCGACTCCTATCTGCATCCGTTCGGTACGCATGGCCGCGATATCGAGGGCGTCTCGTTCCATCAGCTGTGGTTGCGGCAGGCGAACCTTGGCGGCGATCCGGGCCCGATCGGCGATTATTGCCTGTCCGCGGTCGCCGCGCGGAAAGGGCGGTTCACGCGCCCGACGAGCAATCCGCAATCGGTGCTGTCGACGCTGTCCTATGCGTTTCATTTCGACGCCGCGCTGTACGCGAAGTTTCTGCGCGGGATGGCCGAAGAAGCGGGCGTCGTGCGCGTCGAGGGACGCGTAGCGGCGGTCGACCGCGATGCCGAGACGGGCTTCATCACCGGTTTACGGCTCGACGGCGATCGCCTTATCGACGGCGAGCTGTTCATCGATTGCAGCGGCTTCCGGTCGTTGCTGCTCGGCGACGCGCTGGGGGTGCCGTTCACGAGCTGGCAGCATTGGCTGCCGTGCGATCGCGCCTGGGCGGTGCCGAGCGAGCGACAGGGGATGCTGACGCCGTACACGCGCGCGACCGCCGATACGGCCGGCTGGCGGTGGCGGATCCCGCTCCAGCACCGGGTCGGCAACGGCCACGTCTATGCCAGCGACCATGTCGACGACGATGCTGCGCTGCGCGCGCTGCTCGCCGGGCTGGACGGCAAGCCATCGGCGGAGCCGCGCCAGTTGCGGTTCGTCGCGGGTCGCCGCGAACGGCTGTGGGAGCGGAACTGCGTCGCGATCGGGCTGTCTGGCGGGTTCCTGGAACCGCTCGAATCGACCAGCATCCATCTGATCCAGTCGGGTATCACGCGGCTGATGACGCTGTTTCCGGACCGCGGGTTCGGCGGTGTCGAGATCGCCGAATATAACCGCGTGATGCTGCGCGAATATGCACAGATCCGCGATTTCATCATCCTCCACTATCACGCGACCGAGCGGTCGGATTCGACGTTCTGGAACCACTGCCGGACCATGACGATCCCGGATACGCTGCAAGCCAAGCTCGATCTCTGGTCGGGCAAGGCACGGACGTTCCGCGAACAGGGCGAGCTGTTCACGCCCGATGGTTGGATCGCGGTGCTGCTCGGGCAGGGGGTGCGCCCGGCGTCGACCGATCCGCTGGTCGCCGCGCTGCCAACAGAAGAATCCGCGCGGTTCATGGACCATGTTCGCGATATGATCGGCAAGACCGCCGATGCGATGCCGACGCACGAGCAGTTCATCGCGCAGCATTGCGCGGCGGCAATCGCGGCATGATCCGCATCGCCGTCCGCCGTCGCGGCTTTCATTGGCTCCCGGCGGCGCTGCTGATCATGGTGTCCGCGCCGGGCTGGAGCCGGTCGCCGGAAGCCGTTCCCTATCGCTGGACCAACGTGACGGTCGGAGCGGGCGGCTACGCGCCGAATATCGTGTTCAGCGAGGTCGAGCGCGGGCTCGCCTATCTGCGGACGGACATGGGTGGCGCGTACCGGTGGGACGACGCGACGCAGCGGTGGTCGGCGTTGCAGGACGGCACCGCGACGTCGAGCTATATGGGGATCGAGAGCATCGCGCCCGATCCCCGCAATGCCGACATCGTCTACATGGCGGCTGGCGTAGGAGCGCGCCAGCCCGCGGCGATCCTGCGGTCGACCGATCGCGGGCGTTCGTGGCGGACTACCCCCGTGCCGTTCGCGATGGGTGGCAACGAGGACGGTCGGGGCATGGGCGAACGGCTCGCGGTAGATCCCAACCAGACGCAGACGCTGTTCTTCGGATCGCGTCATGACGGCCTGTGGCGCAGCAGTGACGCGGGCGCGACCTGGGCGAAGGTGGCGGGTTTCCCGGTCGCGGGCCTCGGCAAACCGGCTTCGCGGACAACGCATGGCGGCGTCTCGTTCGTGGCGATCGACCCGACGAGCGGGCGTCCGGGCGGGGGGTCGCGCAGGCTGTGGGCGGGCGTAGCGGATCCCGGCGCGGCCAATCTCTACCGCTCCGACGACGCCGGACTGACGTGGCATGCGGCGGAGGGGCCGCGGCTGTTCGCCGGCAAGGGCGTGGTTGATCGCCGCGGCGTGCTGTGGGTGGGCTATGCGAGCGGTCTGGGACCGAGCGGGATCGCGACGGGGGCGGTATGGCGCTACGGCCCCGACGGGCGCGGGCGCGACGTCACCCCCGCCGCCTGGCGTGCGACCGGTGCGGAAGGCGCGTTTCTTGGCGTCGCGGTATCGAGACGCCAGACCGGGACCGTCGCGGTCAGCTCGGTCGATCGCTATCGCCACGGCGACTCGGTGTGGATCAGCCACGATGACGGCCGCAGCTGGGACGATCTGGGGGCGCGCAGCCGGCGCGACGTCTCGGCGACACCGTTCCTGCTGCACGAGGGCAAGGGCGCGGATTTCGGGCACTGGATCTCGGGGCTGGCGATCGATCCGTTCGATCCCGCGCGGATGGTGTATACGACCGGGGCGACCGTCTATGCGGCGCGAAATGCGACCAATCCAGGCCCGATCAACTGGGCGCCTTGGGTTCGCGGCATCGAGCAGACCGCGATCATCACGCTCGTGTCGCCGACCGGTGGCGCGCCGCTGATCTCGGGCTTCGGCGATCTGGCGGGCTTCGTCCACGACGACCTTGATCGGTCGCCGCGGCCGACCTTCGTGAACCCGTACATGTCGAACACGAACGCGCTCGACTATGCCGGGATGGCGCCGAACGTGATCGTGCGCAGCGGCAGCCTGTATCTCGACCGACCGCGCGATGGCTCGCTGGGGCGCTCGGACGATGGTGGCCGGAGCTGGACGATGGTGACGGTGCCACCGATGGGCATGCCCGCCCGACGCGAGGATCTGAACGGCGATTGGCCGATCACGGTGTCGGCGGATGGTGCGACAATGGTGGTCGCGACGCCGATCCCGCAGGTGACGCGCGACCGCGGCCGCACTTGGATGCCGGTGCGCGGACTGCCGGGCAAGACGCGGGCGGTCGCCGACAAGCGCGATCCACGGATCTTCTATGCGGTCGATGTCGAGCGCGGCCGGGTGCTGCTGTCACGCGATGCCGCCGCCAGTTTCACGCCCGTCGCCGGCCACGGCCTGCCCGCGCAGCTTCGGGCAATCGGCCGGCAGGGGCGCGAAGCACAGAGCACGTTGCTGGCGGTGCCGGGGCACGCTGGAACGCTGTGGCTTCAGGCGGGCGATCGCCTGTTCCGCAGCGTCGACTATGGCAGCAATTTCGTCCCTGCCAGCGAGACGCTTAGCGTCGAACTCTATGGCCTCGGCAAGGACTCGGTCTTCGCGGTCGGTACGCGTGACGGCGTGCGCGGGGTCTGGCGCTCGGTCGATGACGGCCAGAGCTGGTCGCGGATCGACGATGACGATCATCGCTGGGGTGGCCGCTACCGCGTCGTCTCGGGCGATCCGCGGCGCGAGGGCCGCGTCTATCTCGGCATGGACGGGCGCGGCCTGTTCTACGGCGACCCCAAGGAGGTTCAATGATCCGGCGACTTCTCGTTCTCGCGGCGCTCGGCGTCGCGCATCCCGTCCTCGCGCAAGTCGCGCCGGGTCGGGCCACGGCGGTCCCGCACATCGAGACGCGCAACGGCCGGCATGCGCTGATCGTCGATGGTGCGCCGTTCACGATGCTGGGCGGGCAGGTCAACAATTCGACCAACTATCCCGACGCGCTCAAGACCGCGTGGCCGGTGCTCGACCGGATCGGCGCCAACACCGTCGAGGTGCCGATCGCGTGGCAGCAGGTCGAGCCGCGCGAGGGACAGTTCGACCTGTCGTTCCTACAGGCGCTGCTCGACCAGGCGCGGGGGCATGACAAGCGGGTGGTGCTGCTGTGGTTCGGGACGTGGAAGAATACTGGTCTCGCGTACACGCCCGACTGGGTGAAGCTCGACAACCGGCGCTTCCCGCGGATGAAGACGCGCGACGGCAGCGATCACGGCGTGCTCAGCGCACACGGCAAGGCGACGCTCGACGCCGACCGCCGCGCGTTCGTCAAGGTCATGGAATATCTGCGCGACCATGATCGCCAGAACACCGTGATCCTGGTCCAGCCCGAGAACGAGACCGGCAGCTATCGCAATCCGCGCGACTATTCGGCGACCGGCAACGCGTTGTTTGCGCAGACCATTCCCGCCGCGCTCGCCCGCGCGACCGGCAAGCGCGGCACCTGGGCGCAGGCGTTCGGCGCGCAGGCCGACCGCGCGTTCAACAGCTGGTACGTCGCCGCCTATGTCGACGCGATCGCGGCGGCTGGCAAGGCGGTCAAGCCGCTGCCGATGTACGTCAACGCCAGCCTGTCGGGACCGTCGAACGTACCCGATCCCGACGGCGTCGCGAGCGGTGGGCCGCAGCAGGACGTGCTCGATATCTGGAAGGCGGCGGCACCGCATATCGATTTCCAGGCGCCCGACATCTACGATCGCGACGCCGGCAACGTCGTCCAGTATCTCGACAAATACGCCCGGCCCGACAACGCGCTGATGGTGCCGGAGATCGGCAACGCCCGCGACTTCCACCGCTTCGTCTACCCGGCGATGGGACGTGGCGCGATCGGCTACTCGCCGTTCGGGCTCGATGACACCGGCTATTTCAACTACCCGCTCGGCGCGCGCGATATCGACGACAAGACGCTCGAACCGCTGGCGCTCGCCTATCGGATATTCGGCTCGATCATGCGCGACTGGGCGCGGATCGCGTTCGAACGGCCGACCTGGGGCGCCGCCAAGCCCGATGACGGCGCGGCGGTCTCGACCCGGATGGGCGGCTGGAAGGTCAGCGCGAGCTGGGGTGAATGGCAGTTCGGGATGAAGGACTGGACTTGGCTCAAGTCTGATCCCGCGCCCTGGGCGAACGAACCGATCGGCGGCGTCGCGGTCGCGCAACTGTCCGCCGACGAGTTCCTGCTGGTCGGCGATCATGTCCGCGTGAACATCGACGGTGCCGACGGCAAGCCCGGCGGCATGGTGGTGCGCGTCGAGGAAGGCGGCTTCCAGAACGGTCGCTGGGTGACGGCGCGCGTGTGGAACGGCGACCAGACCGACTATGGTCTCAATCTTCTCGACCGGCCGCAGGTGCTCAAGGTGACGATGGGCCATTACCGCTGAGCGACCGCACACAACCGCCGGCAAGCGGCCTTTGCATGACGAAAATTTCATTTAGGGTAGCGATACCAGTCGGCGGGTCTACCGTCGAAGGAGAGGACAAGCATATGCGACCGATATCTTCCGTGCCGACGAGCGCGTTTCGTTCACGCCGCGTGGGCGGCCTGCTCTCGTTGGGGGCGCTGCTGGTCTCGACCGCGGCCTGGGCCGATCCGATCGCGACGGTCGAGCGCAACGGCAGCTTCGTCGCGGTCGAGGCATATGCGCCGAACATCGTCCGCGTGACGATCTCGACGGATCGCGCCGAGGCCACCGCAGCACCGGGGCCGGGACCGAACGCGAAGCCCGACGCGGCGGGATGGGCGCGGCGTAGCGACGCTGGCGCCGATGTCTTCACCTCGTCCGCGCTGGCGCTGACCGTCGAGGCGCAGCCCTGGCCCAAGGCGCCGAGCCAGATGGAGCGCTATTTCGCGCCGTCGCTGCCGCCCGTCGCGGTAACCGTCCGCGGCGCCGACGGCACATTGCTGACCCGCATGACGGGCTGGGAGATGGCGCCGCACACGGTCAACGACGAGAAGACGTTCCGCGTCGGTGCGCAGTTCGCGGCGCCCACCGACGAGCATTATTACGGGCTCGGCCAGAACCAGGAGGGCGTGCTCGACCTGCGCGGGCGGACGATCGATTGTCGGCACAATTACGATGCGCCCGCGGGCGAGACGGTCTGCGTGCCGTTCATGGTGACCAACAAGGGCTACGGCATCGTCTGGGACAATCCGTCGCAGACCACCGTGTCGCCCGGTCTCCATGGTTCGACGCACTGGCAGTCGAACGTCGGCGAGCGCGTGTCGTTCTTCGTGATCTCGGGCAAGACCACCGACGAGCTCTATGCCGGCTATGCGCGGCTGACCGGCGCCACGCCGCTCCCGCCCAAGGCGGCGTTCGGGCTGTTGCAGAGCAAGGCGCGCTACGAGACGCAGGCCGAGCTGTTGGGGGTCGCCGAGGGCTATCGCAGTCGTGGCCTGCCGCTCGACGCGATGGTGCTCGACTGGTTCCACTGGACCCGGATGGGCCAGATGGACATCGACCACACCTATTTCCCCGACCCCAAGGGCATGAACGCCAAGCTGAAGGCGATGGGGATGCACTCGATCATCAGTGTGTGGCCGCGCTACGAGCCCGAATCGCGCTATTTCGATATGCTCGCGAACAAGGGCTGGCTGCTCCACGAGAAGGACGGCAGCGTCGTCAACGGCCTGCCGATCCGCTCGGACCGGACCGGCGGGCTGATCGACACGACCAACCCCGACGCGCGTGCCTGGTATTGGGACCGGATCCGCGACAACATCATCTCGCAGGGGTTCGACTGGATCTGGCTCGACGAGACCGAGCCCGACCTCGTCCCCGACGG
This sequence comes from Sphingomonas sp. PP-F2F-G114-C0414, assembly GCF_003688595.1. Classification (GTDB taxonomy): domain Bacteria; phylum Pseudomonadota; class Alphaproteobacteria; order Sphingomonadales; family Sphingomonadaceae; genus Sphingomonas. The sequence goes on from NZ_RCWT01000010.1 coordinate 62,462, forward strand.
CCATTATTTCTCGATCGGGTCGGGCGATCGCTATCACAACGTCTTCCCGCTGCTGCACACCACCAGCGTCGCGGAAGGATCGGCGCGCGATCGCCCGACGATGCGCAACCTGATCCTCGCGCGCGCTGCCTATCTGGGCGCGCAGCGCAACGGCGCGCTGTTCTGGTCGTCGGACATCCAGGCGACCTGGGAAGCGCTCAAGCGGCAGGTGCCGACCGGTCTCGATTTCACCGCGACCGGCATTCCCTATTGGGGCAGCGATATCGGCGGTTGGCAATGGCCGAACGGACCCAAGGCCGAACGCCCGGTGCTGGTCGATCCCGCCGGCGCGACCGCGATGGCGCCGGGCTATACCGACTATCCCGAGCTGTTCGTGCGCTGGTTCGGGTATAGCGTGTTCACCCCGACGCTGCGCATCCACGGCCAGCGCCCCGGCACCGCGCTGTGGGAATATGGCACGGCGGCCGAACCGCTGCTCGCCGATTTCCTGCGGCTCCGCTATACGCTGATGCCGTATATCTACGCGCTCGGCCGGAAGACCTACGAGACCAACGCGCCGATGATGCGCGCGCTGTTCATGGATTTCCCGAACGATCCCAAGGTCGCCAATATGGGCGACGAATACATGTTCGGGTCGGCCTTCCTGGTGGCGCCGGTCACCGATCAGGGCGTGACGCACCGCTCGGTCTATCTGCCCGCGGGCGCGGACTGGTATGATTACTGGACCAACGCGCGGCACAGTGGCGGGCAGACGATCGACGTCGCCGCGCCGATCTCGCGGGTTCCGCTGTTCGTGCGGGCAGGATCGATCATCCCGATGGGCGTCCAGGTGCCGAGCACCGCGACCGCGCAGAAGCTGTCGGAAATCCGCGTCTATCCGGGCGCGGACGGCAATTTCACGCTCTACGACGACGATGGCGTGACCAACGCCTATCGTGACGGCAAGGGCGCCGGCAAGACGGGTGGCGGTGTGAAATCCGCGCTGCACTGGGACGACCGCGCCGGGCGGCTGACCGCATCGGGTCCGCTGCCGACCGGGCAGGCGGTGGCCGGGCTGGTCAAGATCGTCGGCCGGCCATGATCGGCGCGCGCGGTCTTCGCACGCTCGCGCTGTCGCTTGCGGTGGTGTCGAGCCCCGCGTTCGCGCAGGTCGACGTGCCCGGCGATCCCTATGCCAGCGATCCGGTCGGGATCGTCGCCGATCCGTGCCCGTCGCATCCCAAGCCTAGCGATGGCGCCGGGTGGCAGGCGTGGAAGCTCCACATGCTGACGCGCGATTTCGGGCAGCTGTGCCGGTACCAGGCGCAGAACCGCGAGGTCCTGGCGTCGGGTAAACCGGTGCGCGTGGTGTTCATGGGGGACTCGATCACCGACAACTGGATCGGCGCGGATCGCGACCTGTTCACCGACGGGCTCGTCGATCGCGGGATCGGCGGGCAGACCACCGCGCAGATGCTGGTCCGCTTCCGCCGGGACGTGATCGCGCTCAAGCCGCGTGCGGTCCACATCATGGCCGCGACCAACGACATCGCCGGCAACACCGGCGCGGCGACGATGGCGACCGTGCAGGGCAATATCGAAACCATGGCCGAACTCGCGCGCGCGCACGGGATCAAGGTGATCCTCGCGTCGGTGCCCCCCGCGGCGGCGTTTCCGTGGAGCCCCGACAAACGCCCGGTCCCGCAGGTCCGCGCGCTGAACGCGTGGCTGCAAGCCTATGCGCGCCGCAACGGCTTCGTCTTCGTCGACTATTATGCCGCGCTCGCGACCAAGGACGGCGCGATGAAGCCGGGGCTCGCGAGCGACGGCGTCCATCCGACGCCTGCGGGCTATGCGGTGATGCGTCCGCTGGCGCTCGCCGCGGTCCGTACCTCGATCGGCGGGCGATGAGCATGACGCTCGACCGACGCGGCGTGCTGGCGGGGCTCGCCGCGATCGGCCCGGCGACGCACGCGCTGGCGCAAAGCCCGATGGGCCTCGCGCGAGGGCCGGTGAAGCCTACCTGGGAGTCGCTGGTCGATCACTATCGCTACCCCGACTGGTTTCGCGATGCGAAGCTGGGCCTCTGGTCGCATTGGGGGCCGCAGTCGGTGCCCGAACAGGGCGACTGGTACGGCCGGTTCCTCTACATGCAGGGCCATCCGGCCTACGAGCATCACCTCAAGACCTATGGTCACCCGACCAAGACCGGCATGCTGGATATCCTCGACCGCTGGACCGCGGCGCGCTGGGATCCGGACGCACTGATCGACCGGTACAAGCGCGCTGGCGCGAAGTATTTCGTGTCGCTCGCCTGCCATCACGACAATCTCGATTGCTACGAGAGCCGGTATCACGCCTGGAACGCGCTGCGGGTCGGGCCGAAGCGCGACATCGTCGGCACCTGGGCGGGCGCGGCACGGCGGGCGGGACTGAAGTTCGGTGTCTCCAACCATGCCGCGCATAGCTGGCACTGGTACCAGACAGCGTATGGCTTCGACCCCGAAGGCGCGCTCAAGGGGCAGCGCTACGACGCGTTCACACGCCGCGCGAGCGACGGGCGCGGGACATGGTGGGACGGGCTCGATCCACAGCAACTCTACACCGGCGCGCATGCGGTGCTCCCCGCCGGGATCGACACGATCGCCGCGATGAACGCGTGGCACGATGCGCATGACGGGCAATGGGTCGAGACCGGGCCGCCGGGGCATCCGGGCTACGCCGCGAAGTGGCTGTTGCGGCAGGCAGACCTGGTCGAGAAATACCGGCCGGACTTCTGTTATTTCGACGATTACGGCCTGCCGTTCGGTCCGATCGGGCTGCAGGCGGCGGCGGATTACTACAACCGCTCGATCGCCTGGCACGGCAAGATCGACGTGGTCCTGACGGGCAAGATGCTCAAGCCGAACGAGCGGTTCGGTATCGTCCAGGACGTCGAGCGCGGCTTCACCGATCATTTGTGGGACGAGCCGTGGCAGACCGATACCTGCATCGGTGACTGGTTCTACAACGTCGCGCGCCTCAACGACAAAAGCTACAAGACCGCCGAACAGGTCATCCAGCGGCTCGCCGACGTGGTGTCGAAGAACGGCAATCTCCTGCTCTCGATTCCGCAGCCCGGCGACGGCTCGATCGACGGCGAGGAGGAGCGCATCCTCGACGGGATGGCCGCCTGGATGGCGATCAACGACGCGGCGATCTTCGGCTCGCGGCCGTGGCGGATCTATGGCGAAGGGCCGACCAAGACGCAGCCGGGGATGCAGAACGAGGGCAGTGCCGGCCAGTTCACGTCGCGCGACATCCGCTTCACGACCAGCAAGGGCGTGCTTTACGCCATCGTCCTCGGCAAACCCGAAGGCTCCGTGTCGATCGCCGCGCTCGGTAGCGGTCGGTTGAAGGGGGCGGCGATCGAGCGCGTGACTTTGCTCGGCGGCGGGACGTGCGCGCACCGCCAGGATCGCGGCGGGCTCCACGTCGACCTGACGCGCGGTCGCAGCCCGTTCGTGCCGGTCCTGCGGATCGACGGTCACGGGCTTACCGGACTGGCTTAGTTGAGCAACTGAATGCGCTACCACTACCGTAGCTAGACGACAGAAGACGGCGGGGGAGTTGGATATGCGGTGGGCACTTATGGCGGCGGTCGCGGTCGTTGCATCGCCGTCGGGCGTCTCGGCCAAACCCGCCGAGCCTCAGCGGACCGTCACCATCGATGTCGCCACGGCGGCGGCACCGGTCGACCGCGCGTTCGACCTGTCGGTCGGATCCGACTTTCCCGGCACGCTGATCCGCAACGACAGCCAGGCGCAGTTGAAGACCGCGGTCGATGAACTCGGCTTCCGCTATATCCGCTTCCACGACCTCTTCCACGATGTGCTCGGCACGGTGCGCAAGGCCGATGGGAGGATCGTCTACGACTGGACCAGGATCGACCAGCTGTACGACGCGCTGCTCGCCAAGCACATCCGCCCGTTCGTCGAGCTCGGCTTCACGCCCAACGCGATGCGGACGTCGGAGCAGACGATCTTTTACTGGAAGGGCAACACGTCGCATCCCGACCCGAAACTGTGGCGCGACCTGATCGACGCCTATGTCCGCCACGTCCGCCAGCGCTATGGCAGCGAAGAAGTGCGGCGCTGGTATTTCGAGGTCTGGAACGAGCCCAATCTCGCGGGCTTCTGGGAGAGGGCGGACCAGCAGGCGTATTTCGATCTCTACGCAAATACCGCGCGGACGATCAAGGCGATCGATCCGGCGTTGCGCGTCGGCGGGCCGTCGACCGCGGGCGCCGCCTGGGTGCCCGAGCTCCTGAAGTTCACCAAGCGGACCAACGTGCCGATCGATTTCGTCACGACGCACACCTACGGCGTCGAAGGCGGCTTTCTCGACGAGGACGGCAAGCAGGATACCAAGCTTTCGCCGTCGCCCGACGCGGTCATCGGCGACGTGCGCAACGTCCGCGCGCAGATCGAGGCATCGGCCTATCCCGGCCTGCCGCTGTTCTTCACCGAGTGGAGCACGAGCTACACGCCGCGCGATTTCGTCCACGACAGCTATATCAGCGCGCCGTACATCCTGACCAAGCTCAAGCAGTCGCAGCGCTATGCGCAGGGCATGAGCTACTGGACGTACAGCGACCTGTTCGAGGAACCGGGGCCACCGCCGACACCGTTTCACGGCGGCTTCGGACTGATGAACCGCGAGGGGATCCGCAAGCCCGCGTGGTTCGCGTATAAATATCTGCATGCGTTGCAGGGTCGGACGATCGCGGTGACCGACGACCATGTGATGGCGGCTGCCGATGGTCGCCGGATCGCCGCGCTGGTCTGGGACTGGCAGCAGCCGGTCCAGTCGGTCAGCAACAAGCCGTTCTACACCCGGCAGTTTCCTGCGACCGCAAGCAAGCCGATCGCCTTCCGCTTCGCGCACGTGCCCCCCGGCACGTATCGGTTGACGGTCCGCAAGACCGGCTATCGGCGCAACGATCCGCTCTCGCTGTACATCGACATGGGGATGCCCAAGGCGCTCGACACCGCGCAGCTCGGTCGTCTCCAACAGGCGACCGCGGATCTGCCCGAGCAGGACAAGGTGGTGAAGATCGACGCGCGCGGCAGCGCCTTTGTCACAATACCTATGCGCAGCAACGACGTCGCGCTGGTGACGCTGGAGCCGATCGTGGGCAATGCGCGGGCTCGACGATGACCGGTAAATACCGGACCTGTGACTTTTTCCGATGCACGCTCGCAAAGAGCATCATGGCGGGCGCCACCTTCGTGTCATATGCCAGGCGCAGGCTGCGGGCTTCACACTGAATGAGAGGGGCGAACTCCTAGCGCTGGACTGAGACTGAAGGACCGCAACGCGCGCAAGCTTGCTCAGTCGCGCGTTGCGGCGCTGGATGCCAGCATTGCGGGAATGATCTCAGCGCGTCGGGTGCCCGCGCGGTTAGCGGTGGTCTGTCGCAGGTGGCCGTTTCAGCATGCTGCTGATCTACTGGATTGGACGTCTGAGCCTCGATCGGCGGCGAGGTATAGGCTCGGCGACGTGACGGGAGCGAGCACAGCGCAGGAGCGTCCCTTTAGCTTTGCATCGTACAGGGCCCTGTCCGCCTCGAGCAGCAGGGTCGAGAAGTCCGACTGAGCATCCAGTTTTATCGCGATGCCTACGCTCGCACCGACCGTCACCGCGGTTTCGTTCAACAAGAATGACGTGCTGGACAGCGTGTCGATGAGACGCTGTCCGGTTTGACGAGCGGTGGCAGCGTCCGTCTCGTCGGCCAGAATGACAAATTCGTCGCCTCCCATCCGGGCGACGACGTCCGTTGCAGGGGTCACCTGTCTCATCAGGTCGCTGACTTCGACGAGAAGTTGATCGCCGGCCGCGTGGCCGAGCCTGTCGTTGATCGCTTTGAATCCGTCGAGGTCGATGTAGAATAGCGTGGCGCCCGTAGTCGTGCCTGCACGGCGAGCAACGACCTCCTCGAGACCCGCACGGTTCAACAAGCCTGTCAGGGTGTCATGCCGCGCGCGACGTCCGTTCTCGCGCTCGGACCGCATGGTCTGGACCAGCATGGCGTTCAGACGATAGGCGGCATGCGTCATGGCGTAGATGTACATCGGAATCTGAATTGCCGTCGCGAGCATGATCAGTTCGCCGGATATGACCCCGGCGATGGCGCACGGCCCGAGGCTAAGAAGGATCATGGTCGTCACGAGCCGAGGGGCCGCAAAGTTCCGAAATGCCACGCCGCCCGTCATCGCTGCCGCGGAGAGGACGACGAGCGTTGCGGCGAGCCAGTCACCGCTCAGCACGGTAATGAAGCACCCATAGCCTACCGAGGCAGCCCAACATACCGCAGCCAATATGTATAGGTCGATATGCGCGCGGCCTCCACTCTTCGCGGCGCGCGTTCCTTTGATGAGCAGCGGTAGGCGCAATGCCGCCAAGCCGACCTCCAGCGCTGCCCAGAGCAGGAACGCGGGTTTGGGAAGACGGGTAGCCACGATCGAGGAGACCAGAATGGTGTTGAACACCCCGCCCAGAAAGATCGGGAGTGATCCATACAACCCCTGAACGAGTGAAGGGCGGATTTCAGCCGGAACTTCACCAGCACACTCGACCAGCCAGCGCGTGACAGCCCAACGCGGCAGCACGCCATCACCATGCGGCATCAACATCACTCCCTGGGGCTCCCCCCAGGAGCGCATCGCATGGATGCCGTTTTGGGGTTAAATTTCAGTCAATCGACAGGTTAATCGCACCGCTGGCCCCCTGCATCGGTGGAACGGCTGCGATAAGGGACAGCCGAACCGGGCGAACGGCACGTCGCGGCTTATGGCTGGTGCCCCGCGGCATCGGGAAGGGCAACATCGGCGAAATGGTGCCGGATATAGTCCAGCTTGGGATCGATGTAGCGGCGACAGAACGGCCTGCCTGGATCAGTTTGATAGTAGTTTTGGTAGCGTGCTTCAGAGGGTCTGAAACCGATGAACGGAAGAACCAGCGTCCGGGGACCTTTGCCCGGCTCTGTGGCAAACCGCGCGATCGTCCGTGCGGCTATCTCGTGCTGCTCCGCATCAACGACGTAGATCGCACTTCGATACCTTCCGCCGGGAGAGTAGGTCCCGTTCGCCGAATGGGTCCTGAGATGGACTTCGGCGAGCGTCGCCAGGCTTATGGCCGTGGGATCGAAGCTCACGAGCACGCCCTCAGCCCATGTGTCCGAAGGGGCCTCGGATTGGATAAATCCCTGATCCACCTGGTAAACGCCTTTGAGCGCCTGAAACACGCCCTCGGTGCACCAGTGGCACCCGCCACCAAAGCCGATCTTTTCCATTGCCAACCTTCCGCATCCCTCAGCGCCGGCGTTTTCGTGACCCGCGTCGGCGTCTTCAATCCCAGTCAGTCGCCGGCACCGTTCAGCAACACGCGCAGCCGCTCGGCATCGTCTGGCGAAGCGGGGTTGTATATGATCATGCCAAGTTCGGGGCGTCCTTCAACGGCGAATGACGAGAACTCCATCGCGAGTAGTCCCGCATCCGGGTGATGGATGCGCTTCACCCCGTCGCCATGGGCGACCACGTCGTTATCCTCCCACATCGCCGCGAATTTCGGGCTGAGCCGCGACAGTTCGGCGACCAGCTTCGTGACCTCGATGCTGGTGCTGGCGCCCGCGCGTGCGACATCGGCGCGAAACGCACCCACCACGAAGCGGGCGATGCTGTCGAAGTCGGCGTTGCGCGCACGGACATGGTCGCTGCCGAACATCAGCCGCAGGATGTTGCGTCCCTCCCTCGGCAGCTTGGCATAGTCGGTCAGCAGCACCGCGGCCGCTCGGTTCCAGCCCACCACGTCCCACATCGCCGTCTTGATGATCGCCGGGCTCAGCACCATCCCGTCGAGCACGCGCTGGAGCCGCGGGGTGATCCCTTCGACAGGCTGGTAGCGTGCCTCCGGCGGACGCCCGAGACCGAGCATGTAGATGTGCTCGCGCTCCGGTTCGGTGAGCATCAACCCTCTCGCGATGCGATCGAGGACGTCGGCCGATGGCGCACCGCCGCGGCCCTGCTCGAGCCAGGTGTACCAGGTCGGGCTGATGTTCGCGCGGCTCGCCACTTCCTCGCGGCGCAAACCGGGCGTGCGGCGGCGCCCGCCCGCAAACCCGAACGCTGCAGGGTCGAGCCGGGTACGGCGATCCCGCAGATAGGTCCCGAGCGGATTGGGCACATCGCTGGCCATGATCGATCCTGTTGAAGATTATACCACGATAAGCTCACTACTTTAACACGTTGGCGAGGAGTTGAATATGGTTGCCAGGCAACAAGGAGATTTCCCATGCGCGTTTTTGTGACCGGTGCGACCGGTTTTATCGGCTCCCACGTCATCCCCGAGCTCCTCGACCGCGGCCATCACGTGCTCGGGCTCACGCGCTCCGACGCCGGTGCCCAGCAGCTCGAGCGGGCCGGGGTCGAAGTTCATCGTGGCGACCTGGAACGGCCGGAGACGCTGGCCAGCGGCGTGGCAGCGGCCGACGCGGTCATCCACTGCGCGTTCGACCACAATTTCGAGGCCTTCCTCGCGAACACGGCAAAGGACGAACGCAACATCACGGCGATGGGCGATGCGCTGGCGGGGACCGACAAGCCGATCCTGATTACCTCGGGGATCGGCATCGGCACGCCGCGGAACGGCGGTCCTGCGACCGAGGACGTACTCAACCCGCTCCACGCCAATCCGCGCATCGTCACCGAGCTCGCCGCCGCGGCGCTGATCGCCCGACGCATCGACGTACGCACCATTCGGCTGCCACAGGTGCACGACACCACCAAGGCCGGGTTGATCACGCCGCTGATCGCGGAGGCGCGCCGTGCCGGAGCGATGGCGTATCTAGGCGAGGGCACGACGCGCTGGGCTGCCGCGCACGTCAGCGACGTCGCCAAGCTCTACGTTCTGGCTCTCGAACGTGGCGAGCCAGGCGCGAGATACCACGCTTCGGTAGAGGAGGGCGTCGATGCACGCGCTATCGCCGAGGCGATCGGCAAAGGGACCGGACTGCCGGTCCGCTCAGTCGGAAACGACGAGGTCGAGCGTTACTTCGGCTGGATGGCGCCCTTTGCCGCACTCGATATGATCGCATCGAGTAATTGGACGCAGGCGCGGCTGGGATGGAAGCCAACTGGTCCTGACCTGCTGACCGATCTTGCCGCGATGGACTATTCCGTCCCTGTAGCCGCGTGATCGGCTGCCGTTGCATGCCGACTGATGGCAACACCAGCCGGCGTGCAACGGACTTGCCTGCCTCCAACGCAAGTCGAATCGCCTTCGGAGTTCGGCGCGGTATCCGATGTCGCGATTGATCCGCGCCAAAACGAGTTGGGGTCAGGGCGGCGTGATTGTCTGCTACTGGGTCGGCGCCTCTGCCGGGGCCTCGCCTCTCTGCCCTAGTGACGACCGCCAATGCGGGCTTGAAGCCTCGCTCAGAAGTGCGTTGAAGGTTTCCGCCTGACTTTATACTGGCATCGCATCAGGTACTCGGTCGCCTCGCGCTCGGCAACCGCGCCCAGCGGCACGCATCAAGGTAGATCGTCAGGATTTTGAGTTGCAATGAATTATCGCCATTCCTTTCATGCCGGCAATAGTGCCGATGTCGTCAAGCACAGCCTGCTGATCGCTCTCGTGCGGGCCTTGCAGCAAAAACCGGGCGCGCTGACGCTGATCGATACCCATGCCGGCTGCGGGCTGTACGACCTTGGCGGCGAGGATGCCCAGCGCACCGGCGAATCCACGCAGGGCGTGCTACGGGCCTTCGCCGACCCGAACCCCTTGCTCAACGACTACCGCGCCGTCGTGCAGGCGGTGAATGTCGGGGCCGAGCCGCACTTCTACCCCGGCTCGCCGCGGGTTCTGGCGCAGCTTCTGCGCCCGCAGGACTTCCTCATCCTGAACGAAAAACATCCCGAGGACGCCTATACCCTGCGCGGCGTGATGCGCGGTACATCCGCCGCCGTGCATGAGCGCGACGCCTACGAGCTTTGGCTGGCGATGCTGCCGACCCGGACCGCGCGCGGCGTGGTGGTGGTCGACCCGCCGTACGAGCAGCTCGACGAGCGCGACCGTATCACGGCCACGCTCGCCGCCGCTCACCGCAAATGGGCGCACGGCGTGACGGTGATCTGGTATCCGCTGAAAGACCGCGCCACGCATTCGCGGTGGAAGGCGGAGTTACGCAAGCTCGGCATGCCCAAATTGCTGGGGGTGGAGCATTGGTTGTACGATGACGATCAGCCCGGCATCTATAATGGCGCTGGCCTTTTCATCGTCAATCCGCCCTACGCTTTCATGCAGGCGCTGCCGCCTCTGCTGGACGCGCTGCGTGCCGTGCTGGCACCGGAAGGGCATAAGGGCGAGATCACAGCCGCGTGGTTGGAGGATTGAAGCAAAACCCGCGTAGCCCCGTTCGGCGGCTACGCATCGTCTCGCTACTTCGTGGCGATGACCGCGCCGCGAAAACCGATCGCCCGTTCAACGGATCGTAAGGATGAAGGGTTAGCGCCCTCCCGAGGTACAGGAGACGATCATGCCCCTCATGCTGCGCGCATCCCGATTGACGGCCATCACGGTCCTTTACGCGACAGCCGCGGCGGCCGACGTCCCGGAGCCGAGTCCTTCCGTCTATCTCCAGGCATTCAACGAGACCTGCCGCGGCAGCTTTCCAGACTTCGATGCCATTGCGAAAGCGGCCGTCGCGCGCGGGTGGATCGAGCGCGCGGTGCCCTCGGTAGCGATGATCGGCAACAGGCCGATGATGCTCCCCCATGTGTTCAGCAAGGGTGGTATGATGCTGGTCCTCACCCACGACAATTCCGGTGCTTTCACCGCCGTTTGCCAGGTGACGGGCACCGCGGGTACTCGCCTTACCGGCCGTGACATCGCGGCCGCCGTTGGGCCGGGGTTGAACGCTGGCGCTGCAGCCCCTGGACCGGGCGACTACAAGAAGGATGACTTCAGCGTCTGGAATCTGGGCAAAGGCATCACCGTGCAGGCGGGCGTCAGCGTCTATAGGGGTAAGGCGCGGAGCGTCTCGCTTGCGATCCTGCAGGCGGCTTCCGCCGACGTCGGGCCGATCAATGCTCCCCCCGCCAAATCGTCGAACGATATTTCCATGGTGGCCATCGGGCTCCCCTTTGCACCGGAGGCGCCCACACCCGTCGGATCGTCGCACCCGCTGTTCCACGACGTCACGATCGGCGAGATTCAGGGCCTTCCCGCCACCGTAAAGAGCTCGGCGCTGAACTTCATAGCGGCGGCCAAGCGTTCCAGCATCAATGCAGCGCTGCGCGAAACCTTCCGGCAGATGAATCTCCTCGCGCCAGCAGCGGGGCGTAAGCGGCTCGTGGTGTCATGGCTGGGCGACAAGACGCCGTTCCACATCGGCAGCGGCAACACGACGAGCGTGACGCTCCACTACCGCCTGGATCGGGTCGACAACGGGCAGACTTTGTTTGATCGAGAGATCACCACGTCTGCCCGCGGCGGCGGCATGGATGCGTCGATGCGCGACAACGGGATCGTGAGGGCCGCGATTGGAGCGAACTTCGCATCTGCGGCCAATTGCCTGGATCACGCAGCGTTCGGCACGGCGCCCTCGGACTGCGCGCTCACCCCGCAGTACAGCGTTTCGGTCGTGCGCACCGGGCGGTAGTGCAGCGGGATACCGGACTGTCGAATTCAACTACCCGGCAACGCCCTCAATGTGTCCATTGCTTCGATCGACGATACTGTCCGATGGCTGCAGGGAAGGCGCGTTCTACGCGGCTGTTAAAGGCTAGGAAGGTCTTAGGGGCTAAACCGCGCTTCAACGTGGCATAAGGCCATGCATCCGGAGCAGGCAATTTGGCGACATCCCTCTCGATCCGGTTGTTCGCGGTCTTGTTCGCGATCAGTCTGATGTTTTCGGCGGCACTGGCGTACTACGCCACACGCACGATGAGCTTCGCCTTTCCGATCGCACCCGAGGCGATGACGACGTTGGTCATGCGGATCCAGGCTATCCGGGCAGTCGGCCTGGGGCTGGCCTTGTTCCTGATGTTACTGGTGGTCTTGTCGGCGTCGCGCGCTGCTCGCAGTGCGCTGGCTCTGCGCTGGCTTCTTGGAGTCGTGACGAGCATTGCGTTTCTGCGCGGATCAGGGCTGATCCAACCGCTGGCGCAACATGATGCTGCGATCATCGCAACCTCGGCTTTGCAACTCGCGATGGAAGCGTTGGCGATCCTGTTGCTTTACGGGGAGGATGCGACCGATTGGTTCGAAGCGCGCCGCTGACGGTGTTGCGGCAGCGTTGTTCACGGTCGTCGCGGTGCAAATCTGCCACTGCAGGACCGATCATTGTACGACAGTCGCGTTTTAACGGGAGCTACTCGAAAGGCGCCATTCGTTCAGAATTGACGTCACGTACTGGGTGCATAAATAGAACGCCTTAGGAGAAATTTATGCTCTCAACGGTTCGCATCGCCCTTGCCATACTAGCAGTTTCCACCCCCTCGTTGGCAACAGCGGGCGCTGTCACGCAGAATGAAGCTAAGCAGGGAGATGAACAAGTCCAATCGTTCCTCGCAGCGCTGAAGGCGGGTAAAGGTAATGAGGCAGTCATGACGCTGCTGTCTTCGTCCCCGCTTTGGGCGCAGCGACCTGGAACTAGCGAGCAAATGGTCGGACAGATCGACGCGGCCATCAAGGCTTACGGGCCCGTGATCTCATATGAAAAATTATCTTCTACTACCCTTGGCACAATGGCAGTTCGAGAATTTTACTTTGTCCAGCATCGAGATATGGTTACACGATGGGAGTTTGATCTCGTAAAAACCCCAACAGGATGGAGTGTCGGTTACTTTGGATTCACGGATCAGCCTAATGGCTGGTTCCCCCAACAATCTTAGCCCTCGGCATATCGAAAGACCAACTGGTCATCTAGACCGTTTATTGCCCGAAAGCGGAAGGTCGGCTTTCCTCCCATAGTTGCCGATCAGCAGCGTCGACGTCGTTTGGCGCGGGAAATCGAGTATGCAGTCCACATGGTCGAGGTGAGCGCCACGAAGGCCATACCGATCCCCGACGCAACTTGCTCGATAGCGAAGGCGATCAGCGCGATCCCCAGCGCGACTGCAAAATAGACCCAAACCGGAAACATCAGCATCTCCTCGGCAATCTGCATAGAACTATGCCTCCTCTGGTGCGAAGTCTACGTCTGTTTAGCACTCGTGAAGTGCCGAAACCTGCCTGTCCGCTTTCTTTCCCAATCACGACATTCGTGAGCGGATAACCGGGGCTCAAAAATCGGTCTTATCGCAAAGCTGAACCAGCGTTCGGAGTTGGAAAGCTGGGGAAGGGGCGTGAGCGTCCGATTGTGGTATCTGTAGCTGACCTTATTCGCTTTAGGTTTGGCAGTTTGAAGAGGCTTATTACAAATATGCTGGCTTGGCCCGAAGATTATCAGACGCCGTCATTTGTTTAATGCGACGATTTGTACATCCAAATGGCCGGCTAGATGACGTCGACGTCTCGTCCTTTGGTTTCGCGACCCAGCCACGCCACAAGTACGAGAGAAGCGGCCGTCGGTACCAGAACTAGACCCGCTACGGTCGCCAGCGGCGGGACCGCACCTGCAATCGCGAGCCCTTGTGCGCCCAGGCCACCGGCTTTTGAACAGGCCGCGACCCATCCCGTGGCGCGCCCACGAACGCGCGCCGGGAAGCTCTCGGCGACATAGGGCAGCAAGATGGCGATGATCGCGTTGACGCCTACGATCAGCGCGGCGACCGGCAGGACGGGACTGACGGCGCCGGATTGCCGCTCGACCCACAATACACCGACGAGCCCCAGGGCGAGCATCGCGATGGCTGCGACGAGCGCACCCTTGCTGCTCCATCGGCTGTAGAGCAGCGCCGCGACGAAGATCGTGGGGACCGCGATCAGCGACGCCTTGGCGAGCAATCCGCTGGCCACGCCGACGCTATAACCGCGAGCGACGAGATCGGCGGGCAGCCACAGCAATAGGCCGAAATTCGCACAGCCCCAGGCTAGCGCGGCGATGCTGAAGGCGACGAGCGCCCCGGCATTGCGCAAGGTCGGCCGTGCCGCAACGTTCGCCCCATCATTCGACAGCGCGTCCTGTCTCGTCACGCGCCCGCCACCGAAGCGTGCGAGCACTATCTCCGCCTCGTGCGTGCGCCCCTGAACGACCAAGAACCGTGGCGATTCCGGGATCAGCCGCCCAAGAAGGATCAGCAGCAGTCCGGTCGGCAGATTGGCCAGCCACAGGATCCTCCACCCGAAGATCGGTTGGAGGAGCGCCGACAGGCCGCTGGCCGCGAAATAGCCGCCCGCCGCGCCCAGGCCGCCGATGAGCACGAGGCTCCAGCCGCGGTGTCGGTTCGGCATCATCTCCGCGAGCAACGCATAGGTGACCGGCAGCATCCCGCCGGCGGCCGCACCCATCATGAAACACATGGCGATGTTCCAGGCGAGGCTCGGCATCGCGCCGCAGATCGACGTGCCGACGAACATCACCGCAGAGAGCAGGATCGACGCCTTGCGCCCGTATATGTCCGCAACTAAGCCCCACAGGATCGACCCCGCGACGGTCCCCGACAGCGCGGCAAACGGCACCAGCGAGGCGGTGGCACGCGACACGCCATATTCGCTCGTCATGCCCGACAGGGTGAAGCCAAGCGCGGCAGGCTTCATGACGTCGATCACCAGCGCCACGATCAGTGCGCCCATCATGACCCAGTGCGACGCGCGCAACGGTGCATCCTGCAGCCCGGTGACGGTCATATGCGTCAATTGCCGCCGCAACCGCATCGCATCGCCCGGGAGCAACCCATAGGCGGCGAGGCCGGTCCCGCCGACGATCAGCGCCATGCCGGCCAGCATGCCGACGTCCATCGGCATTCCAGCCATCCGGTAGCCCATGCCGCGCGCCATCAGGAACATCGGCAGGTGCAGGGCGACCCCGATCGTCACCGCGATACAGCCGAGCACGAAGGCCCACAGGCCCCGCCTACCGGTCACCATCGTCTGCATTTCCCCCTCGTTTCGCCACCGCGTTCCGCGCTGTGGTCGTTTGCGTAGCGGCTACCGATACGCGCAGGCCTGCCTTGGCATTTTAGATCGTATCGCTACAGATGTTTCCCGCCGGGCACGGGCGCATGCCTTATCCAAACCGATCGAGCATTTCGGTCAGCATGGGCCGGAGACGGGCGATCTCATCGCGATGAACCGATGACAGACCCGCAAGCATCGTTTCGCCCTCGGGCGTCAACCGGAGTAGCGAGCGGCGCTTGTCGCCGTCGGAATTGTAGCGAACGACGAGGTTCGACGCCTCCAGACGGTCGATCAGTCCCGAGGCGCTATGCGGCTTGAGGACGAGCCGAGTCGCGACATAGCCGATCGTGATGTCGTCGACCGGCGCGGCCCGGATCGCGAGCAGCGCCTGATGCTGTTGCGGCGCAAGCCCAGCCGCCGCCGCCGCAGTCTCGCTGAAGGTCGTGAACAGCCGCAACGTATGGCGAAAATCCGCCAATGCCCGATAATCGGCGTCCTTCAATGCGTCCGTATCACTCATCGCCCGTCAGCCCGTGTTGATATATATCGCACTACGATATAATAGTCTGCCTTCCTTGGAGGCGAAAGACTCTCATCATGATCGCAGCGGTACGAGCAATCGAAAACCACCGGCTCGCGGACCATAGCGCCGACCGACGGATGCTGATGCTGGCGGCGATGGCGATCGTCGTCGGGACTGGCGGGGCGCTTGCGGCATGGATGCTCATCAAACTCATCGCGCTCGCGACCAACCTCTTCTGGTTCGGTCGACTTTCCACGCGGTCAGCCGCGATCGTCGACACGCTCGTCGGGCCGTGGATGGTCGCCATTCCCGTTATCGGCGGTCTCATCATCGGCCTGATGGCGCGCTACGGCTCCGACAAGATCCGGGGGCATGGCATACCCGAGGCGATCGAGACGATCCTGTTCGGCGAAAGCCGGATGTCGGCCAAGGTCGCTCTGCTCAAGCCGCTATCCGCCGCGGTATCGATCGGCAGCGGCGGGCCGTTCGGGGCGGAAGGGCCGATCATCATGACCGGCGGGGCGATCGGATCGCTGTTCGCGCAACGCTTCCACATGAGTGCCGCCGAGCGCAAGACACTGCTCGTTGCGGGCGCGGCGGCGGGCATGACCGCGATCTTCGGGACGCCGCTCGCCGCGATCCTGCTGGCCGTCGAGGTGCTGCTGTTCGAATGGAAGCCGCGCAGCTTCGTACCGGTGGTAGTCGCCGTCCTGGTCGCGTTCGCGTGGCGGCCGGTGCTGCTCGACGGCGGCGCGATGTTCCCGTTCGCTGGTACGACCCCGTCCGGCGGCTGGCCGATCGCGCTGGCTGCAGGAGTCGGCCTCGCCACCGGCGTGCTGGCGGCGACGTTGTCGGTCGCGCTGTACGCGGTTGAAGACGCGTTCCACCGCCTGCCGGTGCACTGGATGTGGTGGCCTGCGATCGGCGGGGTCGTCGTCGGACTGGGCGGGCTGGTCGACGCGCATGTCCTGGGCGCCGGCTATCCCAATATCCAGGCGTTGCTCGACGGATCGCTCGCGGTGCGGGTGATCCTTGCACTGCTGGTCGTGAAGGCGATCGTCTGGCTGGTCGCCTTGGGGTCGGGAACGTCCGGCGGTATCCTTGCGCCGCTGTTGATCCTGGGTGGCACCTCGGGCGCGCTGATCGGTCAGGTGCTGCCCGGCGGTTCAGGATTGTGGGCAATGATCGGGATGGCCGGGATCATGAGCGGGGCGATGCGCGCGCCGATCACCGGGGCGCTGTTCGCGGCCGAACTGACGCGGCATTTCGATGCCTTGCCGCTTACCATCGCCGCCGCCGCCGCCGCTTATGCGGCCAGCGTCTTGCTGATGCGGCGATCGATCCTGACCGAGAAGATCGCGCGCCGCGGCCGGCATATCCTGCAGGAGTATAGCGTCGATCCCCTTGATCTGATGCAGGCCGAGCAGTTGATGTCACGCACGCCCGCGACGTTGCCGGGTTCGATGACGACCGCAGACGCGGCAACCTTTTTCGCGGAGCGCGCCGAGCATCGGAGCTATCCGGTCGTCGACGATGCGGGTCGCGTGCTTGGCCTGGTGTCGCGGACCGACGCGTTGCGCTGGCGGACGATGCAACCGGGCACCGACGTGTCGCTGACCGAGACCTTGTCGGACGCTTCGTTGCTCGTCGCGTATCCTGACACGCCGATCGGAGTCGTCGCCGACATGATGGTCGAATCCGGCGTCGGACGCGTGCCGATCATCGCGCGCGATACGCGACAGGTTGTCGGCATCCTCTCGCGTCAGGACTTGCTCAAAGCTCGCCGGACGCAGCGTCAGTCGGAAACCGGACGGGCCGGTTCGCGCTAGGAGCCTGAACTCCGAGTTGCGTGTCTGCGCCGTCGTTTGCACCGCATGCTATCGACGATACCGCAATCGCCTCGCCGATCAGCAGCAGCGCCGGATCATGATCGCTGATCGTCTCGACCAGGAACGCGAGCGCCGATAGCCGGCCGCGCAGGATGCGCTCGGAGGGGAGCGAGACGTTGACCGCGACCATGACCGGCGTATCGGGCGCGCGCCCGGCCGCGATCAGGTTGCGCGCGACTTCGCCGGCGGCGGCGCGGCCCATGTAGACGGCGAGCGTGGCATCGGGCGCGGCGAGCGCGGTCCAGTCGAGATCGAGCGCTTCGCCGGCGCGGGCGTGGGCGGTGACGAAGGTGAGCTTGCGCGCGAGACCGCGCAGCGTCAGCGAGGCGCCGCCCGAGGCTGCGGCGGCGCTGGCGGCGGTAATGCCGGGGCAGATCCGTACCGTGATGCCTTGCGCGGCGAGGTGGTCGAGCTCTTCGGTCGAGCGGCCGAAGATCGACGGGTCGCCGCCCTTGAGCCGGACGACGCGCTTACCGGCGAGCGCTGCGTTGGCGAGCAGGACGTTGATCGAGACCTGATCCTTCGAATGGCGGCCCGATCGCTTGCCGACACTTACCCGCTCGATGCCGTCGGGAATGAGTGCGAGGACGCCCGGTCCGACGAGAGCGTCGTAGAACACGATATCGGCCACCGCGATCAGTCGCTCGGCTTTCCGCGTGAGCAGGTCGGGATCGCCGGGGCCGGCACCGACCAGCCAGACCGAACCGGGCGGGAAATCATGCGACATGGACTGATCCTTGCGTGACGAGGAGTTTGGCGAGGGCAGGGCGGCACGATCCGCAATTGGTGCCGGCTTTCAGTGCAGCCCCGATCGCAGGAACGTCGGCGAGCAGCTGGTCGGCGATCGCGGCGAGGATGGTCTTCAGCCCGACGTCGAAGCACGCGCAGACGATCGGGCCACGGTCGATCTGCACGCCCGGCGCGCGGCCGGCGAGCAGGGTGGGCGCGGCGACGGCCTCGCTTAGTTGCGCGACGAGCCAGTCGCGGGGCGGAAGCGCACCGTCCCGGGTCACGAACAGCACGGCGGCGAGCCTGCCGCCCTCCAATATCGCGATCCGGCGCGAGCCCCGAGCCGCATCGACCGCCTCGATCCGCTGGCCCTTCGGCAGCAGCGCGTCGAGTGCGGCGGCGTCGCCGTTGCCCGCCATGTCCCACGCCGTTCCACCCGGTACCGCGACGCGCGTCGCCCACAGGCAATCGGGGCGCGTCGCCAGTTCACCGCGGACCACGACGAAGCCGCGCCATTCGGTCGCGACGGGCTCGACCCGAACGGGCGTGGATTTGAAGCCCGGCTGACCCGAGACAGGGTCGGCGAGCGGCCGAGGGAGGAGCCCTGCACGGCCACCGGTCGCGGTACGGTCGGTCCAGTGAATCGGCACGAACAGTTCGCCGATCCGCTGCGTCGCGACGACGGTTGCGCGGAAGAGGCTATCGCCCTGCGGCGTCGTCACGCGCGCCAAGCCGCCATCGACGATTCCCAGCCGCACCGCGTCGTCGGGGTGAATCTCGACCAGCGGTTCCTCGCGGTGGCGCGCGAGCTTGGGCGACAGGCCGGTGCGCGTCATCGTGTGCCACTGGTCGCGGTAGCGCCCGGTGTTGAGTGTCATCGGCCATTGCGTAAGCGGGGCGGCAACCGGCTTTTGCGCCACTGGCACGAGGCGGGCACGGCCATCGGGAGTCGAGAACCGGCCGTCCGCGAAGGGTGCGCCGCCCCAACGGAACGGCGTCATCGTGTCATACTCGGCGTTGCCCTTTGCGGCATGGCCAGGAAGCGCGAACAGCCGCGTGCCGCCGTTCTCATAGGCCGACAATCGGCAATGTTCGCGCCAGATCTCGGCCGGGCGATCATAGGAAAACGCGGTCTTCCAGCCCATTCGCCGCCCGACTTCGGCGATGATCCACCAGTCGGGTTTCGCCTCACCCGGCGCGGCCATGAACGCGCGCTGGCGGCTGATCGTGCGGTCGGAATTGGTGACGGTGCCGTCCTTCTCGCCCCATGCCGCGGCAGGCAGGCGGACATGCGCGTGGACCGAAGTGTCGGTCGTCTCGATCACGTCGGAGACGACGACGAACGGGCAGGCGGCCAGCGCCTCGCGCACGCGGCCGGCATCGGGCATCGACACCGCGGGGTTGGTCGCCATCACCCACAGCGCCTTGATCCGGCCGTTGCCGAGTTCGCGGAACAGGTCGACCGCCTTCAGCCCGGGCTTGGTCGCCATGTTCGGCGCAGCCCAGAACCGGCCGACACGGGCGACGTTCTCGGGCGCGAAATCCATGTGCGCGGCGAGGCTCGACGCGAGCCCGCCAACCTCGCGACCGCCCATCGCGTTGGGCTGGCCGGTGATCGAGAAGGGCGCCGCACCCGCCTTGCCGATGCGCCCGGTGACGAGGTGGAGGTTGGTGATCGCGTTGACCTGATCGGTGCCCGACAGCGACTGGTTCACGCCCTGGCTGAACATAGTGACGGTCTTCGGCGTCGCGGCGAACAGTTCGAAGAAGCGCCGGAGGTCCTGCGGCGGAACGTCGCATATGCGCGCCACCGACCACAGGTCGCTGCCCTCGTCGAACTGGTCCCAGAACGCATCGGGCGTCGCGACATGTGCGGCGAGATAGTCGTAGTCGACCACGCCCGCGTCACGGCACCACGCGAGCAAGCCGTTCATCAGCGCGACGTCGGTGCCGGGTCGGATCGCGAGATGGAGGTCGGCCTCGTCCGCGGTCTCGGTCCGGCGCGGGTCGATCACCACCAGCTTCGCGCCCGCGTCGCAGCGCGCGCGGATGCGCTGATAGACGACCGGGTGGCACCACGCGGTGTTCGACCCGACCAGCACGATCAGGTCGGCGGCGTCGAGATCGTCGTAGCTTGCGGGGACGATATCCTCGCCGAACGCGCGCAGGTGGCCCGCGACTGCGCTCGCCATGCACAGCCGCGAATTGGTGTCGATGTTGGCCGAGCCGATGAAGCCCTTCATCAGCTTGTTGGCGACGTAATAGTCCTCGGTGAGCAATTGTCCGGAGACGTAGAAGGCGACGCTGTTGGGGCCGTGCTGTGCGATCGTGTCGCGGAAGCGTTTGGCGACGAGGTCGAGTGCCTTGTCCCAGGATGCGCGACGCTGGCCGATCATTGGGGTGAGCAGGCGGCGTTCGAGTCCGATCGTCTCGCCGAGGTGGGTGCCCTTCGAGCAGAGCTTGCCGGTGTTGGCGGGGTGGTCGGGGTCGCCCTTGATCGTGACGCTGCGTTCGCCAGTCGGCGTCGCGAGGATACCGCAGCCGACACCGCAATACGCGCACGTCGTGCGGATATCCTCCCCGGCACGGGGAGGGGGACCATCCGAAGGATGGTGGAGGGGGGCTTCCACAGGCGTCCCCCTTCGTGGAGGCCCCCCTCCCGCAGGCGGCTTCCCTTGTTGAGGCCCTCCTTCCGCAGGCGTCTCGCTTCGTGGAGGCCCCCCTCCACCGCCTGCGGCGGTCCCCCTCCCCGTGCCGGGGAGGATCATGCTGCGGCTTTCATCGTCGAGGTCCGGCACAGCAACACCCGCCCACCGCTCACCTTCACCGGAATAACCGGCGTACACCCCTTGTCCTCGCCGAGCGCCTCGCCCGTATCCAGCGCGATGCGCCAGTTGTGCAGCGGGCACGCCACCGCGCCGCCATGCACGATCCCTTGCGACAACCGCCCGCCCTTGTGCGGACACCGATCGGCCAGCGCGAACACCTTGCCATCACCGGTGCGGAACACCGCGATGTCGTCGCCCCCGGTGACCTGCACCGTGCGGCTGCCGCGCACCGGGATCTCATCGACCCAGCCGATATCGAGCCATTCGCCGATCATGCCATTTCCCTCGATGCGTCCAGAGGTGTGAAGCGCGCCATCGGCGCATGCTGTTCGCGATGCTCGCCCGCCGCGCGTGCCGCCCACGGATCGTCCTGCGTGAACTGCTGCGAGAACAGGAACCGTGCCGCCAGCGCATCGCGGCCCTCCGCATCGTCGACGATTCGTTCGCGGATATACGCGACGCCGATCCGCTCGATCCACGGCGCGGTCCGCTCCAGATAGCGCGCTTCCTCGCGGTACAACTGGATGAACGCGGCGCAGTACTGCATCGCCTCTTCCTCGGTCGCGACCTTGCACAGGAAGTCGGTGGCGCGGACCTTGATCCCGCCATTGCCGCCGACCGACAGCTCGTAGCCGCTGTCGACGCAGACCACGCCGAAATCCTTGATCGTCGCCTCGGCGCAGTTGCGCGGGCAGCCGCTGACCGCGATCTTGAACTTGTGCGGCATCCAACTGCCCCAGGTCATCCGCTCGACCTTGACCCCGAGCCCGGTCGAATCCTGCGTCCCGAACCGGCACCAGTCCGACCCGACGCATGTCTTCACGGTGCGCAGCGACTTGCCGTACGCATGCCCGCTGACCATCCCGGCGGCGTTGAGATCGGCCCAGACCGCGGGCAGATCTTCCTTCTTGATCCCGAAGATGTCGAGCCGCTGGCCGCCCGTCACCTTGACCATCGGCGCGTCGTATTTCTCGACGACGTCCGCAATCGCGCGCAACTCGCGCGGGTTGGTGAGCCCGCCCCACATCCGCGGCACGACCGAATAGGTGCCGTCCTTCTGGATGTTGGCGTGCAGCCGTTCGTTGACGTAGCGGCTCTGCTGGTCGTCCTTATAGTCCCCCGGTAGAGCGCAGAGCAGATAGTAATTGAGGGCAGGGCGGCACGACGAGCACCCGTCAGGCGTCGACCAGCTCATCTTCTGCATCACTTCGGGGATCGACCGCATACCCTGCGCGACGATCTCGCGGCGGACGTCGTCGTGGCCGAAGCTGGTGCATTTGCACATCGTCTTTACCGAACGTTCTCCCGAATATTCGTCGCCCAAGGTGACCGCGAGCAGCGTCTCGACGAGGCCGGTGCACGATCCGCACGATGCCGACGCCTTGCAGGTCGCGCGGACCGCGTCGAGCGTCGCGTTGCCGGCGCCGATGCACGCCACGACCTTGCCCTTCGTGACGCCGTTGCAGCCGCAGATCTCCGCATCGTCGGAGAGCGCCGCAACGGCCGCCTTAGGGTCCGCCGTGCCTCCTCCCGAGGCGAACGACTGGCCGAAGATCAGCATGTCGCGGATCGGCGCGATGTCTTCGCCGCGCTTGAGCAGGTCGAAATACCAGCCGCCATCGGTCGTGTCGCCGTACAGCACTGCGCCGACGATCCGGTCGTCCTTGACCACGACGCGCTTGTAGATGCCGCGCGACGCATCGCGCAGGACGATGTCCTCGCACGCCCCGCCGCCGGAGAAATCGCCCGCCGAGAACACATCGAGCCCGGCGACCTTCAATTTGGTCGAGGTCACCGATCCGCGATAGCCGCTGTGACTGTCGGTCAATCCATCGGCGAGCGCGCGGCACATGTCCCACAGCGGCGCGACGAGGCCGTAGACGTTGCCGTCATGCTCGACGCATTCGCCGACCGCGAGGATCGACGGGTCGCTGGTGACCATGTGGTCGTCGACCTTGATCCCGCGGCCGATCTCGAGCCCGGCGTCGCGCGCGAGGGCGACGGAGGGGCGGATGCCGACCGCCATGACGACAAGGCTGGCGGGGATCAGCGTGCCGTCTTTCAGCAGCACGCCCTCGACGCGTGTGTCGCCGACGATCTCGGCGGTGTTCGCCTCGGTGAGGATCACCTGGCCGCGCGATTCCAGCGCCGACTTGAGCAGCCAGCCCGCCGCCTCGTCGAGCTGCCGCTCCATCAGCGTCGGCATCAGGTGGATCACCGTGACCTTCATCCCGCGCAAGGTGAGGCCGTGTGCGGCTTCCAGCCCGAGCAGCCCGCCGCCGATGACGACCGCCGCGCCGCCCTTGCCCGCAGCCTCCAGCATGTGATCGACGTCCGCCATGTCGCGGAACGAGATCACGCCGGGGAGGTCCTTGCCGGGGACGGGGATGATGAACGGATCTGAGCCGGTCGCGATCAGCAGCCGGTCGTACGACACCGTCAGCCCCGATCGTGCGGTGACGGTCTTTGCGGCGCGGTCGATCGCCTGCACCGGGTCGCTGGTCACCAGGTCGATCGTGTTGGTCGCGTACCAGGCGTGGTTGTTGATGACGATCTGCTCGAACGTCTTCTCGCCTGCTAGCACCGGCGACAGCATAATGCGGTTGTAGTTCACGTGCGGCTCGGCACCGAAGATCGTCACGCGGTACCGGGTCGGATCGCGCGCGATCAGTTCCTCGACCGCGCGGCAGCCGGCCATGCCGTTGCCGATCACGACGAGGTGCTCGCGCCTCTTCGAAAAGACGGTGTCGGGGAAGGGGGGTTGGTGTTCCATCAGATCATCCAGTCGGGTTGGAGCCGGGGAAGGGAGGGTCATGCGGGGAGCGCGTCGTTGACCGAGCGGTCGCTGGTGCGGCGTGCGTCGAGCGCCGCGTCGAGCAGCGCGCGCTCGTTCGATTTGTGCGTGGCGGAGAAGCGGACGGCGAGCGCGCAGACCGCGGTGCCTGCGACGACGTAGCCGAGCACGATGAGGCATTGCTGCGGGGTGGCCGACGCCTTGTTGAGGAACCCCGCCGCGACCGCGCCGATGTTGCCGCCTGCGCCGATCAGCCCGGCGACACCGCCCAGCGCCTTGCGGTCGATGAACGGCACCAGCGCATAGGTCGCGCCGCACGCCATGTGCGTGAACAGCCCGAACATCGTCATCGCCAGGATCGCGAGCGTGACGCTGCCGGCATGACCGAACAGCACCAGCCCGACGCCTTCGCCGAGCATCAGCGCGAACAACAGCAGCGCGCGGCCGTCGAGGCCCTTCACGAGCGCGATCCGGTCGCTCGCGATCCCGCCGAGCGCACGGGCGAACAGCGCAAGCCCGCCGAAGATCCCGGCGGCCAGCCCTGCGCTCGTCAGCGAAAGCCCGAACCGGTCGACGTAATAACTCGCGGCGATGTTATGGATGAAGATCTCCACCCCGAAGCACGCGCCGTACGTCGCAGCCAGCATCCAGGTCCGGTAATTGGCGGCGGCGCGGCGGAAGATCGCCATCCCGGTCGCCTTGCCGCCGTCGAGTTCGATACCCGCCGCGCGGAGGTCGACGATGTCGCCCTGCGGCGTGTCCTGCGTGTAGCGCGCATAGACGAACGCCATCGCGACCATAGCGACGCCCGGCACGAACATCGCCGCGCGCCAGCCGAACGCGTGCTCGACACCGAGGCCGACGAGCGCCGCGACGACCAGCGGCATCAGGCTCTGCGCCGCACCGCCGCCCGCATTGCCCCAGCCGCCGACGGTCGCGTTGGCGGTGCCGACGACGTTGGGCGCGAACATCACGCTGGTGTGATATTGCGTGATGACGAACGACGCGCCGATCGCGCCGATCGCGAGGCGGAAGAACAGGAACGTCTCGTAGGTCTGCGCGAACGCCAGTCCGAACACAGGAATCGCACCGATAAGAAGCAGCCACGTATAGGTGCGCCGGGGGCCGAACCGGTCGCAGAGCGGCCCGACCACCAGCCGCACCAGGATCGTCACCGCGACCGCGGCGATGTTGATGTTGGCGATCTGGTCTTTGCTCAGCCCGAACTCGGCCTTGATCAGCGGCATCAACGGCGCGGCGGCGAACCACGCGAAGAAGCACACGAAGAACGCGAGCCACGTAACGTGGAACGCGCGCATCTGCGGCGTGGCGGCGCTGAACAGGTCGATCCGTGTGGCCTGAGGCGCGGTGACGTCGATACCCGGTGATGCGAACAACATGGCTGGTCCCCCATCTGCGATGGACAAAGAAAAAGCCGCCCCGACGGCGACCTTGCGGACGCATCGGAGCGGCTTCGTTGCCTATGGACGATCGGTGGATCGTCCTACGCGGTCAGGTCCCGTCGTTGGAACCGGTTTCGCGATGATTTCGTGTCCGACTCCCTTGCCGGACGATGCGAAGATGACCGAAGTGGCCGTATCGCGCAAGCGTCATTTCGCATGTGCAGCAGATTTGGGTTGGGCGGGGCGATTGACCGCTAAAACACCCCTCCCTGAAAGGGAGGGGCAGGGGGTGGGTCGGCTTCCGCAAGTGCGAACCGCAGTGGCTCAAGCTGGCCGACCCACCCCCAACCCCTCCCTTCCAGGGAGGGGCGAAGGCAATGCTTAGGGCAACCCAGCCAGATATCCCTCGATATCGTCCGGATCGAACGCCCGCCGATCGAAAAACGCATCGCGCCCGAGGATCAACCGCCCCTGCGTCGATCCCGCGCCGATGCTGTCCGCGCCGATCGCCCCCTCCAGCTTTGAACTCGCATTGGGCAACGGCGCGCCCGAGCCAGCCAGCGCCGCACGATATACGTCAGGACGGAACACGCCTTGCGCGACGTCCGCCTCCTCAGCCGAGAACGGCGTGCCGTCCCACCGCACCATCTGCGAATACAGCCACGCTGCCTGGCTGCGCCAAGGGAAGTTCGCCGCCTCGCGGTACTGGAACATGAAGTCGGGAACGTGGATCGGCACCGCGTCCTTCACCAGCCGCACCCGGTCGCCGATCGCCCGCGACACCGCGTCGACCGGGGCATCGAGATACTCAGGGCGAGACAGGATCGCCGCATTCTCCTCAAGCGTGTCCGGATCGACGAACTGCGCGGCGGCGGCATGGAGCGCACGGATCAGCCGGTGGACGACGTCGCCGCGCTCGACCAGCGTCTCGGCGCGCATTGCCAGCACCTTCTCGACGCCACGCTGCCAGACCTGCGCCGTCACCAGCGCGATCCGCCCGACCCCGCGATCGACCGCGACGCCGTTCCAGGGCTCGCCGACGCAGATGCCGTCGACCTCGCCCGCCGCCAGTGCATCGGCGGCGAAGGTCGGGCTGGTCGTGACGATCTCGACGTCGGTATCCGGGCGGATGCCGACCGCGGCGAGCCAGTAGCGCAGCATGTAGTTATGGCTCGAATAGCGATGCACCACGCCGAACCGCAGCCGCCGCCCCGTCGCGGCACGCTCGGTTGCGACTGACTTCAGTCGCGCACCCAGCACCACCGGATCGCCGAGCGTATCGCCGTCCATCACCAGCGCGGCGAGCGGCAGCGACAGCGTGATCGCGTTGCCGTTCAACCCCAGCACGAATGGCACCGCCATCGGCACCGCTGGCCGCCCACGCCCCAGCGCCGTCGCGATCGCCAGCGGCGCGACCATGTGGGCGGCATCGGTGTGACCGTACAGCAGCCGATCGCGTACCGTCGCCCAGGTCATGTCGCGGACGAGCTCGATCTCCAGTCCCTCGGCCTCGGCGAACCCACGTTCGCGCACGAGGATCGGCAGCGCCGCATCGACGAGCGGGAGGAAACCGATGCGGACCCGGTCGAGCGCCATCACAAATCTCCCATGAGCGCATCGCTGGTGATGATCGCGTCGGCGATCTCGGCGATCCTGCGGTTGGATCGCATCGCCTGTGCGCGAAGCAGGCCGTACGCGGTCGGCTCGTCGATCCCGCGGCGTTTCATCAGGATCGCCTTGGCGCGGTCGACGGTGGTGCGATCGGCCAGCGCGCTCCGTGCCTCGTGCAACTCCGCCTGCAATCGCGCGAACGCCTGGAACCGGCGGATCGCGAGGTCGATGACCGGCTTGATCCGCTGCTTGGCCAGCCCGTCGACGATATAGGCCGAGACCCCCGCATCGACCGCAGCCGCGGTGGATTCCGCGTCGCTCTGGTCGACGAACATCGCGATCGGGCGGGCCAGTGCGCGCGACACCGCGAAGAACTCCTCGAGCACGTCGCGGCTGGGGTTCTCGAGGTTGATCAACACCACTTCGGGCGCCGCCCTCTCGAGCGCCGCGACCATCCCCAACGTACCGTCGATCACGACGATATCGTCGAGCCCCGCCTCGCGCAGGCCGTCCGAGATGATCGCCGCCCGCGTGTTGCTCGTGTCGATGATCGCGATCCGCATCGGGCGGTCTTATGCTGCACCGATCCTCATGGCGAGGGCACATCGATTTAGGTTGGCACAGTAGGCGAAGAGAGCGAGTACGGCTTGAGACCGATCGCTGCGCCAAACAGCCAAACTGTCATTGAAAAATCTACGCCTCAACGCCTTTCTAAGCTGCTGAAAAATAAAGCCAATCGCCGTTAATATAGGGCGAAAGTTGGAACGCCGCTAATTACCCATAAACGACTGCTTATGGGTCGACGCCCCCGCCCGCGCGGTGATGGTCACTCGAAAGTGAGTGGCTTCAGCGTTGAGCGATTGCGATCAGCGCAAGTGCGTACATCATCGAATGACACCGTCGGCATCGGGACCGGCTTCTTCAGCCTGACATCAATCATGACGTCCTCCGATAGCGAGATTTCGCCCGGAAACGTGGTGGGTCGCGGACAGGCCGCGACCCACCAAAGGGGTCAGAACGAGAAGCCCGCCGACAGCTTGACCGTGCGCGGCGGGTTGCCGCCGATGCTGTACGACGACCGCTGACCAAAGGCCGGATCGCTCGCATTGCTGTTGAAGTCGACATAGTTGCGATCGTTCATCACGTTCAGGATATCGACGCGCATGCGGATCCGCGCCTGATCGCTGACGAAGCCGATCGGCACATATTTGGTGAACGCGAAATCCAGCTGTCGGCGGCCCCAGACATCGCCCAGGCTATCCACCTGGCGCCCGACAAGGATGCGCCCGAACGGATCCGCATTGTCGATGAAGCCCTTTACAAATGCAGGCGATTCGATCTGGAACTTGCTCGAGAAGGTCACGCCGATCGGCGTGTCGACGCTGCCCGCGATCACGAGCCGGTGCCGTGGCACGGCCGACGAGCGCAGCGTGGGGTAATCCGAGATCTGCGCGTAATCGAGCGAATAGGTCTCGCCGAACTTCCGGTTCTCGTCTGCCCGGGTGTAGGTGTAGGTGGCGTCGATGCTCCACGGCGAGGACGCCGAATAGACCTTGGTCAGCTTGAAATAGGCAGCGTCCGAGTTGGTCTTCAGGCCATTGCCGCCGAGAATGATCGAGCCATAACCGTTTGGCGTGAAGGTGATGGGCGATTGCGGTACGTCGGTCGCCGAGGTCGGATCGTTGAAGAAGAACGAGCCGTCCGTCCTGCGATTGCCGAGGAGGAAGACGAACCCGTCCTTGCTTTCGATGTGGGTGACGCCGACCTCGAGCTCGACCGGCGAGAAGCGACCGCGCACGCCCAGGCTGAACTGGTCCGAATAGGGCACTTTGAGATCGTTGTTCATGAAGCGGAACTCGCTGCCGCCGCCGGTCGCGGCGCCGAGCAACTGCTGACGTCCGGCGTCGGTCAGGTAGATCGGATTCCACGCGATGCAGGTCTGGCTTGGCGTGCAGGGATTGACCGAGTCATTGCCGATGAAGTTGAAGCTGCGGACCTGGAACCGGCCCTGGCTGACCTCCTGCTGCAGGAAGTCGAACTGGTTGCGGTCGTACGACCGGCCATAGCCACCGAACATCGAGAAGCGACCCGCCTCGTCGAAGCGATAGGTGAAGCCGAGACGCGGCTGCCACGCGCCCTTGAACGCCTTTCGCTTGCTGCCGTCGGTGATGAAGTCGTTGATGTCGTAATCGGCGTTTCTGAGGTTCGGATAATTGGCGAGCGACACCGCCGCCACGTTGACCGCCGGCGTCACGTAATCGAGATAAGCGGGTGTTCGCTCGTAATCCCAGCGCAGGCCGAGGTTCAGCGTAAGGTGGCTGGTGACGTCCCAATCGTCCTGCGCGTAGAACCCGAGCTGGAAGTTGTTGGACCTGACTGTCGCGTTACCCGACGCATCCGTCGTTGCACCGAACTGGAGCCGGTAGGGCAGCGTGTCGTTGAACGCAACGCCGGGAATCGCGTTGACGTCGTAGGTGTATAGCGGGTTGGTCAAGTTCTGCTCGAGCGAGTTGAGCTTCACCCATTTGGCCTTGCCGCCCACCTTGATCGTGTGGCCCTTGAAGCCGGTGAACGTGAAATCATCCTGCAGGGTCCAGCCCTTCTGGCCCTTCGACTGAAAGTTGCTGCCCGCGCCGAACCGCAGGATGTCATTCCGCTGGACGGATGTCCCGAACCGTTCGGTCGACTGGAAGAACTGCGTTATGCCATCGGTCGAGGGCGTCGGTGAGAAGATCGCATTCTCATAGGACACCCGCACATCGTTGATCCACTGATCGCCGGTATGCTGCCAGCGGAGCAGCCCGCGCTTATCTTCGACCTTGTTCAGCGTGGCGGTGCTCGCCGCGTCGATCCCGGTGATGTTCTGAAGCCCGGATTCCTTGCGGTACTTGCCGGACAGTTCGATCAGGTCGTTGTCGGTCGGCACGATGTCGATCTTGCCGAAATACAGGTCTTCCTTGAACTGCTGCGCAAACGTCCCGAAATTGTCGCGATACTGCTCCGGGACGGACGAAATCGGGAAGTTGTTGTTGGGGCGGACATCGTACGGGCTGGAGATGCGCTTGCCTTCGTAGGTGCCGAAGAAGTGCATCTTGTCCTTGATGATCGGGCCACCCAATGCGGCGCCGAACTGTTTGTTGCTGGTGTCGGTCTTGGGGATATAGGTCGGAAATATCTCGCTCGGCCGACGATCACGCAGGTCTTGATTGGTGAAGTCGTAAAACGCTTCGCCGTGGAATTCGTTGGTTCCAGACTTCGTGCCTGCGGTGATCGCGACCGAGCTCACCTGGTCGAACTCGGCCTTGTAGTTGGACGACAGCACCTGATACTCGCCGATCGCGAGCTGCGGGAAGGGATTGCCCGAGCTGGTGTCCTGACCGGTGATGCCGTTCTTGAGGACGTAATCCTTCTGGCTGACGCCGTCGATGAAGACGTTGACCGTGCGGCTGTCCTGCGCGCCGCCTTGGATGCGCGACGAGCCGCTCGAGTCCTCGATGAAGCGGACGCCGGGGGCGAGATCGGCGAATGCGAGGAAGTTGCGGTTGTTCTGCGGCAATTGCTCGATCAGGCGCGACGAGATGACGCTACCGACCTGGCCGCCCGACAGCGATCGGATGCGGTTGCCGGTGACGATGATCTCGCCGCCGGATCCTGCCGCCGCGGTATCGGTGCCGGCTTCTGGTGTCGTGGTGGGCGCGGCACCTTCGGTTGCGGGAGCAGTCGGGGTGGGCGCGGCGGACAGATCGAGGTCCAGGCCGGCGGTCTGGCCGACGCGGAGCGTGAACGCGTCCGAATTGCGCGTGCCGTTGCGCTGCTTGATCTCGAGCCGGTAGGTGCCGGCGCGCAGCGACGCGAAGTTATACGCGCCTGCTGCGTCGGCGGGCACGACCCGGCGGATGCCGGTCGAGATCTCGACCGCGGCGACTTCGATCACCGGATTGTCGGACGGCGCCGTGAGTGTGCCGCGCAACGACGCCTGACCGACCTGTGCCGAAGCTGGCGCGGGCGCGAACAGCAGCCCGCTGGACAGCGCCGTCAGCGATACCACCGCCGCACGCAACATCATCTTGTTCATCGTAGTTCCCCTTTTCCCGATTGTTCGGGTGTCTTGTTGTGGACATTGAAAAGCATTTGACCTGTCGACTCGCGGACGACCACGACCGGGACGCGGTGCTCGATCAGGCCGTCGTCTTCGCCCGCGATCGCCTTCACCAGCCGCGCGACGGCACCCGCTCCGAAACTCGCGATGTCGATGCTGGCGCTGGTCAGCGACGGCGAGATGAGGCGGGTCAGCGGAACGTCGTCGAAGCCGCAGATCGCGACCTGGTCGGGGACCGCGACGCCGGCTCGCTTCAGCGCCATCATCGCGCCGATCGCCATCATGTCGTTGGCCGCGAAGATCGCGTCGAATTCGGTGCCGTCGTCGAGCAGCGTCGCCACCGCGCTAGCCCCGGCGGGCTCCCGGAAATCACCCGGCAGGACGTGCAGCATGAGTCCGGCGCGGGCGCAGGCATCGCGCGCGCCGCGCAGCCGCTCTTCGGCGTCGATGTTGCCCTCCGGGCCGGCGATGTGGACCAGCCGCCGCCGGCCGCCCGCGATCAGATGCTCGACCAGCGCGGTAGCGCCCGCGACATTGTCGATGCGCAGCTCCGAACGGCCGACTTGGCCGGGCGCGCAATTGACCAGGATGGCGGGCATGCCCTGCGGCAGGTGCGCGAGCAACTCGCCGGCTGACACCTGTGGCGCCATGACCACCAGCCCGTCGACCCGGCCACGCATCGCGTGCAACGCTGCGACGCCGCGCTGCGCGTCGCCGTGCATGACCATCATCATGAGGAAGAGGCCGAGCTCCGACGCCTCGCGGTCCATGCCGCGCAACAGTTCGGAGAAGAATTCGCCGTGCAGATCGGGGACCACGACGCCGATCATCCCCGACCGCGCCGAACTCAGATGTCGGGCCGCGGCGTGGGGAACGTAGCCGAGTCGCGTGGCGACGCTTTCGATGTGCTCGCGGACTTCCGGACGGACGTTGCTGTGCCCGTTCAGCGCCCGCGACACGGTCGCCACCGACACCGCAGCTTCCCGGGCAATATCACGGACGGTGGCGTACGGCATGAAGCGTCAGGGTCCCCTCTGGCACCGGTCTTACGTGTTGCCACCGGCATCTTGTTCTTGATGTAACCGGTTACATGATCCAGAAACATGGATCAAGAACCTTGCGACGATTGCCGTTCCGACCTGCCGGGACGGGATTGCAGCAGGCATAGGCAAGGGATGAGCGAATGACGGCAACAACGATTTCCCGACGGGCGATGCTGATGGGTGCAAGCGCGGTCGCAGCTTGGGCGGCAAGCCCCGCACGTGCGCTGCTGCAGCAGGCGAAGGTCGGTACGGCCGCGCTGCCCGCCTCCGTCGAAGCGCTGATCGGTCGCATGACGCTGGTCGAAAAGGCGGGGCAGTTGACGCTGATGGCGGCGGCTTGGGCGGGGGGCGCTGCGACGTCGCTCAATCCGGCCGGCGGCGCGGGAAGCTTCGACGGGCAATTGGCCGACGTCAGGGCCGGTAAGCTTGGAGGTGTGTTCAACGGCAATGGCGCGGTCATGGCCAAGCGGATGCAGACGGTCGCGATGCGCGAATCGCGTCTCAAGATCCCGCTGATCTTTGCAGCCGACGTGATCCACGGTCTGCGTACCGTGTTCCCGGTGCCGCTGGCCGAAGCAGCGAGCTTCGATCCCGAGCTGGCACGGCGCACCGCGCGGGCGGCAGGTGCGGAAGCCGCGGCGTCGGGGATCGACTGGACGTTCGCACCGATGGTCGACATCGCCCGCGACGCACGCTGGGGGCGCGGTGTCGAGGGATCGGGTGAGGACGTGCTGCTCGGCCGGCTGATGGCGGCCGCGCGCGTTCGTGGTTTCCAAGGCGAGCATGGGTTGGCCGCGGCCGATGCGGTCGCCGCCTGCGCCAAGCATTTCGCCGCCTATGGCGCGGCCGAGGCGGGGCTTGATTACAGCACGGTCGACATCTCCGAGCGGACGTTGCGTGAAACCTATTTCCCGCCGTTCGAGTCCGCCTTCGAGGCCGGCGCACCGACCGTGATGGCATCGTTCAACGAGATCAACGGTATCCCGGCGACCGCGAACGACTGGTTGCTGACCGATGTGTTGCGCCGTGAATGGGGGTTCGGCGGGCTGGTCGTCTCCGACTATACCGGCGACGAGGAACTGATCGCGCATGGTTTCGCCGCCGATGCGCGCGAGGCGACCAAGCTTGCCTTCATGGCCGGCGTCGACATGAGCATGCAGAGCGGTTTCTATATCGAGCATCTGCCCGATCTGGTCGCGGCAGGCGAGGTGCCGATGGCGCGGCTCGACGAGGCGGTGCGCCGCGTGCTGGCGCTGAAGGTGCAGCTTGGTCTGTTCGACGATCCGTTCCGCCGCATCGACCCGCGTCGCGAGCGGACGCGTATCCGCACGCGCGAGACGCTGGCGCTGGCGCGGGAGGCGGGCGCCAAGTCGATCGTGATGCTCAAGAACGACGGCGACCTGCTGCCGTTGCCGCGACAGGGTAAGGGAATCGCGCTGATCGGTCCGTTCGCGGCGGGGCAGCACGATCTGATCGGGCCGTGGAACGTGTACGGCACCGACGCCGAGGCGGTCGACCTCGCGACCGGAGTCCGCGCCACGGTCGCCGATCCGTCGCGCGTCAGCGTCACGCTCGGGTCGGGTGTCGATGCGCCGCTGGCCGGTGGGATTGCCGCGGCGGTTGCCGCGGCGCGCGCGGCCGATGTGGTGGTGCTGGCGATCGGCGAGAGCCAGCGGATGTCGGGCGAGGCGCAGTCGCGCGTCGACATCGTCATCCCGCCGGCGCAGATCGCACTCGTCGAGGCGGTCGCGGCGACCGGCAAGCCGATCGTCGTGTTGCTCCGCACCGGCCGCGCCCTGGTGCTGAGCGGCGCGGTGCTGGCGGCGCCCGCGATCCTCGTGACATGGTTTCTCGGGTCGCAGGACGGCCCGGCGATCGCGGACGTGCTGTTCGGCAAGACCGGGCCCTCGGCGCGGTTGCCCGTCTCGTTCCCGCACGCGACGGGGCAGGAGCCGTATCATTACGATCACAAGAGCACGGGGCGTCCGAACCCGCCCGGACCGCTCCTCGAATACAAGGCGCATTACCGCGAGTTCGCCAACGAAGCGCTGTTCCCGTTCGGTCACGGGCTGACATACGGCACGATCGAGTATGCCAGGCTCGATCTCGGCACCGGACAGATCGCCGGGGACGGGGCACTGACGGTCCGCGCGACGATCGCCAATTCGGGCACGCGGGCCGCCGAGGAAACGGTACAACTCTACATCCACGATCTAGCCGCGAGCATCACGCGGCCGGTCCGCGAACTGAAGGCGTTCCGGAAGATCATGCTCAAGCCCGGCGAGCTACAGGTCGTCTCGTTCACGCTGCGCAAGGCGGACCTTCTGTTCGTCGGGAGGGACCTGAAGCCGACGGTCGAGCCCGGCCGCTTCCGTATCTGGATCGCACCGTCCGCGCAGGCCGAGGGGGTGTCGGGCGAGTTTACGCTCGCCTGAGGCTGGCCATCGTATCGCGGCTAAGCGGGATGGCGAGGACCGCTGCCAGCATTGCCGCGATCAGCAGCGCGGGGCCCGCCAGCATCAGCCAGCGGATCGCGTAGAGGCTGGCCGGGCCCTGGACGGCGCCGGCGACGAAGCCGTTCGCCTGATAGATCATGCCGATCGCGAAGCCCGTGCCCGCCAGCGCGATCTTCTGCATCAGCGCGTAGGTGCCGAACGCGAGCGCCTCGACCCGCTTGCCGCTCTGCGCTTCGCCCCAATCGACGGTATCGGGCAGCAGCGTCCAGGCGGCGAGCGCGAAGCCGATGAATGCCGCCTGCATCGCCAGCAGGAATGCCGCCGTCGCCGTGCTGCCCGGCGAACCGGTTAGCGCGAACACCGCAGGCACGATCAGCGCGAGGACCCCGGCACCCAACCATGCGGTGCGGGCGCCGCGGGTACGCGCGAGCGCCGTCCAGAGCGGTACCGCGACGAGGCTGCTGACTGCCATCGCCGCCAGAGCGCGGGGACCGCCCGGCGCGTCCTGCAGAACGTAGCGGAAGAAATAGAGCACCGACTGGCTGGTCAGCGCGGTCGCGGCCCCGCCGGCGGCCGACGCGACGTTGAGCACGACGAAGGCCCGGTTGCGCGCGAGTACCGCCAGTCCGGACCAGATCGCGAGTCGCTGTGCCGGTGCGGCACTCGGCGTCGGCTCGGGCACGCGCCACGCCATGATCGCGAGCAGGGGCACCGCGACGACGGCGAGGATGGCGGAGGCCACGCCGTAGCTTCCGGCTCGCGCCACCAGCCAGGGCAGCAGCAGCGCGACGAGGGCTCCCGCTGCCGAGCCGAACCCCATGCGCAGCCCGGCGACCAGCGAGCGATCCCGACTGGTCTGCGCCACGCGTGTCGTCCACGCCGCATAAGGGATGTTGGTGAACGCGTAGAGCGTGCGGAACATCATCTGCGTCGCCAGCGCGAAGGCGGCGGCACCGGTCGGCACCGAGAACATCGCGACGAACGTCAGCCCGAGCGGCAGCGCACCCCATCCGACCAGCCGACGATACGAAAGCCGCATCCGCTCCGCTGCCGCCCCGGCGAGGATATCGGCGACACCGTCCCAGATCGCGCCGATCATGAACACCAGGCCGGCGGTCGCGGGCGGCAACGCCAGCGCATCGATATAGTAGAATAACAGGTACAGGCTGATCGCCTGCCAATAGAGGTTGAACGCGAAATCGCCGGCGCTGAAGATCACCAGCGTGCCGTTCGGGCCTGCCCTATTGCCGCGCTCAGCGCGCATCGCGGATTTTCGGGTGGATATTCGGATCATAGGCTGCGGAGTCGTGGTACTGTTTCTAAACACGAGTTCGTGGCGGAGCGTGACTTGCTCGAGAACGTCGTAGACGCCCCGCATGATGTCTACCAGCAGTTCGACCGCGCGGTGGCCAATCATGCATCTGGGTTGGGCGATCGTCGTGAGCGGCGGGTGGAATCGCGCGCGGCCTCCTCGGCGCCGCGGAGGACTCTGGCGTTAAACGCGTTGGAGATGCCCACGAGTGCGGCCACTTCGATGATCGTCGCATTTATGCTTACGGATACGGTGATCGACGGTGGCGCTAGATATCCAAAGTAATCACATCCGACGTACTCATTTAGGTTACAGACCAGCGCCATGGGGCTGCGAACGCCGCCCGCTACGTGACAGGGCTGGGCCGAGTCCAGTCGGGGATGCCGGCACCGCAGCCCCAGATGTGGGTAGGTACGGGTTTGCCTCCTAACTGTGACGGGAATGGCCAGTTTATGAGCGCCTGCGCTGCGACCGAGCATCGACGGCCTGGCATGCAGTTGATCCGGGTCCGGGCGATGAGACCGGCGTCGCTTTCCCAGGAATACAGAGTCGCCTCACCGCTGCGGTCGAATCCTTCGAAGTTCCAGTCCCCGCGGCATCGTTTGACGAAGCTTGCAATCATGCGTTCGCGCCCGAGTTCCGGCCACGGCGTCGAGGCGGCCGCGCTCGCTAGCGAGGCGCTGGGTACGTAGCGAGGGGTTAGGTAGCCAATGATTATCAGAGGCGCGAGCAGCGGAAGGCCAAACATCCCGGCGAAGAAAGACATCCTGCCCATCCTTCACACACTACGAGCAGGAGCTTGGCAATCACTTAACGCGGAACGGATCGACTGCTAAGACGCCTTTCTCCTTGTTGGCAGGAATGTCGGCTGACCTCTCCCTTCACGACATTCATGACGTACGAACAGGCGCCAAAAGCGGCCAGCGCGGCAATGAACGAGTGTTTGAAGTCGGGAAGCGGGGAAGGGGGCGCGAATGGCCGACTATGGATATCTGGCGAAACGCGGCGTCTTCGATGCCATCCCGCATTGACGGCATCCCGTCTCTAAGACCATCGCGTCGTCCATGACCAAAAGCAAGGGACGCACCGGCGCACGCGCGCGCGCCAATATCCAACCTGCTCCGACAGCCACCGAGCTCGATGCCGCTAAGCGAGAGGCTGCGCAGATCGAAGGGCGGCTTGCCGGCCTGGCTTCGGGGCACCCATCGGTTAAAATCTGGAAGGCTCGTCTTCGTTCGGCCCAAGCAGTGATCGCTCGCGCGCCACGCGATTGAAATACGGGCGGCTCGCCCATCGCGACTGATCGCCGCTCCGTATCGACCGCTTGCGCTCGCCTGCTGAGCCGGCGAGGATCGCGCCGATAGCGTGCAAACGATACGGCGTGGGGAGGAATTGGCGATGAGAGGCAGGAACATGCAGCGGTTCGCGAAAGCACTCGCATTGGCCACGGTGGCGTTGCCGACGGTCACGCAGGCGCAGGTGCCCGATACCATCCTTTACGGCGTCGCCTATTATGACGAGTACACCCCGGTCGACCGCGTCGATGAAGACGCGCGGATGATGAAGGCGGCGGGGATCAGTGTCGTCCGCATCGCGGAGTCGACATGGGGCACGCTGGAACCGCAACCCGGGGTCTTCAATTTCAGCCATGTCGATCGCATGCTCGCCGCGATGCACAAGCAAGGCATCAAGGTGATCGTCGGAACCCCGACCTATGCGATACCGACCTGGCTCGCGCGCCAGCATCCCAATGTTCTCGTCGTTCGCCCCGACGGCGTACGCGCGCAATACGGCACCCGGCAGAACATGGATATCACCGACCCAGACTACCGGGCGGCGGCCGAGCGGGTGATCGTGGCGCTGGTGGACCATGTGAAGGATCATCCCGCGGTGATCGGCTACCAGCTCGACAACGAGACCAAGCCTTATGACACCAGCGGTCCTGCGGTGCAGGCGGCGTTTGTCCAGTCGTTGAGGGCGAAATGGCCGAGCCTCGATGCCCTGAACAAGGCGTGGGGCCTCAATTACTGGTCGAACCGGATCAATCGGTGGGATGACTTCCCGTCGACCAACGGCTCGATCAACGCCAGCATGTCCAACGCCTTCGCCGCCTACCAGCGCAGCCTCGTCACCGACTTCCTAGCGTGGCAGGCCAAGCTCGTGCGCGCCCATGCCCGGCCCGGCCAGTTCATGACGCAGAACTTCGACTTGGGCTGGCGTGATGGCTCCTACGGCATCCAGCCGGAAGTCGATCACTGGAAGGCGGCAAGGTCGCTCGATATCGCCGGCATCGACATCTATCATCCAACGCAGGACAAGCTGACCGGCGCGGAAATCGCCTTTGGTGGTGACGAAGCCCGCTCGATCCGCAATGGACAGAATTATCTGGTGCTGGAAACCGAGGCGCAGGGGTTCCCGCAATGGACGCCCTATCCGGGCCAGCTTCGCCTGCAGGCGTTCAGCCATCTCGCTTCGGGCGCGCAGATGGTCGAATATTGGCACTGGGCGACCACCGCCAACGCGGTCGAGACCTATTGGCGCGGGCTGCTGTCGCAGGACTACAAGCCCAATGCGGAATATGCGGCGGCAAAGGTGATCGGTGCCGAGATCGCGCGGCTCGGCCCGAAGCTGGCAGGCATGACGAAGCGCAATCAGGTCGCCGTCTATGTCAGCAACGCCGCCCAGACCGCGTTTAATTCGTTCAAGCCGACGGGCATCGAGTATAACCAGGTGATGCGCCCCTTCTACGATGCGCTCTACCGGATGAACGTCGAGGCCGACATCGTGTCGCCCGACAGCACGCGGAAGCTCGATGATTACAAGCTCATCGTCGTGCCGGCGCTTTACGCGGCGAGCGACGCCGAGATCGCGCGGCTGAACGACTATGCGAAGCGCGGCGGGCATCTGCTCTACACGTTCAAGAGTGGCTTTACCGACGAGAACACGAAGGTCCGCTATGCGTCACAGCCGGGTGCGATCGCCGAAGCGGCTGGCGTCACCTACCAGGAGTTCACGATTCCCGAGGGGGTCACGCTGGCGGGCAATCCGTTCGGGGTTTCGGACGCCGATAACTCGCCGCGCTGGTGGATGGAGATGTTGAAGCCCACCACCGCCGAGGTCGTGGCGCGCTATCGGCATCCGTCATGGCCGGCTGCTGCCGCGATGACCCGCAACCACTGGGGCAAAGGCGAGGTCAGCTATGTCGGTTTCATGCCGAGCGACGCGCTGGCCGAGAAGATCGTCGCCGCCGAAGTCACGCGCGCAGGTGTCGTGCCATCGGTCGCGGGCGTGCGTTTCCCGCTGATCGTGCGCGGTGGCACGCTGAAGAACGGCCATACGGTTCGGTACGTGCTCAACTACTCGGCTGTGCCACAGCATATGGCGGCCCCGGCTGCGGGCACTGAACTGTTGCAGGGGCGCAAGGTCAAGCGTGGCGGACCGATCGAGCTTGCTGCGTGGGATGTGGCCATCATCGAGGAAGATGGACGATCCGATTGACGGCCGCGCCGTGCGGAAACAAAGCAAAGGGGAGGTTGCGTGACCGATCAGAAAACGCCGCGTAGCGCCGCCATCACCCGGCGCGTGCTGCTGGGAAGCGGCGCGGGGGCGGCGATCGTGTCGAGCGGCCTGCTACACGCCGCAACCAGAATTGCATCCACCGATTTCGTGATCCGCACCGGCGAACTGTCGATTGCCGTCACGGCGCTGAGCGATCGTGCGTTCCGCGTCCGCGTCACGCCTGTGGGAGCGCCCCTAGAAACGCCAAGCGAAATGCTGGCGCCCATCGCGAAGCCGCCAATCCCCAAGCGGATACGGGAGGGCAGCCGAACGCGCCTGATGCTTCCGCAGGCGCAGTGTGTATGGGATGAAGCGACTGGATGCCTCTCGTTCCATGACGGTAC
This sequence comes from Sphingomonas sp. PP-F2F-G114-C0414, assembly GCF_003688595.1. Taxonomy (GTDB): domain Bacteria; phylum Pseudomonadota; class Alphaproteobacteria; order Sphingomonadales; family Sphingomonadaceae; genus Sphingomonas. Next base: position 102,129 of record NZ_RCWT01000010.1, read on the forward strand.
CGGCAACCTGCTTCTCAGCGAAGCCTCTGGATCGCGCCATGTCGCGCAATCGACGATCGGAAACGAGCCGACTCTGGCAGTGACGCAAGGCTTTGCCAGCCCGGCCGACGAACGCCTCTTCGGCACGGGCTGTTTTCAGGACGGCCATCTCGATATTCGGGGCCTGCCGCGACGCCTGACGCAGGTGAACACGCAGATCAGCCAGCCGTTCGTGCTGTCGAGCAAGGGCTACGGTCTGCTGTGGCATAATCCCGGCATGGCGGAGCTGAACCGGCCGGACCGGCCTATCGTGCTAACCCGGCAGGCGGCAGCGGGCGACGCGCGCATTGCCGATGTCACCACATCCACCGGCAATGCCCGCGTCGAGCGCCGCGATGCCGTGTTCACGGGCAAGTTCACGGTCCCGCAGGGCGCGCGCTATGCGTTCCTGCTCGATCTTGGCCGCAAGATGTCGTCGCGCCATTATGTCGAGATCGACGGCAAGCCCATGACGGATCACACCAATCTCTGGCTGCCGCCGACCGCCAGCTTCATCGGCGAACTCGCCGCTGGAGAGCACAGCGTGCTGGTGCGGGCGGGTGACGAGGACATGCCGGTGCTGAACTTCGCGCCGGTCGAAGATCGCACGACCTGGTGGTCGCCCGTCTCCGAGGGTATCGATTATGTCGTGATCGCCGGGCCGACGGCGGCGGCGGTCATGGCCGGCTATCACGCTTTGCTGGGACCACAGCCGATGATGCCGCTCTGGGCGCTCGGCTACATTCATTGTCGCGAGCGGTTTCACTCGTCGGACGAGATCATCGCGACGGCACGCGAATTTCGCGCGCGAAAACTCCCTTGCGACATGATGGTGCAGGACTGGCAATATTGGGGAAAATACGGCTGGAACGCCATGCGCTTCGACGAGGAGCATTATCCCGACCCCGCGGGCCTCGTTCGCGATCTGCATGCGATGGACATGCGCCTGATGCTGTCGGTCTGGTCCAAGGTCGGCAAGGAAACGGCGCTCGGCAAGGACGTGGCCGCGAAGGGCTTCTACATTCCGGGTACCGAATGGATCGATTTCTTCAATCCGGTCGCCGCCCGCTTCTATGCCCGACAGCAGAACCAGAAGCTCGCCTCGCTCGGTATCGACGCTTGGTGGCAGGACGCGACAGAGCCAGAAAATGACGACCTCGTCGGACGACCGATTTATGCGGCACCGGGCAGGACCCAGCCCGGCGAGAAGCGCCGTAACCTCTATCCGCTGCAAGTCAGCCGAACGGTGTACGAGGAGCAGCGGCGCGCCTATCCGGACAAGCGTGTGATGATCCTCACCCGATCGGCGGCACCGGGCCAGCAACGCTATGGTGCCGCGACATGGTCGGGCGACATCGGTCATGACTGGGAGACGTTGAAACGGCAGATCCCGGCCGGGCTCAACATGGCGGCGGCGGGCCAAGCTTGGTGGACCGTCGATGCAGGCGGCTTCTTCCGGCCGGGCAAAGGGCAGTATACCGACCCTGCCTATCAGGAACGGTTCCTCCGCTGGTTCCAGTTCGCGACGTTCCTGCCGTTGACGCGCGTCCACGGCTACATGACCGATACCGAGTTCTGGCGATATGGTGAGACGGTGGAGCGCATCGCCCGTTTGTACCTCGAACTTCGCTATCGCTTGCTGCCCTACACCTATGCTCTGGCAGCCGAAGCGTCGGCGACCGGCATGCCACTCATCCGACCGCTGGTGTTCGACTTTCCACACGACCCGAAGGCCCTCGATCAGGTTCATGCGTACATGTTCGGCAGCGCGATCCATGTCGCGCCGGTGCTGGCTGCCGGCGTGAAGACCTGGGACGTCTACTTGCCGGTTTCGGAGGGCGGCTGGTACGATTTCTGGACAGGCGAGCATCGTGAGGGCGGGCGGACGCACACCGTTCCGATGACACTGGACCATATTCCGCTTCACGTGCGGGCGGGTAGCATCCTGCCGCTAGGGCCGGTTGGGCAATCGACGGCCGGGCTGCTTGGCGGGGCGCTCGATCTCCTGGTTTATCCGGGTCGGGACGGCACCGCCTCGTTGTACGAAGATGACGGCCTCACCTATCGCTACGAGCAAGGCGCCGCGGCGCGGATTTCGCTGGAGTGGAAGCAGGCAACGGGTGTGCTCACCTTGGGTTCGCAGCGGGGCACGTATCCCGGCATGACGAATAGTCGGGTGATCCGCACTCACCTGATGCGCCCTGGGAACTCTGCGCTGTCGGTAAGCCGGGGCGTGGCAGTCGATTATGCCGGGCGGGCTAAGCAAATGATCCTTGGCACTTAGTCCAGATGAGTGCCGATTTCGTCGGTTTGATGGCGTGACGGATACCATAAGAACCGGTTTGTTTCACAGGATCCGCTCGTTTTCTGCGTGGATCTGGTCGTCGCATTGACTGCTGATGGCTGGACAACCTCGCCGGGAACGGTTGTCGGTCGGGAGGCGGCGGCTGGTTCGAAGCACACGAGGCCCATGCTGCGCGCCCGGCCTTCCACAACTCGAGATATTCACCCAATTCAACCAAGCCTTCTCTTGCCGCAATAGGCCGGAGAGCCACGCTCCTCACTTCGGTCTGTGGTGAAGCAGGGGATGGGAACGCGCCACCCACGGCAAGGACGATGCTTTCCGATTAACCTTGCAGCCTGTTAAATGTCGGACATATTCCGTTTTGGAAGGGAACCTGCAAGCTCGCCGGCCCCGGTGGTGATTGGGTGGACCCGAATGAATCAGGCACTTCGTTTCTTACTCCTCATGATTGCGGGTGTCCCCCTAATCGGCGCCGCGCCCGCCCCGCTGCCGCCGCTGTCGGCTTATGTCTTCGTCTACTTCACCGGCAATACGATCGACGGCGAGAAGCTGCGCTTCGCGATCTCCGATGGCAACAATGCCTTGCAATGGAAGACGTTGAACGACGCCCAGCCGATCCTCGAATCGACCAAGGGTACGCGGGGCCTGCGCGATCCGTTCATCATGCGCTCGGCAGAGGGTGACCGTTTCTTCCTGCTGGCGACCGATCTCTCGACCGGCCGCACCGGCTGGGGCGGGGCGACCGACCACGGCAGCCGCCATTTGGAAATCTGGGAATCGACCGACCTGATCCATTGGGGCAAGCAGCGCCACGTTCGCGTGAACGTGCCTGCCGCCGGCATGACCTGGGCGCCCGAGGCCACCTATGATCCCACCATTGGCGCCTACGTCGTCTATTGGACGTCAACGCTTTTCAAGGATGCCGCGCACAAGCGCGAGGACGGCAACGGGCCGCAGATCCTGACTGCGATGACCCGGGATTTCAGAACGTTTACTTCTCCAAAACCGTGGTTCAAGGCCGCCGACGTTCCGGGAGCGGTCAAGGCCAAGGGCATGATCGATGCGACCGTCATGAAAGTCGGCGATCAATATTATCGCTTCACCAAAGTCAGCGATGCCAGCGGGTGCAAGTCGAGCGATATCGTGGCTCAGGTCTCCCCATCACTGCGCGCGTCCGGTGCTTCGGGCGCGTGGAAGATCGTCGACCGCTGCGTCGGCCGGCGCTCCGGCACGCTGGAGGTGGAGGGGCCGAGCGCGTTCGTCGCCAATCCGGGCGACACCAGCGGATTCAAGTACTTCCTGTGGGTCGATGACTATGGCGGCGTCGGCTACATCCCGCTGGCGACGAATGACCTCAGCGGCAAGATCGCCTGGACTTACCCGCGCGCCTTCAGCCTGCCGGCATCGCCGCGGCACGGTACGGTCATGGCGATCACCGCGTCGGAACGAGACAGGCTCGTTGCGTACTGGAACCGCCCCGCGCCCGCGCCCGCCGCCGATAGCTGGGTGGTTCCTCCCGTGCTGGCCTCGGGTACGCGCCTGCCGGTACCAGACGGCCATCTCGTCACATGGCGCGTCGACGGCCGCGTGCTGCCCGACGGCGTTCTCATCAACCGCGACGCGATGGCGGGCGTCGTCCATCTCGACGGAACCCTGAAGCGTCTGGACGGAACGACGGTCGCCAAGCACTTCACCGTCCGCCTGCTCGGCACCGGGGCGGGCCGCCTCAAGTCCTATGCGCGCGGGCCCACGACCGCGCACGACGCGAACCAGCCGACCGTGGCGCGGAGCGTTCACCTCGCGCTTACCGGCACTGACGGCAGCACCGTCCGGCTGAACGACGACTACGGCGTCCTGTTCGCGCGTGGCAAGTATGTTGGAGTGGATCGCGTCGCGCTACGCGGGGTTGCCGACCCGTCATTGTTCTACTTCGCCGACGGCTCGTTGGGCGTTATCGCGACACGTGTCGACATGGCCGGCACGCCAGATCCAGATCCCACCGCGACGATCGTCTTCCGCAGCGGTTTGAAGCACCCGGGCGACTTCGTCGAACTGGGCTCTCTTGACCTCCACACAGCCGATGGCGTCGCGAAGCCGCGCGTGCGTTACGATTCCGCCACCCGCCGCTACGTCCTGTCGTGGACCGATCGCTCCGGGAAGCCGCGCTGGACGACAGCCGCCGATCTGACGCGCACCGAATGGCGCGACACGCCTTTCGAGCCCGGTGGTCGTCGTCAGCAGATCGTCTCTGCCGGCAACGTCGGCGACGCCCGCAACGGCCGCATCGTTACCACCGACGACGATACGCTCCCGATCGACGCCACCCTAGCCACCGTGCTCACCCAACGCTTTGGCCGCACCGTCAACACCACCGCCGCGGTGGCGCCGCAGGTGATCGCCGCTCACCAAGCCGCTACGCTGCGCGACGCACGTGTGACGCTCGGGTATTCGGACGGCTCCACTGCGACCCGCGCCGTCGACTGGGACGCCGCCGATCTCGCGCGCCTTACCCATCGAGGCCGCTACGTCGTCCACGGCACCGTCCGTCAGCGCAGCTATCCGGCGATCTTCGCCTATAATCGCGCCGATCCCGATATCTATCGCTGGGAGCGCAACGGCCGCGTCCGCTACCTCTTCGTCGCGACCGACGACACGAACAACGACAACGTCGGCTCCGCGCACCTGCCCATCCGGGTCGCCGACACGATCGCCGACCTCGCCGACGACAATGGCGGCCGCGCGCGCGAGGTCGACTTGCTCAACCGCCGCACCCGCCGCGATCGCACCGCAGACGGCCGCGTCATCGCCGGCTGCTATTGGGCGCCGGAGCTGCACGAGATTGGCGGCAAGCTCTCGATCCTGTTCGCACCCTGCTTCAATCCGCGGGACACCATGTCGAACGAAGGCGGCGCATGGTTCACGGTCGAATCCCACATCATGCAACTGCGCGACGATGGCGACCCCGCCAACCCTGCCGACTGGTCGAGACCGGCGGCGATCCGCAAGACCCACGGCGCACGGCTCGGCCGCGCCGAAATGCCGAGCAATATCAGTCTCGACATGTCCTATGTCGAAGTCGCTGGTCAGAGTTATTACATATGGTCGCAACGTTATCTGTCGGCCCCCGGAGCGCTGGGCGACCCGCTGACGTGGATCGCCAAGGTCGACCCTACGCACCCGACGCGCCTTGCCAGTCAGCCGGCCCCGATCATCGCGCCCGAGACCTCGGTCGAAGAGAACCTTGCCGAAGGCGCGTTCGCACTCCAGCACGACGGACGGCTGACGCTCGTCTATTCCAGTTCCGGTGTCAGTCCGACCTATGTCGTGAACGGCATCTCCGCGGCGCTGGACGCCGATCTGACGAGGGCGAGTTCGTGGCGCAAGTGGCCGGCACCGCTCCAGAAAAGCGTGCCGATGCCTGCAGGAGTCACCGATTATCGCCGCTACGAACAGGGGCCGGGCCACGGTGCCTTCACCACTGACGAGGACGGCAATGACCTCTACGTCTATCACAGTTGGGGCAATGGTGTCGGCGGTGACGGCCGAAACGCGCGCGTGCGCCGCACGCACTGGAGCGCGGACGGCCGACCGCTACTCGACATGACCGCCAACGAGGAAGTCGCCCCCGTCAACCGCCGCGTCACGATGAACGTCACAATCCGCTGACGCTCGAGCGTGAATACAACGCGGCGATACCCCGATGGCGAACCATCTCGCGGGGCCGAAAGTCGCTTGTCCGCTACCTTACTGCTGAAGCCTAACGAACATTGGATCAACGCGTCGCTACCGGCGTGGCGATGATTATGGCATGTCTGCCCCGTTGGCAGTGTCGCTTGCCGCTTGGGCGTACATGTGCGCATGCCGGGTTAGGATCGGTGTCCGTCCGCTGTTCGTGCAGATCGCATGGTATGCTCGTCAACGCATTGCGTTGTACCTGACCTTCTCAAAACGCGATCCTTTTTGGTAAAAGCAGTAGCTCCGGAATGTCGGCTATTGCCACCCGCCTTCTCGACAGCCGTCTTTCCGCTTTCCTGTCCTTTCAAGCCGTCCAGACAACGGATCGGCCGTCGAGCGCTACCCTCCAGCCCGACGAACGAATGGCTGAAGATGGAAGCGGGGAAGGGCACCGAACGTCCGTCTGCGGGTTTTCTAACGGGTGACCACGTACGGCTTCATAGCGGCAAGCTTGCCGAGGAAGGCGTTTTGAGCCGGAAACGTCACACCCTCGCGACGCATCGCGGCTTGAAGGTTTTCGACCAGCGCGTTCATGTCCTTGGCCTGGATGCCGAGACTCTTGTGCGCGGTCGCCATGTCGCGGCCGGTATAGTGGCAGCCGCCGTTCAACAGGACGCAGAACTGCTCCTTCAGCGTGCGGCGGAGGCGGACCATGTCCTGCCCCTTGAAGATGTCGCCGATGCGCGGATCGGCCTGGCTCGTCGTCACCAGATCGTCGACGATCCGGCCGATGCCGGCCACGCCGTGAAACGCCTCGAGCATCGCAACGCCCTTGAACGGACCGCCGCCGGCATTGGCATCGCTCATCGCATAGGGCGCGACCGGGTCCTCGCCCGGCGGCGCGGGCGCGGTCTGGAGGAGGACGAGCAAGGCAAGCACGAGCATCGGAAACGTCCCCTAAAAGGCAGTCTGGAGCGACAGAAAGCCGCCGCGCTGGCGCTCGGCCGTTGCGATCGATCCTAGGTCGGCATAGGCCGCGGTCGCGGTCAGGTTCTTGTTGATTGCATAGGCGGCATAGACGGACTTCCAGTCACTCTCCTTGGCGAACCCGAGATTGTCGGGCTTCGACCGGTATTCGCCGCCGACGACCAACTGGCGCGAGATCTGATAGCCGAGCGTGCTCTCGATCTGGACGGTGCGAGGTGCGCCGCGATCGCCGCCGAACCCGAGCAGGCCGTTCTGATTGGCCTTGGTGTAGCGGATCGTGGTGCCGAGCAGGATGCTCTGCCGCAGCAGGAGCTTGGTGGCAGCTACATAGATATCGGTACCGCTGGCGTGGCGTCCACCGACCGCGGCGACGATCTGCGGATCGAGATTGTGTTTATACTGCACGCCGATCGCGATCTGCGGCAGGTAGACGCTGCCATAGACGGCATCGCCGGCAACCCGCAGCTTGGCACCGAACACGTCCTGGTTGAGCGTATAACCGCGGCCGATACCGAGCTTTGCACCGACGTCGCGCGTGTCGAGATTCTGTCGGGCGTAGCTCAGTTCCAGTCGGTCGCGGACTCCGATAGCTGCGCCGTGGCTTTCCCATCGATAGTCCGGCAGCAGGATAACCGAGACATGCGCGGACCCGCCGATCCCGTCGACGGTCTCGTTGCCGGCGATCAGCGCCCAGGTGGAGATGCCTCCGCCCGAACTGCCCTCGATCGTGGTAACGCCGTTGGTCAGCATCAGCTTACCGCCTGCGCGACCATCGCGCGCTGCGGCGGGAGACGCTGTCACGACGGTGATCGCCACCACGAAGTTGGCGATGCATCCGGCGACGGTCGATGGCATGCGAATCATCCGGTATCTCATGGAGACCATTGGTTAAATCTCGGTTTCCCTAGCCCGGCTTTCCACGCGGAGCCGGGGCGAAAAAGACATGAGCGGCATTTACGGATTGGCAATCTTCCGACCGTTAGAAGTCGCTATATGTACGCATCCGTCCTCCGCCTGAGTTCGATGATCGTCGCGTTTGCGCTACCCATGGCCGCGCATGCCGCCACGGTGGCGATCGATGTCCGCGGCTTCGACGGCAAGCCACTGCCGGGCGCGGTGGTCACGATCGAGACGCCCAAGGCGCCGGGGGTGACGGTGCGCGGGCCGTACATGATCGAACAGCGCGACATCGCGTTTCAGCCGCACGTGCTGATCGTCCCGGTCGGCGCGACGGTCGGCTTCCCCAATCGCGACCGGGTGCGTCACCACGTCTATTCGTTTTCGAAGACCAAGAAGTTCGACTTGAAACTCTACGGGCAGGAGGATGCGCGGACTGTCCTGTTCGACCGTCCGGGCGTGGTCCCGCTCGGCTGCAACATCCATGACTCGATGAGCGGGTTCGTGTTCGTGACTGCCACCCCGTTTGCCGCACTGACCGACCAGGCGGGGCATGTCAGCATCACCGGCGTGCCGGCAGGGACAGGTACGGTCCGCGTCTGGCACCCTTCGATCCGCGCGCCCGGCAGCACCGCGTCGCAGCCGATCGACGTCGCCGCCACGGGCTTTGCCACGACCTTCGTGCTGCACCGGTGATGGGTCTTCGCGCGCCGCGTTTCCGCCATCTCCGGACCAAGCTGTCGGTGCTGTACGCGAGCCTGTTCGCGGTAACGATGGTGCTGCTCGCGATCGTCGCGCAGGCGATGATCTGGACGCACGCGCGCGAATCCGTGCGCCAGGAACTTATCGCCAGCGGCAGCGTCTACGACCGGGTCTGGACGCTCAGGTCGCAGTCGCTGATCGCGTCGGCCGACCTGCTATCGCGAGATTTCGGATTCCGCGCCGCGGTTGCCAGCGGGGATCGGCCGACGATCACATCCGCGCTCGCCAATATCAGCCACCGGGCCGAGGTTACCGCCGCGTTCGTGGTCGATCAGGACGGCCGGGTCACCGGCCCCTCGGGCGCGCTTGCGGCGACGGTCGCTCGGTTTCCCTTCGCGGTGCCGGACGACCGGCGCGACGCGGTCGTGGTGGTGGCGGGGCAGGTATACCGACTGATCTTGTCGCCGGTGATGGCGCCGACACAGGTTGGCTGGGTCGTCTTCGCTGTGCGACTCGACGGCACGGAGATGCATGCACTCGAACGGCTGTCCGCGATCCCGCTAATCGCGACGATCATGCGCAGCGACGGCGCGGGGCGCTGGCATGCGGCGGACCGGTCGATCGGATTGGATGCCGACGTCGATCGCCTGGTCGGCGCATCGCAGTCGACCCGGACGCTCGCCATGCTGAATCTCTCGACCGGCCGCGCTTTCGCGATCGCCAAGCCGCTGGCCGGTCTGACGAATCGACCGCAGGCGGCGATCCTGATCCGCTATCCGCTCAACGCTGCGCTGACTCCGTATCTGCCGTTGCAGGCGGGCATCGCGCTCGCCGGGTTGGCCGGGCTGATCCTCGTCGTGCTGGGCAGCCGGCGGCTGGCGATGGGGATCGCCGGACCGATCGCCGCGCTGGATGCCGCGGCGCGAGCGCTGGAGGAGGGGAGCCGCGCGCATATCGTCGTGAAGGGGCGCGACGAGATCAGCAGGCTCGCCGCCAGCTTCGACCGGATGTCGGCCGGCATTCTCGAACGCGAGAACCGGATCACCCATCTCGCGTTCCACGATGTCCTCACCGGCCTGCCGAACCGCACCTTTTTTCGCCAATCGCTCGACCAGGCAATCCTCCAGGTGGGGCGCACCGGCGGGGGGATCGCGGTGCTGTGTCTCGATCTCGATCGCTTCAAGAGTGTGAACGACACGCTCGGCCATCCGGTCGGCGATGCGTTGCTGAAGGCGATCGGCACGATGCTGAGCGAGGTCGCACCCGACGGGCTGGTCTCGCGGCTCGGCGGCGACGAATATGCGGTGATCCTGTCGGGCCAGTTCGATGCCGATCGCCCGCGCGTCCTCGCCCAGAGCATCCTCGACATGATGCGCCAGCCGGTCGTGGCCGATGGCCACCACATCGCGACCGCGGTCAGCATCGGCATCGCGATCGGCCCGATCGACGGCGAGGACGCCGATGCACTGCTCAAGAATGCCGATCTCGCTCTGTATCTCGCGAAGGAAGACGGTCGCGGGGTGTTCCGGTTTTTCGAACCCGCGCTCGACGCCGCGGCACGCTGGCGTCGGCAGGTCGAACTCGACCTTCGCGAGGCGATCCAGGCAGGCCAGTTCGTGCTCAACTACCAGCCGGTGTTTGACCTTAAGGCGGACCGGATCGGCGGGTTCGAAGCGCTCGTGCGGTGGCATCATCCGGAGCGCGGCATCGTTCCTCCGGCCGAATTCATTCCGATCGCCGAGGATACCGGGCTGATCATCGCGATCGGCGAATGGGTGATGCAGGAGGCCTGTCGACAGGCGATGCACTGGCCCGAGCATATCCGCGTCGCGGTCAACGTGTCGCCGCTGCAGTTCCGCAACAGCGGGTTGCAGGCGATCATTCTCCAGGCGCTCGCACATAGCGGCTTGGCGCCCGATCGGCTCGAGATCGAGATCACGGAATCGGTCTTCCTCGACGGCGAGGGCCCGGTGATCGCATTGCTGCACACGCTGCGCGCGATGGGCATCCGTGTCGCGCTCGACGATTTCGGCACCGGGTATTCGTCGCTCAGCTACCTGCGCAGCTTCCCGTTCGACAAGATCAAGATCGACCGCTCGTTCATCACCAGCATCGCCACCGATCCGAGCGCCGCGGCGATCGTCCGCGCAATCGTCGACCTGGCGACCGCGCTGAACATGGAAACGACCGCCGAGGGCGTCGAGGATACCGGGCAGCTCGACCTGCTGCGGGGTGAGGGCTGCGGTAACATACAGGGCTATCTATTCAGTCGGCCGGTTGAGAGTGGCCGTATCGCCGGGCTGCTTAATAATAAATTCAGCCAGGCAGCCTAGCGGGTGGAAGAGTGAACAGCGCGTCCGGGCGGAGCACGACAATGGTCGGGTACACGCCAAATTCCTGCAGCAGATAGCCGAGCGTCCGGCGCAGCACGCACGGCTCCTTGAGGACATAGATGCCCTCGAATGCAACGCTGCCGCTATCCTCATCAGCGCCGACCTGCCCGCCCCCGTTGGGGCCCAGGAGGCCGAAGATGCCCGCAGGGATGAGAGGGGCACGCGATCGAGCGCGCGCGTGCCGTTGGCGTAGGCATGGCTCAGGTCTGTGATCGCGAGCATAGCCGTCTCCTCTAGGCAGCCATCCACGACATCTGTAGATCTAAGAGTCAATTGACGGTGGCTCTGACCAGATCACTCAAGCTGATAAACCCTCGCTTCGAGATTAGTTGCGAAGATGTGGCGTCAGCCTTTTGAAGACATAGGGGGTCAAACCCTCATGTAACGTAAGCTTTGTCGCTGAAGGTAGCCTGTCGAGGCGCAGCTTGCGCACCGAGCGAGTTCCATCCACGTCGAGCCCCTGATCGGATACGACGCCGACGTCAAAGCGGGGCAGGATGTACGGTCCATCTGCATCTCTAGCGACAATGTAGGATATGGTCCGCTGACCGTTGAGCAGCATCTCGCCGTCGGCTAGCTTTACCGTGCCGCAGCAGTCGTTGGCGAACATGCCGTTCTCACCGGCGTCAACGATAGGCTTACGCAGAAAGACGAGAAAAGCGATGAGCAAGACAGTGCCAGCCGCAACGACGCCTATGCTGATAACACGCCGCATATTCGCTACCCTTTCGCTGCGTCGGACGCGCGCGTCTCGGCCAGCACACGCCCAGCCGGCGTTTCGTCGGCCTAAGCTTCGAACCTCGACTACCTAATCGTGGGCACAGAGCAACATATGTAGATTTACGAGTCAAGCGGGTTTGCAGATTTCCAGCCAGTCGTATGAACCATTGCAGGCTGCCTACAAGCTACCGAGCAAGCATTTCGCGCGAGACGTCTGCAAAAACCCGAATGTGCCATCGCGAAATAGAAACCACCGCGGCCAATTCGATCGCCAGCTCCGCGACTTGCGCCCTCAAGGGCGACAAATCGAGCATCAATACGCTCATGAACAGCGTCAACGTGATCATTGCCGCCCCGATCAGCGTGCCGCACTTCACGATGCGCGGCCAGTCCCCCTCCACGAGCAGCCACGCAAGACAAAGGTGCGCCGTGCCGAGGAGAAGCCACGTGATCAGCAATATCGGGATGGCGCTGTTCTGAGACCAGATCAGGTAGAGATTCGGTCCGGCGCCCGGCATGCCGAAAGGCGGACCTGCTGCCGAGGACAGGAAGCCAACTGCTTGCTCGAACTGCAGAGCTGCCATCGGGATGAGTAACCCCAGGGCGAGCGCGTAGTTCGCAAGGATCAAGCGTCCTTCGCTGTGCTTCCCGATCTCGCGCCACGCTGCGACCAGGCAGCCGATCGCGAACATCATTGGCTTGCCATCTTCGACTGCCTCTTCGAACTCAGCTTCCATGGCCATCGCCCACGTTCGGCGATCCGAGCCGAGAGACCGACTGGCCAATGACAGCAAAGCCCGCGACACAGCTTGTGTCATGCGAAGGAGGCCTTGGCGAAGGTGATCGGACCGGCAGGTATCGCCGCCCGCGCAAATGCCACGCCGGCATTCGTTAAACGGTATGCATGGCGCGCAGGGCGGCCGGGATGTTCCGGCTCGCGCCACTCGGCCTCGACGAGCCCTTGGTCGGTCATGCGGATCAGTAAAGGGTACAGCGTTCCCGACAGGAGCCTGGTTTCCTTCATCAGATCGTAGCCGTGGCGCCATTGCTGGGTGTGCGCAGACAGCGCCTCCAACAGGAGGAGCATCTGCTTCGACGGTCGACGATTACGGCCCATGCTCCTACTCAATCTAAGTAGAGTTATCTGTCAACTGCGGAGCAAGTAGTATCCCCGTGCTATTTGCCTTTTCAACTTTGGTGCCTCCTACCGGCGGTCAGCGAGCGCTCGGGGGCCTGTGGACCGGACATCACGCGATGCCCAACTCCGGGACGGCCGATGTTGGGACACGGGCAGCGCACGATAATTGACCTATAGTGGGTCTTATCCCACAGCCGACAGAGTGAACAATCGGTCTGCCACCACAGCCGGAATGCTCTGAACCAAAAGCGCTGCAAGTCAGAAGTTGACTCGCAGCGTACCACCTGCGGTGCGTGGCGTACCCAATTGTCCGGCATAGGCGAACGGCGATGCACCAACGATCGCAGTCGTGCTCAGGTTCTGGAAATACTGTTTGTCGAACGCGTTGTTGATCCAGGCGGAGAGGTCGTAGCGTCCGTTGCCGAGCACCGCGCCAATCCGGAAATTGGCCAGCGCGTAAGCTTCGATCCGGCTATAGGATCCGGCATCGGCGGTACCGAAAACGCCCGAGCGATAGCTGATCTGCGCGAGCGCGTAGGGGCGCGTGCCGTTTCCCAGATCGACATGGTAATCGACGGTGCCGTTGCCGATCCATCGGGGCGCCTGGAACAGCGGTCGGCCGGTCAGGTCGCAGACGCCGCTCACGCCGACAGGGCAGGGCGCGTTTGCGTAGCGCTTATAGACCGCGTCGTTGTAGGATCCGTTGCCGCTGAGGGTCAACGTGTCGGTGACGCGAAGCGAGGCGTCGAACTCGATACCGCGAGACCGAACGTCGCCGACGTTTGCCAGATACGAGCGGTTGCCGTTCGTCGGCACGATGTTCGCCTGCAGGCCGGACAGGTCGGTCGAGAACGCGCTGAGATTGATCGTGACACGACGATCGAAGAACTGGCTCTTCAAACCGAGTTCCCAATTCTTCACCTTCTCGGGCGACAGGACCAGCGGAGTCCCCGCGGACACCGCGGAGTTCAGGTTCAGGCCCGATCCCTTATACCCGGTCGAATACGAGGCATAGGCCAGCACGTCGTCGGCAAGCTTGTACGATGCGCTCGCGAGGTAGGAGACATTGTCGTCCTTGACCGACACGTCGTAGTGAAAGGGGATCGACGTCGCCGCGTAGGGCGTGCCGACGATCGAGGTGTCCGACACCCCGGAGCGCTTGTCGCGCGTATAGCGGATGCCGCCCGTGACCGTCAGCCGCTCCGTGATATCGAAGTTCGCCTGGCCGAACGCGGCGACACTATCGACACTGGTATCGACATCGTCGAGATATTGCGATCCCGGCGCGATCACCACGGCTGCCGCAGCCGGATTGGCGAGGCGCAGATAAGTCGTGTAGAACGCGCTCGCATCGGTACCGAACTGGTTGAGGATGAAGTGATCCTTCAGCCGCTGGTGAAACAGGTAGGCGCCCACCTGCCAGTTGAACCGCCCCGGCCGCGACGCGAGCCTGAATTCCTGTGAATATTGATCGTCCTTGGTCTGCGCGACGTTGACCTGAATGACGTCGAGCGGCGTGCCATCGCTGTCCTGCAAGGGATTGAAATGCCAATAGCGCCAGGCGGAAATCGATGTCGCGGTCGCAAAGCCGAGATCCAAGTCGGCCTGCAGCGACACCCCTTTCTGGTCGGTCTTCATGTTCTGCGGCGAATTGTTCTGCGTGAAGTCGAGACTGCGTTGCGGCACATAGCCAAGCGACGCGAGCGCGCGGAGCGTCCGGCTTGTCGTTGCGCTGAGTGAAGCTGGCAGCGCGAGCTTCGTGGCGCTGACGCAGCACGTGTCGTCTTCCTGTGAATAATCACCCGACAGGCGGATCGTCAGGTTGCTCGCCGGGGTGGCGAGCAACTGGACCCGGCCGCCGCTGCGCCCGACGCTGTTGGCATCGATCCCGGTCTTGATGTTGTCGAGTACGCCGTTGCGGTGGGTGTTGAATCCGGTGACTCGGAACGCGAGCAGGCCGTCGATAACCGGGCCGGTCACGCTGATCCGCTCCTGATTGTAACCATAGGTGCCGAGCGAAACTTCGGCGGTGCCGCCGAACGTGAATTCGGGTTTGCGGGTCGTGATGTTGAGCACGCCGGCCGAGTTGTTGCGTCCGAACAACGTACCTTGCGGCCCCCGCAACACCTCGACGCGATCGACGTCGATCAGATCCGCCAACGCCATGCCGGGGCGCCCGAGATAGACGTTGTCGATATAGACGCCGACCGACGTATCCAGCCCGTCGGAGGCCGAAGACACGCCGATCCCGCGGATGCCGATCGAGCTGTTGCGCGGGTTCGAGTTGAACGCGGTGAGGCTGGGGGTCTGAGATTGGACATCGGTCAGCGTATAGCTGCCGGTGCGTTCGAGCGCGGCCCCGGTCAGTACCGACAATGCGATGGGAACGTCCTGCGCGCGTTCCGCCTGGCGACGCGCCGTGACGAGGATGTCGTCCGTTGGTTCTGGCGGGGTCGCCGCCACGGCATCCTTTTTCGGTTCGTCCCAGGCGAACGCCGGTTGCGCCGCCATGAGCAACCCGATGGCCGACGACCGAAACGCAATACGCCGAGAGGATGATGCCATTCTCGCTGCCCCAATTCTGTGAAATGACGATGTCGCCGGATGGCTTCGGGCGGGCCAGCCATGCGTCCCCGCCGTCCATCGATCGACACCCCAACGGTCCAGTCAAACTCATATCCCGTCAATGGGATTTGGCCCAATTTCGGAGCGGTCGCGGCATAGTTTTTCTACGAACAATGGCAGGCCGCTGGTCGCAGATGGCCGTTCGTTTGTGAATTGATCACTCCTTTAGAAGTCGCAAGATGCGGGCCATCCGAGTTTTAGAACCGGGGTCGCGCGCACCCAGGAGACGCGAATTTCAATATCCTATCGACGGAGTATGGATTCTACCGCCCAGCAAAGCTTTTCTACGTTCCGCGAAAGCAGCCCGAAGCGCACCCTTCGGACAGTTCACGAGCAATTGCGTCTCAGGAGGTGCCCATGCCCAATCTCGGAAAACTCGTCGTCAGCCGTCAGGGCTTTGGAGCGATGGGGCTGTCTAACACGTACGGCCAGGCGGACGATGCGGCCTCGACCGCCACGATCCACCGGGCGATCGACCTGGGCATCACGCTGTTCGATACCGCGACCGGCTACGGCGAAGGCCATAACGAACGGCTGGTCGGCGAGGCGGTCCGGTCGCGCCGCGGCGACGTGATTCTCGCCAGCAAATTCGTTCATCGTCCGCAAGGTGGCGGTGCCGACGTCGAACCGGTGCATCCGCGCGATGCGGTCGAGGCCAGTCTCAAGCGGCTCGGCGTCGAGCGTATCGATCTTTATTATCTGCACCGCGTCGACCCGCTGATCGCTATCGAGGAGTCGATCGGCGAACTCGGGCGACTTGTCGACGCGGGCAAGATCGGCGCGGTCGGCGTTTCCGAGGCGACCGCCGACGGCATCCGCCGCGCGCATGCGACATACCCGCTGACCGCGTTACAGAGCGAGTATTCACTGTGGACGCGCGATGTCGAGGTCGAGATCCTGCCGACCGTTCGCGAACTCGGCATCGGTTTCGTCGCTTATAGTCCGCTTGGGCGCGGCTTCTTGGCCGGTGCCGAAGTGTCCGATCCCGCCGACCGGCGTCATCTGCATCCCCGGTTCCAGCCCGAGGCGGTCGCCGCAAACGCGCAACGCCGCACGACGATCGAACAGGTCGCCAAGCGGCTCGGTGCCAGCATCGCACAGGTCAGCCTGGCATGGGTGTTGTCGAAGGATGTCGTGCCGATCCCGGGTACGCGCCACGTCGAACACCTGGAATCGAACTGGGCCGCAAACGGTCTGGTGCTCGACGACCAGTCGATCGACGCGCTCGAAGAGGCCTTCCCCCGGGGAGCGACCGCCGGCGCGCGCTATCCGGCGGAGAGCCTGAAGCTCGTGCCGCCAGAACCCGTCCCCGCCTGAGCCGCCGGGCTGATCCACCAGCTCGGTTTAATCGATTGGAGAGTTTCATGAGCAGCGTTGCTGCACTTCGCCCCGACCACGTCGCCGATCGCTTCAGTTACCGGCACATCGGCGTCACGCCCGTAACGCCGACGATCGGCGCGGAGATTTCGGGCGTCGACCTTCGCCAGCCGATCAATGCCGATGTCGCGGCCGATATCCAGAAGGCGTTGCACGACTGGCGGGTCGTGTTCTTCCGCGATCAGGACATCGACAACGACCAGTTGAAGGCGTTCGGCCGCGCATTCGGGCCTCTGACGCCGGCGCATCCGATCTCGGAAGGGCTGGAGGATCATCCGGAGATCTGGGAACGCAGCGTCGAGGAATATCGCGCACGGCGCAATCGCAACGATGTGGCTCCGCCAGGCCGCGAACCGCCGCGGGACTATAAGGGTTGGCATATCGACATCACCTTCGTCGCCAATCCGAACCGGTATTCGATCCTGCAAGGCGTCGAGATACCCCCGTTCGGCGGCGACACGTTGTTCACCAATCTGGTCGCCGCTTATGAAGGCTTGTCCGCACCGATCCGCACGCTGATCGATGGACTTCAGGCCGTACACCGGACCAGCGGCTATGATGGCGCCGATGCCAAGCCGCGGCGCGACGGACGATCCGCCGGGCCCTTTGCCGCGCTGCACCCGCTCGTCCGCGTTCACCCGGAAACGAGCGAGAAGCTGCTGTTCCTCAATCCGGGGACGATCAGCCATATCGTCGGACTGAAGGAACCCGAGAGCAAGGCGCTGCTCGACCTGCTGTTCTACGAGGCGACGCGGCCCGAATATCAGGTGCGGTTCCACTGGAAACCGAAGTCGCTGGTGGTGTGGGACAACCAGGCCGTCGCACATGCTGGACCGATCGATTATTCGCATTTTGATCTGCCACGCGCGGTTCGACGGATCACGGTCGCCGGCGATCTGACGCGGGGACCAGACGGGTTCGTGTCGCAGCCGCTGGAAGGCGAATTGTTCAACGTGCTCGGCTGATGCCGCGCGCGGCCAGGAGCAAGCCCTGGGGCTTTATCGCGCTGGCCGCGTTCGTCGCGGTCACGATCGCGTTGCTGTTCGCGTTTGCCCCCAATCGTCGATCGGCAGCCGTGGCAGGAGGATTGCCCGAAACCGCGCCGCTGCCGGACTCGGTGACGAAGGAGACCGTGCTGGTGGTCGGCGATCCCGTGACGCAGTGGGTGTTCGAGCATCTCGGTTGGGAGGACAAGCTCCCCTTCACGCTGAAATGGGCGCAGATCACCGGCGGTCCCGATGTGACCGAGGCATTCCACGCAAAGGCGCTGGATGTCGGGCTTGGTGCGAACGTGCCACCGCTTCACGCCACCTGGGTAGGTCTGCCGGTCAGGATCGTGGCGTTCCGCGAGCGTCGCGATCCTGCGCGGCACCCGGCTTTCGTCCTCGCCATCGCACCGAAGGCCGGCATCCGCAGCCTTGACGACCTGCGCGGCAAAAGGATCGCGTTCAGTCCCAGCCAGGTGCAAGGCCAGATCGTTCTGCAGACGCTCAAGGCGCTCGGGTTGACCAAGGCCGATGTCACGTTGGTCGAACTGCCGTCGAGCATCGGCGGCGACGTCTACACCAGCGCGCTTGCAAGCAATCTGGTCGATGTCGCACCGATCGGCAGCGGGATCGTCGCCGATCGCTATCTCCGCAAGTTCGCGCGGGACGGGGCCAGGACACTGCCGCATCCGGATTTTCGGGACGATGCCGTGCTGGCCTATGTACCGCTGGATAGCCTGCGTGATCCTGGAAAGGCGGCTGCGCTGAAGCGTTTCGTCTATTGGTGGGGGCGTGCGCAGGCCTGGCAGCAGGCGCATCCCGATGCACTCGCCCGCGGCTATTATGTCGCACAACAAGGGCTTTCGCTCGCCGATGCGAAGCTCATTCTCGCGGCGCAGGGGGAGGTCGTGATCCCCCGCCGCTGGGCCGAACCGATCGCGTATCAGCAGGGTGCGATCGACCTGCTGGCGCCGCAGATGGGCAAGCCCCGCTTCGATGCGCGGACGTTGTTCGATCCCCGCTTCGAAACCATCGCGGCAGACGGCTTTGCTGCCGAAGCCGCTGCCTCCTCCGGCCCATAGGAGTCGTCATGAACGCCCCTTTTCCCCATGCTGCAATGACCACCGCGTATCTCGGCACCGTTGCTTCCGTATCGACCTTCAAGCTGGATGCCGTCGACGATACCTCGGCGGTGGCGCGCGATCATCGCGAGCGTACCCGCCGCCTGGGGCTCGATACGCCGCTCGCCTGGGGGTGGCTGCTCGGGCCGCTGCTCCTGCTGCTATACTGGTCGGTCTTCTCGATCACCGGTTTTCTCGACACCCGCATCCTGCCCGCGCCGTGGACGGCGCTCACGGCGGGCATCGAACTCGTGCGCGACGGTCGGCTGCAGACCAATTTGGCTGTGTCGGCATGGCGCGCGGCACAAGGGCTGGCGTTTGGCACGGTCGTTGGCGTGGTGCTGGCACTCGTCTCGGGGCTCAGTCTGCTGGGCGGGTATGTCATCGACGGTCTGGTTCAGCTCAAGCGCGGCATTCCCGTCCTCGCGCTGATCCCGTTCATGATCCTGTGGTTCGGCGTTGGCGAGGCGATGAAGGTCACCGTGATCGCCGTCACCGTGTTCGCGCCGATCTACATCCATACGCACAGCGCGTTGCGCGCGATCGATCTGAAACAGGTGGAACTCGCCGAAACCCTTGGCCTTCGGCGGTCGACGTTCATCCGGCACGTCGTCCTCCCGGGCGCGCTGCCCGGCATGCTGCTGGGGCTTCGGTTCGGCGTCACCGCGGCGTGGCTTGCGCTCGTCGTCGTCGAGCAACTCAACGCGACCAGCGGCATCGGCTACATGATCACGCTGGCCCGTAATTATGCGCAGACCGACGTGATGCTGGTCGGCCTCGTCGTCTACGCGATCCTGGGATTGGGATCGGATGCCGTGGTGCGCGTGATCCAGCGCCGCGCGTTGACCTGGCGCCGGACGCTCGGCGCATGAGCGTCGTGCGCATCCGCAACCTGACGCGCCGCTTCACGCAGAAGGGTGTGCTCGACGGCGTCGATCTCGATATCGCGCGCGGTGAATTCGTCGCGCTGCTCGGGCGCAGCGGTTCGGGCAAGAGCACGCTGCTGCGCGCGCTTGCCGGTCTCGACCACGAGGCGAATGGTGCGGGCGAGATCGTCGTTCCGGATCGTCTGTCGGTCGTGTTCCAGGATGCGCGGCTGCTGCCGTGGAAGCGGGTGCTGGACAATGTCGTGCTCGGTCTCGACGGCAAGGATTCGCGGGACAGGGGACGCGAGGCGCTTGCCGAAGTCGAGCTGACGGGGCGGGAACGATCCTGGCCCTATGAATTATCGGGCGGCGAACAGCAGCGCGTTGCACTTGCGCGATCGCTGGTCCGGCGTCCCGAACTTCTGTTGGCCGACGAACCGTTCGGTGCGCTCGATGCGCTGACCCGCATCCGGATGCACGTCCTGTTGCGGCGGCTGTCGGCGGCGCACAACCCCGCCGTGCTGCTTGTCACGCACGACGTCGACGAGGCGATCGAACTCGCCCACCGGGTCGTAGTGCTCGACGCGGGGCGCATCGTTGCGGACATCCGCGTCGCATTGCCGACAGATACCGCGGCCCGGCGTGACCGGTTCGCCACGCTCCAGCACGACCTGCTCGCGCTGCTCGGCGTCGAGACCGATGGCCTTACCCAATATTCCACCCGGCAAAGGATGAGCGCATGAGCAATCACGATCGCAAGCTACGTCTCGGCGCGTTCCTCCAGGCGACGGGCCATCACGTCTCGGCATGGCTCCACCCCGATGCGCAGGCTGATGCGGGCCACAATCTGGAGCACTATAAACAGGTCGTGCAGACTGCCGAGCGCGGCAAGTTCGACATGGTCTTCGTCGCCGACAGTCCGGGCGGCTATGCGGACTTCACCGACGAGGCCACCTTCAAACAGAATGCCAAGGCCGCGCATTTCGAGCCGATCACGCTTTGGTCGGCGCTGTCGCAGGTCACCGAGCGGATCGGCTTCGTCGCGACATCGACCACCACGTACGAGGATCCGTACACGACGGCGCGAAAGTTCGCGTCGCTCGACTGGATTTCGGGCGGCCGGGCGGGGTGGAACGTCGTCACCACCGGCGCCGACGTCTCGGCCAATTTCAGCAAGCCGGCGCACCTCGAACACGCCCGCCGCTACGACCGTGCCGAAGAATATATCGATGTCGTGAAGGGGCTGTGGGACAGCTATGAGGACGACGCGTTCGTCCGCGACCGCGATGCCGGCGTGTACCTCGACACCGACAAATTCCACCTGCTTGCGCATGAAGGCGAGCATTTTCAGGTCCGCGGGCCGCTGAACATCGCACGCTCGCCGCAAGGCTATCCTGTCATCGTCCAGGCGGGGGCATCCGAACCGGGTCGCGAACTTGCGGCCCGGACCGCCGAAGTGATCTTTACCGCCAATCTGATCCTGGGCGACGCGCAGGAGTTCTATGCGGACATCAAGGCGCGCCTGCCGCGATATGGGAGGCGGGCGGAGGATCTGCTGGTCATGCCGGGGATATTCACGGTTCTCGGCGGCACCGAAGCCGAAGCCGCGACGCGCTACGAGGCGTTGCAGTCGCTCGTCCATCCGTCGATTGCATGGGGCATATTGCGCCGCCATTATCAGGGGATCGACCTGTCGGGCTATGCGCTCGACGATATCGCACCGCCGCTGCCGAACGATACCAACGGCAGCAAGAGCCGGCTGAAACTCGTGTCCGACCTGATCGAACGCGACCGACCGACGCTCCGGCAGCTATACCGGCAGGTGTCCACGGCGCGAGGGCACCTCACCAGCGTCGGCACACCCGAGCAGATCGCCGACGTCATCCAAAAATGGTTCGAGCAGGGCGCGGCGGACGGGTTCAACATCATGCCGCCGATCCTGCCGACGGGCCTCACCGATTTCGTCGATCAGGTCGTGCCGATCCTGCAGCGCCGCGGGTTGTTTCGCGCGGAGTATGAAGGGCGGACGTTACGCGAGAACCTTGGTCTGCGGCGGCCGGAAAATGGCTTGAAGTCGCGGGCGCGGACCGCGGTATCGCCCGAGGCGATCGGTGCACACGCATGAGCTTGGACGAAGCGTTCCGCACCCGGTATCGCGACGAGGATGCTCCGGTGGCGATCGCGGACAACGCAACGCTCCGGACGTTGCTCGATCATCGGTCCGTCCGCGCATATCTGCCCGAGCCACTCGATCCGGGTGTCATCGAGACGCTGGTCGCAGCGGCGCAGTCGGCACCGTCATCGTCCAACCTTCAGGTCTGGAGCGTCGTCGCGGTCCAGGATCCCGCCCGCAAGGCACGCCTTGCGGCTCTGGCGGGCAATCAGCAGCATATCGTCGATGCGCCGTTGCTGCTGGTCTGGCTGATCGATTTCGACCGACTGACGCAGATCGGGCGAGCGCGGGGCACGCAGCCGCAAGCGCTCGACTATCTGGAAAGCTTCGTGCTCGGAACGGTCGACACCGCGCTCGCCGCGCAGAATGCGGTGGTGGCACTGGAATCGCTCGGCCTGGGCTCGGTCTACATCGGCGGTATTCGCAATCAGCCGTCGGCGGTTGCCGCGGAGCTCGGCCTGCCACCACGGGTCTTCCCCCTGTTCGGCCTCGTGGTCGGCAAGCCCGATCCGTTGCGTCACGCCGCGGTCAAACCAAGACTGCCGCAAGCCTCTGTCCTGTTTCACGAGACCTATCGGTGGACATCGCGACAGGACGAAGCGGCGGCAGCGTATAATATCGCGCTGCGTGCGTTCCAGCGCGACCAGGGCATGCCGCAACGCGACTGGACCGACCTCGCGGGAGACCGGACGCGTGGCGCAGACGCGATGGCAGGGCGTGATATCCTGCGGGGCGTGCTTCGCGATCTGGGGTTCGCGTTACGCTGACATCCGTCCCTACCGCGGGAGGATATCGGCAGGGAGCTCGCCGATCGAACTCTGGCGATCGTCCGAGGCGACGCCTTGCAGCAACGGTAGAAGATCGAGGAGGCGCGCGGTGGCCTCGGTGTGCACCGCCTGTCGATTGCTGGGATACGCTGCCGGCTCCGCGCTGGTCTCGATGACGTGGCTGCCCCAGCCGTCGGCGACGGCCAGCAGCCTGTCGATGAACGGATAGGATACGCTGGCGACGACCGACGGGAAGGGTAGGCGCGTCGAAGGCCCTTGCCGCGCCGCCGCCGCAATAGCCTCCTGGCCGAAGCCGATGTTCAGCGGCGACAGGAACAGCGCGCCCTGGACCGAGTGCAGATAGCTTCGCGGCGACAATTGCGCCCACCACGCTACGGCAAGGCAGGCGACCCCTTGGGCGAGGATGACGGCCGGCTGGCGGCGGCGCGCGAACACCGCATCGAGCTGTAACGCCCAGCGCCCGGCCTGGAATTTCGCCAGATCCAATTCCACCGCCGGCACCGACAAGGCCTTGGGAGCATCGCCCTTGACCGTGACGATCACGGCGTGTTGGGGATCGATCGAAGCCGGATACAACAGTGTCATAGCAGCGCTCCACAAGGATATCACGGCCGCGAGCCATTTGCCGGGTGCTCCGACTCGGGATCGGACGTGATGATAGCGAGGATATTCCTACTGTGACGATAGGCAATGGCGGTGCGTCGGTTTGCACGGAATGCGTGCCCGGTCGCCGTCGAGGTGGAGCGCATAAGGCTGTCGCCTGTCGTCCGACGGCGATCATGCGCCCGGCTTTCTCGCGTCGATCGCGGCTTGCGAGACACGCAGGACATTGCCTTTTCCAAGTTCGGCGACTTGGTCGGCGGTATGGTCGCAACGCTTGAATTCGACGGTAACGGTGCCGGTTTCCCTCCCCAACATCGTTCCAGCCGACGACGTAACCGCTGGCGGGGGAACCGACAGTAGGTCTGTCACATTACATTCGACTCTTTGCTGCTGATTGATATCAGGTGGCATGCTGACAGTCTGTCCTTCCGTGAACGGACGTGCTGTCGTCCAGATACTCTCTCGACGGTATCTCGAGTGGCCAAGTCCGAATGACGTCCGCCAGGGCGGCATGTGCGATACGCTCGCTCACGAGCAGCGAACAGGCGAGCAGGCCGTTGGGGCAGTAGCGGTCGTCGTCCCAGCCGGGATGGTCGAGGATCGGGTAGAGGCACACGCCCTCTACCGGCACGCCGAGCGATTGGGCGATCTTCACCTCGCGCAGGATCATGCGGAGCCAGGCGGGGCGGGCGCTGCCTTCGATGCCGGTTTCGGCGATGAAGATCGGGCGGCCATAGCGCGCGTAGGCGTCGGCTAGGATCGCGTGGAGCGGGCGGCTGAGGGGGTGGTCGTACGCTAGCGGCGGGCCGCCGTGGATCCACTGGTTGTTGTGGTAGAAATTGACGCCGACGATATCGAGCAATGGCGCGCGGCCGCCGATCTGCGGCCATGCTTTCCCGGCGATCATGTCCCACGCCTGGTATTGCGCGAGGCGGTGGCCTTCGGCGGCGGGGGCGTCGTGGGGGCGGGCGGGGTCGGTGATGACGTTGATGACCGGGTCGGCGTGGACGAACCTTGCGGCGGGGTCGACCGCGAGGATCGCGTCCATCGCGGCGATCGAGGCACGCGCGAGTTGGACCTTGAGTTCGTAGCCGCGGCCTCGCGCGAACGGGTTGAGATAGGCTGCGTCGCCGCCGCCCCAGGCGAAGAACGAGATTTCGTTGACGGGTGCGTAGAAGCGGGTCTCGCCGGGTGCGGCCGGGCCGATATGGCGCGCGGCGGCGGCGGCGAAGGCCGCAAAGCGCGTGACGAAGGCGGGCGTCCAGATGTCGATGTCGTCGGGCCAGCCGTAATGAAGCAGGTCCCAGATGACTTCGGTGCCGATCGCCTTGGCGGCGTCTAGCTGGCGGTCGAGACTGGACCAGTCGTAGCGGCCAGGCTCGCGTTCGATCAGATGCCAGCGTAGGCCGTCGCGGACGGTCAGGATGCCGAGCTTTACGAGTTCGCTGTAATCATGCGCGGCGAGAATGTCGTGGTGGCTGGCGGCGATGACGTCGACGCGCTTGCGGTCGTGCGCGCGGCGGTGCGTGGAGGATTCGAACCCGCCTTGAAGGAAGCTTCTGAAGAGGCCGGTCGGGCAAGGGACGGTCGGTCGGTCGGACAGGACTTCGGCGACCAGGGCTTCCCAGCGGGGGACGACGGCGGCGACGGCGTACTCGCTGTCGACCTTGGCGCGGAGGGCGGTGCCGAGGCGGGTTCGTAGTGCCGGGTCTTCGAGCAGTTTGGTGATGGCGGCGGCAACTGAGGGCGGGTCTTCGTGGGGGACGAACAGGCCGCTGATCCCGTCGACGATCTGTTGTTCGGAGCCGTTGTCTCGCGTTGCTATGACGGGGAGGCGTGCGGCGCCGGCTTCGGCGATGACGTGCGGCATGCCTTCGCCGCGCGAGAGCCAGACGAAGACGTCGAGCGCGGCGAGCAGGTCCGGCACGTCGTCGCGGTCGCCGAGGAAGGTCAGGGCGGTGTCGAGGCCGAGGGCGTGCGCTCGGTTGCGGAGGGCGGCGGCGTATTCGGGGATGAAGGCGTCCGGTCCGCCGATTACAACGAAGCGGGCGCGAGGGTGGCGGGCGTGGACGAGTGCGGCGGCTTCGATGAAATCCTCGACGCGCTTCTTCGGGTCGAGCCGGCCTAGCCAGCCGATGAGGGGCACGTCTTCGGCGATGCCGAGTGTCGCGCGCACGGGGGCGCGTCGGGCGGGGTCGAAGGCGCGCGTGTCGACCATCGACGGAATCTCGATCGCGTGGTGTTCGCGGCCGGGCATGCGGCTGGCGGCGGCATCGCGGATCGAGGCGCAGACGCCGACATAGCGCACGGTGAAATGCTTGGGGCCGGCGAGCGCTTCGGAGACGAGGCCGCCATGCTCGATCAGTGGCGGGCGGAGGTACATGCGTTCGAGCGCGGGATAGATGTCCGCGACGTTCTGGCACGAGACGACGACGTCGTACGCAGGCAGCTTGCTCGCGAGGTAGGCGACGGTCTCGTCGAAGCCGAGCGCGTAGGGCGTGCGGTCGACGGGCACGCCGATCGCTTCCAGTCGCGCGTGCGTCTGCTCGGGCATGCCGTCTTTTCGGAAGCAGGCGACGACCTCGATCCGGTAGCGGGTCGGATCAAGCGCCTGGGCAAGCAGGCGCACTTCCGTCTCTTCCCCGCCGACGACGAGCCAGGCGAAGACGAACAGGATGCGGATCGGTCGGGCGTCGGCAGTGAGTGCGGTGCTCAATCGCCGACCTTGAACACGATCTGGAGGAATTCGGGCCGCTCGCCGACCAGCTTTGCGATGAAGGCGGGGGCGTCGTCATAGGGCACGACATGCGTGATGAACTGCGCGCGGATCTCGGGGCCGCGGGCGAGCAGCAGCTTCACCGTCTCGTTCGCGAGGCGGCGGCGGTCCCATTGGAAGCCGAGCCCGCGGGGGACGCGGTTGATCTGCGCGCAGCGTAAGGAGAGGCCGTTGTGGTGGAACTCCTCGCCAAGCCGGAGCCGATCCGCACCGCCCTGGTAGAAAGCGAGGTCGATCACCGTGCCCTGCGGTCTCAGCGCGCGCATCGCGGCGTGCAGGCTGGCGGCGTCGGCACGGGTCTGGAACACGACGTCCGCGCCGCGATCGTCGCCGCCGTGGAGCCAGCGTGCCTTGGCGTACGCCCAGGCCTGGTCCTCGGTCATCGCGGTGATGCCGAGGCATTCGGCGCGCAGTCGGCGGAAGGGCGAGGGATCGGCGATCACGACTTCGCTCGCGCCGGCGGCCTGTGCGAACAGGGCCGTCAGCATACCGACGATGCCTGCGCCGATCACCAAAGCGGGACGGCCGCGGATGCCGTCGCCGAGGTTGACGACATTGGGGCCTAGCAGTTCGGCGTCCGCGTGGAGAATGCCGTTGGCGGCGATCGGACCCATCTGGCCGATATAGATGCCGAGGATCGGATCGAGCTCGGGCGGGAGCTTGGTCAGCAGGTCGTTGAACGGGTCCGCGGTGTGGCCGGTCTTGTGGCCGAAGACGGTGCCCACGACGTCGCCGTTGGTGAAATCGTCGACCCGGCTGTCGCTGACGCGCGCGCATTCCATGTAGCCGAGGAACGGCACCGGATAGTGCGCGCTCGGTTCGCCGGGGACGAACACGCCGCGGTCTGCGTCCCAGCGCGAGTGGAGATACGGGTTGCTGTTCTTGACGAAGGTGAGTTCGGTGCCGGCTGAGAACCCGGTGTAGAGCAGGTCGAGGCGGATCTGGCCGTCGCCCGGAGGTGCTTCGTCATAGCCGAAGAAATAGGCCTGGCCGGGGCGTTCGACGCCGAGCGAGCGGACGTGGCGCCACTCAGACATGGGCCACCTCGCGCTCACGGACGTCGATCGCGCGGCCTTCGACGGCGGAGCGCTCGATCGCCAGCGCGAGGCGGAGCGTTTCCAGCGCGGCGGGGTAGGGACAGCGGATGCGGTTTTCGCCCCCGCGGACCGCGTCGATGAAGTCGCGATCCTCCAGCACTACCGGATCGCTGCCGGTGCCGCGGACCGGGCGACCGCGGCCGATGTCGATCATGACGTCGCGGTCGGTCAGTTCGATCGCGAGGCCTTCGCCGAACAGGTGCAGACCGACGCGGTGATTCCAGTTGAGCAGGCACGTGGACGCGAAGTTGGCGATCGCGCCGCTGGCGAAGGTGAGCATCGCGGTGCTGGTCGTCGCGACGTCGAGACCGGGGAAGGCGGCGCGGTCGATGTGGCCCGACTGGCCGTAGACGCGGACGACGTCGCCGACGAGATAGCGCGCGAGATCGACGAGATGCGTCGTCTGTTCGAGCATCTGGCCGCCCGATGCGTCCTTCGTCCACCACCAGCGTGGCGGCGGCGTGGAGTCCAGCCAATAGCCGGAGAGGAGGCGTGCGGGGGTCGCCGACAGCAGCGCCTTTACCTCGTCGACTGTGTCGAGATAGCGCCAGTGATAGCCGACTGCGGTGACGAGGCCGAGCCGGTCGACTGCGGCGGCAACATCCTCCGCGGTGCCGAGGTCGAGCGCGACCGGCTTCTCGACGAAGAACGGGAGCTTGTGCTCGATCGCCAGGCGTTCGGGTTCGCCGTGCGCGAACGGGGGCACGCAGATGTAGAGCGCGTCGAGTTCGACTGTGGCCAACATTGCGGAGGCATCGTCGAACGCGCGGGCGCCGAAACGGGCGGCGGCTTCGGTCGCGCGCGCCATGTCGACGTCGGCGACCGCGACGATCGCGACGTCGTCGAACTGCTCCAACACGCCGAAATGGCGGTTGGCGATGCCGCCTGCGCCGATGAACCCCATCCGTGTCCGCTCCACGCCGTCTCCCTTTGTGTTTTGATCTTGCACCGCGGTATAGACCGCGCGCGTGTCGGC
This sequence comes from Sphingomonas sp. PP-F2F-G114-C0414, assembly GCF_003688595.1. Classification (GTDB taxonomy): domain Bacteria; phylum Pseudomonadota; class Alphaproteobacteria; order Sphingomonadales; family Sphingomonadaceae; genus Sphingomonas. The sequence continues at coordinate 130,352 of NZ_RCWT01000010.1, forward strand.
GATCATGCGATCGGCCGAGAATAGGTCCTGCTGGCGCTCGATCGCGGCGCTGGCCATCGTTTTCAGGGTGCCGCGGTCAGCGAGCAACGTGACGACCGCATCGGCGAAACTGGCCGGGTCTGCGGCGGTCAGGCGACCGGTGACGCCGTCCTCGATCGCTTCGGCATTGCCGGGTGCGACGGTGGCGACGACGGGGAGGCCGGCGGCCATCGCCTCGAGCGCGACCAGCGGCAGGCCTTCGAACGCGGAGGGGAGAACCAGCAAGTCGGCGAGCGTCATCAGGTCGGCGACGTCGCTGCGAGTCCCGAGCATGCGGACCGTGCCGGCGAGGCCCTTGGCAGCGATCGCGCGCGCGGTCTGGGTGAGGAGGGAACCTTCGCCGGCGAGCAGCACGATCACGTCCGGGTGCGCAGCGCGAATTGCAGGTAGCGCGTCGAGCAGGAGCGCGTGGCCTTTTTGCTCTGCAAAGCGCGCGACCATCAGCAGGACGGGGGCATTGCCGACGCCCCATTCGCTGCGGAGGGCGTCGCGCGAGCGCGAGGGTTTGTGTGCGCCGACGCCGTTGTGGATCGTTGCAACGAGTGCTGGGTCGACGCCGGCTGCGCGGTGACTATTGCCGACTGCATCCGAGACGCAGATCAGGCGTGCGAGCGCGGCCGAGGTGTCGCGGTGCTCGTCGCGCTGCGCGGGGTCGGTGAGGAGGTAGGGGAGGTGTTCGGTGCGGATAACCGGAACGCCGGCGGCGTGCGCGGCGCGAACGGCGGCGTGGCCTTCCCAGCCGATGCCGGCATGGACGTGGACGATGTCGGGCGCGGCGCGGTCGAGCCAGCGCGCGAGGCCTGCATCGTCGTCGAGCGCTTTCACCGCATAACCCTTGGCGGCGGCGCGTTCGAGTAAACCGGTGCCGGGCCGCGCGGCGACGACGATCTCGTCTCCGCCCAATCCTCCGGCGAGCGTCATCATGTGCGCGCCGACGCCGGACGGGGCGAGGCTGTCGGTCAGCAGGCAGATGCGGGTCATTCGGCGGCCATCACGGGGGTTTCGAGGACCGCGGACTTCGCGACCATGCGGCGGTACGTCGCAAGTGCTTGCCCCACGACCTGGTCCATATTGTAGTAGCGATACGTCGCGAGCCGGCCGACGAAGGTTACGCCTTCCTCAGCATCGGCGAGCGCCTCGTAGCGTTTGAACAGCGCCTGGTTTTCGGGGCGGGGGATCGGGTAATAGGGGTCGCCTTCCGCGCTCGGGAATTCGTAGCTGATGCTGGTCTTCGCGTGGAGCTGGCCCGTCAGGTGCTTGTATTCGGTGATGCGCGTCTGCGGCACGGTTTCGTCGGGATAGTTGACGACCGCGACCGGCTGGAACTGCGCGACGTCGTGGGTCTCGTGGCGGAACTGGAGGCTGCGATAGGGCAGCTTGCCGAAGCGGAAGTCGAAATACTCGTCGATCGGGCCGGTGAAGACGATGTGGTCGACGTCGATGCGGTCGATCACGTCGCGATATTCCACGCCGAGATCGAGCGTGATGCCGGGGTGGTCGAGCATCGCCTCGAACATCCGGGTGTAGCCGTTCGCCGGCATCGCCTGGAATTTATCAGTGAAATAGCGGTCGTCGGTCGAGGTGCGCGTGGGCACGCGTGCGGTGACGGCGCGGTCGAGTTCGGACGGGTCGAGGCCCCATTGCTTCCGAGTGTAGCCGCGAAAGAACGTCTCGTAGAGATCGCGGCCGACCGCGGCGACGACGACGTCCTCGGAGGTGCGGATGTCCTCGACCGATTCCGCGCGGCTGGCGAGGAAGGCGGCGGCTTCTGCGTCGTCTTTGAGCGACAGGCCGTAGAGGTCGTTGAGTGTCGTGCGGTTGATCGGCATCGGCACGAGCTTGTCGTCGACGCTGGCGAGGACGCGGTGTTCGTACGGGCGCCATGCGGTGAAGCGCGACAGATAGTCGAACACGTCGGCGGAGTTGGTGTGGAAGATGTGCGGGCCATAGCGATGGATCAGCACGCCGGCCGCGTCATGCTCGTCATACGCGTTGCCGCCGATGTGCGGGCGGCGGTCGACGACGAGTACGCGCTGGCCGCTGTCGCTGGCCAGGCGTTCGGCGAGGACCGCGCCGGCGAACCCTGCGCCGACGATCAGCGTGTCGTAGCGTTCGCGTTTCGGCGCGGGGCGGAAGGTGCGTTTGGCGCGAAGGATGCGGTCGATCTCGGTGGCCATGGCGGTTTGCGTGCGGTCCCAGGATTGCGTGGCGAGCAGGCGGTCGGCTTCGTCGCGCCATGCGCCTTTGCGGGGAAGCGCGAGCGCGGACTCGCACGCAGCGACGAACGCGGTTGCGTCGGACGCGATCGTCACAGCTGCTGCGTCGCCATAGTGGCGGATCACGTCGACGATCGGCGTCGAGACGACGGGCAGGCCGCCGGCGAGATATTCAGGGGTCTTGGTCGGGCTGATGAAGCGCGTCGCGGCGTTGATCGCGAACGGCATCAACGCGACGTCCCAGCCGGAGAGATAGGCGGGGAGTTCGGTATAGCCGCGTCCGCCGAGCCGGTGGACGTTGGCGCGGCGCGGCAGGTGCGCGGGGTCGATCTTCACGACCGGACCGATCATGATGAACGACCAGTCGGGCCGCTCAGCGGCAACCGCGTCGAGCAAGGCGATGTCGATGCGTTCGTCGATGACTCCAAAGAAACCGAGCTTCGGACCGGGGATGTGGCGCTGGTCTTCCGGTTCGATATTGCCAGAGCGTGCTTGGGCGAAGTGCGCGACGTCGACGGCGGAGGGAAAGGCGTGGACGTCGCGGTGACGGCCGCGCTTGGCCTCGTAGAGGCTGTAGCCGCCGGTGAAGACGAGGTCGGCGCGTGCGAGCAACCGCGCTTCGCGGTCGAGCAAGGCGGGGTCGGCGAAGCGGAACGCGGACAGTTCGTCCATACAGTCGTAGACGACTGCGGCGGCGTCGAGATGCTCGGCGAAGGGCAGCATCATCGGCGTGTAGAACCACAGCACCGGCTTGGCCCGAATGCTCGTCGCGACAAGCATGTCGAGGAGTTGCCGCAAGCCCACTTCGACCTGCTCGGCATTCCACCAATGCGGCAGGCGTGGGCGTAGCGCGATCACGTTGTCGGCGGGGAAGGGATGGTGTTCTAAGAACGGCAGCGGATGATCGCAGGGGATGTGTTCCTCCCAGACGAACACGCTCTGGGCTTGCGCAAACCGCTTCATCAGATGCTGCGGGCGCTGCGTGACGAAATCCCAGCGCAGGTGCGAGAAGCAGATCAGCGGCGGCGGGGCGGCATCGTCGGACTTCGAGGGCGTGAGAATAGGTCCGGTACCGTGCACGCTCTTCCAATCCGCAAATCCGCGGTTATCCGCGTTGTCGATCGAACCTAAGCCCACACCTCAAACCTGACTATGTAAATGTCATTGCTTTGCATCATGTATTTGCTGGATAATTGCCCTCAAATGCACAATGCTATGCTGCCACGTCCAACGTTCCAACACGGCCTGGCGGGGCCGGAATTCTTCGTAGGTTTCGCGCATTGTAAGAATTGCATCGGCAAACCCGTTCGTCGAAGCCGTCATGCCGGTCTCGGGCAGGATGAACTGCAATCCGCAGCGTAATTCCGCATTGGCGAGTACGGGCAGGCCGGCGAGCATGTATTCGGTGAGGATCGCGGGCGCGCCGTCGTCGACGCCGCAGACGACGCCGAACCTTGCGCGGTTCATCAGGCGGTTGACCTCTTCGATAGGCACGCCCGGCGGTCCGACGAACTCGATCGCGAGGTTCTGCTCTTGCGCGCGGTGGCGGAGTGCGTCGGCATCCTCGCCGTATCCGAACACGCAAAGTGCGCGGATGTCGCGCGGGAGTTGCGCGAGCGCATCGAACAGGATGTCGTGGCGCTTGTACGGTTGCGCGGCGGCGACATAGATCAGGTCGACATCCTTTGGCGTGCCGAGCGGATGGAACTGGTCGACCGCGGCGAATTCGGGACCGACCGGCAGGATCGCGGTGCGCATACCGGGGTGGCGGGCCTCGACTTCGTCCGACTGCCACTGTGCGCCGGTAATGACGAGATCGAAATGCTCGCTAACTTCCGGCGGCACGCGCAGCGACGGCGCGTCGATCGAATTGTAGAGAATTATGCTGTTCGCGCAGAGTTCGAGCAGATCGGGCGCGACACCCAAGCCGAACACGACGAGGATATGCGGCGCGCCGAACGCTTCGACGAACGCATTCATCTGCGACGAGGCAAAGGGGGCATGCTCGTCGTCGATCCGGAATGCGCGGCGCGCCAGAACCGCGTTGTCCCTGCGGAATGGAGGCTCGTCCTCGCCGCGCCAATGATGCCATATTTCAGCCTGATCGACGATGCCGGCGGCGACCAAAGCAAGTGGTAGCCGCTCCAGATATCCGCCCATCACCTCCGCGGGGGCAAGATCGCCGGTCCACGGTTGACTGACTGGGGCGGCTGCGTGTGCCGGCAGCAGGGAGGATGGCGGGCGGTCGTGCTCGGGATGCGGGCCATCGACCCAATCGCTGATGACGACGACCGATCGCCGGGCCGTCAACGGTGCCGCCATCTGTAATTTCCCCCTCATCGATGGGGTGCCCAATCCTATCGAGGCTGGGCACCCGAGCATTGCAAGACCGTCTGGCAGCCCGCCGATCAGTCCTTCGCGCTGCCGGGCTCGGCCATCTTCCGATGTTGTTCGGCGAGCACCGAGCCCGGGATGACGTTGGCGAGCACGCCCTGGACCTTCGTCATGAAGCCCGAGAAGACCGACGCCTTCCCGCTCATCAGCGCAGCCCAGCCGTCCTTGGCGACGTCGGCCGGATCGCGCTTGTTCGGATCCGTGCCCACCGATGTATCATTCATGTCGGCGCGATCGAAGAATTCGGTGTCGACCGGCCCCGGCATCAGCGTCGTCAGCGTGACGCCTTCCGCGTCCTTGATCTCGTTGCGCAGTGCCTCGGTGAAGCTGTCGATAAACGCCTTCGAGCCGTTGTAGACCGCCTGGAACGCGCCGGGGATGTAGCCTGCGACCGACCCGGTCACGAGCACCTTGCCGTCGTTACGCGCGACCATCGCTGGGAGCACCTTCTGGACGAGGTACAGCGTGCCCGTGATGTTGGTGTCGATCACGTTGCGCCAGTCGTCGACCTTCTGGTCGAGAAAACCGTGGCCTAGACCGTGTCCGGCATTCGCGCACAACACATCGACCTTCCGCCCGTTGGTCGCGGCGAGAAGCGCATCAACGCCCTCGATCGTCGACAGGTCCGCCTCGACCGCGGCGACATCGGTGCCGAACTGCTTGAAATCGGCGGCAGCGGACTGGATCAGCGCTTCGTTGGCGACGACGAGGATGTCGTAGCCGTCCTTCGCCGCGAGCGTGGCGAGTTCGAAACCGATGCCCGTCGAGGCCCCGGTGATGATCGCGAATTTATCGGCCATGTCGTGTTCCTTCTTCACCCCACTCTGGAAGGGGGGGCAGGGGTGGGTCGGTTCGGGGCGGGGGCTGCGATTTTATCGCAAGCCACCCCACCCCCAGCCCCTCCCTTTCAGGGAGGGGCGCAAAGTCAGTTGAAGCCGGGCTTGAGCACGACCTTGGTCACTTCGTTCTGGTTGTTCTTGAACATGTCGTAGCCCTTGGGCGCGTCCTCCAAGTCCATCCGGTGCGAGATCAGGAAGGTCGTGTCGATCTTGCCCTCCATGATCGCGTTGAGCAGCGCGGGCATGTAGTGCTGGACGTGCGTCTGGCCGGTCTTGAGCGTCAGCCCCTTTTCCATCAGCGCACCGAGCGGGAACTTGTCGATAAACCCGCCATAGACCGCCGGCATCGACACGCGCCCGCCCTTGCGACACGCGATGATCGCCTGGCGGATCGAATGCGCACGATCGGTACCGAGGAAGGTCGACGCCTTGGTCTGGTCGATCACGTTGTCGACGAATAAGCCGTGTGCCTCGAGCCCGACGCTGTCGATCACCGCATCGGGACCGATCCCGCCGGTCATCACCATCAGCGCTTCGTAGACCGCGCTTTCCTCGTAGTTAATCGTCTCCGCGCCGAACTTCTTCGCCAATTCGAGACGATGCGGGAAATGGTCGATCGCGATGACGCGCTCGGCGCCCATCAGGAACGCCGACTGCACCGCGAACAGCCCGACCGGGCCGCAGCCCCAGACCGCGACGGTGTCGCCCGGCTCGATCTGCGCATTCTCCGCCGCCATCCAGCCGGTTGGCAGGATGTCGGATAGGAACAGCACCTTCTCATCCTCGACACCGTCGGGGATGATGATCGGCCCGACGTCGCTGAACGGCACGCGGACATATTCCGCCTGGCCGCCCGCATAGCCGCCGGTCATGTGGCTGTAGCCGAACAAACCCGACATCGGCTGACCGTACAGCTCCTGTGCAATGTCCTGGTTGTCGGCGGGCAGGCCGTTGTCGCACGCCGAATATTGATGCTTGCCGCAATGATAGCAGCTGCCGCACGCGATCGTGAACGGCACGACGACCTTCTGCCCCTTCTTCAACGTCGACTTGGCGCCGACCTCGACGACTTCGCCCATGAATTCGTGGCCGAGGATGTCGCCGGCCTGCATCGTCGGGATATAACCGTCGTACAGATGCAGGTCGGAGCCGCAGATCGCGGTCGCGGTGACCTTGATGATGCAATCGCGCGGGTTGACGATCTCGGGATCGTCGACGGTATCGACGCGAACGTCGTGCTTACCGTGCCATGCCAAAGCGCGCATCAGGCGAGTTCCTCTTCATGCTGCTTGCGGTTCATCGCGGCGGTCGCGATCTCGCCGGTTTCCATCAATTGCTTGAAACGACGCAGGTCGCGGCGTGCCTGGATCGCGGGTTCGCGCTGGAACATCTTTGCGATCAGCTTGCCGATCACGCCGCCCGGCGGATCATAGGCGATGGTCGCCGTGACGACCGTGCCGCGCGCGCCGGCATCGCGGAACTCGACCCGGCCGCTGTTCGCGACATCGGCACCGGGTTCCGACGCCCAGGCGATGACGCTGTCCTGCGTCTCTTCGGTGACGACCGCATCCCATTCGACGGTCTTGCCGGCCGGCGCCTTCACCACCCAATGTGACCGCGTGTCGCTCAGAATATCGATCCGTTCGACGTTCTCCATGAACGTCGGCAGATTGGCGAAGTCGCGGAAATACGCGAAGACTTCGCCGACCGGCCGGTTGATCGTCACGGCGCGCGCAACGATCGAGCCACCCTTTTTGTCGGGAATGCCCAACTCCACAAGGGCATCGCCTTTCTTCCACGTCGTTGGCGGAGCGTCGTCGGTATGAACGGTTTTCTCATCCGTCATGTCGGTTCATCCTGTCCTGTGATCTGGCGCGTGAGGGTGGCTCGTTTGCTCTGATTACCCCCGCTTACATCGCCTTCAGCATCATGATGTGATGCTCGACGACCGGTACGATCGCCGCGGCCGTGGTCTTAAGCGCAGGCGCGGTGCCTTCCGTCGCGTACGCCTTCTGCACGGCGAGCGCCTGGCCATGCGCCGCCTTCTGCTGCGCGACATAGGCCGCGTCGCGCGCGGTGCCCTTCTCGGCGCGGAGTTCGGTGACGAGTTCCTGCTGGAGCGGCGTGAGCTTGGGTGGCGCGACCTTGACGCGCGACTTCATCGCGGCGGCCTTCACGTCGGCGGTGCTCTTGGTGTGTTGCGTCACCATCGTCTGCGCAAAGTCGCGCAACGCTGGGTTCTGCGTCGTCTCGATCACCATTTTGCTCGACGTGATCTCGTACAGATCGCTTGCGCCCGCCGTCATGACGTATTCGCTCGGGGTCATGACCTGCGCCATCGCAGGGGTAGCAAGGATCGCTGCGCCGAATGCTGCGGATATCATCAAAGTCTTCATGGGAATTGTCCTTTATGGTGGATTAGTTGCGGATGCCGAACGCGGCCTTGAGACGGGCGATTGCGTATTGGTTGGCGTCGTAGGCACCGCGGACGACCGCCCCCATGCCGAACATTTCGTGCGTGACGCCGGGGAAGGTGCGCTGTTCGACCTTGTCGCCCGCCGACTTCATCGCCGCCGCCAACGTCTCGCCGTCCGAGCGCAACGGATCGATCTGCGCATTGACGATCGTCGTCGTCGGCAGGCCGCGCAGGTTCGCGCCGACCAGGTTCAGCCGCGGATCCTGCATGTCCGCCATCGACGACGTGTAGTAATTGCCGAACCACTTCAGCATCGCGGTGTTGAGCGGCTTGGCGTTCGTCGAATCCTTGCGCGACGGCAGGTCCATGCTGCTGTTCGCGATCGGATAAACCGACAGAGTATGCACCGGCTTGGTCAAATTGTTATCGCGCGCATAGATCGCCGTAGCGACCGCGAGATTGCCGCCCGCGCTTTCGCCGGCGAGCGCGATCTTGCTGGTATCGCCACCCCAGGACTGCGCGTTCTGCAGGACCCAGCGATACGCGGCGAAGGCGTCGTCATGTTGCGCCGGGAACTTGAATTCCGGGGCATGGCGGTATTCGACTGACACGACGATCGCATTCAACTGCTTGGCGAGCAGGCGCGGCGCGGCGTCGTACGTGTTGACGTCGGCGATCACCCAGCCGCCACCGTGATAATAGACGACGACCGGCATCGGCGCGCCGGTCGCGGCAGCGGGTTTGTAGATGCGCGCGAACTGCATCGGATCGCTGCCATAGGGCAGGTCCTGCGTCGTGACCGCCGGATCGGGCGCGGTCGAGAGGCCCTTCTGGCGCATCACCGCATGCGCCGCATCGGCGGCCGATGGCTGGATCCGTGCCTTGACCGGAGTCAGCGTCTCGATCGGTTTGGCACCGAGCATCGGCAACTGATCGAGGACCGCTTGCATATCCGACGCCGCCACTGGTGGTTGCGTCGCGATGCGGGGCGGAGTGGGCGGCGGCGGTGCGTTGGTGGACGTGGTGGATTGCGCGATCGCCGCACCGGATGTCCCGATCAGCGCGGCCGCAACCAGAAGCTTCAACGTCATGATTATTTACCCTGTTTATGGTTGAAACCTCAACAGGAGCCTCGGCGGATCGTTCCGCGAATACGGCCTTAGATTCATCCAACTTAATCGAAGTCAAACAACTAGTTGGCGGCGGCCTGCAACTTTGCCGTGGAGAGGCTTTAAGAGAAGGACGCGACCGCCGGTCGCTGCTACGGCGATGGGCTGCGCGATCATGTTGGCGCGAGGGCGGCGAGATGCTCAGGAGTTCGGACGAGTGAAAGGGAAAAGGCGGTATCTGGTCTCACTCCCGGTCCTGCTGGCCTGCTTGGGCGGCTGCACGGCGTTGTCGCACGGGTTCCTCAATCCGCAGGGGCCTGTGGCGGGGCATGAGCGAGACCTGTTCGTCACCGTGTCGATCGTCCTGCTGTTCGTCGCCGGACCGGTGCTGCTGCTGACGCCGCTGTTCGCGTGGCATTACCGGTTGTCGAACCGCAGCGATGCGTACCGCCCGAAGTGGAATTTCTCGTGGTGGGTCGAGGCGCTGATATGGATCCCGCCGGCGGGGATCGTCGTCGGGCTGGCTATACTGCTGTGGCACTGGACGCAGATCGACGATCCGTATCGGCGGTTGCCGGGCGCGGCGCCGGTCGAGGTGCAGGGGATTGCGCTCGATTGGAAATGGGTGTTCGTCTATCCCGATCTCGGCGTAGCGGCAGTCGATCGGCTCACCATTCCCGCCGGGCGCCCGGTACATATCAAGCTGACCAGCGGCACGGTGATGCAGTCGATGCTGATTCCGCAACTCGCCGGGCAGATCTATGCGATGGGCGGGATGACGACCGAGCTGAACATCCAGGCGCACCGGCCGGGACGGTTCCGCGGCGAGAACACGCAGTATAACGGCGCCGGCTTCCAGCATCAGAAGTTCGACGTCGTTGCGGTGTCGTCGGCCAACTATGATCGCTGGGCGGCGGCTGCACGAAGCGGCAAACGCACGCTCGATGCGCAGGCGTGGCGGCGACTGTCCGCGCGGTCGACCATCACGCACCCCGTCGAGTTCGCCCACGTCACGCCGAACCTGTTCGAGCACGTCGTCGCCGCTACCGGCGGCATGACCCATTCTCCGCTGAAAGCCGTTCGATGACCGTTTCCGTTCCCCTCTGGCCCGCGGTGCTCGGCCGGTTCGGCTGGCAGGACCTGCCGTTCGTGCGGGCATGGGAGAATCCGACGATCAGCGAGATCATCGGCGCGTTCGCGGGCGCGCTGGTGGTGGTCGGTGCGATCGTCGTCGCGGCGTTGCTGACGCGCTATGGCAAGTGGCGCTATCTGTGGACCGAGTGGCTCACCAGCCTCGACCACAAGAAGATCGGCATCATGTATATCGTCGTCGCGTTCGTGATGCTGTCGCGCGCGCTGGTCGAGGCGGTGCTGATGCGGATGCAGCAGGCGGTGGCGATCGAGAACCCCGGCTTCCTGTCGCCCGATCATTTCGGACAGCTGTTCTCGACGCATGGCTCGATCATGATCTTCTTCATGGCGATGCCGTTCCTGACGGGGATGATCAACTATGTCCTGCCGCTCCAGATCGGCGCGCGCGACATGGCGTTTCCCTGGGCCAATTCGATCGCGCTGTGGCTGACGATCGGCGCCGCGGGGCTGATGATGGCGAGCCTCGTCGTCGGCGAATTCTCGACCGGTGGATGGAGCGGCTACCCACCCTATACCGAGCGCACGTTCAGCCCCGGCGTCGGGGTCGACTATTGGATATGGGCGGTGACATTGGGGTCGATCGGCTCGACGATGGCGGGGATCAACATCGCCTGCACCGTCTACAAGCTGCGCGCGCCGGGGATGCGGTTCATGCGGATGCAGATGTTTTCGTGGACCAGCCTGTGCACGTCGATCCTGATGATCTTCGCGATGCCGCCGCTGACCGTCGCCACGCTGCTGCTCGCGCTCGATCGCTATCTGGGGTTCCATTTCTTCACCAACGACCTCGGCGGCAACATGATGAACTATGCCAACATGTTCTGGCTGTTCGGTCATCCCGAGGTCTACATCCTGATCCTGCCCGCGTTCGGCGTGTATTCGGAGGTCGTGTCGACCTTCTCCACCAAGGACCTGTACGGCTACACCTCGCTGGTGATCGCGACGATGGCGATCGCGGTGCTAAGCTTCACCGTGTGGGTCCATCATTTCTTCACGATGGGGCAGTCGGCCAACGTCAACGCGGCGTTCGGGATCGCGACGATGACGATCGGCGTGCCGACCGGCGTGAAGATCTACGACTGGATCTGGACGATGTTTCGCGGCGAAGTGCGCTTCACCGTGCCGATGCTCTATGCGCTAGCGTTCATGATGACGTTCGTGCTCGGCGGCTTCACCGGCATCATCCTGGCGATGCCGCCACTCGATTACCTCGTCCACAACACGCTGTTCCTGGTCGCGCATTTCCATAACATGCTGATCCCGGGCCTCCTCTACGGGATGCTCGCGGGCTATCATTACTGGTTCCCCAAGGCGTTCGGGTTCCGCCTCGACGAACGCTGGGGGCGGATCGCGTTCACATGCTGGGTGGTGGGCTTCTACCTCGCCTTCTTCCCGCTGTACGTGCTCGGCGCGAGCGGAATGGCGCGGCGGACGCAGGCGATCTTCGAACCGTCGTTCCGGCCGTGGCTGTACGTCGCCGGCGTCGGCGCGTTCGTCCTGCTGGCGGCGCTGACGTCGCTCGGCATCCAGCTGTGGGTGAGCATCCGCGACCGTGCCAAGACGCAGGTCGAAGCGGGCGACCCGTGGGACGGCCGAGGGCTCGAATGGTCGGTCAGCGCCCCGCCGCCCGAATATAATTTCGCGGTGCTGCCACTGATCGACGGACGCAACCCGTTCTACGATCACAAGCATGACGAGGGCCAACCGGACCCGTACGCCTCACCACCGGCTTACGAGGACATCGTCGTGCCGAAGGGCAGCGCGACCAGCGTCGTGATCGGGCTCACAGCCGCAGTCGCCGCGTTCGGCCTGATTTGGGAGATCTGGGGGCTGACCATCGTCGCGCTGCAGGTGATCGTCGCGGCGGTCGTGCTACGCAGCTTCGGTCGCGACCAGCATCGGACCATTCCCGCTGCGGAGGTCGCGCGCGAGCATGAGGCCTGGCTGACGCGCGTCCGGGCGACGCCCGGGATTCCGCGGCAACTGGAGACCGCCGCGGTCAATCGTGGCCTTGCGGAGATCGTGGCGTGAGCGAACCCGAACTGGCGCATGCCGGCCTCAACCTCGGCGACACCGGCGCGCTGACGCAGGACCAGGCGGAGAACGCGATCTTCGGCTTCTGGATATTCCTGATGAGCGACGCGGTGATCTTCGCGCTGCTGTTCGCCACCTATGGCACGATGATCGCGAGCACCGTCGGCGGCCCGACACCCGCCTCCGAATTCAAGCTGCTGCCCGCGTTCGTCGAGACGCTGCTGTTGCTGACGAGCAGCGCGACGTTCGGCCGCGCGACGATCGCGATGAAGTACGACGAACCGCGCCGCGTGCTGTTCGGCTGGCTCGGTGCGACGCTGGGTCTCGGCCTCGTCTTCCTCGCGCTCGAGGCGAACGACTTCGCGACGATGTTCGCGCACGGCGCCTATCCGATGCGCAGCGGCTTCCTGTCGTCGTTCTTCGCGCTGGTCGGGCTGCACGGACTCCACGTCGCGGTCGCGTGCTTCTGGCTGGTCGTGATGGTCGGCCAGGTCTGCGCCTACGGCCTCGATGCGCGGGTGAGGATCAACCTGTTGCGACTGGGCCTGTTCTGGCACCTGCTGGACATCGTCTGGATCGCGATCTTCTCGGTCGTCTATCTGCAAGGGAACATCGGATGAGCGACCGGACCCGCGAACTCAGAACCTATGCGATCGGCTACGGCCTGTCGCTCGGTCTGACGGTGGCCGCTTTTGCGATGGTCCGCTGGCCGTCGTTCGGTGCGCGCGCGATCTTCGGCATCGTGTTGGCGCTGGGGCTCGTCCAGATGGCGGTGCAGTTCCGCTGTTTCCTCCACATCAGTCTCAAGCGATCCTCGCGCCACGACCTTCAACTGATCCTGTTCTCCGCGCTGATCATCGCGCTGATGGTATCGGGGACGTTGGTGATCCTGTTCAACCTGCGTGGGCGGATGATGGGGTAAGCGCATCACCGGCCCGACTGCGTCACAATCCCGCTATGTCACGAGTGAATGGCGGAAGACCTCACCCATGCGCGCCGAAGCGGCGGCAGTGTTCAAGATAGCCCACTTCATGTGCTCCGGCCATCGCGACGATGGCTTGCCATAGCCATGACGGTGCATCGAGTTTGTCATCGCGGGCGGTCAGTGTGTCGCGCCATGCCAGTCTGGCGTCGTCGCTGAGTTGTCGGGCGTGCGCCTGGCCCACGACGAACGACAGATAGGACGCGGCGGCGACCGCTTCCTTGCGACTGAATTGTTCGACCTCGATCTTGAGGTCCTGCGGCGCCAGTTCGCGCAGGAAGACGGGCTTGCCCATCAGGTGTGCCGCGACCATTCGCTGGCCCAGGTTCGGCGACAGCGCGGTTGCCCCGGCGAGCACGCGCTCGCCCGCGTCGCGCGGCATCGTCGTCTCGCTCGTTACCGGTACGACGGAGGCCACGGCCTCCTTGATATCGACCAGCGCCAGCCGTTCATCCTTTGCCTTGCCGTGCGAGATGCCGATCAGCACCGCGAAACGAAGGTGCCCGAGCGAACTGCACCCCTTCCGCCAATAGGCGGCGTCGAGCACCCGAAGTTTCCCGTCGCCCGCCACACCGGCCAGCTCCATGCATCGCGCGCGAACCGAGTCCTTGCCGAACAGCGCCACGATCTCGCTCTTCTCCGCGCGCGAAAGCTTCCAGAAGCGTTTGTTGTGCGGAATGTTAGGCTCGACGTCCTCGAGACGGTCCTTCGCCAGATGGCGCCACCGTCTACCGATCGCCTCGCGCCTTACCGATCGGACGACGTCGGGTTCGCGCGGATCGTCATCGACGGTCGGGGTCAGCGCCCGGCAATACCCGTCGACCATCGCCTCGATCATCCGCGCTGTCGTGACACCCGGCAGATCCGAACTCCGTGCCGCGGTTTCAAGCGACAGGCCAAGGCGGATGAGGTCGTAGGCAGGATTGGCGATGACGGTCTGGTCGAGATCGCGTATCTGGATGTCGACGCGATGATCGGCATCGGCCACCGGTCCGAGATTGCCAAGATGACAGTCGCCGCAAATCCAGACCGCCGGACCTTCCGGAATACCGGCAGCGACGGGAGATTCCGCAAGCCATTGATAGAACTGCGCCGTGTTTCCACGGACATAGGCGTGGACCGACCGCGCCATCTTGAGGGCGCGGGTTCGTTCGAGCACGGCCGAGCGTTCGTCGGGAGCCACGGCCATGAGTTCGCTTTCGAGAGAGGAAGGAGGGATAGGCGCCTGCCTCACCGCCGATCGTTTGGCGAATACGAAGACCGGGGTCAGGCAACCGCCGAATTGGTCGGGTGATGAGAGGTGACGGTCAGCCACTGTCCTTGCTGGCCGCCGCCGATAGCAATTCATCGCCCGGCATCGCAACACCCATCTGCACCTTACAGATCGGCGCTCTTCACCTCGGCTATCTCTGTGTTCGAAAGGCCTGGGGTCTCCTCCCGCAGAAACCGTAAAAGTTCGCTGATTTCCTCGGGGCCGAACTTGAGGTCGATGTCATCCATCTGGATGATGACCGATTTTTGCTCGTCCGCGGAAAGATCGGCGACAATATCCACGCACTCTTCCAGCGTTCCTTGTCCGACCGCTTCCGACGTCGCATCGCCAGATGGTTCGGCGGCATAGATCGTAGCCGGTTCGCTTAAAGGGTAGGTCGTCATCGTCGTCGCTTTCATCGTCTGCGTTGGGTCATCGCCCGCCGGGTTGGTGCCGGCGGGCGAGCATCTCATTCGTCTTCTGCGTCGATGTTGACGGTCGTCTCGGCGAGCTTCGTCATATATTCGTCGCCACCATAGATATCCTTGGTGGCGGCACTCAGCTTCTTGTGGTCGTCCTTGAGACCGAGCGCCTTGGCGTACGCCGTCGCCGTGCCGAACCCGGCGATCCCGTAATGCGTCATCCGCTGATACTGCGCGATGATCATCACATCGAGCAGCGGACCCTTCTCCGGGCCTTCCTCGAGGACATGCTTGGTGGCTTCGGCGACGAGGCCTTCCATGCCCTTGCAATGCTCCTTCGAGACCTTCTCGTCGTTCGACGCGATCAGATCCTTGAGCAGGTCGGTGTGTTTCTCGATATCCGCCTGCGACTTGGTCAGCATCTCCTTCAGCGACGCGTCGCTCGCCTTCGACGTGATCTTCTTCAGGACCTTCTTCATCTGGTCGTTCGCGGACCACAGATCCTTCAGCTCGTCGGTGTAGATTTCCTGGAGATCTTCGGGTGCAGACATGGGATCATCCTCGTCATGTCGCCGAGCGGAATGCGCGGCGGCTGGTTCTGAAATTCGGGAAATGCGGATCGAAGCGTGGAAACCTCAGCCGGCGCCTGGCTGCTTCTGCTCGTCCTCGTAGTCGGCGTCGGTACCGATCTTGCCATTGGCTTCGGCCTCGGCGATGCCCGAGGTCTCTACGACCTCGATCGTGCGACCTTCGGCAGCAATCGCATGTGGTTCGCGGTCAGCATCAGGGTCTGCGGCGATCGTCGTACCGTCACCGCCTCCCGAGCCAGCCACGCCGTTCGCCGCGCTGCCGCCGTCCTTACCGGCCTGGCCGCCGCCGTGATAGGCGATTTCGGTCTGGCCGCCGTGCGCCATGAAACCGGTGTTCGTCTCGGTCTTGCCGGCGTGCGGGTTAGGATAGGACCCGCCGCCACTTTCGCCGCCTTCGCTGCGGCCGTGAACGTCATCGTTGCCGCGCGGCGAGTCTGAGACGCCGTCTGGTGCGCCCTTGCTCGCAGAGTTGCCGGGAACGGGGGTATGAACCTTGTCACTCATCGGTACGTCCTTCTGAATGTAGCGGATCAAAACGAACCGCGCCGTTCCGCTCGACGGGAGCGGACCGGCTCGGGACGGGGTTACGGCCGGAGGACGACCTTGATGACGCCGTCCTGCTTGTCGCGGAACTTCTGGTACATTTCGGGCGCATCCTCGAGGCTGGCCGGGTGCGTGACGACGAAGCTCGGGTCGATATCGCCTGCCTCGATCCGGGCGAGCAGCGGCTTGGTATAGGCTTGGACGTGCGTCTGACCGGTCTTGATCGTCAGCCCCTTGTTCATCATCGCGCCGATCGGGATCTTGTCGCCCATCCCGACATAGACGCCGGGGATCGACACCGTGCCGCCCATCCGGCAGCTCATGATCGCCTCGCGCAACACGTGTACACGGTCGGTAGCGAGGAAAGTCGCCGCCTTCACCTTGTCGATCACCGCATCCATCGCGCCATGACCGGACGCCTCGGCGCCGACCGCGTCGATGCAGCTGTCGGGGCCGCGGCCCTTGGTACGGAACTGAAGCTCGTCATAGACGCTGTCGACTTCGGCGAAGTTGATCGTCTCCGCGCCACCGGCCTCGGCCATCGCCAGACGCTCGGCCACCTCGTCGATCGCGATCACGCGGCCCGCGCCCAGCATCAGCGCCGAGCGGATCGCGAACTGGCCGACCGGACCACAGCCCCAGATCGCCACGGTGTCGCCCGGCTCGATCTGCGCATTCTCGGCGGCCATGTAGCCGGTCGGGAAGATGTCGGAGAGGAACAGCGCCTGTTCGTCGGTGACGCTGTCGGGCACCTTGATCGGGCCGATATCGGCCATCGGCACGCGCAGATACTCGGCCTGGCCGCCGCAATAGCCGCCCAGCATGTGGCTGAACCCGAACAGGCCCGCGGGCGAATGGCCCATCGCCTTGATCGCCATCTCGGAGTTCGGATTGGTCCGCTCGCACGCGGAGAACAGCCCCTTGCGACAAAAGAAGCAATCACCGCAGCTGATCGTGAATGGCACCACGACGCGGTCGCCGATCTTCAAATTGGTGACTTCGGAGCCGAGCGCGACGACGACGCCCATGTTCTCGTGGCCGAGAATGTCGCCCGCCTGCATCGTCGGCTGGTATCCATCGAGCAGATGAAGATCGGACCCGCAGATCGCGCAGGCCGAAACCTTGATGATCGCATCGCGCGGATGCTTGATCTCGGGATCTGCAACAGTATCGACGCGTACGTCGCCTTTTCCATGCCAAACCAGTGCGCGCATCAGAAAGTCTCCGTGATAGAATTACAGTATTTCTCTCACGCACGACATGGCATCGCGTCAGACATGACTCGGGGTTAGCGCAAATGCCGCCCGATCATCATCAACACTATGCACTGTCGCCACTAAGGTCCGGCCTCCACGCGTATGCGTCGTTGCCGTCAGCGTGAGCGTATCCTGGGGCGTATAGCGATCAACGTGGCGTCATCGTTCCTGCGTCACGCCAATATCCGCCATTTATATTTTATATTGATTGGTATCAGTATTGATCTTCCTAAATCAAGTCGTGTTGATAAGGCGAAAATCTCATACATCGTAACGACTTGGCGAGACTGATTGTTACGCGATGTCGTTGCGGCTGCGATATGGATGCTTTGGATGGTCATCCTGATCGGAGATCGCGTCGCCAAGTTCGCCGAAGCGTGGGTCAATTCGGAGCGTCAGCCGTTAGGACGCTATCGCACTCTGTCGAAGTCGTTCGACCGCCACGCCTGCAATCGGGCTGCGGCGTTCCGGCAGGCGGGTGCACAAACCAGATTTGGGATGACCTATGCAAATCAAAGCCGTTCTCTTCGATATCGACGGTACGCTGGTCGCCACCAACGACATGCACGTCCTCGCCTGGGAGGAGGCGTTCGCGACCGTCGGCGCGTCGTTCGACCGCCAGGTGATCCACGACCAGATCGGGAAGGGGACGGACATGCTCGTGCCGACGCTGTTGCCCGATGCGGACGAGGAGCAGCAGGAAAAGCTCGGCGACACGCACGGCGCGATCTTCAAGGCGAAGTACCTGGAGACTGCCAAGCCGTTCGCGCAGGCGCACGCCCTGCTGGCACACGCGCATGGCCTGGGGCAACGCGTCGTCCTGGCCTCGTCGGCCTCCGAAGCAGAACTCGACCATTACATAGACCTGCTCGACGCCCGCGACCTGATCGCCGCGACGACGAGCAGTGATGACGTCGAGAAGACCAAGCCCGCGCCGGACATCTTCGCGACCGCGCTTGAGAAGCTGTCGGGGATCGACCGCACCGAGGTGATCGTGGTCGGCGACACGCCCTATGACATCGAGGCAGCGGCCAAGTGCGGGATCGCCGCGGTCGCGGTTCGTTCGGGCAAGTTCAAGGACGAGCAACTGCACGCAGCAGGCGCGATCGCGATCTACGACGACGTAGCGGCCTTGCTCGCCGGCTATGCAACCTCGCCGCTGGGACGCTGATCGACATGAGCCTCACACTTAAACCCCTGCACGATCAGGTCATCGTCGTCACAGGCGCAACCAGCGGGAACGGTCTCGCGATCGTCGAGGAAGCCGTGCGCCGCGGTGCCGCGGTCGTCGCGACTGCGCGTAACGAAGCGGCACTGGAGGCACTCCGCGATCGCCTGTCGGCTGACGGCGGACGTATCGCGATCTGCGTCGCGGACGTCAGCGACATGGCGGCGGTCGAGCTGGTCGCCGCCGTCGCGGTCGAGGCGTTCGGTGGGTTCGACAGCTGGGTCAACAATGCCGGCACAGGCACCTATGGCACACTGGACCAGGTGCCGGTCGCAGATCACCGGCGCGTGTTCGACGTCAATTATTTCGGCGTACTGCATGGATCGCTGGCCGCCGCGCGGCATATGCGCGGCCGCGGCGGGGCTATCATCAATGTCGGCTCCATCCTCAGCGATCGCGCGATCGTCGAGCAGGGGCCGTATTGCGCGACCAAGCATGCGGTGCAGGCGCTGACCGATACGCTGCGTATGGAACTGGAGCAGGAGGGGGCCGGCATCTCGGTGACGCTGATCAAACCCGGCGCGATCGACACGCCGTTCCCCGAGCATGCGCGCAACTTCATGGACCAGCCGCCGCGCCTGCCGCCGCCGCTTTACGCGCCCTCGGTCGTCGCCGACGCGGTGCTGTTCGCCTGCGAGACGCCGCGGCGGACGCTGTATGCGGGGGGCGGGGGGCTGCTGTCCTCGCTGCTCTCGCGCGCCGCGCCACGGTTGAGCGACAAGATCATGGAACTGGTCGGCAGCGTCGCGCAGCAGAAGCCCGAAGATCCCGGCGACCCGGCGCGGCGCGACAACCTCTACGCCCCGCGCGTCGATGCATTGCGCGGCAGCCAGGACGTCCACGCACGCAAATCGAGTACGGTATTGCAGGCGCAGAAACTCCACCCCGCCGTTCTGTTGCTCGGTGTCGTCGGAGCCGGGATCGCGGTTGCACTGAGCTGGCCGAAGGATACCAGCCGGTAACGCCAGACGCCGAATGCACGGGGGGCGCGCGACTTCGATGCCGTGCTCGTCCTCACCGGCGGCAACGCGCTCGGCCTTCGAAGCGGTCATCTACGAAGCGTTGCACGAGCACGGCCTCCAACCCGACTGGATCATCGCCGCATCCTCGGCGGTGGGGGGATTGTCTCAAGCCATTAATATGGCGACTCCGTCGCTGTTTTTAGCGGTTATTGGCGGGTCGTCTTCGGACGGGTAAGGCTGGTGCCATGATTGTGACGCGACATGGTTGATGGTGGATCCCTGCGAACGGTAAGCGTCGGGATCAGGGAAGTGCTTGGCGCCGCGTTGCCGGGCGAACCAAGCAGGGGCGACGTGCGAGCGCTTCTGCTCGGTACGCGGGTCGATACCCGCAATCTGCGAGACTTTGTCGAACCCGAAACCCTGGACCTCTCAGGCGTTGGGGCCGCATTCGTCTTCCGCTACGGCGTTCTCGTGTTGATCGGGGCATCGGCCGAGACCGAGCGTCGACTTATCGACCATCTTTCCGACCACATCATCGAGCCTCTCGCTACGCCGGAAACGGAAACCGCCTGGATAGAAATCTGTGCAGACCGCGAGGAGTCCGTGAGTGCCGACGGGCACATCCGGCTGAAAGAGGCGTCGCGTGAACGGCTGTTGCTGACCGCCACCGTGGTCGCCCGAAGCGTCGTCCTCGCGCGCGACGAAGGCCGAATCGCGGAAGCCTTCGATCGCGTCGAACCGCTCATCAACGAATTGCGGATCCATGGACGCGCGGTCATGCCGATCCGGCGGGTCATGCAGAGCATCGGCGACGTTCTCGCGGCGCAACATCGCGTGGTCGGCCGTGCGCAGATCATGGAGAAGCCGGACCTGCTCTGGGATCACCCCGAACTCGACCGGCTTTATGGGCGCCTCGAAGCCGAGTTCGAACTGGGCGACCGTGCGCGTGCAATGGAACGCAAGCTCGAAGTCATCGGCGACGCTGCCGAGTGGCTGCTCGACCTGGTGCAGGACAAGCGCTCGTTGCGTCTAGAGCTTGCCGTGATCGGGTTGATCGCGTTCGAGGTCGTTCTCAACATCTACGAGTTGTGGCGTCACTGAAGGCGTTTTGCACGGACGGGTGAATTTTCGGCGCTGCAAACGGTCTGCGGAGATCGTGGTGTGGGTCCCGTCTGAAAGCGTCGTCTGCCGGCGGTGTCGCCCGACATGACCGCGGTGGATCGGCGATGGCGTCGCGGCCGGAAAATCGTTACGGTCGTGGTACTATGGGCCGCCGGGATGCGCGGTGCCGAGGGAGACGTCTCATGATGCTCGCGGCCTTGGTAATCGGAATAGTGGCGGGATTGCGGGCGATGATGCCGCTTGCCGCCGTCGCATGGGCAGCCAAGCTTAGGATTCTCGATCTCGACGGCAGCTGGCTCGCAATTCTCGGCTGGCGCTTCACGGCCCCGGTGATCACGTTGCTCGCGATCGGTGAACTCATCACCGATCAGCTTCCGTCGACGCCCAGCCGCAAGGCCCCCGTGCAGTTCGGCGCGCGGCTCGTCACCGGCGGCGTAGCGGGCGCGGCACTCGGGATGGCGACCGGCGCGGTCGTCATCGCAGCGATCCTCGGCGTGATCGGAGCGGTCATCGGTACGCTCGGAGGCGCGGCGGTTCGCGCCCGCCTCGCAGCCTCGTTCGGCAGCGATCGCCCGGCAGCGCTGATCGAGGACGTTATCGCGATCGGCGGCGCGCTGCTGGCGGTGGCGCTCGTCTGATGCGCAGTTTCGATGCGATCATCGTCGGGGCAGGGCAGGCTGGGCCACCGCTTGCCGGACGGCTTACTGCGAAGGGCTGGCATGTCGCCCTGATCGAGCGACATCTGGTTGGCGGAACCTGCGTCAATACCGGCTGCATGCCCACCAAGACACTCGTCGCCAGCGCGTATGCAGCGCACCTCGCCCGCCGGGGGGCGCGGATTTCGGGATACGGACAGGCATCGTCGAGGTCGACATGCCCGCCGTTGCGGCGCGGGCGGCACGCGTCGTCGAGGACGCACGCGGTGGCAACGAACGATGGCTCTCGTCGATGGAGCGGCTGACGTTCCTGCGCGGCCACGCGCGGTTTACCGGCGGCAAGACGATGATGGTTGGCGAAGAGGCGATCACCGCGCCTCGCATCTTCCTCAACGTCGGCGGGCGCGCGGACGTCCCGGCGATGCCGGGTGTTGGCGATGTGCCCCATCTCGACAATACCGACATGGTCGCGCTCGACGCGGTCCCGCCGCATCTCGTCGTTGTCGGCGGCAGCTATGTCGGGCTCGAATTCGCGCAGATGTACCGCCGTTTCGGCGCCCAAGTGACGATCGTCGAGCGTGGCGATCGATTGGTCTCGCATGAGGATATCGACGTGTCCGACGCGATCCGTGCCCTCCTCGAAAACGAAGGTATCGCGGTCCGCACGGGGGCGGACTGTATCGGGCTCTCCCGCCATGCAGAGGGCGTCGCGGTGTCCGTGTCGTGCAAAACGGGTGAGCCTTCGGTCGTCGGCAGCCACGTCCTGCTGGCGATCGGGCGTCGTCCCAACACCGACGATCTCGGTCTGGAACACGCCGGCGTCGCGACCGACGCGCGCGGCTTCATCACGGTCGACGATCGACTGGAGACCAACGTCGCGGGTATCTGGGCACTGGGCGACTGCAACGGTCGCGGCGCCTTCACGCATACCGCGTATAATGATTTCGAGATCGTCGCGGCAAACCTGCTGGATGGCGACGATCGCCGCGTATCCCAGCGTATCCCGGGCTACGCGCTCTATATCGATCCACCCCTCGGCCGCGTCGGCATGACGCAGGCGCAGGCGATCGCCTCCGGCCGGAAAGTGCTCGTCTCGAAGCGGGCGATGACGCGGGTCGGCCGGGCGGTGGAGAAGGGCGAGACCAAGGGTTTCATGAAGGTCGTCGCCGATGCGCAGACCCAGCGCATCCTCGGTGCGGCAATTCTCGGCACCGGAGGCGACGAGGCGATCCACGGCATCCTCGACATGATGAGCGCCGACCAGCCGATCTCGGCGCTGCGCTGGGCGGTGCAGATCCACCCGACGGTGTCCGAACTGATCCCGACGGTGCTGCTCGATCTCCAGCCACCAGAGGCCATGCCATGAGCGTCGTCGACGATCGCCGGCAGCAGATGTTTCCGACGCTCGACACCGCGCAGCTCGAGACCGCGAAGAGGTTCGCCAGTGGTCCGGCGCAGACCTTCGCCGCAGACGAACCTGTCTACGCGATCGGAGAACTCGGCGCCCCCGCATGGCTGATACTCGCCGGCGCGATCGATGTCGTCCGCCGCGACGGGTTGAGCCACGAGGCGCCGATCACGACACATGGTCCAGGCCAGCTGACGGGTGAAGTAAGCCAGCTTTCGGGCAGGCCTTCGATCGCAGCGGGTCGTGCAGGCGCCGAAGGCTGCACGGCGCTACCGTTCGATGCGGCGCATCTGCGCGCCTTGATGGTCGGTTCGGCGGACGTTGGCGAAGTCGTCATGCGCGCGCTGATCCTGCGAAGGGTCGGACTGATCGAGGAGGGCGGCGCAGGTTCGATCCTGATCGGTGTATCAGGTAGCGCCGACATCGTCCGTATCCAGGGGTTTCTGACGCGTAGCGGCTACCCGAACCTCGTGCTCGATGCCTCTGCCGATGAGGAAGGGCGCGCCTTGGTCGAACGAACCGGGGTGCTACCAGGTGAACTGCCGCTGATGGTGTGCCCGAATGGCACCATCCTCAAGCGCCCGTCCAATGCAGAGGTGGCGACCTGCCTTGGCATGATCCCCGACCTCGACCCCGCGACGGTGTATGACGTTGCGATCGTCGGCGCCGGTCCTGCAGGATTGGCGGCGGCGGTCTACGCCGCGTCCGAAGGACTGTCGGTCCTCGTGGTGGACGAGCGGGCGATGGGCGGGCAGGCCGGCGCCTCCGCCCGGATCGAGAATTATCTCGGCTTTCCCGCCGGCATCTCGGGTCAGGCGCTGGCCGGGCGGGCGTTCAACCAGGCGTTGAAGTTTGGCGCGGAGATGGTGATCCCGCTCGAGACGCTGCGCCTCGAATGCGCCGCCGACCCTGCCGGGCGCGATCCGCTGACGCTCGAACTGTCGGGTGATCGGCGCGTCCGATCGCGGACCGTTATCATCGCGTCGGGTGCGCGCTACCGCCGTCCCGATATCCCCGATCTGGCGATGTTCGAGGGCCAGGGCATTTCCTATTGGGCCTCCCCGATCGAGGCGAAGCTCTGCGCGGGCGAGGAGGTGGCGCTCGTCGGCGGCGGGAACTCGGCGGGACAGGCGGTGGTGTTTCTCGCCGCCCGCGTATCTCACCTTCACCTGATCGTCCGTCGGCCGATCGTCGAGACCATGTCGCGCTATCTGGTCGATCGGATCGCCGCGCTCGCCAATGTGACGCTCCATGTCGGCGTCGAGATCATCGGTCTGGAAGGCGATGCAGCGCACGGTTTGTCTGCCGCGCGCTTTCGCAACCGAACGGACGGATCGATCAGCCGGTGTGCCATGCGGCACCTGTTCCTGTTCATCGGTGCTGATCCCAATGCCGGATGGCTGCACGGATGCGTCGCTACGGATGACAAGGGTTTCGTCGTGACCGGTGGCAGTGGCCTGCCGTTGGAAACGAGCATGTCGAGCGTGTTCGCCATCGGCGACGTGCGTGCGGGCTCGACCAAGCGGGTTGCCGCCGCCGTCGGCGAGGGTGCTGCCGTCGTCGGGCAAATCCACACCAAGCTCGCCGAACGCAGCAAGGGAGAAACCTGATGGCCGAGCGTTGCGAGCATACGGGAACGATCCGGGCCGTCACGCCCAGCGCCCGCGGGTGTGAGGAATGCCTCGCCATCGGAAGCCCGTGGGTGCATCTTCGTCTGTGTCGCGACTGTGGTCACGTCGGTTGCTGTGACGATTCGCCACACCGCCATGCCACCGCGCATTTCCACGCGACGCAGCACCCGATCATCGAGGGCTATGATCCCCCCGAGGGCTGGGGCTGGTGCTACATCGACGAGATCGAGATCTCCCTGCCGAACCAGACCACCCAGATAGGGCCCATCCCGCGCTACCCTGATCGACGACGATCGTTTCGGCGGTGGCGGCAGTTTTGGGACAAGGCCGGCCAAGTGCCGCGGGACGCGTCCGCGATTGCAAGCGAACGCTGACGATCACGGCGACGAGCCCCAGCGCCGCCGACCCCGCCCCGGCCAACGCGACCGCGGGGAACCCCAGCCCTGCCGCGATCACGCCGCCGCCCAGCGCCGCACCGATCGCATTGCCGAGATTGAACGCGCCGATGTTCATCGCCGAGGCGAGGTTCGGCGCATCCGCCGCCGCGTGCATGACGCGGATCTGGAGCGGCGGGACCAGCGCGAAGCTCGCGATGCCCCACAGGAAGATCAGGATCGCGGCGGGTGCCTTCAGCGGCATGAACACCGCGAACGCGACCAGGATCACCGCCAGCGAGGCAAGCGTCACGATCAGCGTCCGATCGACCGAGCGATCGGCGAACCGCCCGCCGAGCCAGTTGCCAACCGTAAGCCCGACGCCGTACGTCACGAGCATTGCCGTGACGAAGCCAAGCGAGGCATGCGTCGCCTCGCGCAGGATCGGCGTGATATAGGTGAAGACGGTGAACATCGCGCTTGCACCCACCACTGTCAGGCCGAGCGCGCCGAGCACCGGGCCTCGGGCCAGCACCCGCAGTTCGGCTCTAGCGTCGCTACCCGCCGGTGCCGACAAGCGCGGCAGGGTCAGGCGCAACGCCGCCATCGTCGCGACGCCGAGCGCGGCAATGCCCCAGAACGATGCGCGCCAGCCGAGATGCTCGCCCGCCCACGTCGCGAGCGGCACGCCGACGACATTGGCGATCGTCAGCCCCATGAACATCGCCGCGACCGCGCCGGCGCGCCGGTCCGCCGGCACCAGGCTGGCCGCGACGATCGAGCCGACTCCGAAAAACGCACCGTGGTTGAGCGAGGTCAGGATCCGCGCGACCATCAACATGCCGTAGCCGGTCGACACCGCCGCCAGCAGGTTGCCCGCGGTGAAGATGCCGGCAAGCACGATCAGCAATGTCCGCCGCGGCACCCGCCCGGTCGTCAGCGTCATCAGCGGCGCACCGATCACCACCCCCAGTGCGTAGGCGCTGATCAGCAACCCGGCGGTCGGGATCGACACGCCGAGATCATGGGCGATGACGGGCAGCAGGCCCATCGGCGCAAATTCGGTCACGCCGATGCCGAATGCACCGACGGACAGGGCCAGCACGGCGGGATTGAATTTCATCACGTGATCCTCAGACCAGCGCCGGGTTCAGGCGGGCGAAACCCTCCTGCTGGCGGTACGGGGTATGCGGGTAGGGCGGCAGCACATCGCTCGCCGCGTCGAGCGCGGCCACGTGATCGACCGACAAGGTCCAGCCGACCGCGCCGAGATTGTCGCGCAACTGCGCTTCGTTGCGCGCACCGATGATCACCGACGCGACGGTCGGGCGACGCAACAGCCAGTTGATCGCGACCTGCGGCACGGTCTTGCCCGTGTCCGCGGCGATCGCCTCCAACGCGTCGATCACGCGGTAGAGATGCTCGGCCTCGACCGGCGGCGCGAACTGCTCCGTGTCATGGAGGCGGCTGCCCGCGGGGATCGGCCGGTCTCGCCCGATCCTGCCGGTCAGTCGACCCCAGCCAAGCGGGCTCCACACCAGCGCACCGACGCCTTGGTCGGCGCCCATCGGCATCAAATCGGCCTCGTAAGCGCGGCCGATCAGCGAATAATAGACTTGATGCGCCACGAGGCGCGGCCAGCCGTGCCGGTCTGCAATCCCCTGCGCCTTCGCCACCTGCCACCCCGGATAGTTGGACACCCCGGCATAGCGGACCTTGCCCGCGGCGATCAGCGTATCGAGCGTTCCCATCAGTTCCTCGGTCGGGGTGGACGCATCGAACGCATGAAGCTGGAGCAGATCGACATGATCCGTGCCGAGCCGTTGCAGCGAGTCCTCGACCGCGCGGACGAGACGCGCGCGTGACGCCCCCCAGTCCTGCGGTCCGTCGCCCATCGGCAGCCCGGTCTTGGTCGAGATCAGTACCTGCTCGCGCCGCCCCTTGATTGCAGCGCCGAGCACGGTTTCCGATGCGCCGTTTGAATAGACATCGGCGGTGTCGAACAACGTTACGCCCGCATCGAGGCAGACGTCGACCAACCGCCGCGCCTCGGTCTCGTCGCTGCGGCCCCATGCGCCAAACAGCGGACCGGTGCCGCCGAACGTCCCGGTGCCAAAACTGAGCACGGGCACGCGAAGCCCCGATGATCCCAATTGCCGATAATCCATGTGCGTGTTCCCGATTGCGCTGTAGACGCATGGATGGCCGGTCGCGCTCGCTTTGATTAGCTGCCGGCGCGGCGAAGGATCTGTGATATGGACGCAAAGGCCGACACTGCGATGGGCGTGGGAGCCGATCGCGCCCGATCGCTGGAGGTCTTTGCCGCGGTGATGCGCGCGGGCAGTTTTTCGGGTGCGGGCCGCGTGCTGGGGCTGACGCCGTCCGCGGTTGCGCGGTCGGTCGATCGGATCGAGGCACGGCTCGGCGTCAGGCTGCTCTTGCGCTCGACCCGCGCGCTGACGCCGACCGCGGAGGGACAGGCTTATTTCCAGAGCGCGCGCCGGATTCTTGCCGATCTCGACGACGCCGAACAGCAGATCGCCGACCAGGGCGCGCCCCGTGGTCGGTTGCGGGTCAGCGCGGCGCTGTCGCACGGGCGCTTGTGCGTCGTCCCGCTGCTCGGCGAATTCGTCCGTCGCTATCCGCACATCGTGCTCGATTTCGCGCTGAGCGATTCGATCGTCGATGTCGCCGCGGGGCAGGCGGACGTCGCGATCCGGTTCGGCCCGTTGGCGGACAGCCTGCTCACCGCGCGCAAGCTGGGCGAAAGCGGCCGCGTGATCGTCGCGTCACCCGCCTATCTTGCCCGCTGCGGCATGCCGCCCACGCCCGAAGACCTGCGCGATCATAACTGCTTCAATTTCAATTTCCGCCGGATCGAGCCGGTCTGGCCGTTCCGGCGCGACGGCCACGACATCGCGCTGTCGGTAAAGGGCAATATCGAGGCCAATAACGGCGAGACGGTCGCCCAGCTCGCCGTCGCCGGGGTCGGGATCGCGCGTGTCGGCACGTTCAGCGTCGCCGACGATATCGCCGCGGGCCGGCTGGTCCCCCTTTTCGAGGACCTCAACCCTGGCGACGTCGAACTCATCCACGCGGTCTTCGTCGGCGGCATCAACATGCCCGCCCGCGTCCGCGTGTTCGTCGATTTCCTCGCCGCGCGCTTGGCGGCATAGCGTAGGCAACGCTTCCTCGCGGCGTCCGCCGCCTTGTCGTTCGCAAAACCGTTTCAGATTTTTACGAATGCGTCCGCCTTGTCCGGCGTAAGGTGGACACGATTTCGGGCACGGTTGCTAGCACGAGGCAGGTCGGCTTGGCGGTGTGCCAGTATATCTGCACGCCAGCCGCCCGGCCTCACGTTCGCGTTGACGAGCATCAGGTCGGACATGATCGGTCTCCGGTTCGGTGATCTCGCTGAACATCCGCGTGCGAGCGTTGCCAGGTCCGTCGCCAGACGAGCGGGGTCACGCCCACCACGCGGCGGAACAGCCGGGTCAGATGCGCCTGATCGGTCAGCCCGCAGGCATAGGCGATCTGGCTGAGCGTCTCGTCGGTCCGCAGCATCAGCGTCTGCGCGCGACGTACGCGCTGACGGATCAGGAACGCGTGCGGGGTTTCGCCTGTCGTCACCTTGAAGGCGCGACAGAAATGCCCCGTGCTGAGTCGTGCCACTTCGGCCAGCGCATCGAGACCGACCGTCGATCCCAGCCACTGCTCGATATGCTGGACGACGCCGCGCAACTGCCATGCGGCGAGTCCGCCCTTGACCGACTTCCGGATCGGCTGCGGATCGTCCTCGACGAACATCGCCGCGAGCCGCTCGAGGTAATGCCGTGCGACGTGCGGATTGTGATCGAGCGCGCTGACCGCGTTTGCCAGCAAGCTCGCGGCCACGGACGGCGCGAACCCGTGAGGCAGGTGCGTGATCGTTGGGGCAGTGTGCAGCATCGTCTGTTCTCCCTCACAACCTGTGCGGAGAACCATAACGGATGTGTATCGATCGGCTGCGCCCCGGCCGGGGTGGCGATCGCCCCCTCTTTAGTGGGGCGCGGTAGAGCCCTGGATCAGAGTTCGATGATCCCACGCTTGGCCGCGATCGTAACCGCGTGCGTGCGGTCCGAGGCACCGAGTTTCGCGAAGATCAGCTTCATATGGCCCTTCACGGTTTCCTCCGTGACGGCCAGCCTTACCGCGATCTGCTTGTTGGAATTGCCCGACGCGGCGAGCGACAACACGCCGATCTCGCGCTCGGTCAGTGCGTCCTCGATCACGTGGAAGGCGATGCTCGACGCCACTTGTGCGTTTAGATGTTTGCCGCCGGCATGGACCGAGCGGATCGTATCGAGCAGTTCCTTGCGGAGCGTGCTCTTGAGTAGATAACCGGCAGCCCCGGCGCGCAGCGCCCGCAACGCCTGCGCATCGCCGGAGTAGGTCGTCAGCACGATGATACGCGCCTGCGGCCAGTGGCTGCGCATCGCAGCGATCGTGTCGACGCCGCCGATTCCCGGCATCTGCAGGTCCATCAGGACGATGTCGGGCAGATGCGTCGGATACAGCGCGAGCGCCTGTTCGCCGGACTCGGCCTCCGCGACGAGCGCGAGATCCGGTTGCGTTTCGATCACGGCTCTTACCCCCTCGCGAAGGAAAGGATGATCGTCGACGATCATGATGCGGATCTGTGGCGATGACGACACGGCGAACTCACGAGGTTGGGAACTGTGAAGCGGAAACCCTGCGCCGTGTCCGATGGACGTGGCAAGCCGCCGAGTCATCAGCACACGGCCAACCGGTCGAAGGAGTCGCGGAAGACCTCCGCCACCGCTTCGAACCGTGCCGCTCCGACACAGAACAGCCAACGCGACAATGTCCCAGGTCGAGCCGCGTGTCGATCGTCGGGGAGCGCATCGAACAGCCCCGCCAGCATCGCCTCCGGTGTTCCAGCAAGACCGTCGGGGTGGAGGCCGCTGTCGAGGAGGCTTGGCGCGAAGGCAGCGGACTCGGCGTCGAGGCGGATCGTTTCGCGCGCTGCCGTCGCGACCGCCTGACGCATCACGGCTGGCGTCCAAGCCGCCGGGTTGCCGAGACCGATCGCGAGGACGGTGGCCGCATGGATCGGTCGCGCCGGCGCGGACAGAGTCAGGACCTCGCCTCGCTCGGCACGGAATATACCGTCGGCGCGCAGACGCGTGATCGCGCCGCCAAGTGCCGCGTCGAGGTTGCCCAAGCCACCGCCGGGCTTGTTCCGTCCGATCTCGTAAGAGAATACGCCGGCGATCGCCACCGCCACCTCCGCACTCACCGCATCGCGCGGCGCGACATCGATGCGAACGCGCCGCAATGTCCCGATCGTCACCGCATCGTCCGCACGGCCATCCATCGGCGGCATCCTGTTCTCCTGTTGGTCCGATCCGGGACCTCTCCCATCGCATAGCATCGTGATACGCAAGGATCGTGGACCGGGCTGATAGAATTTGGATAATCATGACGTTCGCCGGCGCAATATTCGACATTGACGTTGGTGTATTGTGCAAAATCTTGCATTAGGTTGTTTCGTAAACGTAACGTAGATTATCGTCGCTGGGTTGGACATTGTCATATTATCTGCACGATCTCGGTATCTGCGCATGACAGGGCCCTGGGCATTCACCCGCCTTATCGTGGGGGTCGCCGGCCTTTTGACGCTGACGACTGGCGCATTGGCACTCGATCCCACGCGGACGATCGCCCAACTGCGCCATTCCCGCTGGACACTGGGCGACGGTGCACCCGGCAACATCCGCGCGATCGCTCAAGGCCGGGACGGCTATCTCTGGCTCGGCACCGCAACCGGCCTCTACCGGTTCGACGGACTCGTTTTCGAGCGGATCGTTCCCGTCGACGAGGATCCCTATCGCTCGCCGCAGATCACCGCGTTGCTGGCTGCCCGCAACGGAGACATCTGGGTCGGCTATAACTTTGGCGGTGTCGCGGTGTTCCGCGGCGGTATCCTCAAAGTCGCCAACCCGTCGCCCCCCATCGGCGGCGTCAACCGGATCGTCGAGGGGCGCGACGGCGCGATCTGGTTCGCGGTGGAATCGAAGGGCAGGCTGGTCCTCAGCCGATTGTCGCATGGGCGCTGGTCCCGGTTCGGGGCTCGGCAGGGCGTACCGAACACCGCGATCGGCGATATCCTGAGTACGTCCGGGGGCATCTATGTGTCCGCGCGTCCCCGGATGTTGCTTCTCAAACCCGGCGGCACGCGGTTCATCGACGCCGGGATCCCGAGCGACACCTACACCGCGCTTGCCGAAAGTCCGGGCGGTCGCCTTTGGCAATGGAATGGCGACCGGATCCGGCCGGTGACGGGCGAGGGCAGCGCGTTTCGATCGGGACCTGTCACGACGCCGTTCGTCTTCCCCAAGCCGGTGTTCGACCGTGATGGCAATCTCTGGCTGCTGGGGCAGGACACCGGGCTGGGACGGCTGCCGGCCGGATCGCTCGATCGTCCCGAAAACCGCGATCCGATCCAGATGTTCATCGAGAAGCAGGGGCTGACGGCATCGCTGACGCTGTCGATGCTGGAGGACCGCGAGGGCAATATCTGGGTTGGTACCGAGTCCGGGCTCGACCGCTTCTCGCCGAGCAATATCGTCCAGCCGGAGACGACCGAGGCCCTCGTATCGGGATTCGTCGGACCGACCGGCGGCGGGCCTGTGTTCGTCGCGGGGCTGTCCGGCGTGTACCGAATCGCCCGGGACGGCAAACCCGTGCTGATCTTCCGGGTGGCGGATATCGGCGTGCTGTGCGGGGACAGTCGCCGCGTGCTGGTCGTCAGCATGCGCGGCAAATGGCTGCTCGACATCGATCGACCGGGTAACCTCGGCAAGGCCACGCCCATTCGCGGTCCGATATCGATGACCTGCGCGCTGGATACCAACGGCCAGTTCTGGACGGGCGCGGACCGGGTCTACCGTGTCGTCGGCGACAGTCTCCAGTCGGTCGGCGGCGCGGCGGGCACGGCTGGCTCCTCCGTACCCCGTATCCGCAGCGATGGCGCAGGCGGAGTCGTGTTCGCACGTGTCTTCAAGGGGTTTGCGCGGCTCAAGGACGGCACCGAGACCCGGCTGTGGCGCCGCGAGGATCACGTCGTCGGCTCCACCCGGACGATGGTGCCGAGCCGCCACGGCCTGCTGATTGTCGGCGACCAGGGACTGGCCCGCTATGACGGTCGCCGACTGGCATCGCTGACCGATCGTTCATACCCGTTCCTCGTCGGGCTGACCGGCCTGATCCAGACCGCGGACGGATCGACGTGGGTGATCGGCACGACGGGGATCGTCCGGATGGCGACCGTTGCGCTGGATGCGGCGTTCGCTCACCCCGGCACGCCGCTCCCCTTCGAACGCTTCGGGTATCAGGAGGATTTCCGCGCGCGCTCGAACATGGTCGACGCGAACGATATCGCCGAGGACGCAGCGGGGCGATTGTGGTTCGCGACCAACAAGGGGCTGGCGATGATCGACCCACGCCACGTGTCGCGCAACCGTTTGCCGCCGACCGTGCAGATCCGTTCGCTCGATTCCGGTGGCGCCGAGCAGACGCCTGGAACGCGGGCGGTCGTGTTTCCCGCCGGCACCAATCATGTCAGGATCCGTTACACCGCGCTGAGCCTGACCAACGCGACCGCGAACCGCTTCCGGTACCGGATCGAGGGGATCGATCGCGACTGGGTCGACGCCGGTGAAGCCCGTGAAGCGCTGTATACCAATCTCGGCCCCGGCACATATCGCTTCCGGGTGATCGCCGCCAACAACGACGGCGTCTGGAACCGCGACGGCGCGGTGCTCGCGTTCACGATCGCGCCGCGTTTCTACCAGACCTACGCGTTCGTTGCGCTCTGCTTCGCCGCCATCCTGATACTGGGGTGGCTGCTGTATCGGCGGCGGGTCCGCGCGATCGCCGACCGCACGCGTCGCCGGTTCGAGGTCCAGTTGGCGGAGCGCGAGCGCATTGCCCGCGAGCTTCACGACACGCTGCTGCAGGGGTTTCAAGGGCTGATGCTGCGCTTCCAGTCGGTGGTCGAACTGCTGCCGCGTGGCGACCGTGCGCGGACCAGCCTCGAGGGCGTGCTGGAGCGGGCCGACGACGTGTTGCTCGACGGCCGGGACCGGGTCCGGTTCCTGCGCGATAATATGGAACCGGTGGTGCTGCCTGCATTGCTGACCGCGATCACCGAGGACATCGTGGCGCCCCCGCTGACCTGGGACCTGGACGTCGAGGGCGTCCAGCGACCGGTCTGTGCACCGGTCGCCGACGAGATCGCGCAGATCGTCGGCGAAGCGCTCGCCAACGCGGTGCGTCATGCCGGGGCGGATCGCATCGGCGTCGCCATCCGATCGGGTTCCGACAAGCTCGTCATCACCGTAACGGACGACGGTCGCGGCCTTCCGTCGGATGTCCGCGAAAGAGGGCATAGACCCGGCCATTACGGCCTGATCGGCATGCGCGAACGTGCCGTCGCAATGGGTGGAACGCTTACAATCCGGCCCGACCCCAAGTCCGACGCCAAGTCCGACGCCAAGTCCGGTACCGAGATCAGCGTAACGATCCCGGCGCGGATCGCCTATCGATGAGCGGGAAGGCGACGATCGTCACCCTCCCGCCGATCACGTCGTAGCTCAGCCCTTCACGAACGCGAGCAGATCCGGGTTGATGACGTCGGCATGCGTCGTCAGCATCCCATGCGGAAAGCCCTTGTAGATCTTGAGTGTCGCGTTCTTGAGCAGTTTGGCCTGAAGCACGGCGGCATTGGCGAACGGCACGATCTGGTCGTCGTCGCCCTGCAGCACGAGCGTCGGGACGGTGATCGCCTTCAGATCCGCGGTCTGGTCAGTTTCGGAGAACGCCTTGATCCCCTCGTAATGCGCGAGCGCGCCGCCCATCATGCTCTGGCGCCACCAATTGTCGACCACCCCCTGCGACAGCTTTTCGGTCGGTCGGTTGAAGCCGTAGAACGGCCCCGACGCGAGATCGATGTAGAATTGCGCGCGGTTGTCGGCGAGCGCCTTGCGCAGGCCGTCGAACACCGACATCGGCAGGCCGCCGGGATTGCTCGCGGTCTTGAGCATCATTGGCGGCACCGAGCTGACCAACACGACCTTGGCGACGCGGCCCTGCGGCTGGCCGAACTTCGCGACATAGCGCGCGACTTCGCCGCCGCCGGTCGAGTGACCGATATGCACCGTGCGCTTCAGGTCGAGATGCTCGACCACCGCGGAGGCATCGGCGGCGTAATGATCCATGTCATTGCCGGTATCGACCTGCGACGACCGGCCGTGTCCACGGCGATCATGCGCGACGACGCGGTAGCCCTCGGCAAGAAAGAACAGCATCTGCGTGTCCCAGTCATCCGACGATAGCGGCCAGCCGTGATGGAACACGATCGGCTGCGCATCCTTCGGACCCCAGTCTTTGTAGAAGATGTCGGTGCCGTCCTTGGTCTTGATGAATCCGCTGCTCATTCTCGGAACTCCGTTCGGTTGAAGGGGAAGGGGAGAGGCAAAGGTCATCGTCGGCAGAAGGGTCGCCGCGACCGCGGATGCGGAGGCGATGACGACCGAGCGTCTCGACAACTCGCGAAGGGTTTCCGGCATGGGCATGTCCTCTGGTCGCGGCATAACGATGCCGCCGGTTCGCGAGCTTATGGCGCGGTCGCTGCGGCTTCGATCAGCGCGGCGACGGCCTTCGGGTTGGACGTCATCACGAGGTGCGACGCGCCTGGAACCACGACCGACTTCTTTGCGGCCGCGCGCTTTGCCATGAAGGCATGCGCGGCGGGCGGAATGTTCAGGTCGGCGCTGCCGTAGATGAACCAGGACGGGATCGTCTTCCACGATGCCGTGAGCGCGCGCTCGTTGAGTGCAGCCTCGGCGACCGGGCGCTGCGTCGCCGCCATCAGCGCGGCCGACGCTGCCGGAACATCCGCGGCGAACTGTTTCGCGAACTTGTCCTGCTCGATGTACAGATCCTTGGTGCCATCGGGCAGCACGACGGGCGGCGAGAGCGCCGCGCCGAGCGTGGCGCCGGGGAACTTGCCGGTCAGTGCGAAGGCGCTCTCGCCGATGTCTGCTGCGAAGGCGGCGACATATACGAGTGCCTTGACGTTCGACGCATGCGCAGCCGCTTCGCCGATGACCGGTCCGCCATACGAGTGGCCAACGAGTACGACTGGGCTCTTCACAGCATTGACGACGCCCGCAACCGACGCCGCGTCGCTCGCTACACCGCGCAACGGATTCGACGCGGCGATGACGGTATAGCCGTCGCGTCGAAGCAGCGCGATGACGCCGTTCCACGATCCGGACTCCGCGAACGCGCCGTGGACGAGGACGATGGTCGGGCGCTGGCCCGCTGGTTGCGCGTGTGCGCCGGCCAACGGCGCGAGCATCGCGGTGGCGGCAGCCAAAACGGCGATCCAGTGTTTCATAGCGTCTAGCTCCCGAGACAGGCTTCCACACCTGCCATGCCCGGCGGCCCCGCAAGGTTCTTGGCAAATTCTGACGTATTTTGCGCAGGGCCGACATATTGCGATCGCGGCACACCCGCGTCGCTGTGATCGTCCGCGACGACCTGATACCGCTTGCGGAGGTGGAACAGGGAGTGCCTATGACCGAGCGTCGCATGGGACCGGAGCGGATCGCCGCGTTCACCGATGGCGTCATCGCTATCATCATCACGATCATGGTGCTCGAACTCAAGGTGCCCGAAAGCGGCGATTTACGCGCGCTCGCCGGAAGCGCGCCCATTCTGCTCGCCTACGCGCTGAGTTTCGTGAACGTCGGGCTGTACTGGAACAACCATCACCACATGTTCTCGGTCGTCGAACGGATCGATGGGCGTGTGTTGTGGGCCAATCTGTTCCTGCTGTTCTGGCTCAGTCTGGTGCCGTTCGTGATCCGCTGGCTCGACGAAACTCAGTTCGCAGCAGGGGCCACAGCCGCCTACGGGATCGTGCTCGGACTGGCGGCAATCGGATATTCGCTCACCGAGCGCGCGATCATCGCCTGCAACGGCAAACAGTCGGCCGTTGCGCGAGCGATCGGCTCGGACTGGAAAGGCTGGGGTAGTATCGCGCTCTACGCCATAGCGGTGCCGCTAGCGTTCGCGAGCCGCTGGGCCGCGATCGCGCTATACTGTGCCGTCATCGGCTTGTGGCTTATCCCTGACCGCAGGATCATCCGAGCGTTCAACCTTCAGGGTCAGATATGACTTCTGCGGCCAACGAAATCCATTGTACAGGCCGTCGTGTCAATCCCGCCAAGCTGCCATCGCGTGCTTGATCCCGGCCCGGATCGCGCTCGCTGGCACCTCATCTCGAGCTTGGATCGAAATGCCCAGCAATAGACCATCGTACAGTGCGACCAACCCTGCGACATCCGTGGCTGGGCCGAGATCACCCGCGCCCACGCCGGCACTGATGCACCGGTGCAGCGCGTTTCGCGTCACGTCGCGTTCGGATCGGGTCAGCGCCCGGATTTGTGCGCTCAGCTCTGACGAGATCGTTGCCGACAGCGTGACCATGCAGCCCTGCGGATGCGCGAGATCGGTCTGCACCGCGACCGAGCCCAACAAAGCCTGTTCGAGCCGCACGCGCGGCGGCAGTCGTTCGTCGTCGAGCGCGTCGACGATGCTGCCATGCCGGGCCAGATATCGTGCCAGCGTTTCACGATACAGCGCTTCCTTCGAGCCGAACGCCGCGTAGAAACTCGCCGACGAAATGTCGCCCATCGCATGGCGCAGCGTCAGCAGCGATGCGCCTTCATACCCGTGCTCCCAGAACAGGTGCATCGCGCTGTCCAGCGCCGCATCCCGGTCGAAACCACGCGGTCTCCCGCTCCGTGCCATAAGTCTCCGCTCCTGACGTTGTGGATTAATCGATCCATTATTCGTTGACAAGCTGCGTTCGGTCGTCAACTGCACTGGACCAGTCGATCCAGAAGTGAGTATTGCGTGCGTCCAAACCCTATTCCGACCGACGTCGGCGCTAGCGACACGCTGCCGATCTCAGCCTTGCTGGCGCTGGCAATGACCGGCTTCACTGCGATCCTGACCGAGACGCTGCCCGCGGGCCTGTTGCCGCACATCGCCGCGGGGCTGGACGTATCGGAGTCACTCGCGGGGCAGACGGTGACGGTTTATGCAGTCGGATCGCTGCTCGCGGCGATCCCGCTGACGCTGTACACGCAAGGCTGGCGTCGCAAGCCGACGCTGCTGGTCGCGATTGTCGGGTTCCTGATCTTCAACTGCGTGACCGCGGTGTCGACCTCCTATGCGCTGACGCTGGTCGCGCGGTTCATGGGCGGGGTCGCGGCGGGGCTCGGCTGGGGGATCATCGCAGGCTATGCGCGGCGGATGGTCGTCGCGCCGTTGCGCGGCAGGGCGTTGGCGATCGCGATGGTCGGTACGCCGCTGGCGCTGTCGATCGGCGTTCCGCTGGGGGCAATGCTGGGCACCACGCTCGGCTGGCGCATGGCGTTCGGGCTGATGTCGATCACGACTCTGATCCTGATCGGCTGGGTGCTGTGGCAGGTTCCGGATTTCCCCGGACAGCCGGCGGAACAGCGGCTGTCGATCGCGCGGGTGTTTCGCACGCCCGGCGTCCGCACCGTGCTCGTCACGCTGTTCGCGTGGATCACTGCGCACAACATCCTCTATACCTACATCGCGCCGGTCGCCGCGCTGTCGGGCGTGCAGGCCAGGCTCGACCTGCTGCTGTTGGGGTTCGGCGTTGCCGCGTTGGTCGGAATCTGGGTGACGGGCGTGTTGATCGATCGAGCGTTGCGGCCACTCGTGCTCGTCAGCCTGACGGTATTCGCGGCGGTATCGCTCGCGTTCGGTTTGTTTGCGGCCAGCCCCGTTGTGACGATCGCGGCGACGATCCTATGGGGTTTGTCGTTCGGCGGCGCCGCGACGCAGCTCCAGACCGCGCTGGCCGATGCCGCGGGGGAGGGCGTCGATCTGGCGAACGCGATTCTGACGACGACGTGGAACGGCGCGATCGCCGCGGGCGGGATCATCGGCGGCGTGATGCTCGACCATCTCGGCGCCGGTTCGCTCGCATGGGCCGTGCTGGGGCCGACGCTGCTGGCGCTAGTGATCGCATCGCGCGCGCGTCGTCACGCCTTTAAGTCCGGTCCACGGGCATTCGATTGATGCGCCGATCGTGCGCCTAACTCAGGAGATTTCGATGAAAGCCTATCAAATCGGCGCGCAGGACGGCATCGACGCCCTCGTCGCGACGACCCGCCCCGAGCCCGTCGCCGGCCCCGGCGAAGCGCTGGTCGCACCGCGTCTCGTCGGGCTGATCAGCCGCGACGTGCAACTGTTGTGCGGCACCTATGGTCCCCGCCAGCCCGAGACCCGTATCCCGATGTCCGAAGGCGTCGGCGAGGTCGTCGCGATCGGGGAGGGCGTGACCGAAGTCGCAATCGGCGACCGCGTCGTCTGCGGCCATTTCGCAAGCTGGATCGATGGCGCGTTCCGATCGGACGTCTTCGCGCACGATATCGGCATCACGCATGACGGCTGGCTGGCCGAGCGCATCGTCCTGCCCGCGGCCGCCCTGATCCGTGTGCCCGATGCACTGGCCGACGTGGATGTCGCCGGGCTTGCGTCCGCAGCGCTGACGGCCTGGAACGCGCTGGTCGAGATCTGTCACGTGCAGGCTGGCGACACCGTCCTGTGTCTCGGCACCGGCAGCGTCTCGCTTGCTGCGCTGAAGATCGCCAAGGCACGCGGCGCGCGGGTCGCGATCACCTCGTCCCACGATGCGAAACTCGAGACGGCGCGCGCGCTCGGCGCGGACATCACGATCAACTACCGCACGTCGCCCGATTGGGCGGCCGAAGTAATCGCGAAGACGGATGGCAAGGGCGCCGATATCGTGATCGAAACCGGCGGCGTCGATACGCTGGGCCACTCGATCGCAGCGGCCGCGGCCAACGCGCGGATCATCGTCGTTGGGGTGTCGCCAGGCGAGGGGCCGGCGATCCCGGACTATCTGTCGCTGATCATCAAGAACGTAACGATCCGCGGCATCGCCAATGGCAGCCGCGCGATGTTCGTCGATCTGCTCGACGCGATGGTAGCGGACGGCATGACGACGGTCGTCGACCGGACCTTCGCCTTCGACGACGCACCGGACGCCCTCCGCTACTTTGCCGCTGCCGGCCATATCGGCAAGGTGATGATCGCGTTCTGATCGCATGCGCCCGAGAGCATGCGAATGCTGGCGCAACCGTCCCCTGTCCATTCGACCACGTGCGCCCGAGCCGCCGCGGATCGGCGGGCAGCAGAGTATGACCGTGCGTGTTGGCGATATGATAGACGATCGCGCCGGATTCGAGGAGCAGCAGTCGCATTCGTCATAGCCTAGGATCTGACCGAAAGGCTGTCGCCGCCGGTGCGGCGCATGTTCTTGCTCGCCCTAGTCCAGGTAGATCACGTCATAGGGTCGGCCGACCTCTTGGAGCGCCAGCGGACATAGAGGTCGCGGACCTGTCCCTTCGCAAAATCGGGAAACTAGTCTCATGCGGCGATGACGGGACGCGCCGGAAAACTCCCGTTGCGGTTCTGAACGGCCCATCGCTGCGACGGCGACAGTCGAGCTAAACTGAACCGCGCTCCGTCGCAGACGCTATGGGTTCAAGCCGCGCTCATTGATCGCGCGCCGGGCAGAAATAACGCGATCGCCATACAGTATTGCCAAGGATCGATGGACGGCTTTGGAGCACAGGTCCTTCGCCAGGGCCGACGCCTGCCGCTCGGCTTGTTCGCGCTTCTTGCTATACTCGAGATCGTAATCTTGAACGTTCGGCATGGCAGGCACTCGGCGCTGCGGGCGGAAGCTGGTCCCAGCTCTCTATCGTCACCGTGCTCGCGGCAAGGGTGATGGCGATGCCGCAGCATACGCTTATGCGGTTCGGGGGGATACCCCGTTCGTGCCGTCCGGCTCGTGGAGTGTTCCGTCTGGCGCGTAACAGGTCGAAGGCCATGTCCGTGAAGCTTGCGGCCCTTATGTCAGAGCTCAGCCCAAATGAGGTGTGTCAGCATGTCACGATCGACCAGTCCCTTGTTCGTGGATGCCGTGATCGATTGCATGGGCGAGGGTCGGGCGCCCACCCCTGAGGAAATGATGATCGTCGCGCAGCGCATCTGGTCCGACGGCGCGGCTTACCGCTCTGCATTCTCGTGGAACAGTTTGTCGGTATCTTCGCCCGATCGTCTCTGCTCGATGCTGGCAGCCGGCCTCGCCTTGCACGGCTCGCGATGACTCGGCGATGGTCGCAGACGTCATCTTCCAGCGCAACCTGCACCGCTTCGTCGAGATCAACCGTCCCGCCG
Source organism: Sphingomonas sp. PP-F2F-G114-C0414 (assembly GCF_003688595.1). Taxonomy (GTDB): domain Bacteria; phylum Pseudomonadota; class Alphaproteobacteria; order Sphingomonadales; family Sphingomonadaceae; genus Sphingomonas. Next base: position 170,358 of record NZ_RCWT01000010.1, read on the forward strand.
ATTTGGCCACACGGGTTGGCGAGATGGTTCTGCTTGTCGATCGATGCGCCTTCAACCTGCAGAAGATGCCCTTTGCTTCGTTCTTGAGCAGAGCGGTCGCTTTGCGCGGCATCGCCGGGAGGTCGGGAACTGTGCAATCCGTCGACCCAGTTGTCGTTAAAATTGATCGCGTTGAGCTGGATCACCCGCTCGGGACATTTATCAGGCTGGTCGCCGATAGGACGAGGTCAGGGTCTATGGTCGCAAACACTGCCGCCGCGTAACGGGCGAGGCCGTCGCGTGATATGATCTACCCGCGGTTCGCGTTGACCTATCGGATGCCGGACGCAGCGGCGGTCGGTGTCGCGAGGTAGCGATCCAGGAACTGCTGGTGCGTGGGCATACCCGCGACCGCGTCCGCGATGGTGCTGCGGATGTTGGTCAACACGCTGGCGAGTTGCGGGCCGCCCATGATGCTGCCGAGCCGGTGGTGATCGCGTGGCGTGAGACGCTGGCCGAGCATCACCTGCACCCAGCTGGCGACGCGGAACAGATCCTCGCCGCCCTGATACGCCTGCGCGCCTTCGGTGAACAGCGCGATGCGCTCTACGAGCGTGTCCGGGATGGGCATGTCCCGGCGCGCCGCCCAGAACGGCTCGGGGCGTTCGTTGAGGTGATAATGGAGGATGATGAAGTCGCGGACGCGTTCCAGCTCGGCCTGCGCCTGATCGTTGAACCGCGTTACCAGTGAGGGTGCGATCCCGCCGAACGGGAAGGTCTGCATCAGCCGCATGAGGCCGGTCATGACCAGATGGATGCTGGTCGATTCAAGCGGCTCGACGAACCCGCTGGCGAGGCTGAGCGCGACGCAGTTCCCTATCCATACCTGTCGCCGGCGACCGGTGCGGAAGCGGATCAGCCGTGGTGGGGTCAGCGGTGCCCCGCCGATCGCGCCGAGCAGCCGGGCATGCGCCTCGTCGTCGGACAGATGATCGCTCGCATAGACCAGCCCGTTGCCGACGCGGTGCTGCAGCGGAATGCGCCAGCGCCAGCCCGCGTCATGCGCGATCGCGCGCGTGTACGGGTGCGCCGGGCCGGTCGCGGCAGACTGCACGGCCAGCGCGCTGTTCGTGGGCAGCCAGTGCGACCAGTCCTCGTACCCTGCGCCGTAAGTGCCCTCGATCAGCAGCCCGCGAAAGCCGGTGCAGTCGAGGAACAGGTCGCCCTCGACCCGCTCGCCCGAATCGAGGACGAGCGCGCGGATGAAGCCCGTCTCGCCATCGCGATCGACGCTGGCGATCCGTCCCTCGATCCGTTTCAGCCCGTTCGCCTCGCTGCGCGCACGCAGGAAGCGCGCATAAAGGCCGGCGTCAAGATGATAGGCGTAGTTGATCTGGCCCTCGGAGGGGAGCGCGAACCGCTCCGCCTTTGCCGCCTGAAGCTCGAGACAATAGTCGCCGATCTCGCTCGGATCGCCGGCGGCTTTGGCGGCAAGCCAGAAATGGTGGAACTCGCCCATCCAAGTCGATTTGCCGATGTCGCCGAACGAATGGATGTAGCGATCGCCGTCGCGCGCCCAGTTCTCGAACGAGATGCCGAGCTTGAACGTCGCTTGCGTCGCCCGCATGAATTCGCGCTCGTCCAGTCCGAGGATCGTGTGGAACGCCCGCATCGTCGGGATCGTCGCTTCGCCGACGCCGATGGTGCCGATCTCCTCGGATTCGACCAGCGTGATGTCGAGCAACTGGCCCAATTGCCGCGTCAAGGCGGCGGCGGCGAGCCAGCCTGCGGTGCCTCCGCCGGCGATGACCACTTTCCTGATGCGCTGCTCGACCATGATCGGTTCCTATCGGTTGATGCGCTGGAGGATTTTTGCGCGCAGCCGCCGCGCCGACAGCGTATCGAGCGGTGCCAGTTCGCCTTGTGCCTGCTCGGGCAGGTGCGCCCGAGCCCGGTCCGCGGGGCCGAAGACATAGTGATCGAACATCGCGCGCCACGCCTGCTTCTCGTGATCGGGCCGGTCGCGCAGCGACAACAGGCCGTGGAGCAGCGTGTTCATCGGCGTATCCATGAACCGCGGCACCGCGTTCCACCAATAGTTGATCATCACGTTGAACGCGTCCAGCGCCTCGACATTGTGCCACCACAACGCCGGGTAGAGCAGCACATCGCCGGGCTCGAGTTCGGCGACCTCGGCCTGCGCCAGCGCCTCGGCAAAGCGTGGATACCGGTCGAGATCGGGTGCGCGCAGATCGACCATGCTGACCACCTGTCCGGCCGGCGTCGGCTCCAACGGCCCGGGATAAAGGTTGGCGACCTGCTCCGGCGGGAACAGCGTGAAGCGCCGTCGGCCGACCATGCAGCACGCCAGATTGTTCGACATGTCGTAATGCGTCGCGGCGGTGGTACGATTGCCGATCCAGATGCTGACGAGGGGTGGGGTCTCGACGAGTTGCGGATCGCCGAACGGCAACGCCGCGTGGCCACGAAGGCCGGGCAGATACAGATCGATGTCGGTCGAACCGATATAGATGGCGGGCGCATCCGCGTCGTCGAGGCTGGCGAGGATCTGATCGAGATAGCCGGAAAGCGACCCGCTCTCCCGTCTGAAGTTCAGCCCGGTGCAATCGTCCGAATAGCCGAAGCGGCCGCCGATCGCGGGATCGCCCAGATACGCGGTGACGGGACGACCGCCGTCGAACTGCTTGAGCCACGTCATCGCCGGCTCAGCGCCATCCAGCCCGACGGCGACCAGCGGCAGATCGCGCGCGATCCCGCGCAGGATCACCGGGCGGCCGTCGGCGATCAGATCGGCAACGGGCACGCTGGCCGCGCTCGCCGCTTCGATCACACGCGTGCGACGCCTGATACCTGCCACGCTCACCCGATCTGGCTCAGCAGCGGTTGCTTGCGGGCGATCAACTGCTGGATGTTGCCGAGCGACGCGACGGCGAGGATGGCGAGACGCAGCACGCCCGATCGATGCAGTCGTTCGAGCGGTTCTCCCGTCAGGGCCGCCAGATGTTCGATGTCGACGACCAGCACGTCGGGTATGGTATAGCGACGCTCTTCGCTGACATCGACGGTGAGCGTTACCGACGTGAGAAGGCCAGCCTCGTCGAGCGCGGCATAGGCAGCCGGCGCGGTCTCGATACCCTCGTACAGCAGGCGCAGCACGCCGGTGATATGATCGAGATACGGCGTGCTGCCGCCATGTTCGAGGAACAGCGGCAGGCCGGCATCATCGCCGACCCGTGGGTCGTCGAGATCGACGTGCAGCATCGGCTCGCCGACGTCGTCACCGGAAGGCCTGACCACCCCGATCGAGAAGGGGCCGCGCTGATGATTGGCGGGCACATAACGGCTGGTCCAATAGTCGCCGGACAGGAACAGGTTCTCGTCGCGGTCGAGCCCCAGCAGGGCATAGGCCTGCAATCCTTCGTCGCGGCGGCGGAATATGATGGCGAATTCGCGCTGCACCTCCTCGAACTCGGCGGGGAATATCAGCGTTTGATTGGTGGCATCTCCGAATGCGGTGCCCGCCCGCGGGCTGATGCGCAAATCGGCATGGTCGATATTGTTGATCTGTACGGGGTTCATCCGCTCCGTCCTGTTGTTGCGTCAGGTCTATCAGCGCGATGGCGACGGACAAAGGAAAAGGCCACCGCACGGGTTGGCGGCGGCCTTTTCATATTGGTGCGGGAGTGGACCCAGATCCACTCCCGTTTTCCTCAGAACCGGTAGCGCGCGCCGAGATAGAAGCGCGGCTTGAGTTCCTGGACATAGACCAGGTTCGTCTCGGTACGGGCATATTGCCGGAACGGTTCGCTGGTCAGATTGACGGCTTCGAGCGACACCGAGAAGGTCTTCGTGACGTCGTAGCTTATGCTGCCATCGAGCGTACCGAATGCCGCCGTAAACAGCGGGTTGCGATTGTCGCCCTGGTTCGTGGCCGCAAGATACTTGTCGCGCCAATTGTACGAGACGCGGGCCGATATGCCGCCCTTGTCGTAGATCGCCGTCAGGTTGGCGCTGTCGCCAAGCCCGGTGAGCGCGAAGATGTTGACGTTCGGGTCGCCGTAGGGATCCACATTCACGTCACCGCTGACCTTGGTGTATGAGACCGCGAAACCGAAGCCGGACCGGCCGAAGAAGTTGGTCCAGGCGACTTCGAACCCGTGAATGTTGGCTTCTTTATTGTTGATCGGCTCGCTGATCGCGAAGTTGACGAGCGGATCGGCGGCATCGCCGACGAGATTAACCGCGAGGGCGAGATCGTTGTAGAACGTGCCACGGAATTTGCCCGTGGCGGCGTCGAAGCCGTTCTGGAACGCCGCCGTCGCCGCCGCCTTGTTGCCGGCAGCCTGCTGCAGCAGCGCAGTGTAGGCGAACAGGTTTTCGTCGGTCGTGGCGATATTGTTCGACCGGAGATAGTCCAGCGCCGTGCCAGACCGCGAGCCCGGCGCACCCGAACCCGGATCGCGCAAGCCGAACAGGTTGCCGTTGGTCACCGTATTGCCGACGAAGTTGCGTACGTTCTTGTTGAAGAAGCCGGCCGAGATGAAGCTGGTCGGCTTGTAGTACCATTCGACCGAAACATCGAAATTGTCCGAAACAAGCGGCAACAGCGCCGGATTCTGCCGGTTGGCCGGCGCCGACCCAGAACCCAGCGCGGTTGGACGGGTAGGGGCGTTGGCCGTCACGGAAGCGAACAGGCTGCCATAATCCGCGCGGGCGAGTGTTCGGCTGAACGACGTGCGCGCGATCAGATTGTCGACCACCTCGATATTGAAGTCGAGCGACGGCAGCAGATTGTCGTACTTCGACTTGACGTTGACCGCGCCGCCAGCCGCACCGCCGAGGACGGCGAAGTCGTTATCCGACTGCCATTCCAACGCGCTCGGGATCGTCTGGAGCGCCAGCGAATTGACCCGGGTCCGTTCGTAGCGTGCGCCGATCAGGGCATTGGCACGGCGCCCGCCGATCTCACCGTGCCACGCCATCTGACCATAAACCGCCCAGGTCTTCTCCCCAACGGTGTTGTCCGACGACCCGATCAGCACCCGTTCACGCCCCGGGACATTCTGATAATATGGCGAGAAGACGTTGAGCAGATCGACCGCATCCCCCCGGAACGCTACCAGCGCCGAGCCGGTCGAGTTTGGATTGTACTTGTCGAACTTGCACGTCAGGCAATAGGTGCTGACGAGGTCGCCCGCGAGCCTGTCGACGATACCGGTATCCGTGATGCCCCAGTCGCCGAGAAGTTGCTGCGTGTTGGAACTCGTCGAGTGGATCTTGGCATCGACATAGTTGGTGCCGAGCACGAAACGGCTCTCGTTGCCCAGGTCCCAGCCCAATTCTCCGTTGAACTGGTTGATCCTCGACTCCTGCTTCGAGAAGATCTCGCGCGCGATCTGTGTGCCGAGATCGCCGCTGTCGAGCAGGTTGTTGCAATTGCCGCCGCGGCCGCCGTTGGTCGCGTTGCAATCGTTGAGCGTTTCCGACTGCTGCGGGAAGCCGTTGGAGAAATCGACCTTATGCGTTGCGCGCACCGGTGCGCCGATCGATATCGTCGTCGCCGACGTACCGTTCGCATTGTCCGGATTGGTCGTCGACTTCGAGTGGTTCGCGTCGAGCTTCAGCGACAGCACGTCGGTGAAGTTCCACTTCAGGTTGCCGCCGACCGAATAGAGCTCGGTTTTGGTCGCGAACCGCTGCTGCTCATACCCCTTGTCGGCCTGCTTGGCCTCCGCCAGGATGATCGCGGACTGCATCTGCTTGTTGTCATCGAACGTGATGTCGCTGAACGGACGCTGGAACCAGTTGGTCTGCTCGCTGCGCTCGTCGCTCAGCTTGTTGCGGGCATACAGGCCGTCGACGGTGATCTCCAACCGGTCGGTCGGCTTGAACTGGATGTTGGCCTGGCCGTTGAGGCGCTCGCGACGGTTCTCCGAGAACTGATAGCGGCTGTCGTTCGGGATCTGCACGTACGGCGTCGTGGGACGGTTCGTGATGTTGGTCGTCGGCGTTATGTACGTTGAGGTATTGAGGAAATTATCAAGCGGAACGATGTTCCAATAGTTCGGATTGGACTGGACCGACGCCGATTCACGCAGCTGATAGCTGCCGAACAGATTGATACCGAAGGTCTCGTTGGGATTCTTCCAGTTGATGAGCCCCGAAAGTTCAGGCGTGACCCTCTTGAGATTGGCCTCGGCCTTCTCGACCGAGCTGTCGTACAGCGCCTTGGCGCCGATCGACCCCGAGAAGCCGTCCTCGCGCGCGTCCAGCGGCCGGCGGGTGACGACGTTGATCGCCGCGCCGATGCCGCCCGACGGGATGTTGGCACGACCGGTCTTGTAGACCTCCAGCGTGGCGACGCCTTCGGACGCCAGATTCTGGAAATCGAACGAGCGGCCGGTGCCGACCGCGAAAGCGTTGCCGGTGCTGGTATCGATGCTGGTCGACGCGAGCTGACGACCGTTCAGCGTCACGAGGTTGAAGCCGCCGCTGAACCCGCGGACCGCGACCTGCGAGCCTTCGCCGTTGGCGCGGGTGATCGACACGCCGGTGATCCGCTGCAGCGATTCCGCCAGGTTGGTATCGGGGAACTTGCCGATATCCTCGGCGGAGATGGCGTCGACGACGCCCGCGGAATTGCGCTTGATGCCGATCGCGCGGTCGAGGCTGGCGCGGATGCCGGTGACGACGATCTCGTCGGTCGTGCCGTCTTCGAGCGTGCCAGCCGCGGGCGCCGCGTCGGGCACCGTCTGCGTGCCAGTCTGCTGCGCGTTGGTGGTCTGGGCACTCTGGTCCGCCGGAGCGGTGGCTGTCTGCGCGCCGGCAGCGCTCGAAGCCGCCATGCCCGCCACGACGGCGATAGTAGATACCGAATGCGCGAGCGCGCGCGGAAACTTGATCATAAACCCTCCCCTATTCCCGGCCGCCCTGTTCAGGCCGGAGTGCACACGGTCGTTGCCGCATATGATAGGGCTACCATTTGGAGAGGTGGTGTCAACGGTAGAGGCTTTACTTATTTTGCATGAAATAACCGGATCCGTTGCACTATCACGTGCAATTTTAGTGATTTAGTCGGTCCTGTTCCGAGGGGCTCTAGCAAATCGAATACGGTATTCTTTGGATGAAGCCTCTATATCCGCTAGTTGTGATATAATAGAGACTGTTGTTGTGCCGTATAGGTAAGTTTGGGAAAGGTGTGATGCCTCAATTACGGCCTAACCTGACGCGAGGATGGGGCAGAACATCTGTCGTTTTATAGATGTGCTTCAACTCGAGCATTTGAGAGGCTTGCGGGCGATGCTCAATTGCAATGTTGCACTGCGGTAGTCGTTAACGTCGTGCTTGGAAGGAATGATGGTCGCATATGCGTGCTGAAGATCGCAGTGCGGATCAGCACGGTGATAGCGATACATCAGTAAAACGGCGGCATTGCGGGGTTAAACCGAAATCGCGAAGGTGGGGGCGGCAGTATCCTGCGTACCCCTGAGCTGCCCGAACCGCGCATATAGCAGGTTTACGGGTGTGCATTCCGGGTGGGGATCGTATCGCGTAAGACGTGGGACTATGCTTGATAAATGAAGGTCGCGAAGGAGAGGCAGATGGTTCGCGTGTTGGTCATTGGGTATGCGCCTGACGCAGTCGATTTCACCGATCCGGCCATTCCGCCCGGCCTGACGGAAGCCCGTGTGGCGGAAGGTATCGGACGAGACGCACAATCGATGCGGGATCGAGGTTGGGAAGCCGTGCATCTTCCGATCCGCGCGGATGGAAGCTTGCGTCACGACATTGCGGAGTGTCTCGCGCGTGAGACGTTCGATTGCATCGTGATCGGCGCTGGCGTCCGTATGACGACCAAGCGTGTCGCCGCGTTCGAACAGGTCATCGATGCCGTTCGGCAAGGGGCGCCGCAAACCCCGATTGCGTTCAACGCGAGCCCGGATAGTAGCGGCGAAGCGGCGGCCCGGTGGTTGGGCTAAGCCTCTTCTCGATGTGGCGCAGGCCGTTGAACAGCTTGCCCAGGTCATGCTCCACCGTAGCGTTCGGTCTTGATCATGGCGGCATCGAGACCGGCCAGCAGCGCGCCCTCCGTCGCGATGTTGACGAAGCCGTTGGACCCGCAGACGAAGACGTGCGTGGGTTTTCGGTGAAGCCTGGCCACGACGTCCTGGACCATCGCGCCGTCGATCCGTCGCCCGAAGTCCGAGGCACGGCGCGGGCCTTCGCGCGTGATCGCCAGCGCCAGGACGAATGCCGCGTCGCCGATCTCGGTGGCATGGAGCTCTTCCGAAAAGAGCACGTCTTCGGCGGTCCGCGCGGATAGGAGCAGTGCCGTCGGTACCGCCGGAGTCTGTGTGCGGCGCTGTCGGATCATGGCCATCAACGGCACCACGCCGGAACCTGCGCCGATCAACAGCACAGCATCCGCGGCAGGGTCTGGCCACAGGAAATGGCCGCCGAGCGGACCACGTAGCTCGATGGCGTCGCCGATCGTCGCGACGTCGTGAAAGTATGACGACACCTCGCCGTCCGGCAGGCGCTCGATCGCGAGCTCGATGATCGGGGAGGAGGCCGCCGTCGATGCGATCGAGTAGCTGCGCATCGCACGATAGCCATCGGGCGCGGTCAGCCGGACGTCGACGTGCTGCCCCGCGATGGGCGCGAACGGTTTGCTCGCCCGCAGGAAGATGCTCTTGATACTCGGGGTCTGCTGGACGATCGCCTCGATCACGCACGACTGCCACGCCACGGTTTGCGCGCCGCGCTCAATCATTGGTGTATCGCTGCTCGCGCCACGGATCGCCGTAGATGTGGTAGCCATGCCCCTCCCAAAAACCGGGCTCGTCGCGCGTGGTGAATTGCAGCGCATTCACCCACTTGGCGGACTTCCAGAAATAGAGATGCGGGACCAGGAGCCGCGCCGGCCCTCCGTGATCGCGCGGTAGCGGCTCGCCTGCGTAGTTGAGGGCGACCATCGCCTTCCCGGAGAGAAGGTCCGCCAGCGGGACGTTGGTCGAATATCTATCGTAGCAGTGCGCCAACACGAAATCGGTGGGTGGATCGAGCCCTGCGTCGGCGAGGATGTCTTCGATGAGGACGCCCTCCCAGGCGGTATCGAGCTTCGACCACGAGGTGACGCAGTGGATGTCTCGCGTCACCTTGGTCTTCGGCAGGGCATTGAATTCGCTCCAATTCCAGACTTTGACGGGCTTCGGACCGATCTTGACGGTGAATTTCCAGTCGGCAGGTTCAACGTGCGGCGTGGGCCCGGCTGACAGGATGGGGAAATCCTCGACGAGGTGCTGACCCGGCGGAATCCGGCTGGCCTTGTCGCCATCCAAGCCGCGACCGGTGAATCCTCTGGTGACCATGCGAATTCCTTTGCTCATGACGAAAGACGATCGGCGGCTTCATTCCGGAACCCCGTGTAAGATCCTTGCTCGCGTGGCTGCCGAACAGACCGATTGGCCGAAGTCCGAAAGACCGGATCATCCGTCGGAATAATCTAACGCACTTCGATGCGCTCGCTTTATCATACGCTATCCATAGCGGTATGCCGATCGTGTTTTCCAATGCACTATCGCTATAGTTTCTATAGATTCGCAAAGGTATTTCAAGAAAGTCTAGTTGATTTGAGGTCGAGGTATTAAAATACGATAGCACGGCAGGCGCCAAAAGTAGTCCGTACTATTCAAATCTGGGGGTGTGACTGCCCGTGCAAGCTATTGAAACGATGCGCGGCCGCTATTTTTAATTCACGAACCCTGAATATATAGTCCGTGATGGCAAAATGGAGATCCCTGCGTGGTCAGACGGTGCGAAGATTTGACTGACCGATATTTTAGGCCGCCGCAAACTGGAGCTGGCGATCGTCGACCATTTACAGTCGCTCGCGCCACAGATTGCCGCGCTCGGCATCGGCCCGCCCAGGTTCGTCTTTTCGATCACGCATATGCGCTGATCCAAAGTGGCGCCGCTGGCCTATCGCCCGCGGATGGTCGCGGTCGGCGGCGGCTATCCGATCCTCGTAGACAGCAAGTTGATCGGCGGGATCGGCATCTCGGGCGGCACCTATCAGCAGGATCAGGATGCCTGCGTCGCGGCACTCGAGAAAATCGGGTTCCAGCTACCGGCGTGACAGCCGTCATGCCGCAAAGAAACTGCGGCTCGAACCGGAGGATAGGATGAGCATGACCGGACGCCAGGCGCCTAAATTGCGGGTGCGGGAGTGGATTGGCGGGGATGGAAACGCGATCGCGCCCCTTACGCTGTCGGATGTCGGGGCCGGCCCGAAGGTCCTGTTCGCCTTCCAGCATTGGTGCCCCGGTTGCCATCTTCACGGGTTTCCGACGCTACAAAAATTACATCGCGCATTGAGCCCCGAGGGTGTGGGGTTTGCGGTGATCCAGACCGTCTTCGAAGGCGCGGACGAGAACACATTCGACATGTTGCGCGTGAACCAGCTCAAATATGACCTTCCCCTCGCTTTCGGTCACGATGAGCCACCAGCCGGGCAGATGCTTCCGACCTTCATGGAAGACTACCGCACGAGAGGAACACCTTGGTTCACGGTTATCGATGAGCGCGGCCGTATCGTCTTCTCGGATTTCCATCTCGATGCGGACACGCTCATTGCGAACTTGGGTCAGGCATAGCTTATGCAGCGAAGGCTCATCCTGACTGCTAGATTTGGGCGGTTCGACCGGCCCGCTTGCGATCAGGAAATCTGATGCCAGACGCAACGCACGCCGGTATCGTGTTCAGCCACGCGATCTACGTGCTTGGCCACGGCCTCCTTTGCGGCATCGAAGGGACCAAGATCCGTGCCCACAAGCCGGAGCGACAAGCTGTCACCATCGGCTGTCATGATAAGCTGGCCGCCGGGAAGCTCGATCTCCGCGGTCAGCGCATCGTAGCGAACCGGATAGGTGTGCACCCACGCCTTGGCGATCGCGGTCAAATAACGGCTGCTATCGATCGTGGCGATGCGTGCTTCGGCTTCGAACATGACGGGCTCCCGTAGACTGTGTGTTTCGATGAAAATCGTGAAATTTCTCGAGATGTTCGCCGCGTCACAGGTCCAAGGCGGATCACGCTATGATCGCTGTCACGCGAATTTCGATGCGCATGGTGGGAAGCCCCAGCGCTTCGACCCCCAATTGCGTCCAGATCGGCGGGCGGTTGGGCATATAGTGGCGGAATAGCCTGGCCATCGTCTCGTTGATGACGGGAGGGAAGCCGCCGACGTGATAGGAATTGACGTGGACGACGTGCTGCCAGCTTGCCCCGGCCGTCGCGAGCGTCCGTTCCACGTTCTCGAACGCCTGCGCGATCTCTTCCTCTATCGACTCCGGCATGACAAGGTCGTCGTTCCAGCCGCCTTGTCCGGAGATTTCCACGCGGTCGCCGATGCGCATCGCCTGCGAGTAATGCAGCGCGTCGTGCAGGCGCGTCCCGTAGCCGGGGGTGATGAAGAACGACGGTGTCGTCATGAGCTTGCCCTTGATGAGATGAACGGCGTTCGGCACTGGCGCGTCGGCCGGTGGCCGGACCCTATTCCACGTCTTCCACGATGAGGTCGCGGCCGTTGAACCGCACGGTCTCCCCGGCTCGGGCACCTTCGATCGCTTCGAAGATCGGTGCCATCGTGGAAATGCCCATGACGTCTCGACCCTGACAGGTGAACCTGCTGGTCGACACCGCGATCGCGAAGTAGCGGCCGGACAGCTTGACGACGGCACCTTCCTCGACGGTCGACTTGGGGCCGAAATCGATCATCCTGAGCTTGTCGATCTTATCGGCGTAATCGTGCAGCGTGTCGTCGAGCGCTTCGGCGAGGTCGCTGGCGATTTCCGCCTGCGCCAGTTCGTCGTTCTCGACCGGTTCGCTTTGATCGACCTTAGCGGTGAAGACATAGTCCAGATAGTTCTCCCGAGCGCTCTGCAGCGCTGCGGTCTCCAGCGAGAGCATCGTGTCTCGGATGTGGGCCTTGTTCCAGTCCATGATGACGTCCTTGCGTTACGGTGGTTCGATAGTTCGGCGGCCTCGTCATCCGGCGATGTCGCTATTCGTCGCTGATGACGTCTTCGCCCTGGTAGGGAACGCGGATCAGCCGGGGATCCCGGATGATGCTCGTGACGAGCCAGACATAGTCCTGCTCGGCGGTGTCGAAACCGAGGATGCTGAAACCGCCACCGAACGGACATGACGGAAAGTCGGGAAAGCCCTCGCGCAGAACGTAGCGCTCGGGATCGCGGTGGAACTCGTCCTTGTAGACCTTGCGCAGTCCGTGCTTGGTCGGCGCATCCCGGTCGCGTGCCGCCACCGTTTCCCGATCCGCGACGAGCCGCTCGGACAGGTCGCGGGGACAGATTTCGTGGAACACGTCGAACGCGTCGATCAACAGGCCGCGGTGCCCGGTCGCCGGGTCGGTGATCGCATAGATGTTGGAGGCGTCCTCGCCATCCTCGTCGCTTTCGAGGCGCAACGCCGCGTCGACGCGAATGGTGCACGCTTCGATGGTCGATCCGAGTTCGAGATCGACGATATTGCCGTCCTTCACGCGGTACTCGTGGTCGTAGCCCTTGGCGACGAACGCCTGCACCGCTTCGAGGACGTCGGTCAGTTGGGTCGTCATAGCCACTTGGCCTTCTTGAAGCGCACGAACAGCAGCAGGCAGAACACCGCGATCACGCCGAGCACGATGAAGTATCCGTAGGTCGCGTCCAGTTCCGGCATGTTCTTGAAGTTCATGCCGTATATGCCGGCGATCGCGGTCGGGACCGCCAGTATCGCCGCCCACGCCGCGAGCTGGCGAGTGATCACGCCCATCCGTTGCGCCTCCAGCAGGCTGCTCGCCTCGAACACCGTGGACAGGACGTGGAGAAGGCCATCGACCATCGACTGGACGCGGTGCAGGTGGTCCGCGACGTCGCTGAAATAGGGTGTCACGTCGGCGCTGATGCAGGGGAAATGGCCGCGAACGAGCTTTCCCACCAGCTCCCCCATGGCGCCGAGCGTGCGCTGAAACCGCGTAAGTTCGGACCTCAGTTCGAAGATGCGGACGACATCCTCTCGCTCGAGGAAGTCGTCGAGCGACCGCCTCTCCATCGCCAGGACGTCGTCCTCGATCATCTCGAAGATCGGCAGATACTGGTCGACGATGCGGTGCAGGATGGCGTGCAGGACGTAGTCGACACCCTTTCGGGACAAGGTGGTCGATCCCTCGAGTTGCGCGCGAAGGTTGCCCAGCGCGCCCGCGGTGCCGTGCCGTACGGTGATGAGATGATTGTGACCGGTGAAGATCGCCATCTTCCCGTAGATGATCCGGTCGCCCACCAGCGCCGCGGTCTGCGCGACGATGTAGAGTTCGTCATTGTAGACTTCGAGCTTGGGCGGGCACAGCGGATGCATCGCGTTGTCGATCGCCAGCGGATGAAGATGGTACGTCGCCTGGATTGCCTGAAGTTCGTCATTGGTTGGGTCACTGAGCGCGATCCAGCAGAAGCCGGTGCGGTCTTCGCCCAGCTCGATGCTTTCATCGAGCGCGATCGCCCGGACCCGTTTGCCTTCGTGATAATAATAGGCGGCGATTACGCTCATGCCGGCTTCGCGGGGATATGAAGTCCATGCTGTACGGCCGGTCGAGCCAGCCCGCGTCCGAGCCATCCCTGGACGTTGGAATACTTGTCGAGGCCAAGCGCTGCGCTGGCCGCGTAGACTTCATCCAGCGCATTCACCCAACCGAGCGTCGCGATGTCGGCGATCGAATACTCGTCAACGATCCAGTCACGGCCCTCCAGCTGGCGATCCAGGATTCCGAGGAGACGCTTGGTCTCGTCGACAAAACGCTGTCGGGGCCGCTTGTCCTCGAAATCCTTGCCGCCAAATCGCAGGAAAAAGCCGAGCTGCCCGAAGGTCGGCCCGATCGCCGACATCTGGAAGAACACCCAGGCGAGGCATTCATACCGTTCGGCGGGGGCGCTCGGCAGGAGTTGGCCCGTCTTCTCGGCGAGGTAGAGAAGGATCGCCCCGGATTCCCATAGCTCGAGGGGTCGACCGTCGTGCCCCGACGGATCGATGATCGCCGGGATACGGCCGTTCGGATTCAACGCCACGAACGCCGGGTCCTTTGACTCGTTGTTCGAGATGTCGATGAAATGCGGCTCGTACGCCAGGCCGGTTTCCTCCAGCATGATCGAGACTTTGACGCCGTTGGGGGTGGGCGTGGCGTAAAGCTGGATGCGATCGGGATGCGATGCCGGCCAGCGTTGCGTTATCGGGAAGGACGAGAGGTCGGTCATGATCTTCGATCCTGATGCTGCGGTCATGGAGGATTGCGGACCAGACCGACGCTGCACGGTGGTGATGTCTATTCCGCCGCGATCGCGGCCGTGGGCTGCGCTTCGCCACCCTTTTGGCGCTGTGGGAGCACCCAGCCGGCACGAACGAAGTGACAGGTGTAGCCGTTCGGCCGCTTCTCCAGATAATCCTGGTGATCCGGCTCGGCCTCCCAGAAATCGCCCACCGGCACGACCTCGGTGACCACCTTGCCGTCCCACAGTCCGGAGGCATCGACATCGGCGATCGTGTCCTCGGCGATGCGCTTCTGCGCGTCGTCGACGTAATAGATGCCCGATCGATAGGAGAGTCCGCGATCATTGCCCTGGCGGTCCTTCGTCGTCGGATCGTGGATCTGGAAGAAGAATTCGAGGATGGCCCGGTAGCTCGTCACCGCCGGGTCGAAGACGATCTCGATCCCTTCGGCGTGCGTGCCGTGGTTGCGATAGGTCGCGTTCGGAACATCGCCGCCCGTGTAGCCGACACGGGTCGAGACCACGCCCGGCCGTTTGCGGATCAGATCTTGCATGCCCCAGAAACATCCGCCTGCGAGAATGGCGCGCTCGTGCATGCTAAACCTCCTCTGCCTGATCGAGATATTCGCCGTAGCCTTCGCTCTCCATCTCATCGCGCGGGATGAAGCGAAGCGACGCCGAGTTGATGCAATAGCGCAGGCCACCACGGTCGGCGGGACCGTCCGGGAACACGTGGCCGAGATGACTGTCGGCGTGTACCGACCTGACCTCGGTCCGAACCGTCCCGTGCGTGGTGTCGCGCACCTCGTTCACGTTTGCGGGGACGATCGGCTTGGTGAAGCTGGGCCAGCCGGAACCTGACTCGTATTTGTCGGTCGAAGCGAACAACGGCTCGCCCGATACGACGTCGACGTAGATGCCGGGCTCCTTGTTGCCGTCATACTCTCCGGTGAAGGGCCGTTCGGTACCCGAGTGCTGTGTCACCCGACGTTGCTCGGGGGTCAGTCGATCGACTGCGTCCTGCGATCTTTCAAACTTCATGATATCACTCAATACTTTTCAAGAGGAACGAAGGATCTACGTTCAGAAAATAGTATTCGTCATCATGCAGTGTATCGCAGTATCTTCTAGATTTATCCAATGCGCCGGGCGTATAGTTTCCATACCACCGATACTGTCCATGCCGTGACTCAATTCCACGCGTACCGGGCCGCCATTTGCGCGATCTTGCGTATTTCGACTGGTGCGGTGGAGCCGGAGACCGTCGCGATCACAACCTCGCGCTCCAGGACGAACCCGTCGATCGGACGCGTGACGAGGCCGTGCGCCGTGGCCGATCGTTCCGGAAGGATGCATATGGCATCGCTGTCGGCGACGACCCGCTGCACCCAGTCTTCGCGATCGGATCGAAAACGGGGCTGCACGAGCACATCCCGCCGCGCGAAGTGATCGTGGATCTCGGCGCGAAACTCGCATTTCAGGCGGTCGACGAACGGAAACCTGACCAGGTCTTCGCCGCGCACGACCTCACCGGCAGCTAGGGGATGGTTCGCGGAACAGCCGAGGACGAAGCGTTCGCGGAACAGCGGATGCACGTTTAGCTTGAACTCCGTTCGTGTTTCACGCGGCAGGATGCAGGCGTGGTATTTTCCCGACAGCACCTCCGATGCGTCTTCGTTCGACTGCAGCGAGTGCAGCTTGATCTCGACCGACGGAACTTCCGCCAGCGCGCTCTCGAAAAACGCCGAGAACGCCTTTGGTCCGACGGTCGGCGCTACGCCGACGTCCAATACGCGGTGCCCTCCCATCGCCCAGTTCTCGGAATGATCGCGGACGCTCCTTACCGCCGCCGCCATGCGCCTGAACTCGGCCTCGACGTCGTGACCGAGGCCGGTGAGGCGGCTGTTCTTCCCGTCGCGGTGGATCAGTTTCCCGCCGAGTTCCTCCTCCAGGCGATGGATCGCGCGGGTCAGACTGGGTTGCGACACGCTGCTCAGCCGGGCTGCCGTCGTGAAATTGAGCGTCTCGGCCAAGTTGATGAAGTAGCGGACTTGATTGAGTTCCATAGCCTCGACCCCTCAGCCTGACCGCTTCTTCGTCCTCTGAGCGTGTCGTAGGTAAGAAGCCGGTATAAATATGCTTGAGGCATATAGTTACCGTCCGCAGGCATTGCTATATGCGCCACGCACATAATGTCAGCGTGGGCTCGCGATCGGGCCTCGCGGTCTTGGACAGTCAGCCGATGGGGGGCTGATGAAAGGCCCTCCTGTGAACCTCGAGAAAATCGGTGAGCGTGGTCGGATTTCGCCCCGTCACCTGCGCGACCTCGGTCGTGGTCCTGTCCTCCGCCCCCTGCGCGATCGCGTCATCCATGCGCGCGAGTGCATCCGCATAATGCTCGGGAATCCCGAACCCGGTGAAACGGCGTGCAAGCGCGTCCACCGACAACCGGCAATGGCGGACGGGACGCTGGGCTACCGCGGCGATCCGATCCGCTACCTCGTCGTAAGAGAGCGCTTCGGGACCGGTCAGGATCCTTTCTCCCGACCTGAAAATCGGATTGACCAGCGCTTCGACCGCGACCGCTGCGATGTCGGCGGCGTCGATGAACGGCGTGCGCCCATCCTGCGTCGCCGAATAGATGCAGCCCTCATGGATGATGGACGGCAGGTGCTGCGTGACGAAGTTCTGCATGAACCAACTCGGGCGCAGCACCACCCAACGCGGCGCGTTGGCGTGCAGCCACGCATGCACCTCCCCCATCATCGGACCGCCCTCCGGCAGCGACGAGGCGCTCAACAGCACGAGGTGCGTCACGCCGCGTTCCACCGCCTGCTCCAGCAGCGGGCGCATGACGGGAAGGTGATCGGTTCGGTCGGTCGGCGCGACGAGGTAGACCGCGTCCACCCCGTCGAGCGCGGCACGATGCGAGGCGGTATCGCTCCAGTCGAAGCGAACCTGTCCCAGCGAGTTTGCATTGCGGGTCGCGATACGGGCTTCGACACCGCGGGCTGCGAGCTGTCGTGCGACCAGCGAGCCCGTCTTGCCCGTGCCGCCTGTGACCAGGACCCGGTCAACCATGATCGGTCACTCCTTCAGTGAGGCAATGGCGGCGCCACCGCGAAGTGCGCGCAGCACCACCAGCGGATTCCAGTAATCGCGATATTGGACGATCCGTCCGGCGTGCGTCCGGATCACCGATATATAGCGCTGGTCGTACGCCTCGCCTGTCGAAACGCCGTGCCCGAAGCCTTCGAACTCCACGATGGTCACGTCGGGGTCGGTCGTAGCGTAAACGGTCGGCTCACCCATGCCATCGAAGGCGATCATCTCGCCCAGGCTGTCGAGATGGCGTGCGATCGCAGCCTTACCCTCCAATCGGGTCGTCAGACCGGGGGGCGCGTAGGGAAATTCCATCACGCCGTCGTCGGCCATCATGTCGAGAAACGTGGCAGCATCCGCGGCGATGCGATCGCCCAATGCCTTTCGCAGCATCGTCGAAAAGCTTTCCACACTGTCTGTCATACGATAGCTCCAGAACGTCGGAACGGTAGCGTTCCACCAAGATATAAGGACCTGACGATGGAACGCAACCGTTCCGACGAATCCCGGAAGACCGTTCGCGTTCCGAGCGGGGCAGCGATCATGCGCGGCGACGTTACCGAGGCGCTGACGCGCGTCTTCTTCGACGAATGGGCCCGGACGGGCTATGCGGGATTGAGCCTGGAACGGGTGGCGCGGACCGCGGGCGTCGGCAAGGCTGCGCTCTACCGCCGCTGGCCGGACAAGGCGTCGATGGCCAGCGATCTGTTGTCGCGGGTCGGGCTGACGATCACCGACGTCGAGGAACGCGGCTCGCTGGAAGCGGATCTGGAAGCCGCGCTGTTCGCGCTGCGCCGCGTGCTGCGTCACCCCAAGGTGCGACGCATCCTGACCGACCTCCACGGCGAGATCGAGCGGACACCGGCACTGGGCGCGGCGATCCGCCCGTTCCAGCGCGCGCGACGCGAGCGGGTCGACGGGCTGATCGATCGGGCGATCGGACGTCGCGAAGTGTCACCGCTGGTGGACCGACAGATGGCGGCCGATCTTATTGCCGCCCCGCTATATTGGCGGCTTGCGGTCGTGGGTGGCCGATCGGATCGCGCCTACATCGAACGGCTTGCTCGGGTCACTGGTGCCGCAATCCGAGCAAGCGAGGCTCGACATGCGTCCTGATGGGGAGGGGCGGCGTCACGGTGGCTAATTGCCCGGGGGCTTGTTCGATCGCTCAGCGTCGAGCGGAGCCGATGACAACCTCCTACGCGTCGTCCTTCGTCTCGCGGTCTACGCCTCGTTCGAGCAATTCGGCATCGATGGGGCAGTTCGTGCAGCCTTCGTAGCAGCACAGGCGGCAGATGCGGTAGGATTGGTCAAGGTTTTGCAAGCGATCGCGCAAGACGCGTTCGGCGATGTCGGACAGGATTTTCAGATCCTCCGGGGTCAGGATCGACAGCCCTTCGGCAATAACCTGATCGCGCGAGGCGAGGACCGCGTCGCTTGCGATCCTGCCGGCGGGCGTCAGATAGAGCGAACGCGTGCGCCCGTCCGTCGAATGCTCGCGACGCTCGATCAGCCGTTCGGCTGCCAAACGATCGACTAGGCGTACGGTCCCCGCATGCGAAAGTCCTACCCCGACGGCTAGCATGCGGATCGAGAGACCGGGCTCGTGCGCGAGCAACGCCAGCGCAGATGCGGCGGGGCCCGCTTCCGGCGCCTGCGATGCGCTGGCGCGAACGATATCGTCGCTGATCATGAGGGCGAACGCCCCGAAGACGTTTCGATCGCGCACTGTGTCCATTCACCATCTTATGTGCGCGGAGCATAGACAGCAAGGTGCATGCTGTTCCTGTTCGACCCTGCGAGGGGAAGCCAACGCTGCGCGATCCTCGGCTACCGATATCGCTCTCGCAATTTGGTGCTGTGCCATCCGTGCGGTTCGACGCTATCCTGCATGCATGACCACCATTCGAGTGCAGTCCTGCTCTGACGCCGAAGCTGCGGTCGCGGAGTTGGGCTTTGCGTCGGTCTACGAGGAGTTCATCGCGCGATTGCAGAGCCTTCGCGTAGGGAAAGAGGCGCCTCGCGGGGGCGCGCAGTTCCCGGACCTTTCGCTTCCCGACGCATCGGGCCGCTACCGTTCGATCCGGCAGTTGCAGGGTGAACGGCCGATCGTCGTCAGCTTCAATCGCGGATTATGGTGTCCGTTCTGCGTGCATGAACTGCAATCCTGGGCCGCTGCTTCGTCCGCGCTTGAAGACGTGGGCGCAAGTCTGGTCGTCGTGACCGGCGAGACCGGCGAAGGAGCTTCCGCCATACAGGGCATGATCGGACCACGCGCGACGTTGCTCTGCGACGTCGACCACGGCGCTGCGCTGGCGTGCGGGTTGGCGTTCCCGGTGGGCGAGGATGTGAAGCGGCGGTATCTTGCGATCGGGCTCGACTTGGCGTCTATCTACGGCAGCGATGGGGGCTTTCTGCCGATCCCGGCAACGTTCGTCGTCGGCGAAGACGGCATCATCCGTTACGCGCATGTCGATCCCGACTTTCGACTGCGGCCCGAACCGCTGGACATCGTCGCGTTCCTTGCGGCGATGGGCTGAGCGGGGCGAGGGCGTCAAGGGCAGGCCATTCGGGCAGGGTACGTCTCCCGGTACGTCGGCATGGCCCGGCATTTCAGCTCAGGCTGCGGCCGCCGCCCAGCTGCGGGCGCGTGAGGCGCGTACGAAGGCATCGGCAGCGATGCTGCGCTTACGTCCCGCCACCGCGCCCAGGACGACGTCGCGCCTGACCTCGACATCGGCAAATTGGAACGCGCACAAGCGCTCGTCGTCGCGAGGCCGCGGAATGAACGCGCTGCCGAGCCCCGAGATGACCAGTTGCTTCACCTGCGCCATATCGGTGGCGCTATGCCGCACGATCGGTACGAAGCCATGCGGGGCGGCGAGGGTCTTGAGCCGGGCGCACCCGTTGCCCTCATGGTCGATCCAGGACTCATCGCGCACCGACAGCAGCGACGGCATCGCGCCCCCGGCGAGCGGATGGCCGGCGCGCGTGACCATGTGATAGCTATGGTCGAACAGCGGCCAGACATCGAGGCGATCGGGCGCGTCGTCCGGCAGCTCGATCACGACCAGATCCAGCGTACCGTTCATCGCCGCTTCGATCAGTTCGCCCGGCGCCCCGCTAGACAGCGACAGCTCGAAACCGGGGAGACAGCCGGCAAGCTCCTCCAGGATCCTGTCCAGCGTATCGGACTCGATCGCCGCATCGACGCCAAGCGCGAGCGGCACCACGCCCGCCCTCCCGATGCCCTTGGCGAAGGCCATCGTGGCCTGTGCCGCCTCGAACGTGCGGCTGAGATGCGGCAACATCTGACGTCCGAGACTGGTGAGGTGGGTGTGGCTGCGCTCGCGACGAAACAATTCTCCGCCGAACTCGTCCTCGAGCTTCTGGATCGCGCGGGTCAGCGACGGCTGAGACACGTTGGACTCTTCGGCCGCTCGGGTGAAGTTGAGCAGCCGCGCCATTGCGAGGAAGTACCGTACCTGGTGCATCTCCATAGGCGAGCGTACCATGCGCGCCGACCGGTGGCGACCCTGTCGCCAACCGTGCCGGCCATCGCGGAAGGGGGCGTCGCCATACAGTGACGTACGCGAGGCGGGACGTCGAACGAGCCACTATTCGAGGAATTGATCGGGCAGGATTTGCGCGCGCGTTCGCGCAAACATCGATGTTACGCGGGCAGGGGGGCGCTCTTGGTTCGGACCGAGGCAAACAGCAGCACCAGGGACGCCGCCAGCAGGACCGCGTCCTTGAGCAGAAATTGTCCCGGTACGGCAGAAATGGCGGGAAAGCCGCCGGCAGCCGGCTCCGCGACACCGGGCGTGGTGAAGAGAAAGGTCAGCGTGATCAGATAGGTCGCGGTCGCCATCAGCGCGCCGAGTGCCGAGAGGATCGGACGAAATGCGCCGAGGATTAGAAAGACGGCGGTCAAGAGTTCGACGGCGCCGATGACGTAACTCTGCCCCTGCGTCCCGAACACGCCCAGCCAGTTCATGATCGGGCTGTGGCCGATGAACGGTGCGATACCCGAGGCTTCATATGCCGTGAGCTTCATCGCGCCGAACCACAGGAATACGATCACGAGCGCCCATCTGAGCAAGGCGAGCTCGCTTCGGTCGTGCTCGGGGACAAGGAAATCGTAACGGTCGACGATGCTCATCTGAAATTCCTGACGGTTCGTCGTGGCACGCTCGAAGGAGACTGGCAGTCGCGGCGACCCTGCGCGCTATTGGGCCGTGTTCGAGGGCGCCGCTGCCCGGTTGGCATAGTCGATCGGAAACCACCGATAGCCGGCGCCGTCGCGGGCGATGTGCCCCACGCCCGGAAAGGCGAGGTGTGGCGCGGCAACGAGGGTCCGGTCGTCGGCGAACGCCGCGAACGCCCGTTGTCGGACCGCGCGCGCCTTGGCCTGGTTCTGGTCGAAGGTGACGGTCACGTCCGGCCGGGGAAACTGGACGGCGGCGGCGTGGATGGTGTCGCCGATGAACACCAGCGTCGAGCCGCGGCTGCTCAGCGTGTAGAACGTAGCGCCCGGCGTATGACCGGGGCGGAGCTCCGCGGTAAGGCCTGGGAAAATCTCGCCGGAACGGTCGAATGCGCGAACCTTGCCCGCATCGACATAGGGTTTCAGCATCGCCGTTCCCTGCTCGAAGTGGTGGATGTCATAGCCCGTCTTCGCTGCGTTGGCCGTGTCGAGGAAGAAGTCGAGGTCCGCCTTCCCGACGTGCACCGTGGCATTTTTGAACATGATCTTCCCGTCCCGCACGAGCCCGCCGCTATGGTCCGCGTGGATGTGCGAGAGCAGGATGTCGGTGATCTGGTCCGGACCGATCCCGGCCAGCGCAAGTGCTTCGGGAAGCCTGCCGCCGTTCCCCGGACCGAAGAGGTCGCCTGCACCCGTGTCCACGAGAATCCTGCGATCGCCCAGTTCGACGAGGAACGCGTTGATCGATACCTCCATCGGATTGGCGATGAAGCTGCGGGCAAGCATCGCGTCCACCTCGGCGTGCGAGGTGCCTCGCAGCAGCTTGGGCAGGTCGATAGGGACACTGCCGTCGGAGAGCGCCGTGACCTGCACATCACCGATCGAGAACCGATAGACGGCGGGCGTCTGCCTCACGCCCCCGGGTATCGTCGTCTGCGCCGCTGCTGCGGTCGCAGAGGCTACGCAGAGCAGCGCGCCTGACACGACGTTCGCAAAGAAGGGCCGCGTCATCGTCCATGTCGCCAGATCGGGCGCTGGTAGAGTGCCGCGGTATCGGGACGCGATGCGACCGCCGAAGCCTTGAACAGGGCGTGACCCTTTTCGCTCTGCGCCAGCCCGGCTACGGTCACCTCGATCCGCGTGAAGAGGATGCCGGGGGAGGGCAGGGTCTCGCCTGCCATCGTATCGGTGGGGTGCAGCGGCATGGCGTGGACTCCGTTGTTCTCTTTCCCGACGCTACCGGTCCATCGCCTGCGGGGGAAATACCGCTGACGTATAGTTTCGATAGCCGGAGCGTCGGACGCTGCCGTGCGGAGCTGGGCGAAGTCGTTCCATGTGTCGTCGAGCTTCGATAAAGTGGGGGGAGGGACCTAAACGAGAGTCCTCCTCTCCTCAGGTCGGCTGAGAAACCAGCGAACCCTCCGTCAAGCCGGTGCCCGACAGCACCAGCGCTACCCCGATCGCGTGGCGGCGCGCGGGCGGCAGCGTGACTTCCAACGCTTGTCCGGTCCGGCGAAATGCGAGAGGCGTCGTGTCCCCGGCCAGTGTGATCCGCGCCACCGAACCGCGCCCGATGATGCTGTTGGCGGCGAATAGCGTCAGGCGGGCGATGCCATCGGCCGGCCAGCCCATCACCAGCGCGTGAACGTCGTCGCCGCTGCGGACATAGCGCACGTCGCGCGCGGTGTAGGGCGATTTGGGCCCGTTTTCGGCGAACATGCCCGACGCCGGTTTGGTCGGTCCTTCCGCATGGATGCGCCACGGCCGCGTGTCGTAGATCGCGGCGCCGTTCAGGCGCATCCAGCCGGCGATCTCGGTGAGGATCGCCTCCTCCTTTTCGTCGATCGTGCCATCGCCGCGCATCGGCACGCTGAGCAACAGGTTGCCGTTCTTGGAGACGACATCGCATAGCGTGTGGATGATCGTGGCGGCGCTCTTGTACCCGTCGCGCTCGTACAGCGCGCGATCGTAATGCCAGTTGCCGAGGCAGGTATCGGTCTGCCACGGATACGTCTCGATATGGTCCTTGCCACCCCGTTCGACGTCCTCGACCAAACCCATCCGGCGTTCGGCAGGCATCATCTTGGCGTTGATGACCGCCTCGAGCCGACCGTCCGACCAGCCACGACTGGCGTTGTAGAAATGGGCGGCAATCTCCAGCCCGGTCTGGCCGAACGGCAGGCCATAATCGTCGAAATAGATCAGGTCGGGCCGGTAGCGATCGAGCAGGTCGCGGCATCGCAGCGCCCAGTTTCGCACGAACGCGGCCTGGGCGGCAGGCGCATCCTCGACCCAGAGCTCGTCGGTACGCGCATGGATCGCCTCCGCCTCGGCGATGGTGCGGACGCCGTCGGGCAGCGGCATCGTCCGGCCGGTATAGAGCGCCTGCGGGTCCAGCCCCTGCCACCAGGTCCCGCGTCCGTCCGCGGTGGTCAGCCGGCTTGCGTCGTACCGCTGGCCGGCACGCGGGCCCTCGGGATCATAGCCATAGGCGGTCTGCAGCCAGTGCCAGGCATGGGCGCCGTGGTTGGACACGCCGAACCGCAGCCCGCGTGCGCGTGCGGCCCGCTCCCACGTGCCGATGATGTCGCGCTTCGGGCCGACCCGGAGCGTATTCCAGTCATGATGCGCCGAGGCGAAGGTGTCGACATTGTCGTGGTGCCCGGCGAGCGCGACGAAATACTTCGCACCCGCGGCCACGTACAGATCGAGCAACCGTTCGGGCTGCCACTTTTCGGCGTGCCATTTGCCGACCACCTCGAGATAGCCGACATCGCCGGGGTGACCATATCTGGCGACGTGCGCCTTGTTCGCGCGCGAGCCTTGCAGGTACATGTTGCGCGCGTACCAGTCGCCTTCCTCGGGCACGCACTGCGCGCTCCAGTGTGCCCAGATCCCGAATTTGGCATCACGGTACCAATCGGGCGCGCGGTACCCTTGCGTGAGCGACTGCCAGTCCGCCGTGAACGGTGCCGCGGTGGCCGATGAGGCGACACGCGAACCGTCAGCCAGCGCCGGCCCGGCGATACCCCCGCCTGCCATCATGCCGCCTGCCATCATGCCAAGTGCGTCGCGACGATTGACAGTCATGCGGGAAACTCCTGTGTATTCAGTCGGCGGGCGGTCACGCCTTGAGGATCCAGCCCTTGCGGTCCATCCACCAGCCGACCGCCCAGCACAGCATCGTGTAGGCGACCGCGCAGAGCAGCGACCCGAACGCGCCGGGCGCGATGCGCTGGAAGATCGCGATACCGACCCATTCGTATAGTCCCCCGTATGCCCCGTCATCCGGGCTGATGGGGATCAGGTTGATCGCGGTCACGAACAGC
Organism: Sphingomonas sp. PP-F2F-G114-C0414; assembly: GCF_003688595.1. Taxonomy (GTDB): domain Bacteria; phylum Pseudomonadota; class Alphaproteobacteria; order Sphingomonadales; family Sphingomonadaceae; genus Sphingomonas. Next base: position 195,311 of record NZ_RCWT01000010.1, read on the forward strand.
TCGGAGAACAGGTAGACGGCAAGCGGATTGCGGCCGAGGATCGTGAAGAACCGCGTGCCCCGTTTGACGCCGGCGATCTCGATCAGCGCGATGATGCCCGCTAGCGCGATGCAGTCGATACCGATCGTCAGCAGCACGTAGGAGCTAGTCCAGAGCTTCTTGGCGAGCGGAAACCAGGGCGACCAGGCCAGCCCGGCAATCACGAACGCGACGCCGAACAGCGCCATCGCGCGCACCGTCCGCGTCAGACTAGGGCCGCGCTGTACCGCGAGCCCGGCGAGATAGCCCGCCAGCACGTTGACGATCGCGGGCAGCGTACCGAGCAGGCCTTCGGGATCGAAGCCGCCGTCCTTCTTGTAGAGATGCCCGGGGCCCAGCAGCCACAGGTCGAGCTGCGTGCCGACCGTGCCGAACTTGTCGTACGCCATGCCCGGCGCGGACAGGAATACCAGGATCGCCCAATAGCTGAACAGCAGCACAACGCCGGCAATCACGATCGCCCGCACGTCGAGCCAGCGCACCAGCAGCCCCGCGGCGACGTAGCACAAGGCGAGACGTTGCAGCACGCCGGGTACGCGCGTCACCGCGAACGGGATCGCTGCCCAGCCGTCGTCGGTGCGCGTCACGAACGGGAACCAGTACATCAGGAACCCGAGCGCGAAGATGATCGCACCACGTTTGAACAGCCGCATGAGGTACGGTGCGGTATCGATCCGTTTGCGCGTGGCGAAGCTCATCGCGTTGCCCATCGCGAACAGGAAGCTCGGGAAGATCGCGTCGGCGAGCGTGAAGCCGAACCATTTGGCGTGGACCAGCGTGGCGTAGGCGGGGGCGCCCGGCCCGGCGGTGTTGACCAGGATCATCAGGAAGATGGTCAGTCCGCGGAATACGTCGAGCGCGGTGAAGCGCCGCGGGTTGGCGATTGCGAGGGTGTCGGGGGCGAGCGTGTCGGTCATGGCTGTCCTGCGTCGGCGAGCAGGCGGCGCACACCTGCGATCGGATCGGTCGGGCGGTGGCGCGGCCAGGTACGACCGTCCTTCAGCCACGCCTGTTCCCACGCGGTGATCTTCGTGGCGATGGCGGCCGTATCGAGCGGCTGGTGCGCCAGCGCGGCCGTGCGCTGCGCGGCGAGGAACATCTGCCAGCGGGGCAGGTAATAGCCGGCGTACAGGCCCTGCCATGCGCGCGAGGCGTAGTCGGAGAGGTGCCCGGCGCCGCCCCAGACCGTGACGACCGCCTTGGCCTGCTCCTCGAACGCGTCCTTTTCCGTCGGCGTATCGCCGTATGCGCGGGCATCCGCGATCCAGCTGCCGAGCGTCTCCTGCTGGTTGCCGATCAGCGCGTCGATCTCGTGCGCGAGGCGTGCGGCGGTGGCGGCATTGCGGTCTCCGGTCGGGACATCGCCCGAAGCATAGGCGGCGACCGCGGCGCGCAGCTTCGCGTCGAGCCGCAGCGTTGCGTAGTGCCGGGTGAAGTCGACGAGGTCGTAGGTCAGCAGCGGCGCGGGCTGTGCTGGTGCCGCCGCGAGCATTGCGGTGATGCCGTCGCGCAGCGCGACTTCGTCGCCGGGCGCTGCAGGGTAATCGGCTGCGACCAGGGCAGGGCGCTTGAACAGCAGATGCGCGCCCGCCATCTCGCGCCACCAGCGCGGTGTCCAATAGCGGGTGGCGTAGGCCCCGGACATCACCTTGCCCCAGCCGGCGAGCAGCGCAGGCGATGCAGCACCGTAGCGGGCACGCGCGTAGTCGGCGATCCAGTCGTTCACCGGGCGTTTCGCGTTCTCTCCCCACGCCAGGTCGTAGGCGTAGGTGTAGACGACCGAATTGTTGTGTAGTCCTTCCGGGAACATGCCGAACCCGGTGAGGTTGCCGCGCGTCGGGCTGGCGGGCAGTGCGGCGAGATCGCTACGGTAGAAGTTCAGATCGCCATAGACCGGGTTGCTGCCCCCGTAATTGTGGACATAGCCGTAGACCCAGCTCTTGCCGTCGAACGCGCCGCTGGTCTTCCAGATGCCGGGGTAGCGATCGTTGCCGATGTCGAGCACGAGCATCCGCTGGTTCGGCACGCGGCTGAGAAACGCGCGGATCGCGTCGGGCGTCCAGAACGCCTTGTCCGCGCCAAACAGCCAGCCCTGCATCACCCAGGTCGCGTTTGGCGCGGCGGCGGTGACGGACTGGAACAGCTTCTCGCCGTAAGCGGCCAACCGCGCGTCGCGCACCGCCACGGGCAAAGCGGCGGCACGCGTCGCGGCGGTGTTGGCGATGCTGTCGCCGTACTGCGCGGCGCTCGCATCGCTGCCGTCCTCGGCGATCGGCGGCACCATTTCGTTGAAAGCGTCGGCGAGGTAATAGTCGCCGGCGCCGTAGGTCTGCGTGTAAAGCTGCGTGAAGCGCCGCGCGAGAACCGCGAACAGCGGATCGGACGGGTCGAGCCAATAGGTGCCGGGGAACCCCTCCCACGCGCGCATCCGGTATATCCGCGCCTTGGGGTGCCGGTCGGCGAACGCCTTGGGCACATAGCCCGAGAACGCCGGCAGGATCGGCTTCATGCCCAGCGCGCGCATCCGGCCGAGAATGCGGAGCTGCAACTGATGCTTCTTCTCGATCCACCCGTCCGACAGCGGCGCGCGGTAGCCGGCGATGTTGCCCATCCGCTGCCACGGCAGGAACGGCGCGGCGGACAGGCCGCTGGCGATGGTGGCATCGTCGAGGCCTTGGTCGCGCCACAACGCGCGCCAGACAAACTCCTGCCCCTCCATCGCGAGCGGCGTGTCGATGCCGCGTGCCGCCATCCAGTCGATCTCGTCCGACCAGCGACCCCAGGCCCACCACGGCGTGGTGTACCCGAACGTGCAGGTGTTGAGGTAGGTGCGCAGCGCGAAGGCGGAGGCGACCGGCCCGGTATCGCCGGTGGGAAGGCCGGTGAGCGGCGCGATGCGGCGTCCCTCCCAGCTGAGCGATACGCGCCCCTGTTGCTGGAGATACTGCGCCGCGCCGTGGACCAGCGCGATGGCGGAGGATCCCTCCACCGCCATGCGCCCGCTGCGGACGCGGACCCGGTAATAGGGCTTGGCGGCCGGCCGGATCGAGAGCGCGATGCCCGGGGCAGAAATCCCAATCCGGTTGAGCGCGGCGCGCGCCTGATCGGTAGCGCGCGGTTGCGCATGGGCGGCGCCGGCCGCCGTCAGCAGCAAGAGACCTGGAAGTGCGAGGATGGCTGGTCTCTTCACGGCTGGCGGCGACTCGTTTCGTTCGGGTTTAGATCAGAACCGTGCGGTTGCGGACAGATAGAACGTCCGGCCGGTGCGGCTGGCGAGCTGGAACGTGTCCTCGTTGGTCTGATACGCGTCTTCGTGCGTGTCGTTGAGGTTGATGATGCCGCCGGTGAAGCTCAAGAACTTCGTCGGGGTGAAGCCGAGCGCCAGATCCATCTGCGTCCGCGCGCGGACCGTGTGGATCTGGCCGCCATCGACGAAGAAGCTGGTCGACGCATCCTGCTTGTACGGACTGCGATGGTTCACCGAGAGACGAACGCTGAACATCTCGTTTTCCCAATAGGGCGTCAGGTTCCAGGTGAGTTTCGACAGGTCGCGCAGGTTGAAACCCGTCCCGAGCGCGGGGGAGTCGGCGTTGACCACCGTGACGTTGCCGGTGGCGCCAAAGCCCTGCAGCGGCAGGAAGCCGTCGAAGCTTTCGGAGGCGGCGAGTTCGACGCCCTTGACGTGGATGACGCTGTTGTCGTTCAGCTTGCGGCTGAAATTATAGTCCGTGGTACCATCGGTCGACGCGCAGCCGCCGACCTGGCCGTTCAACGTCACGCCGTTGAACGATGTCGGGCAGTAGAACTGCGTGAACGTGCCATTCTTCACCGCCTTGTAGAAGCCGGCGATGCTGATCGAATTGCCGCGACCGTGGTAATATTCAAGGCTGATGTCGGCCTGGTTTGCGGTCAGCGGCTTCAGGCGCGATTCGCCGTTCGACACGGACACGCTGGGACGGATCCCAGTATTGTCGGTGACGAAGGTATCCGCCATTTGGGTCTGGCTGTTCAACAGCGGCCGCACCAGCACCTTGGCAAGCGCGACGCGTGCCACGAGCCGGTTGCTCAGATCCAGCGCGAAGGATGCGCTCGGCAGGACGTTGCCGTAATCCTGGATCACGTTCTGCGTACCGAGCAGCGGAGAGCCGCTGCCGGTACCGGCGGTGACGTTGGACGTGACGTTCTGGTGGGTGTGTTCGTAGCGAACGCCGACATTGCCGCGGAGCGGCTTGCCGAACAGCACCGCGTCCAGATTGGCCATCGCATAGACCGCCGGAATGTAGCGGTCGACCCGGTAGCTGTTCGCCCAGTCGCGAACGTCCGGGACGGTGATCCCCTTTGACGCGAGGATCGACTGCCAGAGCGGCGCATTGGTTTCGAGGAACGTGTTCGGGATGCCGATCTTGCCGTCCAGGAAGTTCGTGACGGGAATGCCGGTCGTACTCAGGTTCGGGATGAACGCATATTCGGGATACAGATCCGGCCGCGTCACGTCGGCATCGCGGTCATGGCGATAGGCGTCGGTCTGGAAGCTCTCGTGATGATATTTCACGCCGAACACCAGCGACTTGACGCCGAACGCGCCGATATCCTTGGTGACGTCGAACTGGCCCGATACGTCCTTGGCCATCTGGATGTGCGTGGCACCATCGACGAACGCGAAATAGGTGCGGTTGGCCGGGTTGAACAGCGTGCCGTTCCACACGCCCGGGTCGGTCGCGAACTTGACGTTGTGCGGGTCGGAAATGTCGAGCGTACCACCCGAGGCGACGTTTGCGCCGTCGATCGAGGCGAACTCGCGAAGATCGGCATCGCCCCGGGTATAGTGCGCGACGGCGTGGACGTTCCAGGTGTCGCCCGGCTGCCAGTTGACCGTGCCGGTATAGGCTTGCGTCTTGAGGTTGCGCGTTTCGGGCTGGTCGTTGTTGCCGACGCCGAAGTTGCTGATGGCGATCTTGTTGGCCACGCCGTTCGCGCTGTCGAGGACCGTGATCGTGCTCGGGTTCGTGCTGTCCTTGGGATCCCAGCGACCGAATACCAGCTGCTGCGTATCGTAGCGCGTGTCGTCCTTCGAATATTCGCCTTGCAGCAGGACCTCGAAGTTCGATTGCGGCTTCCACTGGATCGCACCGCTGGCCATCAGCTGCTTGGTGTCGCGATCGATGCGGCGCAGGCGGAAATTGCCGGGCACGAAGTTGTTGGGATCGACGACGCCGGGATTGTACCAGTTCTTGACGAAGGCATAGTCGCCGCGATCCGTCAGCTCCTGGTAGCTGACGTTCGCCATCACGCCCAGCGTGCCGCCGGCGAAGCTGTCGATATAGGCGCCGCTGATCTTCGGCGTGATCTTCTTGCCGCGATATTCGGAATTATAGCCCTTCACGCCGACGATGAAGCGCGGGCCCTTATAGGCCAGCGGCTTGACCGTATCGATGTTGACCGTGCCCGACAGGCCGCCGGTGTCCATGTCGGCGGTCGGCGACTTGACGACTTGGATCGCGCTGGCGAGATCGGTCTGGATGATGTCGTAGCGAAAACCGTCCTTGAAGTCGGCGCTGGCGAAGGTCTGGCCGTTGATCGTCGTGCGGGCATATTGCGCGCCGAGACCGCGGATGCTGATCGTCGAGCCACGGCCGTTGATGTTCGACATCTGCACGCCGGCGATACGCTGGATCGCTTCGGTGACGTTCTGCGCCGGGAACTTGCCGATATCCTCGGCGGTGATGCCGTCCGAGATGCGGATATCGTTGCGCTTGGCCTGTGCGGCGGAGGCGAGGCTCTGGCGGAAGCCGGTCACGGTGATCTCGGCACCGTCCGCACTATCGGTCTGGCCGCTGGTCGCGGACGGGGTCGCAGGCGCTGGGGCCAAAGTCTGAGGTGGCGTCTGGGGTGGTGTCTGAGCAGGCGGCGACGTCGGATCGCCAGGCGGCGCGGTCTGTGCGCTGACCGGCGTGATCGCGGCAAGCGCTGCACAGCAACTCGTCGCGAGTAGCCAGACCTTCGTGGATGAACCGGCGCCCTGTGTGCGGTTGCGTCTGCCGTGCGTCATGTAAATCCCCTCTGATGCGACAATGAAGCGCGGCACCCGGTTTTTTAACCGATGTGCAGCCCGAACCCTGCGTTATGTCGGAGTTTCACGGATAATCCTGTGACCTGTCAAGTACGATCTAGTACAAAAACATAACGTCTTAACGGGCGACGAAGCATATTGGTATTGCTGGATCGGAAAAGCGTTGGTTGCCAATCGGATATGACGAAAGAGGTGTGCGTCAGAATTGCGCTACACCTTCGCAATGACATAACATACCAGGGTCTTGCGCCCCGAAGACAGGTCGTTGCACGCGGTGCCAGGCACTTCCTGTCCTCCTGATCGAATCGATCGTCACGGGGAAACATGGCTCTCTCGCATCTGGACGGTGCAAATACCGCAATTTCTGACGCCGCCATCGAAAGACATATGCAATACCATTGATACCGCTTTCGAAGCATGCATAATAAGACCCATGCGAAACGATGCCGAAGGTCGTGACAGCGATCTCGAATGGTTTGTCGCGGCGGTATGTCTTGCCGACTAAGGGGTAGTGATGTTTGCGATTGATCGCTCGGGGAGCGACAGGTTGGTCACCTCAAGATACTGCAAGGCAAGACCGGCCGTTGAGTCTGTGTCGGCCTTGTCGCGAGGTCTGTTGCTTTGCTCGGATACCTCGCTGAACAAGCGTCATCGCGTCGAGTATTGCCGACTGGATCGAGGTTTTGCCAACCAGCTCCGGCCAAGGTTCAGCAATACTCAACGCGCCAGCGATAGCGCTCCCATGGCTGACCGAAGCTGCGAACAGGGGTTATGCTCCGACAAATCGCCAAGGCAGGGACCTTCGACGGCGTGTCTGACAAGATTGGCGATGGTAGCGCTGTCTTACGGACCCGCGAGCGCGATCGCGATCGCGGCATCGGGTAAGTTCGACCGCTATCGTTCACTCGGCGTCCAACAGGGGTGCCGGTCGTGATCCGTACCATCGACGTTCGCGGTGGCCGGATCCTGGTCGGCGGAGAAACACGCGACGACGTCCGGCTTACCATATCGGACGGCCGCCTGCGCGCGATCGAGCCGGCCGGGGGCGGGGGGGACGTCGCAGGCGACGACTTGGCCGGCGGTGACGTAGCGATCGATCTGGCGGGCGGCTGGCTGCTTCCGGGGTTCATCGACACGCAGGTGAACGGCGGTGGCGGGGTGCTGTTCAACAACGCGCTCGGGATCGAGGGGCTGGCACGGATTGCGGCGGCACACGCCCGGTTCGGCACCACCGCATTGCTGCCGACGCTGATCACGGACACCGCCGAGGCTATCGAGGCGGCGCTGGACGCGGTCGACGCGGCGATCGCGGCCGGCGTGCCCGGTATCGTCGGCGTGCATATCGAAGGGCCGTTCATCAACGGCACGCGCAAGGGGATCCACGATCCCGCGCTGATCCGCACGCTCGACCGGTCGATCATCGACATTCTGTGCCGACCGCGGCGTGGCGTCGTCATGATGACGCTCGCGCCGGAAGTCGTCGCCGTCGAGGATATCGCGCAACTCGCCGCGGCGGGGGTCATCCTGAGTGCCGGGCATACCGACGCGACCTACGACGAGGCGCTGGCGGGCTTTGCTGCCGGGGTCACCGGCGTGACGCACGTCTTCAACGCGATGTCGCCGCTGCTTCACCGCGCGCCGGGCATGGTGGGGGCTGCCTTGAGCGAGGCCGCGATCTGGTGCGGCATCATCGCCGACGGGGTGCATGTCGCGCCCGCCGCGCTCGACATCGCGTTTCGCAGCAAGGGGGCGGATCGCCTGATGCTGGTGACCGACGCGATGCCGAGCGTCGGTTCTAACGACGATTTCTTCCTGCTCAACGGCCGCCGGATGACGGTCGAGGGCGGGGTGTGCATGGGCGAGGACGGTACGCTGGCCGGCGCGCATCTCGACATGGCGCAGGCGGTGCGGACGATGTGCGCGGCGACCGGCGCCGACCTGCCGACCGTCAGCCGGATGGCGAGCGCGTCGCCCGCCGCGTTTCTCGGGATGGCGCAGGACCGCGGCACGCTGGCGGTCGGATTGCGCGCGGACTTCGTCGTGCTGGATGCGGCGCTGCAGCCGGTGCAGACGTGGATCGGCGGGATCAAGGTCGCCGGCTGACCCGCGGCTGGCGGGTCGCTTCGGCGAGGTGCCCGATGCGATCCTAGATCCTACAGGCCAGCGTCAGCTGTGGTGGAGTTCTGCGACGAGGTCGTAGGCATCGCCACGATAATAGGAATGCGTGACCTCGATCACGCGGCCATCGGCGGCGAAGGAGCGCCGTTCGATCATCAGCCCCGGGTCACGCTCCTCGATGCCGAGCAGCACGGCGTGCTCTTTGCCAAAGCAGATCGCGCGGACGCGTTGCAGCGCCCGTACGGGGCGGTTCCCGTTGGCGGCCAGGGCGCCGTACAGCGAGGACACGACATCATCGAGCCGCTTCAGGCCCCAGCTCGGCACCGTGGCATATTCGACGGCCATCGTCTCGTCGTCTGCGAAGCGGATGCGCTGGAAACGGAAGACGTGCGACCCGGGCGAGAGACCCAGCGCGAGCGCCTCCTCGGGGGTCACCGACCCTTCGGACCGATCGATCCACTCGCTGGACGGGCGCCGGCCGCGTGCCAGCATGTCTTCGGAGAAGGACGACAGCGCGGAGAAGTTCTTCTCGACGCGGCTGGCGTCCTGCGCGCCCGGGCTTCGCGATACGAACGTGCCGGCACCCCGCCGCCGTTCGAGCAGGCCATCGGTGACCAGCGCCTCCAGTGCCTTGCGGATCGTCACGCGCGATAGCTGGAACTCGTCGCACAGTTCCCGTTCGCTCGGCAGCGCGGTACCCGCCGCGAGCCGTCGGGTTTCGATCGCGGTGCGGATCAGGCCCTGCAACCACAGATAGCGCGGGCCGCTGCTCGTCGCGGCCGTAACGTCTAGAAGGTCGATGAACGCCATAGAGGCTTGGCGTAACACTTGCCGCCGCACATGTCATACATCCGTTGGACACTGTGGTCGCGGATGGTTCGCGCTCGGCCTACCAGACCGCCACGCTGCGGCTGAGGCCGGTCGCCTCGCCCGCGTCGGCCTGGAGCAGCAGCGTCACGACGCGCTCCTGCTCGCCGGCCGGGAGAGGCGCGACCATCGCTGCTTCTGCCGGGTCGCTTTTGGTGGCGACGCGTCGGCCGTCGACCCACAGCTCCGCGCGGCCGATCACGCCGGCGAAATGCAGCGTGCCACCGCGGACCGCGACGTGCCGACGCGGCATGAAGCGACCCTGGATCAGCGTGTAGGCGCGCGCGGCCTGCGCCTCCTCGAGCCGTCCGGTGCGGACATAGCTCAGGCTGCGCCATTGCTGCGCCGGGTAGATCGTCCGCGCGTCGGGCGCCTGCGCGACGAACGGCGTGCGCCGCCACTCACCGAGATGGTGAACCGACGGCGTCACCGCGACGGCGCGGGTCTGCGCGGCTACCAGCGGAAACGCCGCGCGAGCGGGGGACAGCCCGGCGACGCGCGCGGTCAGGACCAGTTGCTTCGCGCCTGCCGAAGAACGCACCAGCACCTGCGCGAAACCGTTGAACAGCTTGCGGGCGTTGCCTTGCTCGGGGTCGTGATCGTTGGGATTGCCGTTGCCGACGCCGATGATCTCGCCGCCCTCGACCGCGAACGTGACGGTGTCGTTCGCGGTCGGCACGTGGAGGCCGCTCGCATCGATCAGGTCGACGCTGATCGGCTGCACGTCGGCACCGTCGCCGAGCATCATCGGGCGATCGGGCGTCAGCCGCAGCGTGGCAGGCCGGCCCGCGGTCGTAACGCTGGCGCGAACGACTTCGCGACCGCCGCTGTAGCCGATCGCTTCGAGCGTGCCCGGTGCGAACGGCACCTGCCATTCGAGCATTTCGAACGGTTTGCACGTCTGCCGCCCGATCGGCTTGCCGTTGAGCGACAGCGCGACCGCCTCGACATTGGTCGGCACCATCACCTTGATCGGCTGGCCTTCGCGCCCGGCCCAGTTCCAGTGCGGACCGATCGCGATCACCGGCTCCGCGGCGATCCACTGCGCGCGCCGCAGATGATAGGCCATCTTGGCGAACCCGCACAGGTCGAGGATGCCGAACGAGCTCGATGCCGCCGGCCAGGGCAACGGGGTCGGTTCGCCGTGATAGTCGAACCCCGTCCAGACGAAGGTCGCGGCGATGTACGGGCGGCTGCCGATCATCCGCCAGCTTTCGTGATGCGTCAGGCCCCATTCGGGCGCTTCGGTATCGTAGGACGTCAGCACGTTGCGCGCCGTGTCGCTCGTCCACTCGCCGCGCGTCATCACCGCGCTGGTGTCTTCCGTGCTGAGCAGGGGGCGATCGGGGTGGAGTTTGTGGTAGCGATCGTACCAGCCGTGCTTGTAGTTGAAGCCGACCACGTCGACCGCATCGGCGCCGTTCAGCGGCGTGAACATGCCGTCGTTCATCGCGGCGGTGACGGGGCGGGTATCGTCCAGCGCCTTCACCGCGGCGGCGAGGCGGCGGACCATCTCATAGCCCTGTTCGCTGCCCTGCATCGGTTCTTCGTTGAGCACCGACCACAGGATGATGCTGGGCCGGTTGCGGTCCCGCCGGACCATCCATTCGAGCTGCGCCAGATACTCGGGACTGGGATCGAAATGGCGGTTCTCGGCCATCACCAGCATGCCGAGGCGGTCGCACGCATCGAGCATGCCGGCGTCGGCGGTGCCGTGCGTGAAACGGATCGCATTCGCGCCGATCTGTTTCAGGCGACGCACGCGCCACTCCATCAGCGCGGCGGGCACCGCGACGCCGACGCCGGCATGGTCCTGATGGATGCAAACGCCCTTGATCTTCAGTGGCACGCCATTGAGGTGGAACCCCGACGCCGCATCAAACACCGCGGTGCGGAAACCGATTTCGGTACGGCGGCTGTCGATGGTCTTGCCGCCCTGCACCAGCCGCGTGTGCAGCGTGTAAAGCGTCGGCGTCTCGGGGGACCACAGGTTTGGTCGCGCGACCGGCAGCAGCATCGTAGCGGTTGCCGTCGCCAGCGGGGTCGCGGTGGCGGTGGCGCTCGACTGCGCCAGGGTGCGACCGTCCGCGTCCTGCAGCACCGCTTCGACCGTCGCCTGACCCGGCGCGGCACCGGCGTTAGCGAGCGTTACCGTCACCGGTATCTGCCAGCTGCCGCCCGCCTGCGCGCGCGGCGTGGCATGCACGCCATCGGTCGCGATGTGCAGCGCGGGTCGCACCGCCAGCCAGCAATCGCGGTACAGTCCGGCGCCCTCATACCACCAGCCTTCCATGACATCCCCGTCGACGCGGATCGCGATGGTGTTGGGTTCGTCGCCGAAGCGGGCATAGGGCGTGAGATCGACGGTCTGCTGGACATAGCCGGACAGGCTGTGGGCGACCGGCACGCCGTTGAACCAGACGGTGGCGTTGTTGGCCATGCCGCCGAGCTGGAGTTCGAGATACTGGCCGTGCCAGCCCGCCGGCAGAACGACGTAGCGACGATACCAGCCAATGCCGCGACGGCGATACCCGAACGCGTCGTTCTGATCGGATTCGACCGGGTGCGCGATCGCCCAGTCATGCGGAAGCTGCACGGCGGTCCAGTCGGAATCGTCGTAGTCCAGACCGGCGGCGCCCTGCGCGTTGCCGGCCTTGGTCGCGGCATAGGTCTCGTCGTTGCCACGCACGGCGGGGACGGGGATGTCGCCTTCATGGAACAGCCAGCCATGGTTGAGCGCGATCAGGCTCGGGTCTGCGGGTGCGTGCGGCGAGGGTAGATGTCCGAGCGGGATCGGCATGTCGGGCGAGAGCGCTGTACCGGTCGGACCGCGACGTTCTGCCAGAGAGGGTTGCGCCAACGACACGGCAAGCGCCGACGATGAAACGACGAAACGGCGACGGTCGAGCATCTGGCCTCCCTGGATACATCTGCAAGGCCAAAACAATACATCAACGCTTGACGCGCTCAACTGCCAAATCCGCGGACGCCGATCGCAGCCCGTGACCTTACTCTTTGCCGATGCGGACGATGCCTGGGACGATCGCGAATTTGCCTGAGGCGGTTTGCTTCTTGACTACGTTTCCGTGCTTGGCTGCTGCCGAACTCACTAAGGCCAATCTAGGTATCAGTCCGCGACGCGATCGATCTATGACACATTGTTGCAATCCACTCGCATTAGCCATAAGCGGGCGAAATCGCTGCAGCGTAGAACCGTGGCGAAACCAAGGGGTCCTCGATGCGTCAAAGTTACAGCCGGAGCGCGTGTCGGAGCGTAGCGTATGCGAGCCTGAGCACGATCGCGTTGGGTATCGGCATGGGCCTACCCAGGACGGCATACGCGCAGGACGCGGGAGACCGCGACGTGGCGAGCGGTGGCAGAAGCGATATCGTCGTTACCGCGCGGAAGGCGAGTGCCAGCATCCTGGGCAGCGACGTACCGATCAGAATCTACCCGCAATCCGTGCGCGTGTTCGGCCAAAAGGAACTCGAGGCGCTCAACACCACCCGGCTCGACGACGTGCTCGATCTTGCCGGAGGGGTGTCGCGCCAGAACGATTTCGGCGGACTATGGGACAAGTACGCGATCCGCGGGTTTGCCGGCGACGAGAACGCCGGTCCGGATATCATGATCAACCGCTTCAGCAGCAATCTCGGCTACAACGCGCCCATCGACACCGCTACGGTCGAGCGGATCGAGGTGCTGAAAGGGGCCGGCGCCGCGCTATCGGGCCGGGGCGAGCCTGGCGGATCGATCAATATCGTCACCAAGGCGCCGCTCGATCACCTTCATGCGTCGGCCAGCGCCAGTTATGGAAGCTGGGACAGCGGGAGGCTGACGGGCGACGTCGGCGGACCGATCGCCAAGGGGGTGTCTGTCCGGCTGATCGGCGTCGGCGAGGAGCATGACAGCTTCCGGGACCATGTCGAAGGATCGCGCCGCCTGATCGCGCCTTCGGTGTCATGGCAGGCGTCCGACGCGCTGCGCGTCCTCTACCAGGCCGAGTATATGCGTAACGAAGCGACGCTGGATCGCGGCGTGGTCGGCATCGCGGGCAATGCGCGGGCGATGGACCGGGACACGTTCCTGGGCGAACCGGCGGACGGACCGATCATCCAGAAGATCCTGTGGCAACAGGCGACGGTTTTCGCGGACCTGGGCAGTGGTATCGGGTTCGAGGTCGGCGGCAGCCAGCGTGACGGTTCGCTACGCGGGTTCGGCACCATGGTCGATTTCGGCGCTCGCGGACTCCAGGCGAACGGACTCACTGCCGGGCGCGACCGCCGTTATCACGATTTCGCGTGGGACGACCTCACGCTGCGCGCAGAATTGACGGGATCGCTGCGCTTCCTGGGCCTGGACCATGATTTGCGTCTCGGCGTCGACAGGGTGCGCCACTTCATGGACTTTCGGCTCGATCGCGCGCGCGGCACGACTACCCGCCCGATCCTGGTTATCGACCTGTTCAACCCGGTCTATGGTCAGCCCTTGCCGGTACCGCCGGCCAACGTCAGCCGTACCGAATCCTTCCGTAGCGAAAGCGCGTATGCGCAGGATATCGTCCGCGCGGGCGACTTCACGCTGCTGCTGGGCGCGCGTTGGAACAGCTTTCGACAGACCGTACGCAATCGGCTGACCGGCAATGCCGATCTCGATACGGTCGACCGCGGTGTGACGCCGCGGGCCGCTCTGTCATGGCAGGTCGGCAAGGGCCTGTCGCTATACACGAGCTGGGGGCAATCCTTGCGGCTCAATCCATCCGACGGCATTTCCACGTTCGACGCGGAACGGAGCCGCTCGACCGAAGTGGGCGCCAAGTTCGCGGTCCTGCACGGTGTGGTGACGGGGCAGGCGGCAGTGTTCGACATGGAAAAGCGCAACGTCCTGAATCCGAACGCGACCGACCCGTTCGTGAAAAGCCAGATCGGGCGCCAGCGCTCGCGGGGCGCAGAAGCGGAAGCCACGGTGAACGTGACGGACGATCTCTACGCCACGGCCACATACACCTATGTCGACGCGACCGTCCGGCAGGACGTGGACCGGACGCTGATCGGCACGCGCCTGTCAAACGTGCCCAAGAACGCGTGGGCACTGTTTGCCGTCAAACAGTTCGACGGGCTGTCGGTGGGTGGCGGTATCAGCCACTCGGGGAGCCGGGCCGGCGATCCGTTCGCCAGCGGGTATCGTCTGCCGGCCTACACCATTGCGCGCGCGAATTTGAGCTATGCCGTGTCGGAGCACCTGACGATGCGCGTCGATATCGATAACATCTTCGATAAATATTATATCTCGAGTTCGTATGCCAATGTGTGGACGACGCCGGGGGCGCCGCGCAACGTGCGACTGACGATCACCTCACGCCTGTGAAGGTCGTACGGCAGCATCGCCTTAGAGCGCCGACAAAACGGGGTTCGATCGGCCGGGTTTATCGAAAGGCCTGATCGCGACGTCCGACACGGTTACGCTGCCGCCAGCGCTCTTCAGGTGCAATTCGGTGGCATCGAGTGGCGCGGTGATGAGCGCGGACATCGTCGCCGTTCCGTCGGCGAGAAAAAGCTCCACCGAACCGGAGTCGATGAACAGGCTGATCTTCACAGCGCCCTTGGTGAAGTCGCACGCGATACTTCGGGGCTGTCGCCATACATCGCCGTCCGGCTGATTGGGGCCGCTATCCGATCGCTCCAGGCAGATGATATTGTCATGCGCCCTGAAGATGAATCTGGTCGCAAAGCGGTTATCGGCTCGAACCGATAGCACGACCTTGGCCGGCCAGATCTGGCCGACCCGGGTGAGCGTGAGATCGATACGACACGCTGCGGTCTGTGCACCTGTCGGCCAGACATATTCCGATCCTTCGACGATCGTTTGATCCTGTCCGGTAATGGCTTCGGCAAAGACCGTATCCTGCGCGGCGAGCGGCGTGCTGATCAGGCGCGGGACGTCGTCGATACGCTGAAGTCGTAGCTGGCGAACAAGGCTGAGTTGCCCGCGGTAATCGTGCGCGAGCGGGATTTTCTTCACGTAATCCCAGTTGCTCATCCATGCGATCGCGTACGCCGCGGCAAGTGGATCAGCCGCCGCCGGATCGATCCAGACGACCGCGGCATAGAAATCCGGACCGCCGTCGACCCATTGTCCCTCCGGGGCATCCGCCATGAAACTCGTCCCATCGAAATCACCGACCCAATAATAGGCGCCCACGGTAAAGCCGAGTTTGGTGCCGTTGCCGCCGACCAGCAATATCCATTTGTCTGCCGACATCTGGCCGTTCGCGTCGTACAGATGCAGCTTGAAGAGGTGTGAGCATTCCATGACGCGGCCGACGATCGTCGAGGCAAAGCCGCTGGCATAGCGCCACTGCTTGAGGTTGGCGGACGTGTAGACTCCGATCTTGCCCTCTTCGGACAGGGTCATGACCCAGCGTTCGGTCGGCGCATGCCAGAACACGGTGGGATCGCGGAAATCCTTGTGACCGCCGGGGTTGGGCAGGACGATGTCATGGAACGTGAAGCTCGCGCCGCTGTCGCGCAAGTACCACAAGGCGCAGGACTGGCCGGCGCCGAAACCAGCCGTATGCGCCGTATCCAAGACGGTACTCGCTCCACAACTCGCCGAAGCCCGTCGTGTTGCGTGGGATCACGATACCCCTATCCTGCCGCGCGACGAGGTCCTTCGAGGTCGTTCGTGCCGCCCGCTGGGTGGGTGGAATTGTAGAGCGCCTACAGCATCCAAAACCAAGGCGTGGCGATGCCGATGCCCATGAACGCCTCGGCGCTCAACAGGTCCGTCGATGCCAGGTGTTCGTCGATGAAAGCGTCAATGTGTCCGAGCACGGTATCGATCGAGGGAAAGCTGCCGGCATGGCGACCGACCGCTTTGCGCTCCCCGTCGAAATCCAGCAGTACGATGGTGGTGTCGCCGCGCCCGACCTCGACGCCGACGGTATATCCTCGCTTGCCGTTGATCCGGTAGATCGTCGCCGGCTGGCCCATCCCACCGGTGCGCCTGCCCGCCTGGAACAGCAGCCCGACCTCGGCCAGTTCATCGACGATGCGGACGACGGCTTGAGGTGACAGGCCCGTCATGCGCGCGAGTTCCGCTTTCGAAGCGCCGTTCATCCGTCGAACGGCCGACAGGATCAGGCGCTCATTATACCGTCGCATTCCGCCAGCATTCGTACCTCTGCGCATGGAATCCACGCCGTATCCTTTCATCCGTTTTGCCGGAGCGTCGCGGAGACACTCGCCATCAGGCGTTCGCCGTTCCCCCGATAAGGCACCGGGGCCCATACGGAAGGGTGCGCAGCCCTTTTTTTGGTCGCGATCCATCCGAAGATTTCCCGCAAGACGAATGGGACGCTGTCGTCCGACCTCTGGCGCATCCCGCTGCCGCCTACGTGTTTAACGCCGCTGGATATTATTGGCGTGCGCGAATTAAATCGAGCGGCGATGCGTACCGGAGGCTAGGGCGGGCGTCTCGTCAGTCGCCAGGATGATCGCGTGCGCCCGAAACCTGAGATCCTGCTGTCCGAAGATCAGAAACGCATCGTCTGGGATCTGCGGATCAGTGGCCCCAGCGCGCGCACTGCCCTTGCCGACCGTCTCGACATGCATAATGGCGCGGTGACGCGCTTGAGCCGTGAGTTGATCGCGCTCGGGCTGGTTGAGGAGCATGTCCAGGACCAGCGGGCTGGGCGCGGCCGGCCGATCGTACCACTGGGTATCTCGAGCCGCGGCGGCTATGCGGCAGGCGCGACGCTGCATCCGGGCTGGCTCGAGATCGCGCTGGTCGATTTCGCCGGGACTGTGATCGTCCGCGACCTGGAGCCGTTCGACAGCCCCGATCCGCGCGCGTTCGTCGAGGCGGTGGATCGGCGGTTGCGCGGGCTGAGCATGAGCCACAATGTGCTGCGGTCGCGCTTCCTGGGGCTGGGCGTGGCGGCGACCGGGCCGACGCTCGCGGGCGATCCGACGCGGCGCTGGACGGTCGACTGGTTGCAGGGGTGGCGCGACCTCGACCTGCAACGGCTGTTCGCCGACTATCTCGGCCTGCCGGTCTGGATCGAGAATGACGGGACGCTCGCCGCGCTCGCCGAATATTACGACAGCGGGCTGATCCGCACGTGCAGTTCGGCGATCGTCTTCTTCATCGGGCACGGGGTCGGCGGGGGGATCATCGTCGACCGCGCGATCTTGCGCGGCGAGCACGGCAATGCGGGCGAGATCGGCCGGTTGTTCCCGGGGAAATCCAAGCGGCCGTCGGGGATCGACCTGCTCGCCGAATTGCAGGCGGCCGGCGCCGACATCCGCGCGCTGAACGAGGTCGAGATGCATCAGGATACGCATGCCGCGTTGATCGACGCGTGGGTCGAGCGGGCTGGAGAGCAGCTTGCGGTCGCCGCCGACAGTGGGGTCGCGTGGCTCGATCCTGGCGCGATCGTCGTATCGGGCGCGCTGCCGTTGCCGATCCTCCACGCGCTCGGTGCAGCGCTGGAACGCGCCGACTGGGCGACCGCCTTCCCCCATTTGCCGCGGCCGAAAATGCATGTGTCGCGACTTGGCAGTTGGGCGGCGGCGGTAGGCGCCGCACTGCTTCCCATCCACCAGCTCGTCGCCCCGAATGCCGAACGATGACGCGATTTATTTCCGGATAAATAAATAAAACTGCCACAACCACCGCCTAGCCGCGCCGTCATTGGGGGCGGGCAGTCGATGCCGGCCAGACGGGCGGGGATCTTCGCATGGTTGGGTTTTCATTTCGGTTGCTGGCACTCGCCGGCGTGTCGTCGATCGCGATCGTCGGTCCGGTCGCGGCGCAACAGACGGACGCCAAGTCGACTACCACGACATCGGCGACCACGACATCGGCGGCCGGGACGTCGGCGACCGGACCCGCGACCGCGCCGCCCGGGGATATCGTCGTCACCGGCATCCGGCGCGCCAACAACGTCGCGATCGAGGCCAAGCGCAACGCGACCAACATCATCGACGTCATCGGATCGAACGATGTCCGCACGTTGCCGGACGCGACCATCGTCGAGGCGTTGCGGCGTATTCCCGGTCTGTCGGTCCTGCCTGCGACCGACAACGAGCATCCGCGCGACGAGGCCGCGACGCCGGTGATCCGCGGGCTCGGCCCCGCGTACAACAACGTCACGATCGACGGGTTGCAGCTCGCCTCGCCCGGCACGCCCAACGGAACGCTTGGCTCGATCTCGCGCGGGGTGCGTCTCGACATCCTGCCCGCATCGATGATCAGCCAGTTGCAGGTCGTGAAGACCTTCACCGCCGATCTCGATCCGAACGCGGTCGGTGGCGCGATCAACATCGTGACGCGCAGCGCGTTCGAAGGCGGCGGCAAGCCGTTCGTCACGACCGAGGCGTCGCTCGGCCATGCGAACGACATCGGGCTGCCGCGCCACCAGCCCGATTTCGGCACGCGGCTCGGTGCGACGGTCAGCACGACGTTTGGCGCGAACCACCAGTACGGCGTCGTCCTGTCGGGCAATTACCAGACGCTCAGCAGCTACACCGACACGCACATGACGACAGATACGATCCACTATTCCTTCTACAATGCGGCAGGGCAACTCCAGACCGGCGCAGGCCTCGGCAACGGCTTCGCGGTGCCGCAGCAGGACAAATACTGGTACGTGATGGACAAGCGCGATCGTTACGGCCTGACCGGCAAGTTCGAGGTCCGGCCTACCGACACGCTCCAGGCCTATGCGTCGCTCGGTTATTATTATTTCAAGGACAAGATGGAGCGCAACGAGGTCCTGATCGACCCGCGCAACCGTGGCATCGTTCAGAACCAGACCGCGACCTCGGGCAATTATCCCGGCGGCGACGTCGAAGTAGGCTGGGAGAATGCCGATATCGTCACGCGGACGCGCGTCGCGCAAACCGGCCTGACGTGGCAGCCCGGCGATCGCCAGACGCTCTCGCTCAAGGGCAGCGCGTCGCGCGCGACCTATGACGAAGTGTTCCAGATGATCAAATACGCGACCGGCGTCGCACGGCCGGCGCCCGGCATCGCCGGGGCCACGCCGACCGCGACGTCGAACTTCGCGTTCGCCTACGACACCAGCCGCCTCGATCAGAAGTTCGCGGTCGATCCGGCCGCCTATAACAATTTGGCGAACTACAGCCTGCTTTATTACCGGCCGAACAACGAACGGCACGCCAGCGACACGGTGCTGACCGGCAGGCTCGATTACGGCTTCAATCAGGGCGCCGATGCGGACGGTATCGGGTTCGCGGCAGGCGCGAGCTACACCGACGATCGGCCCAAGTTCAATCTCGACCGGATCGATCTGACGCCCAACACGACCGGTCGGCCGATCGGCCTTGCGACCGCGGTCGGCCCCGGCGGCGCGCCGCTGAACTATTCGAATGGCCTGTACCTGCTGACGATCGATCCGGCCGCCGCGGTTCGCGACATCACCGCGCAACCCGGATCGATCCTCAACAGCACGGATCAGTCGAACTACAACAACCAGGACGATTTCCGCCACGTCGAGAAGATTGCGGGCGGCTATGCGCTCGCCAGCTACGTCTCGTCGGCGATCAACGCGCAGGCGGGCGTGCATCTCGATCACACGGACCAGTCGACCGTCGGACGGATCAAACGCAACGGCGTCTTCGTCGATCAGCCGACCAGGTCGAACTACACCTACCTGCTGCCCTCGGCGATCGCGACATGGCATGCGACGCACGCGATCGACCTGCGCGCCGCGGCCAGCCAGACGATCGGCCGACCCAGCTATGACAGCTATGCCGCGCGCAGTTCGATCGGCTTCGTCAATGCGAGCGATCTCGGCAACGGGGCGGCGACCGGCGTCAACGTCACGATCGGCAATCCCGACATCAAGCCGCGGCGGTCGACCAATCTCGACCTCGCCACCGACTGGACGCTGTCGAGCCGCTATGGCGGGATCGTCTCGCTCGCGGGGTTCTACAAGGACATCAAGGACGAGATCTTCAACGCCGCCTCGGTCGGCTACACCTACGAGGGGGTCAACTACGTCAACGCGGTCGTCACCCGGCCGACCAACGCGAGCAAGGCGAGCATCAAGGGGATCGAGGCGAGCGCGGTGCTGAATTCGCTCGAGTTCATCCACCCGCTGCTGAGCGGCTTCGGCGTCAGCGCGAACGCGGCGCTGCTCCGCGGCCGGATCGACGTGTTGAGCAGCGTCGGCGTCGCGCGCAGCATCGACCGGCTCGTCGGCCAGCCCGACAGCACGCTCAACGCCAGCGTGTTCTATGCGAAACACGGCCTGGAACTGCGCGCGGCCTACAACCGGCAGGGCAGGGCGCTGCGCACGATCATCAACGATATCGCGTGGCAGGACCTGTACTGGGCGCCGCGCGAGCAGGTCGACCTGACCGCGAACTATACGCTGCGGAACGGCGTCGCCGTGATCGGGCAGGTCAGCAACCTGACTCATAGCCGACTCACGAGCTTTGCGGGGCCGGACAAGAATTTGCTCAAGGACAGCTATTCCGTGCCGACGACCTTCTGGCTCGGCCTCCGTTTCACGCCCAAATTCTGATCCCGGAAAGGTCTTTCATGACACGGTCGCATCTTGGGGCGCTGGCCCTGCTTACGCTTGCCGCGCTGCCCGCGGTTTCCACCGCTGCGCCGGTGCAGCCGCGCACCGTACGGGAAATCCATGCCGCGCTGGCCGATCCGAACGGGCGCCTGCTGATCGCGGCGCATCGCGGGTGCCATAATCTGGCACCCGGGCACGATTTGCCGAGCGCTCCGGAGAATTCGCTGAAGGGCCTCGATCACTGCGTGGCGATGGGCATCGATATCATGGAGACCGACGTGCGCCGCACCCGCGACGGCTATCTGGTGATGATCCACGATGCGACGGTCGATCGGACGACCAACGGGACCGGCGCCGTCGATCATCTGACGCTCGCCGAGATCAAGGCGCTCCGTTTGCGCGACGACGAAGGCGAAAAGCGTGCCAGCCTCACCGATCAGCAGGTGCCGACGCTCGACGAGATACTGGCGCACGCGGGCAACCGGATCGTGCTGAACCTCGACATCAAGGACGCGATCTATGCCGAGGTGATCGAGGCGGTGGCCCGTGCCGGCGCGACCGACCGGGTGATCGTGAAGACCACCGCGGGTATCGGCAGCGCGCCGCTTGCCGCGATGGCGCCGTACGACCGCGTACCGTTCATGCCGATCCTGTCCAGCGGCGACGCCGCCGGAGCGGATCTTGCCGGGATCGTCACGCGCCAGGCCTCCGGCCGAGGGCGTGCGATCGGCATCGAACTCCCACGCATGCCCGCTGCCGCTCTGCCCGGCGTCGTCGCCGCTGCGCGCGCGGCCCACGAACGCGTCTGGGTGAACACGCTCTGGGAGGGGTTCGTCGATGGCTATGGAGGAGACGTCGACGCCCTGCGCGATCCCGACGCTGTATGGGGTCGCCTGCAACGCGCCGGCATCAGCATAATCCAGACCGACGAACCCGAAGCGCTGCGCCGCTACCTGCGCCGATGATCGCCATCGACGCGGACCGTCGTTTTATCGCTACACGCGAAAAACGTAGTTCGACCCCGGCAACCGTTCGATATCCGGCGGGAAGTTGGCGCGCTTGTCGTCGTAATATCGGCGGCGGTGATCGCCGTCCGACGCGGCGTTGTACGTCAGGTACAGGATGCGGCGTTGCGCGTCGGTCAGGTTGGGCTTCGACGCATGCGGAGCGTAGCTGTCGAAGAACAGCACGTCGCCGGGCTCGGTCGGGACCGGAATCGGATCGAACGCAGCCATCTGCTCGGGGCTGAGCGGCTGCCATTCCTCGCCGATCATCTGCGACAGACGCGGTGCGCTGGTCATCTCAAGGCACCCGTTTTCTGGCGTCGCGCGGTCTATGCCGACCAGCGCTGTGACGAACATCGGCGCATAGGTCGTCCAGCCCGCCTGCTGGTCCTGATGCGGTTCGAACCCAGCACCGCCAGCCTTCTTGAAGTTGATCTTTTCCTTGAACAGGACCGCTTGGCTGCCGAGCAACTGCGCGACCGCGGCGGACAACCGTCCGTGACGGACGAGGTCATCGAACGACGCGTGATAGGGACAAAAGTCCTCGATCCGCTGCATCACCCGTTCGCCAGGAGTGGTCAGGCTGTCCTCGTAATAGACCATGTGCCGACCGGGCATTTCGGGCAGGGCGACGAGTTCGTCGGTCCAGCGTGCGATCTCCGCGGCCTCGTCGGCGCTGAACAGCCCGCGACGGGCAACCCAGCCGGTCTCGGCGAAATGCTCCAAGTCTTCTGCCGTCAGCGGATGCGGATCGTTCAGGGCCATCTCAGCCTGCCAGATGCGGGAGGATCGCGTCGCGCGCCTTGGCGACGTCTTCGGGAAAATCGATTTCGGTCCAGGGCAGGTCGGTCACGTCGACGTAAGTGAACGCATCGGGCTCTGCGAGCATCAGGTCGCGGATCGCTTCCTCATACTCAATGTCGGTGCGACCGGCCGCGACATAGCGGTCGCAGGCGTCGGCAAGCTTTGCCGCCATCGCCGCGCCGAATTTGAAGAACCCGACCGATTCGCCGTGCCAGTCGTGCGCATGTTCCGGGCGCTTGCGGAAATCGACCATCGTCTCGCCCCGGAAGCAGACCTTCACGGGCTCGTCGCCCGGTTCCAGTTCGCGGTCGACAAGCAGTACCGCCTCGCCCGCCGCGGCGACCAGGCGCGCCAGCATCCGGGTGTCGTAGAGCACGTCGCCGTCCATCAGCAGGACCGGCCGGCCCGCGCGCAAGCGATCGCGCTGCACCCAGAGCGATACGAGACTGCCCTGGCGATAGTCGGGGTTGAGTATCGTCCCCGCGCGGTCGCCGATCGCGTGCCGCAACGTCTCTGCCTCATGGCCGACCGTGACGACCAGATCGTCGACGCCCACCGCCGCCAGCGCCGCCAGATGGCGATCGAGCAGCGAGCGGCCGTCGAAATCGAGCAGCACTTTCGGACCGTCATGCGTCTCGCCCAGCCGTCGACCGACGCCGGCCGCGAGCAGGATGGCGACCGGCGATGTTTCTGCGGCGGCGGCGAGGGGTTGGCTTGTTTGCATGGCCTGGCGTCTATAACGAGCCGGCTTGCCGCGGCCAAGCACATCGGGCCGGTCGCGACGCCTGCTCGATCACTGCCTGAACGATCATCGAAAGTCCCGTTTCATGAACGACCTCCCCGCCGATCTCATCACGCAGACGCCCTCGCCGTCGCGCGCCGCGCTGTTGCGGGACGTGATCGAACGTCCCGACCTCGCCTTCCTGATGGAGGCGCATAGCGGCCTGTCTGCCAAGATCGCCGAGGAAGCCGGCTTCGGCGGGATCTGGGCGTCGGGACTCAGCATCTCCGCCAGCCTCGGCCTGCGCGACAGCAATGAGGCGTCGTGGACGCAGGTGCTCGACGTGCTGGAATACATGGCGGACGCCTGTACGCTGCCGATCCTCGTCGACGGCGACACCGGCTACGGCAATTTCAACAATGTCCGGCGGCTGGTGCGCAAGCTCGGCGAGCGCAACATCGCCGGCGTCTGCATCGAGGACAAGCTGTTCCCGAAGACCAATTCGTTCATCGGCGAGGACCAGCCGCTGGCCGAGATCGGGGAATTCTGCGGCCGCATCACCGCCGGCAAGGACAGCCAGACCAGCGACGATTTCGTCATCGTCGCGCGGATCGAGGCGTTGATATCGAGCCGGCCGATGGAGGAGGCGCTGCGCCGGGCCGAGGCATATCACGCGGCCGGTGCCGATGCGATCCTGATCCATTCGAAGAAGGCCGAGCCGACCGAGATCTTCGAATTCTGCCGGCGCTGGGGTAACCGCGCGCCGGTCGTGATCGTCCCGACCACCTATTATGCGACGCCGACCGACCTGTTCCGCGAGGCGGGCATATCGACGGTGATCTGGGCGAACCACCTGATGCGCGCGTCGATCACGGCGATGCGCGAGACCGCGAGGACGATCCACGACGAACAGTCGCTGAGCAACGTCGAGGGTCGCGTGATCCCGGTCAAGGAGGTGTTCCGCCTGATGGGCAACGCCGAGCTCGAGGAGGCGGAGCGGCGCTATCTGCCCGAGACGCCGCGTCCGCGCGCGATCGTGCTGGCGGCGTCGGGCGGCGATCTCGGCGAACTGACACGCGACAAACCCAAATGCATGATCGACGTGCGCGGCCAGTCGCTGCTCGCTCGCCAGGTCGCGACGTTCGCCGACAGTGGTATCCGCGACGTGACGGTGGTGCGCGGCTTTGCCAAGGACGCGGTGGCGGTGAAGGGCATCCGCACCGTCGACAACGATCGCTTCGCCGAGACCGGCGAGGCGTATTCGCTGGCGCAGGCGGACGCGGCGCTGACCGGCGAGCTGGTGGTGTCGTACGGCGACGTGCTGTTCCGCAACTACATCCTGGAGAGCCTGCTTTCGAGTAAGGCCGACGTGGTGCTCGCGGTCGACGCTGCGCAGCGCAAGGACACGCGCGTACGCGATCTGGTGCTCGCCGATCATCCCTTCTCGGGCGGCTATCTCGACGATGCGCCCGCGCACATGATCCGGATGGGCAGCGATCTGGCGGCTGATGCGAGTGGCGAATGGGTCGGCCTCGCGCGCTTCAGCGCGACTGGCGCGACGTGGCTGCGCGAGGAGATCGCCGCGTTGTCCGCCGAGGGCTCGCTCGAAACCGCCGACCTGCCGCTGCTGCTTACCCGGATCGCCGCCAAGCACCCGGTGCGCGTCAAGTATTTCATGGGCCATTGGATGGACGTCAACACGCTCGCCGACGTCGCCGACGCACGCAACTTCACCTGATGATTACCGCGGACGCCTTCATGGCCGAGGCATCGGCCGCCGGGTTCGATTTCTACACCGGCGTACCGTGCAGCTATCTGACGCCGCTGATCAACGGCGTGCTGTCCAATCGCGCGCTTCGCTATGTCGGCGCGGCGAGCGAGGGCGAGGCAGTCGCGATCGCCGCGGGCGCGTGGCTTGCCGGGCGCCGCACGGTGGCGATGTGCCAGAACTCCGGGCTCGGCAACATGGTCAATCCGCTGACCTCGCTCAACGCACCCTTCCGAATTCCGACCCTGCTGGTGACGACGTGGCGCGGCCGGCCGGGTGAACCCGACGAACCGCAGCATGTCGTGATGGGTGAGATCACGCACGACCTGCTGAGCCTGATGGGGATCGAGCACCGACCGTTCCCGAATGTCGACGCCGCGATCGTGCCGTCGTTGCGCGCGGCGGTTACTGCGATGGACGCCACGTCTCAGCCTTTCGCGTTCGTCATGGCAAAAGGCGATGTCGCCGATACCGCGCTCGATCAGCGCCCACGTGATCTGCCTGCGCGAGGACGACTTGCGGATTACGCGACGCGCGGCGCGCGACCGACCCGTGTCGCGGCGCTCGAACGGTTCCTCGCGCTCACGGACGATTCGACCGCGGTGATCGCGACCACCGGCAAGTCGGGCCGCGAACTGTTCACGCTCGCGGACCGCGAGCAGCATCTGTATCAGGTCGGATCAATGGGTGGCGCGGCCGGCATGGCGCTTGGCGTCGCGCTTAATACCGCGAAGCGAGTCGTCGTCATCGACGGCGACGGTGCGGCGCTGATGAAGCTTGGCACGCTGGCGACGATCGGCGCGGAGGCGCCAGCGAACCTGATCCACATCCTGCTCGACAACGGCGTACACGACTCGACCGGCGGGCAGGCGACGGTTTCGGCCTCGGTCGACTTCGCCGCGGTCGCGGTCGCCTGCGGCTATGGCTATGCCGCCTCGTGCGATGATCTCGACGGGTTCGAACGGGCATGGGCCGAAGCCGCCACCGCCGGTCGTCCGTCGATGATCCACCTCCGCATCGCGCCCGGATCGATGGCGACGCTCGGCCGCCCGACCGTGACTCCCGAGGCCGTCGCGCGGCGGTTCAAGGCGTTCCTCGCGCGGTGAAGCGCTCCGCGATCCTGGCGGTCGTCATCGGGCTGATCCTCGCGGTCACGTTGATCGCCACGAACGATTTCGCGAAAATCCTGGACGCGTTGCGGCAGGCGGGATGGGGGATCGCGCTCGTCGTGCTGCTCCACCTGCCACAGACGTTCGCATCGGCGATCGGCTGGCAGGAACTGCTCGACCGGCGCCCGCCCGTGTCGCGCTTGTATGTCCTGCGCTGGATCCGCGAGTCGGTGAACGCGCTGCTACCGGTGGCGCAGATCGGCGGCGATCTGGTACGCGCACGGCTGCTGGCGCGACGTGGACCGCCGCTCGCACCATCACTGGCTTCGTCGATGGTCGATCTGTCGGTCGAGGGCGCAACGCAGGCGATCTTCACGATCCTGTGCGTCGCGCTGCTGATCGCCGGACCGCATGGCGGCGAGACGATGACGCTGGCGATCGGCGTCACGGTGGCGAGCATCGCGATGGCCGTGGCGTTCGTCGTTGCGCAGCGCTTCGGCCTGTTCGCGCTGATCGAGCGCGGCGTTGCCCGCTGGACCAAGGCAAGCGATCTCACCGGACTGAACGCCGCCGTGCTGGCGCTGTACCGGAACCCCGCCAGACTGTCGCGTTCGGCAGGCTGGCACCTGCTGTCGTGGCTGCTTGGCGGGATCGAGACCTGGGCCGGGCTGCACGTCCTCGGGGTGCACGCGTCGCTGCGGGAGGCGCTGGTGATCGAGGGGCTGGGGCAGGCGGTGCGCGGCGTCGGCTTCCTCATTCCCGGCGCGCTCGGTGTGCAGGAGGGGGGATATTTGCTGATCTGCGCGATGTTCGGCATCCCTCCGCAGCAGGCACTCGCGCTATCGTTGATCCGCCGTATCCGCGAGCTCGTCCTGGGCCTGCCGGGGCTGGCCGTGTGGCACCGAATGGAAGCGCGACCGCTGGTCGGTGGCGCGCAGGAAGGACTATCGTGACGCCTCTATTGTTGACGCCCGGTCCGCTGACTACCGATCCCGCCGTGCGCCGGGCCATGCTCGACGACTGGGGCTCGCGCGATCCGGCGTTCATCGCGCTCACGGCGGAACTGCGGCGGCGGTTGCTCGACGTCGCGAATGGCGGCGAAACGCATGTTGCGGTGCCGATCCAGGGCAGTGGTACTTATGCGCTGGAGGCGGCGGCCGGCACGTTGCTCGGCGCCGACGACCGCCTGCTGGTGCTGATCAACGGCGCGTATGGCGAGCGTATGGCGGCGATCGCGACACGATTGGGGCGTGCCGTCGAGACGCTGCGCTGGGACGAGAACGAACCGGTCGACGCGACGGTCGTCGCGGCGCGGCTGGCGGCGGACCCGGCGATCACGCACGTCGCGCTCGTCCATGTCGAGACGACGACCGGGCTGCTCAATCCGCTTGAAGAGGTCGCTCGGGTGGTGGCCGACGCCGGCCGCCTGCTGATCGTCGATGCCATGGCGAGCTTCGGTGCGTTGCCGATCGACCTGTCCACGCTGCCGGTTGCCGCGATCCTCGCTTCCAGCAACAAGTGCCTCGAAGGGACGCCAGGCCTCGGCTTCGCGCTAATCGACCGCGCGGTGTTGGAGGGGTGCGCTGGGCAGAGTGCGTCGATGAGCCTCGATCTTCACGCACAGTGGCGCGGGTTCGAGGCGAATGGCCAGTGGCGCTTCACCCCGCCGGTGCAGGTCGTCGCGGCCCTCGTCGAAGCGCTCCGGCGGCTGGAGGCGGAGGGTGGCAGCACCGCCCGGCTTGCGCGCTATACAGCCAACCTCGCAACGCTGTTGCGCGGCACCGATGCCTTGGGCCTCGATCTTTATCTCGATCGACCGTTCCAGGCACCGATCATCGCCACGTTCCGATCGCCCGATCGCTTCGATTTCACGACCTTTTACGACGCGCTCGCCGCAGCCGGGTTCGTGATTTACCCGGGCAAGCTGACCAAAGCGGAGTCGTTCCGGATCGGCTGCATCGGCGCGATCGGTCCGGCGGATTTCGATCGGTTGGTGACCGCGATGCGCTCCGCGCTAGCCGCGGCGACGCAGGGCTAGCAGCGCGAGGATGATCGCCGCGCTGGGCGTGATGACCGCCGCGGCGATCGTCATCGGCCAAGCTAGGCCGAGCCAGATCAGCACCGGCACCAGGATCATCGCGTCGTCTGGATCGACGGTGAAGCCCGCCGAGAGCTCATAGCCGCGGACGTCGGCGAAGTTCAGGACATTGAGTTCGGCGAACAGCGTGCCGATGCCGACGCCTGCGAGAATACCGAGCCAGAGCGCGGCCATGCCGTGCGTGGCGGCCAACCCTATCCCTAGCCCGACGAACGTGGCGACGCTGGCGATGCAGTCGCTGGCGAGATCGTAGCGATAGCCCCACACGCTCATCTGTCCGGTCTGCCGCGCGAGTTCGCCATCGGCGCGATCGAGCAGCATCGACACGACGAACACGACCCCGCCGATCGCCATCCAGCCATAGGTCCCGCCCGCAAGACACGCGGCGGCGGCGATGCCCGACACCAGCCGCACCGTCGTGATCTGGTTGGGCGTGATCGCGGTCCGCGCGGCGATCCGGACTGCAGGCCGAACGATGCGGTGGATGATCGTATTGTGGCTCACGCGGCAGCTCCGGATCGGCGAGATAGGCGGATGTCACGGCGCGGCGGTCGCATGCAAGGCCGACATCGCGGAAACATCGCTTTGTATTCGCGAAACCGGTGGATTAGAACCGACCATGGCTTCTTCCGCGACCCCGCTGCTCGATACCGTTTCGACACCCACCGACCTCCGCAAGTTCCATCCGGACCAGCTCCGCCAGCTCGCCGACGAACTGCGTACGGAGACGATTTCCGCGGTCGGCACCACCGGCGGGCATCTCGGGTCAGGGCTCGGTGTGGTCGAGCTGACCACCGCGATCCACTATGTCTTCGACACCCCGCGCGACCGATTGGTGTGGGATGTTGGTCACCAATGCTACCCGCACAAGATCCTGACCGGACGCCGTGACCGGATCCGCACGCTGCGCCAGGGCGGTGGCCTCAGTGGCTTCACCAAGCGCAGCGAGAGCGAATACGATCCGTTCGGCGCGGCGCATTCGTCTACGTCGATCTCGGCGGCGCTGGGCTTTGCTATCGCCAACAAGATTGCGGGGACGCCGGGCAAGGGCATCGCCGTGATCGGCGACGGCGCGATGTCGGCGGGCATGGCGTACGAGGCGATGAACAACGCCGCGCAGGCGGGTAACCGCTTGGTCGTGATCCTCAATGACAACGACATGTCGATCGCGCCACCGGTCGGCGGTCTCTCGGCCTATCTCAGCCGTATCGTGTCCAGTCGCGAGTTCCTGGGGTTCCGCGATCTGGCACGCAAACTCGCCAAGCGGTTGCCAAAGCCGATCGCGGACGGGATCCGCAAGACCGATGAACTCGCCCGCGGCATGACGATGGGCGGCACGTTGTTCGAGGAACTCGGCTTCTATTATGTCGGCCCGATCGACGGCCATAATCTCGAACACCTGATCCCCGTGCTCGAGAATGTCCGCGATGCGGAGGAGGGCCCGATCCTCGTCCACGTCGTCACCAAGAAGGGCAAGGGTTACGCACCCGCCGAGGCTGCCGCGGACAAATACCACGGCGTCCAGAAGTTCGACGTGATCTCCGGCGTCCAGACCAAGGCGCCACCGGGCCCGCCGCAATACCAGAACGTATTCGGCGCGCAGCTCGTCGCCGAGGCCGCGAAGGACCCGCGGATCTGCGCGATCACCGCGGCGATGCCGTCTGGCACCGGGCTCGACGCGTTCGCCAAGGCGTATCCCGACCGGTTCTTCGACGTCGGCATCGCCGAGCAGCACGGCGTCACTTTCGCCGCCGGTCTCGCCGCGCAGGGGATGCGCCCGTTCTGCGCGATCTACTCGACGTTCCTCCAGCGCGCATACGATCAGGTTGTCCACGATGTGGCGATCCAGAACCTGCCGGTGCGTTTCGCGATCGACCGCGCGGGTCTCGTCGGTGCGGATGGCGCGACTCACGCAGGCTCGTTCGACGTCACCTACCTCGCGACGCTGCCGAACTTCGTCGTGATGGCGGCGGCGGACGAAGCCGAACTCGTCCACATGACCCACACCGCGGCGCAGTACGACACCGGCCCGATCGCTGTGCGCTATCCGCGCGGCAACGGCACCGGCGTCGCGCTGCCGGAGACTCCCGAGCTGCTGGAGATCGGCAAGGGCCGCGTCGTGCGGGAGGGCAAGAAGATCGCGATCCTGTCGCTCGGCACGCGTCTCGAGGAAGCGCTCAAGGCCGCCGAGGTTCTCGAAGCCAAGGGGTTAAGCACGACGGTAGCGGATCTGCGCTTCGCCAAGCCGCTCGACGTCGATCTGATCCGCAAGCTACTCACCACGCACGAAGTCGCGGTGACGATCGAGGAGAATTCGGTCGGTGGTTTCGGCGCGCACGTCCTGACGATGGCGTCTGACGAGGGGTTGCTGGACGGCGGTGTGACCGTGCGCACGCTGCGTCTGCCCGATGTCTTCCAGGACCAGGACAAGCCGGAACGCCAATATGCACAGGCCGGGCTCGACGCGACAGCGTTGGTCGACACCGTGCTGAAAGCCCTCAGGCATGATATCGCTGCTGCGGGCGTGTCCGCGTGAAGCGTGTCGCTGCGTTTGCATTGCTTATCCTGCTGGTAGGCGCTGCTCCGCCACCGGAGGGAGTCCTGACGGTGCACGTCAGCAATGTCCGCAACGCCAAGGGGCGCGTGCATGTCGACGTCTGCCCGCAGGCGAAGTTCCTCAAGGAGGATTGCCCGTGGTCGGGGGTGGCACCGGCGCAGGCGGGTATGACGATCGTGACGGTCCGCGGCCTCCCTGCCGGCACTTACGCGGTGCAGGCGTTCCACGACGCGAACGCCAACGGCAAGGTCGACCGGGCGCTGTTCGGCATCCCCAAGGAAGGCGTCGGCTTCTCGAACGATGCGCCGATCCGGATGGCGCCGCCGAAATGGGCCGCTGCCGTCTTCGCGTTCGATGGCCGCGCGCAGACGATCGCGCTGAAGCTGCGGTACTTCCTCTGACGTGACGATATCCTCGACCCTGCGGATGCTGGTCCCGCGCCTCGTGTCGATCAGTATCCGCCGGCCCTGGCTGACGACCGCGCTCGGCCTGCTCATCGCGTTGCTCGCGCTGCTGTTCACCGCCACGCACTTCACGATGACGACGGATACCGGCGCGCTGATCTCGCCCGATGTCGACTGGCGGCGTCAGGAGCGCGCGATGAAGGACGCGTTCCCGCAGTTGCGCGACGCGATGCTGATCGTCGTCGATGGCCGGACGCCCGAACTCGCCGAGGATGGCGCGGCCCGGCTGTCGGCGAAGCTGGCGGCGGACCCGCGACATTTCCAGTTGGTGCGCCGACCCGATGGCGGCGACTTCTTTGCGCGCGAAGGCCTTTTGTTCGGCTCCCCCAACGATGTCCGCAAGGCGACCGCGGCGCTGATCGCGGCGCAACCGATGCTTGGGCCGCTTGCTGCAGATCCGTCGCTGCACGGTGTCGCAGGCGCGTTGTCGACGATGCTCGACGGGGTGGCGGCCGGCTCGGCGACGCTGGCGCAGATCGATCCGCCGATGCGCGCGCTCGCGCAGGCGACCGATCGCGTCCTCGCGGGCAAGCCGGCGTTCTTCTCCTGGCAGACGCTGTTCGCGGACGGCAGTTCAGCGCTCGCCGCACCGACCCGTCGGCTGATCCTGGTCAGGCCGGTGCTCGACTACGGCTCTCTGACCCCCGGCAAGGAGGCCGCCCGTGCCGTCGCCGCAGCCTCCGGCGCATTGCGGCTCGATGCAGCGCACGGTGTCGACGTCCGCCTGACCGGCGAGGTACCGCTGGCGGACGAGGAGTTCGCGACGCTGGAGGAGAATATCGGCGTCGTCGGGCTGGTGATGCTGGCGGCGATGCTGGTGACGCTCTGGCTCGCGACCCGTTCGGTTCGGCTGGTCGCCGCGATCGTCGCGACGATCGTCGTCGGTCTGGTCGTCACCACCGCGGTCGGGATGGCGGTGGTCGGTCGCCTGAACCTGATCTCGGTCGCGTTCATCCCGCTGTTCGTCGGTCTCGGCGTCGACTTCGGGATACAGCTTTGCGTGCGGTTCAACGCCGAGCGGGTCGACGGTGCCAGCCCTGCGGACGCTCTGCGCGGCGCGGCGACCGCGCTCGGCGCGCCATTGCTGCTCGCGGCCGGCGCGGTCTTCCTCGGTTTCGGTGCGTTCCTGCCGACTGCGTATATCGGGGTCGCCGAGCTGGGCGTGATCGCCGGGCTTGGCATGGTGATCGCGCTGGCGTTCAGCGTGACGTTGCTCCCCGCGCTGGTGCTGCTCCTGCGGCCGGGAGCGCCGACCCGCGAGGTCGGGTTCGCCTGGGCTGCACCGATCGACCGCGCGCTCGAAACGCGGCGGCGGACGGTATTATGGGCGTTCGGCGTGGCGATGCTGGCCAGCATCGCGCTGGTGCCATTCGTCACCTTCGACTTCAATCCGCTCCATCTGCGCGATCCGAACGGTCCGGCGATGCGCACGCTCGCCGATCTGACGCGAGATCCGACGCGGACGCCCAACACGATCGATATCCTCGCCCCGGATCATTCCCGCGTGGTCGCACTGACCCGGCAGCTGAGCCGCCTTCCCGAAGTGAAGCAGGTCATCTCGATCGACAGCTTCGTACCCGCCGACCAGCCGGTGAAGCTGGCGGCGATCGGCGATGCCAACGTCCTGCTCGACCTCACGCTCAACCCGTTCGATGTCGCCCCCCGCACCGATGATGCCACGCGCGCCGCCGCGCTACGGGCCGTGACCGCCAAGCTGCGCCAGGCTGGCGATCGTTCGGGGCTGGCCGATGCGTTCGATCGGCTCGCCGCCGCGCAGCCCACGGCACGCAACCGGGTGGACGACATGCTGTCGCAACCGCTCGCGGTCATGCTCGATCAGGCGCGTGCGGCGTTGCAGGCACAGGGCGTGACGCGCGCGACGCTCCCACCGGCGCTGGTCCGCGACTGGCAGGCCCCGACCGGCCAGTACCGGGTCTCGGTGTTCCCGTCCGGCAATGCCAACGACAACCGCGTGATGGAGCGGTTTCGCACGGCGGTGACCGCGATCGCTCCCAACGCATCGGGGCTGCCGGTCGCGACCCAGGCGGCCGCGTTCACGATCGCCGGCGCGTTCGTGCAAGCCGGCGTGATCGCCCTCGTGCTGGTCAGCCTGCTGCTGTTCGCGGTGCTGCGCGATGCGAAGGAGGTGGCGTTCACGCTGGCACCAGTGGTGCTGTCGATCTTCCTGACGCTCGGCACCTGCGTCGTGATCGGCCAGCCGATCAACTTCGCCAACATCATCGCCTTCCCGTTGCTGTTCGGCGTCGGTGTCGCGTTTCACATCTATTTCGTGATGGCATGGCGCGGCGGCGCGACCGATCTGCTGCAATCGAGCCTTGCGCGCGCGATCGTGTTCAGCGCGCTCGCCACCGGCACCGCGTTCGGCAGCCTGTGGCTGTCGCACCATCCGGGCACCGCCAGCATGGGCAAGATTCTGATGATCTCGCTCGCCTGGACGCTCGTCTGCGCGTTGATCTTTGAACCCGCGTTGCTGGGCCCGCCCCGCAAGGGGGAGGATTCCAAGACTCCGTAATCCTGACGGAGGTCAGGGTAATGGCGTTGAGGGCAGGTTCGGTGTTCGGGGATTCGCCTGAGACGCGACTGGGTCGGTCAGCGGATCAGCAAGCTCTGGAGCAGATTCAAGTTCCGATGGCGCTGGCGTCGCCGTCGGCAAAGAAATTGCCGCAGGATCGGCCAATGGGTCGGAAAGTTCGGGAGCATCCGACGCCGGTACCGTAGCGCCACTCGCCGGATCTGCCGGCGGGTCGTCCAGTTCGCCACCGGCTGCCTTCGCCCTGGTTCCCCGCAAGCGCTGGATCTCGGCTACCCGGTTTTGCAGATACACCGATCGCAGCGTCGCATACGGATCGACCGCACCGGCGAACAACGCACGCAGATCGTCGTCCGCCTCCGCCCGCGTGTCCAGTCCGGTCAGGACAGCGCGCGGCGCCTGGTATTCGAGCCGGTCGAACGGCGATCCGACCGCCAGCGGCAGCACCAGTCCGTCCGCCTGCCCGCCGACCAGATCGCGCAATGTCGACGGCCCGACGAACGGCAGGAATATATAGGGCCCCGGCTTCACCCCGTAGAGTGCCAGCGTATTGCCGAACCCGTTGGGCCGGTGTGGCAGCTTGATCGCCGGCAGCTTAGCGACATCAACCAGCCCGCCGATCCCGAGCGTCGAATTGAACATGAAGCGGCCCAACGTCTCGGCGGCCTTGCCGGGCTTCAGCTGGAGCAGATAGTTCAGGAAGACGATCGGCTCGCCCAGGTTGCTGAAGACGTTGCGGATACCCGATCGCACCGGTTTGGGCACGACATGCTTGTATCCCATCGCCGCGGGACGAAAGAACCGCCGATCGAAGCCCTGCTGCGTAGCGAACATGCGACGATTGAAATGTTCGAGCGAATCCCCGCGCGCATGGCGGGGACGGGCACGTGGTGCGGCCGCTGGGGGCGAAGCGGCAGGCGCTTCGCCAACCTGCGCGGGCGGAGGCACAGGTTGGGGGAGGGGCGCGGCCTGCGAGACCGCGGCCAGCAGCAGCGCCGCGATCGCTGCGCTCACCTGGCGCTCTTCGCCGCGAGCTCGTCGAGATGGGTCACCAGCGCCTTGGCGCCGCCACTCTGAAGGACGCTGGCGAAATCGGCACGGCGCGTCGCAAGCTGGCTGATCGAATTGCGGTAGAAGACGTCGATGATCTTCCAGCTGCCGCCGCTCTGGCGCAGGCGATAGGACAAGGCGGTCGGGCTACCGGACTTGCTCGACAGCGTCGTGCGGACAAGGCGGTCGCCACCGCGCGTGTCGACCTTGGGATCTATCGTGAAGGCCTGCCCGGACCAGCTGTCGAAGTTCTTGGCATATTGCGCGACCGTCATGCGGCGGAAGGCTGCGACGAGCGCGCTCTGATCCGCTGCGCTGGTCGTGGTCCAGCCTGCGCCGACCGAAAGCCGAGTCATTAACGGCAGGTCGAAGCTGCGATCGATGACCGGGCCGATCGCAGCGGCGCGGGCGGCTGCCGGCTTGCCGCTCTTCATGATGCCGAGCAGGCCGTCATCGAGCGCCTTGACCGGCGCTTGTGCCGGATCGCTCGCCTGCGCCGAAACGGGTGCCACGGCAAGCAGGGACGAGGGTAGCAGGACGGCCGAGGACAGCAGGATCTGGAGCGGGGATCGCATGCGGGTTTCTCCGAAAAACTGATTGCATGATCGCATACCCACAGGCGCGTGCCAGGTCCAGAAAGCGAATAGGCGGCGGAATCCGGAGGCTCTTGGGGCCGAGCCGAAGTTTTGACCTTTCGCCACGGGGGCGCAATGGTTACCTATGACGCAACATCCAGAGGTGGTTCGAAATCGGACGCCATGCCTCGGTGATGACGGAAAGGACATGGCGGTCTTGCAAACCACCGATGGGAACATCGATCGTTCCCCCGCTACAGTGACGACACCGCTTCAGGTGATTCTCGCGCAACCTCGTGGTTTTTGTGCCGGCGTGGTTCGCGCGATCGACATCGTCGAAAAGGCGATCGAGCGCTACTCTGCGCCCGTCTATGTCCGACATGAGATCGTCCACAACCGGCACGTCGTCGACAAGCTGCGGCGCAAGGGTGCGGTGTTCGTCGAGGACCTGACCGAGATCCCGCCCGGTGCGGTGACGATCTTCAGCGCACACGGCGTCGCGCGCAGCGTGCAGGAGGAGGCGCGCTTGCGCGAACTCCCCGTCCTCGACGCAACCTGCCCGCTGGTCACCAAGGTCCATATCCAGGGGCGTCGCTATGCGAAGTCGGGCCGGACGATCGTGCTGATCGGCCATGCCGGCCATGTCGAGGTGATCGGCACGATGGGGCAGGTCGATGCTCCGATGCATCTTGTCTCGACCCCCGAAGAAGTCGAGGCGCTGTCGATCCCGGTCGACACGCCGATCGCCTACGTCACGCAGACGACGCTGAGCGTCGACGACACCCGCGGCGTCATCATGGCGCTCCACGCGCGGTTCGCCGATGTCGAGGGGCCGGACGTGTCCGAAATCTGCTACGCCACCCAGAACCGCCAGACCGCGGTACGCGATCTGGCGCGGGTCAGCGATATGCTGATCGTCGTCGGCGCGGCCAACAGTTCGAATTCGAACCGCCTGCGAGAGATCGGTGCCGAGATGGGCATACCGAGCTATCTGGTCGATGACGGCGACGGGGTCGATCCGGTATGGCTCGACGGCGTCGCGGCGGTCGGTATCACCGCAGGCGCCTCGGCACCCGACGAACTCGTCGATTCGGTGATCGCGGCGTTGCGACTGTTGCGACCCGTGCGCGTTTCACAACTCGACGGCGTGGAGGAGAATGTCGAATTCAGCCTCCCCGCCGAACTCAGAATGCCCCGCGCTACTGCTGCGGCGGCCGAATAGGAACGAGCATGAGCCTTCCCCTCAGCCAGATCGCCCGTATCGGCGCCTACACCGTCAAACAGCATATCAAGGGCGGCAAATATCCGCTCGTCCTGATGCTCGAGCCGCTGCTTCGCTGTAACCTGGCGTGTGCTGGGTGTGGGAAGATCGACTATCCCGACGCGATCCTCAACCAGCGGCTGAGCTATGACGAGTGCATGGCGGCGATCGACGATTGCGGCGCGCCGGCAGTCTCAATCGCCGGCGGCGAGCCGCTGCTGCACCGCGACATGCCGAAGATCGTCAAGGGGTACATCGATCGGAAGAAGTTCGTCATCCTGTGCACCAACGCGCTGCTGATGAAGAAGAAGATCAACGATTATACGCCGTCGCCGTTCTTCACCTGGTCAATCCATCTTGATGGCGATCAGGCCGCACACGACAAGTCGGTCTGCCAGGACGGCGTGTACGACGTCGCCAAGGATGCGATCGCACTGGCGAAGGCAAAGGGCTTCCGCGTCCAGGTCAACTGCACCGTGTTCGACGGTGCCGATCCGGCACGCACCGCGGCGTTCTTCGACGATATGGAAGCAAACGGCGTCGAGATCACGATTTCGCCGGGCTATGCCTATGAGCGCGCACCCGACCAGGCGCATTTCCTCAACCGCGAGCGGACCAAGAACTTCTTCCGTGACGTGTTCTCGCGCGGCAATGGCGGCAAGGCATGGACCTTTACCAACTCGCCGCTGTTCCTCGATTTCCTGGCTGGCAACCAGACCTATGAATGCACGCCCTGGTCGATGCCGCTGCGCACCGTCTTTGGCTGGCAGAAGCCGTGCTACCTCGTCGGCGAAGGCTATGTGCCGACGTTCGCCGAGTTGATGGAAGGCACCGACTGGGACGAATACGGCGTCGGCAAATATGAGAAGTGCGCCGACTGCATGGTTCATTGCGGCTTCGAAGGCACGGCGGCGACCGATGCGATCCGTCATCCGCTCAAGCTCATGAAGGTGGCGATGAAGGGCGTTCGGACCGACGGACCGATGAAGCCCGATATCGACCTGTCGCACCAGCGTCCCGCTGCCGAGACCTATGCGTCACAGGTCGAGCGGGAACTCGCGCGGATCAAGGAAGCCGATCCCGTGGGTTTCAAGCGCGCGCAACGCGCCGCTTAACGCTCGGAACGCCCGCTCCGCGTCGATTCCGGTGCGAATCAGCGCGGGGAGTTGGGCAGGATGCCGCGCGAGTGATCTCAGCACTGCGCCCAGTGCCATCCCGCCGTCCGGCCGCATGCCGACGAGCGCGGCGGGCGGCAGGGTCCGCCGCGCATCGTCGGACACCACGCGGATCGCCGCGAACGGCAGGCCTCGGTGCATCGCCACGCGCGCGGCGACATGCGACTCCATATCGACCGCCAGCGCACCGGTAGCGAGATGAAGGCGGCGTTTGTCGTCGCTTGTAGCTGCCGGACTGTCCTGTCCAACGATCCCGCCAGTACGAGCGTGGGGGAGGGCGGCTCGCAGCCACGCGTCCAGACCCGCAGTGTGGGCATCGATCACCACATCGCCGATGTCGAGATCAGCCGCCAACGCGCCGCATAGCCCGATCGACAGGATTGCGCTGGCCTCGCCACAGCGCTGTTCCAGCGCGTCCCCCAGCCGCTCGGCATCGCCGCCGCCGATCACCGGGACCAGCCCCGCCTTTGCGATCAGCCGCGCCTCGCGCTGCAGGCCGCACGCGGCAAGGATCACATCCCGTACCCGACGGCGCGGGTGTTGGAGCGCTTCAGATTGCGATACCGCGCCATTGCCCAGAGCGGGAAATACTTCGGGTAGCCGTGGTATCGCAGATAAAACACGCGGGGAAATCCGCCCCCGGTATAGTGTTCCTGGCCCCACAAACCGTCCGCATCTTGATGCACCGCGAGCCAGTTGATCCCCCGCTCGACCGCATCGCCGTCGACGCTCCCCGCTGCCATCAGCCCC
Organism: Sphingomonas sp. PP-F2F-G114-C0414; assembly: GCF_003688595.1. Taxonomy (GTDB): domain Bacteria; phylum Pseudomonadota; class Alphaproteobacteria; order Sphingomonadales; family Sphingomonadaceae; genus Sphingomonas. The sequence continues at coordinate 233,847 of NZ_RCWT01000010.1, forward strand.
AGCAGCGCCCAGGCGGTCTGCGACGCGGTCGACGGCGCGGGCGTGTAGCCCGCATAATCCAGCGCATAGCTGTCGCAATCCTCGCCCCAGCCGCCATCGGCATTCTGAATGCGCTCGAGCCAGTCGACCGCCTTGGCGACCATCTGCTGTTCGGGTCCAAACCCTGCCGCGTTCAGCGCGCACAGCACCGACCAGGTGCCGTAGATATAGTTGACGCCCCAGCGCCCGAACCAGCTGCCGTCCGCCATCTGCTCGCGTTCCAGATAGGCGAGCGCGCGGGCCATGCGGGGCCCGTCGCGTTCGCCGAGCTGCGCGAGCATCGATACGACGCGCGCGCTGACGTCCGCGGTCGGCGGGTCAAGCAATGCGCCATGATCGGAGAAGGGCAGGTTGTTCAGATAGTCGTAGCTGTTGTCCGCATCGAACGCGCCCCAGCCGCCGTTGCGGCTTTGCAGCCCGACGGTCCATTCGACGCCGCGTTCGATCGCGGTAGCGTACGTTGCCCCGGCCTGCGCGCGATCCATCGCCATCACGACGACGGCAGTGTCGTCGAGATCGGGATAATGGTCGTTGTTGTACTGGAACGCCCAGCCGCCGGGTTGCACGTCGGGCTTCTCGTCCGCCCAGTCGCCCTTCACGTCCAGCACCTGGCGCGGCTTCAACCAGGCAAGCGCCTTCGCGGCCAAGTCGTCGCAGCCCGCTTCCATCATCGCGTGTGCCGCGAGCGCGGTGTCCCACACCGGCGAGACGCAGGGCTGGCAATATGCCTCGTCATCGCCGACGATGAGCAAATTTTCGATCGACTGCCGCGCGATCGCCCGCACCGGATGATCCGCCGCATAGCCGAGTGCGTCGAACATCATCACGCTGTTCGCCATCGCCGGATAGATCGCGCCAAGCCCGTCCTCGCCGTTCAACCGCTCGGTAACAAACGCAACGCACGCCTCGATCGCACGCCGGCGCATCCGCTTGGGCCAGAGCCGGTCGCCGACCTTCAGCACCCGGTCGAGCGCGTTGAACCCCGCCGTCCACAGCCACTTCGTATCCGCAGCCTTCGACCCGGGCCGAACCGCGGCGCCGGTGTAAAGTTCGTCGATCTTCACCCCCAGCGGATTGCGGGCGACCGGCTTGAGCGCGGCCAGCACGAGCAACGGCACGACGACGGTGCGTGCCCAGTACGACATCTTGGACAAGTGGACCGGGAACCAGCGCGGCGTCAGGATCAGTTCGGGCGGCATCGTCGGCACGGTCGCCCACGGCCCTGCGGCGAACAGCGCAAGCTGGATCCGCGTAAAGACGTTGCTGGCCGCCGCACCGCCCTCAGCCAGGATCGCGGTTCGTGCGCGCACCATATGTGGGGCATCGGTCGTGTCGCCGATCATTTTCAACGCATAATAGGCCTTCACGCTTGCGCTGACATCGAACGCGCCCTCGTGGAACAGGCCCCAGCCATCATGCGCCTCGGACTGGATGCGGCGTAGGTAGCGTCCGATCTTCGCTTCCAGATCCGCAGCGACGGGCTCGCCGAGATAATGCCGCAACAGGACGTATTCGGCTGGGATCGTCGCGTCGGCCTCGAGTTCGAATACCCAGTGCCCGTCGTCGCGCTGCTGCGCGGCCAATGCGGCGGTAGCGCGGTCAACCGCGACTTCGACCGCGGCAAGCGAAGGGGGGGCGTGCCTAGGATCGTTATCAGGCATGATCACCCCTTACCAAATGGGCGGCGGTTTCGCCCGAGCGCAGCGCCCCCTCGATCGTCGAGGGAAGGCCGGTATTGGTCCAGTCGCCCGCAAGGAACAGGTTGCGCCAGCGGGTACGCGCAGGCGGGCGTTTGGCATTCTGCTCGGGCGTGGCGGCGAAGGTCGCCCGCTTTTCCTTGACGATCTGCCAGCGCGGCATCGGCGCGTCGATCTTCAGCGCAGCGCAAATATCAGCCCAGAACGCCTGTGCTAGCGTCTCGCGGTCGCGGTCGACGAGATGATCGGCGGCGCTCACGGTCACCGAAAGTCGATCGTGAAACGCGAAAACCCATTCCGCGGTCCCGCCGAGCAGCCCCAGCATCGCAGGCGCGCCGGTTGGCGCTGGAAACGCGAAATGCCCGTTGACGATCGCGCGGTGTTCGTCGGGTGCCTGGAGACCGGGAATCAGCGCGGTTGCAGTCCAGGCGGGCACCGCGAGGATCACCGCCTCGTCGTCTGCGATCTGTTCCGGTCCGTCGCCCCAGTCCAGGCTGGTCGCACGGTCGCCCTCGAAGCCGATCGCGCGAAGGCGGCGGCCGAGCGTCACCGGGCTTGCATGGTCTGCGAGCCACGCCAGCGCCGGATCGATGAAAGCCGCGGACAGGTTCGGCTCGGCGATCCGCGGACGCATCGCCCTGCCACCTTTCGCGATCGTCTCGCGCAGGACTGCGCCTGCGAGCTTCGCCGAACTTTCGGCAGGTGCGGTGTTCAGCGCGGCGAGCAACACGGGTTCGAGCAACCGGGTCCACACCGGACCATCGGTCGCGATCCGCGCGTCGATCCGCTCCTCCCGATCGCCGAGCAGACGAGCTAGCGGCAGATAGTCGCGCGCACGGCTGCCCGGCACGCGACGGCGTTTCGCCATCACCCACCAGGGCACCGGACCATCGTTGATCCGCACCGTCCAGCGTTCGTTCGTCGCAAGATCGCAAAATGCGAAATCGGCATGGTCCGGCCCGGCGAGTGGGGTCGTCGCGCCGATCGTCGCCCGGAAGCGGGTGACCGCAGTGTTGCCCGACAGGACCAGATGATTGCCGTTATCGATCGTCAGCCCGAGCTGCGGATCATGATACGACCGGCAGCGTCCGCCTGCCTGCGCCGCGCCATCGACCACCCGGACCGCCAGCCCCGCCTCGCGCGCAGCGACTGCGGCGGCAAGCCCGGCCAGCCCCGCTCCGGCAATCGTCACGCAGGAAAAGCTCACCGTGTCAGGCTCAGGCGCAGTATCGTCCAGAGCAGTGCCAGCTTCGATACGCGGACGCGGGTGCGCGGCGGCGCCCAGCCGACAACCTCCATCCGCGACAGCACCTTGGCATAGGCCGCCGCCATCAACCTCGGCGCGATCAGGTGTCCGCGTGGACGCTTCGCCAGGATCGCGTTGGCCTGCGCATAATGGCCATGCGCTTCGGTCGCGAGTGCGCGGGCAACGGCGTCGATGCGCGGATCACCGATGACCTCAGCCGGTGCGGTGATCGGGATGCCCGCACCGCTGAGCAGTTCGAACGGCAGGTAGACCCGGCCGATCGCGGCATCCTCGTCGATGTCGCGCAGGATATTGGTCAGTTGCAGCGCGCGGCCAAGATGGAAGGCGAGCGCGATGCCGGGCGCCGGGTCCATCCCGAAGATCCGCACCGACAGCCGCCCGACCGCCGAGGCGACGCGGTCGCAATACAGGTCGAGCGTCGCGGCGGGGGGCCAGCGGATGTCGGCTGCGACGTCCATCCCCATACCATCGATAACCGCGTGCAAATCGGCGCGATCGAGATCGAAGCGGCGGACGGCCTCGGCGACGATGATCGCCTGTCCGGGATCGCCGCCGGCATAGAGCGCATCGATATCGGTCCGCCACTGGTCGAGCTGGGCGGCGCGCTCCGCTGGTATGCCCTGCTGATCGTCGGCGATGTCGTCGACGATCCGGCAAAACGCGTAGATCGCATACATCGCCTCGCGCTCGGCCTTCGGCAGCACGCGCATGCCGGCATAGAACGAACTGCCCGATACCTGGGCGCGCAGCGCGGCGGGTGTCGCATTGGGATTCATCGCGAACGTCCCCGTACAAGGCTGCCCAGCGCAGCACCCGCAGCGAGCCACGCCGCCTCCAGCTTGCCGTGATGGACGCGCTCGCTCAGCGGGTCGCGCGTCAACAGGCGTTCGGTCAGGCTCTCGGCAAGTCTCTGGATGATCGCCACCTCGGCGGCAAGCCGGCGGTCGCGGATCATCGCGGAGAAACCGGCGCTCGTCGCAAGCAGACCGCGCGTGCGTTCGGCGAGCGTGACGATCGTAGCCCTCAGCGCGGGCGATGCGGCATCTGCTCCGAGATCCTCGACCCGCGCGCCGTGTGCGGCAAGTATCTTCGTGGGAAGATACACGCGGTCGATCGCGCGGTAATCCTTCCCGCAATCCTGGAGATGGTTGATGATCTGCAACGCCGCGCACAGCGCATCCGACGCCGCCCAGGTCGCGCGATCCTCGCCGTGGACGTCGAGCACATAGCGTCCCACCGGCATCGCCGAGATCCGACAATAGGCGATGAGCGAGTCCCAGTCAGCATAGCGGCGTACCGTGACGTCGTGTTCGAACGCGTCGAGCAGGTCGTTGGCATGGCGCGCGTCCAGATGCCGTTCGGCCATCACCCGGTGCAGCGTCAGCGCATGCGGTTCGTCGCCTCGGCCGGTCACGCCCAGCCGCATGGCGTGCAGTCGGGCTAGCTTGTCCGGGGCAGTAGCGGTCGGATGGTCGGCGATGTCGTCGGCGGCGCGCGCGAAGCGATAGAACGCCATGATCGGCGCGCGGTGCTCCCGCTTCAGGATTGCCGAGGCGACCGGGAAGTTCTCGCCCGTGTGATCCTTGCCGGACGCGAGGTCGGCGGTCTGCTGATCCGATGCCGTTGCCATCATTGCCGCGCAGCCTGCGCGCGCCCTTTCCACATGCCGCCACGGCCTCGCCCGTGCTGCCAGGCGGATAGCAAGGTGCAGCCCGTGTAGAAAGCCGCAATGAGCGGGAGGCACGGCGACCATAACGGCGAGCGGTGGTAGAAGCGCAGCATCGGCAGGAACGACAGCGTCATCAGCAGCCACGCCGCTATCCCGAGCGCGCGGGCAGGCCCGTCGGCGAACAGCGTGAGCAGCGGCGGGGCGGCATAGACCAGGGCGAGGCCGATCACCGCGCCGATCAGTTTCAGCGGCGAATAGTCGAGCTGTGCGTAGGCGGACCGCGAGATCATCGCCGCGATCGGGCGGATGCCGTCATACGGGCGTATGCTGCGCGACCGCTCGGTCAGCCCGAGCCAGACCGGCCCCTGCGTCTTCATCAGCGCACCGAACGCGCAATCGTCGATCAGCGCACCGCGGATCGCGCCGATCCCGCCCACCGCGGCCAGAGCCTCTCGGCGCACCAGCATACAGCCCCCCGCTGAGGCACCCGGCCCTTGCCCGTTCACGCGCGAAAACGGGTAGAGCATCTGAAAGAAGTAGACGAATGCGGGGATCAATGCGTGTTCCGCCCAATGCGTGCAGCGCAGCTTCGCCATCAGCGAGACCAGGGCCAGATCATGGTGTTCGGCCCGGGCGACCAGCGACCGCAGCGTATCAGGGGCATGCGCGATATCCGCGTCGGTCAGCCAGAGATAGCGCGGTGATCCGGCGGCCACGATACCCTGCGATACCGCCCACAGCTTGCCGGTCCAGTCGGCGGGCAGGGGTGTGCCCCGCAGGATGGTCAGTCGATCGCCACCGGCGTCACGCGCGATGTCCGCCGTCTCGTCGCTGCTGCCGTCGTCGACCAGCACGATGCAGAAATCGCCGGGATAGTCCTGGGCGGCCAGGCTGCCGATCGCGCGCGCGATGACGTCGGCCTCGTCGCGCGCGGGCACGACCGCGACGACATCGGGCCAGGACGTAATATTGGGCGCGGGGGCAGGGGGTACGTCGCGCGTGTCGCGTTCGCGGGCCAGCCAGAAGCCGCCATTGCCCAGCACCAGATACAGCCAGATCGCGACCGTCGATACGGCGATGCCGATCACCCGATCATGCCTGCCTGCCGGAACCAGGCAATCGCGTCGGCCAGCGCCTGCCGATGCGGCCGCGCGTGGTAGCCGAGTTCGCGCGTCGCCTTGGCGGAACTGTAGAACATCGTGTGCTTGGCCATCCGCAGTCCGTCGAGCGTCAGGAACGGGTCCTTGCCGGTGACCGCGGCCAGTCGTTCGTTGAGCCACGCCAGCGGGAACAGCGGTGCACGCGGCAGGCGGACCGTCGGCGCACGACGGCCGACCATCGTCGCGATCGCCTTGAGCATGTCCGCCAGCGCAACGTCCTGTCCGCCGAGCACATAGCGCTCGCCGATCCTGCCCCGATCGAGCGCCAGCAGATGACCGCGCGCGACATCGTCGACATGGACGAGGTTGAGGCCGCTGTCGACGAACGCTGGCATCTTGCCGTTCGCTGCTTCGACGATGATCCGTCCGGTCGGTGTCGGCCGCACGTCGCGTGGGCCGATCGGCGTCGAGGGATTGACGATCACCGCAGGCAGGCCCTGCTCGCGGACCATCGCCTCTACCAACCGTTCGGCAACCACCTTGCTGCGCTTGTACGCACCGACGACGGTCTGTTCGGTGGCGGGTCGGGTTTCGTCGGCGGCCCCTGTGGGGTCGGGAAGCAGCGTCGCGACGCTGCTGGTATAGACGATGCGCTCTACTCCGGCTGCCAGCGCGGCCGCCATGACGTTAAGCGTGCTGGTGCGATTGTTGCGGACGATCTCTTCGGGATCGCGGGCCCAGATCCGGTAGTCGGCCGCGGTATGGATGACGTGGCGGACGCCCGCCATCGCCGCCGTCACGGCAGCCGCATCGCGCAGATCCGCTTCGACGAGGGCACCGGGGAAATCGACAAGGTTGGTCCGCGCACTGGATGGTCGGACCAGCCCCCGAACCTGCAGGCCATCCGCCGCCGCCGCCCGGGCGATCGCGGATCCCACGAAACCGGCGACGCCGGTAATCAGGAGCGTCTCGCTGGAGCTGGTCACGGCATCGAACTCTCACCGAACATAGTTGTCCGAATGCCTTACGGCCATCGTCGCGCCGCGCAATCCCGGCCTGCGCATCCGAGGATCGCTTCCGTCGCGATACCGGTCCATGCCGCCCCTTTTTCCAGTTGCGCCGCTGGTTCGACCGGGGTGCCGTATCCGGGCGGCGGAAATAGCGTTGCCGCGGTCTGCCCGAGGGTCGGGGAGTCACTAACCTGCCTAGTGCCGCTCACCCTATCCACGGTCTCCATCATCTCGTGCGACGATCGCAGCGGCTTGGCTCAGTGCCGCTTGCCCGGAAAGCCGCCAATGCGTAGGCACAGGTGCCCGGTTTCGCGATGAACGGCACGCGACGCGTCGTTGTGTGTATTTCACCGGCGGGCAACACGATGTGTTCAGGTTTTTCGGTTTAGCAGGAGCAGGCTGCCGAAGAGCTATACGCAAGGACGATCGATGCACGCACCCCGGCTTTCCCATCTGTTTCTGTCCTTTATCGCCGCGACCGTCCTCGTCCCGGCACCGGCGGCCGCAAGCTCCCCGGACCTCATCGGGCTCGAGCATGCGCTGAGCAAGCTGATCGCGGAACGCTCCGGCGACTATGGCATCGCTGCGCTGGACCTTCGCGATGGCTCGACCGTTTCGATCAACGGCGATACCCCGTTTCCGATGGCGAGCACGGTCAAGCTCGCCATCGCAGCCGCCTATCTCGGCGAGGTCGATCAGGGACGACGCAGCCTCGGCGACATGATCGTCGGCCGGCCCGCGGCGAAGGTCATGGAGCTGATGATCATCCGCAGCGATAATCAGGCGACCGACCAGTTGCTTGCTGCGCTCGGCGGCCCCGGCGCGATCCAGCAGTGGCTGTCATCGCAGAATATCACCGGTATCCGGATGGACCGGACCATAGCCCAGCTGCTGCGGGAGCGCGGCCACCTTGCGGACAGCCGGGATGTCGCCACGCCGGTCGCGATGGTCACGCTGTTGAACAAGATCGACAATGGTACCGTCCTGACGGCGCAAAGCCGCACGTTCCTGTTGGAGCTGATGAGCCGATGCGCGACCGGCACGCGCCGGATCCGCGCACTCCTCCCCGCCGGTACGCGCGTGGAGGACAAGACCGGCACGCTCGACGGTATCACCAACGACGTCGGGTTCATTACCATGCCCGATGGCCGCCGCGTGGCCGTCGCGGTGTTCGCGCGCGGTGGACGCGATCGCCAGCCCGTCATCGCCCAGGTTGCGCGGGCGATCTATGACCGGTTTGCGGATAGCGTCCGCAACGCCGTCTCTATCTTCATGCAAATGCGGTAGTCGCCCGGTCCTTGGGTCGGTCGCTGTGTACCGGCGCAGGCAGACGGCGGTGCGTTCCGCTCGTTGGTTGCCTGCATAGTGCGGCTTACGACGATACCGTCGCGTCCCAAACGGCTGGAGCAATTCCGGATTACCGCCTATCGATGACGGGAGAGTCCTGAATCTAGCGGAGAGACCTGATGACCGAGACCGCAGAGTATGTGCCGCCCAAGATCTGGACGTGGAACAAGGAGAGCGGAGGCCGGTTCGCCAGCATCAATCGTCCGACCGCGGGCGCGACGCATGACAAGCCACTCCCCATCGGCAAGCATCCGCTCCAGCTCTATTCACTGGCGACGCCCAACGGCGTGAAGGTGACCGTGATGCTCGAGGAGCTGCTCGCTGCCGGGCATGTCGGCGCCGAATACGACGCGTGGCTGATGAGGATCATGGACGGCGACCAGTTCGGCAGCGGTTTCGTCGAGGCCAACCCCAATTCGAAGATACCGGCGCTGGTCGATCGCAGCGGCGCGACTCCGATCCGGGTCTTCGAGTCCGGTTCGATACTGCTGTATCTGGCCGAGAAATTCGGCGCGTTCCTTCCCACCGATCCCGCCAAGCGCGCCGAAGTGCTGTCGTGGCTGTTCTGGCAGATGGGCGCGGGTCCGATGCTCGGCGGCGGGTTCGGGCATTTCTATGCCTACGCGCCCGTGAAGATCGAATATGCGATCGACCGCTTCGCGATGGAAGTGAAGCGCCAGCTCGACGTCCTCGACCGGCGGCTCGGCGAGAGCGAATATATCGGCGGAGACGAGTATTCGATCGCCGATATGGCGGTGTGGCCGTGGTACGGCGCGCTCGTGAGCGGTCAGGTCTATGAGGCTGCCGAGTTCCTTCAGGCGAACGACTACAAGAACGTCGTGCGCTGGACCGACTTGATCGGTGCGCGGCCTGCGGTGAAACGCGGGCGGATGGTCAACCGCGTGATCGGCGATCCTGCCAGCCAGCTCCACGAACGCCACGACGCGGACGACTTCGAGACTAGGACGCAGGACAAGCTCGACGCGACAGCGACGGAGGGCGAGACGCGCTAGGGTCAGGAATCACTGTTCTAGCTGGAAAATGACGGTGGCAGCGAGGGCGGTGGCGGCGAAGAAGACGGTGGGGCATCGGTCGTAGCGGGTCGGGGTGCCACTTCTTTAGGCAGCCGGGCCATGCGGTCTGCCTTGGACGGTCGCGTTGATCATGATGGTCTTTGGTTCGGCATCCGCGGCAGCCAATCCCTCCATCATGCGGCCGACGACGCCTCTTTCGCTGCACCGGGTGTACGGCGTCTTGTGCGGACCATACGCGACCGACGCGTTGGCCTGAATCAAATCGCGCCTCCCACGTCATGGGTCCTGACCCTGAGCGTAGGGCTATCGGCTCGTAGACTATAATCCCTTGCGGCGATCTGCGTCGTTTCGGGTCTATCTGCCGAGGAGGGGCGTAGCGGTGACGCCATAACGGAGGTGTCTTCGATTGATCCCCGCTGCGTCCGGGCAGAGCATGCCTCCCAGCCGGCTCGACGAAGCCGGCACCACGACAAAGGAGGACATCATCTCTGCAGCTGCCGCACATCCGACGGTTCACGAAGTGAAGCATGCCGATCTCGCGAACAACACGTTCGACGGCAAGAAGCCCGATCTGTACATCAACACCGGCACCCTGGGCGGGAAGCACTTCCTGTTCACGGTCGAGAAGGCCGATGGCCGCCCGACCTTGATCGCCATCCACCTCTGACGCGTTCGCTGCTGGCCGGCCGTGCGGCGTGCCCGCACCGCCGGCCATGCGCGACCGCGCGACCGAGATCGGACGATAGCGTGCAGATCGAAGACATCCAGACCATTGGCCGCCCCCGGCTGAATACCGAAATCCGCGTCGGCGGGACCGCGCTGCTGCTCGGCGACCGCCATACGCTCGTCGCGCGCGACGTGCCGCAATCCGTCCTCGAACGAACGCTGCGACGGATGGACGGCGCGACCACGCTCGACCGGATCGTCGCCGAAGAGCCCGCTCTACTGCGCGAGGTGGCCGACGATCTGGTCGTGTCGCTCGACGGGCTGGGCCTGCTCGACGACACCGCACTGCCGCCGTTTCGCTCCGGGTCCGAGGTCATCCTGGAGCTTGAGGAACTGGTCGAGGCGCGTTGCGAGACGACGATCTACCGCAACCCGTTCTGGCAGACCTGCCTCGCCGCCAACGCGCCGGGCGACCTCTCGCAGCGGCTTGCTACCGGCATGGTGATCGAGAACTGGCATTTCCTGTTCCGCGAAAGCTATTTCGACGCGCCGGTGCTGTCCTATGTGCCCAACACCGCGGTCAGGCTCCTGCTGAACGAGTTCTTCTCCGAAGAATATGGCCATGACGAGATCCTGCTGCGATCGCTGACGCATGTCGGCCTCACTTATGCGGATATGCAGGACGCGATCCCGCTGCCCGAGACGATGGCGCTGTGCAACGCGCTTGCCTATTGGGCGCACAACGATCCGCTGTTCTTCTTTTCGACGCTCGGCCTGCTCGAAGGGCAGGGGATGAAGGAGGACAGTTTCATCGAGGCGTGTACCCGCGTCGGCATGGACGACGGCTTCGTCGGCCCGCTGCGCACGCATGCGAACATCAACATCGATGCGGGGCATGGCAACCTTACCCGGCTGATCTTCCAGCAGATCCCCGCGATCGCCGAGACCGACGTGCGACGTCTGAAGGCGGAGATGCCGCTGTTCGTCGACCTGTACGACGCGTTCTATTCGGGCGTCTGGCGGCACTATACCGGCGACGCGCCTTTGCTCCGCCGCGTCTCCGATCTGTGAAAGGACGATAGCATGGAGGCCACCATAGTCGGGCTCAGCCAGCCCAAGTTTCGGCTCGGCGTCACCACGGATATCGATGCGAACGAGGCCACGATCCGCATCGGCAAGACCACGTGCGCGTTCGCGTTCGAGACCGCGGAGGCGCCTGCCGTGGCTTGCCTGATCGCCCAGCTGGTGGGTGGCGGCGTTTCGATCGACGCGATGATCGCCGGCGTTCCCGAGATCGCCGACAAGGTACCGGCGCTGCTCCAGGGGTTCGACGCGGTCCGGCTGTTGGTCGAATCCGAGCCGGGCACAGAAGGGCTGGTCAGCGGCGCGCAGCTCTACCGCGAGATCCGCCGGATCGCCGAGCGCGTCACGCAGCGCGTCGCACGGTCCGCGTTCCACACCGCGCTGCTCGAACACCGCGCGACGCGCGAACAGCTGATCGGGTATGCGCTTGAATATTTCTACATCGTCAAGGCGGCGCCGGGGCTGATCGGGCCCGCGCTCGCGACCGCCCGGACTTCGCGGGAACGCGATCTGCTTCAGGGGTTTCTCAAATCCGAACTCGGCCACGACGCGTTCCTGGCGCGCGCGCTGGAGGCGGTCGGTCTCACCCCGGAGGAGCTGGAAGCGCATCAGCCGCTACCGACCACGTTTGCGCTATGCGCCGCGCTCGGCGTCTATGCGCGCCAGCACCCGCTGTCGTTCAAGGCCGTGCTGTTCCTGTTCGAGGTGGCGCAGGTAGCGTTCGTCGACGCGTTCGACGACCGCTGTCGCGAACTCGATCTTCCCGCCGCCTTCTACCTGCCGCTGCGCGATCATGCCGACCTCAACGCGGATTACGAGCATGCCGACATCTCGCGCGACCTGATGGCGCTCGAAGGGGTGGTCGACCGCGAGGCCGCGGTGGTGGTCAAGCGCAACGTCGCGCTGATGATCGAGACGATGATCCTCCAGGAAGAGCAGATCCTGACGTTCTACGCCCAGCCCCGTGCGGCGATCGCGCGCATCTTCGAGGATTCCTGATGGATCTCTGGACCTTCCACCGCTACGCCGATCCGCGCTTGTGCGTCGACGCGATCGAGCACGCGCCCGACGCATCCGCGATCGCGCTTACGCAGGGCGACGCGAGATATGTCCTGGCGCTCGACGATGCCGCGTCGGCGACACGGATGGCGACCGAACTGGCGACGCTGCGCGACGGCGGCGCCCCGCTCTGGGACCTGATGCGCGAAGCGGGGGCGGATGGTTGGGGCGCGCTGGGTGCCTTTCTCGATGGCCGCGCGCTGATCGGGGAGGGGCACGACGGGATCCGACAGACACTTGCCGCGCGGATCGCCGCGATCGACTCATGCATCGACGGCACCATCGTCGCCATTCGGGCGGACCTGCCAACCCACCGGCTCGACCGCCTCGTCGCCCACGCAGCCGTGCTGAGGATCGAGTCGGACATGGCGCTCGCCAGCGCGACATTGGGCACCACGGGCGACCCGTTCGACGCGGACGTCCAACCCAATTTCCATCTTGGGCTGATCATCGCCGAGTTCGCCTATTTCCGAAACTCGGCGCCACTGACCCTGATCGCCGCCGGGGTGATGCTCGCGCGGATCACGGGCGAGGACGCCGCGCTGCCGGAGAGCGACGCGATCGTCGAGGCGCTGGCGCTCTACGATCCGCGCGATCTGGAATCGCACCTCTGGCTGATCGCGCGGGCGCTGGCGGACTCGACCGACGATGCCGCGCTGCGCTTCGCCGTTCCGCCGATCCCCGATCTGCCGACGCTGACGGGCCTCGAATTCATGCGCCGCGTCGAGATGCTGACCCGCAGCACGCTCGGGAAATGGGGCGAAAACCCGTATGTCACGATGCTCGATGCGCTCGGCGATCGCTGGTCGCCGCTGATCGCGGGGCCGTTCATCGAACAATATCACGTGACCTGCCGGTTCGTGGAGATCATCGCGCCTAATCTCAGTCGCCGGCTGATCGCGCCGCTGCGGGCGATGATGTTCCGCTATTTCGGCGAGGAGGTCGGGCACGAGGCGCTCGAGAGCACGACCTGCGAGACGCTCGGCATCACCCAGGCGGCGCTCGATCGCGCGGTACCGCTGCCGCTGCATTTCGCGTTCGTCGACCTGCTGACTCTCATGGCGCAGGTCGATCCGGTCACGTCCTGCGCGTCGGTCATGGTCATCGAGGGTGTGTTCGGCGAGCCGCCAAAGATGTCGCTTAGGCTCGCTTCGGTCGCGCGTACCAATCCCGCGTTCAGCGATCTGGCGGGCGATCATGACGAACTGAACGAGGATCTGAACCACAACAGCATCTCGCGCGACGCGTTCGAGCACATCGTCGCAAGACCCCCTGCGACGCAGGTGCGCGTCATGCGCCGCATCCTGTTCCTGCTCGAACTCAACCACCGCGCCTGGGGTGGGATCGCGGATTTCTACGGACCGCAGACGTCGCTGCACCTGCAGGGGCCGCTCGGTCGCCCGCTGGCCCCCGGTGGTGGTTCGGGTTAAGGTGATACGTCGGAGTGCTCAGTCTTTGCGACGCAGCACGGCAACGATCGGAAAATGATCGGACGGATAGCGGTCGCCGGCGTGATCGGTCAGCACGGCGACGCTGACCGGCGCGAAACCGCGTACCATGATGTAGTCGATCATTGCCTGGGGCTTGCCGGTGAAGTCGTGGAACGTGCCTTCAGGACCGGTTTTCGTCGGCGAGGTCGCCCAGACGTCCGTGAGGACGGCCGCCAGCCGACGATGCGCTTCGCTGTCGGGCGTCGCGTTGAAATCCCCGGTGAGCACGATCGGCAGGCCCTTGGCGAGCATCGGTAGCCTGGCGGCGATCAGGTCTGCGGATCGACGACGGGCTTCCTCGTCTTCGACGTCGCGGTTCGCGAAATGCGTATCGATCATGAGGAACCTGTAGGGCTTCGTGCCGCGCGTCGCGAAGATGCCCCAGGAGACCATCCGTGGGAGCGTCGCACCCCAAGCCATGCTGCCGGGCACTGCCGGGGTCTCCGAAAGCCAGAAGTCCCCCTGGCTGACGAGACGGAGATGATCGGTTCGGTAGAATATGCCCATATGCTCGGTGGTATGGCCGCCAAACCGGTCGCGGCCGAACCAGCGGAATTCGGGCAGCGCACGGACGACATCGCGGCCTTGCGACTGGAATAGCTCCTGTGTTCCGATCACGTCGGGATTGGCCGCGCGGACCGTCTTCACGAACACGTCGCGGCGCTTTGCCCATACGTTCGGACCATCGTCGGGGTTCGGATAGCGCACGTTGAACGTCATGACGCGCAGGTCCTGTGCGACCGCCGGCATTGCCTGGGCCAATGTCAGGGTAGCCAGGATCTTGAGGGAATAACGCTTCATGGATAACCTGCTGCACGAAGAATGACGGGATGGTCCGATCTGATTCCGCCGCGCTAATCAGGGTTCGTGTCCGTCTGATGACATCGACTGAAGCGCACCATCGCTGCCAGTTTCGATTGTGCGACCACGCCTAAAACGGCGTTACATATATTATACGATACGTCACATCGCCGTCATACGCTCGCACTAGGGGCGGCGCAGACCGAAGTTATTCCCCATTTTCAGGTGTTGCATGAACAGATTTGATCGTTCTGCCGAGGACGTGCGTCCCATGTTCGGCGTGCTCGCTTTACGCGGGAGTACCGCCTGTCTGGCGATCGCAATTGCCACGCTGGCCATGCCGTCTGCCGCCTATGCGAAGGGTGCCGACGCACCATCCGCGCAAGCCCAGGCGCAGGGTGTCGTCGTGGGTAAGTCCGACGAGGTCAAAAATGCCGCGGGTGAGGAGATCGTCGTCACGGGCCACGCCTCGAAGAAAGCGGAGATCGAGTCGACTGGTACGACCAGCGTGCTGTCGAGCGCCGACCTCCAGCGCCAACCCAATGTCAGCGTCGTCGATGCGATGGCACGACTGCCGGGTATTTCGGTCGCACCGACCGACTTTTTCGGCACGCCCTCGTCGGGCAATCACGGCGGCCTCGACGGCGCGGCGCGGGGTGGCGCGAGCTTCGTCTATCTTCGTGGGCTGAGCGGTTCGTACAACGTCAATCTCGTCAACGGCGCGAACGCGGCGCAGGGCATGCCGTATTCGCGCCAGATCCAGCTCGATCTGCTGCCTCCGGTTGGCATCGCCGCAGTCGTCGTCAACAAAACGTCGACCGCGGACATGGACGGCGACGCGATCGGTGGCACGATCGACTTCCGCACGCCGTCCGCCTTCGACTTCGACAAAAAGACGCATGTCGGTCTCTATCTGCAGGGTGGCCTGAGCCAATACGCGCTCGATTACCACACGCCGGCGGGGACGGGGATGGTGCAGGCCGAAGTCTCGCACCGCTTCGGCAACGACGAGCAGTTCGGCGTTTACGCCTCGGGTTATTACGGCAAGCGGTATTTCGCCTCGACGATGGTCGACTTCCAGGCTGGCCAATGGGAGTTCGCGGTCTCGCAAGGCGAGCAGGGTAGCAATCCCGATGGCTTCGCCAAGAAGGACAATCTGCTGCTGACGAGCACCAATGCCCAGTTCAGCGAGGGCAATCAGGTGCGCTATGGCGGCGCGCTCGGCTTCGACTGGCATCTGGGTGCGACGAAACTCTACGCACGCGGCACCTATGCGGTCTCGAACATCGAACAGAAAATCTATCAGAAAAGCATCCAGGCCGACCGCTATTCGGCCGCGGTCGTCCGCCCCGATGGTCTTTACCAGAATGCCGAGAGCGACGGCGAATATCACGCATGGTTCGAAACGGCCCCGGCGGAGTCGACGCTGGCATCGGGCGTGCTCGGCGGTACGACCGATGCCGGTCGCCTGACGCTCGGCTACAGCGGCTTCTGGAGCTGGGGCAAGAGCGCGGCACCGGACCATTCGGAGGTGACCTACCAGACGTTCGCGGGCAACCAGTTAAACGGCCCTTTCGCGCTCTCCTATCGTAACGGCTATCCTCTGCCCCTGCTCAGCACCGCGCAGCTGGCCCGTTTCAACAACAATGCGCTGTACGGCGTCGAACAGGACAGCGGTGAGTTCACCAACTCGCGCAGCACCGCCTCCAAGCTCGGCGGACGCTTCGATGCGACCTACAAGATCGGGTCGTGGCTGGAATCGCTGACCGCCGGCGTCAAGGTCGTGCACAGTACGCGCGACAGCTTCTCGCGCGACTACAGCAATCTGAACTTCCTGCCCGCCGGCCAAGCACTGAACGCCAGCCCGTTCGCGCGCGGCGAGGAGTCGTCGATAGATCGGGAATACTACCCCTATAGCTTCGTACGAGGAGATGGCGCCGCGCTTACCGCCGCGGCGCGCAACGCCGCAGCGGCCACGACGCTGTCGGCCAACGACTTCAATCGGAACACGCTGTCGGGGCATGAAAACGTCTATGCGGGGTACGCGCTCGCCAAGATCGTCAGCAACGCGCTCGAGGTCCAGCCGGGCCTGCGGTTCGAGCATACGGATATCGACAACATCTTCTGGAATTCCGTCAGCGTCGACGGCATCTCGGGATCGGCGCTACAGGAAGGCTTCAAGTCCAGCCGGACCCACTACGACATTCTCCTCCCGAGCCTTCATGCTAACTACCGTTCGGGCGAGGAGAATGTCATTCGCGGTGCGGTCTGGCGGAGCTACACGCGCCCGGCATTCTTCCAGCTTGCCGGCGGGAGCCAGACGAGCGTGAACTCGGACGGCACGATCAGCGTGACCGAAGGCAACCCGGACCTGAAGGCCGTGAAATCCTGGAATTTCGACGCCAGCATCGAACACCAGCATCGCGGTTTCAGCGCCTCCGTCGCCGGGTACTACAAGGCGCTGAGCGACTATCTCTACGATCGTGGCACGAACTTCCGCGCGACGCAGATCGCGGTCGATGGTCTTCAATCGGTGTCCAAGCCGGTCAACGGCGGAACCGCAGGCCTTTACGGCGTGGAAATCGCTGCACGGTACCAACTGGTGGAGTTGCCGGGTTGGGAATCCGGATTCGGCATATCCGGTAACATGACGCTGCAGCATTCGTGGGCGCATCTGAACGACGCGTCGACCGATAAGACCCAGCCGATGCAGGGGGCGCCCGAACGGCTCTACAATGCGTCGCTATTCTACGAAAAGGGCGGCCTCTCCGCGAACGTGTCGTACCGCTACAACGGCCCGCTGATCGCCGCGTACCGGTTCGGCGATTTCGGCGGCAAGGAGCTGAACGACACGCAGCGCGCGACCAGCAGCGTCGACACGACGGTCGGCTACAGCGTCAACAGCGATCTGAAAATCGCCGGCGCGGTGTCGAACATCTTCGACAATATCAGCTATTACCGCACGGTCGGCCCGGACAGCTATCAGGTTCCGCAGATCGTCCGCTGGGGCCGGACCTTCACGATGACGCTCACGGCAGGCTTCTAGCGGCGTTTCCCGACAGCCGCCGATCTCATCGATAGGCAAGGTTACTTCACACGACCACCTCAGGAGACGCCGAAATGCGGGTGCCCTCAGCCATTCTTGCAGCGACCGCGATACTCGGTCTTTCCGCAATTGCCCTGGCGCAAGGCGTCGTCGAACGCCCCGAAGGCGAGGAGCCGCTCGTCTATCTGGCGAAAGGCGCGTTCGATATCCTCGCAGTGCTTCCGCCCGCGCCGCAGCGGGACGACCCGCGCTGGCAGGCGGACCGCGCGATCTTCCGCCAGACGCGCGCGTTGGTCGGCTCGCCGCGCTGGCGACTGGCGACCAACGACGTAAAGCTCGGCACGGGCGACATGATGCGCGATTTCAGTTGCGCCATGGGGGTCGAGCTCACGCCCGCCAACGCACCGCTGACCGCGCGCCTGATCGAGAAAGCCGGTTCCGACACCGCGCGCAACACCGGCATCGCGAAGTCATTCTACAAGCGACAGCGCCCCTATCTGATCGACAAAGGCGCGGTATGCCAGCCGGTCGGCGAATTGCAGGGAAGTTACGACTATCCGTCGGGACATACCACGGCGGGGTGGACATGGGCGACCTTGCTGGCAGAACTCGCACCCGACCGCGCGACCTCCATCCTCGCACGCGGTCGCGCGTTCGGGCAAAGCCGCATCGTCTGTGGCGCGCATAACGCCAGTGCGGTGGAAGCCGGCCGATTGTCGGCGAGCGCCACGCTGACCGCGCTGTCGTCGTCGCCCGCGTTCCAGGCGGATCTCGCGGCGGCGCGGACCGAGCTATCGGCGCTACGACAATCCCCAGCCGCTGCCCGTCCGGCGGCTGCCGGCTGTGCCGCAGAACGGGCGCTGATCGCTCGGCCTATTTTAGGTTAGACGCCTATTCGGGTCGGGTGAGTCCCCGTGGTTCACCGGGTAAAGGCATGTGGCGGCAGTCGAATTGCGAGAACAATCGAGTGCGAGGGCAGCACGCAGTAAGACCATCTGAACGCTCGCCTCGCGCAAACTGCGCGCACGCTGGGTAGGGCGTTTCGTAGTCCCCGTTATAATTCCAGCGGCTCGGACGCAGCCCGCTGACCGGCGTCACGAGGCGACAGCCTTATGTAATTTTCGTGCGCTCTGCCGCTACCCAGTGAAAATAGTACAAATTCACCGGTGTTCATGCCACCGATTGTGTCATTTCCATCACTATGGTGCGCTGTTCGTTACACGCCAGCTTTGCTGCTTTACATGACAGATACGTTACCTCACTTCTCTCCCCATAGTCCTGATCAGCCGCGCCGCGGCGGTCGGGACACATCGTTTCGGACGGATCGTCAAAGCGACCGTTCGGGGCCACTGGGGGGAAATTATTTCATGATCTCGACATCTCGTTCGACCTCGAAGGCGATCCTGCTCGCGGCCGCTACGCCGCTGGCATTCATTCTTTCGACGGCCACCGGTTTCGCACAGGATGCGACCACCACCACCGACGCTTCGGCAACCGCGCCGGCTCCAGCCACGATCGCACCGCAGGATACCAAGGCCGAGCCGGCCGATGCGACCGGTCAGGAGATCGTCGTCACCGGTTCGCTGTTCCGCCGGACCGATACCGAGACGCCGTCGCCGGTCACCGTGCTGACCACGCAGACGCTGCAGCGCGCGGGTATCACCAACATCAACGACGCGGTGCGTTCGATCTCCGCGGATGGCGCCGGCTCGATCTCGACCGGCTTCCAGAACGGCTTCTCGGCCGGTGGTGCCGCCGTGTCGTTGCGCGGTCTCGGCGTGTCGTCGACGCTGGTGCTTATCGACGGGCTGCGCTCGACCAACTTCCCGCTCAACGATGACGGCCACAACGCCTATGTCGATCTGAACTCGATCCCGTTCAGCGCGGTCGAGCGGATCGAAGTGCTGAAGGACGGCGCGTCGTCGAGCTATGGCGCCGACGCGATCGGCGGCGTCGTCAACATCATCATGAAGAAGCACGTCGTCGGCGTGTCGGGCACTGCCGAGGGCGGCATTTCGGAACTCGGCGACGGTGGCCGCTACCGCGCCAACCTGACCGCCGGTATCGGCGACTATGACCGCCAGGGGTTCAACTTCTACGTCAACGGTGAGTATCAGAAGGACACGGCGATCTCGGTCAGCGATCGCAAGTTCCCCTTCAACACGCTCGATCTGAGCTCGATCGGTGGCATCGACGGCAACCCCAACGATAACGCGCTCCCTCAGAGCACAATCAACGCCCTTGTCGTGCGGACCAGTCAGACTGATCTCAATAACCCGTACGCTGGCGGACGGACGGCCGCGGCGAATGGCACTTACGTCAATGCGGCAGGGCAGACGGTTCCCTACAGCAATTTTACATCGCTGAATCTCAATTGCGGCAACGGCAGCTACACTGTCACGACCGGGGGGTCGCGCGGTACGGCTTGCAAACACGATAACACCACCGAATATGTCCAGATCCAGCCGGCGCAGGAGCGGTACGCGTTCTCGAGCCGCCTCAGCCTGAAGATCTCCGACAACATCGAAGGCTATGTGTCGGGCAGCTATTCGCACAACCAGGTCGTCACCAAGACGCGCCCACCCAGCGCTATCCGCCAGACGCAGCCTTATGGTGCGTCGCCGGCCCTGGCCTCGAACAACCCGGGCGTCGTCCTGCCGGTGTATGTCTGCTCGGCGGGCATCAACTGCGTGACCGCCGCCGATCGTCAGCTCAACCCGAACAACCCGTATGCGACCGCCTTTGCCAACGATCCGAGCAACGGCGCGGCACGCATCTATTATCTGTTCGGCGATTTGCCCGCGAGCCAGATCCGCACCAACGAAGTCATCCGTGGGGCCGCCGGCCTGCGCGGCACCTTCGAGGGCGGCTGGAACTGGCAGGTCGATGCGGTCGGCGCGAAGGACAATCTGAACATCGACTCGCTCGGCGTGATCAACATCGCGGGGCTTAAGCAGGCGATCAACACCGGCGCCTACAACTTCGTCAATCCGTCGGCGAACAGCCAGGCAACGCGCGATCTCGTCGCGCCGCGCTTCTCGGTCGGGTCGCACACCTCGCTCGCCTCGCTCGACGCGTCGATCAGCAAGCAGCTGTTCGACCTGCCGGGTGGCCCGCTTCAGGTCGCCGTCGGTGGTCAGATCCGTCACGAGGTCGAGGAGAACAACAGCCTCAACGCCAACCTCGATCGCTACGCCAACACCTCGGCGGCGTTCGGGTCGCACACCGTGTCCGCAGGCTATTTCGAGATCAACGCTCCGGTCCTCAGCACGCTGGAGATCAACGGGTCGGGCCGCTACGATCATTATTCGGAAGGCTTCAGCAATTTCTCGCCGAAGATCGGTGCGAAGTTCACGCCGATCAAGCAGATCGCGGTCCGCGGCACCTATTCGAAGGGCTTCCGCGCACCGACGTTCGCCGAGAACAACGCACGCTCGAGCTACGCCGGGTTCGTGACGGTAACGCCGCCGTGCAGCTTCATCCTCGCCCATGGCGGCACCGGAACGCTGACGTCGTGCCAGGCCAACGGCAACCCGTACAATCTGGCCTACAGCCTGGGTTCGGGTTTCACCGGCAACCCCGACCTGAAGCCTGAGAAGTCGCGCAGCTTCACCGGCGGCGTCGTGATCGAGCCGACCCCCTGGTTCAGCTTCACGGTCGACTACTACAACATCAAGAAGACCAACGTGATCGTCACGGGGCCGCAGTCTTCCGATGCCCGGGCCGCCTATTTCGCCGGTACGCCGCTGCCCGCCGGCTACACGGTATCGGCGGTCGACGCGATCGATCCGCTCTTTCCGGCCGCGCTGCCCCGCGTGCTCATCATCAACGCGCCGTACGTCAACGCGGCGAGCCAGTCGGTGTCGGGCATCGATCTGGGCGCGAACGTCAATGTCCCGCTCGGCGGCGAAGCGCGTTTCATCAGCCGCATCGATGTGACTCGCCTGTTCAAGTACAACGTCGACAATGGCGACGGGGTCGTCCAGAAATATGCCGGTACGCTTGGACCATACGAGCTGTCGTCGGGTGCAGGCACGCCGCGTATCCGTGGCAACTGGCAGAACACGCTGCAGTTCGGTGCATTCTCGCTGACCGCGACGACCTATTACGTGTCGCGGATCAAGGCGGTGGCCGCAGATGAGGTCGCTCCCGACGACGCCGGCAACATCGACTTGAGCTGCGCGAACAACCTGTACGGAACGGGCGACAAGTTCTGCTACATCAAGCGCTTCATCTATGCCGATCTGAACATGTCGGTCGAAGTGAACGACAAGTTCTCGTTCAACTTCAACGTCGGCAATTTCACTAACGAGAAGGCACCGGTCGCGCCGGCGTCGTATTCGGGGACCAACTACCTGCCGACCTGGCATTATGCCGGTGTCATCGGTCGTACGTTCCGCGCTGGGGCGAACTTCAAGTTCTAACCCTCGCTTGTCGAGAACAAGAAAGGCGGCCTTCTCGCGAGGGCCGCCTTTTCTGTTGGATGGGGGCACGTCGCGTGGCGACGGATCGCCGCCGATACACCCAGCCTTAGCGCTACAGGCGGAGGCGCACGATCAGTTCGCAGTCTCCTTGCGGGCGCCGACAATCATCCGGCGTGCGATCCGGCGAACACCTTCGTCATCCTTGGTATCGTCGGTGGCAGGATCGCCGAGGTGATCCAGACTGTCTTCCATGAAGTCGAGCAGCCCGGGATGCTGTGCCTCGACATATTCCATCAGCTTGAACAGCAGGTGCTCGGTCGCGATCTCGCGCTGGCGGGCGCTTACGGCAGTGGCGTCGGTCATTGTCATCTCCCTCAGATGGAAGCGAAAACGTGCCCGGTACGATAAGGAGCCGGACGGTCGACGAGACGTGGCCCCGAACGGTCGAACAGTCGAACAGTCGACCGGGCTTACCGTCCCGAACGACGCGAACCCGGTCCATCGGCGGTAGCCGGCGCGCCAGCCGCATCGGCCGCGGCCGCGCGGCGTTCGGCACGCGCGTGTTCGCGGAGGAAGTCGCCGACGCCGCGATCGGTGCTGCACAGACGGTCCCAATGCCGGAAATACAGGCCGTAGTTGCACGCGTAGAGCTCATGATGCCGCTGGTGATGGCTGGCGGTGATCAGCCAGCCGCCAAGCCGTCCCGACCACATGAACTTCGGGAAAATCTCCCACCCCATGTGGTTGGTGACGCCCATCACCGTCATGATCGTCAGGATCACAGCGAGGGCGCTGATATGGATTGGTACGAAGAAGACCAGCAACGGGATCACTACCGCGCCGGTCAGCGCCTCGATCGGATGGAACGCCATCGCCGCCCAGGCGGTGGGCGGTCGGCTGGCATGATGCAGCGCATGCGCGAGCTTGAACGGCGCGGGCCGGTGCATCCAGCGATGCGTCCAGTAGAACCACGCGTCGTGGAGCAGCAGATAGAGCAGCACCGAGACCGGCCAGTACCAGAGCGGGTACGCGTGGATGTTGGAATAGACGCGGGTCCAGCCGCGATGCTGCCAGCCCCAGGCAACCACGCCGGCCGGGATGCCGTAGATCGCCGCCGAGGCGAGGCTCCAGACGATCTCGCGTCGGACCTGCGGGTCGAGGCCGAGATACAGACCCGGATGTTTCCGGCGCGTCGCCCAGGCGAAGGCGCCCGAGACGGCGAGATAGCGGACACCGACGATCACGGTCATCGCGATCGCGGACAGTAGAATGGCCAGCATCATAGCGCGCGTCGTGCCGGTTCGGGGTGGCCGGTGCGCACCGTCAGGGCGCGACGTCGGGCGGGCAGGCCCCACCACGGCGTACCGGGCGACAGATGATGTTCGTGGTGATAGCCGCCGAAATGAAAGCACGTCAGCAGCGACAGCAGCGGCGGGATTTTAGCGCTGTGCGCGTGATGGTGGTCGGCAAACGGCTCGTCGCGCTCGCGGTGCGGCAGCCAGGTGCCGAACACGAACAACTGCAACACCGCACCGAGTGCGGGCACCGCCCAGAACACCACGATATTTCCCAGCGGTGCGCCCAGTACGAGCGTGTAGACCAATGCGACGAGCGTGATGCGGACGATCTGCCCGTGCGAATAATAGGTGCGGAAGAACTGCCGGAACCACCCCAGCAAACTCGGATCGCCGCCATGGAAATCGGGATCGCTCGCGGTGCCGGCATGGCGATGATGGAGGTGATGCTGCGGCAGCAAGGTCGCGTAGGAAAGGCAGGCGTACAGCGAGAGACAGGTTGCGCCGGTCAGGCGGTTCAGCCGCGGATAGCCAGGCGCCAACGCGCCGTGCATCGAATCATGCGCTACGATGAACAGGCCGGTGCTGAGCCAAGTCTGCACGACCACCATCACGACGGCGATCGGCACGGTGGCCAGACTCCACCGCCAAAAGAAGATTCCGGTGATGTGGATCGCGAGCCACACCGCAACGATCGCCGCGGCGAGCGACAGGCCGATCCACGCCTGATGCCGAGCCGCAGCGCCGGGCGAGGACGCGGGTAGGGGCGATGCGACGCTCACTGATCCGCCGCAACCGAGCGGGGGGCGACCGACGGTGTTGCCGACTGCACCGACGGTGCCGCCGGCTGCGACCGTGCGACGCGTCGCTGGGGATCGGCATTGGCGCGCAACTGCGCCTTCAGCACGGCCGGCTTGCGCGCGAACAGGAACCCGTGGCTGACCGTGCCGTCTTTGCCCTCAACCGCGTGGTGAAGCCGGTGCGCCTGGAGCAGTCGCTTGAAATAGCCCTGTTTGGGCACCCAGCGAAACCCGCCGCGCTGATGCACCAGCATGTCGTGGACGAACGCGTAGATCCCGCCATAGACGGTGATGCCGAGCGCGCCCCACCAGAGCGGCTCCCACCACAGGCCGACGACGAACAGCATGATCGGGACGATCGCGAACACGATGGCGTAATAGTCGTTCTTCTCGAACCACCCGTCATGCTCTTCGTGATGCGATTTATGCCAGCCCCAACCCCAGCCGTGCATCACGTATTTGTGCGCTGCCCAGGCGAAGCACTCCATGAACAGCACCATGCCGGCGACGATCGCGAGCTTCTCGACCCACGACATCAGCGTCTGGCCCCGTGATCGGCCGATCGATGCGACGATTTCATCATCCGCTCCATATACGCGCTAAGGCGTTGCGATGCGAGGCATTGCGCCCAGAATATCGGTTGCTCGCTGAGGTCGGCGAGCGGTCGTCTTTGAAGCGGCAAGACACAAGTTGAGTTCCGTGCTCGGCGCACCGTTGCCGGCATTTGGTATTGCTACCGCCTTGTCACAAAAACGATACCAAAGACTATCATAGGTTGGCCCAGCTTTTGGCTGGGTGGGAAATAATGATGACCCGTATTCTCGTGTCGCGCGTGGCCTTGGCCACCGCGCTCTCTACTAGCGTGCTCGTCGCACAGCCCGCTTTTGCGCAGACTGCGACAACTCCCACGGTTCCCGCAGCCGGCCAAGGTGGCGGAGATACGAACGGTGACGACATCGTTGTTACGGGCCGCGCCGGTACCGAAGGCCAGCGCAAGGTCGAGACGAGCTACGCCATCTCGACGATCTCCGACCGCGATCTCCGACTGCGCGCGCCGGTCGGGGTGGCCGAAGCGCTCAAGCAGGTGCCGGGGTTCTACACCACGCCGACCTCGGGCGAAGTCAGCGCGGGCGTCCGCGTCCGCGGCATCCCGAGCGACGGGTTCCAGACCGTCGCGCTGCTGGAAGATGGGATCCCGATCCAGGGCGATCCCGGGCTCGGCTGGCTCAACGGCGACCAGTCGCTGCGGGTCGACCAGACCGTCGAGCGGATCGAAGTCGTGCGCGGCGGACCGTCGGCGATCTTCTATTCCAACGCCCCCGGCGCGGCGATCAACTTCATTTCGCGGCGCGGCGGCGATACGCTCGAGGGGCTGATCCGCTACGAAGGATCGAGCTACAATTCGAACCGCGTCGACGGCTGGCTTGGTGGCCCGATCGGCAACACCGGCTGGCATTTCTTCACCGGGGGTTATTACCGGCTGTCCGACGGCCAGCACCATTCGGGTTTCAGGCAGGACCAAGGCGGGCAGATCCGCGCCACGCTGTCGCGCGATTTCGATCGCGGGTCGGTGTCGTTCGGCGTCAAGCGCATCGACGAACGCGTCGGCTATTGGGGCGGCGGCATCTACACCAGCAACGCCGATGGCGACGTCGTCAGCGTTCCCGGCCTCGACAACCGTAAGGACAATATCGCCGGCCCGGACACGCGGCATCTGACGTTTCGGAATCCCAATGGCCCGATCGCATTCGACAATGCGGTCGGCAGCACGGTCCGGCTGACACAGCTCAGCGCGCAAGCCGAATACCAGCTGACCGACACGATCAAGCTCCAGCAGAACACGCGCTACCGTGACAGCTTCACGCAGCGCAACAGCATCACGCCGTACAATGTATCGCCGGCGAAAACCTTCCTGAACGCGAATTACGGCAAGGCGATCAACGCCTCGGCGGGGCAGACGCTCGGGCTGTTCTACCGCGACAGTGGCAATGCGTTCGATATTGCTAACCAGAACGGCAACGGGCTCGCGCTGGTCGATCTCGCGCGGACGCATACCGTGCCGCTGAGCGAGTTCATCAACGACACGCGCATCGTCGGCAAGCTCGACCTGCTTGGCCATCACGATCTCGCCATCGGCTTCTATTATGCGCGCGAGAACGAGCGATATGGCGCGAACACAGCGTCGGTGCTGACCGACGTCAAGAACCATGCCGACCTGCTCGACGTCTACCGGCTCGACGCCAGCGGCAACAAGCTCGCGTCGCTGACCGAAGGCGGCATCGTCGGCTACGGCGCCGAGTTCGCCAACGCCAACGGCATTTCGGACAACGTCGCGGTCTATGCGAGCGACGAGTGGCAGATCACGCCGAAACTGCGGTTCGACGGCGGCGTCCGCTATGAACGGATCAAGACAAGCGGTGCGGTCGAGGGCGCGCAAAAGGTCAATCTGGGGCAGAGCCCGACGCTTGCCGATGACTCGGTCGGGACAGGCACAGGCGTCTTCACGCCGTTTTCCCGCAAATATGACGGGTTCGCCTGGACGGCGGGCGCCAATTACCAGTTCCAGCCCTATGTCGGCGCGTTCGTCCGCTATACCGACACGTTCCGGCTGCCGGCAGTCTCCAACTTCATCACCAATGCGGGCGCGACGCCGGTGGTGCAGACGCTCAACATGCTGGAGGGCGGGATCAAATACTCGCGCGGCCCGGTCGATTTCTACGCGACCGGCTTCCGCACCGTCTACAACAGCTACCAGATCAGCGATTTCCGCACGCTTGCCAACGGCCTGTTGTCGCCGGTGACGGTGTACGGCGACACGATCACCAAGGGCATCGAGCTGGAAGCGACGATCCGCCCGGTCGCGTGGTTCGACCTGCACGGATCCTGGACCTACCAAGACTCACGCTTCTCCGATTTCATCTACACCAACAGCGCAGGCGTGCTCACCGACTATTCGCACCACCGTCTGAACGGCATCCCCGAGAACATTTTTCGCGTGACCCCTGGTGTAACGCTGTTCGGCGACACGCTCCGCGTGCAGGCCGACGTCAATTATTCCGGCCAGCTCTATACCGACGTCGCCAACAAGATCAGCCTGCCGTCCTATGTCAGCGTCGACCTGCAGGCGCAGGTCAACGTCACGCCGAAGCTCCAGCTTCAGCTGATCGCGCAGAACATCACCAACACGCTCGGCCTGACCAACGGCAATCCGCGCGCGGGGACGATCGACAGCAGCGAAGCGGGGCAGGCGGTCTTCATCGGCAGCTCGCTCTACCAGCGCAACGTCCGCGCCGCCGTCAGCTACCGCTTCTAAGACGGAAGGACCCCACCATGCTCGATCGTCTCGCGCTCGTCGCGCTCCTGTTTGTATCCTCCTCGGCAGACGCGGCTGCTCCTGTTGCCGTCGATCCGAAGATCCCGCCGGTGGCAAGCCTGGCCGAGGGGGTATGGCTGAAGGGCGATCTCCATCTCCATTCGCGCCACAGCAAGGATTCGAGCAACAACCCAGAGGTGAAGATCATCCGTTTCGCCGAAAACGCCGGGTTCGATTATCTCGCGATCACCGATCACGACAATCACGTCCACGGCGACGTCGCGCACAACACCTGGTCAGACCCCGAGTTCACGTCGAAGTCGGTGATCCTGCTGTACGGTGCGGAATGGACGACGGTGCGCGGCCACGGCAACGTCTTCTCGGCCAAGCCCTATGATCACCAGCGCCTGTTCGACGTCGAGGACGAGCGCGATGCAAAGATCCTCGCGGTCAAGAAATCGCTCGATATCCATCTGTCGGCCAACCACCCGAGCGGCAAGGATCATTTCGGCTTCTCCTACGACATGGTCGATTCGATCGAGGTCTGGAATTCGGCGGTCTGGCCGACCAACCTCAACGCGATGATGATCTGGGACGATATGCTCCGATCGGGTCGCAAGCTCACCGGGCGCGGCGGGAGCGATTCGCACCACGGTATCCCCGATACCGCCGCACAGACCGTGCCCAACAGCGTCCAGGCGACCGCCAATTATGTCGGTACGCCGACGACCTGGGTGTTTGCGAAGACGCGCACCGCGCAGGGCGTGATCGATGCACTGGGCAACGGGCGCGTTTCGGTCAGCGCCAACCCCGACGATCCGCGCGTCGAGCTGATGGCCGATCGCGATGGCGACGGCAGGATGGACATGATGATGGGCGACAATGCGGTGCCGACCGGCAAGCCGGTGACGTTTCAGGTCAAGCTTGTCGGTGGCGGCATCAAGGGCGCGGCGTACAAGATCAAGGTGGTCAAGGACGGCGAGGATTTCGGCGCCTATACCAGCGATCCCGCGACCGGATCGGCGACCTTCACCGACACCCCGCCGATCCACGGCCGCGCCTATTATCGCGTCACCGTCGAAGGGCCGCAGACGCCCTATCCGCAGGTGCCCAATTCGATGGCGCTCAGCGGCAACATGGTCGCGCTGTCGAACCCGATCTTCTTCAACTTCGACCCGAAATTCTAGCGCGGGGTGAGGCCCGCAACCCGATCGGGGAAGAAGCGCCCACGATCAGGCGATCCAGTTCTGCATGCAGGTCGGCTGGGCGTGGGTCGCAGCGGTGTAGGCCGTGTGTAGAACCTCACAGGTTCGCGCCGCCGACGCAGATGTCGCGGCGATAGCGGCGAGCCAGCGGTTACCGCTCCTAGCCGTCCGACCGTAAGCGCCGCCGTCATCAAGAGCGTCGATTTAACAATTCCCGGGCGTTTCGGTACGTCGGCGTGTCGTCGATATTCTGAAGAGGCGAACAGCGACCAGTTTGTCGCCGCCGGTCACCATTTACAGGCGACCGGCGGTATTCCCGGCTGTTACATCTTCATCGTCAGGCTGAACTGGAACACGCGGCCGGTGTTCATGTAGCCGCCGTTGCGGTCGTTCGAGATGTAGCGTTCCGACTTGCCCACCGTCGCCCAATAGGTGTGCTGGTCGAGCAGGTTGCGCGCCGCCACGCCGATTTCGAGGTTTTCGGTGGCGGCGAAGGCGAGGCCGAAGTTCATCTCGCCGATCGGCTGGACGTAGATGTCGGGCTGGCTGTCCTGCACGGTCGCGAGAAAACGCCCCGTGTAGTTGTACGACAGGTTGGTGCGGAACTGGCCGGCGGCGTAGAAGATCTCGGCGTTGTAGATCAGGTTGGGTGCCTGCGGCAGGGTCGATTTCCGGATGTCGGTCGCCGAGATCTGATAGTTCGCTTCGGTGTGCTGGTACGTGATGTTGCCGCCGACCCCGAAATTGCCGAGGAAGTTCGAGGCAAGTATGTCGCCGATCGTGAAGCGACCCGACGCTTCGATACCCCGCGCGTTGCCGTCGCGGCCGTTGGCGGGCTGGATCGTCGTCACCGATCCGACGGTGTCGCCGATCGAGCGCGTCCCGGTCGGCACGAGGATGTTCTTGAGCGTCTTGTAATAGAGCGCGACCTGGAGGTAGCGGCCGACGCCGCCATAATATTCCACGCCCGCGTCATAGCTCCACGCCTCGACCGGTTTCAGGTTCGGGTTGGGCCGGGTGACGGTGATGTTGCCGCTGGAATCGGCCTCGCTCCGCTGGGTCGGGCCGGCGAGCTGGTCGAAGGCCGGGCGCGCATAGCTCGATCGCACCGCACCGCGCACGACGAACCGCGCGTCGGGCTTCCATGCCGCCAGCAGGCTGGGGTCGAGATGATCGTAGTCGCGTCCGGCATTGACGAAAGTGCCGCCGACGCCGTTCGCATTTGTCGAGAAATACCGCGCCCGGAAGCTGTTGTCCTCGTACCGCAGCCCCGGAATCACTTCCAGCGTCCCGATCGTCAGCGTCGCCGTCGCATAGGCCGCCTCGCGCTTTTCGTTGCCCTTCAGCAGTCCCTGGTTGATCACCGTCGGTGATACGAGCGACTGGTTCACATACTGGCTGACCTGGGAATCGAGCTGGCTGCGGTCGAGGACCTTGATCCCGCGCGACGGATAATAATCGAGGAAGTCGGTCAGCACATAGCCGTTATACTGGTTGATTGTCGGCCCCTGCACGGTGCCGTTCTGGAGCGGCGTCAGGAACCGGTAGCGCGTGACGTCGGGCGCCAGCGAGCGACCGTCGCGATCCGAATCCTCGTACAGCCCGCCGATCGCGATGTTGGTCAGCACGCCGGTGCTGTCCCAGCCGATGCTGCCCTTCACGGTCTTCTTGATCTCCGACAGATAGTCGTAACCCTGCTGGATGTAGAGCTGGCTCGGCCGGTCGAGCGACGCGACATAGGCGCTCGCTCCTGACGACAGCACCGGCCGCGGCGATTTGGGATTGGACAGGTCGACGACGACGCCCTGCGTCGCGGCGCCGGTGTTGTTCGCCGCGCCATTATAAGCGATCCCGCGGAACGCCGCCTCGATCCGCTGCGGCTGATCGAAGCGACCGTCGGCATACGCGCCTTCGAGCGAGGCGGTGAAGCCGTTCCAGTGAGCCTTGCCACCCAGCTGCGCGGAGAACAGCTCCTGCTCGACGTCCTCGGTACGGAAATAGCTGGCCGGGTTGATACCGAGCGGTGTGTAGATTCCCGCGGCGTTGTACGCCTGCGTCGTGCCGCCGCCGGTCAGGGTACGGACCGGGTTGGAGTTGGTCTGGCCGCGCGTCAGTTCGTTGCGCAGCCCCGTCTGGTTCATCGTGTTGGTGTTGAGATAGGTCGCGTAATTCACCCGCGCGAATAGCTCGACCGGGTCGCCGTGATAGTCGAGCGAGCCGGTCGCGCCGTAGCGCTTGATCTCGTTGTTGTAGAAATTCCACTGGACGCCGTCGGCCGACAGCGCGTTCCCGTTGGCGCGGGGCGTGCCGACGTTGAAGGCGGTGGTCTTGTAGTCGTTCTGCACCGCAGTCGATTCCGCGGCGTTGGCGCGCTCCTCGTAATAGCCCGCGACATAGACGCCGAACTGGTGGTCGCTGCCGAAACGCCGCGCGGCGTCGATGCCGACCGCGCCTCCGAACCCCTTCTGCTTGCGGTCGAGCGCGAGCTGTGCGCCTTGGGCGAGGACGCGAGCGCGCGTGAAGTCGGTCGAGAAGTCGAACGCAGTCGGTGTCCGCAGGTCGATGATGCCGGCGATCGAGTCCGAATCCTTGGCTGCCCCAGGAGTCTTGTCGACCGCGATCGCGCCGACCGCGAACGGCGAGAACAGGTTGAGCGAGATCGCGCGCGAGCTGCCAGCGACCTGCGGCAGGCGCAGGCCGTCGAGCGTGTAGGCGTTGTAACCGGTGTCGAACCCGCGGATCGAGACATATTGCGCTTCGCCGGTGGCGCTCTGGTTGCGGCCCTGGTCGCGGCTTACCGAGATGCCGGGCAGCTGCTTGGCGAGATCCGCGATCCCGGTCTGCGAATGGATCGCGACGTCGCCGGTGGTGACGATGTCGATGACGCCGACCGCGTCATGCTCCTCGGCGAGCGCGGTTTGCTGACGGCGGCCGTTGACGACGATGTCGCCCGTTATCGCCTCGCTGACGGTCTCCTTCGGCAGTGTGTCGTCGGTCGTCGTGGCGGCCGGGCTGGTCTGCGCGAACGCAGCCGTGCCGGGGAGGGCGACGATCGCAGCAGCCAGCGCCCCGCCGGCGACGTGGGTCAAAAGGGCAAGCGCGCGCGATCGCTGCCGGCGTACCGGCATCGGGAGTGTCGTGTTCATGGTTTCCCCCCTGGGATGGTTGGGCGGACTGGCACGTCCGTTGACCGGGCAGCTAGGACCGATTCGATACCGTTTTATGACAGGATCGTATAATTGTACGTGTTTGGTTATATTTTACGCTACGGAACGAGCGGATGCGCGCCTGCGATCAGTCGCGCTTATCCGCCGCTGATCGAACACTGCAATATCCGATGCCGCCCGATCGAAAGCGGTTATAGTGACCCGATGACACCGACGACCGACACCTTGGCAGACCTTGGTTGGACCGCGCATTTCAGCGAGCAGATTTCCGAAGAGGAGGCACAGCACTGCCATCCGGTCCGCGTGATGGCGGTCCACCGCGGCAAGATCGCGGTGGCGGGCGAGGGGTCGCGCGACTTCGTCTCGCCCTATATCCCCGGCGCGCAGCCGACCGACGACCACCCGACGGTCGGCGACTGGCTGCTGTTCGACGATGCGATGCGGCATCCAATCCGCGTGCTGCAACGGGTAAACCTGTTCAAGCGACGCTCGCCTGCCGATCCGCGCAAGGACCAGATGATCGCGGCCAACGTCGATACGGTGTTCATCGTCGCGTCGTGCAACCAGGATTTCAGCGTTGCGCGGCTGGAGCGGTATCTGGTGCTGGCGCGCGAGGTCGGCGTGCAGCCGGTCGTGGTGCTGACCAAGTCCGACCTGACCGATACGCCGGAGACGTTCGCGGCGGCGGCGCGTGCGATCGAACCGGGTCTGCTGGTCGAGACGGTCAACGGCCGCGACCCGGCCGACGTCGCGCGTCTCGCGGCGTGGTGCGGTCCGGGCAAGACGGTGGCGTTTCTCGGATCGTCGGGCGTCGGCAAGTCCACGCTCGTCAATACGTTGCGCGGCTCCGACAGCATTGCGACGCAGGCGATACGCGCCATCGACGGCACCGGGCGCCACACCACGACGGTGCGCGAGATGCATCGGCTCGAACAGGGAGGGTGGCTGCTCGACCTGCCGGGTATGCGCGAGCTGCAACTGTCCGAGGCAGCCTCGGGCATTGCCGAGGTCTTCGACGATTTCACCCTGGTCGCGCAGGAGTGCCGCTTCTCGGACTGTTCGCACCGGGTGGAACCGGGCTGCGCGATCCAGGCGGCGATTGCTGCGGGGACGCTGACCCCGGAGCGGTTCGACCGCTGGCGCAGGCTCGCGGCGGAGGAAAAGGGACCCGTGTCGACCGGCGGTCGGCGGCGATCCTAAGCGTGCGTCATGCCAAGGTTCGGCGTGTTCCGGTCTCTGCCGCTACGTCGATACCGTGTTGAACGATGCCAACCCTTCGCGCCGTCCCGCGCTGCATTTCGTGGGCTTTCGCGGTGACGAATATTCGCGTGCGATCCGTGTCTTCGGGCCGCCGGACTTCATCCATGTCGGATGGGACAGCTGGGCTAAGCTGGACGTGGCGGCCGGCGACATCGTAGTGTTCGCACGCGGCACGTTCGACGATCCGCCGTCCGCCTACAGTTTCCCGGATATCTACGAAGCGCCAGACGACGCGTCCGCCTGACAGGCTTACTTGCGCTTCCGCTTGACCGCGGTGCTTCCGCACGGAAATTTCGCCCGCAACGCGTTACGCACGACGAAGGATGGCGCATCGGTCCATTGCTCGTCGTGCATCCGCAGGTATCGACGGACCGACGCGACGGTCTCCAGCGTCGAGGCGCTCGCGGGTTTCGGACATATCTGGCGCGCCTGCGACAGGGTGTCGAACGCACCGATGATATAGCCGGTGCAGAAGGTGGCGGCAGGATCGGTGTCCTTGCCGCGACAGTCGCTGACCAGTTGCTCGGTCGTCAGCGAACTGACCACGACCGGCGCTTTCGATGCGGCGAGTGCGGCAATCATCAACAGGAGCATGCGGTTCTTCTCTTCGATCGAGCGGGTATGACGGTCATGCAGCGGGGTCGCTTTGCGCCGCGCCGTCGAGATACGGCAGCAGGCGGAGGCGGGGGAATACCTCGTCCAGCGTCTTCGTGTCCGGCAGGATGTAGACGACGCCGCCCGCCTTCTTGAACAGCGGGCTGAGCTTGCGCGTATAGAAGGGCGTGCCGACGTTGACGCAGCCGAACGAGATCCGGTTGTCGTCGGGCGACGGCGACAGGAGTCGCTGGACGCGCTTCTCTTTCTTGTTCGTGGTGATGACCGCGTGGATCGCGACGGAATTGGCGTAGTCCACCCAGAGCACGCGCTCATGGCCGAACGCGCGACCGAACTTGGCGACATACCGACCAGCGGGCGTCGTCCGTTCGGCGGGGCCGATGTCTTCGAGCTTCTTGGCCCCGACCCCCGGGGTCGAATCGTCGCCGATTCCGATGCCGAGCAGGACGGGCGTCTGTCCGAGCAACGTGCCGTCTGCCTTGAACAAATAGAGCAAAGCGGCGGGCTTATCGATGACGATATAGGGGAGGGCGGCGTTGTCCTGTGCGGCCTTGACCCACGCCATCACCCGAGATGCCGATCCGGTCGGAATAGGCACGGGCACCGGGGGAGCAACGCTCGCGACCTTCCGTTTTGAAGGTGGGCGTTTTGCAGATGCGCCTTTTGCAGACGCGCCTTTTACCGACGGGCGCTTGGCAGGCCCGGTTTTCGCGTTCGCCGCTTTCTTGGCAGGTCGAGTGCTGGCGTCGGCAGTCTGGGCATTCGCGAGGCAAGGTGCCGCCGCAAGCGACACCAAGACGGCGACCCGAAACGCACAAGAAAACGGCTCTGACGCCATCGTTCGAAGATTGATCATTCGACGATTTAGCAGAGCCGTTTTCCGTTACAAGTGCCGGTTACCCGGCATTAGGTGTTCGGCGATCAGCCGCGCGGCTTGCGCGCCCGCTGCTTCTGGAGCTGCTGCATCTGCTGGTCGACGCCATCGACGCGGCCGTTGAGCTGGTCGATCCGCTGACCATTCTGCTGTGCCTGGCCGGCTGCAGCCTGGGCCTGGGTCAGCGCCTGGCCGGATACGCCCTCGACCGTGCGCAGACGTCCGTCGATGCCGTCGATGCGGGTGTTCACCGTGGCGATCTGATCGTTGACATAGCCCTTGGTCGCGCAGCCGCCGAGGCCGACCGAACCGAGCAGGATCATCGCAACTGCCGAACGCTTTGCAAAGTTAGAATTCATTCCCTCACCTCATCTGTAGTGGTATTTCCCGGCGACCAAGGTCCCGGCCCGATCCGTTTGGCAATTCGTTTTGGCTGAAATGTGTCCGTTACGGGTCCAATCGAAGGAGCGATTTTGCACAAAACGCGGCGCGTCCGACGGCGGTTTCGCGGTTCCGGCGTCGTGGCAGCGAATACTTCGTCAGGCCGTATCTCATTGGCACCGCATCGTTTTCCATGGGCCGCGGTCGTAGGGTGTGCATCGTCACGGCGTCCATCCGCCGCCTTCGACCCGGGTCGGGGCGTTTACCCCTGATCGTTTGCGCCGTTTTCGAACCACTCCGCATAGGGCGTGTTGGCGACCATGCGGCGGTTGAGATCCGGCGTGCCGTCCTGCCACCAGACCGGTCCGCGTTCGCCGAGCGCGACCTTCGCACGATCGACGTTCGCCCGCGCCTCCGCCAACGCCGCCTTGTCGGCCTTGCGCAACGCGAACCCCACCGCGCGTCTGGCCTGCATCAGCTCGGCGACCAGCGCGGTACGGCGATCCTCGGACAGTGAGGGATCGGCGCGACGCCATAGCCTGCCGCGGACGACGAAGTAGCGGCCGTCCGGGGTTACCGGATGAACGTCCGCGGGCACGCCTCAGCGGGTCTTCTTGGCGGGCGACGCGGTGAAATCGGGATCCTTCTTCGCGACCCAGTCGACGAACTTGCGGATGGTCGGGTTGGCGAGCAGGCTGTCGACATCCATCCCGGCGCGCTGCAGTTCCGAATTGGAGAAATTGGTGGTCAGCGTCTGCTGACAGACCGGATGCATCGGCACGACGTCGCGTCCACCGCGGCTTTTCGGCACCGGGTGATGCCAGACGATCGTCGTCCCGGTCGGGCGGCCGCACAACCAGCATGGCACCGCTGGCGGAACGTCCTGCTCCTCCGCTGCCTGCGGATCTTCATAGGGCATGTGTTTCGAATGCTTGCGGGCCATTGTGTACCTGAACTGTCTCGACGGGCGCTTCCGACGGGTGTGGTTCAAAGCCGTTCCGTTCGTGTCGCGCAAGCAGGCTTTGCGTGAAAGGTTGCGCGCGCTGCATCTCTACCGACGTGAAACGCGTTTGCGTCCTGTCCGTCGTTCGATCGACAGCGATCATTCAAATTGCCTGGAGCCGTCATATGCCGAAGACCGTCATCGCCGACCTGTTCGCCGAAACGCTGCATCTGGCCGGGGTCGAGCGCATCTACGGGGTGGTCGGCGACAGCCTCAACGGGCTGAGCGACAGCTTGCGGCGCCAGGGCAAGATCGAGTGGATCCATATGCGCAACGAGGAGGCGGCCGCGTTCGCCGCGGGTGCCGAGGCGCAATTGACCGGTCGGCTAGCGGTCTGCGCCGGGTCGTGCGGCCCCGGCAACATGCATCTGATCAACGGCCTGTACGACTGCAACCGGACCCGGGTGCCGGTGCTGGCGATCGCCGCACAGATCCCGAGCGGCGAGATCGGCTCGAACTATTTCCAGGAAACGCGTCCCGAGGCGCTCTTCCGCGAATGCAGCGTGTATTGCGAGACGATCTCCGACGCCGACCAGATGCCGCGCACGCTCGAAACCGCGATCCGCGCCGCCGTCGGCCATCGCGGTGTCTCGGTCGTCGCAATGCCGGGCGATGTCGCGTTGCGCTCCACCACCGGAACGCTGGCGCGGTCGGCGGGCGCCTTGTTGCCGTCGCGCGCGACGACGGTCCCCGCGGACGCCGATATCGCCGAACTGGCCACGCTCCTGAACGGCGCCGGCAAGGTGACGATCCTCGCCGGCCGCGGGTGTCGGACCGCGCACGCCGAACTGCTCGAAGTCGCCGAGCGGCTCCAGGCGCCGATCGTCCACGCGCTCGGCGGCAAGGAGTTCGTCGAATACGACAACCCCTATGATGTCGGCATGACCGGGTTGATCGGCTTTTCGAGCGGGTACGATGCGATGATGGGCTGCGACGTGTTGCTGATGCTCGGCACCGACTTTCCCTACCGCCAATTCTATCCGGTCGACGCCAAGGTCGCGCAGATCGACCTGCTTCCCGAAAATCTCGGACGGCGGACCGCGATCGATATCGGGCTGGTCGGCGATGTCGGCGCGACGCTCGCGGCGCTGATGCCGCACCTGACCGGCGCCCGCGACGGCGCGTTCCTGAAATCCGCGCGCGACAATTACGCCGACGCGCGCAAGGGGCTCGACGAACTCGCCGACGGAACGCCCGGCAGCGGCGTGATCCATCCCCAGCACGTCGCCCGCGTCGTCAGTGAGGTCGCGGCGGACGATGCGGTGTTCGCCTGCGACGTCGGCACGCCGACGATCTGGGCGGCGCGCTATCTGAAGATGAACGGGCGGCGCCGGCTGATCGGATCGTTCAACCACGGATCGATGGCCAACGCTCTGCCGCAGGCGGTCGGCGTGCAGGCCAGCTTCCCGGATCGTCAGGTCGTCACGCTGTCGGGTGATGGCGGTCTGGCGATGCTGATGGGCGAATTGCTGACCGTCCGTCAGCTCGGGCTGCCGGTGAAGATCATCGTCTTCAACAATGGTACTTTGGGCTTCGTCGAGATGGAGATGAAGGCGGCGGGGCTGGTCGAGACAGGCGTCGCGCTCGACAATCCCGATTTCGCGGCGATGGCGCGCGCGATCGGGATCCACGGCGTACGGATCACCGATCCGGGCGAGGTGGAGGCCGGCGTCCGCGACGTGCTGGCGCATCCGGGCCCTGCGCTGCTCGATGCGGTGACGGCGCGCACCGAACTATCGATGCCGCCAAAGATCACGCTCGAGCAGATGAAGGGCTTCACGCTCTACATGGCCAAGGCGATCATCAGCGGTCGCGGCGATTCGGTCGTCGAACTCGGCAAGACCAACGTCGGTCTACTGAAGCGCCTGTTCTGATCGGACGGGACGCGCGTCACTGGTAGCGCGCGGTCCGGTCGAAGCCGCTGTTCGTCTTGGCCATCTTGACGAGCTTGCGGACGTAGGACCGGACGTGGCGGTCGAACCGCGTATCGTCATACACGCCGCGCCAGATGAACTCGTCA
This sequence comes from Sphingomonas sp. PP-F2F-G114-C0414, assembly GCF_003688595.1. Taxonomy (GTDB): domain Bacteria; phylum Pseudomonadota; class Alphaproteobacteria; order Sphingomonadales; family Sphingomonadaceae; genus Sphingomonas. The sequence goes on from NZ_RCWT01000010.1 coordinate 271,512, forward strand.
CGGTTGAGCAGTGCCTTCAGGTCGGCGGCAAAGCGCTTCTGGTCGGCCGCCGAGTCCTTCGCCTGCATCAGCGTGCAGACCATCTCCTCGGCGGTTGCCTTGTCGCAGTCGTCCTGCTGGCCATAGCCGCCGCGTTCGGCGACGACCTGATCGGACCGCGCCGCGGCAATCCGGGCGTCGAGCCATTTGCGCACCTGTGCCGCGTCCCAGTCGGTCGGATTCGTGTCTGCCATTGCTCGTTCCTGATTGCGGTGCCGCTCGCGAGACCGTCGGTCTCTTCTTATGTGCGGGCTGCATACCGCGTGCGACGCGCTTTGTAAGATAGCGTCGTACATTGCGTGCCAAGACGCTGGTGGATCGTATGAAACTCGCCTATACCGCTCGGTATGAAATTGACCTGGCCGCGTTCGAAGCGTGCGCATGGGTTGCAGGTAGGAGAGTGCGATGCCGATACTCGTCAATGGATCGGCGGTCGCTCTGCCCGACGATCCCCGCGTCTCGCTGCTCGATCTGTTGCGCGAGAGGCTGCACCTCTCCGGCACGAAGAAGGGCTGCAACCAGGGCGCATGTGGCGCGTGCACGGTGCTGGTCGACGGTGAGCGTATCCTGTCGTGCCTCGCGCTGGCGGTCCAGTATGACGGGCGTCGGGTCACGACGATCGAGGGGTTGTCGGACGGGAATGCGCTGCACCCGTTGCAACAGGCGTTCATCGACCATGACGGGTTCCAGTGCGGCTATTGCACGCCTGGCCAGATATGTTCGGCGATCGGCATGGCAGCGGAGGCGAAGCGCGGCGTACCGAGCAACGTCAGCGCGGATCTCACCGCGGATGTGCAACTGACGCGCGAGGAATTGCAGGAGCGGATGAGCGGCAATCTGTGCCGATGCGGCGCGCATAACGGGATCATCGATGCGATCCGCGAAACCGTGGCGGCGGAGATGGCGGCATGACCCCCTTTTCCTATGCGCGGGCCGGCAATACCGCCGAAGCGCTCCGTCTCGGCCATGCGGAAACTGCGGCCTATCTTGGCGGCGGGACCAATCTGGTCGACCTGATGCGCGAGACGGTCGCCAAGCCCGACACGCTTGTCGACGTCACCGGGCTGTCCGACGCGATCACCGAGACGGCGGATGGTGGGCTGCTGATCGGCGCGGCGGTGCGCAATACCGCGCTCGCCGAGCATGCTGGGGTACGCGCGCGCTATCCGATGCTGTCGCGGGCGATCCTGGCAGGGGCGTCGGCGCAGATCCGCAACATGGCGACGGTCGGCGGCAATCTGCTCCAGCGCACCCGCTGCACCTATTTCTACGACACCGACGGTTCGCGTTGTAACAAGCGCGTGCCCGGCGAGGGCTGCGATGCGGTCGGGGGCTTCACGCGTATCCATGCAATTCTGGGTGCATCTGAGGCCTGCGTCGCGACGCATCCGTCCGACCTGTGCGTTGCGCTCGCCGCACTCAATGCGGTCGTCCATGTCAAGGGCCGCGGTGGCGCGCGTACGCTTCCGTTCGTCGAACTGCACCGCCTGCCGGGCGATCGTCCCGATCTCGACACGGTGCTCGCGGCGGGCGACCTGATCACCGCGATCGAACTGCCCGCGATGCCGTTCGCGGCGACCTCGACCTATCGCAAGGTTCGCGATCGGGCGAGCTATGCCTTCGCATTGATCTCGGTCGCGGCGGCGCTCGACGTGGTCGACGGGCAGGTGAGGGACGTGCGTATCGCGCTCGGCGGCGTGGCGCACAAGCCGTGGCGCGCGACCAAGGCGGAGGCGCTGCTGCGTGGTGGCCCGGCGACCGAGGCGGCGTTTCGTGCAGCCGCGATCGCCGAACTCGCCGACGCCAGGCCGCTCCACGACAACGGCTTCAAGATCGAACTCGCGAAACGGACGATCGTCGCCGTCCTTGGCGACCTGGGAGTATCCGCATGAGCATCGTCGATACCGTCAAGCAGACCGCGCAGGGTCTGGTGCAGGGTGCGGTCAGCAAATTGGTCCCGCTCGCGCCGGACAGCTGGGTTCCCGGCGGCGTTCCCGATCCGCTGATCGCGCGTCAGCACGGCCTGATCGGTACATCGGTGTCGCGACTGGATGGTCCGTTGAAGGTTAAGGGCGCGGCGCGGTTCGCGGCCGAATTCGCGCTCGACGACATGGTCTATGCGGCGCTGGCGTTCGCGACGATCCCGCGCGGGCGGATCGCGACGCTCGACGTGGCGGCGGCGGAGGCTTCGGCTGGCGTCGTCGCGGTGATGACGTATCGCAATGCGCCGCGGATGAACCAGCCCGCAGTGTTCGGGTCCGGACCGACCGCGGCGGCGCCCGCCGACCTGCCGATCATGCAGGACGATCGCGTCGCCTGGAACGGGCAGCCGATCGCGGTGGTCCTGGCCGAAACGCAGGAACAGGCCGACCACGCCGCGTCGCTGATCGTCGCGACCTACGACGTAGAGCCATCGATCACGTCGTTTGCGGCGGCGAAGGCCAAGGGCGCCGAGCCGGCAACCTTCATGGGCCAACCGCTGTCGAACACGATCGGCGATGCCGACGCCATGCTGGCGGCCGCCTCGCACAAGGTCGACCACATCTATCGGACGCCGCGGCACAACCACAACGCGATCGAGCCGCACGCCGCGACGATCGCTTGGGTGGGGGACGAGCTGATTATCCACGACGCCAGCCAGCTAGTGACGATGGCGGCGGCAACGATCGCCGACGTATTCGACCTGAACGCCGAGCAGGTCCGCGTGACTTCGCCGTATGTCGGTGGAGGATTTGGCGGCAAGTGCCTGTGGGATCACCAGATCCTCGGCGCCGCGGCCGCCAGGCTGGTCGGACGCCCGGTCCGTATCGTGCTGACCCGAGAGGGCGTCTACCGGGGCGTTGGCGGACGTACGCTGACCGAGCAGCGCGTCGCGATCGGTGCGGATGCGGATGGCCATTTCCAGGCGCTGATCCACGCCGGGACGACCGCGGATACGCCGCACAACCACATGCCCGAACCGTTCATCCTCGGTACGCGCGCGGGCTATGCCGCCGACAGTATCAAGCTGTCGGTCGACGTCGTGAAGATCGACATGCTCGCCAACACGTTCATGCGCGCGCCCGGCGAGTCGGTCGGGACGTTCGCGCTGGAATCAGCGATCGACGAACTCGCGGTCGACCTCGGCATCGATCCGATCGATTTGCGTCTCCGCAACGAGCCGGAGATGGATCCGACGTCGGGCCTGCCGTTCTCGTCGCGGCACATTGTCGAGGCGTGGCGTGCTGGGGCGGATGCGTTCGGCTGGGCCGACCGTGCGCTGCCCGGCGCGCGACGCGAGGGCGAATGGCTGATCGGAATGGGCTGCGCGACCGGGACCTATCCCTATTACCGGATGCCGGGGGCGGCAGCGCGGATCACGCTCGACCGCGCGGGCAAGGCGCTGGTCGAAGTCGCTGCGCACGAAATGGGGATGGGGACGTCGACGACCACGACGATGGTCGCCGCGGAACGGCTCGGGCTGCCGCTCGATGCGGTCGAGGTTCGCTATGGCGATTCGATCATTCCCGGGTCGATCCTCGCGGGTGGATCGCAGCAGACGGCCGCGATCGGCGGCGCGGTGATCGCCGCGCATAACGCGCTGGTGGCGGAGTTGTTGAAACTCGCCGGCAACGATTCACCGCTTGCCGGGCTGTCGCCGGACGAGGTCGGCAGCGAGGATGGCGGGCTCGCCAAGCTCGACGATCCGGCGCGACGCGAGTCCTACGCCTCGATCCTCGGCCGGGCGCAGCGCGATGCGGTGACCGTTTCGGCCGAGGGATCGCCGCCACTCGAACAGATGCACTGGTCGATGCACTCGCATAGCGCGATCTTCTGCGAGGTCCACGTCAACGCGGTGACGGGGGAGGTGCGCGTCACTCGCTTCCTCGGGTCGTTCGATTGCGGCCGGATCCTCAATCCGAAGACCGCGCGCAGCCAGTTCCGCGGCGGCATGATCATGGGCCTCGGCCTAGCGCTGATGGAAGAGACCGATTTCGACGAACGCAACGGCCGGATCATGAACCCCAGTCTCGCCGAGTACCACATGCCGGTGCATCTCGACGTCCCCGAGATCGAGGTGATCTGGACCGACATCGCCGACCCGCACACGCCGATGGGTGCGCACGGAATCGGCGAGATCGGCATCACCGGGGTAGCCGCAGCGGTCGCGAACGCGGTCTATAACGCGACCGGAACGCGGGTTCGCGATCTGCCGATCACGCTAGACAAATTGCTGGTCTGAAGCGACGCGGCCTGAACTCAATGCCGGTGTTTGGTCTCCGGCATCGCGAAGAAATAGAGCGCGAGGCCTAGTCCGGCGACGACCGCAAGCGTTAGGAAACCGGCGGTATAACCGGCGCTGACGATGATCGCGCCAGCTAGTGAGGCCGACAGCGCTGCGCCCAGGCCTTGTGCGCTCGCGACCGCGCCCTGGCTGACGTTGAAGCGCCCGGTGCGCTTGGTCAAGTCGGCGATCACCACCGGGAACAGCGCGCCGAAGATGCCCGCGCCAATGCCGTCTAGCGCCTGGACCCCGACCAGCCACCACGGGTCGTTCGACACGGTGTAGAGCGCACCGCGTGCAGCGAGGAACGCGAAGGCGACGAGGAAGAGCGGCTTTGTGCCCCATTTCTCGGTGTTGCGACCGACGACGATCGCGACCGGCACCATCATCAATTGCGCGGCGACGATGCAGGCGGCGGTCAGCGATGTCGCCTGGTCCTTGCCGACCGTGCGCGAGAGAAGCTGGCTGACCGACGTCAGCATCGCGGCATTGGCGAGGTGGAACAGGAATGCGGTCACCGCGAAGATCATCAGCGGCTTGTTCTCGATCAGTGCCTTCCAGCCGCTCGGTTCCTCGCAATCGTCGTCCGGTTCGCAGTCGAGACCCCGCGCGACCGCGTTGTCGATCGCGCCGTTGTCGATCCGCGACGCGGTGACGATGCTCGCGACGGTCAGTCCGCCCATCAACCAGAATACGACGACGGGGCCGAACTTCCATGCCAGCACGCCGGCCAGAGCGGCGGATACCGCGTTGCCCGCATGATTGAAGGCTTCGTTCCGCCCGACGCGCTTGGCGAAGAGCTTTGGTCCGACCAGCCCGAGCGTGATCGCCGAGATCGCCGGTGCGAACACGGCACCCGCGACCGCGGCGACCGATTGGGTGATCGCCACGACCGTAAAACCCGTGACGATCGGCAGCGAGATGCTGCTGAGCGTGACCAGCAACGCGGCGATCATCACGATCCGCGGCTTGTTCCTGGCGCGATCGATCAGGCTGCCCGCGGGCGTCTGAGAGATCAGACCGACGATGCCGGCGATCGTCAGGACTGCGCCGACGGTCGCCTCGTTCCAGCCATGCGCCGGCCCGCGCACCGCCAGCAGGTAGATGGCGAGATATGGCCCCAGCCCATCGCGTACGTCGGCGAGGAAGAAGTTCAGCGCATCGAGCGTCCTAGTCTGGACGGATGTGCCGCCTTGTTCGTCCCGCGTGTCCGTTGCGGAAGGCGCATCCGTCATAGCCATGAGAATTCCTGAAACTTGCTGTCGAGCGCCCGACATTGTCCGCGAACCGGCCGTCGTCGGATCGTTAACTCGACCGATGCCTGGAAAGTTTCGACGATTGTATAATATCGAGCGTGTAATTTAGGTAATGATCTCATGACCTAAACTGAAACTGAACGGCGCCGTCGCCTTAGGGGCGCACCGGGACCAATTATTGCGTGCCGGTCATCGCCGCGAAATTGTGCGAGCCGCTACCGGTTGCGAGTAGGTCCGGGCGGGCGGTGACCGGAGTCGCGCGAACCGCGACCAGGGTCACACCGGGACCGATCGCGAACCGGGTTCTGCGCTGGAGATATCCAGGTGTCTCGACCGCCTGTGTCAGGACGACGCTGTGTGGGTAGGCCGGCCGCAGTCGTTCGCCGACGACGACCACGCCGCGAATACCGAGGCGGTCCAGCGTGGCCGCAGCCTCACCTGGGGTTCGCGCGGTCAGGACATAGCCGCGGCCCATGAAGTCGCTGGTCGATAGCCACTGCGACGCGCGGGCGGTCCAGATTTGCCGCCGACCGCGATCCGCAAAGGCGGCGGCGGCGATCACGGCGCCCTCGCCGCCGGCCCGGCCGTCGACCAGCCAGATACCGGGCGTGTCGATCATCGTCTGCGCGATCGCCGGCGCGCCGAGATCGGGCTTCGCGGTTTCGTGCGCGAGGGCGATCGCGGGGGGAACGAGCATCCCGACGGAGCAGGCGACCGCAGCCGCCCGGAACACTGCGCCGAAGCTCCACAACGAACGGATCCCCAATGTGGCGAGAATGATGCACCACGGCAGCAGCGGCAGGATGTACCGGTCGACTAGCGCCACGGGCACGATCGCCTGGAAGATCAGCGTCGCGAGGATCACCGCGACTGATAGCCTGACGACCGGCCCCGAACGGGCATCGCGCCAGTGATGGATCGCACCGACCGCCACCAGGAACATCCCGCTCAGGCCAATATTGGCGTGTACGGCCTTAAGGTTGGTGACGAGCGAGTCCCACGCGTAGGCGAACCCCGGTGCGTAGTTGAACCCGCCAGCCGATATCCTGAACGAGATCAAGTACCACGGCAGGACCAGCAGACCGGTCGCCACGCCTGCGATCCAGAGGCTGCGATCGGCCAACAGAGCCCAGCGGCGCGAGAGCACGATCTCGATCAGGGGCACGAGGATGACGAGCACGCCGTTGCCCTTCACGAGCGTCGCGAAGACCGCGAGCGCCGCGAATAGCGCGTAGCGCCACCAGGACGGACGGTCGGCGGCGGCGAGCCAAGCGATGCCAGCGAGTCCGACGACCAGCGTCACCGGCTGGTCGAGCAGGAAGTAGCGCGCGCTCTCGACCTCCAGCGGTAGGAGCAGCACGACGAATGCGGCGGCAATCGCCAGGCGTGACGCGCCGGCGCGGAACAGGCCCCAGCCCACGAGCGACGCCGGCAGCCCGGCGATGAACGCACTGAGGATCGCGGCGGCAAAAGGAGAGGGGCGTAGTACCGCGAACAGCGGCGCGAGCAGCGCGTACCAGCCGGGGGGCCAGTGGCCGATCGAGAGCTTTGGAAAGTGCGCGTAGAAATCCTGCGCGAACGTCATCGGCGAGGGTAGCCCGGCGCGCAGCCAGTCCCCAATGAACAGCGTGTTGATGTAATGCGAGGACTCATCGGGATCGATGAAGCTCGCCGAGAGCCCGCCCGTGAGCGCGGCGAGCGCCAGCGCCGCCAGCCCGAGCAGTGGCGCGAGTGCGATCGTTCGCGTGACGGCCCCCCGGTTGGTCATCGCGCAAAACTAGCCGACCGGGCGCCCGAAAACCATGATCATTCGGTACCATCGCGCGGACGGGCCCGGGTGGACCGAAGCCGATGCCTTGAGAGGCAAAGGACTTCGGTCCGAGGGGCTAACGGCGGGTCAGAACGCGCCGGACAGCGTGAAGAACACCTGCCGCGGCGGCGTCGCATAGCTGTTGTAGGTCGTGCTCGCCGCGCCGACGACGACTTCGTAGATGCCCTTGCGGTTGGTGAGATTGGTGACGTTGACCGAAAACCGCGTGTTCTTCAGGCCGAGACCGCCGATCGGTGGCAGCGCGTAGCCGGCCTGCGCGCTGAGCAGGACGCGACCCGATACCGAATGGTCGTTGGTGTAGGTGGCGAAGCGGCGGCCGACGAAGTCACCGATCACCTGGACGTCGAACGGGCCGTCGTTCGCGCTGGCGACGACCTTGTTGAGCCATTTCGCGGTGTTTGGCACGTATTTGCCCGCGGTCGGGACCGTTGCGGTCCCGCTCGTGTAATTGTCGTCGTATTTCGAGCTGTTGTACGACAGCGCATCGTACAGCGAGAAATGCGGCCCGAACCGCAACGTCGTGGCGAAATCGACGCCGTTGGTCGTGACCCCGCCGACGTTCTGCAGGATCGATACGCCGCCGACGACCGACGCGATCACCGGCGTCGCGCTGATCTGCAACAGGCGGTTGCTGAAATCGACGTGGTAATAGTTCACCTGGCCTTCGATCGCGGTGATCGGGCCGAGCGATACCTGGCGATGCGACCGGAGGCCCGCCTCGTAGGTCCACGAGCTTTCGGGCGACGTCTCGGCCTTCAGCTGGTCGAACGCCTGCTGACTGCCGAGATTATACGGCGACAGCCCGGCAGCAACCGACGTCTGGAACTGGCGGACGTTCTTCTGCACGTTGGCGAACAGCTGCTCCGACGAGGTCACATCCCAGGTCCCACCGACCGCGGGCAGGAACCATTTCTTGGTGCTGATCTTGCCTTCGGGCAGGCCGGTCGAGGCCCCCGACAACGCGCCCGGTAGCGGCTGGACCGGTACTGCGCCATTGGCGAACTGCAGGCTGGACTTGAAGCCGGCCTCCAGCGTGACCGCGGGCGTGACGTGCCAGCGATCCTGAAGGTGGAACTGGACGATATCGACATCGACGTCGCTGCCATATTGGGTCAGGCGACGCAGTGCCGGGTCGGCGCGGACATAGGGCGTCGAGGGATTGTCGATCGGGAACGCGTACCAGCGGCGCCGGACTGTGTTCGCGTTGTGCTCGTACCAGCCGCCAAGCTCGATCTCGTGACTGCCCGCCTCGACCGCGAGCCGCGACAACAGGCCCTCGCGGTCGACGGTGTACTCGGTGGTCCGCAGCGCATAGCCTGAATTGCCGAACACCTGCTTCAGGTTCTGGCCGGGATAATAGATCCGGAACAGCGCGGGCAGACCCGCCACCGTGATCGGTCCGGCGATCTGCCCTTCGCCATCGTCGTGATGGTAATAGACCTGGTTCGAGAACGTCACCGCGTCCGAAAAGCGGTAATCGAGCTTCACATAGCCCAGATAGTCCTTGCGCTGCGCATCGCCGTAGTAGTTCAGGTAATTGACCGGTGCGTTGGCGGGGACGTTGCCGTTGGCATCGAGATAGGCGAGCGCCGCGCCGAAGTTCGGATAGAGCAGGCTGCGATAATAGGGCTCGATCCCGCCGGCATTGTGCGCGACCGAATCCTGGTTCGGTTCCTGCTTGTCGGAAAAGGCGAAATAGCCGGTCAGCGTGACGTGGCTGTCTTTGTGGATGAACTTCGAGTTGACCTGATAGCCGCCCTGTTTCGCGTCGAACTCCCACGCGCGCGCCTTCTGGCGGACGGCGGACACATAGCCGCTGTTGGTGCCGCCAAGACCTTCGAATTCGCCGCTGTCGACCCGCAGATAGCTGCGTTGCGCATCGTAGCTGCCGAGCGTCTGCGCGAACCGGAGGCCGAGATCGCGCGCGGGATCGCTGGTGAACGTCTCGACCGCGCCACCGAGATTGCTGGCCGACGCCGTGCCGAGATCGGCGGCACCCGACGACAGGCGAACCTGGCCGACATTCTCGCTGATCACCGCGCGCTGTGGCGAGAGGCCGTTGAAATTGCCGTAGGATTGATCGCCTAGCGGCACGCCGTCGAGCGTGAAGCCAAGCTGGTTCTGGTTGAACCCGTGGACGACCAGCGAAATGTTCTGTTCGTTGTTGCCCCACGGGTCGGCGGTTTCGAACTGGACGCCGGGCAGCGTCTGGATCGCCTTGACCGGACTGACGCCTGGCATGGTCTTCTGCATCTCGACGCCCGACAGCGCGACCGACGACCGCGTCGTGCGGCTGGCGGTCACCATGATCGTGCCGTCCGCGGTCGCCTCGGGTGGCGTATCCTGGGTCGCGTTGGCGGGCGCGGCATCGGCGCTGGCCTCACCGTTTGCTTGTGCCGGTGCGGCCTGCGCGATCGACGGCGTTGCGCATGCCATGATCCCGATCGCCGCCGACGACAGAAAAAGCGAAGCGCGATGCACGCCCCGGAACTCGAACATTGCAGATCCCCTTGTCGCCGCCCAAACGCGGCGTGAGGGCGGCGACTAGGCAGGGTCCGCGACACGTCGGTGTCGGTTCGGTTACATATATTATACAGTCGTGACGGAGGGCCGCATGGTGGGATCGGCCGTGCGACGTTCCCGATCAGCCGTCGTTTTGGCCCCGCCAACAAAAGCTTTGGTGGCACAAAGGACAAAGACTTTCCAACGCCTATCGATCTGGGGGACATTGCTCGCGTAACCAGGAGGTGGCGATGCCACGATCGATCGAGCGTTCGAATATCCAGTGGCCGACGGTTGCCGTCGCGGTTGCGATCTATGGCGGCTGGCTCGCCGCGACCGCGTGGCATGACGCGGTTCCCTGGCCCGTGCTGGTGGCGATCGGAGGGTGGCTGATCGCGTGGCATGGGTCGTTGCAGCACGAGACGATCCACGGCCATCCGACGCGATACTCCGCGATCAACGCGGTGATCGGGTTCGTGCCGTTGTCGCTGTGGCTGCCATACGGATCCTACCACCGAAGCCACCGCGCGCATCACGCCGCCGCGGTCATCACCGACCCGTCGCACGATCCGGAATCGCGGTATCGCGCGCATACCGACGGCGTGGCGGCGTTGCTCGGCTGGCTGCAATCGACGCTGGCGGGGCAGATGATCTTCGGGCCGCCGATCTCGGTCGTACGGTTTCTGTCCGGCGAGGCCCGGCGGGTGGCCCGCGACCCGGCGCGTGTCCTGCGCGACTGGGTGCCGCATCTGGCTGCGGTCGCGATCCTGATCGCTTGGCTCGATCATGTCGGGCTGGGGCTTGCGCGCTATATCCTGACGTTCGTCTATCCCGGGATGGCGCTGACGATGCTGCGGTCCTACGCCGAGCATCGCGCGGATCTGGCGAGCCCCGGCCGTGCGGCGAGCGTCGAACGCGGCGGTGTGCTGGGGCTGCTGTTTCTCAACAACAACCTGCACGCTGCACACCACGAATCGCCGTCGCTCGCCTGGTATCGGTTGCCGGAGTATCATGCGCGTAACCGGGCGCGCTTCGTCGATCTGGGGGCGCCGATCTACCGCGGCTATGGCGAGATCGTTCGGCGGTTCGCGTTGCGGTCGCATGACGACATGATCCATCCGCGGCACAGGGGCACGCCGTCTTGACGAGGCACTGCGCATCGCTCGGCATGTACGATCATCCGGCGCAGCGGGCGGCGAACGATCGCTTGTGGGCGGCTATGGCGGGGATCCTGCGGTCGGAGGGCGTTGCCGACGTACCGAATACGCTTGATCGGTCGCGCGACATCCATGCGCTGTGGCGAGACCCTTCGCTTCTGTTCGGGCAGGCCTGCGGATACCCGCTGATCGCCGATTCGTCGCTGGCGCTCCGCGTGCTGGCGCTGCCGGTGTACGCTACACCGGGTTGCGTCGGCGCGACCCATACGAGCGTGATCGTGGCGCGCGCCGATGATATCGGGACGTCACTCGACGGTTTCCGACAGCGCCGCGCGGCGATCAACGATCGACGATCGAACACGGGGATGAACCTGTTGCGGGCGACGATCGCACCGGTCGCGGGCGAGGGGGCATTCTTCGCCAGCGTGATCGAAACGGGATCGCACCGTGCGAGCATGATCGCGGTCGGCGCAGGCCAAGCGGATATCGCCGCGATCGATTGCGTGACCTATCCGGCGATCGAACGCTTCGAACCGGCAGTGACCGCGGCGTTGCGGATCGTCGCGCACAGCCCGGCGTCGCCGACGCTCCCGTTCGTGACCGCCGCTTCGACGAGTGCGGCTACCGTGACGGCGCTTAGGATGGCGCTAGATCGGGTCATGGTCGATTCCGATCTCGCCGAGGATCGCGCGCACCTGTTCCTGACCGGCGCGATAGCGGCGGACCGTGCCGCGCTCGCGCCGATCGCGGCACTCGAAGCCGCGGCGATCCGCGCCGGTTATGCCGAACTGCGATGACATGAGGATCCGATCATGATGCACGTACCCGACACCCTCGATCTCGCATCGACGATCGCCGAACTGCGCGCGGCGCGCACGGCGTGGCGTCACGATGCGGATGGCCGCCATACGGTCGCGCGATTTCCGTCGCGCGATGCGGTCTCGGCGGCGATGGACGATCTGGTCGCGGCGCTGTTCCCCGGGCGGCTCGGCGCGTTCGCCGGCCCGGCGGACCTCGAGGATGCGTTCGTCGAGGCGCGGCTTCGGGCGGCGCTAACGGAATTCCGGCGGCAGATCGAACGCGAGTTCGGCTATTGGCAGGAAGAGGCGGTGCTGGCGTTCGATGCGAGCCAGGCGGCGATGATCGTCGATCTCTTCGCCGCCGAGCTGGGACCAATCCGCGAGCTGGTCGACGATGACGTCCGCGCGGCGTTCCTCGGCGACCCTGCGGCCCGCAGCGCCGATGAGATCCTGGTCTGCTATCCCGGCATCACCGCGATCCTGTACCACCGGATCGCGCACGCGCTGTATGGTCTCGGCGCACCGATCGTAGCGCGGATCGTGTCCGAACTGGCGAACGGCCGCACCGGGATCGATATCCATCCGGGGGCGACGATCGGCCGGCGCTTCTTCATCGATCACGGCACCGGCGTCGTGATCGGCGAGACCGCGATCATCGGCGACCGCGTGCAGCTCTATCAGCATGTGACGCTCGGCGCGCGCAGCCCGCTCGGCGTCACCGATGTCTCGCCGCGCGAACGCCTTGCCCGCCATCCGATCGTCGAGGACGACGTGGTGATCTATGCGGGGGCGACGATTCTGGGGCGCGTGACGATCGGGCAGGGCGCGACGATCGGCGGCAATGTCTGGCTACTGGAGGACGTCCCCGCGGGCAGCGTCGTCGCGCAGCCCACCGCGGTGATCCTGGCGGGCGAGGCCGCGGACCATCTGCACGAGACGCTGCGGGGGCGCACCGCATGAGGCGGTTCGCCTGTTGCCGCGAGATCGATGGTCCGCCGAAACCGGTGATCGGCGTGTTGTGCTGCAACGAGATCGCCAATCGACCGATCCAGGCGGTCGCCACGCGCTTTGTCGAGCCGCTGGTGCGCTATGCGGGTGCCACTGTCTTGCTGGTGCCCGCGGTGGCGGATGCAATGGATACGCGGTCGCTTGCCGGGCGGCTCGACGGGCTGTTGCTGACGGGATCGCGGTCGAACGTGGCTGGTGGGCGCTACGGCAACACGGATGCGTCCGACGACGCTCTCGATCTTGACCGCGATGCCGTTGCGCTGGACTTGGCAGGGCGGATGATCGAGGCGGGTCGGCCGGTGTTCGGGATCTGTCGGGGCCTGCAGGAACTGAACGTGCTGTTCGGGGGTACGCTGACCGATACGCTCGACGAGGGGCATCATCGGTCGACCGACGACGCCACCGCGTATGAAACGCTGTTCGATCACGTGCACGACGTCGCGCTCAGCGCTGGCGGGGTGTTAGCCTCTGCGATCGCGCAACCGAGCATCTCGGTCACGTCGGTGCATCGCCAAGGCATCGATCGGCTGGGCGAGGGCCTGACCGTCGAGGCGCATGCGGTATCCGACGGGCTGGTCGAGGCGTTCTCCGCGCGACCGTGCGGGGGGGATGTGCTGGGGGTGCAATGGCATCCGGAGTGGGACGTTGCGGCCAGTGCATCCGGTCAGGCGTTCTTTACATTTATCGGACAGGCGCTTGGCGCCTATCGGGGCGGCTGAGTGCATAACACGCATCGAGATCGTCGCAGAACGATCGTTTAACAGGGACATTGTCATGACTGCTTATCGTATGGCGCTGGCGCTCACCGCCTCGGCCTTCGCCTTCACCACCGCGTACCCTGCGTTTGCGCAGGATGCGCCGCCGCCGGCCGCCACCGACCAAGCCGCCGCGGCGCTGCCCGATACGCAGGACGACATCATCGTCACCGGAACGCGCGCGGTCGGCCGGTCGCGGCTTGATAGCGCGTCGCCGGTCGACGTGCTGAGTTCGGCGGCGCTCCAGCGGCAGGGGACGACCGAGCTCGGTGCGGCGCTGTCGGCGATCGCGCCGTCGATCGACTTTCCGCGGCCCTCCGCGGTCGACGGCACCGACGCGATCCGTCCCGCGACCCTGCGCGGCTTGTCGCCCGACCAGACGCTGGTGCTGATCAACGGCGTGCGCGGGCATACCGCGGCACTGCTCAACGTCGGCGGCTCGGTCGGGCGTGGCTCTGCCGCGGTCGACCTCAACACGATCCCGACCGTCGCGCTCGACAGGATCGAAGTGCTGCGCGACGGCGCATCGGCGCAATATGGCTCCGACGCGATCGCCGGCGTCGTCAACCTGCGGCTGCGCGAGGCACGCTCGGGCGGCGGCGCGACGGTCAATTACGGGTTCTACAACACCGATATCGATACCGCGCGCGGCAGCCGCCCCACGAACGGCGAGCATGCCGTCACGGTATCGGGCTGGCAGGGCATCGGCTTTGGCGAGGACGGGTTCCTGACCGTGTCGGGCGAGTATCTCGATCGTCAGGCGACCAACCGCGCGGACTTCGACCCCCGCATCACGCCGACCCGCGTCACCGGCCGGTTCGGCGATCCGCAGGTCGAACAATACAGCATCTTCGCCAATGCCGGCACGACGCTGACCGGCACGTGGAAGCTGTATGGCTGGCTCGGCTATCAGGATCGCGACACGCGCAGCGCCGCCTTCCCGCGGCTCGACAGCGCGACCACCCAGCTGGCCGGGTATACCGGCGGGTTCCTGCCGCTGATCAACACCAAGTCGCGCGATCTCAATTCGGCGGTCGGGATCAAGGGCGAGGTCGCCGACTGGAACGTCGATCTGAACGTCAGTTATGGCCGCAACAAGATCGGCTTTCGCACGCTCAATTCCGCCAACTACGCATATGGTGCGGCAACGCCCAAGGACTTCTCCGATGGCGCGTTGGTCTACGACCAGCTCGTCGCCGGGCTCGACGTCAGCCGCAAGCTCGACGTGTTGCAGGGCCTGAACGTCGCGTTCGGTGTCGAAGGACGCCGCGAGGGGTTCGAGATCCAGGCGGGCGAACTCGCCTCCTATGGCTATCCGACCAGCGGCGCGGTCGCGGGCGCCTCGCCGGGCGCGCAGGGGTTCGGCGGCTTCGCGCCCGCCAACGAAGTCGATCGCCATCGTCGCAACGGCAGCGTCTACCTCGATCTCGAGGCGCAGGTGACCGACAAGCTGCTAATCGGACTGGCGGGGCGCGGCGAGGATTATTCCGACTTCGGCAAGACCGGCACCGGCAAGATCTCCGCGCGCTATGATGTCGCACCGTGGTTCGCGTTGCGCGGTACCGCCTCGACCGGGTTCCGCGCACCCGCGCTCCAGCAGCAATATTTCACCTCGATCGCTACGGTCATCCAGAACGGGGTGCCGATCCAGACCGGCACCTTCCCGTCGGTCAGCCCCGTCGCGACGCGGCTGGGCGGCCTGCCGCTCGAACCCGAGAAGTCGACCAATCTGTCGTTCGGCACGGTGGTGCGGTTCGGTCGGTTCGACCTGACCGTCGATGCGTACCGGATCCACATCCGCAACCAGATCGGCCTGTCGGAGAACATCACGACATCGACCAGCCAGTCGGCTGCGGTCAACGCGCAGATCGCCAGCCTGCTCGCCGGATCGGGTGCGACCGCGGCGCGGTTCTTCATCAACGGCCTCGCCTCGACTACCAAGGGTATCGACGCGGTCGCGCATTACCGGATGCCGACCGATGCGGCCGGGACCTTCGACCTGACGATCGCGGGCAACATCAACGACAGCGACGTGACGCGCGTGCCGACCTCGACCTCGACGCTGAACCCAGCGCCGACGCTGTTCGCGCGCAGCCGCATCCTGACGCTGGAGGACGGTACGCCGGGCGCGAAGGTGACAGGATCGGTCGACTGGTCGCTCGATCGGCTCGGGGCGCTGGCGCGCGTGACCTACTATGGCGACGTCAACCAGCCGGGCACCACGCCTGCTGCCGACGTCCATAGCGGCAAGCACGTCATCACCGATGTCGAGCTGCGCTATCAGGCGACCAAGGGCGCGCAGCTTGGACTGGGGGTAAGCAACCTGTTCGACGTGTATCCCGATGCGACGATCCCGGCGAACAACACCACCGGCGTGATCGGCTTCCCGTATTACTCGCCTTTCGGGTTCAACGGGCGGTACCTCTACGCGCGGGCCGGGCTTAGCTGGTAGGGTCGGGTTGAGGGTTGATCGACTCCTCTGACGAGGATCGACCTTGGCTTGCTGAAGACTTTTCTCCCCTCCCTGGAAGGGAGGGGGCGGGGGTGGGTCGGGTTCCGTATCATGGAACGTCGGCGACACGAGCGGGCCTACCCACCCCCAACCCCTCCCTTTCAGGGAGGGGGGAAGATTAGTTCTTCCTAGGAACGACCGCGTAAATGCACCTACGCCGCTAATCATCGAAGCCGACGAACATTGCGGCCTCGGCGACCGGGCGCCGCTCGGACACGACGGCGTTGGCGGGGAAATCCTCGTCAGGCCAACCGAGCGCGATGCTTTTCATGATGACCTGATCATCGGGGATCCGGGCGTGTTCGCGAACGACGGGGGACTGCATGATCCCCTGGCTATTGATGACCGTCCCGAGCCCGCGCGACCAGGCCGCGTTGACGAGCGCAGTGGCTACCGCGCCGCAATCGAACGCGGTGTCGTCGCTGCCTGCGACGGCGCGATCATAGGTGATGATGACGCAGACGGGTGCGTCGAACTGGCGGAAGCCGCGCATCACCCAGTCCTGGCGGGCGTCCTTATCGTCCCGAGCGATGCCCATCGCTGAGAAGAGCTGTCTGGCCACGCCGACCTGCCGCTCGCGGTGCGCGCCAGCAAAGGCCTCGCCGGTTCGAAACTCGCGCGACTGCGGGATGCCGGCCGCCATCCGCTGCGTGTTGCCCGAGCGGATCGCGTCGAGCGCGGCGCCGCCGACGACGTGAAAATGATAGGGCTGGGTGTTCATCGACGACGGTGCGCGCATCGCCAGCGTGAGGACATCCTCGATCAGCGCGCGCGGCACCGGCTTGGGCAGATAGCCGCGAATGCTGCGCCGGCCGAGGATCACGTCGTCATAGTGCATGCAGGGCCCCGTCACAGTGATTGTCCGTACTGGATACAGACTTCTCCGGTGACGAAAACCCTGGCGATCGCTCTGGTATGGACGATCCGCGAGGGTCGGGGACGCCGAAGCGCCCCCGACGATCTCAGTATTTCACGCGGAGACGGGCGTAATAGAGGCCACCGTTGAAGCCGAACGGTCCACCGTTACGCGCATAGACCTGGCCGTCGGAGGATCCTCCGGTCAGCGGGTAGATCGGCGTGGACTTCGAGGTCAGCTTATCGGGACGTTCGTCGAGCAGGTTCTGCGCGCCGAGCGTCAGCGTGTAGTTCTTGGCGAAGGTATAGCTGACGTCGAGATCGGTGGTGAACTTGCCGCCGAAACGCTGCGCCACGGGGTTGGAGGTCGATACGTAATCCTGCGCGCTCAGCCACCAGCTGTAATAGTTCTCGCGCACGTTGATGCTGACGCCGTCGAGCGACCAGTTGGTGGTGAAGACCACGCGGTGGTTCGGCGCCAGATGCTCGGCGTCGAGGATCTGGTTCGGCCCGATGACCTGCGGATCGTATTTGGTGACGGTGCTCTTGTTGTAGTTGTAGGCGAGCGTCAGGTTGACCGCCGCTTCGTCGAGCGTCGTGCGGTAGGTGCCGACCACATCGACACCGCGCGTGCGCGTATTGAAGCCGTTGGTGAAGTAGTTGACCTGCCCGTTGACGCCGACCGCCAGCAATGCCGGCTGGGCGGCGAGATCGGCGGCCGAAACGATGAAGTTCTGCGTGATGCCGATCCGGTTGCGCACGCTGATACTGTAGCCGTCGACGGTCAGAGTCAGGTTCTTCACCGGATTGAGGATGAAGCCGATGCCGTAGTTGGTCGACTTCTCGGGCTTGAGCGCATCGGCCCCGAAATATTGCGCGATCGCGGTGCTGACCGGGTAGGTGCCACTCTGGACGGCATTGCCGCCGACAAACGCGGTGGTGATGATCGCGTTGTTCGACTGGCCCGGTGACGGTGCGTGGAACCCGGTACCGACCGTGCCGCGCAGCGAGAACGCGTCGGCGAACTTGTAGATCGCGTTGAACTTGCCGACCACCGCGCCCCCGAACGAGTCGTAATGTTCGTAGCGTCCGGCCGCGCCGACGCTGAGCGCGGTGGTCAGATCGGTCTCGACGTTGAGGTAGGCGCCATAGCTCTTCTGGCTGTAACGGCCGGCGGCTTCGGGGCTCGTCCCGGCATAGCCGCTGGCGCCGACGCCTTGCGCGCTGGTCGTTCCGGAAAAGCTGTAAACGCCGGGTGCGGTCTGCGTGTAGAGTTGCTGCGCGACCGAATAGGGGCCGGCGGCGTAGGATTGCAAATCGCCGACGGTCTGTTCGTAGGTTTCCTTGCGGAATTCGGCGCCGCCCGCGATCGTCAGCGGGCTCGGCAACCCGACTTCCAACGGGTAGCTGAGATCGAGGTTGGCGTCGGCCTCTTCCTGGATCAGCTCGCCGAACGTGAAGCTCGTCTGCGTCTGCGGGCCGTAGGAGGCGTTGAGCGAGTCGTACATCGACAGCGTCAGCGTGTTGCGGCTGAGCGAGCCTGACAGGTCGTATTTCAGGCCACCCGCGATTTCGCCCTTGTAGCCGAGCGTCCCGTAAAGCTCCTTGGTCACGCCGACGAAGCGCGGCGTGAAGCCCGCCGGGTAGAGTGAGCTGTAGCGGAACGTGTTGCCGTCGCGGACGAAGCCGCCGGCTGGGCAGGTCGCGCTGCCGGTCGGGCAGGCGGTCAGGAAGAAGGTGTTGTTGAACAGCGCGTTGGCGCTCTGCGTGCGGGTAACCCCATCGGTGTCGACTGCGGTGCTGGTCACCGAGGCGCGATAGTTGAAGCTCTGGTCGGCCTTGCTGCGCGCGAAGTTGCCGAAGAAATAGAGCTTGCTGTCGCTCGTGACGTCGATCGCGGAATTGACGACGAATTTATAGCCATGCGACGGCGACGAACCCCAGATCTGCGCGGGGAGCGGGTAATTGGGAAGCTGCGACGCGGAGCCCGGATTGTTGATTGCATAGTTGGCGGCGGAGGGTCGCTGCGCACCGCGGCTGGTCTGACCGTCGTCGTTATACTCGCCGGTGACGTTGATGAACCCGAGCGTCCCTAGCGCGACGCCGGCATTCGCGGCGATCTGATAGCTCTTGCCGTCGCCGGCATAATATTCGCCGTAGCGCGCGACCATTTCGAGTCCCGACACTTCCTTCAGGCCGTAGTTCAACACGCCCGCGATCGCATCCGAGCCATATTGCGCGGTGGCGCCTTCGCGCAGGATCTGGAGGCTGCCGATCGCGAGCGAGGGGATCGCCGAGATGTCGGCGCCCTGCGAGCCGCGGCCGAGCCCGGTATCGCTGCCGCCATAGACCTGGACGAGTGCGGAGCGATTGTAGCGCTTGCCGTTGATCATCACGAGCACCTGATCGGCGGGCAGGCCGCGGAGAGACGGCGAACGGACGAAGGTCGAAGCGTCGGATATCGAGTTCTGGCCGACGTAGAAGGACGGTACGATGCTCTTCAACGTGTCGAGCATGTTGGCTGAGGGCTGCGCGGCCAGTTCGGCCGAACTGATGACGTCGACCGGTGATGCCGAGTCCGCTAATGTTCGATCGGTACGGCGGGTGCCGAGAATGACGATATCGCTACCGGCTTCTTGTGGCGCAGTCTCGATTACTGATGCTGTCTGGGCAGATGCTTCGGGATTGGTCTGCGCGGCCGCCGCGGCAGTTCCTGAGAGGAATGCCGCCGCCAACGCCAAAGTCGAACTCGTATAGTTGATCATCCTAGGCCCCTTTCAAAGTGAGACTCTCAGGATCCTTCCCCTAAACTCGCGTATCGGGCCGTCTTTTGAAGACGTGTTTACGAGACGCGCTATTATCGGTGCGATGATCGACGGCGATGTTGGGTGAGCTGCTTCACATTACGTGTCGGTGATTCCTGTATATCTGATTTCGACGCACCATCCCGCGCCGATCCATCGGCGAATCTTGACGATGCTTGTCACTCCCCGCCGACAAGTCGCCACATCGTTCGCGCTCTGGCAATGCAAAATTTCAAAAACTGAAACAGTTTTGTCGTTTTGTTGTAAAATTGCCGCAATCGATTTGACCAGGCCACGCGGGCGCAATTCGGTCGATGGGGCGCAATCTGTGCAGCCATTGCAATCGATTGTTGCTTTTCGAGGCGACCGTTGTAGGGTCGTCTCCGATCCCGCGCAGACGGGCTTTTCGCCAATGAGGATGGCCCGTCATGCGACTACCCGACAGCAAGCCGCATCTATCGCTGCCGCGCATTCTCGAGATGAATCTGGGGTTCCTCGGACTGCAGTTCAGCTTTGGCCTGCAGCAGGGCAACATGGCGCCGATCTACAGCTATCTCGGCGCGTCGGAGGCGTCGCTGCCGTTGCTCCAGCTCGCCGGGCCGATGACCGGGTTGCTGATCCAGCCGTTGATCGGGGCACTGAGCGATCGGACGGATTCACGCTGGGGGCGGCGGACGCCGTATTTCCTGTTCGGGGCGGTGCTGTGCGCGCTCGGGCTGTTCTTCATGCCGCTCAGCCATTCGATCCTGATGGCGGTATCGATGTTGTGGATCCTCGATGCGGGCAACAACATCACGATGGAGCCGTACCGCGCGTACGTGTCGGACCGCCTGAACGAGGACCAGCACGAGATCGGCTTCCTGACGCAGAGCGCGTTCACCGGGCTCGCGCAGATGCTCGCGTTCCTGACGCCGTCGCTGCTGGTGTGGGCGGGGATGAACCAGGATTGGGTCGACACGCATAACATCCCGTACACCGCGCGGATCGCGTTCATGGTCGGCGCGGTGCTGTCGTTCTCGACCATTCTCTGGTCGATCAAGCGTGTTCCCGAGCTGCCGCTGTCGCCTGCCGAGCGCGCGGCGATCGCCGCCAAGCCCAAGGGGTTCGCCGCAACGCTGAAGGAGATCGGTTCGGCGATCCGCGACATGCCGCCGGCGATGCGCAAGCTCGCGCTGATGAGCCTGTTCCAGTGGTACGCGATGGCGGCGTATTGGGGGTATGTGATCTATTCGATCGGCCGGTCGGTGTACGGGACCGACGTACCGACCTCGTCGGGTTTCCACTCGGCGGTGCTGACCAACGGCGAGATGGCGGCGTTCTACAACGGCGTCGCGTTCGTCGCGGCGTTCGCGATGGTGCCGCTGGCGAAGCGGCTGGGCGCGGCGAGCTTGCACGCGCTGTGCCTCGTTCTTGCCGGGATCGGGATGCTGTGGCTGCCGCATATCGAGAGCAAGGCGCTGCTGTTCGTGCCCGCGATCGGCATCGGCATCGGCTGGGCCAGCATCATGGGCAATCCGTACGTGATCCTGGCCGGCGCGATCCCGCCAGAGCGGACCGGTGTCTACATGGGCATCTTCAACATGATGATCGTCATCCCGATGCTGCTGATCGCGGCGACCTTGCCGTTCTATTATGGGCCGTTGATGCACGCCGATCCCCGCAACGTGCTGACGCTGTGCGGGATCCTGATGTTCTGCGCGGCGGCGGCGGTGTGGACCGTGCGCGAACGCAATGCCGAAGGGCTTTCGGTCGGGGCGACGCAGCATGATTGAGCCGATGATCACGCTGACCGGCCGCACCATGAGTGCGGTGATCGAGCCGCGCGGCGATGCCCCGCCGGTCTGGCGCTGGTGGGGGGGCACGGTCGATGCACGCGGTCTGCCCTCGCTTGCCGATACGCGCCCGGCGGCGTCCTTCTCGCTCGATATCGACCAGCCCTTGGCGGTCGTGCCGGCGTTCGGCACTGGGTGGTTCGGCCCGCCCGCTCTTCGCGCGCACCGCGATGGCCGGCATTCCGCGCAGTGGTTCGAGACCGTGTCGATCGAAACTGGCGACGATGGCCTGACGATCACGCTGGTCGACCGTGCTGCGCGACTGACGCTGGTCCAGCGGATTGCCGTCGCTGGCGACCTGCTGACGCTGTCGGGCGAGGTGGTCAACGACGGCGAGGACGTGCTCGAGATCGAATGGCTCGCCGCGGGTACGCTGCCGCTGCCGGGCGATTGCGCGCAGATCCACAGCTTCACTGGGCGGCACAATGCCGAGTTCGTGCCGCAGGCCGAGCCGATGCCTGCGCATGGCTGGGTGCGCGAGAACCGCCGCGGGCTGACCGGGCATGCCGGGCCACCCGGACTGTTCGTCAGCGGTCCGGCGAGCGGCTGGCACGCCGGACGCGTTCATGCCGCGCAACTTGCCTGGTCGGGCAATCACCGTCTCGCGGTCGAGCGCGACGACGATGGCGTCTGGGTCTTGCAGATGGGTGAGGCGCTCGCACCGGGTGAGATCCGGCTGGCGCCCGGCGATCGCTATGCGACGCCCGAGATGCTGGCGACCTGTTCGGGCGAGGGGCTGAACTGCGCGATGCAGGCGTTCCATGCCGCGATCCGTGCGCGCGCGCCTTGGCCCGCGGGGGGCATGCGTTCGCGCCCGGTTCACGTGAATAGCTGGGAAGGGTTCTATTTCGATCACGATGAGGCCGCGCTGATGGCGCTCGCGGACCGCTCCGCCGCGCTTGGTGTGGAGCGGTTCGTGCTCGACGATGGCTGGTTCAAGGGCCGCGACGACGACACCGCCGCGCTCGGCGACTGGGTGCCGGACCCGGTAAAATACCCGCGCGGGCTGAGGCCGTTAGCGGCGCATATCGTCGGGCTCGGTATGGAATTCGGGCTGTGGGTCGAACCCGAAATGATCAATCCCGACAGCGATCTCGCGCGCGCGCATCCCGACTGGGCGCTGCATGTCAACGGCGTGCCACAGCACACTTCGCGTAACCAGCTCGTGCTCGATCTCGGCCGATCGGAAGTCCGCGACTATCTGTTCGCGCGGCTCCATGCGTTGCTGACCGAACTGCCGATCGCGTATCTGAAATGGGATCACAACCGGGACCTCGCGGTGGCCGGCGGCGCCGATGGTCGTGCCGGCTATCACGCGCAGGTTCGCGGCGCCTATGCCTTGTTCGACCGGCTCGGGGCGGCGCATCCGGCGCTGGAGATCGAGGCGTGTGCGGGTGGCGGCGGGCGGATCGACGCGGGTATCGCGGCTCGCACGCACCGGTTCTGGACCAGCGACTGCATCGACGCGGTCAGCCGGGTGCGGATGCAGCGCGGCTTCCTGCATTTCATGCCGCCCGAGATGATGGGCGCGCATGTCGGCGCCAGCCCCGCGCACTCGACCGGTCGCAGCCAGGGCATGGCATTCCGCGCCGCGGTCGCGCTGCCGGGACATTTTGGCGTCGAGCTCGATCCCGCGACGATGGCGGAGACGGACGCTGCTACGCTTGCGGGTGGGATTGCGCGGTACAAGGCGTTACGCGATCGGCTCCACCACGGTCGCGTCTGGCTGGGGGAGGGGCCGGACGGCCTCGTCTGGCAGGCGCACGGCAAGCCCGACGATCTGATCCTTCAGGTCACGCGCGTCGAGCCGACCACCGTGCGCCGACCGCCTGCGATCGTCTTGCCGATGCTCGCCGGGCGTGGTGCGCTCCGCGTCCACCTGCTCGACGTCGCGACCGAGGCAGGGCATCCCGCGCCCGATGCGCCTGTGTTCGCCGCGATGCGCGACGGCGGCGTGGTCTATTCGGGCGACTGGCTCGCCCAGGCCGGACTGCCGACGCCGGCGATGAAGGCCGAAAGCGCCGCGCTGTTCCGGATCGAGCCCGCGTGAGTCTCCCAAGAATTCCTCCCCTTTTCCGTCTCTGACTCCAGGATAGCCATGCCCGCCATCACCCATTGGTCCGCCGAGATGCTCGGTCGGATCGCCGACCAGTTCGACGCCGAGCTTCCCGTCATCACCCCGGCCGACGTCGTACCGGTGGTCGCCGATCACGACGTCTGGGACATGTGGCAGATCGCCTATGCCGATGGCCGCACCGCGATGAGCGACGGCCGCAGCTGGTGGTTCTTCCTCGCGACGCCGAAGTTCGACGATCCCGACGATCGCCATGACGCGGCGCGGATCCGCCTGACCAGCTACGGCGCCGACGGCTGGCGCGATCACGGCGAGACGTTTCCGGACGGGTTTACGCCCGGCAGTCGCGAATGGTCGGGATCGGCGGTGCTCGGCGACGACGACACGACGCTGACGATGTATTTCACCGCGTCCGGGCGACGCGGCGGTCCGCGCACTTTCGAGCAGCGCCTGTTCGAAACGCAGGGTCGGTTCGTCGACGGCAGGACGCTCGACTGGAGCGAACCGGTCGAATCCGTCGCCGCCGATGGCACCCACTATCTGCGCGCCGATCAGGTCGAAGGCGTCGACGGCCGGATCAAGGGCTTTCGCGACCCGGGCTATTTCCGCGATCCCGTCGACGGTACCGAATATCTGCTATTCGCTGGTTCGGCAGGCTGGGTCGATGCGGTCGACGACGGCGTGATCGGGGTGGCGGTGCGCCCCGCCGGTGATGCGCACTGGGTGATCGCTCCGCCGCTGGTCGAATCGATCGGCATGAACAGCGAACTCGAGCGACCGCATATCGTTCTGCATGACGGCCGCTATTACCTGTTCTGGTCGACTCAGGCGAAGCGGTTCGCGCCAGGCATCGCCGCGCCGACCGGGCTGTATGGCATGGTCGCCGACACGATGGCTGGGCCGTGGCGTCCGCTCAACGGATCGGGACTGGTCGCAGCAAACCCGGCAGCCGAGCCGTTCCAGGCGTATTGCTGGTGGGTGACGGGCGAGCTCGACGTCATCAGCTTCGTCGATTTCTGGGGACTCGACGGCGACGCGCCGGACACGCCCGAGCGTCGCCGCGCGCATTTCGGCGGCACCGCCGCGCCGTGGTTCCGCCTCCTGCTCGACGGCGACCATGCATCTGTTCAGGTAGAGTCGCGCTCCACGAGCACCGGGACCATCTCGACCGATGGCGAGTCCTCGCCCGCAAGCCGGGCATAGAGCGCGGCGACCATCGCCTTCGCGCCGGCAGCGATGTCCTGACGGATCGTCGTCAGCCGAGGCACCGTCTGCCCCGCGAGCGGCAGGTCGTCGAAGCCGACCACGCCGATCGCGTCGGGGACCGACAGGCCGTGATCGGCGAGCACGCGCAACGCGTTCATCGCGATCACGTCCGACGCGCAGGCCAGCCCGTCGATATCGCGGCCGATCCGCGCGACATGCGCGGCGATCTCGTGCTCCATCACGTCCGAAGCGAGATGCGTGTCGAGTTGGAGGGGAGGGGGCAGCCCGGCGGCGGCGGTCGCGGCAACGACACCCTCATAGCGCTGACGAATTTCAGGCGTGCGCACTTCACCGAGGAACGCGAGGCGACGTTTGCCGCGCGCGATCAGATGCTCGCCTGCCATGCGCCCGCCGCCGACATTGTCGGTGCCGATCGCGCAGTGCACCTGACCGTCCCAGTGGCTGCCCCACGCGACCAGCGGGCGATATTGCCCGGCTACGCGCTCGATCGCGTCGAACTGCGTCGACTGACCGATCACCAGAACGCCGTCGAGCATCCCGGAATCGACGATCGCCTCCAGCCAGTCCTCGGCATCCGGAATGATCCGCGACAGCATCACGTCATAGCCGTTTTCGGTCAGCGCATCGGCGAGATGGCCGAGCATCGTCATGAAGAATGGGTCGGAGATGTGCTGGCGACGTTCGTGGCCGAGCGGGACGACCACGCCGATCACGCCGGTTCGCTGAGTCCTGAGGCGGCGCGCCATCTGGTTCGGACGGAAGTCGTGTTCCGCGGCCAGCGCCTGGATCCGTGCCCGCGTCTCGGCATTGACCAGTGATTTGCCCGCCAGCGCGCGCGATACCGTCCCCGCCGATACACCCGCCAACTTCGCAAGTTCGGCAATGTTGCGCACCCGCCGTCCGGTCCTGCCCAGTCCCTCGTCCATCGCTAGTTCCGCTCGATTGATCGCGTGCCTTGTCGGGCGCGTACCATGTTCCGTCAACATCATCCCAAAAACCTCAACAATCGATTGCGGAATGACTGTTGCAATCGATTGTAATTGGTTTTAGAGGGCGATTATCGAGCGGCTCGGAGAAGGTCGCGTCATTATCCCAAGGAGGGGACCGATCATGCGCCTGCCATCGACGTCACTGGTTTCGCTTGCTGCACTCGCCGTAGCCTTGGGGGCCACGCCCTCGTTCGCCCAGATCGCAACGGTCCCGACGCCAGCGTCTGGTCAGCCCGGCGCGCCTTCGGTGCAGGCGACCACGCCGCAGCCCGGCCAGGCCGCGAACAACTCGGCGACCGCGACCACCAACACCGCGATCGACGGTTCGCCCGTGGCGGCAGCGACGACCGCGGATGACAGCGGCGCATCGGGCCAGTTTCTCAACGACATCGTCGTGACCGGTTCGCGCCAGGGCCAGACCAAGTTCCGCAGCTCGACCTCGGTCAGCGACGTCACCGCCGCACAGATCACGCAGTTCACGCCGCGCTCCGAAGCCGATGTCCTCCACCTCATCCCCGGCATCCGCGTCGAATCGACGGCGGGCGCAGGTGGCAACTCGAACATCACCGTACGCGGCCTGCCGCTCGCATCGGGTGGCTCGAAGTACGTCCAGCTGCAGGAAGATGGCCTGCCGAACGTTGAGTTCGGCGACATCGCGTTCGGCAACAACGACTTCTGGCAGCGCTACGACTATACCGTCGACCGGTTGCAGGCGGTCCGTGGCGGCACCTCGTCGACCGGCGCATCGCAGGCCCCAGGCGCGGTCATCAACTATGTGTCCAAGACCGGCGAGACCGCGGGCGGGCGCGTCGGCGTGTCGACCGGCCTCGGCTACAACGACAAGCGGGTCGACTTCGATTACGGTGCGCCGATCAGCGATACGCTGCGCTTCAACGTCGGCGGCTTCTACCGCAACGGCGAAGGCCCGCGCGATCTCAGCTATACCGCGGAGAACGGCTATCAGGTGAAGGCCAACGTCACCAAGTCGTTCGACAACAACGCCGGCTATATCCGCCTCAACTTCAAGCGGCTCGACGATCGTGCGCCGACCTACACATCGATGCCGTTCGGCGTCCGCGTCAAGGGCGACACGATCACCGGCTATTACCCGCTCGACGGTTATGATGCGCGCAAGGACACGTCGTTCTCGAAGAACAACCTGACCTTCCCGGTCGTCAATTCTGATGGCTCGGTGTCGCAGGGCAACAACAAGGATGGCATCTCGGTCCGCTCGACCACCGCGGGTGGCGAACTCCACTACGACTTCGGCAAGAATCTCGCGATAGACAACCGCTTCGCCTATACCTGGAACAACGGTGTCTTCTCGGTGCCGTTCTTCGGCAGCCTGACCAACGTCAGCGCGCTCACCTCGGGCGCCAATCCCTACACCGTCACCACCGCGAACGGCACGACCTACACCGCCGCCAGCGCGCGCTATGCCAATGGGCCCAACGCGGGGCAGACCGTCGCGGGCAACGCGGTCGTCAACGGCAACCCGACGCTGCGCACGGCGATGAACAACATGAACCATTGGGCCAACGACTTCGGCGTGACCGGCAAGTTCGACGTCGGCGCCGGGAAGGTCACCGCGCGCGCCGCCTATTACCATTACAACCAGACGATCAACATGGACTGGCAGTGGAACGGCAGCCTGACCGCCGCGACCGCGAACGACCCGGCGATGATCGACCTGTACAATGCGGCAGGCGTGCGCCTGACCGACAACGGCATCACCGGCTACAATACCGGCTTCGGCGCGTTCAATCGCCATTACGACCTGAACTATGCCGGCAACGCGCCCTATGCGACGCTGAACTATGAGGACGACCATGTCAGCCTGGACGCGAGCGGGCGGTATGAGTTCCTCCACGCATCGGGCGATTTCTTCCAGACCGCGGCGACCAAGTCCGCGCTCGACGTCAATGGCGACGGCGCGCTGTCGGTCGCCGAGCAGAACACGTATCTGAACAGCGGCGTGGCGCAGAAGATCGATTACAGCGTCGATTACTTCAACTGGTCGCTCGGTGCGAACTATCGGTTCAACGGCAACACCAGCGCGTTCATCCGCGTCAGCCAGGGCCACCGCGCCAATGCCGACCGGATCGTCTCGGACTTCCCCGGCGCGTTCACCGCGGCGGGTAGGCTGACCGACATCGGCCGTTCGGTCGCGGTCAATCCGGTGACTCAGCAGGAACTGGGTATCAAGCAGCGCGGCAATGTCGGCGGGTTCAGCTACGGTGCGTTCCTGACCGGCTTCCGCAGCCAGGCGACCGAATACAATTACGACCTCACGCGCCCGGTGGGCCAGCGGCAGATCTTCCAGCGCTACAAGACCTACGGCGCCGAGCTGGAATCGCAGATGTCGTACGAGCATTTCGCGCTCAACGCGAACATCGTCTACACGCATTCGCGGATCGCGCAGGATCTGATCGGCAACAATTCGGGTAACACGCCAGCGGCGACGCCGGACTTCATGTTCACGATCTCGCCGTCGTTCAACCTGCCGCTCGGCTCGATCGGCTTCACGTATCTCGGTCAGACCAAGACCTATACGGACTCGAGCAATCTGCTGAAGCAGCGCGGGCAGGGGATCTTCAACGCGTTCGTGTACGTCAAGCCGGTCGAGCCGCTGACGATCAGCCTGAACGTCGCCAATCTGTTCAACAGCTGGGATCAGTCCGGCCGTCTCGATCAGGCCTCGGTCGGCGACCTTGCCACGACGGGTTCGCTGTACGGCGTCGCCTATGCCGGGACCAACCGTGCGGGCTTCGGGCGGACCTTCTCGCTGTCGGCGAGCTACGCGTTCTGATCGTCGAACCCCGGGTCTGACCGAGCGAACTATCACCGCCGCCGGCTGCGAGGTCGGCGGCGGAATGCTGCCGGGTGTCGTGGCACGACTCTACGAAGTACGCGCGAACAGATGACGGGGAATGTGACAAAAATCACATGGAACGTTGCGCAATCTTCATCGGTATTTTGCGGGTCTGTTTCAACGAAAAGGAAGTCCGTATGCGTCGCAGTGCTCTGTTCATTCTGCCTATGATGATGCTGTCGGTCTCGCCCGCGCTGGCCAAGGGTTGCATCCGCGGCGCGGCGGCTGGCGGCGTCGGCGGACACTTCGTCGGCAAGGGCCATGCCGTGATGGGTGCCGCCGCCGGCTGCGTGATCGCGCACCATCACTACGCCAAGCAGGCCCGTGCCCAGAAGGCGGCGGCGCGCACGCACGGCTGAACCCCGCCGCTACGCTTCGCTGACGACTCGCCGTTCAGCGAAGCGTATCCCCCGCACGCGGCGGGTGCATAAAACACAGGTTATAGTATCGAAATACCTGAATATATCTTCGGCCCTGTGAGTTCATGTCCAGGGAGTATGTGCTTCAGTCTCGGCGGAGTTTGAGCGTCATATCCCCACAACATGGGGCTTATCATGATCGATTTCCGGACGACATTTCGCCTCGCGAACGTTAGCACCGGCGCACTTTTGCTGGCCGCATGCGTCAATCCCTCGGCCAAGATCGCCACGTCGCTCGAGGGCTATGGTTTTCAGCCTGCGCAATCGCAGTGCGTCGGCGACCGCCTCGAAGCCAATCTGTCGATCGGGCAGCTCCAGCAACTCGGCCGCGCCGCCAAGGCATCGCGCCAGGGCGACACGACGCCCGGTCGCTTGACGATCGATGATTTCGTTCGCGTGTCGGGGCAGGTGAAGGATGCGAAGGTGCCGCTCGAAGTCGGCAAGGCCGCTGCGGCTTGCAGGCTTATGACAGACCCGGCGTCCCCGCTTTAAGCCTTCCGTCATTGGCGCGGCGGATACGCGGGCGCGATCATCGCCAAATCATATGGTCGGGATACGGACCGATTTTCAGACGTTTCGCATCCGGTTCATTCTTACACACAACCAAGGAGATACATCATGAACAGCGACACCATCACCGGCACGACCTCGGATCTTGGCGGCAAGCTCAAGGAAGGCCTCGGCAACGCGATCGGCGACAAGTCGCTGCAGACCGAAGGTGCCGCCGACCAGCTGAGTGGCACGGTCCAGAAGACCTATGGCCAGGCCAAGGACGCCGTGGAAGACAATATTCGTCCGGTGATCGACTATGTCCGCCAGTTCTCCAAGGAGCGTCCGTTCACCGCTGCTGCCGTAGCCGGCGTTCTGGGCATCGCGCTGATCAACACGCTGCGCGGCAAGTAAGCTGTCCGGCGGGGGCGCCAGTCGCCCCCGCCGTAATCTCGAACCATGACGAACGACCTCGCGTCCGGTGAACTCAAGCCTTGCCGGTGGCGACACACTTAGTGGAAGCAGCCTGATATGACGGGCCACACCGACTTCAATGCCCGGTACGATACGCGACATAATCACGCCCCCAGGAAAATTCGGTCGGACGAAGAGTGGGAGGGGTTGTGGCATGCCAACGACCACGGCGCCCGTTCCGGTCGTATGGTTGAACTCTGTATCGGCGCTTTGGGAGCCGTCGTCGCGTTGCTTGTCGTTCAACGCGGATGGCGTCGCGTCTCGACACCCGTAAAGCGGTTCGTACCGTCCGCGGCCGACATCCATGTCCGGATGCCGCCACCGCGTTAAGCAGAGCACCCGACAGACGGTTTCCCGCCTTCTCGAATTCCGGCGTGTCGGGTTGCCACTACCTGAGCGTCCGTTGCAGCGCATCGTGCCAACCGGCGACCAACGTATTGCGTCGATCGTCTGGCATGGCGGGCTCGAAACAGCGGTCACGCGACCAAAGCGTTTCCAGCTCGTCTAGACCCGACCACACACCGGTTGCGAGCCCCGCGTGAAAGGCCGCTCCCCGTGCGGTCGTCTCCAAATTCTCCGGGCGTTCGATCGGAACTTCGAGAAGGTCGGCGAGGAAGCCGCAAAGCCAGTCATTGGCCGCCATGCCACCATCGACGCGCACGCTGGCGGGCCTTCCGCCGCCGTCCGCGATCATCGCCGCCACGAGGTCGAGCGTCTGGTAGCCGACCGCCTCCAGTGCCGCGCGCGCAAGATGCGCCTGTGTCGCGCCCAGCGTCAGCCCGAAGATCGCGGCGCGTGCGTCGGCATCCCAGTGCGGCGCGCCCAGCCCGACGAACGCGGGCACCATGTAGACGCCGTGATTGTCGGGCACCTGTGTTGCCATGTCGTCGGTGTCGCGCGCATGCGTGATGACCCCGATCCCGTCGCGCAGCCACTTCACCGCCGCGCCCGCCACGAAGATCGATCCCTCCAGCGCAAAGGTGGTTTTTCCCGCCAGTCGGTAGGCGGGAGTCGTCAGCAGCCGATGTTTCGAGCGGATCGCCTCGGCCCCGGTGTTGAGCAGCATGAAGCAGCCCGTACCATAGGTCGACTTGGTCATGCCGCGCGCGAAGCACGCCTGACCGAACAGCGCTGCCTGCTGATCGCCGGCGATGCCCGCGACGGGGATCTGCGCATCGAACAGACCGAGGGCGGTCACGCCGTAGTGATGGGCGTTGTCGTGGACCTCGGGCAGCATCGCGATCGGTACGCCGAACAGGTCGCACATCGCGGTGTCCCAGCGGTCTTCGCGGATGTTCCAGAGCAGCGTGCGCGACGCGTTGGTGACGTCGGTCGCGTGGACGGTGCCACCGGTCAGCCGCCACAACAGGAAGCTGTCGATCGTCCCGAATGCGAGCAGGCCGCGCTCGGCACGATCGCGGGCGCCTTCGACATGATCGAGAATCCACGCGACCTTGGTTCCCGAGAAATAGGGATCGAGCAGCAACCCGGTGCGCTCGCGAACCTCGTCCTCGGCGCCCGCCGCGCGCAGTTCGGCGCAGCGGGCCGCAGTCCGGCGATCCTGCCACACGATCGCGGGATGGATCGGGGTGCCCGTCGCGCGATCCCAGACAACCGTCGTCTCGCGTTGATTGGTGATGCCGATCGCCGCGATGTCGCGTGCGGCGACGCCGCTCCTGGCGATCGCCTCGCGCGCCGTCGACAGGACATCGCGCCAGATGTCTTCGGGGTCATGCTCCACCCATCCCGGCGCCGGATAATGCTGCGCGAACTCGACCTGCGCCGTCGCGACACGCTTGGCTTTGGAATCGAAGACGATGCTTCGCGTCGACGTGGTCCCCTGGTCGATCGCGAGGATGTGCTTGCCGGTCATGTGATCCTCTCCGCTTGCGCGTGACTTGTGCCGCTTTGAAACGACGGTCAATCCTTTCGTTTGGCTTCGAACTTCGCTAAAGCGAGCGCAACCGAAAGCGGAAGGCTATCCCGTGCGTGCATCATCGGCTCCAGACTACGACCTGCTGATCGTCGGTGGTGGCATCAACGGCGCGGGGATCGCGCGCGATGCGGCGGGACGCGGCCTGCGCGTGCTGTTGGTCGAGCAGGACGATCTCGCCAGCCACACATCGTCCGCCTCGACCAAGCTCATCCATGGCGGGCTGCGCTATCTCGAATATGGCGAGTTCAGGCTGGTGCGGGAATCGTTGATCGAGCGCGAGCGGCTGTGGGGCATGGCGCCGCATATCATCTGGCCGCTGCGCTTCGTGCTGCCGCAAACGCAATCGCCGCGTCCCGCCTGGATGGTGCGGCTCGGCCTGTTTCTCTACGACCATCTTGGCGGGCGGAAGCGGCTGCCGGGGACCGAAACGATCGCGCTCGATCGATCGCCGGTCGGCAACGGGCTTGCGGATCGGCAGGGCAGGGCGTTCGTCTATTCGGACTGCTGGGTCGAAGATAGCCGCCTCGTCGTGTTGAACGCGCGCGATGCCGCCGATCGCGGGGCCGAGATACGCACGCGCACCCGGCTGCTCGACGCCCGCCGGGAGGGTGGTGAATGGACGGCGACGATCGTCGATGCGACGGGCGAGCATCGGATACGCGCAAAAGCGCTGGTGAATGCCGCGGGCCCGTGGGTCAGCGACGTGATCGGTCGCGCGGAGGGTATCCGCAGCGAGAGCAAGGTGCGGCTCGTCAAGGGCAGCCATATCGTCGTGCCGCAACTCTACGAGGGCGCGCATGCTTTCATGCTGCAGAACGAAGACCGCCGGATCGTCTTCGCGATCCCCTATGAGGGCAAGTTCACGCTGATCGGCACAACCGACCAGCCATGGGACGCCGCGCCCGGCACGCCCGTCATCAGCGACGCGGAAACGGCGTACCTCATCGCGACGGTAAACCGCTATTTCACGCGCAAACTGACGCCGCACGATGTCGCGTGGAGCTATGCCGGGATCCGTCCTTTGCATGACGATCATGCCGGAAACGCCTCCGCCGTGACGCGTGATTACGTGCTCGACCTGGACGCGGGCGAGGACAAGGCGCCGATGCTCAGTATCTTCGGCGGCAAGATCACCACCTATCGCAAGCTCGCCGAACACGCGATGGCCGAACTGGCGAAGGTGATGCCCGGGATCGGCCCGGCCTGGACCGCCGGCGTCGCGCTGCCGGGCGGCGATATGCCGGAGGCGGATTTCGATCGGTTCCTTGGCAGGCTGACGGCCGCGCGGCCCGGACTGCCTTCGGAGTTGCTCCGTCGACTGGCGCGTGCCTATGGTACCGATGTCGATGTGTTGCTCGGCGATGCCGTCGATATTGCGGCGCTCGGCGAGGATTTCGGCGGCGGGTTGACCAAGCGCGAGGTCGACTATCTGATCGCGCGCGAATGGGCGCAAACTTCCGACGACATCCTGTACCGACGCAGCAAGCTCGGACTCCACGTCCCGTCGGGAACCGCCGACCGACTGACCGCCTATCTCGAAGCCCGACCGTTGACCCGAGCATGACCCCGGCGCCGCTCGAACACGCCGTGCTCCGCCACCGTCGGATCCTCGAGCTCGCGCGCCAGACCGGCAGCGTCACCGTCGAAGCGCTGGCGGCGGAGTTCGGCGTCTCGTCGCAGACGATCCGCAAGGATCTGAACCAACTGTCGAAAACGGCGATGGTGTCGCGCGTGCATGGCGGTGCGGTGACGACGTCGGGCGTCGATAACCTCGATCACGGCGCGCGACGAGCGGTTGCGTCGGATGCGAAGGCCGCGATCGGCGCGGCGGCGGCGCGGCTTATCCCCGATGGTGCCAGCCTGTTCATCAATATCGGCACGACCACTGAGGCGGTCGCTCGGGCGCTGACCGGCCATCGCAACCTGCTGGTGATCACCAACAACCTCAACGTTGTCGACATCCTGCGCGGCTCGCCGTCGATCGAGATTCTGACCGCAGGCGGCCGCGTCCGTGCCGCAGACCGGGCGGTCGTCGGCGCGCTGGCGATGGATTTCATCCGTGGTTTCAAGACCGATTTCGCGATCGTCGGTGCGTCCGGGATCGATCGCGACGGTACGTTGCTCGATTTCGATGTCGACGAGGTCCGCGTGTCGCAGACGATCATCGCGCAGGCGCGGAAAGTGATCCTCGTCGCCGATCGCTCCAAGCTCCATCGGCCTGCTCCGATCCGGATCACCAGCCTCGATGCGATCGATTATTTCGTGACTGACCGTCTTGGCGATCCCGCCATCCTCGCGGCCTGCCGATCGGCGAATGCCGAGGTGGTGGAGGCCGCGCCCGGCGACTGATCCGAAGCTTGGCGAACTGTTGGACGTTGCGTCACCGCCGCCATCACGTGCCGCAGTTCGAACGGCAGCGGGTTGCCTGCGCCGCGACCGGAGCGGCGTAGGGGTTCTCGAAAAGCCCGCTGACGAACTTGGCGATCATGATCGGCCGGACCGACGCGTCGATCCTTGCCTGCGCAACGCGGCTGGCGCGTCCTGCGGCGATGATCGGTGCCGGCGTGTCGCCATCGTCGATCCGGCCACGACCGTTCGTTTGGCCTCGGGGGGCCACGCGCATTGCCTTGTCCGGATCGGTGGTGATGGTGATCGGTATCCCGAGCCGCGATGTCTCGCCGATCGCCTGGAGCGCAGCGTTCTGCTCGGCTAAGTGTCGCGGGGAAAGAGCGATCCGGCTGCCGAAGCTTGTGATGCCATGCAGTCGCACCATTGTCGTAACGCGCGCCGCGTCATAGCGCTCGAAGGTCCCGCCGATCCCTCGGCGGGCAGCGGTCTCGATCGTCGGCAGCGCCACGTGCAGCATCGTCCCCGCCTTTTCCGTCAGGGTCATGCGACCGAGCAAGTCGTCCGTCCGTCGCTCTGGTGAAAGCCGCCAATCCTCATACGCATCAAGCCTGCCATTGCGGTTCAGATCGCGAAAGCGATGCCCGTCCAGCGTCAGGACCGGCCCTGATCGGCTCTCGATCTGTGGATCGGCCTTGATCGACGGCGCCAACAGCAGACCCGCCGGTATCGCGACGCCGATCAGCCAGATCGACGAAAGCCGACTGTTGCTCACAGCCGCGACGCCGGATCACGAAAGCAATTTCGTATAATATTCCAGTCGCGATTGCTCGACTCGGATAGTCTTCCCCGCACCGAACATATTTTTCTCACTCCCGCGTGCGAATCGATCGCAGTGAACGCGGCAACACCGGCCTCGATTGATAGTCCGGTCAAAGCACTCTCCCAAATAGATAGGGGTGATCTCCTCCTGAGATTTTCCACACATCTACCAGAAGGCCGCTACCAGCTGAAACGTGCTTTTATCAAGGTATATCGATCGAGCACCCAGACGATAAGTAACGCAGAAGAATCTTATAGAACCAGTTCGGATCTAAACGAAAATAAATTCAAACCTTCGATGGAGATACGGCAAAGATAAAGACACTGAGCAAGATCAATGTTCGATCTCGCCAGACTGGCAGGGCCGCTGGAACACGCCGCGTTTATGCGATTTTATATGGTCGATGCCTCGTATCAGGCCGTTTTCGTCATGAGCGTTGGCAGCGGCGATTTGAACGCTGGGCTGATCGATGTTGAAATTGCAGCTTTTTAACCGCTGTCGCGTAGCACGGACGCGCAACCTTTATGGTTTCCGAACCGTTCCCCGTCGGCATGACACGAGGATTCCCATGACCGACTTTTCAGATCTCAATGCAGGGGCCGGCGGCGAGACGCATCAGGTCACCGATGCCGATCATCCGGTACTGACGACCAACCACGGTACGCCGATTTCCGACAACCAGAACCAGCTCAAGGTTGGTGCGCGCGGGCCCGTCCTCCTAGAGGACGAGAGCTACCGCGAGAAGATCAACCACTTCGACCATGAGCGTATCCCCGAGCGGATCGTCCATGCGCGCGGCAGCGCAGCGCATGGCTATTTCGAGTGCACCGAGAGCCTGTCGGACATCACCGTCGCCGATATGTTCCAGAAGAAGGGACAGCGCACCGAGGTGTTCACGCGCTTCTCGACCGTGGCCGGCGGCGCGGGTTCGATTGATACGCCGCGCGACGTGCGCGGCTTCGCGGTCAAGTTTTACACGCGCGAAGGCAACTGGGATCTGGTCGGCAACAACATCCCGGTGTTCTTCATCCAGGACGCGATCAAGTTCCCAGACCTGATCCATGCCGCCAAGATGGAGGCCGATCGCGGTTACCCGCAGGCGGCGACCGCGCACGACACGTTCTGGGACTTCATCAGCCTGATGCCCGAATCCACCCACATGATCATGTGGGCGATGTCGGACCGCACGTTGCCGCGCACTTTCGCGAACATGGAAGGGTTCGGGGTCCACACTTTCCGCCTGATCAACAAGGACGGCAAGTCGACCTTCGTGAAGTTCCACTGGAAGCCCAAGGCCGGGCTCGCGTCGACGATCTGGGACGAGACCGTCAAGATCGCGGGTGCCGATCCCGACTTCCAGCGTCGCGACCTGTTCGAGCGGATCGAGCGCGGCGATTATCCCGAGTGGGAGCTGGGTCTCCAGCTGTTCGACGAGGAATTCGCCAACAGCCAGCCGTACGACGTGCTCGATTCAACCAAGATCATTCCGGAAGAAGTCCTGCCGGTGAAGATCGTCGGTCGGATGGTGCTCGACCGGTATCCCGACAATTTCTTCGCCGAGACCGAGCAGGCTGCATTCGTTCCCAGCCATGTCGTTCCCGGCATCGGCTTTTCGAACGATCCGCTGCTGCAGGGGCGGTTGTTCAGCTACACCGACACGCAGTTGTCGCGTCTCGGGTCGGTCAACTTTCACCAGTTGCCGATCAATGCCGCCAAGGGTCGTGCTGCCGCGGCTGGCAGCCCGTTCAACAATCAGCAGCGTGACGGTCACATGCAGATGGCGGTGCCGAAGGGCCGCGCCAGCTACGAGCCCAACAGCCTCGCCAAGGCAGGTGAGGAAGCTGGCGCGCGCGAGGATCCGGACAAGGGCTACAAGACCTTCCCGTCGGACGAAGAAGGCCAGAAGCTGCGGATCCGTCCGGAGAGCTTTGCCGACCATTACAGCCAGGCGCGGCTGTTCTTCCGCTCGATGGACCCGGCCGAGCAGGCGCATATCGCGTCGGCGATCGTGTTCGAGCTGTCGAAGGTTTCGCTCGATCACATCCGCATCCAGATGATGGCGAACCTGCGCAACGTCGACGAGGATCTGGCCAAGCGCGTCGCTGCCGGCCTCGCCATGGACCTGCCCGAGGCATCGCCGACCGCGGCACCGGTGCTCGACATGGACCTGTCGCCAGCGCTGCGGATCATTCGCGGCCCGCTGGAGAAGCATACGCTGGAAGGTCGTACGGTCGGCATCCTGATCGCCGACGGCACCGATGCCGGCGAGCTGAACACGCTGAAGGACGGGATCAAGAAGGCCGGTGGCCAGGCGAAGACGATCGCGCCCAAGGTCGGCAAGGTCCCGCTGTCGGACGGATCGTCGATCGCGGCGGATGCGCAGCTGTTCGGTCAGCCGTCGGTGACGGTCGACGCGTGCGCGGTCATCCTGAGCAAGGACGCCTGTGCGAAGCTCGTCAAGGAAGGCGCGGCGGTACAGTGGGTCATGGATGCGTTCGGGCATCTCAAGGCTATCGGCCACAACGCCGCGGCCAAGCCGTTGCTCGACAAGGCCGGGGTCGAGGCGGATGACGGTGTCGTCGAACTAGGTGCGTTCGTCGACGCGGCCAAGAAGCGCTATTGGGATCGCGAGGCCAACGTTCGTACGCTGGCGTAATCAGTCCAGGCGCCGTTTCGATCTCTCGGGTCGAAGCGGCGCCGCGATTTCGGCATTCGGTAGACAGTAAAAAACCACGCTCGGCTTGGCCAAGCGTGGTTTTTTTACGTCGTCGATAATACTGGGCCGGCGGACCGGCCCGGTTGTAAGTCAGCTCTTCTTGCGCGCGCGCTTGGGGCTCGCGGCGGCTTCGACGTCCTCGGCTTCGTCGGGCGAATCCTCGCCGGCTTCGGTCAGTGCCTCGCCGAGCGCCTTCAGCTTCTCCTGCGACTTGTCGGCCTTGTCGGCGATCTTGGTCGTCGCCGTACCGAGACGGTGCAGCAGCGCGTGGATGCGATCGGCATCGGGCTCACCCTTCTCGAGCTGCTTGCGCAGCGCGGCAAGATCCCGCAAGATTCCTTTGGCGCCCGGCGTGTCGATCTCGGCGAGCGCCGACTCCCAGTCCTCCACCATGTCGGCACCCTTGGTCGGCTTGGTGGCGTCGAGTCCGCGATTGATCGCGTTCATCGTTCCTGCAAATTTAACGGCCATGTTTCGCTCTCCGAAGCCATGATTTGGCGAATTGAGAACGAAGCGAGTCCGGGGAAATGTCCGTTTTATTGCAGTAATCTAGATCAGTATCGGCGGATTTTTACCGGCTCAGAGACGGATCGATTGCTGGCCATAGGTCAGGACATTTGCCGCCGTGGCGGTAGCGTCCCTGATTCGACTGGAGAGGAGTTTCACTTCGTTCGCCACCACTGCAAAACTCTTGCCGCGCTCGCCGGCACGCGCGGCCTCGATCGAGGCGTTGAGCGCCAGCATCGACGTCTGCCGCGTGACCGCACCGATGTCATCGACGATCTCCGCCAGTTTCGACAGCGTGTCTTCGTGCGCCTTGCGACGCGTCTCGGCTTCCTGGTGGAATTGTTGCGCGCGTGCCGATTCTGTCTGCTCCGCTTGACGCATCGCAGTCACGTCGGTCGCCCATTTGACGATCTTCACCACGCTACCGTGCTGATCGAAGATCGGATTGTAGGTTGCCTGCAAATGGACGTAGGCGCCGCCTTTGGTCCGCCGGCGATATTCGCGTTGCACGAACCGTCCAGCACGCAGGTTGGCCCACAAATCCAAATAATCCTGGGACGCTCGGTCTTCCGGCGAGCACAACATGCTGTGATGACGCCCTGCCACTTCGGTCATGGTGTAGCCCATGAGCGACAGGAGGTTGCGGTTTGCAGTCACGATCGTCCCGTCAATCGTCATCTCGAGCCAGCATTGCGACCGGTCGATCGCCTCCAGCTTGCTGCGATGTTCGGCGCTGTCGGCGAGCTCCTGGTCGGCCCTTTGCAGCGAAGCCCCGTTCAACAGGACCGAGGTCTCAAGCGCATAGAGTGTATAGAGCGAATGCGTCAGCCGGCTCAGCGTCGCCGGATCGCCCGTCAGCGCCGCCGACAGACGGGCATGACGCGCGTGATAGCTGCGAAGCAGACCGGCCGAGAAGGCTATTTCCGTCGCCCGGTCCATGCTGCTCGCCCGACCACGACGGACCATCTTGCCGACCAGCTTCTGGCTCAGGCCGCCGGTGAATTTGAGTTCGGTGTAGTCGATGTCGCGACGAACGAGGTCGTCGATCCGGTCCTGCCCCAGATGATACGGCGTGGCGTCACCGGCGAACGGCCGCCAGAACCGGCGCACGTCCTCATCGACGCCGTCCTTGATGACCGTCCAGATTTCACGCAGATCGCTTTCGAGGGTTCCGTCGGGATCGAAGGCCAGACGAAGGTCCCGAACGTCGTCCTCGTTGAAATTTGAAGTCTTGGTGATCGTCATCTCGGCCTCGTTTCGCGGCGCCTGCCTCGCACGATACAGTCAAAATGGTGTTAACCAACGCACAAATAGAGCCTTTTTGGGAACGAGCAGTTTCTTATGGTTGCGCTGCAAGCTAACCGTCGGAGCTCATCGACGAGCAGCCCCGCTGGGTGACTTGGGTCTGTCACGATATCGTCGCGGAACTGTCGCAGGCGACCGGTAGGCGATCCCCAATTGGGCCGGGGACGATTGCAGATGAACGGGTTTTCGAAAGCTGCGCTGGCAGCGAGCGCGTCGCTGTGCGCGATCCTGACGGGACCGCTCCAAGCGCAGACTGCCCCGGTCGCGCCCCCGGCAGCCCCCAAGCAGGACACCCCGTCCGACGACATCGTCGTGACTGGCACCCGCGCCGGCGAACGCAAGGCGATCGAGGAAAAGCGCACCGCGAACAATTTCGTCGAGGCGGTGTTCGCGAACGATGTCGGCAAGCTGCCCGACCAGAACGTCGCCGAAGCGGTCCGCCGGCTGCCGGGCGTGTCGGTCGCCAACGATCAGGGCGAGGGGCGCTACGTCATCGTTCGCGGGATCAACCCGGATCTCGTCAACGTCACGTTGAACGGCATGACCTTGCCCGCGCCCGAGCCCGAGGGTCGGCAGGTCAAGCTCGACGACATTCCCTCAGCGCTCATCAGCGCGGTGGTCGTCACCAAGTCGCTGACCGCGGATCAGGATGCCAATGCGATCGGTGGGTCGGTCGATGTCCGGACGCTGTCGGCGTTCGATCGGAACAAGCCCTATTTCGCCGATGCGCGCGCCGCCTATGGCTGGTCGCGGCTCAACGGCAAGCATCCGTATGAGGGTGATATCCAGGTCGGCGGGCTGTTCGGCCCCGACCGCCAGTTCGGCGCGGTCCTGTCGGTCAACTATTCGAAGCGGCCGATCGAATCCGAGAATTTCCAGGGCTCGACCAACTGGCGCGTGCCGGTGGCGGCGAACGGGTTCGTCGTGCCCGATCAGTATGGTCTGCGCGACTATAACCTGACGCGGACGCGCAAGGGCGCGGTGCTCAATCTCGACTGGCGGCCGAGCGACACGACCAAATTCTTCCTGCGCGGGACGTATTCGGCGTTCGACGACAACGAGACGCGCGACCAGTTCATTATCGACAACGAGTCCGCCTTCTCCAACCAGACCGCAACCACCGGACGCTTCCGCGGCCGCGGCAGCGTCCGCGTCCGGCGGCGCGAGGAGAAGGACAATACCAAGTCGGTGCAGGGCGGGGGCGAGTTCGATCTCGGACCGGGTCATTTGTCGCTGTCGGGAGGCTATGCGCGGGCCGAAAAGCGCGATCCGCTCCGCTCGGAATATAACTTCCGGACCGGGGGTACTGCGCTGACGGTCGATTACGACGTCGCCGATACGCCGTATGATTTCGTGCCGACCAGCACTTTGGCGCAGACCGCCTATGCGCTCAACAGCGTCAACTACGACCAGCGCCTCGCCGTCGAGAAGCTAGCGCAGGGCCGGATCGACTATGCGATCCCGCTGGGGATCGGGTCCGAATCGGTCGTCAAGATCGGCGCGAAATATCTCGACCGGCACAAGACCAACAACCGCAACTACGTCACCTATGGGCTTGCCAGCGGGCGGACGTTCACGCTCGCCAACGTCTCGTATCTCGGCGACACCAGCTTCTACGGGAGCGACTACACCTATGGTCCGCGGATCGATTACAACACCGCGCAGGCGTACCTCGCCGCCAACCCCGGTACGGTCACGCTCAACACCGCGGGGTCGATCGCCAACAGCCTGGCGAACGATTACGACGTGAAGGAGCGGATCATCGCGGGCTATGCGATGGCGACGCTGAAGTTCGACAAGCTGACGCTCGTGCCCGGCGTCCGCGTCGAACAGACCCGCGATCGTAGCCAGGCCAAGCTGATCACTGCCACCTCGTCGCTGACCTCGGGGTATAACAGCTTCGGATCGAAGCAATATACCGACGTGTTTCCCGGTCTTAACGCGCGCTACGACCTGACCGACGCGCTCGTCGTGCGCGGCGCGGTGACGACCGCGATCGGCCGGCCGAACTATGCGCAGCTCGCCCCCTATGTCTCGGTCGATCAGACGACGTCGCCCAACTCGGTCGCGCAAGGCAATCCGAACCTGAAGCCGTACAAGGCGCTCAATTTCGACGGCGCGGTCGAATATTATTTGCCGGGGCATGGGCTGATCTCGCTCGGCGGCTTCTACAAGAAGCTCGATGATCCGATCTACGCCCAGTCGCTCCTCGGCCAGACAGGCAGTTTCGCCGGGCAGGCGCTGACCAACGCGGCCGTCACGACGCCGCTCAACATCGACAAGGCCAAGGTCTACGGTATCGAGGCCAATCTGCAGACGCGCTTCACCTTCCTGCCGTCGCCGCTCGATGGTTTTGGTGTGGCGGCGAACTACACGCGGATCTGGGGCAATGGGAACGGCACGATCCTCGGCGCGCCGTCGCGGACCGGCGATATCCCGCTGTTCCAGCAGTCGAAGCATGTCGGCACCGCGCAGATCTTCTACGAGAAATACGGGTTCGCGGTACGCGCGGCCTATTCCTATCGCTCGGCCTATCTCGATACGCTCGGCGCGACCGCCGCGCTCGACCAATATACCGACAATAACGGCCAGCTCGACGTCAACGCCAGCTATCAGGTCTCGCCGGAACTCACCTTCTTCGCGAGCGCGACGAACCTGACCGACGCGCCGTGGCGTCGCTATATTGGCAGCAAGGCGTTACTGGTCGAGCGCGAGCGCTACGACATGTCGGTCCGCTGGGGCGCGCAACTCCACTTCTAGGATTCTGCCATGCGATCGATCCTTTCCGCCGCCGCGGCGATCCTGCTGGCTTCGACCGGATCTGCCGCGTTTGCGCAGGCGGCGGTGCCCGCCGGGTTGCATGTCGACCGGGTCGTGATGCTGATGCGTCACGGGGTTCGTCCGCCGACCAAGTCGCCGCCGATGCCCGCGGGGACGGCCGCCGAAGCGTGGCCCGCCTGGCCGGTCGAGCCGGGCTATCTGACCCCGCACGGCGCCGACGCATTGCGCCTGCTGGCGGCCGCCGATCGCGCCGCCTTTATCGCAGACGGTGTGCTCTCGCGGACCGGATGTGGCACGATGCGGATCATCGCGGACAGCGACCAGCGGACGATCGCGACCGCCCAAACTTGGGGCGCCGCGTTCGCGCCCGGATGCACGCTCGATATCGCGCATCGCCCACAAGATGTCGGCGATCCCGTGTTCTCGCCGATCGACGAAGGCGCGGTGCCGTTCGATGCGGCGCAGGCGCGCGCGGCGGTGCTCGACGATATCGGCCCGGCGGGTATCGCGGGCGAGGAGCGTCGCCTGCGGCCGGTGTTGTCGCGGATCGATGCGATCCTATGCGGCGCGGCGAAATCGGCGTGCGGCGTCACCCGCGAGCCGTCGACGCTGGCGCCACTCAAGTCCGGCGCACGGCCGAAGCTCACCGGGGCGCTCGACCGCGCCTCGACCGTCGCTCAGATCCTGTTGCTCGAATATGCGGACGGCAAGCCGATGCGCGAGGTCGGCTGGGGG
This sequence comes from Sphingomonas sp. PP-F2F-G114-C0414, assembly GCF_003688595.1. GTDB lineage: Bacteria > Pseudomonadota > Alphaproteobacteria > Sphingomonadales > Sphingomonadaceae > Sphingomonas. The sequence goes on from NZ_RCWT01000010.1 coordinate 314,820, forward strand.
CGTGCCACCGCTGCCGACATCGCCCGCGCGTCCGAATTGCACGCGGTCGAATTCCGCCTGGTCGCCAGACCGCAATATGTTGCTGCGCGGGGGTTGTCGGGGATCGGCGGTCTGATGCGGCAGGCGATCAGCGATCCGCGCAAGGATGCGCCGGCGATCACGATGCTGTCGGGTCATGACACCAATGTCTCCAATCTGGGCGGTCTGCTCGACCTGCACTGGCGTGTGCCGGGGCTGGCCGCTGACGATCCTTCGCCGGGTGGTGCGATCCTATTCGAGCGGCTCGCCGATCAGCGGGGAAAGCTTTACGTCCGTGCGGTCTATCGCTCGCAGACGCTCGATCAGATCCGCAACCTCACGCCTTTGGGTAGTGCGGCGAAACCGTATCGCACCGTGATGCCGATCGTCGGCTGTTCCGCGCGCGGGGTTCGCGGGCTCTGTACGCTGGCGGCCTTCGAGACGCTGATGAACGAGCGGCTGGTCGGGCAGGTCGGGTAAGGCGGGCAGACTCGGAACGGCGCGAAATCCTGTTGGCCCTTCCACCTCCATTTCCGGCATGGAGGAAGAGTAGCGGGCGCCAGTGATGATCCGCTGGGCCAGCTAATCGCCACCCTGCCGCATCGATCCTGTACCGCAACGCAATATCGGTTTAGGGGCCCGACACTCCAGATCCGCGAGCGCGCTTGCGGACCAGCGGATTGGCGTATACGGGCCGCTCGAATGTTACACTACAACATCACACGTACGCACTGACCGTGACGGCGGGCGGATGCGAGATCGGGCAGCGGCCTGAGGGCACGCTGCTTCGGCAGGCGAACAGTCGCGTGTTCCGCATCGCCATGCTCGTCGCTGCGCTGTTTGCGATCCTCGTCCAGGGTCTCGTCATCCAGGCGCATACGCATGTTCACCGGAACATGGCGCCGATCGTCCACGCCGCCGGGGCGCAGGCCATTACCGGTGCAGCCGATGACGGCTCGACGCAGCAGGACGACTCGGATTGCCCGTTATGCTGGGAGCAGGCGCACGCCGACGCCTTCCTTCTGCCCGAAGACACTGTTTTTCTCCCCCCCGTGACCAGCAAGATCTGGCTCGCCGCGCTGTTGCAATCGGTATCCGTCCGCAACGTGCGCTCCCACGCCTGGCGCAGCCGCGCGCCACCGCTCCCCCTCCAAGCCTGACACTGTTTTCGCGGGTGCGGCGTCGACGAACGCCGGTCCGTACTGCGTCGGCGTCGCGCAAGCGCGATCCGTCGCTCTAGGTTCTTGGAGCTCTTCAAAAATGCGACATCTTCTTCTGCTGGGCGTGGCCACGGCTGCGCCTTTCGCCCTGCTCGTTCCCGCCAGCGTGTCGGCACAGACCGCGTCCGCCGACACGACCGCCGCACCGCAGGCCGATACCCCGGTCCCGCCCGCCGATGCGACTCCTGCTCCGGCTGTCGGCGGCGATATCGTCGTGACCGCGCGGCGGCTCGATGCCGCCCGCGACGCAATCCTTCCCTCGCTGGGGTCGAGCGACTATACGCTCGATCGCGCGCTCCTTGAGCGCCAGCCGGGCGGGCTCAATCGCAGCCTGGCGCAGGTTCTCCTCCAGGCACCGGGCGTGACGCTCGACAGCTACGGGGCGATCCACGTCCGCAACGAGCACGCCAATCTCCAATACCGGCTGAACGGCGTGATCGTGCCGGAGAGCATCTCGGGCTTCGGCTCGACGTTCGATCCGCACATCGCCAAGTCGATCGACCTGCTGACCGGCACGCTGCCCGCGCAATACGGCTATCGGACATCGGGCGTGATCGATCTGAAGACCGAGAACGGCGCGTTCGAGAATGGTGGCGATCTCGGTTTCTACGGCGGCAGTCGCGGTACGGTCCAGCCGACTGCAAGTGTCCACGGATCGAGCGGCGGGCTCAATTATTTCGCGTCGGGCAGTTATCTCGAGAACGACCTCGGCGTCGAGAACCCGACCGCTTCGCGCGATGCGATCCACGATCATACGCGCCAGTATCGTGGGTTCGGCTATGTGTCCGACATCCTGTCCGAAACGAGCCGGCTGACCGCGTTCGGCGGCACGTCGATCGGGTATTTCCAGATTCCCAACAATCCGGGGCAGGCGCCGGCGTACACGCTCAACGGTCAGTCGACGTACGACTCCGCCAAGCTCGACCAGAACCAGCGCGAGATCACGCATTATGGCGTGCTGGCCTATCAATATGCCGGCGATGCGTTCAATTTCCAAATCGCGCCATTCATTCGCTATTCGCAGACCCGGTTCACCCCCGATCCGCAGGGTGGCGACCTGATCCTTGCGGGGGTTGCGGACACGTCGCGTCTGTCGAGCCTGACGGCGGGCGTGCAGGCCGACGGCAGCTACAAGCTGTCCGACAGCCATACCCTGCGCTTCGGCCTGTTCTTCCAGAACGAGCGGACGCGATCGAACGTCACCTCGCGGGTCTTCACGGTCGATGACTCCGGGGCCCAGACGTCGGACGTGCCGCTGACGATCAACGATCGCGGCGGCCGGACCGGGCAGCTCTACGGCGTGTATCTGCAGGACGAATGGTCGCTGACCCCGACGCTGACTCTCAACTATGGCGCGCGGTTCGACGCGGTTCGCGCCTATTCCGACGAGCAGCAGCTGAGCCCGCGCGCCAATCTAGTGTGGAAGGCGGACGGCAGCACCGTGTTCCATGTCGGCTATGCGCGTAACTTCACGCCACCACCGCAGGAGCTGATCGCGTCGCCTACGCTCGCGCTGTTCACCGGCACGACCAAGGCGACCGCAATCACGACGGCGGACCCGGTGCGCGCCGAACGCGAGCATTATTTCGACGGTGGGGTCCAGCACACCTTCGGGTCGGCGTTCAAGCTCGGCGTCGACGCCTATTACAAGATCAAGCGCAACCTGCTCGATGAGGGCCAGTTCGGGCCGTCGCTGGTGCTGTCGCCGTTCAACTACGCCAAGGGCTATGCGTGGGGGACCGAGGTTACGGCCAGCTACACCAAAGGGCCGCTCGACCTGTATGCCAACGTCGCGCGCGGGCAGGAGAAGGGCCGGAACATCGTCTCCAGCCAGTATTTCTTCCAGCCCGACGAAATCGCCTACATCGCCAATCACTATATCTTCACCGACCATTCGCAGCGCTGGACCGGCTCGGCGGGCGGCAGCGTGTCGATCCAGGATGGCCTCGGCAAGCTCGTCCCGTCGGTGACGATGCTCTACGGCGACGGCCTGCGCGCGGACGACCCGGCCGGGATCGTGCCCAATGGCGGCAAGCTTCCGTCGTATTTCACGGCAGATTTCGGCATCACGCAGAACATCGACGGGCCGGGTGTGCTGAAGGGCGTCGCGATCAGCTTCAACGTCACCAACATCGCCGACAAGACCTATCTGCTGCGCGACGGATCGGGGGTCGGGGTCGGTGCCCCGCAATATGGCGCGCGGCGGGGCTTCTTCGGAGGCATTCGCAAGAGCTTCTGATACCCGCGGCGATACGGTTCCATGTGGACCGTGTCGCCGACCTGGCGCTCGACGACCGGGGTTCGACGAATCCCGGTCGTCGGTAGCCACCATTACCGCGAGGAAACTATCGACGTCGCACGGCATGAATTGGCGGCGGCGGCACGATAGGCACGGGTAGTGCTGACCGCCTACCAGTCAGGCGTCGGCGTCTTTCGGTAAGCCTGGTCGATCGAAAATCATCGCGAAACTCAGCCCTTTGCCACAGTGTCCGGGCGAAATTTCAAATACGCCGCAGTGCGCGCGCGCGACCCTATCGACGATCGAAAGGCCGATGCCGGAGCCTTCCGCAAGAGCGCCATCAGCGCGCCAGAACCGGTCCTTCAATCGCGCGAGGTGCTCGGGCGGCACGCCGTCGCCGTCATCCGACACGCACAGACACCGATCTGGTCCGATACGCACGGTGATGGTCGTGCCGATCGGCGTGTGGCGCGCGGCGTTGTCGACGAGGTTTTCGAGCGCGAGCGTGACCGCGCCGGGATAGCCGAACATGCGGGTCGTACTACCCGTCCAGCGATCGTCGAGCGCGATGCTGCGGCCGCCGGCGATGATCGCGGCGGCGCGGTCGGTGACGACGGCGATGGCCAACGCAGCCAGATCGAGCGGTTCGCCGCTGTCCTCGATCGGCCGTTCGAGATCCGCCAGCGCAAGAAGCTGGCCGACGACCCGCGCCGCGCGATCGACCGAGGCAAGGATGCCGCCTCTGATGGCATCGTCATCGATCGCATCCGCGCGCAGCCTGACGATCGCCAGCGGCGTGCGAAGTTCGTGCGCGACGTCCGCTGCAAACGCGGTCTGTGCCTTGAAGCCCTGTTCCAGGCGATCGAGTGCCTCGTTGGTCGCCGCGGCTAGCGGTTCGACTTCGGATGGCAGCGTTCCAAGCGGCAACCGTGTCCCCAAGGTCCGTGGACCGATCGCCGCGGCGGTGGCCGATACCGCCGCCATGCGTCGCGTCAGGCGTCGGGTCAGCAGCGCGCCGATCAACGGCACCAGCGCGGCGATCGGCAGCACCAGGAGCGCAAAGCGTTTGAGGAAGGCGCTGACGATATCGTCGGTAATGACCTCGGGTGCCGCGCCGTCCTGCGACGCGACGATCCAGCGCCCCCCGGCGATCGGCACGCTGTACGCCTTGATCACGCCGCGGCGGAAGAAATGCGCGCCGTGGTCCATCGGTGCCGCCGCGATGATCCGCGGACGGGCGGGCCCCTTGGCCATGATGACCGCGCGATTGCGGTCGATGAGCGCGACCGCCATGCCGTCGGTCAGGGCATCGCTGCGCAGGGCGGTGGACGCGGGCAGCGCGTTCGCGACGATCGCGGCCTGCTGGCGGAGCAGCCGCCGCTGGTAATGGTCGGCGGTGCTGTGGAGCAGCATCGCGACACCGAGCGACAGCGCGATCGTCGCCACCAGCGCGGTGACGATGTGGAGCGCTATGAACTGGCCCAAAAGCGAGTGGGGCATTGATCGCGGCAGGCGCAGGCTCATGGCTTGGCGACGATGATGTAGCCGACGCCGCGCACCGTCTCGATCAGCGTGCCGCTCGCCGCCTCGTCGAGCTTTTTCCGCAGGCGGTGAACATAGACTTCGACCGCATTCGAGCCGAGGTCTCCGCCGAGCCCGAACAGATGGTCCTCGGCGATCCGCTTGGGCACGACGTTGCCCGCGCGCCGCAGCAGCAGTTCGAGCAACTCGGTCTCGCGCACCGATAGCGCGATCGTTGTGCCTTCGACATGCGCGACACGGATTTCGAGATCGAACGTCAGCCGTCCGCACGTCAGCGACCGGCCGAGATACCCACCCTGGCGGCGCAGCACGGCGAGCAGACGGGCATGCAATTCGTCAACGTCGAATGGTTTGACCAGATAGTCGTCGGCGCCCTCGTTCAACCCGCGGATCCGTGCGTCTATCGTGCCACGTGCGGTGAGGATCAGCACCGGGCGGGTATCGCCTCGTGCGCGCATCCGGTGGAGTAGCGCCAGCCCATCCTCGTCCGGCAGGCCGAGGTCGAGCAGGATTGCGGCATAATCGGCTTGTTGCAGAAAGGCGTCGGCTTCGTCGGCGCTGCGGGCCAGATCGACCGACAGGCCGCGCGGACACAACGCGGCCGTGAGGGCGTCGGCGAGCGCGCGGTCGTCCTCGATCAGCAATATCCGCATCGATGCCCCCCTGTCCGGTGCCCATGTCGCGCCTGTTTCGGTGCAGTGCAGCATCCGTAAGCGCGCTGTAAGCCAGCGACGCTACCGGCTCCAGTCTAATCCCCAAGGGGCTGATTATGCACGCATCGACGACACCTGAAACGCTCCCCCCGACTCGCTCGCTCTCGCGATCCGCGCAGATGCGCTGGCTGGGGATCGCGGCCGGCGTGATCGTCGGGCTAGTGTTGATCGTCGTGCTGATCGGCAAGCTTACGCATCACGAGCCGGCGCCTGCGCCCGTGTCGCCTGCCGGCACGTTCCGGCCGACCAAGGATCAGATGGCCGGGCTGACGACGATGCGCGTCGGCTATGGCGCATCCGATGCGCGGACGTTGGCGAGCGGCGCGATCACGGTCGATGGCGATCGCAGCACGCCGGTTTTGATGCCCTATTCGGGGCAGGTGGTGCGCGTGCTCGCGGATGCCGGGCAGCGCGTGACGCAAGGCCAGCCGCTGATGCTGGTGAAGACGAGCGATTTTGTCGATGCACGCAGCGGGTTGTTCGCGGCGCGTGCCGCCGCGCAGAACGCGCAGGCGCAACTCGCCACTGCGGAGCGTACCGCGGACCGCCAGCGGCAGATCTACGAGACAGCGGGCGGCGCGCTGAAGGATTATCAGCAGGCCAAGACCGATCTCGCCGCCGCGCAGGCGACCGCACGCACGGCCGCCGCGTCGCTCGGTGCCGCCCGCGACAAGTTGGCGATCCTCGGCAAGTCGCAGGGCGAGATCGCGCGCCTGGAGAATGTTGGCGAAGTTTCGGGCATCCACGACGTGACGACGCTGCATGCACCGATCTCCGGTCTGATCGCGTCGCGCGACGTATCGGCGGGGCAGTATCTGTCGCAGGGCGGCGACAAGCCGGTGATGACGATCACCGATCCGTCGCGCGTCTGGCTGATCGCGCAGCTCGCCGAGGGCGATGCCAGCGCTGTGCATCTCGGCGACAGCGTCACGGTGACGACGCCCGCGTTGCCGGGGCGCAGCTTCCACGCGACGATCGATCTGGTCGGCGCCGCGCTCGATCCGCAGAGCCACCGCCTACCGGTGCGCGCGACCATCGCCAACCCGGACGGCGCGCTGAAACCACAGATGTTCGCGAGCTTCTCGATCCAGCGCCCGCACAGCGGCGACGCGTTGCTGGTACCTGCGGCGGCCGTGATCCATGAAGGCGACGATGCGCGCGTGTGGGTGGTCCGGCCCGACGGCTTGCTGGTTGCGCGGAAAGTCACCGCGGGCGAGGAGCAGGATGGCAAGGTCACGATCACTGCGGGCCTTAAGTCCGGTGAGCGTATCGTCACCGCTGGCGCGCTGTTCGTCAACGAAGCCGGTCTCGGCGAATGAACCGGATCGTCGAATTCGCGCTGCGTCAGCGGCTGCTGATCGTCGGCATCTTCGTCGCCGTGCTGGTGGCGGGAGGCGTCGGCTTCTACAATCTCAACATCGAGGCGTATCCCGACCCGGTCCCGCCGATGGTCGAAATCATCACCCAGACCCAGGGTCTGTCGGCCGAGGAGATGGAGCGCAACGTCACCATCCCGATCGAGGTCGGCATGGCGGGCATCCCGCATCTGACCGCGATCCGCGCGATCTCGCTGTTCGGGCTGTCGGACATCAAGATCCAGTTCAGCTACGACCTGACCAACGATCAGGCCAAGCAGCAGGTCATCAACCGCCTCTCGCAGCTACCTCCGCTGCAGGGTGGTGCACAGCCAACTTTGTCCCCGACCAGCCCGGTCGGCGAGATCTTCCGCTACAAGATCACCGCGCCCAAGGGCTATTCGGTGATGGACCTCAAGACGTTGCAGGACTGGGTCCTCCAGCGCCGGTTCAAGCGGATCCCGGGCGTGATCGACGTCACCGGCTGGGGCGGCAAGCTGCGCACCTACGACGTGGTGATCGACAATGATCGCCTTGCCGCGCACAACGTGACCGTGTCGCAGGTGCTGGCGGCGCTCGCCAAGAGCGACGGCAATGTCGGCGGCCAGACGATCAACTTCGGTGCGCAGGCGGCGATCGTCCGCGGCATCGGCCTGATCCAGTCGGTCGGCGGCATCGAGAACGTGCTCGTCGGCACCGGCGGCGGCCAGCCGGTGTTGTTGAAGGACGTCGCGCACGTCCGCATCGGCAACGCGCCACGGCTCGGCATCGCCGGCTACAACGACCAGGACGACATCGTCCAGGGCATCGTCCTGATGCAGCGTGGCGCGCAGTCGATGCCGACGATCCTCGCCGTGCAGAAGGAAGTGTCCGACATCAACGCGTCGGGAATCCTGCCGCCAGGCGTGCATCTCGACCGGATCTACGATCGCTCCGACCTGATTCACCTGACGATCCACACCGTGCTGGAGAACATGGTGGTCGGCATCCTGCTGATCTTCGCGCTCCAGTGGATATTCCTGGGCAATCTGCGCAGCGCGATCATCGTCTCGGCGACGATCCCGTTCGCACTCGCCTTCGCGATCCTGATCCTGGTGTTACAGGGGGAAAGCGCGAACCTGCTTTCGGTCGGCGCGCTCGATTTCGGGCTCGTGGTCGATGCCTGCGTGATCATGGTCGAGAACATCTTCCGCCACATGGTCGAGCGGTCCGCGCATGTCGAAAGCGGCAAGGGCCATTATACCTTGGCCAACCGCTTTTCGGCGGTGCTGGGCGCCAGCTCGGAGGTCAGCCGCGGGATCTTCTTCGCCGCCGCGATCATCATCGCCAGCTTCCTGCCGCTGTTCACGCTCACCGGTGTCGAGGGCCACATCTTCGGGCCGATGGCGAAGACCTATGCCTATGCGATCACCGGCGGCCTGATCGCGACCTTCACGGTTGCGCCAGTGCTGGCGACGATGCTGCTGCCCGACAAATTGTCGGAAGTGGAAACGTGGATCGTCGGCAAGCTGCGCCGCGTCTACGAGCCGGCGGCGGCGTTCGCGCTGGGCAACCGGGTCGTCGCGATCGGTGGCGCGCTGCTGTTGATGCTGGTTGCTATGGTGGGCGTGCGTTCGCTCGGGATCGAGTTCCTGCCGCATCTCGAAGAGGGCAACATGTATATCCGCGCGACGCTGCCCGCGTCGGTCAGCCTCGAGGCGGGGCAGCCGGTGGTCAACGGCGTCCGCCGCATCCTGACGCAATATCCCGAGGTGCAGGCGGTCCTGTCCGCGCATGGCCGCCCCGACGACGGGACCGACTCCACCGGGTTCTTCAACGCCGAGTTCTTCGTGCCACTAAAGCCGTTCGACACCTGGCCGAGCGGCGTCACCAAGGAAACGCTGACCGAGGAACTGTCGAAGCGGCTTAGCGCCAAATATCCGGGCGTCGACTTCTCGTTCTCGCAGATCATCGAGGATAACGTCGAGGAGGCGGCGTCGGGCGTGAAGGGCGCGAACTCGATCAAGCTGTTCGGCCCCGACCTGACCACGCTCGAGAAATATGCCAACCAGATCAAGGCTCAGATGGGCAAGGTCCGCGGGATCGAGGACCTTGGCGTGTTCCAGTCGCTTGGCCAACCTACCGTGCGGATCGACGTCGATCGCGCGCGTGCCTCACGCTACGGCCTGACCCCCGACGACATCAACGCGACCGTCGCCGCGGCGATCGGCGGGCAGTCGAACGTCGATTTGTACGAGAAGGGCACCGATCGCCACTTCCCGATCGTCGTCCGCCTGAAACCCGAACAGCGCGATACGATCGACGCGATCCGCCGGATCACGATCGGTGCGCCGTCGCCCGATGGCGCGGGCACGATCCAGGTGCCGCTGTCTGAAGTCGCCGAGGTCAAGCTGACGACGGGTGCCTCGTTCATCTACCGCGAGCATCAGGAGCGCTACATCCCGATCAAGTTCTCGGTCCGCGGTCGCGATCTCGGCGGTGCGGTCGACGAGGCGCATGCGCGGATCAGCCAGACCGTGCACCTGCCACCCGGCTATCACCTCGAATGGGCGGGCGAGCTCGACAACCTCAACAACGCGGTCGCGCGATTGGAAGTGGTGGTGCCGATCAGCCTGCTGGTGATCCTGCTGCTGCTCTATGCGAACTTCGGCTCGATCCGCGACAGCCTGCTGGCGTTCTCGGCGATCCCAATGGCGATCATCGGCGGCGTGCTCGCACTCGCGCTGACCGGGACCGCGTTCAGCATCTCGTCGGCGATCGGCTTCGTCGCGCTGTTCGGGATCGCGGTGATGGACGGAATCCTGGTGGTCACGACCTATAACCACGCCGTCGACGAAGGGTTCGCGCGTGAGAATGCGCTCGCGACCACGGTGCGCCACAGCCTTCGCCCGGTGGTGATGACGTGCCTGGTGGCGGCGATCGGCCTGCTCCCCGCCGCGCTGTCGAGCGGGATCGGCAGCCAGGTGCAGAAGCCGCTCGCGCTGGTCGTTGTCGGGGGCATGACGCTCGCGCCGATCCTGATCCTGCTGGTGCTGCCGGTGCTGATCGCGCGCTTTTCGAAACGCGTGCCGCCCGAGGATCGTGGCGCACACGGGCGCGATGTTGGGCACCATCCCAATACTGACGGCCATACGGAGGCCACGGCATGAAGCGCTTCGCTATTCTCCTGCTTGCGGGCGTCACCAGCGCCTGCACGATGGGCCCGCGCAATCTCGACGCGCATGCCAGCGTGCCGCCGACCCTCGCCGCACAGACCTTCGCACCGTCCAGCGGCGCGGCGCAGGCTACTACGCTCGCGGCAGTGCCGGCTGAGTGGTGGCGAACCTTCGGCAGCGCGCAGCTCGACACGCTGGTGAGCGAGGCGCAGGCGCATGCGACCGATATCGCCGTGGCCGAAGCCACGCTCCGCCAGTACCGCGAGCAGGGTTCCGCCACGGCGGGCTCGGCGCTGCCTCAGGCCGACGTGAACTATCAGGCGGAGCGCACGCGGATCTCGAACGCGCTGTCGCCCGCGGTCGCGGACCAGAACCAGCAGCTCTACACGCTGCATACCGCGCAGGTGACGGTGAGCTACGCGCCCGACCTGTTCGGCGGTACCCGCTCGAAGATCCGTTCCGCGCGCGCCGCGACCGAGACGCAGCGCCAGCGGCTGGCGGCGGCGAAGACGACGGTCATCGCCAATCTGGTTGAGGCGGTGATCCAGCGCGCCTCGCTCGCCGATCAGATCGCCGCGGCGCAGACCGGGATCGCGGTCAATCGCGACATCCTGCAGACGTTGGTCAGGCGCCAGCAACTCGGCGCCGTCGGTGCCGCCGACGTCTCGACGCAGCAGGCCGCACTGGCGACCGCGGAGGGTGCGCTGCCACCGCTGGTGCGCGCCGAAGCGCATCAGCGTGTGGTGATCGGCACGTTGATCGGACGCTCGGCGGGATCGGACTTGCCGCCGTTGCCGACGCTAGCTTCGTTGACCCTGCCGCGTGACCTGCCGATGGTCGTGCCCTCCGATCTCGTCGCGCGTCGGCCCGACGTGCTGGCGGCACGCGCGCAGCTCGAAGGGGCAGGGGCCGACGTCGGCACCGCGATCGCCGCGCGCCTGCCGGCGATCTCGCTCAGCGGATCGGCGGGCGGGACGTCGGAACGGTTCGGCGACATGTTCAAGAGTGGCAACCCGTTCTGGACTCTGATCGGCGGAATTACGCAGCCGATCTTTCATGCGGGCGCGCTTCGTCATCAACAGCGTGCTGCCGAAGCGGCGCTGGAGGGGGCGAAGGCGCAGTATCGGGCGGCGGTGCTCGATGCGTTCGGCGACGTGGCCGATGCGCTGACCGGGCTGCGGACCGATGCCGATGCGCTCGACTCCGCGACGCGCGCGACCGATGCGTCGGGTCGTGCGCTTGGTTTCGTGCGGCGTCAGCTGGCGCTCGGCGACGTCGGTACGCCCGCCTTGCTCAACGCGACCGCGACCGACGCGCAGGCGCGATCGCAGGCGGTGCAGGCACGTGCCGCCCGGCTCTCCGATACGGTGGCGTTGTTTCAAGCGGCCGGGGGCGGCGTAGTCGGCGGATGATCGCCCGTCTTCGTCAGCCGCCCGGCTTTTCGATCCAGATCGTGGCGTGCGGCAGGTCGAGAACGATCCGCTTGCCGGCAAACGCATCCCAGCCGATCCAGCGCCCGCCTCGACCATCGTCATGGACGGGAAGCGTCAGCGCGCCGTATGTCACGGTACGAACGACGCTCGAGGGTTGGCGCGCCGCGTCCGCATGGAACGGGATCGGGCTATCACCCCATGCCGCACTGTAGCCGTCGGTCGTGAGCGTGAGGCGGAGTGGAACGGAGCGGTTGCCCAGCGACGCCATGTCGGATTTGCCTACCGCAGCGATCCGGCCCGTACCAAAATCGAGCCGCAGCATTTCCTGCGTCAGCACATCGCGGCCGACGTCCAGCATCGTGCCGTCCGGTGCGACCGCGCCGAACTTCGCCTGCGAGATCGGCCGATACGTCGCGCGCAGCTTGACGTCGATGGTGGGGCGCAACGGGAGCGCGTCGGTCGTCGCGGTCCGCGCGGCGTGATCGGGCATATGCGGCAGACGCTTGGCGAGCGGCTCGGCGATCATGGTCGTCGCGGCATCGGGATCTAGGACGGCCTTCACGGCGATCGTCCGGACCATCGCGGCGACGTGAAGACCCGATTGCGTGACCAGGATCTGGTCGGATTGCAGAGTATGCCAGACGGGCATGGACAACATCCTCGGTACGGATGTCGCGACGGGGCGAGGTCTTTCGCCTTCCGAAGAGGATACGCCGCCGGTTGGATCCCGGTTTGCCGAGGAGCCAGACGACGACGCGTCGCGACGATGCCACCCGATGCCGCGATCGTCTTACAAGCGCCTTACGCGGCGCGCGAACGTCCTATCATCCTACCATAAAAGCGGGCGGATCACGCGGCGAACACGTGATCCGCCCGGTTCTCAGAAGCCCTTCTTCAACGAGATGAACACCTGACGCGGCGTGCCGGCCAGCAGCGTCTGGTTGTCGCCGCTGGCGGTGAACCCGTTCGTGCCGACCGTCGAGATATACTTCTTGTCGGTCAGGTTGGTGACGCTGCCGAGGATCGACACGCCGTGTAGCGCACCCTCACCCTCGAAGCGGTAGCCGATGCTGGCATCGACCAGCACGCGGCCCGGCACCGACTGATCGTTGAGATAGGTGAAGTAGCGCTTGCTCATGTAATCCGCGCCGACCCGACCGGTGAAGCCGGACTGTTCGACGACGATCTCGCCCTTGAGCATGTGCTCGGGGCTGTCGACCGCCATCTTGCCATCGGTCGCGACGAGGACCGCGCCGCTCGCCGACAGCACGTCGTCGGCGTATTTCGACTTGTTGTACGAGTAGCTGGCGAACAGCGAGAGTGGCGTGAAGATGCGGTAGTTGACCGCGACCTCGGCGCCATAGGTGTGGACGCTGCCGACGTTGTTCAGCGTCGCCGGATTGCCGATGATCCCGGCGCCGTTGGAGAAGCCGAGCAGGCGGTTCGAGAAGTCGATGTAATAGCCGACCGCCGACGCCTGGAACGGGCCTTCGCGGAAGCGAAGCCCGCCCTCGGCCGTCTTCGACCGCTCGGGCTTCAGCTGGCCCCGGATCGCGTCGAACCCGGCCTGAGTCGTCGAGAACGGACCGGTCGTCGCTGACGAGACATAGGCGCGGACGTTCTCCTTATAGTCCGCGAACAGCTCGGCACCCGGGGTCAGCTTGAACAGGATCCCGGCCTGTGGCTGGAACCAGTCCTTCGCACTGATCTTGCCGACCGCCAGTGGCGAGGCGGTTGCGGGCAGCATGATCGCGCGATTGGTGACGTAGAACCCTTTCCAGCCGGCGTTGAGGACCAGACGGTCGTCGGCAAGTCGGATCGTGTCGCCGACATGATACTGGATCGTGTCGGTGGTGTATTTGCCGTCCCACTGCGTGGCATACGGGTTGCTCTGGAACTCCAGCGTATCGCGGTTCGGCGTGGCGCTGTCGGTCATCCCGTAGAACCGGCGCGCCTGCGTAAAGGTGTTCGTCTCATACCAGCCGCCCAGTTCGAGCGTGTTGGCGCCGTGGACGTAGGCGAGGTTGGTGAGCGCACCGCCGCGCTTCATCGCATATTCGGTGGTGCGGAAGCCGAGCGGGCTGGCTGCGGTGATCGGCGTGCCGTCGGCGTTCGCCGCGCCCGCGGGGGTCGGCGAATAGGGCGTGATCCACGACCCCTGACCCTTGTTGTCGTGATAATAGCCGGTCGTGGTCAGCGTGAGTTCGGGCGTCAGGTTGGCGTCGAACGTGACGCCGCCGAGATAATCGCGGCGCAGACCGCCGGCATCGTAATAGGCATCATCGACCGTACCGAAGCCGGCCGGGAAGGTGGTGCCGACGCCAGCCCAGGGTTGCGCGGTGCCCCCTGCGACTGCCGCCTGGTTCTGTGCGACCTTCGCGATCTGCAGCGCCAACGGGTAGTTGTCGGCGATGTTGTCGTTGCGCAGCCCGCGGCGGCGGATGATGTCGAGGCTGAGATCCTGATAATCCTGCTCGCGGCGATCCGAGAAGTTCAGGAACGCCGTCAGCGAGCCGAGGCTGCCCAGATCCTTGACGATCTTGCCGTTAGCCTGATGCTGACGCTGGACGCCGTCGCCCTTCCACTTGTCGGTCGAGAGAAAGCCGTAGCTCAGATAGCCCTTGAGCCCGCCGCCGAGATCACCGCTGTCGACCCGGGCGAACGCGCGGTAGGTGTTGTCCGACCCATAGGTGCCGCCGCCGGTGACGTTCATGACGTCGCGCGGCTTGTCGCTGAAGAACTCGATCGTGCCGCCGAGATTGCTGGTCGAGGCGGTGCCGAGAGCGCCGGCACCCTGTGCGACGTCGGTCCGCGCGACGTTCTCGGAGATGATCGCGCGGCTGATGTGCAGGCCGTTGACGTTGCCGTAGCTCATGTCGCCGAGCGGCACGCCGTCGAGCGTGAAGCCGAGCTGGTTCTGGTTGAACCCGCGCAACGAGATGCGGACCGCCCATTCATACGCGCCGAACGGGTCGGACGCCTGCAAATTGACGCCGGGAAGCTTCTCGATCGCCTTCAGTGGGCTAGATCCCGGCGTCAGGCGCGCGATGTCGGCGGCGCTGACGCTCTGGACCTGGCGGCTCTGGCCGAACCCGAGCACGACGATGTCGCCACCCGCGCCGTCCGTTCCAGGTGCCGTTGCCGTCGCCGACGCGTCGGTCGCCAGCGTGGCCGATGGATCGGTGGCGGTCTGTGCCGAGAGTGGTGCGGCGAACGCACACGCTGCGACGGCATATGGGGCGGCGCCCGCGAGCAGGCTGGAAAGACGGTTCATGGTGTGTCCCCAAGCCGCTCTAGTGCAGCTTCGCGTTCGCCATTGCCGTCGGACGTTACGGGCTCGCGACGCTTCGATGACGCTTCGGCGACAATCGTATTTTATCCTGGAAGGGCCGCGGCGGGGGGTGTCGGCGGCGCCTAGTTCGGATCGACGTTCAGTTTGAGAGCACTTTTCTTCGTCATGCCAATGCCCTTCCTTGTTCTCCCGCGAAGGCGGGAGTCCAGGCTGGATCCCCGCCTTCGCGGGGACACACGTCTTGCTTGCTCGAAAGGGATAGTCGTCGAAGCCGTCCGGCATGACGGAGAACAGAGCGGATTTTAGCGGTCCGAACCGAAGCTCGATCCGTGCTCGATCAGCCGGCGTCGAACAGCAGGGTCGTCACCGATCTCGGCGCTGCATCGATCCTGCCGTCGCGGGGAACGCCGACGCTGACCGCCTGATGGCGCGCGTCGGTGACGACGATGTCACGCAGGGTCGCGTGCGGAAGCGCGACGGACAAACGCCGCATGATTGATCCGCCATTCACATGCACGAGCACGATCTTGCGCCCGTCTGCCGACATCGCGCCGACCGTATCGGGATCGTCGACCGGAACCAGACGATAGCCGGGCCGGATGTAGCGGCTGAACGAGGCCATCGCCCAGTATTTTGGCGAGATCCGGATCGGATGCGGCGCGGACGGTGCGGCCGCGAGGTCCATCTTGACGAGCCCCCAGTTCGACCCGGGCTTGCCGTCCTTCGCACTGAGATTTTCGACCGCCTGCCAGAACACCCAGGCCGCGGGCTCCAGTCGTTTGAGATCGCCGACGACATGCTCGGCAAAGGCCAGAGCCGAGGCCATGTCGGAGAAGGATTCGGGGTCCTTGTCGAGCGGTGTGTCGTCTTCGCTCATCCACAACCGGATACCCGACGCGCGGGCGATATCGCGCACCGCGGTCTGGTGGACGGTGCCGTAGCTGTGGACGTTGAGTTGGCCGATCCGGGCGCGGGTTGCGGCTGGATATCCGGCCCAATCGGTCACGAAGAGGTGCGAATTGGTCTCGTCCGGGGCGGCGATCCGGGTCTTCAACCCCGCCGCCTTCAGCGCGTCGTCGGAGGCATCGATCATCGCCGCCTGGCGCGCGGGCGACCAGTGCGCGCCCTCCTGCGTGTTCGCCGCGAACCAATAGTCGGTGTTGGGCTCGTTGACCGGCGACAGCGTCCGGAAGCGGATGTGATGGCGCCGCTCGAGCTCGCCGACGACGCGCGCGAGATACTGGGCGAACGGGCGCTCCTGTCCGGCGCGGAGGTTGTCGTCGGTGCCTTTGACTGCGCCGGAGACTTTGCCGCTGACGGTCATGAACCAGGGGGGCGAGTTGGAGAACGCCTCGAAGATCGGCGACCGCACGCGGCGGCGGATCGCGTCGAGCCACCAGCGCTGGTTGGCATCCGCGGACCAGTTCCACATCGCCGGATCGTCGGGTCGCCACCAGTCGGCCCCGACCGCGCCTGCCGGTTGGCGCCAGAACCCCGGCACTGCCGCGCCAGTGCGGAGATAGGGCGTAGTTGTTGCGGCACCGCCGCCACCGATGTTGTAGCGTGCGATCGTCCAGCCGAGGCCGTCCTTGCCGTAGAACAGGTCGGCAAGCCGCGCGCGCGTTGCATCGGGATAGCCGCCGGTGACGTTGGCGAACCAGGCGAGCGCGGTGCCCCAGCCTTCGAACACGGTGCCGGGACGATCGACCGCCGGCCGGATCGTCAGCGCGACGCTCGGCTCGGCGGATGGTGGGGACGATACGGTTTGGGCGGCAAGAGGCGTCGCGACCAGCGCGAGGCTTGCGATCAGGTGGCGGATCATGCCGCGGTCAACCGGTACAGCCCGGCACCGTGGGACGGCAGTCGTCGCGTGATGCGCGTTTTGGCGACACCCGTATCCGTGCGGGTCCAGAGATCGCGGACCTTGGCGGCGCCGTCGATCCCGAGCATCGTGAGATCGACCGAGACGTCGCGTGCGGCCTTGCCGGTATTGAACAGCGCGAGATAGGTGCCCGCACCGGCGGTAGGACGCGCCGACCAGACGCGCGTGTCGTCCGCGACGAAATGCGGCTGGTTGTCGCGGCTCGCCTGATTCACCGCGATCACTTCGGGATTGGTCAGCAACGCGAGGGTGGGCGCGTCGAGATGACGCAGATCGCCGCCCATGATCAGCGGCGAGCGGGCGATCGACCAGAGCGTCATCAGCGTCCGCTGTTCGTCGGGCGTGAACTTGGTATCGCGTTCGCCGAGCGACAGACGACCGAGCGGCAGCATGTCGGCATCTGGCCAGCCGCCGATCCGCCGGTGCGCGTTCCAGTTTTCGAGCCGGGTGAACTGCGCTTCCAGCATCGGCCAGCTGTCCCAGAAATCGTCCGATATCCGCCACATCTGGGCATGTCGGGCGACGTGATCGGCGCGCGGTACGGGGGTTTCGCCGGGCGACAGGCTGAGTATGATCGGACGGCCGGTCTTGCGGATCGCGGCGGCGGCGGCCTCGATTTCGGGGGCGTGTGCATCATAGGGGCGGCTCATGTCATCCATCTTGACGAAATCGACGCCCCAGGATGCGAACAGCGCGAACACGCTGTCGTAGTAGGCCTGCGCGCCAGGCCTGGTCATGTCGACGCCGTACATGTCGGGGTTCCACGGGCAGGTGCTCGACGTGTCGGCGATCGCGCGCGCGGTGGTCTTCGTGCCGAGTACGGGCAGGTCGCGCTCGACTGCCAGGCGGGGAATGCCGCGCATCAGGTGGACGCCGAACCGCAGTCCCAGCGTGTGCACCGTGTCGGCAAGTTTGCGGAACCCCGTGCCGTCGGCACTCGACGGAAAGCGGTTGGGGGCGGGGATCAGGCGGCCATAGGCGTCGAGGCTTGGTTTTGGGGCGGCGTTGTACGTGTAGCTCTTGGCGTCGGGCTCGTACCACTGGATGTCGACGGTGAAGATGTCGTAGCCGGACGGGAGCAGGGTTCGCGCCATGATCCGCGCCGTCTCGATCGCCTGTGCCTCGGTGATCGTGGTCGCGAAACTGTTCCAGCTGTTCCAGCCCATCGGCGGGGTCGGCGCGAGCGTCGGCCCTGCGGTCCTGGCGGCGATGGGGGCTGGAGCGAGCGAGGCGAGTCCAAGTCCAGCGCTGCCGGACAGCATCGTGCGGCGCGTAATCGTCATGCTCTCGTCTCCCGTTCGCAGGTCGCGCGCTCGAGGCTGCGATCCTTTTCATGACTTGTCAGACTAGTGCGTCGATCGGGAAGGTCAACGTGGTCGCGCGTATATGGAGGGCCAGGGCTTGAGGCAGGTCTGAAGCTGGGAATGGCTCTTCAGGCGACTCGCACGGAGTCAGCTGCGCAAAGACAATTCTGTATCCGCTTGGGCCTGGGCGATCAGTGCCATCGTTGCGGCACGCGCGCCCGCGGGATCGCTTTCGGCGATGGCGTCGAACAGCGCACGGTGCTGCGGCATCGAGTCGCTTGGCTTGCGGGTCTGGCGATGCTTGAAGATCGTCGTCCACCGCACGGCGGCGCCGATACTGCCCGCCAGACTGACCAGCAGTTCGTTCTGCGTCGCCTCGAGGATGACGTGGTGGAAGGTCTGGTCCGCCGCCTGGCCGATCGGGCTGGCGAGACCGTGTTCCTGCATCTGCTCCAACGCGTGCCCCATCCGAGATACGTGGCGCGAGGTCCGCAGCGCGGCGGCGAACTCGGCTGCGGCGGGTTCGACGATCAGGCGGAGCTGGAACAGGCTGTGGACGAAGCCGACCGCGGGCTCGCCCTCGAACATCCAGGCGAGCACGTCGGGATCGAGCAGATTCCACGAGGCACGCTCGCGGATCCGGGTGCCGGCCTTCGGCTTGCTTTCGAGCAGGCCCTTGGCGCTGAGCATCCGCAACGCCTCGCGGACGAGGCTGCGCGAGACGCCGCGCTGTATCGCGATCTCGTGCTCGCCGGGAAGCACCGACCCGACCGGGTGCACGCCGGTGACGATCGCAATGCCGAGCTCGCGCGCCAATTGCGTGTGCGAGGGCCGTCCCCGTGGTGCGTCAACCATGTCCATCCATCCCCGTTACGCTGTGTCGCACGCTTCGTCACGACACAGCCACCGTTGGTACCGTGCCGCAACTGCGATCACGCATCGTACAAAAAATAGCACTTGTCCTACAATACCAAGTTGGTAATAAGTCAGACAACAGACCGACAAGCAGGGTTTCGGCCCTCGACGTGACGGCAGTATATTGATGGGGAGGATCGTACATGGTTCCGTTTCGTACGCGCATGCTGATTGGCGGATCACTGGTCGTAATCGCGGGCATCGCGATGCCTGCCGCCACGCCGGCGTTCGCGCAGACTGCCCCTTCGCCCGTGCCGCCGCCGGTTCCCGCGCAGACCTCCCCCGACCAGCAGCGTGGCACGCTGAATGCCGACCAGGCCGCCGCGCAGGGCGTCTCGAACGACGACATCGTCGTGACCGGCGTTCGCGAGAGCCTTCGGTCCGCGCAGGCGATCAAGCGCAAATCCGACCAGATCGTCGACTCGGTCAACGCGCAGGATATCGGCAAGCTTCCCGATGCCAACACGGTCGAGGCGTTGCAGCGGATCACGGGCGTCCAGATCCAGCGCCGCTACGGCGAAGGCGCGACCGATTTCGATCACCGGACGCAACCGGCGATCACCGTCCGCGGCCTGACCCAGGTCAGCAACTTCATCGATGGTCGCGCTGCCATCTCCGCGTCGGGCGGTCGCACGCTCGATCTCGAAGCGGTGCCGCCCGAATTGCTGTCGGGTATCGACGTGTTCAAGAACCCGCCCTCGTCGACGATCGAGGGTGACGTCGCGGGTGTCGTCAACATCCGCACGCGCCTGCCGTTCGATTCGCCGGGCCAGTTGGTCAGCGCCACGCTGAAGGGCAATTATTACGACCGTGCAGACAAGTTCGGCGGGTCGGGATCGGCGCTATACAGCAACCGCTTCCAGACCGGCGTCGGCGAGATGGGCATCCTGCTCAACGCCAGTTACGCAAAGAGCGCCTATCGCCAGGACGCGTTGCTGATCGGCCAGTTCGGCCCCGCCCCGAAGACCAGCAATATTCCCGGCGCCCCCGCCAATGCGCAGGTGCCGTTCGGCGAGCAGATCTACGACGATGGCGGCAACCGCAATCGACTGGGCATCGCCGGCGCGTTCCAGTGGCAGGCCGCGCCCAACTTCCTGTTGACGGCGCAGGCGCTCTATTCGCGGTACAAGTTCGCCCGTCAGGGCAAATATTATTACTTCAACAACAACGGCAACGCGGCAACGACGCCGACCGACGGCGCGGCGTTCACGTTCGATTCGGCCGGCTATGCGACGTCGGGTTCGCTGTCGAACCAAGTGTTCGAATCCGCGCGGTACGATCAGGATCTGACGAACACGACGGGTAACTATACGCTGAATGCGAAGTGGGATGTCACCGACCGGCTGCACATGAAGTTCGATGCGCAGTATCTGAAGTCGTCCTATGATGCCGATCGCAATGGCTTCGTCGTCTCGCTGTACGACCAGACCGGGCAGACCCCGTATTCGGCCAAGAACCAGAGCATCGTCGATTTCGATCTGCGCGGATCTCGTCCGGTGTGGAACGTGCGCAACCCGGGCCTGCTGGCGGATCCGAACAACTATGCCTTCACCTACATCGCGGATTCGATCACGCGGAACGATGCGGACCAACTCGCGCTGCAATACGACCTCGAATATGATGTCGAAGGCAGCGTACTGCAAAAGCTGCGCATCGGTGCGCGGTATGCCGACAGCACCGTCGATCTGCGTGGCACGTGGAATGCCTATTGCCTGCTGCCGACCGGTCCCAATCCAAGCTGCTCGTCAGCTGCTGGCATTCCCTTCGTTCCGGTTTCCGCGCATCCCGAACTGACGATGGGCGGGCCTTCGAAAAACTTCTTCGATGGCAAGACGCTGCCGGGTGGGATCGTCTATCCGAGCTTTGCCGCGGGCAGCGGATTGTTCGACAGTATCACCAAGACCGAAGCGCTGTTCGGCGGCACGTCGAAGACCGCGTTCACCCCGGGCGACCTCAATCACCAGACCGAGCGCACCGTCGCCGGTTACGTGATGGCGGACTACGAGACCGCGATCGCCGGGCTCAAGATCGACGGCACGGCAGGTGTGCGTGTGGTGCAGACCAAGACCGGATCGCAGGGGACGGTCTTCAACAGCGACGGGACGCTCGCGCCGCTCGAAGTGAACCGCCAATACACCAAGGCGCTGCCGAGCTTCAATTTGCGCGCGCATCTGACCGAGAAGCTTCAGGCGCGCTTCGCGTTCAGCAAATCGTTCGCGCGGCCGAATTTCGATCAGCTGTCGACCAACGTCACGCTCAACGCGGCGACGGTCGTGAGCCCGATCACGGGCCGACCCAGCGGTGGCTCGGGCAATCCGTATCTGAAGCCGATCACCTCGACCAATTTCGACGGCACGCTCGAATGGTATTTCGCGCCGACCGGCTCGTTCACGTTCGGGGCGTTCTACAAGAAGGTCGACGGGTTCCTGGCGGGCGGTACGGTCGTCCAGACGTTCAACGGCACCGCCTACGACATCGGCACGACGGTCAACACGGGCAAGGGTAACATTAAGGGCTTCGAGACCGCCTATCAGCAGTTCTTCGACTTCCTGCCGGGCGCGTTGAAGGGCCTCGGAATCCAGGCCAACTACACCTTCGTCGACAGCAGCGTTTCGAACCCGTTCGCAACCACCGGGTCGGCGATCCCGACGCAGGTGCCGCTCGAGAAGCTGTCGAAGCACAGCTACAATCTGGTCGGACTGTACGAAAAGGGTCCGATCACTGCGCGTCTGGCGTGGAGCTGGCGCGGCAAGTATCTTGACACGACGTCGGGCAGCGGCGCGAACGGTATCCCGCAGTATCAGAAGCCCTATGCCTCGCTCGACAGCTCGATCAGCTACAACATCAACGAACATTTCGCCTTCTCGGTGGATGCAGTGAACCTGACCAACCGGATGAACGTGACATATATCGGCACGACCAGCCAACCGCTGCAGTACACGCTCAACGATCGCCGCTTCGGCTTCTCGTTGCGCGCCACCTACTGACCTTCCCGTCCTCCTCTGCCGGCGTGGCGTTCCCCTGCCACGCCGGTATTTTTTCGGATATGAATTCGGTCATGACGATCCAGCAAAGGACCGCGGACCACAATGTGTCGGTCCAGTATATCGGAAACGAGCGCGAACCCGTGGTCGTCGTCGATCGCGCGTTGGGAAACGTCGACGGCATGGTCGATTATGCCGCGACACGCTCGACATTCGCGGGCGCGGCGTCGGTCGGTATCGGCTATCCGGGGCTGCTCGGGCCAGCGCCCGCCGACTATATCGATCGGATGGTCCGCCTCGTACTACCGTTGATCGCGGAGTATTTCGCTGTCGGCGCTGTGATGCCGGTGCGGGCGCGCGGCAATTTCTCGCTCGTGACGACCGATCCGACCGCGTTGACGCCGGACCAGCGCGTGCCGCACGTCGATGCTGTCGACCGGCTTCAGTTCGCGACGGTGCATTATCTGTGCGGCGAACGGCACGGCGGTACGGGCTTCTTTCGCCACCGCGCCACTGGGTTCGAAACCGTCGATGCGGCGCGGGCGGCGGGGTATCAGGCCGCGCTCGACGACGAGATGACCGACCCGGCCAACCTCCCCACCGGCTATCCCGGCGCGATCGACGATCCGTTGTTCGCGCGGATCCACGAAGTCGCGGCAATGCCAGACCGGCTGATCCTCTACCGCGCCGCGTTGCTGCATTCGGGGCTGATCGACACGGTCGATGCCGCCGCGGCGGATCCGCGACGCGGGCGCCTCACCGGCAATCTCTTTCTCACGGGCCGGACCGCGGCATGAGCGATCGGGCCTTGCGCAGCATCGCGATCATCGGGGGCGGTACCGCGGGATGGATGGCGGCGGCAGCGGTGGCGCGGGTGCTTGGCACGCACAATGTCGCGGTCACGCTGGTCGAATCCGAGGAGATCGGCACCGTCGGGGTCGGCGAGGCGACGATCCCGCCGATCCAGGCGTTCAACGCGCTGCTCGGGATCGACGAGGATGCCTTCGTCAAGGCGACGATGGGCAGCTTCAAGCTCGGGATCGAGTTCGTCGACTGGCTGCGGCCGGGCACGCGCTATTTTCATCCGTTCGGCGTCTACGGCACCGATATCGGCGCGGTGCCGTTCGAGGGATTGTGGCACCGGCTGCGCGCGCAAGGCCTGGCCGATCCGCTGGAGGCGTACTCGATCTGCGCACAGGCGGCGAAGGACGGGCGGTTCATGCGGCCGCTGACCGATGGCGGGAACACGCCGCTGCACCGGATCGGCTATGCATTCCACTTCGACGCGTCGCTGTATGCGCGGTTTCTCCGCACGCATGCCGAAGCGGCCGGCGTCGTGCGGCGCGAAGGGCGCGTCGTCGACGTCGCGCTCAGGGCGGTCGACGGATTCATCGAGGCCGTCACGCTGGCGTCGGGCGAGCGGATCGAGGCGGACCTGTTCGTCGACTGCTCGGGGTTTCGATCGCTGCTGTTGGGCGAGACGCTCGGCACCGGCTTCGAGGACTGGTCGCACTGGCTGCCCAACGATCGCGCCATCGCCGTGCCGACCGCGTCGAACGGGCCACCGACGCCGTTTACCCGGTCGACCGCGCGCGCCGCGGGCTGGCAGTGGCGGATCCCGCTGCAACACCGCACCGGCAATGGCTATGTGTTCTCCAGCGATCATCTGTCGGAGGACGAGGCGACCGCGACCTTGCTCGCCAGCCTCGACGGCGAACCGCTTGCCGATCCGCGGACGCTGCGGTTTCGCACCGGGCGGCGCGATGCGTTCTGGGTCAAGAACTGCGTCGGGCTCGGCCTGTCGAGCGGGTTCCTCGAGCCGCTCGAATCGACCAGCATCCATCTGATCCAGGCTGGGATCGCGCGGTTGCTGGAGATGCTGCCGAACCGCGATTTCGAGGCGGCCGACATCCGCCGTTACAACCGGCTGATGACCGCGGAATATGACAGCATCCGCGACTTCATCATCCTCCATTTCCACGCGACCGAGCGTGCCGACACGCCCTATTGGGATCACGTCCGGACGATGGCGGTCCCGGAGACGCTCGCCGAACGTATCCGGATCTACCAGGCGACCGGACGCGTGTTCCGCGAGTCCGACGACCTGTTCAGCAAGACGAGCTGGTTGGCGGTGATGGACGGGCAGGGGCTGCGCGCCGAGGGGTTCGATCCGCTCGCGGCGAGCCTGTCGATCGACGACGCACAGGCCCGACTGGCGCGGATCGCCGCGGTGACCGCGGCGGCGGCGGCGCGGATGCCGCCGCACGCACACTTTATCGCGCGTCATTGCGCCGGCGCGATTGCGTCGCGGACGTAAAGCGATAATGTCCGACAAATAAGGTGCGAACGCATCATACAGGAGGAACGGGTGAAGGTTTCGAGCATAGTGATCGGCGCGAGCATGCTGGCGTTGACCGCCGGTGTCGCCGCGCAGGATGCGCCGCGGGTCCAGCCGGTGCAGATCGATCCGGCGCGTCCCGACTGGGAAAATCCCGCCGTGTTCGCGCGCAACAAGATGCCCGCGTCCGCCACCAGCTTTCCGTTCGAGACGCGTGCGGCGGCAATGGCGGGCGATCCGGCTAAATCCGCGCGGTTCCTGAGCCTCGACGGACTGTGGAAGTTCGCGCTGTCGCCATCGTCGGATGCCGTGCCTGCCGGGTTCGAACAACCGACCTACGACGTGTCGCGCTGGGTCGATATCAAGGTGCCGGCGGACTGGCAGGCCGAGGGCCATGATCAGGCACGGTATTTCAACATCACCTATCCGTTTCCGGCCAATCGCCCGCTGATCCCGCACGCGACCAACCCGGTCGGGTCGTACCGGCGCGACGTGACGCTGCCCGCGGGCTGGGCGGGGCAGGACGTGATCCTTCACATCGGCGCGGCGGGCTCGGCGTACGACGTGTGGGTGAACGGCAAGAAGGTCGGCTATTCGGAGGATTCGAAGCTGCCGAGCGAGTTCGACGTCACGAAATTCATGACCGCGGGCCGCAACGTCGTCGCGATCCAGATTCATCGCTGGTCCGACGGGTCCTATCTGGAGGATCAGGATTTCTGGCGCGTGTCGGGGATCGAGCGCGAGGTCTATCTGATGGCGGCGCCCAAGGCGCGCATCCGCGACCTGTTCGTCCATGCCGGGCTCGATGCGGCGTACCGCGACGGCGTGCTGTCGACCGAGATCGCGGTCACGCCCGCGACGACCGCACTGACCGCGCGGATGACGCTGATGGACGGCAATCGCACGCTGCTGACAAAGGCCGTGCGGGTCGCGCCGGGGACGACGGAACGGACCGTGACGCTGGGTGGGACGATACCGGGCGTAAAGCCGTGGTCGGCGGAGACGCCCAATCTCTACACGCTGCTGGTCGAACTGGTCGGTGCCGACGGCAAGGTCGTCCAGGCGACGCCGCAGCGGATCGGTTTCCGCACGGTCGAGATGAAGAACGGGCTGGTCAGCGTCAACGGCAAGCCGATCATCATTCGCGGCGTCAACCGCCACGAGCACGATCCCGAGACGTTCCACGTGATCTCCGAAGCGTCGATGCGCCGCGATATCGAACTGATGAAGCGCAACAACATCAACGCGGTGCGGACGTCGCATTATCCGAACGATCCGCGCTGGTATGCGCTGGCGGACGAATACGGCCTGTACGTGATGGACGAGGCCAATATCGAGAGCCACGCGTACATGGATTACGCGAACAAGCATCCTGAACAGCGCGCCGCGATGCAGGTCGGGTTCGATCCGGCGTGGAAGGACGCGCATGTCAGCCGCGTCGCCAACATGGTCGAGCGCGACAAGAACCATCCGTCGATCATCTTCTGGTCGATGGGCAACGAGGCCGGGATCGGGCCCAACTTCGCCGCCGCCGCGACCGCCGCGAAGACGCGCGATCCGGGCCGGCTGATCAGCTATCTCGGTTGGGGCACCTGGGACGGGGTCAGCGACCACCGCCCCAACTGGTACGCCGACATCTATGCGCCGATGTACGACAGCGCCGAGAAGATGGCCGATTACGCGACCAACTGGAACTTCAAACAGCCGATGATCCAGTGCGAATACGGGCACATGATGGGCAATTCGGGCGGCGATCTCGCCGAATATTGGGACACGATCTACGCGCATCCCGACAAGCTGCAGGGCGGGTTCGTGTGGGACTGGGTCGATCAGTCGATGTACCGGCATACCAAGGACGGTCGCCGCTATTGGGGCGACGGCAGCGAATATGGCCCGAACCCCGGCGGCGAGATCGAGTTCGGCGACGGCCTGCTCCAGTCCGATCGGACGCCCAACCCGGCGCTCTACGAGATCGACAAGGTATACGCGCCGATCCGGTTCGAGGCGTTCGACGCTGCGACCGGGACGGTCACGGTGCGCAACCGGCATGACTTCCGCGACCTGTCGGGCTTCGCGTTCGACTGGGAGGTCGAGGAGGACGGCGTGCCGATCGCGCACGGTGCGCTGCCGCCGATGACCACCGCGGCGCATGCGACGCAGGCAGTCGCGCTCCCGCTCGGGACGATCGTGCGCAAGCCGGGCTCGGAATATTTCGTGACGGTGCGCGCGACGGCAAAGCCGGATGCGGTCCCGCTCGTGCCGGCCGGGCATGTGGTAAGCTGGGAGCAGTTTCCGATCGGCGGTGCGGCCGTAATTGCCGCTGCACCGGCCGCAGGCTCCGACGTCGGGGTGAAGGACGCAGGCGGCGCGATCACGCTTTCGGCGGGGAGCGCCACGCTCGCGATCGACCGCAAGACCGGCCTCGTCCGCAGCTACGCGCGCGACGGCGTCCTGCTCGCGAGCGGGGGCGCGCCGCATTTCTGGCGCGCGGTAACCGACAACGATATCGGCATCGGCACCGACAAGCAGCTGGCGGTCTGGAAGAGCATGAGCGAGACGCGGACGGTGCACAGCGTCACGCGCGGCAAGGCTGCGGATGGTGCCGCCACGGTGCGGATCGAGTATGGCCTGGGCGACGGCGCGGCCGGGTTCGTGACGACCTATGCGATGGCGCGCGATGGCAGCGTCTCGGTCGAGGGCCAGCTTACCCCGATCAAGACCGACCTGCCGCCGCCGTTTCGAGTCGGGCTGGCGTTCGCGATGCCGACCGACATCAAGACCGTCGAATGGTATGGGCGGGGGCCACACGAGAGCTATGTCGACCGCAAGACCTCGGCGCCGATCGGGCTGTGGCGCGGTGCGATCGCGGCGCAGAACCACGACTATATCCGCCCGCAGGAGACCGGCAACAAGGTCGACGTCCGCTGGATGGAACTGAGCGGCGCGGGGCGCGGGCTTCGCGTCAGCGGCGAAACGCCGTTGATGATCAATGCGCTCGCCTTCCCCTATGCCGATCTCGATCGTCACGTGCCGGGGACGTGGAAGAGCACCGACGTCGTCCCGCATGGTCAGGTGACTCTGCTGATCGATGGCGCGCAATGGGGCGTCGGCGGCGATACGCAGTGGAGCGAGGTCGGCAAGCCGCTGCCCAAATACCGCCTGCCGCTGGCGCCGACGCGCGTCGCCTTCCGCCTTGCGCCGTTTGCCGGCGAGGGGACGACGCCCGCCAAGGCGCGCCCCGCCACCGCGACTTCTGAGGAATAGGTGAGGACCAGGATGGAGCCGACCCGGCGTAGTTTGATCGTTGGCGGGGCCGCCACGCTGGTAGCGGCCTCGGTTCCGGCCTTAGCGCGCGCGCGCGGGCACGCGTTCACGCCGGGCGCGCTGTGGCCGGACAACCGCGGCGTCCACATCAACGCGCATGGCGGCGGACTGCTGCGGCAGGGTGATCGCTGGTACTGGTTCGGCGAACACAAGACGGCGGGCGAAGGCGGCAACGTCGCGCAGGTCGGCGTTCACGTCTACAGTTCGGCGAACCTCTACGACTGGCGCGACGAGGGTATCGCGCTCGCCGTCTCGGACGATCCGAAGAGCGATATCGTCCGCGGTTGCGTGATCGAGCGGCCCAAGGTGTTGCGCGATCCGGTGTCGGGGCGGTTCGTGATGTGGTTCCACCTCGAACTCAAGGGGCAGGGCTATGCCGCCGCGCGCGCCGGCGTCGCGGTCGCCGACCGTGTGACCGGGCCGTATCGCTTCCTGCGTTCGGGCCGCGTCGATCCGGGGCAGTGGCCGGTCAACGTCACTGCGGCGGACAAGGCGGACACCGACAGCCATCTCGTCCGCGATCGGCCTGGCGGGCAGATGGCGCGCGACATGACGCTGTTCGTCGACGCCGAGGGCACCGCGTGGCACGTCTATGCGTCGGAGGAAAACCGCACCCTGCAGGCGGCGCGGCTGCGACCCGACCTGACCGCGCATGACGGACGCCATTGGCGGTTGCTGCCCGGCGGCGCGAACGAGGCGCCGACGATTTTTCGCGCGCGCGGGCGCTATTACATGATCACCTCGGGACTGACCGGTTGGGCACCAAATCCCGCCCGGTCGTTCGTCGCCGACCGGATCGAGGGACCGTGGACCTCGCTCGGTAACCCCGTGCGTGGCACACCCGAGCAGGTCGCGACGACATTCGGCGGGCAAAGTACCTTCGTCCTGCCGCTCACCGGCAGGAGCGGGCGTGAGCGGTTCGTGTTCATGGCGGATATCTGGCGTCCGAAGAACGCGATCGACGGTCGCTATGTCTGGCTGCCGATCGAGTGGGAGGGCGACCGGCCGATCCTGCGCTGGCGCGATCGCTGGACACTGGAGGATTTATGATCCGGATCGCTCTGCTCGCTGCCGCCGCGCTGCTCGTCGCGGCCGATGCGCCGCCGCCGTGCTGGGACACGGCCGGCGACCGCAATCCCTTGCTGCCCGGCTATTTCGCGGATCCCTCGATCGTCCACGACAAGGGCCGCTGGTACATCTTCGCGACGATCGACCCGTGGGGCGACGACCGGCTCGCGCTCTGGACCTCGACCAACGGTCGCGACTGGACCTTCTCGACCCCCGCCTGGCCGACCAAGGCCGCGGCGACGAGCCCGAGTTCGGGGGACTCGAAGGTCTGGGCGCCGTCGGTGGTGAAGACGCGCGATGGCCGCTGGTTCATGTACGTCTCGGTCGGCAGCGAAGTCTGGGTCGGTACCGCGCCGTCGCCGGCCGGACCGTGGCGCGACGCGCACGGCGGCAAGCCGCTGATCGCCAAGGCGTTCGACCCCCGGTACCACATGATCGATGCCGAAGCGTTCGTCGACGACGACGGCCAGGCCTATCTCTATTGGGGATCGGGGTGGAACTGGACCAACGGGCATTGCTTCGTCGTCAAGCTCAAGCCCGACATGGTGACGTTCGACGGCACGCCGAAGGACGTGACGCCGCCGCATTATTTCGAAGCCCCGTTCATGGTCCGCGCGGGGAAACATTATGCGCTGACCTATAGCGACGGGAAGACGACCGAGGACACGTACAAGGTGCGGTACGCGATCGGCGACACGCCGTTCGGGCCGTTCCGCGAGGCCGCCAACAGCCCGATCCTGTCGACCGATCGCGCGCGCGACGTGATCAGTCCGGGGCATCATGCGATCTTCCGGTCGGGCGGCCAAGCGTACATCCTGTATCACCGCCAGGGCCTGCCGTTCCCGCCACCCGGCGACGCGGTATTGCGGCAGGTCGCGGTCGATCCGCTGACGATCCGCGACGACGGGACGATCGCGACCGTCGTGCCGAGCCACGGCGGGATCGTCGAGGGGTTCGCGGCACGTCGCGATGCGGGGCTGCACTGGACCGCGGGCGGCGAGGGGGCCGATGCGCTGCACGGTCCGGCGCGCGCGGCAGACGACAATTACGCGACGCTGTGGCGCGCCAAGCCGGGTGCGCCCGCGACGCTGGTCGCCGATCTCGGGTCGGTGCGGACGGTGCGCGAGAGCCTGGTGCGGATGGAATATCCGATCCGTCGCTACGCGCTGTCGATCGAGGCCTCCGCGGATGGGCGGACCTGGCGCCGCGTGGCGCAGGCGACGGCAAGCGGATCGCCGATCGTGCTCCACCACGCCGCACCGACCCGCTATCTGCGGCTGACCGTGCCAACCGGTGCGGGCGTCTGGGAGTGGACGATTCGATTACGAGATACCGGCCATTAGCGCTGGTTCTCGCGCTCGCGTTGCCCGCACTCGCATCGAGCGCACCCCTCGCTAGGGCACAGCCGACGATGCTGCGGATGCCCGATATGCCGCTCCACGATCCGTGGATCGTCGCGGATCGGGCGACGCGGACCTATCATCTCTATACGCGCAATGAGCCGAAGATGTCGGGCGACCCGCGGATCGGCATCATGGCCTATACCAGCCGCAACCTGCGCGACTGGTCGCGGCCGCGTATCGTGTCGGTGATCCCGCCCGGCGGCTGGGCGAACGATGGCGCGTGGGCGCCCGAGGTGCATTGGTGGCGCGGGCGCTGGTATCTGTTCGCGACCTACCACAATGAGTCCGCCGCGCTGAAGACGCAGGGCGTGCGCAAGCTGCATCGCCGCGGCACGACGCTGGCAGTGGCGGACCGGCTCGACGGCCCGTTCCTGCCGGTTCGCGATGCCGAGCCGGTGGTCGATCCCGAGACGATGACGCTCGACGGCACGCTGTACGTCGACCCTGCGAAGCGTCCGTGGCTGGTCTACGCGCACGAGTGGGTGCAGACCGGAGACGGCACGATCGAGGCGGTGCCGCTGAACGATCGGCTCGCCGCCAGCGGACCGCCACGCGTGCTGTTCCACGCGTCGGCGGCGCCTTGGGCGGACGGCAAGCCGCAGGCCGAGGGCGATGTGATCCGCGTCACCGATGGGCCCGAACTGTTCCGTACGCGCACCGGGCGCCTGTT
Organism: Sphingomonas sp. PP-F2F-G114-C0414; assembly: GCF_003688595.1. Taxonomy (GTDB): domain Bacteria; phylum Pseudomonadota; class Alphaproteobacteria; order Sphingomonadales; family Sphingomonadaceae; genus Sphingomonas. Next base: position 345,675 of record NZ_RCWT01000010.1, read on the forward strand.
GATGCTGTGGTCGAGCTACGACCGCACCGGCTATGTCCAAGGGCTCGCCCGATCGCGCAGCGGGACGCTGGCGGGGCCGTGGCAGCAACTCGAACCTCTGGTCCGGCGCGACAGCGGCCACGGGATGCTCTTCCGTCGGTTCGACGGGACGCTGATGATGGTGCTGCACCGCCCGTTCAAGAACGCGCGCGGCAAGCTCTACGTCATGCGCGACACCGGCGACCGCGTGGCGATCGTCCGCGAGGCCACCGATCTCGATGGCGAGACCGCTCCGACGCACCGCTGAGCCGGTCGCCGTTTCAGGACCAACGGGCGCTACGTCGACGGAATAGATCCCGGATGCTTTCGCGCCGCGCCTACCGCTCGACCGCGTGCCGTTCACGTAAGGTACGGTCGATCTGCCAGCCGAAGGCGATCCCGATGACGACGAACAACACCGTCTGCGTGGCGATCGACGCGATCCGGAATTGCCACAGCAGAGTTGCGGGGAACGTCGCGGGGACCTCGTCGATCGTCGGCAGGAGCAATTGCAGTGCTGCGACTAGCGCGACATAGCCGACCACACCGGCTAGGATGGCATCGATTGCGGACGATCGCCCGCTCAGGCGCCGCCGTATCCAGACGCCCGCGACCGCGGCCAGCACCGAAAAGCCGAGCATCCCGAAATAGGCGACGGTTCTCAGTCTGACCGTCTCGTGAAGACCCACCGCCGGCGGCGTCGGCGGGTATTTGAGCGCGGGCACGAGGACGATCACGACGACCGTCGCGAGCGCGAGCAGCAGCGACAGGCTGCGTGGCCCGATCTGCACGACGCGACCGTAGAGAACCGCGAAGACGATTGCGAACAGGCCGCCGAGCGCGGTCCCGTACATCAGCATCGCGGTGTAGAGCCCTGCGGTCTTCTGGATCGTTCGGCTGACGAGTTCCTCGTCCATGCCGGGCATGGCGTGTGCGGCGTGTGCCGCTTCGAAGGCTATCGCGGCGTCGATCTTGGGTTCGGCGAAGACTAGCGCGAAGGTCGCGGCGATCAGCGCGCCGAGGATGCCCGACAGCATCCCGCGCCACAGCATGTGTTTCATCATGGTCTGGGGCCCCGGCTCAGTGGCAGGGGAAGCCCAGCAGATGGCGCCCGTCATGGACGTATTCATGCACGTACATGCCTTGGAACAGTGCGAACGCGCCCTGTTCGGTGCTGACGAAATACAGCATGATCAGCGCGATGATGCTGCCGAGTACCGCCCAGGGGGCGATCTCGTCGAGCGGAATGCCGGGGGTCGTCCCGATCGCGATGTACGGGTCGTGCGGGGAAAGCGCGCGTGCGGCCATGATCAGTCTCCTACCGGGATTTCGCGCCCGGCGAACGTTGAGGCGTCGGGCGGGGTCTGGCTCTCGACAGGATGGAGTCCGTCGATCACAGTGGCGCGACCGCGCCGGTATCGCACCGGCTTCCCGCCCGGCTCCGATCGCTCTGCTGTGGAGCGACGGGGCAGGGGCGTCAACCGATTTGGAGTTTTGGATGGCGACCCGTCTCGTCCTGATCTGCGCTGGCGGCACGCGCTCGATGCGCGCGGGTGGTTTCCCCGATCCGGCGGAACCGCTCGACGAGGGGGGAAGGGCCAAGGCGGGGGCGGCAAAGCTGGACGGTCCGAAGCCGGCGAGTGTCTGGACCAGTCCCAACACCGCGGCGCGCGAGACTGCGATCGCCCTGGGACTGGCCGCTACGCCGAGCGAGGTGTTGCGCGACATCGACCACGGTGCCTGGACCGGGCTGTCGTTCGAGGCGGTTCATACGCTCGCGCCGGAGGCTCTGGCGGCGTGGCTTATGGCGCCCGAAGATGGTGCGCCGAACGGCGAAACGCTTGCCGCCGTCGCGCAACGCGTCGAACCCTGGCTCCGCAGCCTGGAGCGGATCGACCAGCCTATCGTGGCGATCACGCACGCGAGCGTGATCCGCGCGACCATTGCAACGGCGCTGTCGATACCGGTCGCGGCGACGCTGCGGATCGATATCGCCCCGCTGTCGCAGACGATCCTGTCGTTCAACCGCGTCTGGCGTCTTCAGGCACTACGCGGCTGACCGGCGGCGGAGCAGGTAGGTGTCCATGATCCAGCCATGCTCGGCGCGTAGCGCGGCACGATCGGAGGCGATCTTTACTGCCACCTCGGTCAGTGGCCCTGCGACCAGTGCTTCGTGCGGCATGCCGAGATAGGCTCCCCACCATATGTCGATGTCCGGCGCAGCGATGGTCTCGAACGCACAGCCGCCATCCAGCATCACCGCCAGCGTATCGATCCCCGCCGGCCAACCCTCGTCGCGCAGCCGTCGTCCGGTCGTGACGAGCACCGGCGCGCCGAGGCTGTTGAGTGGTATCGCGTGCGCCGCGGTCAGCGCCTGCAGGCTGGTGATCCCAGGAACGACATGGACCCGCAGCGAAATGCCGGCGTGGCGCAAGCGCTCGGCGATCCTCAGGCTGCTGTCGTACAGCGACGGGTCACCCCAGACGAGCAACGCCAGCCGTCCGCCCTCGGGAAGATGTCGCGCGACCGCATCCGCCCAGCATTCGGCGATCGCATCGTGCCAGTCGTCGACCTCGGCGAGATAGGCTCCCGCGGTGCCGCGCACGGGGAGGTCGAACTCCACGACCCGCGTGCTACCGGTCAGGACCGTGGCGCAGATCGTCCGGCGCAGATCGATCAGGTCGGACTTCGCATCGCCCTTGCGCGGCAGGAGGATGACGTCGGCGGCGTTCATAGCAGCCTCCGCCGCACGCGTGAGGTGATCGAGATTGCCCGTCCCGATCCCGATCAGATGCAGGTCGATCGCGCTCATCGGCCGTGCGCGATCAGGTGGAAGAAGGTGCCCGATACGCGGTCGCGATACGATCCGCTTTCGGCCACCAGCGTGCCCTCGGCATCCGTCACTTCGGCGAGTGGCTGATCCGGTTGGTCGAGGATCGTCGAATAATGGAATTCGTGACCGCGCAGATCGCTGCCCGCCATGACCCCGGCCATCGGTGCGAGCAGAGTCGCACGGCGATAGCCCAGATGCATGCGGCGCTTCTCATAACTCGTGACCAGACCGAGCAGTCCCGCCATGCGGTGGCGCGTGCCGTCGGCATCGATCAGCGCCTCGCCGAGCGCCATGTAGCCGCCGCACTCGCCGTGCACGGGCCGCGTGCGCGCGTGCTCGGCCAGCGCCGCGTGGAAAGTGCGCGCCTCGGCGAGACGACCGGCGTGCAGTTCGGGATAGCCGCCGGGCAACCAGACGAGATCGGCGTGCGGCGCGGGGGCTTCATCGGCGAGCGGTGAGAAGGGTAGGATTTCAGCGCCCGCACTCCGCCATCCGGCCAGCATGTGCGGATACGCGAATGAGAACGCGGCATCCTGTGCCAGCGCGATCCGCTGGGCCGGCGGCCTGAAGCTATGCGGTTCGGACTCGGCGTGCGGCGTTGCCGATGCCGCGGCGCGGATCGCGGCGAGATCGACATGCTCGCGCAGAAATGCGGCGTAGTCGGCGATCCGGGTCTCGAGATCGGCATGTTCCGACGCCTGGACCAGCCCTAGATGCCGCTCGGGCAGTTTCAGGTCGCCGCGCCGTGGCAGCGCGCCGAACACGTGGATGCCGACCGCCGCCATGCCGCTGCGCGCCAGCCGTTCATGCCGCGGGCTCGCGACCCGGTTCAGGATCACGCCGGCGATCGGAAGCTCGGGATCGTAGCGCGCAAAGCCGAGCGCCGTCGCCGCGGCCGACTGCGCCTGACCCGATACGTCGATCACCAGCACCACCGGCCAGCCCATCCGCCGCGCGATGTCCGCGCTGGCACCGTTGCCGGTGGCGCCGGGTTTCGCGACGCCGTCGAACAGCCCCATCGAGCCTTCCGCTAGCACGAAATCGGCGTCGCTCGCCTGCGCGGCAAGGCCGTCGAGCATCATGCCGCTCATCGCCCAGCTGTCGAGGTTGAACGAGGCCCGCCCGCTGGCCGCGCGGTGGAATGCGGGATCGATATAGTCGGGGCCGCTCTTGAACGGCTGCACGGCCAACCCGTCGTCGCGCAGCGCGCGGAGCAGGCCGAGCATGACCGTGGTCTTGCCGGTTCCCGAGGCGGGCGCGGCGATCATCAAACCGGGGATCATACAGAGCCCTCCGCAAACCGCGACGTCGCATCCTGCGGTCGGAAGCGACGGTCATACCCTGTCGCATACAGGCTGCTCTCGTCGAAATTCGCGGCGGCGAGAACGCGCCCGACGAGGATCAACGCCGTCCGATCGGGGCCATCGGCCGCAGCCTCGACGATCGTCGCCAGCGTCGCCCGGACGATGCGTTGATCCGGCCAGCTCGCCCGCCAGACGATCGCCGCCGGACAGTCGCTCCCGTACGCGGGCGTTACCGCGGCCACCACCTGGGCAAGGTTATGGATCGACAGATGGATCGCCAGGGTCGATCCGGTGGCGGCGAACGCGGCAAGGTCCTCGGCGGGCGGCATCGCGCTCGCGCGTCCGGGCGTGCGTGTCAGCACGACCGACTGCGTCAGACCGGGAAGCGTCAGTTCGGCTTCGAGCGCCGCCGCCGCCGCGGCGAACGCGGGCACGCCGGGCGTCACGGTGAATGGGATGTCGAGCGCACGCAGCCGACGGAGTTGCTCGCCCATCGCCGACCAGATCGACAGGTCGCCCGAATGCAGTCGAGCGATGTCGTGGCCCGCGGCGTGCGCGTCGGCGATCGCCGCGACGATCTGATCGAGCGACAGCGGCGCGGTGTTGATGATCCGCGCACCGGACGGGCAATGCTCGAGCAGCGCCGCGGGCACCAGCGATCCGGCGTAGAGGCACACCGGCGACGCCGCGATCAGATCGCGTCCGCGCAACGTCAGCAGATCGGGCGCACCGGGGCCGGCACCGATGAAATGAACGGTCATGCAGCAGGTCCTTGGGCGATGGCACAGGTCGCCATCCGGTTGGGAGAGACGTGGCGGCGGGTCAGAAGCCGTGCGTCGGGACCTGCCGCGCTCAGCGCTGCGGCTTCCGCGACACTGCCGGTGCCGCGTGTTTCGAGGCTGAATCGGGAGCTCGTTGGCGTGGTTATGCTGCGCAGCATTTCCGGCGTCACGGCGATCAGCGGCAGGTCGAGCGCAGTGGCGAGCGAGGCAAGCAGTGCTATCTTGTCATGGGGCGCGGCAAGCGCCGTCACCGCAGGATGGCCACTCTGCGCGAGCGCGAGCGCGGCCTTGCACGCCGCTACATCGGCGGCGGCACGAAAGCCGAAACCGGCGACGATCACAGCGCGACGCTCCATTGCACGACGGGGTAATGCGCGCGCCACCCGCGTCGCGTGCCAAGTGGGGCGGCGTCCGACAGCTCGATCCGCTGGAGCGTGCCACCCTTGGTCGCGTGCCATTGGGTCAGCAGGATTTCGGATTCGAGCGTCACGGCATTTGCGACCAGACGCGTGCCGGCATCGAGCGTCGCGCATAACCGGTCGAGCAAGGCGTTCGACAATCCACCGCCAACGAACACGACATCGGGCGAGGGAAGCCCTTCGAGGACTTCGGGCGCACGGCCGTTGATAACGCGGAGTCGGTCGGCTCCCAATTTTGTCGCATTGGCGCGGACCCGGTCGGCGCGAACCGGATCCGCCTCGAACGCGACCGCGCTCGTCGACGTGTGCGACAAGAGCCACTCGATGCCGATCGAACCCGACCCGGCGCCGATGTCCCACAAGGTCTCGGCCGGCCTCGGTGCGAGCGCGGAGAGCGTCAGCGCGCGCACCGCCCGTTTCGTGATCTGTCCGTCATGGTCGAACCAATGATCCGGACGGCCGGCGGCACTGGGCACCACCGCGCCGTCGCCCGCTACCGTCACACCGACGGCCACGGGATGCGCGATATCGGCGAAGTCGAGCGTGGCAGCGGTGCTGCGGCGGATGCGCTCGGACGGGCCGCCGAGCGCTTCGAGTATCCACAGCATGCTGGCGCCGAAACCCAGCTCGTCGAGATAGCGTGCGAGCTGACTTACTGCGGTACCATCGCGCACCAGGACGATCGCCTGTCGCCCCGGCGCGAGGATCGGACGCAGCCGCGTCAACGGTGCGGCATGGAGTCCCAGGCAGGCGGTATCGTCGATCGGCCAACCCAGCCGCGCGGCGGCGAGCGCGAACGTGGAGACCGCCGGATGCGCCACCCATTCGTCGCGCGCGAGATGCCGTGTGATGGTCGTCCCCGCACCGAACCAGAACGGATCGCCCGAGACGAGCAGGACGACGCGCCGCCCGCGCTGTTCGAGCAAGCGCGCGATGCCGTCGTCGAACGGGATCGGCCAGGGTGCGACATCGCAGCGAAGATCGGGTAGCAGCGCGAGATGCCGCGTCGCACCGGTCACCAGATCGGCGCGTTCGATCGCGGTGCGACTTGCCGGCGACAACCCCGCCGGTCCATCCTCGTTGATCCCGACGATCGTCAGCCACTGAACAGTGCGAGACTCACCCATGCCGTCCATCCTCATTCTCGGCGGCACCACCGAAGCCAGCGCGCTTGCTTCCGCGCTGGCGGAACGCGGTATCGCCGCTGTGCTGAGCTATGCCGGTCGTGTCGCGAACCCGAAGCCACAGCCGGTGCCCGTGCGGATCGGCGGGTTCGGGGGTGTCGACGGCCTCGCGACCTATCTTCGTGAAACGGGCATCACACATCTGGTCGACGCGACGCATCCGTTCGCGGCGCAGATGAGCCGGCATGCTCTCGCGGCGGCGGCCTTGGCAGGTGTCCTGCATATTGCGTTTACGCGACCGGCCTGGACTCCCGAAGACGGCGACGACTGGCACCGCGTCGGCGATATCGACGCAGCCGTCGCGGCGCTGGCAGGGCCGTCGCGACGCGTCATGCTGGCGCTTGGGCGCATGCATGTCGAGGCGTTCGCAGCACAGCCGCAGCACCGCTATCTGCTGCGCTTCGTCGACCGCGCGGAGCGTGCAATCGGACTGCCCGATCATCATCTCGTCATCGATCGCGGACCGTTTACCGTCGAGTGCGACCTGACCCTGCTGCGCGAGCACGCGATCGATCTGCTGGTATGCAAGAATGCCGGTGGTTCGGGCGCGATGGCCAAGCTGGTTGCGGCACGGACGCTCGGGCTGCCGGTGGTCATGATCGATCGTCCCGCCATCCCTGCGCGAACCGAAGTCTACGATGTCGCGGGCGTGCTTCGCTGGCTGGATCACGACGCCGACCTCGGCGTGTAGAGAAACGGCGTCCCGGCGCGCGCGATCATCCGCGTCGTGCTCGACCCGATAATGACGACCGTCCGCATGTCCGCCATCTCGGGCCGCGCATCGGGCAGCGCGACGATCCGCAGGTCTTCGTCGGGCGTCGACACTGCGCGGGCGAACAGGACCGGGCGCGCATCCGCGCAGGTCTCGCGCAGGATCGCCAAGGCGGTGCCGAACCCGTCGGGTCTCGCCTTCGAGCGGGGGTTGTAGAACGCGATCGCGAAATCGGCGTCCGCCGCCAGCCGTATCCGACGCTCGATCAGCGCCTGCGGCTTGAGATTGTCGGACAGGTTGATCGCACAGAAATCATGGCCGAGCGGCGCACCGACGCGCGCGCTGGCGGCAAGCATGGCGGTGATTCCCGGGAGCACGCGGATATCGAGGGCGCGCCAGTCCGAGGGCCCGTTCTCGACCGCTTCGAACACCGCCGCCGCCATCGCGAACACGCCCGGATCGCCGGAGGAGACGACGACGACCCGGTGTCCTGCGGTCGCCAGGGACAGCGCGTGCGCGGCGCGATCGAGTTCGACGCGGTTGTTGGATGCGTGCAGCGTCAGCCCGGGGCGAGGAGCGACGCGTGCGACATAGGGGATGTAGCCGATGACGTCGGTGGCTTCAGCAAGCGCCTGGGTCACTTCCGGCGTGACCAGCGCGGCGTCGCCCGGCCCGAGCCCGGCGATCGCGAGCCATCCTGCGGGTGGCGTCACGGCCTGCGTCCCTGGCCGTGGATCAGCACGATCGCGAAATATGGCGCGATGTCGGTCGCATCGGCCAGTCGCGTGACGCGCTGGTCTGGCATCGCCGCATATTCGACCAGCCATGCGGACTCCTCGCGGCCCGCCGCGACAAGAGCCCGGCGCAGCTTGGCGAGGTGCCGGCCGATCTTCATCACGACGAGCGCATCGGTATCGCGAATGCGGCGAGTCAATTCGTCCTCCGGCAAGGTCGCGGTCAGCACGGTCAGGACGTCCTCGCCCCAGGTGATCGGCGTGTCGCTCGCGGTCCAGGCGCCCGACATGCCGGTGATCCCCGGCACGACGCAGACCGGCGCGATGTCAGAGAGGCGCGAATGCAGGTGCATGAACGAGCCGTAGAAAAAGGGATCGCCTTCGCACAGCACGACGACGTCTTCGCCGGCGTGCGCGAGCGCCGCGAGATGTCGCGTGCACTCGGCGTAAAATGTCGAAAGCCAGTCGTTGTAGCGAGGGTCGGAGATTGGGATCTCTGTCGTGACCGGGTATTCCATCGCGTATTCGATCGCATCGGCACGCAGCATGCCGTCGACGATGCGGCGCGCTTGGCCGGGTTTGCCTGCCTTGCGGAAGAACGCGATATGCCGTGCGCCGCGCACCAGGCGATCGGCGCGGACGCTCATCAGGTCCTGCGCGCCGGGGCCCAGACCGACGCCGTGGATCGTCCCGATCGTCATTCGGCGTAGCTTGCGAGCGCGTTGATCGCCGCGACCGTGATCGCGCTGCCGCCCATCCGGCCGTCGACGACGACGCAGGGCACGGGTTGCACGCCCCAGAGCGCGGCCTTCGATTCGACCGCACCGACGAAGCCGACCGGGCAGCCGATGATCGCAGCGGGACGCGGGCAATCGGGGTCTTCGAGCATGTTGAGCAAGTGGAACAACGCGGTCGGCGCGTTGCCGATCGCCACCAGCGCGCCGGCCAGATGCGGTCGCCACAGTTCCAGCGCCGCCGCAGACCGCGTGTTGCCCATGGCGCGCGCGAGGTCGGGCGTTTCGGCAGCATTGAGCGTGCAGAGCACCGGGTTCGCCGCGGGAAGCCGGCCGCGCGTAATCCCCTCTGTGACCATCCGCGCGTCGCACAGGATCGGCGCACCGGCGCGCAACGCGGCACGGGCGTCGGCCGCGAACGTGCGCGAGAACCGGATGTGCTGGGCCAGTCCGACCAGGCCACAGGCGTGGATCATCCGGACGGCGACCGGTTCCTCCTCCGGGGAAAACCGCGCCAGATCGGCTTCGGCGCGGATCGTCGCGAACGATTGACGATAGATCGCCGCGCCGTCGGTCTCGTAGATATGCGGCATCAGGCGGCTCCGAAATGGGCGAGGACGGCAGGGGCATCGAGACCTGCGAGCGCAGGCGGGTCGCCGGCGCGCGCGACGAAGCCGAGGTCGAACCGACCGCCACGGCCGGTCAGGACTACATCGGCGGGGGCGGACCGCGCGCATCCCTTGGCGCAGCCCGAGACGTGGAGCCGACCGGCGACATGCGGCGCGAGGCGGATCGCGAGGTCGCGGGTTGCGACGCTCGCCTGCGGGCACGCCGGGGCGCCGACGCACGCATCGACGCGGACCGTCGCGGGGTCTTCGCGGCCGAGCATGACGCCTGGTGCTCCGCCTTCGACGATGAGCGTTCGCCAAGGCGTCACGCGGATCGCGGTTGCGCCGCTCGTGCGCATGAACGCGGCGAGCGCTCCTGCGTCGATCCGACCGAACGGCAGCCCATGCGCGGTTCCGGCCTGATCGGCGGTCTCTGCGATCGGCGCCCGTGGCCGAACGGTTGCGATCATCGGTAGGGGGGCAGCATGGCGCGCCATCCGCCCGACATCGCCGCCGCCGGTGTCGACGAACCAGTGCGCCAGCTCGATCAGCGCGTCGACCTCGCCGCCTGCGATCCGCGCCCCTGTTTCGCGACCTTCGGCGCGCAGGATCAGGTCGCCATCGGTACCGCGCTCGATCCGGAAGTCGGCGGGGTCGGCGTGCAGCACGGGCGTATCGCCGGCATCGATCGCAAAGCCGACTTTGCCGGGCAGATCGGGCAGTTCGGACAGCCGCTGCATCAGCTCGCTCGCGATCCGGTGCGTGTCGTCGCCGGTGCGCCAGTCCGGCGCGACCAGGATGGCGCGCCGGGCCTCGGCGACCGGGTCGCGGTCGACTAGGCCCAGATCGCACAGCTCTTCGATCAGTGGTTCCCAGGCGTCGACACCGCGGATCTGGAGGTTGGCGCGATTGGTGGCGTCGATCTGGCCGTTGCCATAGGCGATGGCGGCGTCGCACAGCCCGATCACCTGCTGGCAGGTCAGCCGGCCGAGTTTCGGGCGGACGCGGACGATCATTCCGTCACCCGCGGCCATCGGACGCCACGCGGTCGGGCACCAGCCGCGGATCACGCGTCGATATCCAGTTGCGCGAGGATCGAGTTGCGGCGCGTCGTCCACAGGCCCGACGCATGGAGCGCGGCAAACCGCGCCTCCAGTGCCGCGAGCGCCTGCGGATTGGCGTTCGCCATGAACGCGCGCACGTCGTCGCGCGCCAAGGTCGCATCGTAATACAGGTCGATCGATTGCGGCGAGACGGCATCCGCCAGATGCGCGAACGCGCCGAGGTGATCGAGCGTCGCCGCAATCTCCGCCGCACCGCGGAAACCGTGTCGCATCATCCCGGCGACCCAGTCCGGGTGCGCGGCGCGGGCGCGAACCACGCGGGCGATCTCCTCGCGCAGTGATCGTGCGCGCGGCCGGGCGGGATCGGTGGCGTCGAGATGGTAGAGCGCAGCGTCACCGCCCGAGAGCGTCTTTGCCGCCGCGAACCCGGCTTCGTGCGCGGCATAGTCGGCAGCCAGCAGCAGGTCGGTTTCGGGCAGGTCCTGGATATGGACGAAGCTGTCGGCGGCAGCGACGCGGTCGCGGATCCCGGCGGGGTCGGCCCGCTCGCCGTCGTCGAGTGCGTAGGCCGATGCCGCCAGCCACGCTTCGCCGGCGGCAAGGCGCGCCTCGGGCATATAGGTTTCGCCGGCATCGTCCATGCCGACCCCGTAGCGTCCGGGGGCGGGGCCATAGACCCTCGGGCTGGCCGGCGCTGCGACGAACGGGTTGAGATCCGCGGGTTCATCGCGGGCGGCCAGTGCGCGGATGGCTTGGCCGAACATCGTGCAGAGCGTGGAGAACGCGTCGCGGAAGAGCCCCGACACGCGCAACGTCACGTCGATCCTCGGCCGGTCGAGCCGCATCAGCGGCAGGATCTCGACCCCGGTGACGCGCTGCGACGCCATGTCCCAGACCGGTTCGGCGCCGAGCAAGTGAAGCGCCATCGCGAACTCCTCACCCGCGGTACGCATCGTCGCGGATCCCCACAGATCGACGACGAGTCCCTTCGGATACTCGCCCTGATCCTGGAGATGGCGGCGGATCAGTTCCTCGGCGAGCAGCACGCCCTGCGCATGCGCGGACCGCGACGGTACCGCACGCGGATCGATCGCATAAAGGTTGCGCCCGGTCGGCAGCACATCCGCGCGGCCGCGCCATGGCGACCCCGCAGGCCCGGACGGGACACGGCGCCCGGCAAGCGCCGCGAGCAGCCCGTCACGCTCCGCCTCGCCATGAGCGCCACGCCCGAACACATGCAGTCCGTCGCCGAACCGGCTGTCCTTCACGTCGCAGACGAACGTATCGATCCGCGTGACGACGTCCGCCGCGGATGCCGCCTGATCCAGCGCCAGCGTGTCCTCGAGCCCGAGCGCGTTCGCCTCGTCGCGAATGTCCGCCTGCAACCGGTTCCGTCGTGCCGGATCGAGCCCGTCAGCGGTGGAAAACTCGTCGAGCAAGGCTTCGAGCCGATCCATCCCCGTGCCGCTCTTCGTGCCGATCATCGGCGGCGGGACGTGGCCGAGCGTGACCGCGCCGATCCGTCGTTTCGCTTGTGCCGCCTCACCGGGATCGTTGACGATGAATGGATAGACCACCGGCATCGCACCGGTCAGCGCTTCGGGCCAGCAGGCATCCGACAGCGCGACCGCCTTGCCGGGCAGCCATTCGAGCGTGCCGTGCGCGCCGACATGGACCAGCGCATCGGTGCCGCGTGACCGCAACCAGAGATAGAAGGCGACATAGCCGTGGCGCGGACAGCGGGAGAGGTCGTGATATTCTTCGGTTCGGACGGCGGATCGCCCCCGTTCGGGCTGGAGTGCCACCAGCGCGGTGCCAGCCGACAGCGCCGCGAACCGGAACGCACCGGCCTGGACCGCGGGATCGTCTTCGGGTTCGCCCCAGGCGGCGGACAGCTCGGTTCGCAGCGAGGCGGGCAGGGTGGTCAGCGCCGTGCGATAGGCCGAGACTGGCCACGCGATGGGGGGCGACCCGAGCGCGGACGCGATGTCGTGCTGGGAGTCGATCGCGTATCCTGCGGCCTTCAGATCCTCCAGCATCGCCTCGACCGAGGCGATCGCGTCCAGACCCACGGCATGCGCCATCTGGTGCGCCTTGCCGGGGTAGGTCGACAGGATGATCGCCAGGTTTCGCTCGGTCGGAGGCTTGGCGGCCAGTGCGATCCAGCCATCGATCCGCGCGGCGATCGCGGCGATGCGCTCGGCATCGGCGCGGTGTTCGCGGCGGGCATATTGCAGATCGGGGTCGGGCGAAGCCGCTTCCTTGAAGCTGGCAACGCCCGCGAAGATCCGTCCGTCGACCTCGGGCAGGACGACGTGCATCGCGAGGTCGGCGGGCGACAGACCGCGCGGCGCATCGACCCACGCGGTCCGGTCCGATATCGCCAGCGCGACCTGGAAGACGGGAACATCCGCACCGTCGAGCGGTGTCGTGTCGTCGCTGCCGCGCCCCGAGAACGCCGTCGCGTTGACGATCGCGACGGGCGCCAGCGCGACCACCCAGCGGCGTAGCCAGCCGCTCGCGTCGCCGTCCTTCAATGACGGTACGAACAGCCCCAGGACATCGTACCCGCGAGACGTGAAAGCCGTGTGCAACGCGGCGATCGGATCGAGATCCGCCGCCGCCAGATACGATCGATAGAAGATCAGCAGGATGTGCGGCCGCGATGCGGTCATGAGCGATGCCGCCGGACACGCGACGCCGGTATCCGGCAGCCACCCGCCGACTGCGGCGAGGGCTTGCGAACCCGTCTTCGGTTCGGCCCGCAACCCCGCGGCCAAGGCGAACTGCGCCAGCGCCTCGCGCGACGCGTCGGCACCGCCGATATCGCAGAGCGCCGACAATTGCCGCAATACCGCCGGCGGAACCGTGGACGCGGCGTCCAGCCGGCGGTCGTACCGGCCGTCCGCGGGCAGGACGGCCAAGGCAATCCCGCGCCGCCGCGCGAGTGCTTCGACCTGCTGCAGACCGTAGGACCAATAGGCGGTGCCGCCGATCAGTCGGATCAGGATCGCTTTTGCGCCGGCCAGCGTCTGCTCGATATAGGTGTCGACCGACAGCGGATGCGTCAGCTCGGCCAGACTGGCGAGCCGCACGCTCGGCATCGCGTCGCCCGCTGCGATCGCGGCGCGCCAGCCCGTGCCGAACGCGGCGAGATCGCTGTCGGAAAACGAGAGCACGACGAGGTCGGCAGCGCTCTGCCCCAGATCCTGGGGAACAGCGCTTTCTTCCAGACCGTGGGTCTCGCGAAAGACGACGTGCATCGGGATCAGGCTCCCAGCGCTGCTCCGATCGCATCCGGATCGAGCCGGCCGCGCTCGGCGATGACGACCAGTCGAGTACGGCGCGGCTCGTCGGCACGCCAGGGTCGATCGTAATGTGCCCGGACGCGGGCGCCGACCGCCTGCACGAGCAACCGCATCGGCTTGCCGGCGACCGCGGCATAGCCCTTCACGCGGAGGATCTCGCCGCCCGCCGCCAGCGTCTCGATCCGCGTCGTCAGCGCCGCTGGATCTTCGACACTATCCCATTCGACGACGATGCTGTCGAAATCGTCGTGCTCGTGATCGTCCTCGCCGTCGTGATGCGAGGGACGTGCGGCGATGTCGTCTTCGGCCGCGGCGCCGAGCCCGAGCACGACGCGGGGATCGACGACGCCATCGACCAGTTCGACGATCGGCAGAGGCCGTACGGTCTCGGCGGCGATCACCGCGCGCGCCGCCGCGATGCCGTCCGCGCCGGCAAGGTCGCATTTGGTGAGCAGGATCAGGTCGGCACAGGCGAGCTGGTCCTCGAACACTTCGGACAAGGGCGTTTCATGATCGATGCTCGGATCGGCGGCGCGCTGCGCGTCGATCGCGGCGAGATCGGGCGCGAACCGGCCTGCGGCGACGGCTTCGGCATCCGCGAGCGCGATCACCCCGTCGACGGTGATCCGCGACCGGATCGCGGGCCAGTCGAACGCCTTCAGCAGCGGCTTGGGCAGCGCGAGGCCGGACGTCTCGATCAGGATGTGGTCGGGGCGCGGATCGAGCGCGAGCAGCGTCTCGACGGTCGGGATGAAATCGTCGGCGACGGTGCAGCAGATGCAGCCATTGGCGAGCTCGACGACATTCTCCGCCGGACAATCGGGGATCGCGCAGCCCTTGAGGATATCGCCGTCGACGCCGAGCGTGCCGAATTCGTTGACGATCACCGCGAGGCGACGCCCGCCGGCGTTGCGGATCAGATGGCTGATCAGGGTGGTCTTGCCGGCACCGAGAAAGCCGGTGACGATGGTAACGGGGATCTTCGATAGATCGGGCATTGCAGTCTCCTCGCGCCGTGCGACGACGGGCGGGAACTGCATGATCACCGGCGCGCGACGATGGACGGGCGCGAATGCCCATGCCACGCACCGATGCAGCCCCAGCCGCATAGGTTCGTCGCTCAGACGGAGAACCGTGCCGCGGCCATCCCCTGGACCATGGCAAGAGCGACCCATCGCCGGCAGGTCTCCTGGCTCACGGGTCGTCGCTCGAATACGCGGCCTTCCCAGCGTGCGCGACAGGCGCAGCGTCCAGTGGCTGTATCCCGCTTGGCGCAGGATACGTGGCATTCTCGCTCACCGCTTACAGTTGCAGGGACAGCCGCGGAGTAGGGGACAAACCCCGCACCGCATTCCCATTCAAGCCTCTCGCGAGGCACCGGCGCGATCAACGAGGTCCGGCTCAGCCGGTCCTCGCCCGTCGCTTAGCGCAAGCCTGCCGGATTGCCAATTCGCGATCGTGGGCAAAGCGGGAGGCGCGTGATGGTCGCCTCACGGTGTCGAGGATGTCGCGATCCGCGTCTGCATGGCGGAAATGAGATCGGCGCGGTTCTTTCGCGCGATCGCGGACAGAACGCGGTCGCGGCCTGCCTGCTTGGCGCGCAGCAAGGCGGCGTCGGCGGTCTGGACGATCGACGCCCAGTCCGTATGCAGCGGCGCACAGGCCAGCCCGATCGACGTCGTGATCCGCCCCAGATCCTTGCCGTCGTACCGCACGCGCAGCGCGCCGATGCGCTCTCTGATCTCGTCCGCGCGCACCGCGGCGATGTCCGGCCTGGTGTCGGGCAGCAGCATCAGAAACTCCTCGCCGCCAAATCGAAAGACCAGATCGTCGCGGACTATGTCCTTCAGCAACGTGCCGACCGCGCGCAGCACTGCGTCGCCGGCGTCGTGGCCATGTTCGTCGTTGAATCGCTTGAAATGATCGATGTCGATCATCGCGCAGCACAGCGACGTCCCGGTGCGCTCCGCCTTGCTCACCTCGCGCGCGAGGACTTCGTCGAGTTGGCGCCGGTTGGGCAGGGTGGTGAGCGCGTCGGCCATCGCGAGCGACCGCAGCGCCTCGCGGAGCCGCAGATTGTCCAGCGCCAGGCCGATATTCTCGGCGAGCATTTGAAGATAGACGTCGCTCAGCCCGTCGTCGGCGAAACCCGCGCGGCGTTCGAAGTAGAGCAGGCCCAACAGGCCGTGCTGGCCGGTCAGCGGCAGGCACAGACTGTTCGGGACGACCTCGCCGACCAGATGATCGCACGGCACGTCGAACACCGCGCCCGCCGGACGATGGGGGGCACCCCGGCGCACACCCCAGCAGGACAAGGGCGAAAACTCGGGGGACGAATGAACCGGGTCCAGCCACGAACATGCTTCGACCAGCGCGTTGCGGACCGGATCGAGCAGATAAAGACGCCCGGCCAGTTGCGGCGCGAGTTCGGGCACGAACCGACCGACGACCGCCTGAAGCTCGACGACGGTGTCGCAGCCCTGCATCCGCTGCGTCATGCGCGACAGCAGGTCGCGCGCTGCCCGATCGGCATCGCGTTCCTGTTCGAGCCGCTGCCGTTCGATGCCGTTTTCCCGGAATACGCGCAGCGCCTGTGCCATGTCGCCGATCTCGTCGATCCGCTCATAGGGTGGCGGCTCGGCATCGTAATCCTGCGCGGCGAGCCGGCCGATCACGTCGCTCAGCTTGACCACCGGGTGCAGCACGCGACGCCGAAACACGAAATACAGGACGAAGAGAAAGAGCAGGCCGGTGATCGCGAGCATCGCTTCCGACGCCGATCGCCAAATCCGCGCGGTGCGTTCGGCCGCGCGCAGCTCGTCGCCGGTGCGCTGGTCGAGGCGGTATTGGAAGCGTTCGACGGCGGCGCGCGAGCGGTCGAGTTCACGTTCGTACTCGGGCGCGAACAGGATCCGGACGGCGGTGTTTCGATCGTTCTTGCGCCGCGCGAGGATCGCTTGCGCCTGTTGCGCCTGCAACGCGTCGACCCAGCCGAGCGCGTCGTGCAGGCTGCGGAGTTCGTCGCTTGCCGCACCGGCGTCGCGGATATGCCGTGTGCGCGTCTCGATCGGCGCGAGGTCGGCCTGCGCGCGTCGATAGGCGAGCAGGTCCGCGTCGTCGCCGTTGATCGCGAACTGTCGGGCCAACTCGCTCAGCGCCAACGCATCGTCTTCGATCGTCGCCGTCGCGCGGTCGAGCGCATAGCGTTGATCCACCGCGGCGCGCTCGCGCTGCTGCGCCGACGACGCGAGCAGCATCGTCGTACCCGAGGCGAGCGTCAGCGCGACGGTGACGCCATAAGCCCAGTTCGTTATCGCGACCAACCGCATGCGCCGAATTTACAACGACATACCTAGCGCTTCGTTAATAGCCGGCGACGATCGCCTGCCATTACGAGTTGAATTCCACCCCAAAACGCTCTCAAGAAACATGACATTTATGTTAGATTGATAGTGACTCGCAAAAGCGTCTCCGCTAGTCGCCCCCGTAACAAGGGGGTTCAGTATGAGTTTGATGAGCATTTTGCTGGCTGGCGCGACGCTGGTTGGAGAGCCTGGACACGCGACGATCGCCACACCGGCGCGATCGGACGTCACCGACGACCGCAGGGGTGAGGGGGAGCAGAAGTCGGACGAGATCCTCGTGGTCGGCAAGAGCTATGGCCGGGAGGTCGGCAAGACCGTCACGCCGCTCAAGGATACGCCCAATACCGTCACGGTGATCGAACGCGATCAGATCGAGGCGCAAAACCTGTTCACGCTCGAAGACGCGCTGACCGCGACCAACGGGATCACCGTCAACGGCGTCGGCAGCGAGGACCCGTCGTTCCTGTCGCGCGGCTTCGTCATCAACAACTATCTGATCGACGGCGTGCCGACGTTTTCGCTGAACTTTCCCGCGGTCGTCCCCGACCTATTCTTCTACGACCGGCTCGAGGTGTTGCGCGGCCCTGCCGGACTGTTCAGCGGATCGGGCAACCCGGCCGGCAGCATCAACCTGGTGCGCAAGCGTCCGCTCGATGCGCTGCGGGTCCAGGCGAGCGCGGGCTATGGCAGTTACGACAACGCCCGGTTCGAACTCGACGTCTCGACGCCGGTCGGTTCGAAGGCCGGCATTCGCGTCGGCGCGATGCTGCAGGATCAGGACCAGTTCTTCGACACCGCGCACCGCAACCGGCTGGGCGCATTCGCGGTCGGATCGATCGAGATCGGCGAGCGCACGACGCTGACGGTCGGTGGGAACTACGATCGGTTCCGCCCGGCGGTCCAGTCGGGACTGCCCGGCATCGCGGGCGGCGCCGACGGCAGCGACGGGGCATTGCTCGACATCGATCGGTCGACCTATCTCGGCGCGGACTGGAACCGGTTCGAGAGCAAGAGCTGGACCGGGTTCGCCGAGCTCACGCACAAGGTCAGCGACCGCTGGACCTTGCGTGCGACCGGGCTGTTCACCGATGTCGATCGCATCGACATCTACAGCTATATCGGCAACCAGCCGGTCACCGCGACCAACGGCAGCACCAACCACATCGCCTATCGCGGCGACAGCAAGCAGCGGACCCGGTCGTTCGACTTCAACGGGATCGGCAGCTTCCCGCTGTTCGGGCGCGACCAGACGCTGATCCTCGGTGGCGATTATCAGGCGAGTTCGGGAACGTCGTTCGCGACGCGGCTGTCGAACTATGCGCGGATCGACGTGTACAACCCGGTATCCCCGCTCGAGCCGCCGCTCGATCCCTACGGTCCGCTGCCTTATTATCCGGTTCAGGGTACTGGGGCGACCTGTCCCACCAGCGGTACCGCGATCACACCCGCACCGGCCAATTGCGTGCTCCAGGTCTATGGCGGCTCCGCGACCGACGTCGAACAATACGGCCTGTACGGTCAGATGCGGCTGAGCCCGGTCGCGGGGCTGACGCTGGTCGGCGGCGGGCGTCTGACCTGGTGGGATACCACCGTGACCACGCTGCTGACCCCGACCGGTGCGCTGCCCGCGGCCTCGCGCTACGGTTTCGACAATCGGTTTACGCCCTATGCCGGTATCGTCTGGGACCTGACGCCGGCGCTCAACATCTATGGGAGCTACGCGGACAGCTTTACGCCGCAGGCGGCGCCGGTCGGTCGGACACGGCCCGATGGACGGCAGATCGAACCGCTGACCGGCAAGCAGTTCGAGGCGGGGACCAAGCTGTCGCTGATGCACGACCGGCTGTTGCTGTCGGCGGCGGCGTATCAGATCACGCAGTCGAACCGGCTGTACAACGATCCCGACCTGCCGACGAGCGTGCTCCAGATCGGCAAGGTGCGCGCGAGGGGGATCGAGACCGAGGTCAGCGGCGAGATCGTCCCGGGCTGGCGGATCAATGGTGGCTACAGCTACACGCGGACCAAGTATCTCGAGGACGCCAACCCGCTGTTCGAGGGGATCAGCCTGGTGCCGATCGTCCCGAAGCACATGGCGAAGATGTTCACCAACTATGCGCCGGTCGCCGGACCGCTCGCCGGCGTCAGTCTGGGCGGTGGCCTGACCTGGTTTGGCAGCACGTTCGGCGGCACGGGGGCGGTGTTCAATACCGACGGCACGGTCCGCACCCGGTCGAGCATCGTCCGCCAGGGCAGCTATGCGGTGCTCGATCTGCGCGCAGGCTATGCGCTGACCCCGCGGCTGGGCGTCTCGGTGAACGTCAACAACGTGCTCGATCGGGATTACTACGCGCGGATCAGCTCGACCGGGCGCGGCAATTACTACGGCAGTCCGCGCACCGCGTTCGCGACGCTGCGGTACACCTTCCAGTGACCGCAGGCGACCTGCACGCCCGCGCCCGCTGGGCCCGACGGGGCGACATCGGCCTGCGGGTCGTCGCCGCGGTGCCGCTCGGCTATGCGACCGCGAGCATGTGGGCGATGGCGCTCGCGCGCATCCTGCCGGGTGAGCGGACCGAGGCGACCGTGACGGCGACGCTGATCGCGCTCGCGCTGTGCGCGGTGGCGGCGATGTGGGCCTTTGCGGCACGAAGCGGCTGGCGCGCGCTGTGGACGCTGGGGGTTGCCGCAGGGATCGCGGCGGCGATCGCGTGGGTCTCGATCGATGCGACGGGTCGGCTGTGAGCAAGGGCTTTCGCCAATCGCAGGCGTTCCTGCACACCTGGTCGGGGATGCTGCTCGGGTGGATCCTGTTCCTCGTCTTCGTCGCGGGCTCGCTCGCGTTCTGGCGCGAGGGGCTCAACCGGTGGACGCGGCCCGAACTCGCGCGGATCGAACAGCCGATGCGCGTGCTGGCGGGATCGCAGGCGTTCCTAGCGAAGAGCGCGCCGGATGCGAAGAGCTGGTTCATCCCGATCGTGACCGACCGGATGCCCGGCGCGCAACTCTTCTGGGTGCCGCAGCCCAAGCCCGGCGAGCCAGCGGGACGGCGCCGCGGTCGCGGCCGGCGCGATACCCAGGCGCTGATCGGCGCCGACGGGCAGATCGCGCACGCCCGTGACACGCGCGGCGGCGAGTTCTTCTACCGGTTCCATTTCGACCTTCATTACATGCCGGTGATCTGGGCGCGGTGGATCGTCGGGTTCGCGACGATGATGATGCTCGTCGCGATCCTGAGCGGGATCGTCACGCACAAGAAGATCTTCAAGGACTTCTTCACGCTGCGCCGCGCCAAGGGCCAGCGATCGTGGCTCGACGGGCATAATGCGACCGCGGTGCTGGCGCTGCCGTTCCATCTGATGATCACCTATACCGGGCTCGTCACGCTGATGGCGCTGCTGATGCCCTGGGCGGTCGTCGCCAACTATACCGACGAACGCGTGGTCGCGGCGGCGTTGTTCCCGAGCGCGGTGGCGGTCGAGCGGACCGGCCGGCCTGCGCCGCTGATCGACCTGCGACGGATCGCCGCCGATGCCGAACGCCGCCTGGGCGCACCCGCGAGCTTCATCGAGGTCAGCGATCCGGGCGATGTCGCGGCGCGCGTGACGGTGAGCCAGAGCTTCGGGTCGATGCTGTCCTCGCGCACGCCACGCCTCGCCTATGACGGCGTGTCGGGTCGGCTGGTCTGGCGTTCGCCGATGCCCGGTGCGGCAGCCGAGACGGCCGGGGTGATGATCGGGCTGCATGCCGGACGGTTCGCCGGCTATGGCGGGCGCTGGCTGTATTTCCTGTGCGGGGTCGCAGGTACGCTGATGGTCGCGAGCGGTCTCGTCCTGTGGACCGTGAAGCGGCGCGAGCGATTGCCCGATCCGACGCGACCGCATGTCGGCTTCCGGTTGGTCGAGCGTCTCAACGTCGCGGTGATCGGCGGCTTTCCGCTCGGCGTCGCGGCGTTCTTCTGGGCCAACCGCGTGCTGCCGGTCGATCTCGGTGGCCGCGCCGAGTGGGAGGTGAACATACTCTTCCTCGTCTGGGCGATGTCTGCGGTCCTGGCGTTCGTCGCGAAACCCCGCTTTGTCTGGTCGCTGCTGTTCGCCGCGACGGGCGTGTTGCTGGTCGTGCTCCCGTTCTACGACATCGTCGCCACCGATCGCGGCATCGTCGCCATGCTGGCACGCGGCGACCTCGTCATCGCGGGTATCGACGCGACGATGGGCGTATTCGGGATATCGTTCCTCGCAGTCGCGCACCGCGTCGCGCGCCATCGCCCGAGTGCAAAGCGCGTCCGCAAACCCCGTAGCGCCGAGGCGCGCGTGCTGGAGCCTGCCGAATGATCGCCCTGCCGTTGATCCTGTCGATCGCCGCGTTCCTGTCGCTCGGCCTGTCGACCGATGCGCATCATCGCCGCCGGTTCGGGGCCGGTCCGACAGCAGGACGGCGCAGGGCGCTGCGGTGGGTCGGTTGGCTTGGTCTCGGCGCCGCGTTCCTACCGGCGATACTGGCGCGCGGATGGATGTTCGGGCCGATCCTGTGGGTCGCGGCGATCATGGCGGGTGCCGCGATCGCTTTTCTGGTTCTCAACCTCGTCCCGGATCCGCGGAGTCGAGCCTGAGCGTTCAGTCGCGTCCGGCGCCGGGGACGATCCGGCGCAGTTCGCGGTGGCCGTCGATCCATTCATGCTTGAGCGCCCCCGCGATGTGCAAACCGACCAGCGCGTAGAGGACATAGGCGAGCCAGGCATGCGCGGCGCCGAACACCGCATGCAGCGTCTCGCGCGTCGCAGGGTCGATCGACCCGAACGCAATCCGCGGCCACTGGATGAGGCCGTAGAGATACATCGGATGAGTCGCGGCATCCTTCCACGCCGAATCCATGATCCACCCCGACAACGGCATCGCGAAGATGATCGCATAGAGCAGCCAGTGCGTGACGTGCGATACCGTGATCTCCCAGCGCTGGTAGCGGGTCGGCAGCGCCGGCGGACGGTGCGTCGCCCGCCACAGCAGCCGCATGATCGCGAGACCGAGCACGGTGATGCCGACCGACTTGTGCAGGTCGATCACGGGGCGGACATGATCGTCGGCCAGATACGGCCAGACCCAGGCAAGCCCGACATTGAGGACGATGCCGAGGGCGACCAGCCAATGGAGCGCGATCGCGACCCCGGTGTATTTCCTGACCATCCGCTCTTGCCTCGCTCGTTGTTGCCGGCCCTTCGTCTGCGGGGGCGATTTCCGCAATAGCCCATTCATCCTTGACGCGGTACGCGCGCCGCGATGCTATCGATGACCACCATATTCACCGCGCAATCGCCGCGCCTGTCGCCGCGACCGATCCCGATCGTCAGCCGCCTGATCGGTTTTGCGGTGCCGCTGGTCTTCCTGGCGCTCGTGCTCCAGGCGTTCCTGCGCCAGGGGCTAGCGGTGTGGTCGGTCGGGATCGCCTATATCCTCTACGATACCGCGCTGCTGGTGTTCACCGCGTGGCAGATCCGCGATCTCGCTCATGCGCCGCCACCCGAGCCGAACGGCCTGCCTGCGCCGGGTTTCGGCGTGATCGTCGCGGCGCACAACGAGGCTAGCGTCATCCGCCTGACGATCGACCGGTTGCTGGCGCAGGCGCATCCGCCCGAGACGATCATGATCGCCGATGATGGATCGACCGATGCCACCCCCGCGGTGATGCGGGAACTCTACGCGCTGGCGGTACCCGCGCTGGGCGACGTCGCAGCGGTCGATCTCGGCGGTACGCGACTCGCATGGCTGCGGCTGCCGCATGGTGGCAAGGCCCGTGCGCTTAACGACGCGCTGCTGCGGATCGATACCGCGATCGTCCTGACCGTCGATGCCGATACGCTGCTCGAACCAGGCGCGATCGCGGCGATGCGCGCCGCCTTCGCTGCGGAACCCGAACTCGTGGCGGCGACCGGCGTGCTCGCACCGATCTGCGGACCGAGCCTCGGCGGGCGGCTGTTCGAGTGGTTCCAGTCCTACGAATATGTCCGCAACTTCCTGTCGCGCGACGCGTGGATGCGGATGAACGGCCTGTTGCTGATCTCGGGTGCGTTCGCGGCGTTCCGGCGGGATGCGGTGATCGCGGTCGGTGGATTCGATCCCGACTGCATGGTCGAGGATTACGAGCTGATCCACCGGCTTCACCGCCATGCGCATGACACCGGGCTCGACTGGCGGGTGCGCGTGGTCGGTGGCGCGCTGGCGCGAACCGATGCCCCGGCGAGCATCCCGGCGTTCCTCAAACAGCGCCAGCGCTGGTTCGGCGGGTTCCTCCAGACGCAGCACTGGAACCGCGACATGGTCGGCAACCGCGCCTATGGCCGGCTCGGCACGCGGATGTTGCCGGTCAAGGCGCTGGACACGGTGCAGCCGATCTACGGGCTGGCCGCGTTCGCGATCCTGATCGGACTGGTGATCACCGGACGCTTCGCGCTCGCCCTGCCGATCTTGATCGTGATGATCGTCAAGATCGTGATCGACCTCAGCTTCCACCTCTGGTCGCTCGGCATCTACAAGCGCTGGACCGGGCAGCGCGAAGGTCTTGGCCTCGGCCCGGCGATCATCGCCGCGATCGCCGAGCCGTTCACCTTCCAGCTGCTGCGTCACGTCGGCGCGATCTATGGCTGGGTGGCGTTCCTGCGTGGCGGACAGAGCTGGGGACGACAGACGCGCACCGCACTGGAACATCGGGCGTCGTAGACTTTCGATCGAATGATTTCATCCTCGCCTACCAGGACAAGGAGGATTTTGCCGCTATTGTCCTGCAGACGTCGCGGCTGTCATGAAGCGTCGGTAGGGTTGGGGAGCGTTCGTTGGATCACAAGGATAACGGCGTGACGGGGGCGTCGCTGAAACCGGATCGGCGGACCGTGATGCTCGGCGCGCTCGCGCTTACTGCGTTGCCACGGCGCGCGGCGGCGGCCGACGTTGCGCACATCCAGCGCCTGTCGCCAGCGTTCGACCGGATGGTCGCGCCGGACGCTCGTATCTCGGTCGTCGCGAGCGGGATACGCTGGGCGGAGGGCCCGCTATGGGTCGATGACGGCCGGTATCTCCTGTTCACCGATCCACCGGCGAACATCATTCGTCGATGGCAGACGGGCGGGGTCGCGACACCGTTCCTGTCGCCGTCCGGGACGGCCGGGACCGATCCGAAACTGGTGCGCGAACCCGGCGCAAACGGACTGGCGCTCGACCATCAGGGCAGGCTGCTGATCGCAAACAGCGGCGGACGATCGATCGACCGGTTCGATCTCGTCACGCGGCGCCGCGAGGTGCTGATCGATCGCTACCAAGGCAAGCGGTTCAACAGCCCGAACGACCTGCACGTCGCGCGCGACGGCACGATCTATTTCACCGATCCGCCCTACGGGCTGACCGACGGCGATGCGTCCTCCCTGAAGGAGATGCCCGTCAACGGCGTCTATCGCTGGACACCGGGCGGGGCGGTCGACCTGATCGACGGCACGTTGACGCGGCCGAACGGTATCGCCCTGTCACTCGACGAGACGCGGCTCTATGTTTCGGTCTCGGACGATGTTGCGCCGCGGATCATGGTCTACGACCTCGACAAGACCGGGCTGCCGCGGCGGTCGCGCGTGTTGCTCGATGCCAAGCCGATGCGCGTAGGTGGCGCACCGGGGCTGCCCGACGGGATGAAGGTCGCGCGTGACGGCACCTTGGTCTGTTCGGTGCCGGGTGGGATGATGTTCCTGTCGCCCGACGCAGAGCCGCTCGGACTGATATCCAACGGTGGGCCGATCGCGAACTGCGCGTTCGGCGAGCGCGGCCGTGCGCTGTTCCTGACCGCGAACGACCGCGTGCTCCGCGTGCCGCTGCGCGCCGGCTGGCAGGATCGCGGCCGGCCGGCCTGAGGTCAGCGCCGCTGCGGCAGCTTCATGCCGAGCAGCACCAGTCGGTCGCCGGTGATCCCGAACCAGTGCGGCACGCCGGCGGGAATGAGCATGACGTCGCCGGGCCCGAGCGTGCGCGTCTTGCCGCCGACGATCCGCGCGCCTTCGGTCAGATCGGGTTCGACGACCACGGCGTCGGCGAGCGTGCCCCCCGAGATCAGCGTACCCGCGCCGGAAACGACGATCGCGTATTCCGCCTGATCGGGGTGCACGGCGGGGCGGCCCGGCTTTTTCCAATATTCGAGCGCGGCGTTGCTATCACCGTCGCGGACGAGCGGTTGCCACGCAAATCCCTGTCCCGGCTTCATCGCGGCGCCCATCGCGGCGACCTGCGCCTTCACGTCGGCGTCCGATGCGAAGCTCGGCGGATCGACCGTCTGCGCTCCCGCCGACGAGGCCGCGATCAGCGCGGCGACTACGAACGGCAGTTTCATGCGTGACCTTTCCGTGCGCCATCGAGCCGGATCGTCCGGCCTTCGCGGACCGAGCGATAGATCGCCTCGACGATCCGCATGTCGCGCAAGCCTTCCTCGCCGGAGACGATCGGTTCGCGCCCGGTGCGGATGCTCTGGACGAGATGGTCGAGTTGCCCTGCGAACTGCGTCTTGCCGGGGCCGGGCGGTGGCATGACCGCGCGTTCGCGGCCATCCTTGCCCTGCCACATATGATTGCCCTCGTAGCGGGTCGCGGGTTCGAGTTCGATGCGGCCGGCGTCGCCCATCAACAGGATATGGTTCTGGTTGGCGCTGTACATCGACTGGCAGCCGGCCATCGCCCCCGAGGGAAATTCGAGCGTCCAGTCGATGATGTCCTCGACCTCGGTAAAGCGCGGGTCGCGGCGGTCGGTCGATTCGCGCGCGGTCACCGCGATCGGTTCCTCGCCGGTCATGTAGCGCGCCGCCTGCAGGCTGTAGATGCCCATGTCCATCAACGAGCCGCCGCCCGACAAGGCACGCTTCAATCGCCATTTCGACGGATCGCGCTGGACGAAGCCGTGCTCGGACCGCACGTAGCGGATCTTGCCCGCCGCTCCCGCGCGCGCCAGCCGCATCGCTTCGAGATTGGTCGGCTCGAAATGGCAGCGATAGCCGATCATCAGCTTGCGGTTCGCGGTCTTGCATGCCGCGATCATCGCCTCGCACTCGGCGACCGATATCGCCATCGGCTTCTCGCACATGACGTGCTTGCCGGCCTTCGCCGCGCGGATCGTGTATTCCGCGTGCATGGAATTTGGCAGGCAGACATAGACGATGTCGACATCCGGATTATTCCGGATCGTATCGAAGGTTTCGTAGGAATAGATCGACCGCGCCGGCAGTCCGTGGTCGGCGGCGACTCGCTTGGCCTTGGCGGGATCGCCGCTGACCACCGCGGCGAGCCGGCTGTGCGCGCAGTTCGCGAATTGCGGGATGATGACGTCGAGACCGTAGGAGCCCAGTCCGACGATCGCATAACCGAGCGGCCGATCGCCCGGTCCCGCGCCGAACGCGCGAGAGGTGAGCGTCAGCGCCGCCGCCGAAATCATCAGGTCGCGTCGTGCAATATCCATGTCGATCATCCCCGTCCTGCGCACAGGTCTGGAGCCGAAAACGACCCGGCGCAAGGTCGGTCCGAACAGGAATGGTTTCACCCGCGGGCAGCCAGACGGTATTTCCCGCCGATAAACGGACCACATCGATATCTGACCAAAATTACGCCGACGGTCGATTCCCGGCGCGAAACAAGCACCTAGCGTGCGCAGGTAGGATCCGGTGCGAAGCCGGCGCCTCGGCCGACTATGGCGCGGCGAGACGTACCGTGCCGACTCGTGCATTACGCACCCCGCATCTGACGCGAACTCCGCCTAATCTTCTCGGGCAGCAGGCCGCTGCGCGTAAAGAAGGAAGTCGCGATGACTGTCGAATACTCACCCGTCATGTCCTCAAGCCGGAGCCAAGGCCATCATCACAGGCCGATCGAGCTGCCGGCGTCGCTTTTGACTCGCCAACCGTTCGCTTTCGCGGATCTGGAGGTCGCGTTCGATCCCGAACTCGATACCTTGTGGACGTACATGCGGCAAAAGGTCCGTCCGAGCTTCAATCCCGGGCTGCTGGCCGAGTTCAATCAGTGGCAGAACGATATCGCGGAGGCATGCTCGTCGGAGATGATGCCGATCCGCTATCTCGTGCTCGGCTCGCGTTTCCCCGGCGTGTTCTCGCTCGGCGGCGATCTCGATCTCTTCGCGGAGCATATCCGTCGTGGCGATCGGCAGGCGCTGGTCCGCTATGGCCGCGCCTGCGTCCGCATCCTGCACCGCAACATGCTCAGCCTCGACCATTCGATCATCACGATCGGGCTGGTCGAGGGCGACGCGCTCGGCGGTGGTTTCGAAGCGTTACTGTCGTTCAACGTCGTCATCGCCGAGCGGGGCACGAACTTCGGCCTGCCGGAAACCAATTTCGGGCTGTTCCCCGGTATGGGCGCGCATTGCTTCCTGTCGCGGCGGCTGGGGTCTGCGCGGGCCGAGCAGATGATCCTGAGCGGGCGGACCTACAGCGCCGAGGAACTGTACGATCTCGGCATCGTCCATGCGCTGGCCGATCCCGGCAAGGGTCGCGCCGAGGTCGAGCACTATATCCGCCAGAACCGCCGTCGCCACAGCGGCCATTGCGCGATTTACGAGGCGTCGCGCTCGGTCAATCCGCTGGCACTCGCCGAGCTCGAGGCGGTCGTCGATCTCTGGGCCGACGCGGCGCTGCGGCTGAGCGAGTTCGATCTCAAACTGATGCGGCGTCTGGTCGGCGCGCAGACCCGGTTGCTGACCAAGGCGGCGATCTAGGACCTCGGGGATCTCAGGAGCGCGCCTGCGCTTTCTGGGCATTGCCGGCAAGCATGGTCGCGACCATGCTTGCCGGCATCGGCCGCGCCAGCAGATATCCCTGCACCGCATCGCACCGCGTCCGGCGGAGCTGGTTGAGTTGCGCCTGCGTCTCGACGCCCTCGGCAACCGTCCGCATGCCCAGCTTCGCGGCGAGATCGATCACGGTCTGGACGATCGCCACCGAGGCCGGGCTTTGCTCGAGATCGGTGATGAACGAGCGATCGATCTTCAGCGTCTGGAACGGGAATTTCGTGAGATAGCTGAGCGAGGAATAGCCGGTGCCGAAATCGTCGAGCGTCGTCCGCACGTGCAGGCGGTTGATCGCATCGAGCGCCGCCAGCGACGCTTCGATATCCTCGAGCAGCACCGACTCGGTCACCTCGAGCTCGAGCCGCTCCGCTTCGAACCCGGTGGACGCGAGCGCATTCATGATCACGGTAGTGAGATTGGCCGACCGAAGCTGGATCGGCGACAGGTTGACCGCGATCTTCACCGCTTGCGGCCACGCGCTGGCGATCCGGCACGCCTCGCGGATCACCCATCCGCCGATCGACACGATCAGCCCGGTATCCTCGGCGATCGGGATGAATTCCGCCGGTGAGATCGCACCATGCTGCCGGTTGGTCCAGCGCAGCAAGGCCTCGCAGGACAGCACGTGTTCGCCGGCGAGATCGAAGATCGGCTGGAACACCAGATGAAACTCGCCGCGTTCCAGCGCGCCCTGCATCTCGGCGGCGAGGTCCCGCGTGCGCGAGATCTTCTCGTCCATCAGCGGTTCGTAGAAGCACATCTGGCCACGACCGCTGTCCTTGGCGCGATACAGTGCCAGATCGGCGTTCTTCAAAAGCGTATCGGCATCGCTCCCGTCCGCGGGCGCGATCGCGATACCGATCGATGCGTTCACCTGGAGCAGGCGGCCTTCGTGCAAAACCGGCTTCTCGACGAGCGCCAGGATGGTCTGGCCGATCGTCATCGCGTCCGCTTCGGTCTTCACCGTGCACACGACGGCGAATTCGTCGCCGCCCAGTCGCGCGACGACGCCGTCCTGGCCGAACGCCTGATCGAGCCGCCGCGCGATCTCCGCGAGCAGCGCGTTGCCCGCCAGATGGCCGAACGAGTCGTTGATCTCCTTGAAGCGATCGAGATCGAGCCAGTTGATCGCGAGTTGATGCTCCTCGGCCGACACCCGCTGCAGCCGCGCTTCGAACTGCTCGCGGAACGCGGTGCGATTGGCGACTCCGGTCAGGTCGTCGCGGCGCGCGATGGCGGCATGATGTTCGGCGAGCGCCGCCTTCTCGCGCGACGCCACGGTCGCCTTTAGAATGACGCCGTAGGTTTGCAGCGTGATATCCATCATCGCGACGACGAACAGCAGGATCACGATGGCCAGGACGATCTTGAGCGGCTCGAGCGATACGAGCAGACCGATCGCGAGCGGCACCGACGCGAAGCTGAGCTGCGACAGCGCGATCCACGGCCGCCCGGCATTGCGTCCCGCGATCCCCGCCGCGTAGCCGATCGTCGTCGTCACCGCGAGCAGCTGCAGCACGCCGTCATTGGTGTTGACCAGCGTCAGCAGTCCGAACGTGCCGAGCAGCGACGAATAGCCGATCGCGCCGGATCGATAGAGCCGCTCCTGGCGTCGGCCCCAAGGGCCCAGTGCGGCCTTCTTGGAGGGCTGGCGCTTCGCACTCCGTCGGCTCAGGCGCAGCGCATCGACGATCCGCGAGCCGGCAACCGCCGCGATCGCTATCGCGCACCCCGTCATCCAGGCGTTGCCGCTGACCAGCGCGACGATCATCGTGATCGCGCTGCTCGTCACCGCGCCGATCACCAGCGATTGCGGCGATGCGTAGAGCGACTCGACCAGGGTCTCCTGGACGTAGGCCGCGATCGTCTGATCGGAATGGCGCAACTGCCTGAGGCGGGTAATCAGACCGATCATGACGGCCTACATGGGAGAAGAAGGTGTAAAAGAAACGAACAAACACGCGCTGAGCGACTGAAAAAGATATTTTTTATTTGTACGCCGCGCACGACAGTTACGAGGCCGTATTGCCGGCATCGTTCGATCTGTCGTGGCATTCCGCGCGTGATCCCCGTAGGCGCAGGTCATGAACGTCAAGACCGCTGACCCGTCGATGCAACCACGCGAGTTCGTTGCCTTTATTGCCGCGCTGATGGCCGTGAACGCGCTCGGCGTCGACCTGATGCTGCCCGCGCTGGCGGATATCGGGCATCAATTGAGCATCGCGACGGCCAACCACCGGCAGTGGATCATTACCGCGTACATGCTGGGGTTCGGGACCGGGCAGCTCGTCTACGGCCCGCTGGCAGATCGCTACGGACGCCGTCCTATCCTGCTCGTCACGCTGGCGGGCTTCGTGCTGGCGAGCATCTTCGCGGCCGGATCGCAGACCTTCGCGGCGCTGCTCGGCGCGCGCGTCCTGCAGGGGCTGATGTCGGCATCGACCCGCGTGCTGGCGGTCGCGATCGTGCGGGATCGCTATGCCGGGCGACAGATGGCGCGGACGCTGTCGGTGGCGCAGATGATCTTCTTCCTCGTGCCGATCATGGCGCCGAGCCTCGGCCAGATGCTGCTCGCGTTCGGTCCGTGGCGCTTCATCTTCTATGCGCTCGCCGGTTTCGCCGCGCTCGTCCTGGCATGGTCGTTCACGCGGCTGCGCGAATCGCTGCCGGTCGAGAACCGCACGCCGCTGTCGCTCGCAGCGCTCCGCAACGGCTACACGCTGACGCTGACCAACCGGTTTTCCGCCGGATACGCGGTCGCGGCGTCGATGACGTTCGGCGGCATCATCGCGTTCGTCTCGTCCGCGCAACAGATCTTCGTCGACGAGTTCCACGCCGGCGCGCGGTTCACGATCCTGTTCGCCATCTGCGCGTTCTCGATGGGCTGCGCATCGTTCGCCAACAGCCGCCTGGTCGAGCGG
Organism: Sphingomonas sp. PP-F2F-G114-C0414; assembly: GCF_003688595.1. Classification (GTDB taxonomy): domain Bacteria; phylum Pseudomonadota; class Alphaproteobacteria; order Sphingomonadales; family Sphingomonadaceae; genus Sphingomonas. Next base: position 376,475 of record NZ_RCWT01000010.1, read on the forward strand.
CTGGGCACCCGGCTGATCTCGCAGAGCGCGGTGATCGGTCTGATCGTGCTGTCGGTCTGCCATATCGCATTGATCGCATCGGGCCTTGAAACCCTGCCGAGCTACATGGTGTTCCAGGCGTTGAGCATGACCTGCATCGGTCTGTGCGGCGCGAACTTCGGGTCGATGGCGATGGAGCCGGTCGGCGCGATCGCCGGCACGGCGTCCTCGATCCAGGGCTTCATCACCAGCGTCGGCGCGGTGATCGTCGGATCGCTGATCGGCCAGTCCTATGACGGCACGACCTATCCGCTGGCGATCGGCTATCTGGCGATCGGCGTCGCGGTGCTCGGCGTGGTCTACGTCGTCGAGGGCGGCAAGCTGTTCCACGCGCATCACAGCGCGTAAGGATTTGCACAAAGTTGCCGTCGGCGGGTCAGAGGCTCTTCGGCGCGCCTTTGACGACTTGGCCGCGGTGCATGACGAAATCGACATGCTCCAGACGGGTGACGTCCTGTAGCGGCGAACCCGTCACGGCGATGATGTCCGCGGTCTTTCCCGGCGCGAGCGTGCCGATGTCGTCGCGCCCGAGCAGGTCCGCCGCGCTCACCGTCGCCGCGACGATCGCCTGCGTCGGGGTGAGGCCGTTGCGCACCAGCAAGGCGAACTCGGTCGCGTTGTCGCCGTGCTTCGAGACGCCTGTGTCGGTCCCGAACGCGACCTTCACCCCGGCGGCATAGGCGCGACGGTGACTTGCGGCCATCGCGGCCGCGGCGGCCTCGGCCTTGACGATCGTCGCGGGGGGCAGGGCGCCACCCCGCGCCTGCGCGAGTGCGGCAACGGGTGCGATCTCGGTCGGCACGAGATAGGCGCCCTTGGTCTTGAACAGCCGGATCGTCTCGTCGTCGAGGAACGTACCGTGCTCGATCGAGTCGACCCCGGCCTCGAGCGCCGCCTTCGTCCCGTCCGCCGCATGGCTATGCGCCGCGACCTTGCGACCCAGACCATGCGCGGTCTCGATGATCGCCCGCATCTCGTCGGGAGTCATCGCCCGGCCAAGTCCGCCGCTGACATTCGACAGCACGCCGCCGGTGGCGGCGAACTTGATGACGCGTGCCCCCAGTGCAACCTGTGCGCGGACCGCACGTCGGCATTCGTCGGGACCGTCGCACAGGTTGATTTCCTTGGCATGCACCGCTTCGGCAAAGTCTTCGGCCAGCCCGTTGCTGCCGTCGCCATGCCCGCCGGTCACCGAGATCATCTCGCCGGCATTGGTGATCGTCGGCCCGTCGACCGTACCGGCGTCGATCGCATCGCGCAGCGCGCGGATGCCGCGGGGATCGCCGCCGAGATCGCGCACCGAGGTGAACCCCGCGTTCAGCGTGGTCCGCGCGTTCGCGACCGCGGTCATCTCGTCGTCGAACCGGTCGCGCGTCATCGCCTCGAGCCGCGCGCGCATCGGATCTCCGCCGATCCCCCAGAGATGGACGTGCATGTCGACCAGCCCCGGCAGCACGAACGCATTGCGCAGGTCGATCAGCGTCGCGCCCTGTTCGGGCGGTACGAACCCGTCGCGCAATTCGGCGACCTTGCCGTCACGGACGATGACGGTGGTGTTGCCGCGCGGCGGCTGGCCGGGCAGATCGAGCAACGCGCCTGCCTGGATATACGTTGTCTTCGACGGTGAAGCCTGGGTCCCGGACGCTGAATTCTGGGCCAGCGCCGACGCGGATACGGTGGCTGCGAGCGCGATCACACATGCTTTGAACATCGAATTCCCCCTGAGCGGGGCATGCTCGTTCAAGTGCTCGGCTTCGGCAAGTCCTTGCAACCAGTATTTTCCTAACGCCGAATACGCGCTGATCTTGATCAAATCGGGTTGGCGGCAGGATTGCCAACCGACCGGGGGCGGCTATGGTTCGTCAACCCTAACGCGCTAGCATCGTTGGGAGATACTCGATTTAGGATGCCATATTGCCAACCGATCCGCAGACCACCGCGATCGTATCGACCGGTATAGCCGGGCTCGACGACATTCTGGGCGGTGGCCTGACCCCCCAGCGCATGTACCTGGTCCAGGGGACGCCGGGAACCGGCAAGACGACCTTGGGGCTCGACTTCCTGCTGACCGGGGCCAAGGTCGGCGAGACTGGGCTCTACATCACGCTGGCCGAAACCGAGGTCGAACTGCGTGCCGTCGCGGCGACGCATGGCTGGTCGCTGGATCAGCTCGAGCTGTTCGAGATGGTGCCCGCCGACGGCCTGGGCGAGGATCAGGAGCAGACCTTGCTCCACCCGAGCGAGGTCGAACTCGGCGAGACGATTCGCGACATCATGACCAAGGTCGATGCGTTCAAGCCTGCGCGGGTCGTCATCGACAGCCTGTCCGAACTGCGGTTGCTCGCGCAGAGCCCGGTCCGGTATCGGCGGCAGATCCTGGCGTTGAAGCATCTGTTCTCGACGCGGCAGGTCACCGTCCTGATCCTCGACGACAAGGGCGCATCGGGTAGCGATCTCCAGCTCCACAGCATCGCGCACGGCGTCATCTCGCTCGAACAGACGCTCTCAGGGTTCGGATCGCAACGTCGTCGCCTTCACATCGTGAAGATGCGCGGCGTCCGCTATCGTGGCGGCTATCATGATTTCGAGATCGAGCGCGGCGGCCTCCGCGTCTACCCGCGGCTGATCGCGGCCGAACATGGCCGGACCTACAATGATGCGTCGGTGTCGACCGGATCGGAAGCGCTGGACACGCTGCTCGGTGGCGGGCTGGTTCCCGGGACGGCGACGTTGCTCACCGGGCCCGCGGGCGTCGGCAAGACGACGACGTCGGTCCAATGCATGGTCGCGGCACTCCAGCGCGGCGACCACGCGGCGTATTTCCTGTTCGACGAGCGCCTGCCGACGCTGATGAAGCGCAGCGCCGCGCTCAACCTCGATATCCAGCCGTTCATCGATTCCGGCCAGCTGAAGATCCGGGCGATCGACCCGGCCGAGATGTCGCCGGGCGAGTTCGCGGATTCGGTCCGCGCCGCGGTCGAGGAATATGGCGCGCGCGTGGTCGTGATCGACAGCCTGAACGCGTATCTGCAATCGATGCCCAACGAACAGTTCCTGACGCTGCAGATGCACGAGATGCTGACGTATCTGGGGCAGGAGGGGGTCGTCAGCCTGCTGATCCTCGGCCTGCACGGCATGATGGGCGACGTTCGCCAGGACGTGGATCTGAGCTATCTGTCCGATTCCGTGGTCCAGCTCCGCTATTTCGAGGCACAGGGCGAGGTCCGCCAAGCCATCTCGGTCATCAAAACGCGCACGGCACGGCACGAACGGACGATCCGGGAGTTTCAGATAGGGAGCAACGGTTTGCAGGTCGGCGAGCCATTGCGCGAGTTCCAGGGCGTCTTGACCGGCGTTCCGACCTTTTCGGGCGAAGGCAAGACGTTGATGGCCAGCAAGATGGGTTCTTTGGAAGAGCATGGCTGACGTGGAAGACCGTGTTCTGATTCTGGCGCCACGCGGTCGAGATGCCACGATTGCCGCGGACCTGCTCGCCCGTAACACGATCCAATCCTATGTCTGTGCGGACCGGGCGGAGTTGCTCGCGGAAATTCGGCGGGGCGCGGGGGCGGTCATGCTGACGGAAGAAGCGCTGGCGGGGCATGATGCGTCGGGTCTGTCGGAGTGGGTCGCGACGCAGCCGACCTGGTCTGACATTCCGTTCGTGGTGCTGGCCAACGGCGCGCCTGCGCCGCGAACCACCGCCGCGAGCGATCGCCTGGCGAACCTGGGCAATGTCGTTCTGCTGCAACGGCCTTTGCATGCCGAGGCGATGCTGGGCGCGATCCGGTCGTCGCTGAAGGCGCGGCGGCGTCAATATGAGGTGCGCGATGCGGCGATGACGCTGGAGCGCGCGGTGGTCGATCGCACCGCGGAGCTGGAAGCGGCGCGGGAAAGTCTCACGATCGCGCTCGACGCCGCCGGCATGGGCAGTTGGGATATCGACTTCACCACCGGCACCGCGAGGCGGACGGCGCGGCACGACGAGATATTCGGCTATCCGACGCGGCGTCCGACGTGGAACATCGATGATTTTCTCGGCTTTGTCGACGTTTCCCAGCGAGCCCGTATCCGGGCGGACTTCGACGCGGCGTTGGACTCCGGCATGCTGGATATCGAGTGCTCGATCACCGCGGCGGACGGTTCGCAGAAGTGGATCGCCGCCAAGGGCCGCGTCACCTACGGTCCCGACGACAAGCCGCTGCGGATGACCGGCGTCGTCTCGGACGTGACCGACAAAAAGGAAGCCGACGCGCAGCTCGCGCAGGCGCACAAGATGGACGCGATCGGCCAGCTAACCGGCGGCGTCGCGCATGATTTCAACAATCTGCTGACCCCGATCGTCGGCAGTCTCGATCTCGTCCGCCGTCGGCACAAGGACGACGAGAAGACGCAGCGCATGGTCGCCGGCGCGCTGCAGGCCGCCGAACGCGCGGCGACGCTGACGCAGAGGCTGCTCGCGTTCGCGCGGAAACAGGCGCTGCAGCCCAAAGCGGTCGATATCGGTGCGTTGATCGATGGCATCGTCGATCTCGTCCGGCGTTCGCTGGGGCCGACGATCACCGTGGTCCTCGAAGTGCCGCGCCATCTGTCGTCGGCGCGGGTCGATCCGAACCAGCTCGAGCTCGCGCTGCTCAACCTGGCGATCAACGCACGCGATGCGATGCCGGGTGGCGGTCGGTTGATCCTGACCGTCGCGGAGATCGTCGTCGACGACCGCAACGCCGTCGGTCTCGACGCCGGTCGCTATATCCGACTGACCGCGCAGGATACCGGCACCGGCATGGACCGCGCGACGCTCGCGCGTGCGACCGAACCGTTCTTCTCGACCAAGGGTGTCGGCAAGGGAACGGGCTTGGGCCTGTCGATGGTGCACGGTCTGGCTGCGCAATCGGGTGGCATCCTGCATCTCAGGAGCGAGCCCGGCGTCGGGACCGCGGTCGAGCTCTGGCTGCCGGCGACCGACGAAGTCGCGAGCGATGCGGCCGATAGTCAGGGCGAGCCGGCACCGGCGCGGCATGCCGCCAAGATCGTCCTGGTCGACGACGAGGAACTGGTCCGATCCGCGACCGCGGAAATGCTGCGCGATCTGGGCTATGTCGTGACCGAGTTCGGGTCGGCGAGCCAGGCGCTGTCGGCGATCCGGTCGGGGATCGATGTGGACATGCTCGTCAGCGATTATCTGATGCCCGGGATGACCGGCGGCCAGCTGATCACCGAAATGCGCGCCAACGGCATCCGGCTGCCGACGCTGCTGGTTACCGGATACGCGGCGGCGGGCGACGATGTTCCGACCGATGTCATGCGCTTGGGGAAGCCCTTCCGCCAGGTCGATCTGGCCGACCGCGTCAACCAGTTGCTACGCGTCCCGCCAGCCAAGGGACGCCGGCTGCGCGTGGTCGAATAGTCGGTACGCGTCAGGGTTGGTCGGCTGGAAGGAAAGGGTCGGACGGCCAAGCCGTAAGTCGTGACGTGATCGGCGATCGCTCCCGCCGTCGTCCATCCGATCCGCGGGTCCGCCGCCCCTCGTAGCCGGGTCAGGACGCGATCGAAATCGCCAGCCGGCGGCCTTCGGGCCACGAATAGTACGGCCGTCCGACTATCGGGCGGTACGCGTATCGCCTGTGATGCGGCAGGTGTTTCAGCGGTTAGGACATGCGTGCGCCTTCGTATGCGCCATCGTAGCGCCTTGGCGCTATCCCAGTGGAACCGGCTTGAGCTGACCGGAGTCGAGATGCCACCGCAACTGGTCGGCCGTCGCGCGGTCGACGTCGTTGACGCGGCGAACGACGTACGTGCCGCTAAAACGCTGGCGAGACCCGTCGTCCAGCGTGGACTCGACCGTGACGGGGACCGGCTGATAGATCGATCCCGCCCCGGCATCGCCAGGTTGGAGCGCGCCGATGACGACCTTGGTCGTGCGGGTATGCGCGAAACCCGCCGCGAACGCTGCGAAAGTCTGTCCCGGACGACCGTCGCTACCCCATTGCCGCCACGCAGTGTCGAAATCGCGCGCGTCGACAGCGGCATAGTACCGCCGAACCACCGCTGCCGCCGCCTCCGCACTCTTAGGCGCAGGCCCGCATCCCTGCATCGGCGCGCCTTTGCCGTCGAACAGCGCACAACTGCGCGCGATCTCGTCCTCGATCATCGCGCAGCTGTTGGCGGCATTGCAGGGCGGGTGCGTCGCCGGCGAGACGTCGCGACAGATCGCCACGCGACGCGCGGCGGCGGCAGCACCGATATCGGCAAGACACGACGTCTTCGTCAGAGCCTTTGGCGAAGACGTCTCGGGCGAGATCGAATTGCCGATCGTCGAGGGGGAGGGGGAGGGCGTTGACTGCCGCACCGCGACGGTTTCGTCACTTGCTTGATTCCGCGCTGCGTCAGGCGTGTTCTGCGGCAAATCGTCGGATCGATCGGAGGATGCCCCGCACGCCGCCAGCGCGAACAGCGGAACAGATATCCACGGCGTCAAACTTGGCATGGTCGGGCTTGTCCTCTCCTTCGCGGCGGCTTTTGCTGCGCGCGGAACACCCTTAACCGACCGGACGCCAAGCGCTCAATCGCCGGATAGCCGTTTAAGGTCAGCCGTCGACGTTGCGATGCTCGGCTTCGGCGCTTCGAACGTCGCCCAATCGCCCTCGTCCGGGTTTGGCGGCTCCCCAGCGATCCCGGCCGGCTCGATGATGTCGGCCATGCGCTGACGGTGGAGATGAACCTTCGCGATCATGTTCGCGGAGACGGGTGTGGTGATGAACAGGAACAACACGATCAGCAGTTCGTGCGTGCTCCACGTCCCGGTTTGCAGCCGGGTCCGCAGCATCGAGGCGAGCACCAACGATCCGACGCCGAGCGTCGTCGCCATCGTCGGTCCATGCAGCCGCTCCATCGTCGACGGCAACCGGACCAGCCCCCAGCTGCCGAGCAGCAGGAACGCGGCCCCGAGCAGGGTCAGCCCGGCCACGAGATAGGCGAAAGCATCGATCATTCGACGATGTCCCCGCGAAGGAGGAACTTGCAATAGGCGACGGTGCTGACGAACCCGACCATCGCGAGCACCAACGCCGCCTCGAAATACGGGCTGGAGCCACCGATCATGCCGATCAGGAGGATCAGCGCGATGACGTTGATGACCATCGTGTCGAGCGCGAGGATACGATCGCCGATCGCCGGGCCGCGGAACAGTCGCCATCCGTTGCACAGCAGCGCGAGCGCTATGGCGATCGCGGCGATGTAAGGCGCGACTGCGATCATGCGAATATCCTCAGCAACCGCGCTTCGTACCGCTGCTTGATGCGCGCGATCTCCGCCGTTTCGTCCTCGACGTCGAGCGCGTGGACCAGCAGTGCGCGACCATCAGCGGACACGTCGGACGAGACCGTTCCCGGGGTCAGGCTGATCGTCGCCGCGAGCACCGTGATCGCCTCGGGCGTCGTGAGCTCGATCGGGATGACGAGCCAGCGCGCGCGCAGATCGCGGTCGCGCCGGAACAGGATCACGCGCGCGATATGGAAATTGGCGGCCACGATGTCGAACAGCACGACCGCGAGAAACGCGACCAACGTACCGCCGAACCGCAGGCGAGGGCGATCGGGCCAGAACGGCGCGGTGACCTTTGGCAGGATGAGCGAGACCATCGCGCCAAGGACGAGGTCGCCGCTAGTGACGCTGTTCGCCAGCAGCAGCCAGACGATCAGCAACGTCGCCGAGAGGGCAGGGTGGGGCAGGAGCCACCGGATCATCGCGGGATGCTGCCGAGGACGGCGGCGATATAGCGCTGCGGCGCGAAGATCTGCGCGGCGGTCGCCTGGGCTTGCGCGGTCGCCCAGCCGGCGCCGATGGTCAGGGCGGCTAGCAGTCCGATCAGGATCGTGGGGGCGATCAGGTCCGCGTTGGATCGGTTCGGACTATCGATCGGGTCTGTGCCGATTGGCGACGCTTTCCAGAAGAGGATGCTGCCGGTGCGGGCGAAGCCGACGACCCCGATCAACGTCGTACCGAGGATTGTTGCCCACAGAACCATCCAGTTGGGGGTCGTGGCGGTAGTCTGGAGGATGAACAGCTTGCCAATGAAGCCCGACAGCGGCGGCCATCCGACCGCGGCAATCGACGACGCGAGGAACAGCAGACCGGTCGCCTGTTGGCCCGCAAAGCGGGGGCTGGGCACCGCTGCGTCGTCATATCGGCCACGGCGACGCATGGTCACGTCGGCGACCAGGAACAGCGCAGCACCGGCCAGCGTCGCGTGAACCAGATAGAAGAGCGCCGCCGCCATCGTCGCCTGGCTCCAGCAGGAGACTGCGAGCACCAGCGTCCCCGTCGATCCGACCAGCGCGAACGCTGCCTGTTCGCGCATCGCCTGCCCCACGAACACCCCGGCAAAGCCGATAACGGCGGTCATCACGGCGGCGGGGAAGAGCCAGGGCGACGGCATCCACGCCAACGCGCCTGCGCCCTCGCCGAAGAGCAACGATACGATCCGGATCATCGCATAGACCCCGACCTTCGTCAGAATCGCGAACAGCGCCGCTACCACCGGCATCGTCGCGACGTAGGTCCGCGGCAACCAGAGATGCAGCGGGACGATCGCCGCCTTGAGCGCGAAGACGGTCATCAGCAGCACGCCGGCGATCCGCAGCAAGCCCTCGTCCGCTGCTCCCGATACCGCAATGCGGCGCGCGAGGTCAGCCATGTTGAGCGTCCCGGTCACGCCGTACAGCACCCCGAGCGCGATCAGGAACAGCGCGGAACCGACGATGTTGACGACGACATAGCCGACCGCCGCCTTCAGCCGCGCCGCGCCGTGGCCGTGGAGCATCAGGCCGTAGGACGCGATCAGCAGGACTTCGAAGAACACGAACAGGTTGAAGAGATCGCCCGTCAGGAACGCGCCGTTCAGCCCGAGCAGCTGGAAATGGAAGAGCGGATGGAAATGCGAACCCTGCCGATCGGCGGCGGTAAGCGTCGCATGCAGCAGGACGATAAGCGCCAATGCCGACGACAGCACCAGCATTGCCGCAGAAAGCCGGTCGAGCACCAGGACGATCCCGAACGGCGCCGGCCAGCCGCCGACCGCGTAACTGCGGATCGCGTTGTCCTGCACTAGCCCGAACAGTGCGACCGCTGCCGCGAGCATGGCTACACAGCCGGCCAGCGACAGACCGACCGCCAAAGCCCGCCGACGGGGCATCGCCAACAGCGTCAGCGGGGCAAGCACCGCCGGGATCACCACGGGCGCTATTAGCAACTGATCGGCAAGCGTCATGGCTCACCCTCACCGCCGTCGGGGTCCGCCAGACCGTCGACCTGATCCGATCCACTTTCAAGAAAACTGCGAAGCGAGAGAATGACGGCCAGCGCGGTCATGCCGAACGCGATGACGATCGCGGTCAGCACCAGCGCCTGGGGCAGGGGATCGGCGTGATCGGTCACCCCACTCGCGTACAGAGGCGGTCGATCGACGACGAGCCGGCCGGTCGCGAACAGGAAGAGGTTCACGGCGTGCGACAGCAAGGTCAGCCCGAGCACGACCTGGAACGTCCGCCCTCGCAGCGACAGATACACCCCGCCTGCGGTCAGCACGGCGATGGCGCTGGCGATCAGGAATTCGAGGCTCATGGTATCGCCTGCCCTTCTGAATCCGCACCGATGCGCGCGACACGCTGGGTTAAATGGCTAAGTTGCGCCAGTATCATCATCACGGCGCCGACTACGACGCTGGCGACGCCGGCGTCGAACAGCGTGGCGGTCGCCAGCTCGACCTCGCCGATCAGCGGTAGATGGACATACCCGAAGCTGCTCGACAGGAACGGCGCATCGAAGACGAGCGATCCGAGACCGGTCGCGGTGGCGAGCACGATACCGACCGCGATCAAGACATGGTCGACACCGGACCGCCGTTCGCCGGTCGAACCGCCCCCGGACGCTAGGTGCTGCAGGAAGATCGCGATCGAAAAGATCAGCGCAGCGACGAACCCGCCACCCGGCGCATTATGGCCGCGCAGGAATATATGCAGGCCTACCAGCAGCGCCAGCGGCAGCAACGCGCGGGCGGCCGTCGCCAGCATCATCGGATGTCGATCGGGAGAATGCGGCATTTTCGACTGCGGTACCCGCACACGCACCGCCGGTTCCAGCAGCGCGTAGATCGCGAGCCCGGCGATCCCCAGCACGATGATCTCGCCCAACGTGTCGAAAGCGCGGAAGTCGACCAGCGTGACGTTCACGACGTTCCTGCCGCCGGCACCCGCATAGCTGTTCGCCCAGTGGAACGCCGACACCGTCGCCACCGCCGGACGCGTCATCACCGCCCAGGCCAGCCAGCCGGTTGCGACGCCCGCGATCACGCCGAGGAGCGCGTCCCGGGCTCGCCGAGGAATGCTCGATAGCGTGGGTGGCGACTTGGGCAACACAGTGAGCGCCAGGAGCATGAGCAGGATCGTGACGACCTCGACCGCGATCTGCGTCAGCGCGAGATCGGGCGCGGACAGGTGGACGAACGCCAGCGCGATGACGAGCCCGACGACGCCTAGGAACAGCAAGGCAAGATAACGATGGCGCTGCACGACGACGACCGCTGCAGTCGCAACGATCAGGCCCAGCCAAGCGACGATCGCAACGGCCGATGCCGGGATGCGTGGACGCGATCCGGTATATACGCCGCCGCTCGTCAGGCTTGCCCCTGTCGCCAGCACGATCGCGATTGCGAACAGGACGAACAGGTAGCGCTGGAGCGACGCGGCATGGACGACGCTAGAAAGTCGGCGCGTGCGGTCGAGTACTGACCCCATCGCCGCGTCGAACATCCGCTTCGCATCGGGCGCGGATCGGGTGGCCAGCCAATCGGTCACCGGCGCCCGCCGCCATAGCACGAGCGCGCCACCGACGATCGCGACCACGCTCAGACCGAAGGCCGGATTGAAACCATGCCATAGTGCGAGATGCAGGTCGGGCGAGCGGCCGCCGACGACCGAACCGGTGGCGGCGGCGACCAGAGGCCCCGCGATCGTCATGGGGATCAGCCCAAGCGCGATCGCGATCACGACCAGCACGACTGACGGCGCGAGCATGGCGATACCCGGATCGTGCGGCGTGCTCGCTTCACCAGCGCGCGTCCGTCCGAAGAAAAGACCGATCGCGTAACGGAGTGAATACGCGACCGACAGGATCGCGGCGAGCGTCGCCAGGATCGGTACCAGCCAGGACTGGCCTGCCAGGACAGCATACGTGCTCTGATCGAGCATCATCTCCTTCGAGATGAAACCGCCGAGCGGGGGCAGTCCGGCCATCGACGCGGCAGCGAGCGTGCCGAGTGTGGCGGTGATCGGCATCAGCGCAGCGAGGCCACCAAGCCGTCGGATATCGCGCGTGCCGGTCTGGTGATCGACGATTCCGGCGTTCATGAACAGTGCCGCCTTGAACGCCGCGTGGTTGAGGATGTGGAAGACCGCCGCGGTGGCTGCGGCGGGTGTGCCGAACCCGAGCAGCATGACCATCAGCCCCAATTGGCTGATCGTCGAATAAGCCAGGATCGCCTTCAGATCGCACCGGAACAGCGCCACGGCGGCGCCGAACAGCATCGTTACGAGCCCGGTCGATGCGACGAGATAGAACCAGAGATCGGTCCCCGACAGCACCGGCCACAGCCGGGCCAGCAGGAAGACGCCCGCCTTCACCATCGTCGCGGAATGCAGATAGGCGCTGACCGGGGTCGGCGCGGCCATCGCGTGCGGTAGCCAGAAGTGGAACGGGAACTGCGCCGATTTGGTAAACGCGCCGAGCAGTATCAGGATGAGGATCGCCGGATACAGCGGCGAGGCCTGGACGATGTCCGCACGCGCGAGAATGGTCGTCAGTTCGTACGATCCTGCCGCCTGTCCGAGCAACAGCAGCCCCGCGATCAGCGCCAGCCCGCCGCCGCCCGTCACCGCCAGTGCCATCCGCGCACCTCGCCGCGCCTCGGGTCGATCTCGCCAAAAGCCGATCAGCAGGAACGACGACAGGCTGGTCATTTCCCAGAAAACGAGCAGCAGCAGGACGTTGGCCGACAGTGCGATACCGATCATCGCGCCTTGGAACAGCATCAGGAAGGACAGGAACCGTCCGGTGGCCTCGCCCTTGGCGAGATACCCTTGCGCATAAACGACAACCAGCAGACCGATGCCGAGGATCAGCCCGGCGAACAACAGACCGAGCGGGTCGAGCCAGAGGCTCGCATCGAGGCCCAGCGCCGGTACCCATGTCAGATGCGCAATCAACGGCGTCCCGGCCAGAACGGTGGGCGCCGCAACCAGCAACAGACCGAGGCCTACCGCGCTGGCCCCGCCCGCAATCATCATCTGCGCGACGCGATCCGCTGGCGCGCAAAGGCCCAAGATCATGGCGGCGACGAACGGCAACAGGACCAGGGTCGTCAGGACCATCGCGACCGTCTACCTCGTTGCACCATGCACGCATCCTTCGCACGATGCGGCGATCGGGTCGACGTTCCCGGCTGAAATCTCCGAATTCCGTCTCGATGTTTACCGGAACGTTCGCGAATGGCCTTAACGAAAGGCCCCACCACGTACGAGAGCCCCAGACGATCTTACCTCTCGCATGAGCGGCCGGATCAGCCCTTGGTGCGCCATCGCCATCGCTGCCGGGCGCTCCATGTTTTCAGATCGACCTTCTCATGGTCGAACGATCGCGCGAATACGCCGTCACGTTGGTCTAGCTCAGACACCGATCCGGACGCGCGCCGCGCGGTATTCGCGTTCGAGGCGGTCGACCCGGTCGGAAACGCTTTCGATTTCGGTGACTGCGCCGATGCCTTGGCCCGAGCCCCAGATGTCGCGCCACGCCTTGGGCTTCGATCCGTTGCCGCCGCCGAAGTCCATCGTCTTGAGATCACCTTCTGGCAGCGCGTCCGGGTCCATGCCCGCAGCGACGATCGAGGCGCGGAGGTAGTTGCCATGCACGCCGGTGAACAGGTTCGAATAGACGATGTCGGACGCTTTGCCCGCGACGATGCCGTCCTTGTACGCCTGGTCCGCATTGGCCTCGGTAGTCGCGATGAACGGCGAGCCGATATAGCCGAAGTCCGCGCCCATCGCCTGTGCCGCCAGCACCGCGTCGCCAGTCGCGATCGAGCCCGACAGCGCGAGCGGACCGTCGAACCACTGGCGGATCTCCTGGATGATCGCGAACGGCGAAAGGCGGCCGGCATGGCCACCCGCACCGGCTGCGACTGCGATTAGGCCGTCTGCACCCTTTTCGATCGCTTTCCGCGCGAACCGGTCGTCGATCACGTCGTGCAGTGTGATGCCGCCCCAGCCGTGCACCGCGGTGTTGAGATCCTCGCGCGCGCCGAGCGAGGTGATGACGATCGGCACCTGCCACTTCGCGCACGTCTCAAGGTCGCTCTCGAGCCGGTCGTTGGATTTGTGGACGATCTGGTTGACTGCGAACGGCGCGGCCGGGCGATCCGGATTCGCGCGGTTGTGCGCGCTAAGTTCCTCGGTGATCCGGTGCAGCCACTCGTCGAGCATCGCCTGCGGGCGCGCATTGAGCGCGGGGAACGAGCCGACGATGCCCGCCTTGCACTGCGCGATCACCAGCTCGGGGCCGGAAATGATGAACAGCGGCGAGCCGATGACGGGCAGGCGCAGGTTTTTTAGAATAGCGGGTACGGTCATGTGGGTTTTCTAGCGCAACCTATTCGCGCGCGCCAGAGCCGCTTTTGCCCTCCACCCCCGCCTACAATGCGGCGGGGTGGAGGGCAGGGTATCAGGCCATCTTGCCGATGACCTTGTCGAGCGTCAGCGGGTATTCGCGGATGCGGACGCCGCATGCGTTGTAGACCGCGTTGGCGATCGCCGCACCGACGCCGCACAGACCGAGCTCGCCGATGCCCTTGGCCTTCATCGGCGAGGACTTCTCGTCGAGTTCGTCCATGAAGAACACGTCCTGCATCGGAATATCGGCGTGCGCGGGCACGTGGTATTCGGCGAGGTCGTGGTTGACGAAATAGCCGAACCGCGTGTCGACGATTGCGTCTTCCATGAGTGCCGCACCTACGCCCATCGTCATCGCGCCGATCACTTGGCTACGCGCCGATTTTGGGTTAAGGATACGGCCCGCGGCGAACGCACCGCTCATCCGGCGGACGCGGATCTCGCCGGTCGCCGGGTCGACGCCAACTTCGACAAAATGCGCGCCGAACGTGGCCTGCGCATAGGTCTTGGTCAGATCGCCGAACTCGATCGTGTCCTCGGCGGAGATGCCGGCATCGCCTGCGGCCTCGGCGAGCGAGACGCTGCGGTTGCCCGACTTCACCTTCCCGTCCTCGAACACGACGTCGGTCGAGTTGAACCCGAGCTTGCGCGCTACCGAGTCGCGCAGTGCCATGCACGCCGCATAGACGCCGGCGGTCGAGCTGTTGCCGCCCCACTGGCCGCCCGAGCCCGACGAGGCCGGGAAGCTGCTGTCGCCGAGCAGGACGACAACCTTGTCCATCGGCACGCCCATCATCTCGGCAACCGTCTGGCCGATGATCGTGTAGCTGCCCGTGCCGATGTCGGTCATGTCGGTGGCGACGGTGACGACGCCCTTCTTGTCGATCCCGACGCGCGCACCCGACTTCATGGTGACGTTGTCGCGGAATGCGGACGCCATGCCCATGCCAACCAGCCAGCGGCCGTCGCGAACTTGCCCGGGGACGGCGTTGCGCTTGTTCCAGCCAAAGCGTTCGGCGCCGGTCTTCAGACAGCCGACTAGGTCGCGTTGCGAGAATTGCCGCGAGGGCTTTTCCGGATCGACCTGCGTGTCGTTGACGATCCGCAACTGGACCGGGTCCATCTTCAGCTTCTCGGCCAGTTCGTCCATCGCCGCTTCCAGCGCGAGCAGGCCGACCGCCTCGCCCGGCGCACGCATCGCGTTGCCCTCGGGGAGATCGAGCACGGCAAGACGCGTCGCGGTCATGCGGTTGGCGCCGGCGTAGAGGAGGCGCGTCGCATTTGGCGCGGTCTCGGGACCACCACCGGGAAGATCGCCCGACCAGCTCTCATGCGCGATCGCGGTGATCTTGCCGTCCTTCTGCGCGCCGATACGGAGTCGCTGGATCGTCGCGGGGCGATGAGTCGTGTTGTTCATCACCTGCGGACGGGCGAGTGCGAGCTTCACCGGACGCCCGCCGATCGCGCGCGAACCGAGCGCCGCCATGACTGCATCACTGCGGACCCACAGCTTCGACCCGAACCCGCCGCCGACATAGGGCGACATCACATGGATGTTTTCCTTGGGCAGGAGCAGCGTCTCGCTCATGTCGCTGACCGCCCAGGCGATCATCTGGTTGGAAGTCCAGAGCGTGAGCTTGCCGTCCTTCCAAGCCGCGGTGGTGGAATGCGGCTCCATCATCATGTGGCTTTGATCGGGCGTGGTGTAGCGCTCGTCGACCTGGACCGCGGCCTTGGCGAACGCGCCTGCGAAGTCGCCGACGGCGGTGTCGGGGTTGCCGCTTTTCGGCTTGGTCGCCGACGCTTTAGAGGCGGCGAGGTCAAAATTGCCCTTGGCCCGCGCGTAGTTGACGCGCAGCAGCTTGGTCGCGGCGCGCGCCTGCTCGAACGTCTCGGCGACGACGACAGCCACGGCCTGGTCGTAATGCTGGACTTCGGGGCCGGCGAGCATCCGTGCGGTGTGGTTCTTCGCCTTGCCGAGCTTGCCGGCGTTTTCATAGGTGACGACCGCGAGCACGCCAGGGGCAGCCTTTGCGTCGGCGGTGTCGATGCTCTCGATGCGGCCCTTGGCGATCGCCGCGCCGACAATGTAACCATAGGCGGCGTTCGGCGCGACATCGTTGCGCTCATAGGCGTAGTGCGCGGTGCCGGTGGTCTTCAGCTTGCCGTCGACGCGGTCGAGCGGCTTGCCGAGGACCTTCATGCGATCGGTCGGGTTCGCCGTGGCGGGGGTATCGAACTTCATGGCGATCAGGCCTTTGCGTCTTCGAACACGGCGCCGATGGTGCGTTCGACCAACGGCAGCTTGAACGCGTTCTGGGAGGTGGTGCGAGCGCCGGCGAGGACCGCCGCTGCGGTCGCCTTGGCGCCATTCGGCATCTGCGCCTCGGCGGCTTCGACACGCCACGGCTTATGCGCGAGGCCCCCGAAGGCGAGGCGGCCGCGTCCACCCGGCTGGATCACTGCAGCAACCGAGATCAGGGCGAACGCGTAGGACGCTCGGTCACGCACCTTCTGGTAGATGTGCGTACCGCCGATCGGCTTGGGCAGCGTCACAGCCGTGATCAGTTCGCCGGGCGCGAGCGACGTCTCGATGTTCGGCGTCGCGCCGGGAAGACGGTGAAAGTCCGCAATCGGGATCGCGCGTGTCTGGCCAGCGGCGTTCACCGTTTCGACGGTAGCGTCGAGCACGCGCATCGCGACGGCCATGTCGCTCGGGTGCGTGGCGATACACGCCTCGCTCGTGCCCATCACGGCCAAGTTGCGGTTGAACCCGCCGATCGCCGCGCAGCCGCTGCCGGGCTGACGCTTATTACATGGCTTGGTCGTGTCGTAGAAATACGGGCATCGCGTGCGCTGGAGCAGATTGCCTGCGGTCGTCGCCTTGTTGCGCAACTGGCCGGAAGCACCGGACACCAGCGCGCGGCTGAGCACGCCGTAATCCTTCCGCACACGCGCATCGGCGGCGAGGTCGGTGTTGCGGACGAGCGCGCCGACGCGCAGCCCGCCCTCAGCGGTCGGCGTGATCTTATCGAGACCGAGGCCGTTGACGTCGATCAGGTGCTGCGGCGTTTCGATCTGGAGCTTCATCAGGTCGAGCAGGTTGGTGCCGCCGGCAATGAACTTCGCACCCGGCGTGCGGACCGCGGCGCTGGCTGCTTCCTTGGCCGAAGTGGCGCGCTCGTAGGTGAAGGCCTTCATGCGCTGCGCTCCGTACCCGCGACATCGTGGATCGCGTCGATGATGTTCGCATAAGCGCCGCAGCGGCAGATGTTGCCGCTCATCCGCTCGCGCAGCTCGTCGGTGGTGACCGCGGGCTTTGCAGCGATGTCGCCGGTGACATGGCTGGGGATGCCCGCCTTGATCTCGCCGAGCGTCGCGACGGCCGAGCAGATCTGGCCGGGGGTGCAATAGCCGCATTGATAGCCGTCATGCTTGACGAATGCCGCCTGCATCGCGTGCAGTTTCTCAGGCGTGCCGAGACCCTCGATCGTCGTGATCTCCTCGCCTTCGTGCATGACGGCGAGCGTCAGACAGCTGTTGATCCGGCGACCCTCGACGATGACCGTGCACGCACCGCATTGGCCATGATCGCAGCCCTTCTTGGTGCCGGTGAGCTTCAAATTTTCGCGCAGTGCGTCCAGCAAGGTGGTGCGCGTGTCGACGGTCAACTTGGTCGTGCGGCCGTTGACGTTGAGCGTCACCGGCATGGTCGGCGGTGCCGATTGCGCGGTGCCCTGCGTTTGAGCCTGCGCGGCGGGTGCCGCTGCGAGCGTAGCCGACGCGACACCACCGGCGATCACGCCACGGCGTGACACCGGAAAACATTCATCCTGATGCATATAAACCCCTGTATATGTTGGCCTAACGGGTGAAGCGCGGCAAAGTTGCGCTACTAGGCATTTGGTTCCGTGAATTTTGCGTCACGGAGGTTTGGGTAGGGCATTGAAATGCGGACAATTTCTTCCGGCGTGTCGGTCCGGCTGTATCATCTAGACGACAGCGGCGAGGGCGGGGCGGCGACGACTCTGTTCTATGGGCCGCTCGGGGAAGCGCTCGCGATTGCCGCACAGCAGGAGGAGGACGTCCAGACGGGGCTGTATCTCACCACCGAGAACGACGTCGTCGCGTATCTTGATCTGGAGGAATAGGACGCCAAGCGACCGACCTCTTATTGCGATGCGCCACCTCGATAGCGCCACCCCGGCGAAGGCCGGGGCCCAATTGGAAAGGTGGCAATAACGGATCGCGATCCACCGTTAGCAACACCGCCCAACTGGGCCCCGGCCTTCGCCGGGGTGGTACTCTTTTCTAGGGGTCGTGTGCGTTTCTCTCGGGTTCGCTTCACGTCCCCGGCGTGAACCCGTCATCCCGATCCGGCGGGGTGGGGGCATGCACTTCGCTACAGATCGAGCGTAGCGCGCCCTTCATCCCCTCCTCGAACGTCGGATGATAGATCGGCAGGTCGAGCACCTCGGTCGCGGTCCAGCCGCTCTGAATTGCCCACGCCATGAGGTGCGCGCTGTGCTCGACGGCCGGCCCTGCCATCGTCGCACCGGTCAGCCGGCCATCGCGACGATCCGCATAGAAGCGTACCACCCCGGCGTTGCACGCCTCGACCTTCGCCCGGCCTTGGTCATCATACGACGCCGTACCGATCACGCTGTCGGCATCACCATCGTCCGCGATCTTGCCGATCACCGCGACGTTGGGGTGCGTGAAGGTGATCGCGAACGGCACGGTGCGCTTTCCCGGCGTCACCTCGGGATAGCTTGCCGCGTTGCGCCCGGCGATCGTTCCCTCCGCCGACGCTTCGTGCAGCACCGCGCGGTCATGATCCGCATCGCCGGCGATGAAGATCGGCGCGGTGCCGCATTGCATCGTCTCGCGGTCAAAATCCGGCATGCCGTGGTCATCGAGCGCAAGGCCCGTCGTCTCCAGCCCGATATCCTTGACCTGAGGCGGCCGTCCCGTCGCGACGAGCAGATAGTCGAAACGTCGTTCGCCCGACGCGGACCCGGTCCAGGCCAGCTTGACGCCGTCGCCGGCGGGCTCGACCGTCAGCTCGACGCCGAGCAGGATCGGCATCTCGCGCGAAAGGATCGCATGATACGCCTCGCCGACATGCGTATCCTTCAGTCCGCCGATCGTCTCGCCGGTATCGAACACCATCGTCTCGACGCCAAGCCGCGCCATCGCCTGTGCAAGCTCGAGCCCCAGCGCGCCCGCACCGATAACACCGAGCGACTCGGGCAGATCCGTCAGTTCGAAGATGCTCTCGTTGGTCAGCACGCGGTCGCGCACCGCGTCGAACATCTCGGGGATCGCAGGGCTCGATCCGGTCGCGATCACCACGGACTTCGCGTGGACCTCGCGGCCGTCGCTCAACGACAGGATCGTCGCACCTGCAAATTTCGCTCGCGCCTTGATCTTCACCTCGTCGGGCAGTTTGTCGATCGACTTTTCGACGCCCGCGACGAATGCATCGCGCTCCTTCCGCACACGCGCCATCACTGCGACGCCATCGACCTTGCCCGACGCCTCGACCCCGAACACCGACGCCTGCTCGACCGCATGCATCGCATTTCCCGCCGCGATCAACAGCTTCGAGGGCATGCATCCCACGCTCGCGCAGGTCGTGCCGCCAAAGCCTTCGTCGATCAGCAGCGTGCTGGCGCCGTTGCGACGCGCGCTGCGTTCGGCGGCGAGGCCGGCGGTCCCGGCACCGATGATCGCCACGTCGCAGGTCAGCTTGGTCATAAGGCTCTCCGTTGCCGGAGAATTCCGGGGGCCGCGACCGAGGAAACCTTCGATGCCACCCAGCCGTTCCGCAGTGCAGCACATTCCTAGTCGAAGGACGCTTATGTTAACGCTCCACCATTTGAACTACTCGCGCTCGATCCGCGTGCTGTGGTTGCTCGAAGAGCTCGGCATCGAATACGACCTCGTCAAATACGAGCGTGACGAGAATTTTCGCGCACCGGCCGCGCTGAAGGCGATCCACCCGCTCGGCAAGGCACCGGTGCTGGTCGACGGCGACCTGACGCTGGCCGAGAGCGCGCCGATCCTGTCGTACATCGACGCGCGTTATGGCGACCGCCGCTTCTCGCCGCCGATCGACAGCGATGCGGCCGCGATCCACGACGAGTGGTTGCAATATGTCGAAAGCTCGGCCGCGCTGCCGATCATGATGACGATGTTCGGGAAGCGGATGGGCGGCCTGCCCGACGGCCTGACCAAGTTCACCGGCCCCGAGGTGACCAAGACGCTCGACTATATCGGCGCAGGCGTCGGCGACGGCCCGTATCTGATGGGCGAGCAGCTGATGCTCGCGGATATCCAGATGTGCTATATGCTGGCGATCGCAGAAAGCACGGGGTTGCTCGTCGAGCATCCGGCCGTCCAGACGTATCTCGATCGGCTCCGTGCCCGCCCGGCCTTCGTTGCCGCTACCGAGATCGGCGGCCCGCTGATGCCCGCCCGTCGCTGATCTCCGGCCCCGACATCCAGGCCGTTCGCCGGGATGTCGGGACCTAAGCTCACCGCGCCTTCAATCGGATCGCTTCGCCACCACCAGGGGCGAGTGGCAGGGTCAAAGTGTCGCCCTTGCGGACGGTCTTCGTCTCGATCGTGATCGAATGCCGCGCATCGGTCTTGTAGTCCGCGTTCGGACCGTCGCGGTAAATCTGCGCGGTGTAGCTTTTACCCGCATCTAAGAAATCGAGCGTGACCGTCAGTGTGCGCGGGTTCTCGTCGGTGACGCTGCCGAGATACCAGTCGTTCGACTTGCGATCCTTCCGTGCGAAGGTGACGTAGTCGCCGACTTCGCCGTTCAGCACGCGCGTGTCGGACCAGTCGGTCGGCACGTCCTTGATGAACTGGAACGCGGCGGGGTACTTCGCGTAGTTCTCGGGCGTATCCGCGGCCATCACGACCGGCGAGTACAGCACGACGTACAGCGCAAGCTGCTTGGCGATCGTCGACAGGATGTCGCTGTTGTCCGACCCCTTGAGGCTCAGCACGCCGGGCGTGAAATCCATCGGCCCTTCGAGCATTCGCGTGAAGGCGAGGTTGGCCTCGTGCTCGGGCGGGTTTTTGCCGGCCCAGCTGTTATATTCCATCCCGCGCGAGCCTTCGCGTGCGATCCAGTTGGGATAGGTGCGGCGCAGGCCGGTGTCCTTGACCGGCTCGTGGCTGTCGATCGCGACCTTGTACTTCGCAGCGGTGGTGACGACGCGGGTATAGTGGTTCACCATCCACTGGCCCTCGTGCCATTCGCGGTGCTGCGAGCCGTCGGGATCGACGCGTTCGATCTGGCCAGCGTCGGTAACGTAGCCGGTCTTGACCGCCGGGATGCCATGATCGCGCGCATAGCCGAACGATCGGTCGAGCTGGCTGTCGTAATGGCTCGCCGAGCCGCCGGTCTCGTTGTGCCCGATCAGGTACACGCCCTTCGCCTTGGCATATTTGGCGAGGACGTTCGCGTCGAAATCGGGGGTCGGTGTGTCGAACTGCATCGCATTGCCGTCGCCGAACCAGTCGCCGTCCCAGCCGACGTTCCAGCCCTCGACCAGTACGCCCGGGATCTTGTTGGCGCTCGCGAAGTCGATGTAGCTTTTCACATGCGCGGTGGTGGCGCCGTGCTGCGGCCCGGTCGCCCAGCTCCATTTGCCGGTGATCATGTTCCACCACACCCCGACGAACTTGCCCGGCTTCACCCAGCTGACGTCGCCGAGCTTGTTCGGCTCGTTGAGGTTCAATTCGAGGTGGCTCATGTACAGGCCAGGCGCATCGTCCGACAGGATCAGCGTCCGCCACGGCGTCGCGAACGGCCCGGTCCGTGTGACCTTCGGCGCGCCGGCGCCGGGGGTGAGGACCGCCTTCAGCGTGTTGCCCTCGACCTTGGCGACGTTCATCCCGGCATAGTCGGTCAGCGCCGCCTCGTGCAGCGCGACATGCGTCCCGCTTGCGAGCTTCATCGTGATCGGCGTGGCGGCGGTGCCGACGCCGGTCAGCGGCGTGCGGTTGTAGAGATACTCCTCGCGGTTCCATTCGAATGCCGGCTTCCACCACGCGGTCGCGTCCTCGGCGAACGCGAACTGGGTCAGCTCGTCGGCGATGTTGATCGTCTTGAAGTTCGGCTGCTGCGGAAATTCATAGCGGAAGCCGACGCCGTCATCCTGCAGACGGAACACGACATCGATCGCGCGCTTGAGGCGATCGGTCTCGACCAGGCGGACGCGCATCTCGGTGTGGTTGTCGCGGATCGACTTCCACTCGCCCCAGGGCTGCGTCCAGGTCGAGTCCGCCTTGTTCCGTGCGATGCTCTCGATCTTGAGGTGGCGATCGAACTTCGGCGCGTCGGTGAACAGGAAGCCGAGCCGCGACGGGCTGACGATCAACTCGCCCTTGCGGGTGATGCTGTAGCTCGCCTTGCCCTCGCCGTCGGTCGCCACGGTGACGACGATGCTGCCGTCGGGCGAGGTCGCGATCGCGTTCGGGATCGTCGGCGCCGGCTGCGGCTTGATCGTCTCGTTGGAGGTCGGGGCGGGGGCAGCGTCCTGCGCAAAGGCTGGCGTTGCGATCAGCGCGGCGGAGAGCAGAAGGAGGGTCTTCATGATCAAGCGATCCTTTCGGCGACGAGTGCCGCGTATGAGCCGAGGGTCCAGCCCTCTACAATGTTGACGGTATCGCGCACGCGCCAGCCGTCGGGCTGGGCAGGGCGCCATTCGGTGGGGTCGGCGGTCATGTTGAACACGCAGAGCATCGTCTCGCCATCGGCATGACGTTCGAACGCGAGCACGGAGGAGGAGACCTCGACCAAAGTCAGGTCGCCGATCGCGAGCGCCGGGCTTGCCTTACGCAGCGCGAGCAGGCGACGCGTGAAGTGGAGCAGCGAGTCCGGGTCGCCTTCCTGACGATCGACTGCGAGCGCAGCATGATCGCCGCCGACCGGCAGCCACGGCGTCGCCTCCGAGAAGCCGGCGTTGCGCGCGTCGGCGATCCACGGCATCGGCGTCCGTGCTCCGTCGCGTGACAGAGTCAGCGGCCAGTTGGCGATCGCTTCGGGATCCTGGAGCAGGTCGAACGGCACCTCGACCTGCGTCAGGCCGAGTTCCTCGCCGTAATACAGGAAGATATTTCCGCGCAGGCAGACGAGCAGCAGCATCTTCATCCGCGCGAACGCGTCGCGGTTGCCGATGTCGACCCAACGCGAGACGGCGCGCGGCGCGTCGTGGTTCTCGAACGCCCAGCTTGGCCAGCCGAGATCGGCATCGGCAGGCCAAAGCAGGATCGCGTCCGCCACCGTCTTCGGATCGAGCGCGGACGCGTAGAGGAAGTCGAAGCCGTACGCGCTGTTCAGCCTGGTGTTGCCCCGCGTGAACAGCTTCATCTCGCGGTCGCTGTCCGCGCCGCCGACTTCGGCCACGGTGAAGCGATCGCCGTAGCCGTCGATCAGCCGTCGCAGCCGTTCGAGGAACAGCGGGATGTCCGGATGGCTCTGGTTGTGGACGTGCGCCTGATAGTCGAACGGCCGGGTCTTCAGGCTATTGTCGCTCGCCGGCGGGTTATCCGTCAGCGCCGGATCGTGCATCGTGAAGTTGATCGCATCGAGGCGGAAGCCGTCGACGCCGCGATCGAGCCAGAATTTCGCGGTGTCGACGATCTCGTCCTGCACGTCGGCGTCGTGGACGTGGAGCTGCGGCTGCTCCTTCAGGAAATTGTGCAGGTAATATTGCCGGCGGCGCGCGTCCCACGTCCAGGCGGGGCCGCCGAACACCGACTGCCAGTTCGACGGCGGGCTGCCATCGGGCTTGGCATCGGCCCAGACGTACCAGTTCGCCTTGGGGTTGGTGCGCGACGAGCGGCTCTCGACGAACCAGGGGTGCTCGTCCGAGGTGTGGCTGTAGACCTGGTCGATGATGATCTTGAGTCCGAGCGCGTGGGCGCGGGCGATCAGCGCGTCGAAATCGGCGAGCGTGCCAAAGATCGGGTCGACATCGCGGTAGTTCGCAACGTCGTAGCCGAAATCCTTCATCGGCGATGTGAAGAAGGGCGACAGCCATACCGCGTCGACGCCGAGGCTGGCGACATAGTCGAGATGCCGGGTGATGCCGGGCAGGTCGCCGATCCCGTCGTCGTTCGAATCCGCGAAACTACGCGGATAGATCTGGTAGATCGTCGCACCCTTCCACCACGGGCGGTCCTTGGCGTGGTGATCGGCGGTAGCCGGCAACAAAGCAGTGTCAGGCATCAACGAACCTCGGCGGCGCAGACTGCATAGCCGAACGCAGGCAGCGTCATCATGACACTGCCGGGGGCGGCCGCGCGGGGTGCGCAGGTGCCAGCGAGCGTGGTGAAACGGGTCGACCCGGTCTCGACCTGCACCGGCTGCGTGAGCGGCTTGGCAGACGTGTTGAACGCCAGCAGGATTTCCGCGCCGGTGGTCGGATCGAAGCGCGAGACCGCGAGCAGGCCCGGCGTTTCGCTCCGGCTGCGGATCAGCGTGCGACCGCGCGTCAGGGCGGGGTGCGTGATGCGGACCTTCGACAGGTCCGCGATCTCGCGAAACAGCGGGTTCGTCTCGCCGAAGCTTTCGGTCGCGGTGGTCTTGGTCGTGCCGAGCAGGCGGTTGTCGTTGTAGACCGCGACCTTCGACGCGAACATGTCCTCGCGGGCGTCCTGGTCGTTGCCGTCGCCGACGAAACCCTGTTCGTCGCCCGAATAGATCGTCGGCACGCCGCGCAGCGTCAGCAGCATCGCATTCGACAGGAGGACGCGCTTGAGCACCTCGTCGTCGGACGCCTGCGGAAACGCTTTCCGCACGAACGTGGCAAAGCGGCCGTCGTCGTGATTGCCGGTGAACGTCGGCAGGATCGCCGCAGTGTCGCCCCCCTTCGCGTAGAGCACGTCGCCGTCGAGCAACGCCTCGAACGCGTCGGTCCCACGCGTACCGGCGACGGTCTCCACCACCGTCTGGCGGAACGCGAAGTCGAGCACCGCGGGCAGCTTGTCGACGATGGTATGCTGCGCGAGGACCGCGGGGCGGATCTCGTGATCGGAGACCTCGCCGAAGATGTGGAAGTTGGGGATGCCGTTCGCCTGCGCGCGCGTCAGCATCGCCGGGATGAACTGCGCCCAGAATTCGGGGTTCACGTGACGCGCGGTATCGATCCGGAAACCGTCGACCTTGAACCGGTCGATCCACGATCCGAAGATGTCGATCATCCCGCTGACGACGCGCGGGTTCTCGGTCATGACGTCGTCGAGACCCGAGAAGTCGCCCATCGTCGAGCTCTCGTTCGTGAAGGTCGAGTCACCGCGGTTGTGGTAGTAGATCGGGTCGTTGAGCCATGCCGGCACCTTCACCGTCCGCTCGGCGGCGGGCACGTAGGGCGTGTAGGCGTAGGTCGTATCGGTGAGCTTGGCGAAGTTCGCCGCTGTCTCGACGCCGTCGCCGACGAACCCGCCGTTGATCGCCTTGCCGCCGAGACCGCCCTTGCGCTGGTACGGATACGCCGCGCGGTCGCGATACGGGCAGGGCACGCCGACCGAGCATTCGCGGTACTGGATCACGTCGGCGGTGTGGTTGATGATGATGTCCATCTACACCTTCATCCCGCGCGCGTGCGCGGCGTCGACGAACGCGATCATGTCGGCGTTCGTGCCGAGATGCGGGTCGACCTGCGTGAAGTCGGTGATCCAGTAGCCGTGATAGCCCGCCGACTCGTGGCCCGGCGCACCCTGCACCGCCTTGTTCTTGAAGATCGGCCCGAGCCAGATGGCGGTCGCGCCGAGATGCTGGATATAGTCGAGCCGCCTGGTCAGCCCCTTCAGGTCGCCGCCGTGATAGAAGCCCTTCGCGGTCGGATCATAGCCGGTCTTGAGCCGATCGCCGGCGATCCCACCGCGATCGTTGCTTGGATCGGCGTTCTCGAACCGGTCGGGCAGGACGAAGTAGATCACCTCGTCCTGCGGCAGGCGCGCGCGATAGTCGGTTTTCGCACTTTGCGCCGCCGCAGGTATCGCGGTGGCGCACAGCAGCGCGGAGAGGATCAGCGACTTGATCATGGAGCGTCCTTTTGCGGGGATGTCGGTACTGCCCCATGATCGACGCGCGCTTCACCCGAACTCGAGCGAAGCGCGCGACGATCGGCCGGATCAGAACTTGAAGGTGGCGCCGGCGAGGAAGCGGCGGCCATATTTCTGATAGTCGATGATCTCGTTCGTGTTGGTGCCGTTGATCGTCGTGAACGGCTCGTTGGTCAGGTTCTGGCCCTGCACGTAGAGCGAGACGCCCTTCAGCATGCCCGCGGAGATGTCGTAGCCGAGCTGGCCGTCGATGATCATCTCACCCGCCGCGCGACGCCGAACCAGGTTCGCACCGAAGCCCGACAGCTCGCCGACGAAAGTCGACCGATAGCGCAGGCTGCCGCGCGCCGAGAAACCCCATTTCTCGAAATAGGCGGTGCCGTTGGCGACCCAGCGCGAATAGCCCGGGATATCTTCCGCGCGACCGCCCGGCGTCGGGACGATCTCGGTCTTGGTGTAGGACCCACCACCGGTCAGCCCGAAGCCGTCGAGCGCGGAGACGATCTCACCGATCGGCAGTGTGCCGGCCAGCTCGACGCCGTAGATGTTGCCGCCAACGCCGTTGATGGGAACGGTCGCGGTCCCGATCGTCGGAACGGCGCCGGGTGCGTTCGACGGCAGCGGATAGCCCGCGTAATCGAAGCCGGGGTTCGCGATGGTATACACGAAGCTTTTCAGCTGCTTGTAGAAGCCCTGTACCGCCAGATACCCGCGGTTGCCGAAATATTTCTCGACCGTGACGTCGTACGAGTTCGAGCGGATCGGACGCAGATACGGGTTGCCGCCGGTGCCGGTCAGGATGCCCTGCGCGGCGTCATAGCCGTAGGCCAGTGCGACGCGCATATCGTCGAGGCGCGGACGCTGCATCTGGCGCGCCGCGGCCGCGCGGATCACGATATCGCTCGGGAAGCGCAGCGCCAGGTTCACGCTCGGCAGGATGTCGATATATTCAGCGCCGCGCGTGACCGGGATCAACCCGCCGTTGGCGACGACGTTGCCCGACGACTTCTGATTGGTGAAAACCCCCTGCACACCGGCGTTGCCGGTCAGTTCGGCCGATCCGATCGACTGCTTGATGTTCGCCTGCAGGTACGAGGTCATGATCCGTTCCTGGATCGAATAGCCCTTGGCGACGACGTCGAGATTGTTGTTGTTCGACGACAGCCGGTACACGCCGGCATCGAGCAGCGCAGTCGGATCGTAGCTCAGGATCGGGCCGAGCCCCAGATACGCCAGGTTGGTCGGCTTCAGCTGATACTGCGTCGGCAACGTCTGCTCCAACGCGCCGTTCGCCAGCTGCACGAGCGCCTCGTTCGGCGTCAGCGACTTGTTGCGATCGGTGTAGTTCAGGCCGAACTTGACGCTCGAGATCGGGCTGTCGAGTTCGCGCTCGATCTCGACGCGGTACTGCTTCAGGTCGTCGACGATGTGGCGGTCATTGTAATAGCCGGCCTGCACGTTCGCGCCGCCCCAGCCGAGCGGATCGGTCAGCCTGATGAGGCCCGGATCGGAATAGTTCAGCGTCGGGCTGAAGGCTGTCCCGGTGCTGCCCGAGGTGAAGCCGATCGTGTCCTGCGCGCCGACGCCCTGGCCGTAGCCTGTGCCCGAATAGGTTTCGAGCACGGTCTCGTCGCGGGTCGTGCGCGACAGGCTCAGATCGATCTGCGCGTTCCAGCCATCATCGCCTTCGTACCGGCCGTTATAGCCGAACGAATAGAGCTTGGCCTTGCGCTCGAAACTGTCGTTGCGGACGACACCCTCGACGCCGCGGAACGATCCGTTGGTGACCAGCCCGTTGGTGACCGTCGTTACCGTGGGGATCGTCGTCGCTGCGCCGAACCCGAGCGGTAGTTCGATGCCGCGCTTGATCTGGTCGTCGTTGAAGTCGGAGTAGAAGCCGTCGAGCGTAGCGGTGAACTCGGGCACCGGCTTCCATTCCACCGTGCCCTGCAACCCGAGGCGCTTCAGGTTGGTCGAGGTCACGTAGGACTTGGAGCCGCCGATGATGTCGACGGGCTGATTGTTGAAGGTGCCGCCGGCATAACCCCAGGCGTTGAACTCCTGAATCTGGTACGGCTCGTCGAGATACGAAGCGGACAGCGCGACGCCGAGCGTGTCGTTGAAGAACTGATCGACGTACGTGCCGGTGACGCGGTAGCCCTTGTCCTTCGAGCCCGCGTTGAGCTTGCCGATATCGGCGTAGGTGCCGCGGCCGCCGACCGAGATCACGCGCTTGCCGTATTCGATCGGGCGGATCGTGCGAAGGTCGACGGTGCCCGACAGGCCCTGGCCGATCAGCGAGGCGTTGGCGGTCTTGTAGACCAGCACCTGGTTGATGACCTCGGCGGGGTATTGATCATATTCGACCGCGCGGTTGTCGCCGGTCGACGTCTGCTCGCGACCGTTCAGCAGCGTGGTCGAGAAGTCGGGCGAGAACCCGCGGATCGAGATGCTGTTCGAGCGGCCGTTGACGCGCTGCGAGGTGAGGCCGGGCAGGCGGGCGATCGACTCCGCGATCGACGCGTCGGGCAGCTTGCCAATGTCTTCCGCCGAGATCGATTCGACGACCTGATCGCGCGACTTCTTTTCGGCGACGGCGTTTTCGAGGCTCCGACGGAAACCGGTGACGACGATTGCCGCATCTTCAGGCGTCCCGCCCGCATCCTGCACGGCGCCCGATACGGCCTGGGCGGTCGCTTCGTTCTGCGCCGGGGTTACGTCACCGGTTACGGCAGCGTTGTCGGCGCGGCGCTGCGCGACACCGGGTGCCTCGTTGGGATTGGCGGCGGTCGACGAACTTGCGGCCGGGTCGGGGATCTTGGTCCCGGCGTTCACGTCCTGCGCGAACGCGGTACCGGCGAACAATATCGCCGCGCCGAGCGACGCGCTGCTGGCCGAAAGCTTCAGGATGGCGCGTGCGGCTGTAGCCGACGCACGAGTGCGAGCCGTCATGGTATTCCTCCCCTGGTCCCGGTTGGCGTCTTCGAGCGCATCGGGTATGTAACTGTACCGTCATTGGAATTTTGTCCGGTCGAAGGGAAGCCGACTACATACGTATTCAATACGGCCGTTGCGGACGTGTTGCCCTCGCGCCACATGTTCGATGGGGTTGGGGGTGAAATGGACTGGCGTTGACGGCGCGTGCGTTCTGCGCTGTGTCTTGCCGGTACCGCCCGCCGACCGAGCGAGCACACCGAGGATGCCCGTCACGTGACCGCCCAGCGAAAGCTTCATGGCAAGCCGACATCGTTCGACATCGCGCAGCTCGCGGGCGTGTCGCAACCGACGGTGTCGCGTGCGTTGCGCGGCAGCCCCAGCGTCAACCCCGCGACCCGGCAGCGGATCGAGGCGATCGCCCGGCAACTGAACTATACCGTCGATCGAAGCGCCTCGAACCTGCGCAGCGGCATGACGCGGACGCTCGCGCTGCTGCTGTTCCGCGATCCGGCGCCCGACGAGACCGTCGTGAACCCGTTCTTCCTCGGCATGCTCGGATCGACGATGGGGGCGTGCGCCGAACACGGCTACGACCTGCTCGTGTCGTTCCAGCAATTTTCGAGCGACTGGCACATGGATTACGAGGACAGCCACCGCGCGGACGGGCTGATCCTGCTGGGCTACGGCGATTACGCCGATTACGAAGCGCGACTGGTGCAACTGGTCGAGCAGGGCACGCACTTCATTCGCTGGGGATCGGTGCGGCCGGGGCAGCCCGGGCTGACGATCGGCTGCGATAATGTTGCGGGGGGCGCCGCGGCGGCGCGCCATCTGATCGAGCGCGGTCGGCGGAGGATCGCCTTTCTCGGCAGCGCGACCGATCATTATCCCGAGTTCAACGACCGTTACCGGGGCTATGTCGCGGCACTGGGCGAGCATGGCCTGAAGGTCGATCCGCGGCTTCAGGTCGAGGCGATCTCGACCGAGGACGACGGCACGCGGGCGGCGCGCGAACTCCTGCAACGCGGCGTCGCGTTCGATGCGATCGTCGCGGCCAGCGACCTGATCGCGCTGGCGGCGATGCGCGTGCTGGCGGGGGCGGGACTGAACGTGCCGTACGACGTCGCGATCGTCGGGTTCGACGATATCCCCGCCGCCGGCCTCGCCAACCCGCCGCTCACCACGGTCGCACAGGATACCGGGCTTGCGGGGCGTCGGCTGGTCGAGATGCTGCTCGCGCGGATTGGCGATCGTCCGGTCGCCAGCACCGTGCTGCCGACCCAACTCGTGATCCGGCGGTCGTCGGGCGAAGGACCCAACTGAATGTCGACGGCTGCAAGGCAAAAGCCACGCCAGGGGTTCTGGGGCCTGTGGAACATCTCGTTCGGGTTCTTCGGAATCCAGATTGGCTTCGCGCTCCAGAACGCGAACGTCAGCCGGATCTTCCAGTCGCTGGGGACGGCGGTCGACGACCTCGCCTTCCTGTGGATCGCCGCGCCGCTGACCGGGCTGCTCGTCCAGCCGGTGATCGGGCATTACAGCGACCGGACCTGGGGGCGGCTCGGACGCCGGCGGCCGTATTTCCTGGCAGGCGCGACGCTCGCGACGATCGCGCTGCTGGCGATGCCGAACGCGCCGGTGCTGTGGGTGGCCGCCGTCTTGCTGTGGATGCTCGACGGCTCGCTGAACGTCGCGATGGAACCGTTCCGCGCGTTCGTCGGCGACATGCTCGGCAGCCGCCAGCGGACCGCCGGGTTCGCGTTCCAGACCGGTTTCATCGGCGCGGGCGCGGTGATCGGCAGCCTTGCGCCGATCATCCTGACCGACGTGTTCCAGGTCGCCAATACCGCGCCGGCGGGCGGCATCCCGCTGTCGGTGCAATACGGCTTCTACATCGGCGCGCTGGCGTTGTTCTTCGCGGTGCTCTGGACCGTGCTGACGACCCGCGAATATTCACCGGCGCAGATGGCCGCGTTCGACGACGAAGGTGAGGTCGCGCCCCGCGACACGATCGGCCGGTCCAGCGCGAAGCTCGCGCCCGTCTGGATCGCGTTAGGCGCCATCGTGATTGCGGCTGTGGCTAAGTTCGGGCTCGACAAGCCGGTCTATCTGCTCGGCGGCGGGCTCATCGCGTTTGGCGCCGCGTTGCTGGTCAGCGCGGCGCTCGTCCGGTCGGGCAGGGAGTCCAACGTTCTCAGCCAGATCGTCGGCGATCTCGGCACCATGCCGGCGACGATGAAGCAACTCGCACTCGTCCAGTTCTTCACCTGGTCGGCGCTGTTCATCATGTGGATCTACACCACGCCGATCGTCACGCAGCACGTGTTCGGGACGACCGACACCACCAGCGCCGCCTATAACGAGGGCGCGAACTGGGTCGGGGTGCTGTTTGCGGTTTACAACGGCGTGGCGACGCTGTGGGCATTCGTGATGCCGTCGTTGGCAGCGCGGATCGGCCGACGCGACGCGCATATCCTCGCGTTGCTGAGCGGCGCGGCGGGGTTCGCGTCGTTCCTGTTCGTCCATGACGCGCATCTGCTGATCGGATCGATGGTGCTGATCGGGATCGCCTGGTCGTCGATCCTGACGATGCCCTACGCGATCCTGTCCAACGCGTTGCCGCAGCCGAAGCTCGGCGTGTACATGGGGCTGTTCAACATCTTCATCGTGTTGCCCCAGCTGATCGTGTCGTCGGTGATGGGGCAGGTGGTCCGCACGTTCTTTCCCGGCGATGCGGTCTGGGCGATGCTGATCGCTGCGGGCGTGATGGGCGTGGCGGCGCTGGCGATGCTGCGAGTGCCGCGGAACGCCTGACGCCCTCCGTGATGCTGGGCCTGTTCCCGCATCCACTGTTCCGCGGGCTCACTGGCCGATGGATGCGCGGAATGGTGGACCCCGGCACTAGTCCGGGGCGACGGGATGCTAGCCGCCGAAGCTCCGCCCGCCGAAACCGCCCCCGAACCCGCCGCGCGAGATCACCGAACTGCGTGACTGGACGCGGGCGGGGGCTCTGGCAGTGGTCGGCGTGAACGCATCCGAGCCTACGCGCGTCCGGCCGGTGACATAGTCGCGGTTGATGCGGCCACCCGCACCACCATAATAATTGCCGTCGCGATCCCGGTACATCGGCGCACCGCGCGCGCCGAAACCGCCGTTGAGCGCCTGCCCTACCAGGAAGCCGGTCAGCAACGGTGTGAAGAAGCTTTCGCCATTGCCGTTGTTGCGTGGTTCGCACTGCGCGGCGCCATATTGCTCCTCGCACGTCTGGCGATCCTCGAACCGAGGTCCGGTCTTGGCGGCGTCGGCCTTGGCCTGCTCGAACGCGGTGTCGCACTGGACTGCCGACAACGCACCTGCCGCGCGGCACTCCTGCACCGACGCATAGCTCTGCGCCTCGACGGGCTTGCCGCCGACATCGCCGTCGCACGCGGTCAGCGAGATGCCCGATCCTGCGATCAGGCTGGTGAGGACGATCGATCTGGAACGCTTCATCGCTATGCCTCTCAGTTCGTCATGCAGGCGGCGTTGAGGATGCCGACGCACAGCGAGATGCTGCCCATATAGGTCGCCGCCGCGATTTCGCCGCGGACGATCCGGTCGTTGAAGTCGCGCATCACGAAATGCTGGACCACCAGGAACGTCACGATCTGGATCACGCCCGCCAGCAACGCCCACACCGCGAACTCGACCAGCGAAACCGTATGTGTGAGCGCGGACGCGAGTGGCAGGACATAGCCGAGCAGCGCTGCACCCAGCGTGATCGCCGCAGCGGTGTTGCCTTCGCGGATCAGCGACTTTTCATGATACGGCGTCGCGACCTGATAGACGATCTTAAACACGATCGTGAACGCCCCGGCTGCGACGAACGCGATCAGGAAGGCGAGCGCACTGGCGCCGAAGCTGTATTGGTCGATCATGCTGGTTCCCCCGAAGCCCTTAGCGGCAGACGCTAGGCGCGGAACTCGCCGAGTTCCAGTGCCACGCCGAGCATGATCTCGAACGAGACGTCGCCGGACTCGGTCTCCATGTCGATCGCGAGCAGTAATTCGCGGCCGTCGTCGCCCGGCAGGTCGCGGCTGAACAGCATGCAGGTCTGGAAGATGCGGCGATCGACGATCCCGTCGCGGTCGTCGTGCAGTTCCTCCCAGAACGTCACGGGCTCCTGCTCGCTCGCTTCGGGGCCGAACCATGCGCGGCTGTATTCGGGCAGTCCCTCGGCGGTGAAGGTGCGTGCCTTGAGCCGGCTTTTCCACGCTGGGCGCTCGGCGGCGGACGACGGGTAGCTGCTGTCCCAAGGTGCGAACAGCGTGACATCGGTGACGTCCTGCCCATCGCGGTCGTTCGACACCGCCTGGAACATGATGTCGTCGTCGGTGTAGAACCGGTGGACGAAGCCGCCCTCGTTGAGGTCGATCAGCCCCTGCGCGACGATCACCAGCGTATCGCGGTCGAACGGGAACAGAAGTTCAGACCCGAACCGGCGCCATGCAAGGGGATCGACGGTCACCGTCCGCCCCAGCGTGACGTTGCGGACGACGGGCAGGGCGTTGCCGTCAAGCGCTGGCTTGCGGCCGAACAGGCGATCGAACATGCAATCCTCGCGTGTGTGTGGTTGGCGTGCCTCTTAGGGCAAAGCGCGAGCCGTCGCAAAGCGCCATTGGCGTGCCTCTCGTGCGCGCCTATGTGTCTCCGCGAGCGACAAGCACGGGAGTTCTTGCATTGACCGACATCTGGACCGTCCGCTGCCTCAAGGCAGCGCTCGACACGTCCGAGCCTGCGAAAGCCGGCGAGTTTTCCGCGCGGATCCTGGAGGGTGCGGACCCGGTGCTGCTGGTGACGATGCACCACCACGGCGACCTCGAACTGTTCGTCAACGTCAGCGACGCTCAGATCGCTGCCTCGACGCTGTTGTGGCCATGCGACGAACAGGAGGATCCTTTGGCATTCAACACCTTCCTGCTGAAGTCGCAGAAGCTGGTGCCGCTGTCGAACTTCGGGATCGGTACGGTCGATGGCCGTGATTATTACGAGTTGTTCGGCGAACTCGCGACGTCGAGCCCGCTCGATACCGTGATCATCGAACTGCGCACGCTTGCCGAGAATGCGATCGATGCGGCCACCGATCTGCGCCACGCGCAGATCCCGGTTGCCTGAAATCATCGCCTGATTTAGATACAAACGGAGAGACTGGCATGGCCATCTGGAGCAAGCTTTTCACCCTCGGTCGCGCCGGTGCGCATGAAGCGGGTGCGGCGGTCGTCGACGCGAACGCGCTGCGTATCCTCGACCAGGAAATTCGCGATGCCGACAAGGCGCAGGGCAAGGCACGCGACGATCTCGCGGGGCTGGTAGCGCGTCGTCGCATCCTCGAAACCGAGGTCGAGAGTTTCCGTGCTCAGGCAACCAAGTACGAGGCTTCGGCGCGGATCGCGGTCGAGAAGGGCAACATGGATCTCGCGCGCCAGGTCGCGCAGAGGATCGCCGATCTCGAACAGGACATCGCGCTGAAGTCCCCTCAGGTCGAGGACATGCGCGCCGCCGAGGAGCAGATCCACACCGCCGTCGCGCAGACCGACCGCAAGATCGAACAGCTCCGCCGCGAGGTCGAGGTCGTGAAGGTCAACGAGTCGGTGCAGAAGGCGCAGGCCTCGGTCGCGTCGGGCAGCATGGGTGCGGGCAACAAGCTGGGCTCGGCAGCGGACAGCCTCGCGCGTATTCGTGAACGCCAGGCGATCCGCGGCGAGCGGATCAAGGCGGCGGGTGAGTTGGAAGACCGTCGTACTGGTGCCGATCTCGACGAGAAGCTGCGGCTCGCGGGTATCGGCCCCGGCCAGTCGTCCGCGGACGACGTGCTCGCGCGCCTGACCGCACCGAAGACGCCGGAACTCGGCCAGACGCTGCAGATCGGGCAGCGCGACGACTCCAAGACGTCGGACTCCTGATGCGCCGGATCGCGGTCGACCCGCGCGGCGACTGGCGCGAGCGGGCCGACGCGATCGGGTTCGTCTATCACGACACGGATGGCGAACCCTATTGGGACGAGGGCGCGGCGTATGCCTTCACGCTGGCGGAAATCGAGGATGACCTCGAACCCGCCGCGGAACAGCTGCACGCGATGTGCCTCGATCTGGTCGACGAGGTGGTCCGCGATCAGCAACTGATGGAACGTCTCGCGATCCCGCGCGAGCAATGGAACTACGTTGCGGAGACGTGGCGGACGCGCCAGCCATCGCTCTACGGGCGGTTCGATTTCGCGTATGACGGCACCGGGCCGGCCAAGCTCTACGAGTATAATGCCGACACGCCGACCTCGGTGTTCGAATGCGCGACGTTCCAGTGGATGTGGCTGGAGGACCTGCTCGCCAGCGGTGC
This sequence comes from Sphingomonas sp. PP-F2F-G114-C0414, assembly GCF_003688595.1. Taxonomy (GTDB): domain Bacteria; phylum Pseudomonadota; class Alphaproteobacteria; order Sphingomonadales; family Sphingomonadaceae; genus Sphingomonas. The sequence goes on from NZ_RCWT01000010.1 coordinate 411,634, forward strand.
GCTGCCGGCAGGGACCGATCAGTTCAACAGCCTGTTCGACAAGCTGCGCGAGCGGTTCCGGGCGCTGTTTCCGAGCGGCGGCTTCGTCCATTTCGCGGCGGATGCGAGTGCCATCGAGGACCGCCAGACGGTGCGGTTCTTCGAGGATCTGGCGTCGCAGGTCGGGATCGAGCCGAAGTTCGTCGAGATGAAGGATATCGGCCTCGCTGCGGACGGGCGCTTCGTCGACACCGACGGCTTCGAGGTGCAGGCCGCGTTCAAGCTGTATCCGTGGGAGTTCATGCTCCGCGAGCCCTATGCGCCGAACCTGTCGCGCGCCGACGTGCGCTGGATCGAGCCCGCGTGGAAATCGATCCTGTCGAACAAGGGCATCCTGCCGTTGCTGTGGGAGCGGCATCCCGAGCATCCGAACCTGCTCCCCGCGTTCTTCGACGACGATCCCGCCGCGAAGATTCTGGGGCCTAAGTATGTGCGCAAGCCTTTGTTCTCGCGTGAGGGGGCGAACGTCGAGGTGATCGGCGAGGACGGCCACGCGGTGCTCGACCAGGGGTATGGCGCGGAGGGCGCGGTCCGCCAGGCCTATGCGCCTCCACCCGTGTTCGACGGCCGCCATCCGGTGATCGGCGCGTGGATGGTCGGCAACGAAGCCGCGGGGATCGGCGTTCGGGAGGATGACACGGTCGTGACGCGCAATCTCGCGCGGTTCGTGCCGCATATCATCGAGGCGAATGATGACTGACGCGCGAGACCTGCCCCCGTTGCCGCCGATGGAGCGACTGGTCGAACTGATGTTCGATGCCGCACGGACGGGGCGGGACGAGATGATCCCGGCGTTGTTGCAGGCGGGCGTGGATATCGAGGTGACCGATGCGAAGGGCTACACGCCGCTGGTGATCGCCAGTTACAATGGCCAGGCCGAGGCGACGGCGGCGCTGCTCGCGGCAGGTGCGCAGGTCGACGGCGCAGCTGACGCGCGGGGTAACACCGCGCTGATGGGCGTCTGCTTCAAGGGCTATGCCGAGATCGCGCAGATCCTGATCGATGCGGGTGCCGACGTGAACCGACGGAATGGCGTCGGCCAGACGGCGCTGATGATGGCGGCGCTGGTAAACAAGACGGCGATCATCGATCTGTTGTTAGAACACGGTGCGGACCCGGCGATCGTCGATGCGGCAGGGAACAGCGTGCATTCGCTGGCGGTGTCGCAGGGCAATGCGGCTTTGGCCGAGCGCTTCGCAACGACCGGCTAACTCCTCCAAAGTGTTCACCCGCGAAGGCGGGTGCCCAGACTGGGCACCCGCCTTCGCGGGTGAACAAGCTTCTGTCAGTCGTCAGCCTCTCGCTCAGCACCGGCATGAGTCTTAGGCAACACCGCCCCGACATGCGCCTCGCCCCGCGCCTCCGCCAACCGAACCTGCCGCTCCCGCTCGGCATAGCCCGCACGCTGAGTCTCATCCCGCGCATCATGACACGCCGGGCAACTCACCCCCTCGAGATACAGCGCAGACGACCGATGCGCGACACTCACCGGCATCCGGCACGCATGACACAGGACATGGCTTCCCAACGCGAGCCCATGTCCGACCGCAACCCGCTGATCGAACACGAAACACTCCCCCTCCCACAGGCTCTCCGCCGCGGGCACGGTCTCCAAATATTTCAGGATGCCGCCCTTGAGGTGATACACCTCGTCCAGTCCCTCGGCCTTCAGAAACGCGGTCGACTTCTCGCAGCGTATCCCCCCGGTGCAGAACATCGCGATCTTCGGCGGCGGGCCGTCCCCGACCAGCTCGTCACGATGCTCGCGAAACCACGCCGGAAAATCGCGGAACGTCCGCGTCTGAGGATCGACCGCGCCGGCGAACGTGCCGACCGCGACCTCGTAATCGTTGCGCGTGTCGATCACGATCGTCCCCGGCTCGGCGATCAGCGCGTTCCAGTCCGCCGGCTCGACATAATGGCCGACGCCCTCCAGCGGATCGATCGCAGGCTCGCCCATTGTGACGATCTCGCGCTTCAGCCGGACCTTCATACGGTGGAACGGCATCACCGCGGCGCGCGATTCCTTCACGTCGAGGTCGGCACACCCCGGCAGCGCGCGAATATGCGCGAGCACCGCGTCGATCCCCACTTCGGACCCGGCGATTGTCCCGTTGATCCCCTCGGCGGCAAGCAGCAGCGTCCCCTTCACGCCGTTCGAGCAGCACACGAGCGCGAGCGGCGGCTGGATAGCGGCGATATCGGCGAACGGCGTGAAGCGGTACAGCGCCACGACGCGGATGGGCAGGGTTTCGGTCATCGGTTCATCGTGCAGGGGGGGGGCGCTCCCTTAGCGCAAGTCGTCCGCCGCGTCAGCCTCCGGTGATGATCATCCCGTCGACCACTGCGACGGGCCATGGCGTCAGCCGCGTGCCCCCGCACGGTCCGCCGACGCACGCGCCGCTGTCGATCTCGAACAACGCGGAGTGCCAACTGCACGCGATCAGGTCTCCGCGCGGCGTGAGGTAGTCGTCGAGCACCTGCGCGAGCGGCAGTCCCATGTGCGGACAGCGATCGACAAAGCCGAACACCGCATCATCCTTGCGCACGACGAAGCCATGGAAACGGCCGGCGCGCATCTGCAGCACGAAGTTCCGCGCCTTGCCGTCGGCGACGGCATCGAGTGGCACGAGTTTGATCCCGCCCGGCGTCGCGGTCAGCCGTTCGCCGTCGCTCATGCGCGGTCGGCATCTGGCTGCCGGTCCGGGTGCGCGGCGGCGAAGGCGGGGAGGGCGCGGGCTTTGTCGGCTGCGGCCTCGAGGCGGGGGTAAGGCGAGAGATCGACCGCAAACCGTTCCGCGGAGTAGACCTGCGGGACGAGGTGACAATCGGCGATCGTCGGTGTCGCGCCGAACGCGAAGCCGTTACCATAGCGCGCGATCTGCGTCTCGAGCGCGGCGAAACCGTCGCCGATCCAACGCGCAATCCAGCGGTTCACCGCCGCCTCGTCGGCCCCGAACTCGGTGCGCAAGGTGTTCAGGATACGAAGATTGTTAACCGGATGAATGTCGCAGGCGATCGTTGCGGCCATCGCACGGACGATCGCGCGGCCGTTCGCGTCGGCGGGGAGCAGCGGGGGATCGGGATAGGTCTCGTCGATCCATTCGAGGATCGCGGGGCTCTGTGTCAGGACCGCGTCGTCGTTCTCCAGCGCCGGCACGAGTCCGTGCGGGTTGAGCGAGCGATAACCGGCGTCGCGTTGCTCGCCTTTGCGAAGGTCGTGCGTGACCTGCGCATACGCCACGCCCTTCAGCGCCAGCGCGATGCGGACTCGGTAGGCGGTGGTCGAGCGCCAGTAGCCGTGCAGCGTCAGGCTCACTTCGGCAGGATCGCCTTGGGAAAATCCGACCAGACCGCATCGTAATCGAGCTGCGAATGCTCCAGCGCATAGGCGGTCGGCTTGTACGGCCAGCAGCTCTCCAGCATGAAGGCCATCGTCCCGTCGATCTTGTGCGGCTTCAGGTCGGCCGCGCTCGCACCCTGCCAGCTCGCCAGATCCGGCCCATGGCCCGACATGAGGTTATGCAGCGAGATGCCGCCCGGCGCGAACCCTTCGGCCTTCGCGTCATACGCGCCGGTGATCAGCCCCATCGCTTCGGACATCACGTTGCGGTGGAACCAGGGCGGGCGGAACGTCCCCTCGGCGACCATCCAGCGCGGCGGGAAGATCACGAAATCGGCGTTCGCGCGACCGGGCACATCGCTCGGCGAGGTCAGCAGCGTGAAGATCGACGGATCGGGATGGTCGAAGCTGACCGTGTTGATCGTGTTGAACCGTGACAGGTCGTAGCGCCACGGCGCAAGGTTGCCGTGCCACGCGACAACGTCGAGCGGCGAGTGATCGAGTGTGGTGGACCACAGCGAACCCATGAACTTCTGGACGACCTCGACCGGTTCGTCGCGGTCCTCGAACCACGCGACCGGAGTCTCGAAATCGCGCGGGTTGGCGAGGCCATTGGCGCCGATCGGACCGAGATCGGGCAGGCGGAACAGCGCGCCGTGATTCTCCGCGACATAGCCGCGCGCTTCGCCATTGGGGAGTTCGGCGCGGAAGCGGACGCCGCGGGGGATCAGCGCAATCTGGCCGGGGGCGATGTCGATCCGGCCGAGTTCGGTCAGCAACCGGAGCCGTCCGGCCTGCGGCACGAACAGCAGTTCGCCGTCCGCATCCATGAAAACGCGCGAGGTCATGTCGGTGTTGGCGGCGTAGACGTGGAGTGCGACACCTTCCAGATCGGCGGGATCGCGGTTGGCGAGCATCGTCGTCATGCCGTCGATCAAATCAGTGCCGGGGGCGGGCGCCTCGATCGGGTCCCAGCGCAGGCGGTTGGGCGCGAGCGGCGCGTCGGTCGTGCCGGGCGCGAACCGCTTTGCGCCGGTGTAGCGCTCGAATGGCGGATGTTCCGCGGTCGGGCGCATTCGGTAGAGCCAGCTGCGACGGTTCTCATGGCGGGGCGCGGTGAAGGCGGTGCCGGAGAGCTGCTCGGTATAGAGGCCGAACGCGGGACGCTGGGGCGAATTGCGGCCGATCGGGAGCGCGCCGGTGATCGCCTCGGTCGATACGTGGTTGCCGAAGCCGGGCTGATACGCCGTGTATTCGGTCTGGCCGGCGGTCTCGCCTGCGGCATTGGTCGGCTGGTGGATTGTCATGGCTTCCTCTCCGTCACCTGTTCCGATCAACGCCCGAACCGCCGGCCGTTCAAACTCTTTTCGAACCGCGACCCCGTCGGTCACGGCGAAGCCGCGCCCTATGGGACGGCACCGTCCGCGCCGGCCGGTCGACGGCAGCGCCTGCGCGCTGCATCCCGACCGAAGCTGCGCTTCAATCCTCGATCAGGCGTCGACGGTGATCACGCCGCGGCGGATCTGGTCAAGCTCGATCGACTCGTACAACGCCTGGAAATTGCCGTTGCCGAAGCCTTCATTCCCCTTGCGCTGGATGATCTCGAAGAAGATCGGCCCGAACATGTTCTCGGTAAAGATCTGGAGCAACAACCCCTCTTCGCCGACATTGCCGTCGATCAGGATGCGGTTGCGGCGCAGGCGTTCGAGGTCGTGGCCGTGGTTCGGCACGCGCTTGTCGACCAGCTCGTAATAGGTCTCGATCGTGTCCTGCAGCTTGACGCCGCGGGCGCGGAGCTTCTCGACTGTCTCGAAGATATCGTCGGTGGTCAGCGCCAGATGCTGGATACCCTCGCCGTTGTAATCCTTGATGAATTCCTCGATCTGGCTCTTGTCGTCCTGGCTCTCGTTGAGCGGGATCCGAATCGCGCGGTCGGGCGCGATCATCGCCTGGCTGAACAGCCCGGTCGCCTTGCCCTTGATGTCGAAATACTTTTGCTCCTCGAAGCCGAAGATCTGCCCGTAGAACTCCGCCCAGGTCCGCATCTGGCCACGCTTCACGTTGTGCGTGAGGTGATCGAGCAGATCGAGGCCGACGTTGTTCTCGGCCTCGGCTTCGGCAGCGCCAGGAACCGCATTCCAGTCGTCGTACAGGCTGCCGGCCGCGCCATGCTTGTCGACTAAATACAGTAGCGAACCGCCGATCCCGTCGAGCACATAGCTACCCTCGCCGAGTGCACCCATGCTGGCATCGGCCGCCTTGGCACCGCGTGCGAGCGCCGCATCGAACGCCGCCTTGGCGTCATGGACGCGGAACGCCATGCCGCTCGCCGACGGGCCATGATCTGCGCGGAATGCCGCCGCATGGCCACCGTCCTCACGGTTGAGCAACAGGTTGATGCGGCCCTGCTTGTAGCGCGTAACGGCCTTGGTCGGGTGGGTCGAGGCGGCGACGAAGCCGAACTGCTCGAACTGCGCGGCCATCCGGTCGGGATCGGGCGAAGTGAATTCGGCGAACTCGAACCCGTCGAGACCCATCGGGTTTACGTCCATATGGTCCATGATCACATCCTGACAGTTGGTATCCGTTGTTACCAATCTGCCGGGTTGAACAACTGGTGTCAATCGTTACGATTTCCACATGGCTCACCGTGCACTCGTTCTGGACGATTTCATCCCGTATCGCCTGTCGATCACTTCGAACCTCGTGAGCGAGGCGGTCGCGGATACGTATGAGGCACTGTTCGGGCTGACGATCCCGGAGTGGCGGCTGGTGGCGGTGGTCGCCGAGGCGAACGGCATCACGCAGCAGCAGGTCGGCCAGCAGACCCGAATGGACAAGGTCACGGTGAGCCGCGCGGCGATCGCCTTGGTCGAGCGCGGGCTGATGCAGCGGCATGCGAACCCGGAGGATCGTCGCTCGCACCTGCTGAAGCTGACCGAGGACGGTCACACGCTCTATGCCTCGGTCGCACCGAAGGCGCTTGATCTGGAACGCCGCATCTTTGCCGGGTTCTCAAGGGCGGAGGTCGAGCAGTTCGTCGCGATGCTGCGGCGGATCGATGCGGTGACGATCGACCTCGTTCAGGACTCCCACGGCGGCATTGGCGACCAGAGACCGCGCAGGTAATCGAGTAGTGCAGCGGTACCCGACGACACCGGGCCGCGCGCATGCACTGCATAGATACCCACGTCGGCGGAACCCGCCAACTCGGGCAAGACGCGGACGAGACGGCCGCTCGCAAGATCTGCGCTAACGTCCCAAAGCGAGCGCAGCGCGATGCCGACGCCGGCCAGCGTGAGTTCGCGCACGACTTCGCTGGAGTTGGTCGCGACATAGCTCGGGCGATCGATCGTAACGTCGCCCTCTGGTCCGGCTAGGCGCCAAGGCATCTGGCCCTTCGCTGCGAGCAGGCGGTGTTCCGTAAGATCGACAGGGTCGCGCGGCGCTTTATAGCTCGGCGCAGCGCAAAGGACGCGACGGCTGTCGGCTAGGCGATGACCGGTAAGGCTCGGCGGCACGGCTGGAGCTATCCGGATCGCGAGGTCCAGCCGATCGCCGATCACATCCGAGAATCCGTCCGACAGGTCGAGATTGAGTTCGATCGCCGGATAGGCGTCGAGGAACGGCTTGAGGTGCGGCGCGATGTGGAGGCGGCCGAACGATGTAGGTGCGCTGACCCGTAATGGTCCGGCCGGCGTATCCGTACGGTCCGACACGCGCGCCTCTGCGTCGCGGATCGCGGCGAGGATGTCCACCATGTCGCGGTGATACGCGGCGCCCCGCGCGGTGAGGTCGAGGCGGCGCGTCGTCCGGTTGAGCAACCGCACGCCCAGCCGCGCCTCCAGCCGCGCGATGCGCTTCGAGACCATTGCCGGTGAGATACCCATAGAACGCCCCGCCGCGCTGAGGCTGGCGGTGCGGACGACTTCGGCGAAGAGGACGATATCGGGGTCCATTCGTTCTCCAGGCGATCAACAGCTTTCCGTTTATGATGTCTAGTGGCGAAGGTGGCGGGCGTCTATCGTGCTGAAAGAGCATAGGAGAGCAGCATGGCCGAGATGATCGAAAAGGCAGGCCTGAAGGTCGCCGCATCGCTGGTGGACTTCATCGAAACGCAGGCGTTGCCGAGGACGGGGCTTGAAGCCGCCCCGTTCTGGAAAGGCGTTTCCGATATCTACGCGCGGTTCGCGCCGGAGAATGCCGCGCTGCTGGCGGTCCGCGACGACCTCCAGGCGAAGATCGACGCGTGGCACGAAGCCCGCGCCGGCAAGCCGATTGATCAGGCGGAGTACCAAGCGTTCCTGCGCGAGATCGGCTATCTGGTCGACGAGCCGGCGCCGTTCGCGGTCGCCCCGACCAACGTCGATGCGGAGGTCGCCGCGCTCGCCGGCGCGCAGTTGGTGGTGCCGATCCTCAACGCCCGCTTCCTGCTGAACGCGGCGAACGCGCGGTGGGGGAGCCTGTACGACGCGCTCTACGGCACCGACGCGATCCCGGGTGCTGCTGCCGGCAAGGGCTATGACGCGGCGCGCGGCGCGCATGTTATCACGTGGGCGAAGGCGTTTCTCGACGACGCCGTGCCCTTGGCGAGCGGGTCGTGGACCGGCTGGGCCGGTGGCACGCCTCAGCTTGTCGATCGGAGCCAGCTCGTCGGGCATGCGGGCGACAATATCCTGTTGCGTCACAACGGTCTGCACATCGAACTCGTGATCGACTCTGAGCATCCAATCGGTCGCGACGACCCTGCGAACCTTGCCGACGTCGTGCTTGAATCCGCACTTAGTACGATCGCCGATCTCGAGGATTCGATCGCCGCGGTCGATGCCGACGACAAGGTGGTCGCCTATGCCAATTGGCTCGGGCTGATGAAGGGCGACCTGACCGCGAGCTTCGACAAGGGCGGCCGCACGATCACGCGCTCGCTCGAACCGGACCGGCGGTACACCGCGCCCGACGGCAGCGCGTTCACGCTTCCCGGCCGCAGCCTGATGTTCGTGCGCAACGTCGGCCACCTGATGACCACGCCTGCGATCCTTCTCGCTGACGGCAGCGAGGCACCCGAAGGCATCCTCGACGGCATCATCACGTCGCTGATCGCGCTGCACGACCTGAAAGGCGCGGGCCCGATCCGCAACAGCCGCGCGGGCTCGATCTACATCGTCAAACCGAAGATGCACGGCCCCGACGAAGCCGCTTTCGCCAACCGGCTGTTCGACGCGATCGAAGACCTGCTCGGTGTCGCGCGCCACACGATCAAGGTCGGCGTGATGGACGAGGAGCGGCGTACGTCCGCCAATCTCGCCGCCTGCATCGCCGCGGTGAAGGACCGGGTGGTGTTCATCAACACCGGCTTCCTCGATCGCACCGGCGACGAGATGCACACCTCGATGAGGGCGGGGCCGATGATCCGAAAGGGCGACATGAAGGCCTCCTCGTGGATCAAGGCGTATGAGGATCGCAACGTCCAGATCGGGCTCGCCTGCGGGCTCAGCGGCAAGGCGCAGATCGGCAAGGGCATGTGGGCCGCGCCCGACCGGATGGCGGATATGCTGGAGCAGAAGATCGCGCATCCGATGACCGGCGCGAACACCGCCTGGGTGCCGTCACCGACCGCGGCCACGCTGCACGCGACGCACTACCACCGCGTCGACGTGTTCGCGCGGCAGGCGGAGCGCAAGGCCGAGCCGATCGCCTCGCTCGATGCGCTGCTGACGATCCCCGTCGCGACCGGGCACAACTGGCAGCCCGACGAGGTGCGCGAGGAACTGGAGAACAATGCGCAGGGGATCCTCGGCTACGTCGTGCGCTGGGTCGACCAGGGCGTCGGGTGCTCGAAGGTCCCCGACATCCACGACATCGGCCTGATGGAGGATCGCGCGACGCTGCGGATCAGTTCGCAGCACATGGCGAACTGGCTGCTCCACGGCATCGCCACGCCCGACGAGGCGGACGCGGCGCTGCGGCGGATGGCGGCGAAGGTCGACGCGCAGAATGCGGACGATCCGCTGTATCGGCCGATGGCGGGGCATGAGGACGAGAGCCTCGCGTTCCAGGCCGCCCGCGCGCTCGTGTTCGATGGCCTGACGCAGCCGAGTGGATATACCGAACCGCTGCTCCACGCGTATCGGGCGCGGGTGAAGGAAAGGGATGCCGATGCCACTCTACGCGATCGAGGGTAAACGACCGACGCTGGCCGACGACGTCTGGGTCGCGCCGTCCGCCGACGTGATCGGCGACGCGCGGCTGGGGGAGGGGGCAAGCGTCTGGTTCGGTGCGGTGATCCGCGCGGACAACACGCCGATTCTCGTCGGCGCGCGGACCAATATCCAGGAGGGCGCGATGCTGCACTCCGATCCCGGCGCGCCGCTGACCGTCGGCGAAGGCTGCACGATCGGCCATCACGCGATCCTTCACGGCTGCACGATCGGCGACAACGTGCTGGTCGGAATGGGGGCGACGATCCTCAACACCGCGGTGATCGGCGAGAATTGCCTGATCGGTGCGAACGCGCTGGTGACGGAAGGCAAGGTCTTCCCGGCCGGCAGCCTGATCGTCGGCGCGCCTGCCAAGGCTGTACGGGAATTGTCGCCGGAAGCGATTGCCGCGCTGAAGACGTCGGCTTCGGCGTACGCGGCCAAGCAGCGCGTCTATGCCGAGGGCCTGAGACTGATCGAAGTATAAGATCCTCCCCCGCGAGGGGGAGGATCTTGAAGGCGGACGCTATCAGAAAGTGACCCGGCCACCCAGCGACAGCACGACCGCGTGCGCGTTCTGGAGGAAGCCGTTGGTGATGATCGGCGTCTGCGCTGCGGTTCCCGCATAGGCTGCGGTTACCCGGTCGATCGTCGTATCCGAGAAGTCGACATAGCTCGCCGCCGCGTCGAGCGCGATGTGCGAGGTCAGCTGGTACGAACCACCCGCGGCGTAGGTCCAGCGGTCGGCGTCCGGCACGCGCGCATCGCGCAGGCCGTTCTGCGTCGGCGTCTTGGTCCGCTGCACGCCGGCGCGGATCGTCGCCTTGGGGGTGACGTCATAATCGAAACCGCCCGCAAGGCTCCAGCTATCACGATAGTTCTCCGGGATCGCGGTGTTCAGCGGCGCGCCCAGATTGATCGTGTCGAACTTGCTCCAGTTGTACGCGACCACCTGCGCGTTCAGCGTCAGGGCGCTGGTGGCGCGGACACGGCCGGCGACGATTACCTGGCCCGGCGTGTTGAAGCTGGCTTTCGCACCGTCGAGCGACACGTTCGACCCCGCCAGCGGACCGACCAGCCCGGAGATGTCGAGGCTCCCCTTCAGATTGTGGCGGATGCTCGACTTGTAGCTGATGCCGACGGTGGCGAAGTCGTTATGCAGCTGTACGCCTGCGGTCCAACCGAAATCCCAGCCATCGCCCTTGAGTTGCTGGAAGCCGTCCGGCAGCGCCGCCGACACGTTGGGCAGCGCGTTGTTGAGGGTGGCGTCGGTATACTCGACGTTCAGTGCACCACCGACGCGCAGCCAGTCGGTCACCGCGATGCCGATCGATGGCTGGATGTCGATCGTGCGCAAGCGGGTCTTGTCCGCGCTGTACCGAGCCCAGCTGTTCTTCTCGTAGTTGGTCGTGAAGCTGAACGGCGACGTCACGGACACGCCGATGGCGATCCGGTCGGTGAGCGGATAGGCGACCGCACCCGACGGAACGACACCGTTGTTGATCGGATCGCGCGATGTGCCGTTGCCGCCGACGGGTGCGAAGGCCTGCCCTGGACGGCGGATCACCGTGCCGTTGTCGATTACGTCGCCCTTGGGCAGGATCGCGGTGGCGCTGATTGCGGCGCTGCCATCGCGGATGCCGGCGATCGCGGCGGGGTTCCACCACAGCGACGAAGGGCCGGTATCGGCGCCTTCACCGGAAAAGGCGCGCCCTGCGCCACGCGCCGACTGCGCCTCGAGATAAAATGCATCGGCATACGCGGTGCTGGCAAACCCGAAGGCGGACACGAGCGCGGAAACCGCGAGAAGCGGGGCTTTGGTGCGAAACGTCATGGATAAGATCCTGAAAGCTATACTGATAGTGGAAGACGGAGCGGTGCGACTCAGCGCACGCGCGTCCAGGTCTGGGTCTTGCAGAGCGGGAAGAAGACGCAGCCGCGCAACTTGAGCTGGTTCGCGCCGAGCGGGGTGATCTTGCCACTGTAGGTCTTGCCGTCCTCGGCATTGTAGACCTGACCGCTGCTCCACACGCCGTCCTTGTCGGGCTTGAACCCGCTCAGCATCTGCATGCCCTGGATCGGACGATTGCGGAGTGCGGTGTTCGAGTTGTTGGCGTCCTTCATCGAAGGATTGGCGCGCAGCGCGTCGGAGGTGAGGATCTTGCCGCAGATCGACGGGCCGCAGCGGGCGATCTCGACGATGGCGTTGTGCGTCTCGGTCTTCCAGCGGCCAATGACGGTCTCGGCGGTGGCGGGCGCGCCCGCGAGCAATGCACCGATAATCAACAGGGACATCTTCTATCCTCTCCTTGGATGTAGGGACGCCGTATCTGTACGGTCGTTAAAATCTTGTCAGGCCAGCGACGTTACCGCGAGCTTGCTGCCGTATACGGCATGTATCGTTTGGCCGTAGAATTGTACGAAGACAAGTCAAGTCTTCTTACTGATTCCGGGCGGTGAAAAAGTGTTCATTCGCGTGGTGTTCCCCCGCGAAGGCGGGGGCCCAGGGTAACGAACGCGGCGCTGCTTGATCCTGGGCCCCCGCTTTCGCGGGGGAACAGAGTCAGTTGCGGAGAGGCTTGCCGGTTTGCAGCATATGAACCACCCGAGCCTGGGTCCGCGGATCCTTGACGCTCGCCATGAACGCCGCGCGTTCGAGGTCGAGCAACTGGTCTTCAGTCACCGTGTCGACCAGATCCGCCTCACCACCGGTCAGCACCTCGGCGAGCCGATCCGCGACGACGAGGTCGTAGTCGGTCGCCATGCCCTTCTTGTGGAAGTCCGCGACCGCCATGTTCAGCCCCGTACGGCCACTCGCACCCGCCAGACGAAACGTCGGCTTCTCCGGCGCTACATAGCCCTCGACCAGCGACAGCGCCTTGGCTTTCGCATCCGCCAGCAACCGATCACGGTTCATCGTGATGCCGTCGGCCTCGCGCAGGATCATCATCTCCTTCGCCTCCGCCGCCGACTTGGCGACCTGCGCGGTGGAGACAGCCTGGAACACCTTGGTCAGCACCGGCATCGGCCCGTTCGGCAGCGTGCGCGACTTGGTCCAGCGGTCGAGCATCTCGCCATTGCCGCCCCAGCCGGGGACGAGCCCGACGCCGCACTCGACGAGCCCTGCATAGGTCTCGGCATGCGCCTGCACCGCATCGGAGTGGAGCAGGATCTCGCAGCCACCACCGAGCGCGAGCCCGGCGGGTGCGCTGACGACCGGGAAGGGCGCGTATTTGAGCGCCTTGTACGCCTGCTGCCCGCCCGAGACGCTTGCCTCGACCATGTCCCACAGGCCAGCGCCGACCGCGAACATCGCCGCGCCGAGGTTCGCGCCCGCCGAGAAGTTCGACGCCTCGTTATACACCACCAGCGCCTTGAAACGCTCGCGGACGACCGGGATCGCCTCGTTAATGAGCGCCACGACCTGGTCGTCGAGCGCGTTCATCTTGGTGTGGAACTCGAGCGCCGCGACGCCGTCGCCGACGTCCCAGAGCGACGCCGACAGGTTCTGGAGGATCGGCTGCGAGCGGAGCTTGATGTCCTCCAGCAGTTCGACGCCGTCCGCGCGCGGCACGTCGGCATACTCACCGGCGGCGGTGAGATACTGACGCTGGCCGTTCTCGACGCGGTAGAACGGACGATCGCCCGCGGTCGTCAGGATCGCAGGAACGTCGCGACCTTCCTCGGCGAGGCGCGCGGCGAGGAGACCCGGCCCCATGCGGTCGATCAGCTCGAACGGCCCGTATTTCCAGTTATAGCCGAGCTTCATCGCGTCATCGATCGCGACGACATCGTCCGCAGCTTCACCGACCAGCATCGCCGCGTAGGAGAGCACGCTACCGAGGATCGTCCACGCATAGGTGCCGATCTTGCCCGGTTCCGCGATCAGCGCGGCTAGGTCCTTGCCGGTCTTGCCCGGCAACTCCGCGGGCTTGGCTTCCGCGCGGTAATCGCCGGTCGCGAGATCGAGCGACAGCTTGGTCCGCGTCGCCTTGTCGAACCGGTAGAACCCGCCCTTGCCCTTGCGGCCGGTGAACCCGTCCGCTATCATCTTGTCGACCAGCGGCAGTGGGCGGAGCGTATCGAAATACGGATCGCCCGCGGGCAGCGTGGACGACAGGCTCTTCGACAGCAGCGGCATCAGATCGACGCCGACGAGGTCGACGAGCCCGAAGATCCCGGTCTTCGGCACGCCCATCGGACGGCCACCGATCTGGTCGGCCTCCTCGACGGTCAGCCCCTGGTCCATCGCCGCGTTGATCGCGATCGCCAGCCAGTAGGTGCCGATGCGGTTGGCGATGAAGCCCGGCGTGTCCTTCGCACGGACGATCCGCTTGCCCATGAAGCGATCGACGAAATCCTCGACCTTCTCGGCGACCGCGACGTCGGTTGCCACGCCGCGGACGATCTCGACCAGCCGCATGTAGCGCGGCGGGTTGAAGAAGTGCGTGATCAGGAAGTCGGCCTTGAACTGGTCCGAGCGCCCCTCCACCAAGTTGCCGAGCGGGATCGTCGAAGTGTTCGACGACACCGCGGTGCCGGGGCGCTTCAAAGTCTCGAGCTTGGCATACAGCGCCTGCTTGATGTCGAGCCGCTCAACGATCGCCTCGACGATCCAGTCGCACTCGGCGACGCGACCCAGATGATCGTCGATGTTGCCCGTCTCGACCAGCTTGGCCGCACGCTTCGACATGAAGGGGGCAGGGTCGGTCTTGAGCATCTTGGCGACCGCGCCCTTGGCCACTGCGTCGCGGTCGTCACCCTCGCGGGGAACGATGTCGAGCAACAGCACCGGGATGCCGGCATTGGCGACCTGCGCCGCGATGCCCGCACCCATGACGCCTGCGCCGATGACGCAGACCTTTTTCACAGCGTCGACCATCATGCGCGCTCCAGCACCGTAGCGATGCCCTGACCGCCGCCGATGCACTGGGTGGCGAGCGCATAGCGGCCACCTTCGCGCGACAAAAGCGCAGCAGCCTTGCCGACGATCCGAGCGCCGGTCGCACCGAGCGGATGACCGATCGCGATCGCGCCGCCATCGAGGTTGATCGTCTCGTCCTTGAGGCCCAGATCGCGGATGCAGGCGATCGCCTGGCTCGCGAACGCCTCGTTGATCTCGACCACGTCGAGGTCGGCAACGGTGATCCCGGCACGCTCCAGCGCCTTCTTCGATGCACCGATCGGGCCAAGCCCCATCGTCTCGGACGCGCAACCCGACACACCGATCGACTTGATCCGCGCGAGGATCGTCAGGCCGTGCTTCTTGGCGAACTCTTCCGAGGTGACCAGCACCGCGGACGCACCATCGGTCAGCGGCGACGAGGTGCCGGCGGTCACCGAGCCATCCGCGCTGAACGCAGGCTTCAGGCCGGCGAGCGCCTCGGTGGTCGTGCCGGCGCGGATCGTGCCGTCCTGGCTGACCGGGCCCGCCTTGGTCTGGATCGTCACGATCTCGTCGGACAGCCGGCCATCGGCGCGCGCAGCCGCCGCCTTGTCCTGGCTCTTCACTGCGAACGCATCCTGCTCGGCGCGCGTGATCTGGTACTGCCGCGCGACGTTCTCGGCGGTCTCGCCCATGCCCATGTACGCGCCCGCGCTCTTCTTCGCGAGCTCGGGGTTGGGCAGGGGGTTGTAGCCGCCCATCGGTACGCGGCTCATCGATTCGAGCCCCGCGCAGATGAACGCCTCGCCCGCGCCGACCGCGATCTGGCCATAGGCGATGTGGATCGCGCTCATCGACGATCCGCAGAACCGGTTGACCGTCATGCCGCCGACCGAGATCGGCAGGTCGGCGATCTGTGCGATCAGCTTGGCGACATTGAGGCCCTGCTCGCCCTCGGGGAAGGCGCAACCGAGGATGATGTCCTCGATTTCGGCCGGATCGACGCCGGCTTTGTCGAGCAACCCGCGAATCGTCTGCGCGGCGAGATCGTCCGGACGGACGCGGGCGAGTTCGCCCTTGCCGGCGAGGTGGAACGGCGAACGGGCGTACCCGGCGATGACGACGTTGGTCACGATGATCCTCTCATATTGCGGTCGACCCGGTTAACGCTTGCGGGTTACCCTTAAGGTGCGATACCTCACCTTTACGTCAAGGTGAAGCGGCCGACAATATGGCTTACGCACACCATGTTATGGAGAGCGAGATGCAGGACACTTCCGGGGGCAAGGCAATCGGCGTACCGTTGCTGGGCGAGCCGCGGCTGCTGGGCGACATGCTCGACCTGTCGGTGCGTCGGTTCGGGTCGCGCAACGTGCTCGACTTCATGGGGCGGACGCTGACCTATGCCGAGCTCGGCGAGCAGGTCGACCGGGCAGCGCGGGGGCTCCAGGACATGGGCGTCGTGAAGGGCACGCGCGTCGCGCTCTGCCTGCCGAACACGCCCTATTATCCGATCCTGTTCTTCGCGATCCTCAAGGCGGGCGGGGTCGTCGTCAACGTCAACCCGCTCTATGTCGAGCGCGAACTGGCGCATCTGCTCGAGGATTCGGGCGCGACGATCATCGCCACCTGCGACATCGCCGAGATCCACGCGCGCGTCCTCAAGGTCGCGGGGCAGATGGGTGTGAAGCACGTGATAACCTGTCCGATCTCAGGCGC
Source organism: Sphingomonas sp. PP-F2F-G114-C0414 (assembly GCF_003688595.1). Taxonomy (GTDB): domain Bacteria; phylum Pseudomonadota; class Alphaproteobacteria; order Sphingomonadales; family Sphingomonadaceae; genus Sphingomonas. The sequence continues at coordinate 427,817 of NZ_RCWT01000010.1, forward strand.
TCTGCCGACGCTGAAGTCGATCGCCTACCGCATCTTCAAGCGCGCCGAGATCGGTCGGGCACCGACTGACGCGCGCCATTCCACGTTCGACGCGCTGCTCAAGGCGAAGGGTGCGCCGTCCCCCGTTACCGTTTCCCCGGACGAGGTCGCGGTGCTGCAATATACCGGTGGGACCACGGGCGAGCCCAAGGCGGCGATGCTCAGCCACGCCAATCTCGTTGCGAACGCGGATGCGATGGTCGTCTTCGTCGGTGGCGAGCAACCGCACCAGGACCGCGTGCTCGGCGCGCTGCCGATGTTCCACGTCTTCGCGCTGACCACCGTGCTGACCTACTCGATCCGCACCGGCGCGGAGATGATCCTGATGCCGCGGTTCGAATTGCAGCAATTGCTCAAGACCATCGACCGCGCCAAGCCGAGCTATTTTCCCGCGGTGCCGACGATCTACGCCGCGATCACCACGGCGGCGGAGACGCAGAAGATCGACCTGTCCTCGATCCACGCGTGCATTTCGGGCGGTGCACCGCTGCCCGCCGAGGTCCGCACCGCGTTCGAGGCAGCGACCGGCGCCAAGCTCGTCGAGGGCTATGGCCTGTCCGAAGCCTCGCCGATCATCACCTGCAACCCGATCGACGACATCAACAAGCCGGGCTCGGCGGGCTTGCCGTTCCCAGGCACGACGATCGAGATCCGCGACCGCGAGGATCCGACCCGGCTGCTGCCGATCGGCGAGAATGGCGAGATCTGCGCGCGCGGGCCCCAGATCACGCAAGGCTATTGGCACAAGCCCGCTGCCACCGCGGACCTGTTCGCCGACGGTGCGCTGCGTACCGGCGACGTCGGGCATCTCGACGCGGACGGTTATCTGTTCATCGTCGACCGGATCAAGGACCTGATCCTCGCCGGCGGCTACAACGTCTATCCGCGCGTGATCGAGGAGGCGCTGTACGAACACCCCGCGGTGCTCGAAGCGGTGGTGATCGGCGTGCCCGACAAATACCGCGGCCAGGCTCCCAAGGCGTTCGTCGTGCTGGCCGAAGGTTTGGTCGCTACCCCGCTAGAACTGCGCGATTTTCTGCGCGACAAGATCAGCAAGATCGAGCTTCCCCGCGAGGTCGAAATCCGCGACAGTCTCCCCAAGACGTTGATCGGCAAGCTATCCAAAAAGGAACTTGTCGCTGAAGAGACCGCAAAGGCGGCGGCGTCGGAGGCGAGGGGAGTGGACGCGTGAACGACCGACAGGACGATCTTACCGGCATACAGGAGGTCTCGCGCATGCTCGGCGTGAGCGCGCGGACGCTCCGCTTCTATGAGGATAAGGGGCTGATCGAGCCCTGCCGGATCGGCACGACGCGGGTCTACACGCGGCGCGAAGTGGCGCGGATGCAGTTGATTTTGCGTGGCAAGCGTCTCGGCTTCACGCTGCGCGACATCGAAGAGTTCCTCGACCTCTACGACGCCGACCCTCAGCATGTGGAGCAGATGCGCGCGCTGGCCGAACGTTGCCGCCAGCGGATCGACCTGCTCGATGCGCAACGCGAGGCGATCGTCCAGACGCGGGATGAGTTGGAGAAGATCGAGCAGGAAGCGCTAGCGCGGATCCCGGCTGGGTCGGTCTGATAGCTACGGCTGCTCGTGAGAGACGAGTGTCAAGCCTATGACAACGATACCATTTGGCGAGAATGGACCACCCCGGCGAAGGCCGGGGCCCAATTGGGAAAGCCGAGGTAACAACGCACAGCGCTGATGAGCGACGTCCCCCAATTGGCCCCCGGCCTTCGCCGGGGTGGTGCGTTAGTCGGTCCTTCCCCTTGCGGGGGAGGATCAGCAAACTCCGACGCTTAAAGCCCCACAACACCCCCGTCGGTCTTCGTGATCACGATCGTCGCTGACCGCGGCCGTGACGGAGCCGTCACCGCACCCGCCTGGTTCGCCGGCCAGCTGCTCGTGATGTTGGTCGGCCCGCCATTCTCGCCGGGATGCTGGATGTTCACGAACAGCGAGCGACCATCCGGCGTCGTATGGATACCGGTGATCTCGCACTCCTTCGGCCCGACCAGGAAGCGGCGCAGTGCCGCCCCCGGTGCCTTGCCGATCCGCGTCGTCACCGAGCCGGTTGCCGCACCAATCGTGTTGGTCACCGTCCGCGTACCGCCATCGTTGACGATTCCCGGCACCGAGGCGAGCAGCATGCAGTTGGTGACGTCGGTGTACGCACCGTCGTCGGTCTCGATCCACATCACCGGCGCGATCGTCCCCGACGCATTGCTCGGCAGGCCGAACCAGAGGCCGTCCGGCGACGAGAAGTCGTTGGTCGCATCAAGCCCCGACAGGTTGATGTTGGTCGCATCCAGATCGGAGCCGGCCCCGAACGCATAGATGTCCCACGCGAAGGTCGTCGCTTCCGACGTATCGCCCGTCTCGCGCAGACGGATGATGTGACCGTTGGCGTTACCGGTGTTCTGGCCGGTGGTGGTCTTCGGATCGACATAGGCGCGCGGATTGGACGCATCCGCGGTCGCGACGGTCCGCGACGAGTTGTTGGTGAGCGTGCAATACATCTCGCCGGTGGTCGGATTGACCGCCGTCCACTCCGGTCGATCCATCCGCGTCGCACCGAGTGCATCAGCGGCGAGGCGCGTGTTGATCAGCACATCGATCTGGCTTGAGAACGGATACGCCGCATTGGCCGAGGTGAGAGGTCCCTGACCGAACACCAGCGGTAGCCACTGGCCGCTACCGTCCGCTGCGAACTTGGCAACATAAAGTGTTCCGGTATCGAGATACTTGTCGCCGATCGTCAGGCGGTTCGCCGCGGTCGCATCCGCCGCCGACCACGGCGTGGCCGACACGAACTTGTAGATATACTCGTTCTGCGCGTCGTCGCCCATGTAGAACGCGGGCTTCACGCCCGCGATCGTCCGGCCGATCTGGCAGCCCTCGTGGTTCATGCGACCGAGCGCGGTCCGCTTGCGCGGTGTCGAGGCGGGATCGAACGGGTCGATCTCGACGACCCAGCCATAGTGGAAGATCTCATTGCGGAAATCGCCCGTCCCATCGGCCGGCGCGCCGGCCTGCGCGGTGATGTTCCAGCGCGAATAGATCGTGCTGGTCGTGTCCGCCGGCGTCACCGTCGACCACCCGTAATTGCCGCCGGTGTTGCTCTCGGACTTGCCGTAGCGAGTCAGCGAGGTGTTCGCCTTGACGCCCACGGCGCCGGTCGCAGCACGCCGCGCCGCGTCACCGACTTCGCGCTTGAAATACCCGACCCAGTTCTCTTCGTTCGTCAGGTAGGTGTGCCAAGGCATTGTACCATTGGCGCAATTGTTGATCGTGCCTCGTCCCGTCGTGGCGTCGGGCGAGTAGCGCGTCTTGAGGCTGTCGGCGCCGCGCACCGGCCCCGAGAAGCTCATCGGCGCCAGTGGGGTGATGCGGCGGTTGAACGACGAGGTGGTGACATAGCTCCATGCGGCGGCGCGGCTGATCTCGATCACCGACACGCCGTGGCACTCCATCTCCTTCAGCGCTTCGGCTTCGGGACGGACGCCGCCGGTCGTGGTCGGGCCGTTCGGATGGAGATAGGCCTGGGTGATGTTCTCATGGTTGAGCACGAGCAGGCCGCGGGTGTTGCCGTTGGCGTCCGGCGTACCGGTGGCGGACATGCCGAAATAGCTCATGCCATCATGATGATCGCCGGCGCGCTTCGAGAAGGTCGCGTCGGTACCGTCATTGGCATAGGCGCCGACGCCGCTGCCGATGGGATCACCGAGCCGGTACAAGACCGTCACCGCGTAACCCGCAGGCACTGCAACGACATCCGCGAGGCTCTTCGCAACGGCGGTGAAGCCCAACGAGGCCGCGCCGACGGTCACGCTGGTCGTAGCGCTGACCGAACCGCTGGCCGAAACTGCGGTGAACTGGAAGCTGAGGACGGTCCCGGCAGCGGCGCCCGGTACGACGAAGGTCGCGGTGGCGGTCGAGGCTCCGGCGAGCGTGACGGCGGGGCCGGCAGTCTGCGTCCAGGTCACGCTGTCGACGTGGCCGATCGCTGCACCGGTCAGCGTCGCGACGCGGCCTGCGGTCGAGCTGCCGCCTGCGGTCGCCGTGACCGTGACGGGGCTCGCGCCGCTGTCGCTGTCGTCGTCGCAGCCGGTCAGCAGCATGCCGCCGAACACCGCCGCGGCGGTTGCCGACATGCCGCCCATCAACGTCTGACGGCGCAAATAGCGGACCTCGATCAGGTCGTTGAGATGCGGGTTGGCGGTCGGATTGGTGTCGATATCGCCGTCGGTATAGATGGTTTCGAACGTCATGATTGGTCCCCCCGGGGATGAATGGTCGGTGCGGTCGCGGCTAGGTGGCGGATCAGAACTTCGCGCCCAGTTCGATGCCGTAGAAGCGCGGTTCGCCGGCGATGTAGGTCGGGATGCCGAAGCCCCCGCCGGTGTTACCCGCGTCGATCAGATAGCGCTTGTTGGTCGCGTTGCGGACGAACCCGCCGACGCTGTAGCGGCCTTGCGCGAACTCGAGCCCGGCGCGCGCGTTGACGAGCGTGTAGCCCGGCGTGCTGACCGCCTGGCTGTTCGGCAGCTCGAAGAACACCTTGGTCCGGTAGTTTATGCTCGGCGTCGCGTAGAGCGTCGCACCACCGACCGGCAGCCGCAGCATCAGGCCACCCGATGCGGTCGTCTCCGGCTGGAGACGGAAGCGATTGCCCGCGAACACGCCGTTCGCCGCCTCGTCGCCGATGCCGCCATCGATATAGGAAAACGTCGCGAAGGCAGAGAGATACGAGGCGAGCTGCAGATTGCCTTCGAGCTCGACGCCGAGGTTCTTGGCCGATCCGGCGCTCTGCGTTGTGGTGACGCCGTTGTTGGTGATTGACACCTGAAAGCCGTCATAGGTCTGGTAGAACACCGACGCCGCGCCGGTGAACGGTCCGACCCGCCCCTTGATGCCGCCTTCGTAGTTCCAGACATTCTCCTGCGGCACGACCTGCAGGTTCGGACCGACGCCGAATGCGGTGTTCTGCGCTGCGAGCTGGACTACCGGCGAGCGGCGACCCTTGCTGATCGTGGCGTAGAGATTGACGTCGTCGTTGAGCTTCAGCAGCGCATTGAAGCGCGGCAGGATCGCGGTGAAGCTCTTCTCGGCAACGAACTTGTTGCCGTTGGTGTTCGCCGTTCCGAGCAGGCTGGTGCGAATGCCAAGCGCCGCGAGGATCACCGAGTTCGGCTGGACCGACGAATAGCCCGACTGGCGATCCTCGATCAGGATGCGCGCGCCAGCGGTGAGTTCGAGCGCGGGTACCGGGATGTAGGTCGCGTCGGCGAACACCGAGTAGGTGTTGTTCCTGCCATAGTTCGTGAACTCGGCGGCGTAAGGTATTGCGGTTGCACGGCCACCGGTGAGCGCCGCGGTCGCCCGCGTGGCCGGGATCGTACCGTTCGGTGCGACGCAGGACGTCCCTGTGGCGATGCCTGCACCGTTGAGCGCCGTGCGGATCGGTGCGTAGGCGGCCGCGACCGAGCAAGCGAGGTACGTGCCCTCTTCGGTCGCGAACGGGACGCGCTGATACCCGTTCTCGAAGAATGCGTTCCAGCCTACCGAGGCGCGATACTTGGGTCCTTCGAAGGCGAAGCGGCTCTCATGGCTCCACTGGTCGCCCTTGGCATCCTCGGCGAATTCGAGATACGCGGCCGGGCCGCCGTCGGCATCGAACACTTCGAGAGCGTCGAACCGGCGGTACCCGTTGACCGTCGTGAAGGTGATCCCGGGCGACAGGTCTGCGGTGATCGTCAGGTTTGCGTCATAGACGTTGCGGTCGAGGCCAAGCTTGCGTGCGCCGAGAACCGCGGCGCTGTACGGCGAGCCCGACAGTTCGGCATAGCCGTAATCGCCGGTCTGGCCGCCGGTCGGGGCATGCGCGCGGCTCTTGAAGGCGGTGCCGGGGTTGCGCTGACCGTCATAGGTCAGGACGAGATCGGCGGTGACGCTGTCGCTCGGGCGATAGCGCAGCGAGCCGCGCAGGCCACGCTGGTCCTGGCCGTTCAGATCGTCCTGGTCGACGCCACCCTGGTTCTGGTTCGGGACCTTCGGATCGCCGGCGATGTTGCGGACATAGCCGTCACGGTATTTGTACGCGAACGCGATCCGCCCGGCGAGCACATCGTTGCCGGCGTTGAGGAAGCCCGACACCTGCGTGCGGTTGAAATTGCCGTACGAGCCGTTGATCGCGCCCGATGTGCCGGGCTGCGGTTTCGCCGATATGACGCTGATCGCGCCGACTGCCGCGGCGGTGCCGAACAGCGTCGCTTGCGGGCCCTTCACGACCTCGATCCGCTCGAGATCGAACAGGTCCTGATACGCGCCACGTGACCGGCTAATGTCGATGCCGTTGTAATACAGCGTGACGCGCGCGCCCTGCTGCGACGAGCCGTTGTCCGAGGTGATGCCGCGGATCACGAAGCCCGGGTTGTTCGCGCTCTGCTCCTGGATCTGCAGACCGGGAATGTAGGCGGCGACCTCGCTCAGCGAATTGACACCGATCGATGCCATCTTCGCACCGGTAATCGCCGTGACGGTAACAGGGACATCGGCGATCCGCTGTTCGCGCTTCTGTGCGGTGACGACGATCTCGTCGTTCGGGGTGGCGGAAGCCGTGGCTCCCGTGCCGGGCTCCGTCGTCGCCTGGGCCAGTGCCGCGGTCGAGCAGGTCGTGGCGAGCGTCGCAAGCGCGAGCCGCGTAAAGATGCGTGTCATTGTGTCCCCCGTGTTCGTGCATCGGCACTAGGCAGGGAACGTGACGGTTAAACGGCGTCTTCATGAAAGCAAGATGACAGTCCAGTCACGGCACTGTCACAGGGTTGCCACCGGAGTGTCGCGGAGTGCGCCTACCGCGGCGGTGCCTAATAACGAAAGCCCTGTTCAATGACGATCAACCGCCGCGATGCTTTGAAGACTGCGCTGAAACTCGCCGGTTCGGGTGCGACGCTCGCGCTGCCCTCGGCCGCGACGCACGCAGCGGGCGCGGCCAAGCTCCGCTTCGATCACGGCGTGGCGAGCGGCGATCCTTCGCTCGACGGTGCCATCCTGTGGACCCGCGCCACCCCGGTCGAGGCGGGTCAGGTCGGGGACATCGCGCTGACGTGGCACGTCGCCGAAGCCGAGAACGGCAAGCCGCTCCGTTCGGGCAGCGTCAAGGCCCGCGCCGCCCGCGACTTCACCGCCAAGGTCGAGGCGACCGGGCTCCAGCCGGGCCGCGAATACCGCTACTGGTTCGACGCCGCCGACGGCACGCGCTCGCCGGTCGGCCGGTTCCGCACGCTGCCCAAGGGCAAGGTCGCCGACGTCGTGATGGCGGTCGTCTCGTGCCAGCTCTACGCGGGCGGGCTGTTCAACGCCTATGACGCGATCGCCAAGCTCGACCGCGTCGACACGGTGCTGCACCTCGGCGACTATATCTACGAATACGGCGTCGACGGCTATGGCGCGGACATCGCCAAAAAGATCAATCGCCTGGTCGAGCCGCGCCACGAGATCGTCAGCCTCGCCGACTACCGTATGCGCCATGCGCAGGTGAAGCGCGACGCCGACATGCAGGCCGCACACGCCCGCGCCGCGTTCATCTGCGTGTGGGACGATCATGAAGTCGCCAACGACGACTGGATGCACGGCGCCGAGAACCACGATCCCAAGACCGAGGGCGACTGGGACGCGCGGAAAGCAGCGGCAATGCAGGCGTATTTCGAATGGATGCCGATCCGCGATCCCAAGCCGGGCCAGCCCTGGGCGGCGATCAACCGCAGCTTCGAGTTCGGCGATCTCGCGACGCTGGTGATGGTCGAGACGCGGCTGCTCGCGCGCAGTCATCAGGTGGTGTCGAAGGGCGAGGAGATCACGCAGGCCGAATACGCACCGATGCTCGCCGAGCGCGCGCGGACCGATCGCGAACTGCTCGGCCCGGCGCAGCTCGCCTGGGTCGAGAAGACGATGGCAACCTCGGTCGCGTCGGGCAAGCCGTGGCAGGTGCTCGGCAATCAGGTGGTGATGGCGAAGATCGCGGGGCCAGACATGGAGCGCCAGCTCGGGCCGGTGAAGTTCGCCGAGACGATGGCGAAGCTGCCGGCGATGTGGCGCGAGCGGCTGACCGCGAGCATCGCCTCGTACCGTGCCGGTCTGCCGTTCGGGTTCGACAGCTGGGACGGCTATCCGCCTGCACGCGAGCGACTCTATGCGGCGTTCAAGCGCGCGAAGTCGCGGCCGATCGTGCTGTCGGGCGACAGCCACGCGGCATGGGCGAACGACCTGCACGATGCATCGGGCAAGCTGGTCGCCGCCGAGTTCGGCTGCACCGCGATCACCAGCCCGTCCTATGGCTCGCTGCTGCCCGGTATCGGCACGCTGATCGCCGACGCGAACAAGGGCGAAGTCCGGTTCTGCGACCAGGATCTGAAGGGCTTCACGCTGCTGACGCTGACGCCGGAGCATGCGACCGGCGATTCGGTCACGGTGTCGACGGTGTTTGCCAAGCCCTACACGCAGGGTAGCGCGGCGCGCTTCCGTGCCTATGCCGATCGCCCGAACCAGCCGCTCGAAAAGATCGTCTGACGAGTACGTACCTCAGGGCCGGCGGGGCGGCATCGTCGATGCCGTGTCGTGGGTCCTGCGGTCACGGGCGCGTAGCAAACGAGACATTGTAACGCCCTGACACTCCATGCAAGAAGCGCGTCATCACTCCTGTCTTTGTGAGACACCGATGCCGCGTTCCAACTTGCTTCGCTCCGCCGCCATCTTCTGCTGTTTCGCGGGGCTGACGCCCGTCCAGGCGGCCCGCGTCAATCCGCTGACCGTGCCCAGCACGCTGCCGTTCCAGGCGCCGCGCTTCGACCAGATCAAGGACTCCGACTACCAGCCCGCGCTCGAGCAGGGCATGGCCGAACAGATCGCCGAGATGAAGGCGATCGCGAACAATTCCGCGGCACCGACCTTCGCGAACACGATCGAGGCGATGGAGCGCTCGGGGCGCACGCTCGATCGCGCGAGCCAGGCGTTCTTCGGCGTGTCGCAGGCGAACACCAACGATGCGCTCGACGCGGTGCGGTCCGCCGAGGCGCCCAAGCTCGCGCAGCACAGCGACGCGATCTATCTCGACCCCAAGCTCTTCGCGCGCGTTCAGGCGCTGTATGCGAAGAAGGACTCGCTCGGGCTCGATGCCGAGCAGAAGCAGGTGCTGGAGATCTATCACAGCGATTTCCTCCACGCCGGCGCGCAGCTGAACGACGCCGACAAGGCCAAGCTCCGGTTGCTCAACACGCAGATCTCGACCGCGACGACCGACTTCCAGCAGAAGCTGCTCGCCGGCACCAAGGCGGGTGCGCTGGTGGTCGACGACAAGGCCAAGCTCGCCGGGCTGAGCGATGCCGAGATCGCCGCCGCCGCGGAAGGCGCGAAGGAGCGGGGGATGCCCGGCAAATACGTGCTGTCGCTCCAGAACACGACGCAGCAGCCGGCGCTCGCCTCGCTCTCCGATCGTGCAACGCGTGCGGCGCTGTTCGACAAGAGCTGGACGCGCTCGGAGAAGGGTGACGCCAACGACACGCGCGCGCTGATCCAGAAGATCGCGCAGTTGCGCGCGCAGAAGGCGCAGTTGCTCGGCTATCCGAACTACGCCGCCTATTCGCTGTACGACCAGATGGCGAAGACCCCGGCGGCGGCGAAGGGCTTCATGACGCAGCTCGTCCCGGCGACCGCCGCCGAGCAGCGCCGCGAGGCGGCCGAGTTGCAGAAGACCATAAACGCGACCGGCGCCTCGTTCCCGCTCGCGCCGTCGGACTGGGATTTTTATTCGGACAAGGTGCGCAAGGCCAAGTACGACCTCGACCAGAACGAGCTGAAGCCGTATTTCGAGATCAGCCGCGTGCTCACCGATGGTGTGTTCTTCGCTGCCAACCAGCTCTACGGCGTCACCTTCAAGGAACGTCGCGACATCCCGACCTACCAGCCCGACATCCGCGTGTTCACCGTCTACGATCAGGACGGCTCAGAACTGGGCCTGATGTATTTCGATTACTGGAAGCGCGACAACAAGGCGGGCGGCGCCTGGATGTCGAACTTCGTCGGCCAGTCGAAGCTGCTGAAAACCAAGCCGGTCGTCTACAACGTCGGCAACTTCACCAAGCCTGCCCCGGGCCAGCCCGCGCTGATCACGTTCGACGACGTGACGACGATGTTCCACGAGTTCGGCCATGCGCTGCACGGGCTGTTCGCGAACCAGACCTATCCGCTGGTGTCGGGCACCAACACCGCGCGCGACTGGGTCGAGTTCCCGTCGCAATTCAACGAGCATTGGGCGCTAGATCCCAAGGTTTTCGCGAACTACGCCAAGAATTATCGCACCGGTGCGGTGATGCCGCAGGCGCTCGTCACGAAGATCAAGAACGCGGCGAAGTTCAACCAGGGGTATGAATTGGGCGAACTGGTGGCGGCGGCGACGCTCGATCAGGACTGGCATTCGCTGCCGGCGTCGGCGGGGCCGCAGGACGTCGATGCGTTCGAGACCAAGGCGCTGAACTCGATGGGGCTCGACACGAAGGACGTGCCGCCGCGCTATCGCACCAGCTATTTCGCGCACATCTGGGCGGGTGGCTATGCGGCCGGGTACTACGCATATCTGTGGACGCAGATGCTCGATAACGACGCGTATGCGTGGTTCATGGCCCATGGCGGGCTGACCCGCGCAAATGGTCAGCGCTTCCGCGAGATGATCCTGTCGAAGGGCCATACCGAGGATTACGGTCCGATGTTCAAGGCTTTCTACGGCAAGGACCCGGATATCGGCCCGATGCTCGAAGACCGTGGGCTCGCCGCTTCGGCGAAATGACGCGGTGACGAACCCTGAGCGGCGATCGACGACGATCGCTGCTCAGGAGGCGCCATCCGGAAAGATCTTTGGCGGATCGCCGTCCTGCCACGGCGGATGGCGAACCATGATCCGTTCGAAAAGCCGCGACGACAGATGCCGCGTCAGCCAGGCCTGCAAACCCGGCATCGGCAAACCGTCGAAATACGATCGATCGGTTTCCGCGAACTGGCGCACGAATGGCATGATCGCCAGATCGACGAGCGACAGCGCGTCGCGTCCGAGATGTTCGGCAACGCGCAGCCGTTGGTCGAGGTTGGCGAGGATGTCCGTGGCGCACGCGCGATGTTCCAGACGGTTCACCCCATAGCGGTCGGCATATTTGTACCGATCGAGGTGATATTTGAACGCACCGTCATTCGTGGCAATCATGGCGCGTGGATCCGTCTCGCCATCCCCCTCGACGTCGCCGGAGACGAACGCCCATCGCATGATCCCGAGGCTCTCGTCGATCACCGACCCGTCCGGCAGGACCAGCACCGGCACCGTACCCTTGGGTGACGCCGCAAGCATCGCGGGCGGCTTCGCGCGCAGGACGATCTCACGCAGTTCGACCACGCGCACGCGCACCACGATCGCAAGCCGCGCCCGCATCGCATAGGGGCATCGTCGGAAACTGTAGAGGATCGGCAGCATCGGCCGACTATACCGGATCGCTACGCTGGCGTCGTCACTCCGACAGCTTCGTCGCTCCCGACCGATGACCGAATGTCGATCGGCCGGGATGTCTCGTCGTTACCGCATCAGAAGCGATAGCCGATCGTCGCCTGGACGGTGCGGCGGTTGCCGTACCAGCACCAGTTGTAGTTGGCGAAGCACGACGTCAGATACTTTTTGTCGAAGATGTTGGCACCATTGACTGCCAGGCTCAGGCCGCGGAGCGAGGGGGCGAACTTCGCCAGGTCGTAGCGGATCAGCGCGTCGTACACGGTGTAGGACGGGCTGTTGCGCCCAATGGTTTCGCCCGGCGTGACGCCGGCATAGACTTGGTCGACATGGCGCAGCGCGCCGCCGATCGTCAGCCCTGCAAGGCCGACCTCGGGCGGGGACCAGTTCAGCGCGAGCGTCGTGCCGCCACGCCCGACGGTCTCAAGCCCACGACCGACACGCGACGGATCGTTCAGGTCCTGCGTGACCTTCACCCGCTGGCGGCTATAGGCGACGCGCGCGTCGAACCCGTAGGGCAGGGGCGCCGTACCCTCGAACTCGACGCCCTGCGAACGGACCTTGCCGGTCTGCGTCGAGACCGAGAACGTCGGCGTCGAGGTCAGCACATTGGTCTGATCGATCCGGAACCACGCGCCGGACAGCAGGATCGGCGTGCCGGGCACGGTGAACTTGGCACCGGCCTCGAGCTGCTTGCCTAGCGACGGATCGGCGATGCCGAAGCTGCCATCGGGACGCAGCACGGTGCCGGCCTGTTGCTCGAACGACGTCGCATAGCTGACATACGGCGCCAGACCGAACGGCAGCGTGTAGAGCGCGGCGGCGCGATAGGTAAACTTCTCATCGTTCTTCGCCGCAGCGCCGATCTGCTGCGCGCGGGCCCAATCCTGGCGTCCGCTCAAGACGACGCGGAGCTCGCCAAGCGCCATCTGGTCCTGCGCATAGACGCCCTGCTGGCGCTGGCGCGCGTCGATCGTGAACTGGCCGCCGATCGCTTCCGGCGTGGTCGGTACCACCACCGTGCCATAGACCGGGGCAAAACCGTTGAGCGATGGAGCGGTGCCGAACGCGCCGACTTCGGCCGAATGCGCGACCTGGCGGTCGGCCCCGAACAACAGCGTGTGCTTGACCGGGCCGGTCTGCACCGTGCCGGTCAGCTGGTTGTCGAACGTCCAGTTGTTGAGCTGCTCGCGGGTCGCATAGGAGGCGCGGCTATAGGTCTGCTGGGTCGGGTCGGTCGCATCAAGGGCGCCGGCGGTATAGATCAGGCCGAGGTTCGACTTTACGTATTGATACCGGCCCGACGAGCGAAACGCCCAGCCGCCGCCGAACTCGTGGCGGAAGATGTAGGTGAGCGCGGCCTGTTCGCGGCTGAACCGGTTGCCCGCCTCGCCACCGTCGAAGCTGGTCGGCAGCTTGCCGTTGGGGTTGGCGATCAGCGTGCCGCTGGCCGGGAACACGCCGTAATCGCCGTTGTAAGGATCGTGCGAATAGGCGCCGAGCAGCGTGAAGCTGGTCGAGCTGCCCGCGCCGACGGTCACCGCGCCCGAGATCGTCTGGCGCTCGCGCTTGCCGAATTTCTGCTGCGTGTCGGCACCGTTGACGCTGCCGTTGATCCGCCAAAGGACGCCCTCACCGGCACGGCCGCCGATATCGGCATCGACACGGTAGAGATCATAGTTGCCGTAGGTCCCGCCGATCGCGCCGTACAGCGCTTGGTCGAGCGGGAGCTTGCTCGATTCCGCGACGAGCCCGCCGGGGCTGGACTGGCCGTAGAGTACCGAAGCGGGGCCCTTGATGACTTCGATCCGATCGAGCCGCGAGACGTCGATCTGCGGGACCGCGTAGCCGGACGCGCTGCCGAACTGCTTCAGCCCGTCGAGATAGACCGGCGCGTCGAACCCCCGCAGCTTGAACTGGTCGTAGACCTCGCCGCTCGAGCCGCGCGTTTCCGGTGTGACGCCAGCGACGAAGCGCAGCGCCTGGTTGAGATTCTGGAGACTGCGCCCGGCAATGTCGTCGGCGGTGATGACGCTGATCGACTGCGGCGTCTCGGCGAGCGGCGTGTCGGTCTTGGTACCCGAAGATGCCTGACCACGCGCATGCTGCCCCGTCACGACGATGGCACCGGTTTCGCCGTCCTCGGTGCGGACTTGCGCCTGCACCGGCAATGCGGCGAGCGTAGAACCAAGCAGAAGGGCGGTGCCGAAGCGACGACGTGTCATGAAGTTTCCTTATCGAGAACCGCCCCGCTAATGTTTCTAATAACTATTATCAATAGTAAGTTGGGCCTCGGGCTTTTCTGGCTTGCATCTGTGGTGGTGCGGCAACACCGCGTCGCTATGATCGGCGATACCGGTCGATGTGAGGAAGCGGCATGAATGGACAGACGTTAGCGGTACAGATCGCTGCCGCGGGCGACGGTGCGTGGTTTGCCAAGCATATGGACCGCCGGTTGCGACTCCGGAACATGATCCCGGGCGAATTCAACGACGTCGACGGCGAACCGCCGGTCGGGATGGCTTGGCGGACGATCGTGATCGAAGCGCAACCTGGCGCGCGCAGCCGGCAGGCCATCGCCTTGCTGCTTGGCACCGACATCGAGCAGTTCACCGACGAGGCATTGTTCGAGCTATTCGTTCAAGTGGCACCGCCGGGTGCACGGCAGGTGATCGCCTCGCTCCGCAAGGTCAAGCTTCCCGCCGAGGCCGGTGCCTCTTGAGGTCAGGGGGCAGCGCATCATCGGCATATCGGGCAATAATCGGGATGGACGACCGCCAAACTTGACGAACGGAAGTTTTCAACGGCACCGGCCGTGTTAGCTTGCCCATAGAGACGCGCGTCGATCGATGAAGCGTCCACGGCGCCCCGCCCGGATACGAGAGTGTCGCACGGACGGGCGGGGCGCTTCTCCCTAGTAATGCTCAGATTTCGCTAGCGCCGAAGCCAAGCGCTCGGGTCAATGCGGCGCGCGCGCGCGCGCAGCGTTCCCACAGTTGCGGATCGCCGAGGTCGTCGAACCCGATCGCCTCCGGCCATTCGCGGGCGACGACGTCTTCGATCCGGGTGCAGATCGTTTCGTCGAGCAGGAACCGGGGATCGATCGAGGCTAGCGCTTCCTCGTCGACCTGGACGCGCAACCGCAAGCAGGCGGGGCCGCCGCCGTTGCGCATCGATTCCCGGACGTCGACGACTTCGAGCCGGCGGATAGGACCGCCATCCGCGACCTGTTCGGTCAGCCAGGCCCATACCGCGGCATCCTCCCGCGCTTCGGCCGGCAGCACGAGGGTCATCGTACCGTCAGCCGCAGTGACGAGCTGCGAGTTGAACAGATAGGTCCCTATCGCGGTCTTCAGGCTGACCCGGCCGGCGGGCACGGCTAGGATCACCACGTCCGGCACGAGCCGGTGCAGGTCGCTATAGAACGCCTGCGGGTCGGCGAAGGCGTGCTCGTGCGTGAAGAGGACGTGCCCGTTGGCGACCGCGACGACGTCGTTGTGGAATGCACCGGCTGCGATCGCAGCGTCGCTTTGCCGGACCATCAGCGTGCGCGCGGGGTCCAGGCCGTGGCGACGCGCGACTGCTTCGCTTGCGGTGCGTGACTGGCGGGACGGGAAGCCGCCGGCGTGCCCCTCGCCATAGACGAAGATCTCGACGCCGCCGCCGCCCGCTTGGGGCACGATCCGCATGAAGTTCGCCGCGCCTTCGTCGCCGAAGGCTGCGGGGACGGGGGCATGGACTCGGAAGAAGCGCGCGTCGCCGAACGCGAGCCGCAACTGACGCTCGGTCTGCGCGCACTCGCTCGCGCGGTGCGGCATGGTCGACAGGTTCGCCACCGAGATATGGCAGAGCCCGTCGGCCGTGTCAGGGGCGGGCGATACCGTCCCGGCATTCGCGGTCCACATCGCCGATGCGGAGAAGGCGTTCGCGACAAGGGCGCGGTCGGCGTTCCAGGCCGAAGCAAGCACTTCAGCATCGCTGCCGACAAAACCCAACGCGCGCAACCAGTCGATATTCGGACGGGCGTGCGGGAGAAAAATCCCCTGCCTGAATCCCAACGTGATCAGCCGGCGCATCTTCGCAACGCCCTGGAGCGCGGCAAGCCGAGGCGCCGAGACCGCACCCGCATTGTTCGCCGACGCCAGATTGCCGATCGAGAGCCCCGCGTAATTATGCGTCGGGCCGACTAGCCCGTCGAAATTGACTTCGATCACGACAATCCTCTCCCGTGCTGTCCGCGTCATACGACTGAACAGTAGCGCGTAGGACTGCGATCAGGCCAGCCGGGGGGCTGAGAAATCGGGCGATTTACGCAAGCGTCACAGCCGCGCCCGCGAAGGCGGAGATCGCAGCGTAGGATGCATAATGTTCGGGGAAAGCGGAGCTGAACCCCGAAAAATCGGCAATGGTCGGGGCGATAGGATTCGAACCTACGACCCCTGGACCCCGAGACCAGTGCGCTACCAGACTGCGCCACGCCCCGACAACATTGCCGGTGAGCGCCCTAACCGCGACATCCCGAACGTTCAAGACAAATATCCTGCGTACGATCGATTGAATGAGCTCGCGGCGGGAAGCTGCACCGGGATGGCGGTTCTTTTATCGGGGCCGGCCGGTAACCTGGATCAAGCCCGCATATGGAGAACTCGTTTTGCCGCCGAAACGGATTGTGCGGCGATTGTCCGGGTTATCGCAAAAGCGCAGCGTCGTTGGAACGCGGATTGCCGATACGAAACAGCCGCCGCGTTTTCTCGAAACTCCAGGAGAGCAGACATGCCTAGCGAACAGGAAATCAACGACATCGTCGCCCGCGTTTCGGCGCAGGTACTGCGCGAAGTGAAAAGCAGTGAGCAGGTGTTCCGGATCGGCGACCTCAGCACGCATGTGATCGACATCGGCAAGGGCGGCGATGCGGCCTGGACGATTTCGTACAGCACCGCGGCCGCAACGCTCGACGGCGGGACGCGCATCCGCACGCTCGACGAGGTCGCATGGACGATCAGCTACAGCACCTCGAAGCCGACGCTGACCGAGCGCGGTATCGAACAGAAGAACTAGGGCGATGGACGGGAAGATCTGGTGCGGGGTTCAGTCCCTGCTGGACGCCTATGTCCGGATCGCCGGCGGCGACACCGCGGTTATCCTCTATACGAGCGATAGCCAGCGGTCCGCCGCCCTCGTCTGCGCCGCGCTAGAGATGCGCGCCATCCCCACGATACGCGTGTGGATGGCGCCGCTCGTCGACGAGACGTTCGAGGAAAGGCTCATTGCGGTCTTGCCCGCGGTCGATGCGTTCGCGGGGCGGCTGATCCTGTTGTCGTTCGAACGCGACACGTTTTCGCATACCGGTGCGCTGACCCGCGCGTTGTCGATATATCCGCCGGAACGCCCGCGGATATTCCGCTCGATCAGCGCCAGCGACAGCCTGTTCGCGGATGCCCTGCTCGCGACCCCCGACGAACTTTCGCGACGCAACGTCGCGATCCTCGAACGGTTGACGCGCGCGTCGCACCTGCGGATCACGACGCGGGGCGGCACCGATCTTGAGGTCACGCTCGATGCCAGGCACCGCTGGATCAGCAACCGCGGCCGGGCGCGCGAGGGTGGCACGGTGATTCTGCCGGCCGGCGAGGTCGCGACATTTCCCGCGAAGATTTCGGGCATTCACGTCGCGGACTTCGCCTATAACGTGAACGCGATCACCGAAGACGACGTGCGGCTGGAGACCTTTCCGGTAACGATCGAAATCGAAGGCGGGCGGGTCGTCGCGCATCGCTGCGAGGATCCGCGGACGATGCGGTTCCTCGACTCTGCATTGACCACCCATTGCGCCTACAATGTCGGCGAGCTTGGTTTCGGCACGAACTTCGGCATCGGTGAGCCGATCGCGATGAATTCGCACATCAACGAGCGTCGGCCAGGCGTGCATCTCGGGCTCGGCCAGCATAACCAGGATCCGGGCGTGGTCGGCTATCAATGTGCGATCCACCTCGACCTGATCGCGCGCGGCGGGATCGTCGAGGTCGACGGGAGCGGTGATGTCATCGATCTCGAACATCTGTTGCCGTCGGACACACCGCATCCCGAAAGCACGCGGGACGAGGACGTGTTTTCGCCCGACACGTTGCAGATCGAGGACGGCGACTGCTGCGGGTTGTTGTCGGACGGTGTGCTGACGCCGTGTCCTGCACCACTGGTCGCGGCATGAACTATTGGATCGCGGCGCCCGACATCATCGATGCGTTCGTGCTGCCGGGTGGGCATGGAGGCACCAGCATTCCACTCGAACTGACGCTGCGTACGCTGACCGCGGTGTTGCCCGAGCGGCCGTTGCGCGTGGTCGATCTTGGCGGTGGCGACGCGGCGTTGGCGGTTCGGTTGGCGATGGCGGGGCATGAGGTCGTGGTCCTGGATATCGACCCGCAGATGATCACGCTCGGCGAGCAGAGGCTGGCGCGCGGCCCCAGCGCGATCCGCGACCGGGTCCGGCTGATCTGCGCGGATGGTGCGACGATGGCGGCTGACCAGGCTGAGGTGGCCGATCTCGTCTGCTGCCATAGCGTGCTGATGTACGAGGACGATCCCGCGCCGCTGGTCCGCACCGCGGTCGCGCTGTGCAAGACGGGCGGGCTCGTGTCGATCGTCGCGATCAACCCGGCGGCGGCGGCGATGCGATCGGGGCTGGCGCAGCGGTGGGCCGAGGCGCGCATCGCGCTGGAGACGGGGAGCGACGCGCATGGTCCTTACGCTGCGAGCCGCAATCACGCACGCGAGACGGTCGAAGCGCTGCTGAGCGAGGCGGGCGCCGGGATCGTCGAATGGTCGGGTATCGGCACCTTTACCGATCACCATACTGGCCCGATCTTGGCGGACGATCCCGAGGACGTGTTGCGCGCCGAATGGCTGGCGGGCCGGCTGGACCCGTATCGGCAGGTCGCGCGCTGCTATCATCTCATCGCGCGCAAGCTTTAGGTCGGCCGTCTATCCCCCGCGCGGCGTCGCTGCTAGGAGCGCGCCATGACTCCGCTCGACCGCATCCGCAATTTCTCCATCATCGCCCATATCGACCATGGCAAGTCGACGCTCGCCGACCGGCTGATCCAGGAAACTGGCGGCCTCACTGCGCGCGAAATGTCCGAGCAGGTGCTCGACAACATGGACATCGAGAAGGAGCGCGGGATCACGATCAAGGCGCAGACCGTGCGCCTCGCCTATCACGCCAAGGACGGCCTCGATTACGTCCTCAACCTGATGGACACGCCGGGGCATGTCGACTTCGCCTATGAGGTGAGCCGTAGCCTCGCCGCGTGCGAGGGCGCGTTGCTGGTGGTCGATGCCGCGCAGGGCGTCGAGGCGCAGACGCTCGCCAACGTGTACCAGTCGATCGAGCACGACCACGAGATCGTGCCGGTGATCAACAAGATCGATCTGCCCGCCGCCGAACCCGAGAAGGTGCGCAAGGAAATCGAGGACGTGATCGGCATCGATGCATCAGAGGCAGTGCTCGCGTCGGCGAAGTCCGGGATCGGAATCGTCGAGATCCTCGAGGCGATCGTCACCAAGATCCCGCCACCCAGCGGCGACCCGGAGGCGCCGCTGAAGGCGATGTTGGTCGACAGCTGGTACGATCCGTATCTCGGCGTCGTCATCCTGGTGCGCGTGATCGACGGCGTCCTAAAAAAGGGCCAGCAGATCAAGTTCATGCAGACCGGCACGATGCATCTGGTCGACCGGGTCGGCTGCTTCCGTCCGAAGATCGAGCAGCTGACCGAGCTCGGCACGGGCGAGATGGGCTTCATCACCGCGCAGATCAAAGAGGTCGCGCAAACGCGCGTCGGCGACACGATCACCGATGCGAAGCGGCCTGCGCTCGAAGCGCTCGCGGGCTTCAAGGAAGTCCAGCCGGTCGTGTTCTGCGGGATGTTCCCGGTCGATGCCGCCGAGTTCGAGAAGCTGCGCGAGAGCATCTCGAAGTTGCGGCTCAACGATGCGAGTTTCTCGTTCGAGATGGAGACGTCGGCCGCACTGGGCTTCGGCTTCCGCTGCGGGTTCCTCGGGTTGCTGCATCTGGAGATCATCCAGGAGCGGCTGACGCGCGAATATGATCTGGACCTGATCACCACCGCGCCGTCCGTCGTCTATGAGATCGAGCTGACCCACGCCGATCCGTCCGGCACGACGCATATCGAGCTGCACAACCCCGCCGACATGCCCGAGCCGAACAAGATCGCGACGATCAGCGAGCCGTGGATCGAGGCGACGATCTACGTCCCCGACGAGTATCTCGGGTCGGTGCTCAAACTCTGCCAGGACCGCCGGGGGATCCAGAAGAACCTCACTTATGTCGGCGGCCGCGCGCAGGCGACATACGAACTGCCGCTGAACGAGGTCGTGTTCGATTTCTACGATCGGCTGAAGTCGATGTCGAAGGGCTATGCCAGCTTCGATTATCACCAGATCGGCTACCGCGAGGGCGACCTCGTCAAGATGGGCATCCTCGTCAATGAGGAGCCGGTCGACGCGCTGAGCATGATCGTCCACCGCGGCACCGCCGAAGTGCGCGGCCGCGGCATGGTCGAACGGCTGAAGGAACTGATCCCGCGCCATCTGTTCAAGATCCCGATCCAGGCGGCGATCGGCGGCAAGGTGATCGCGCGCGAGACGATCAGCGCGATGCGCAAGGACGTGACTGCGAAGTGTTACGGTGGCGATGCCAGCCGCAAGAAGAAGCTTCTGGAAAAGCAGAAGAAGGGCAAGCTGAAGATGCGCGAATATGGCTCGGTCAGCATCCCGCAGGAGGCGTTCATTGCCGCGCTGCGGATGGGCGACGACGCCTGAGGCCAGGCTCTGCTTGGACGAGGATAAGCGTCTAGCCGGACGGCGACCGGCCGAGCTTGTCCTCGGTCGTGTCGTCCGACGACGCGGCTTTGCCGTGGCGCGGCTACGTTGCATTCGGCAGCGATAGGCGTAGGCTCGCGTGATGGCGCAAGTCTCATCCAAACCGTTCGAGTCCGGGTCCTCGATCTCGGCAGAAGCTTATGATCGTTGGCTACGCGAAAAGGTCGCGCGGTCGTTGGCAGATCCTCGTCCATCGATTGCACACGAAGATGCCGTCGCCGCGATGAGATCGGTTTTAACGTCCACCGATCGATCAGGCGGAGATCGCTGAAGCTGATCTGGCGCCCTGAAGCGGTCGAAGATGCCACTGCAATTCTCGATTATGTCGCCGATCGGAATAGGGACGCAGCCGAACGGCTGTCGACATCGATCGCGGCATGCGCTGACCGTCTTGCCGATCACCCATTCATGTACCGATCAGGCAGGGCTGGCGGTACGCGCGAAGCTGTCGTGCACCCCAACTATCTTCTCATCTATCGAGTCGTGCCAGGCATGATCGAGATCGTCAACGTCGTGCATGTGCGCCGGGATTATCCGTGATCGCCGTAACCAACTGTCATCATACCAACACAATCCCCGCCTAACCGCCGGATCGGGGAGTGAGCGTCGCGAGGCGTCGTCGAGCCGTCCGGGGAGGGCGGTCGATGACAAGCCGCGACGTTGTATCTTGGGATGTGCGGTCGGTCGTCAGGGACGGCGCCGCATTATTGGGGAATAGAATTTTGAAGATTTCGGTCGTTAAGTCGGCGCTGATGCTTAGCGTCGCGTTCGGTTCGGTGCTGGCTGGTTCGGCGGCGTTCGCGCAGGATGCGGCGCCCGTCCAGGAGCAGGCTGCTCCGGCGGACGGTCTCGGCGACATCGTCGTCACCGCAGAACGCCGCTCCGAGAACCTCCAGAAGGTGCCGCTTTCGGTCGGTGTCGCATCGGGCGACGCCCTGCGTGCCTACACCGCCGGCGGCGACGACACGCTGCTCGCATTGTCGGGCCGCGTCCCCGGCCTGTACGTCGAATCGACGACCGGCCGCATCTTCCCGCGCTTCTACATCCGCGGTCTCGGCAACATCGATTTCTACCTCGGCGCGTCGCAGCCGGTCACGATCATCCAGGACGACGTGATCCTCGAGCATGTCGTGCTGAAGTCGAACCCGGTGTTCGACGTCCGCCAGGTCGAAGTGCTGCGCGGTCCGCAGGGCTCGCTGTTCGGTCGCAACACCACCGCCGGCATTATCAAGTTCGATACCAACAAGCCGACCAACGACTTCGACAGCCGTGCTTCGGCGTCGGTCGGTTCGTACAATAGCGTCAGCCTCGATGCCGGTGTGGGTGGCCCGCTGATCAAGGACCTGCTGGCCATCCGCCTGTCGACTTTGATCCAGCACCGTGAGAACTATGTCGACAACCGGTTCGCCGGTGTCAGTGCCGACAACACCGCGACGCCGCGCAAGGACGCGATGGGCGGCTTCGATGATCGCAACGTCCGCGTTCAGCTCGCACTGACCCCGGGCGACCGCTTCACGCTGGACCTGTCGGGCCATGCGCGCTGGTATGACGGCACCTCGACGCTGTTCCACCGCGGTGCGCTCAAGAAGGGCTCGAACGACGTCTCGGCCGAGCCGCGCAACGTGGTCTCGTACGACGAAGGCAACGACAACCCGCAGAGCTACAACACCTATGGCGGCTCGGCCCGCGCGACCTACGATTTCGGTCCCGCTGCGCTGACCTCGATCACCGCGTACGAGACGACCTCGGGGTTCAGCCGTGGCGACACCGACGGCGGTGCCGGCGCGAACTTCCCGGTCGGCGGCGTGGCAAGCGGCTTTGGCCAGTCGCAGGGCCAGATCCGCGATCTCGATCAGTGGTCGCAGGAAGTCCGGCTTGCGGGCACCCCTGGCGGTCGCTTCAACTGGCAGGTCGGCGGCCTGTATTTCGACACGCGCGACATCACCGACTTCTATCAGCGCGGATTCTTCCTGACGACAGCCGCGCGCAACCCCAACAACTGGGTACGCCTGCACGACGTCAACACGTCCTGGGCGGGCTTCGGCCAGGTCAGCTATGAGTTGGTCGACAAGCTGACGCTGACCGTTGGCGGTCGCGTCACCGAGGACAAGAAGCGCACGCAGCTTCTGAAGACGGCGGACACCGCGGCGGGCGTGGTCACGTACCGCGGCCGTACCGACGTGACGCTGAAGGCGACCAAGCCGAGCTGGGATGCGAGCCTGTTGTATCAGGCGAGCCCCGACGTCAGCCTCTACACGCGCGTTGCCGAGGGCTTCCGCGGGCCGACGATCCAGGGTCGCTCGGCCGTGTTCAACTCCGACTTCACCACCGCCAAGTCCGAGACGATCCTGTCGTGGGAGGGTGGCGTCAAGAGCCGCCTGCTGAACAACACGCTGAGCCTGAACGCCACGGTCTTCGCCTACCGTGTCAAGGACATCCAGCTCAACGGCAACGACGTGAACGGCAATGGCGTGCTGTTCAACGCCGACAAGGCGGATGCGTACGGCATGGAAGCCGAGGCCAACTGGAAGCCGGTGCCGAACCTGACGCTCGGTGCGGGCCTCAGCCTGCTGCACAGCAAGATCCGCGACAAGAACGTCTATGCGCAGGTCTGCATCCTGAACGGCGTGGTGGTTTGCACGGTCGAGGATCCGACGATCAAGGTCGGCGCCAACACGTTCGCGCAGATCAATGGCAACCCGCTGCCAAACGCGCCCGAGTACAACGTCGACCTCAACGCCCGCTACGACCAGCCGCTCGGCAATGGCGGTCGCGCGTTCATCGCGGGCGACTTCAACATCCAGGGCTATACGCAGTTCGTGCTGTACAAGACCAAGGAGTTCACCGCGAACGGCAACTTCGAAGGCGGCTTGAAGATCGGCTACGCCGCGCCCGACGATGCGTACGAACTGGCGGTGTTCGCGCGCAACATCACCGGCGAGAAGAACTTGAAGGGCGTGATCGAGAACTACATGGCGGCGGTGTTCAACGAGCCGCGGATCATCGGCGTATCGCTCAGCGGCAAGTTCCGCTGATCTGACCTCCCCCCTCCCGCATGCGGGAGGGGTAGTGGGTGGGCGCGCGCCATCACCGGACGCACCGCTAGTTAAAGCCGGGCGCCACGCCTTGGTCCCCTCCCGCACGCGGGAGGGGATGCAGCGATTCCGGATCGATCCCACCGCAGCGTGACGGATTTTTCAGCAGCGTCCGCCGGAACCGCGCTGTAGCGGCCTAAAATAGAAATTTGCCGTTTTCCTTCCGTCGGTTGATACTCCCCTCATGTCGCTCAATCCTGTCTTCTATGATGCAAGCGGCCGTCGTCGGCGGCGGTTCACCTTTGGCGTCGCGGCGTTCGTCGCGCTGCTGCTGCTATCGATCGCGATGTTCGCCGTTTCGATCGGTGCGGTGCCCACCGCGCCGCTGCTCCCGATCGAGCCCGAGCACCCCGCGCTCCACAAGCTGCCCGCGCCGCGCGGTGGCATCCTTCGCGAGACCCGGCGCGACCTGAATTACTACGCCAAGCAACTGTTCGGGACGAGCGCGGCCAAGCCGGGTGTCGGCAACGGCGCCAACCCTGCGCTTGCGATCGCCTTTCACGCGCCGTGGGACGAAGCGAGCACGGCCAGCCTCGCGCGGCATGTCGAACAGCTCGACTGGCTGATCCCCGGTTGGGTCTCGATCACCGGCAAGGATCACCACATCACCGTGTTCCGCGATCAGTCAGGTCGCGATATCCTCAACAAGGCGGTTCACCGGCCGGTGATCCTGCCGATGGTGCAGAACGCGGTCGACGGGAACTGGGACGGTGCCGGCAGCGCCGCGTTGTTCGCCGACCCGAAGGCCCGCGCGGCCTTCCTCGACAAGCTCGTGCCGTTCCTGGCCGCCAACCGCGCCGGCGGCGTGTTCTACGATTTCGAGGATCTGCCAGCGTCGGCACAGCCCAACTACCGCGCGTTCCTCGCCGAGACGCGCGCGCGGTTCGCGAGCCGCGGCTGGGTAGTCGCGATCGCAGCGCCGGTCGCCAACCCCGACTGGAACCTGCCCGCCTATGCCAAGGTGACCGACAAGATCTTCCTGATGGCGTATGACGAGCACGAAACGAGCGGGGCGCCAGGCCCGATCGCGTCGCAGCGCTGGTTCGCGCACATGGTAGCCGATGCGGCACGTGGCATCCCCCCCGCCAAGCTGGTCGTGGCGATCGGCTCCTATGCCTATGACTGGCATGCGGGGGCCGATGCCGGCAACGGCGATGCGCTCGACGTCGAGGAAGCGTGGCAGAACGCAGCGGACTCGGGCACGGTGCCGACCTTCGACAAGGCCAGCGGCAACAGCAGCTTCGCCTATTCCGAGGGTGGTGTGAAGCACCAGGTGTGGCTGCTCGATGCGGCGTCGGCGTACAACCAGATCGCGTTCCTGCAAAAGGCTGGCCTCGGCAGCGTCGCGCTCTGGCGTCTCGGGTCGGAGGATCCCGGGCTCTGGTCGATCTGGGGTCGCGATCATCGCAAACTGCCGATCCCCGATTCGATCGACAAGATGCCGGCCGGCACCAATGTCGATATCGAGGGCAGCGGCGAGATCCTCAAGATCGCCGCCGAGCCGGTCACCGGCATTCGCGACGCGGTGCCGGCCAAGGACGGCACGATCGCCGACGTCAATTTCACGCGGATGCCGTCGCCCTATGTCGTGGTCCGCACCGGCTATCGTCCGAAACAACTCGCGCTGACGTTCGACGATGGGCCCGATCCCGAATGGACGCCGCAGATCCTCGACGTTCTCAAGCGCGAGCATGCGCCCGCGACGTTCTTCGTGATCGGCGAGAATGCGCTGACCGAACGCCCTCTGCTCGAGCGCATGGTCAACGAAGGCCATGAGATCGGCAGCCACACCTATACGCATCCCAACCTCGCCAATGTCTCGCAGCGGCAGGTGAAGTACGAGCTGAACACCACGCAGCGGCTGTTCCAGGCGTTCACAGGGCGGTCGTTGCGGCTGTTCCGGGCCCCCTATTTCGGCGACGCCGAGCCGAGCACCGCGGACGAAATCCTGCCTGCGCTCGAAGCACAGAAACGCGGCTATATCTCGGTCGGCCTCCACGTCGATCCCGACGACTGGAAGCGCCCCGGCGTGCAGGCGATCATCGACCGGACCATCGCCGGCGTCGAGGCGGGCAATCCCGAGCGCAGCGGCAACATCATCCTGCTCCACGACGCCGGCGGTAACCGCGCCGAGACCGTCGCCGCGCTGCCGATCATCATCGAGCGGCTGCGGGCGATGGGCTACAGCTTCGTTCCCGTGTCAACGCTTGCCGGGCTGTCGCGCAACCAGTCGATGCCGGTGATCTCGTCGAGCGACCGCGTCGCCGCTGTCGCCGACCTCGCGCTGTTCAGCACGCTCGGCGGCATCGTCGTCGCGCTCCGCTGGATCTTCGGGATCGCGATCACGATCGGCATCTTGCGCGCCTTGGCACTTTCGGCGCTCGCGCTAATCCAGGCACGGCGCGAACTGAAGACGGTGTTCCCGGCGATCGATCCGTCGCGGTTCGTGACGGTGATGATCCCCGCGTTCAACGAGGAGCGCGTGATCGTCCGCGCCGTTGAGGGCGTGCTGGCGTCGAAGGACGTCTCGATCGAGGTCATCGTGATCGACGACGGATCGAGCGACGGCACCAGCCGCGTCGTGGCCGAGGCGTTCGCCGGCGACGACCGCGTCCGCCTGCTGACGTTAGAGAACGGCGGCAAGGCACGCGCGCTCAACCGTGGGCTCGAACTCGCACGAGGCGAGATCGTGATCGCGCTCGATGCCGATACGCAGTTCGAACCGATGACGATCGCCCGCCTCGCACGGTGGTTCGTCGATCCCGAATTGGGTGCGGTCGCGGGTAACGCGAAGGTCGGCAACCGCGTCAATTTGATCACCAAATGGCAGGCGCTCGAATACATCACCGCGCAGAATCTCGAACGGCGTGCGCTCGCGCGGCTGAACGCCATGACGGTCGTGCCGGGTGCGGTCGGCGCGTGGCGGCTCGAGGCGATCCGCAGCGTCGGCGGCTATCCCGACGATACGCTCGCCGAGGACCAGGACCTGACGATCGCGATCCAGCGGCATGGCTGGACCGTCCAGTACGACCAGTTCGCGATCGCTTGGACCGAAGCACCTGAGACGATGCGCGCGCTCGCCAAGCAGCGGTTCCGCTGGGCGTTCGGGACGTTGCAGTGCCTCTACAAGCACCGCTCGGCGATCGGCCGGTCGCATCCGCGCGGGCTCGGCTGGGTAGGCTTGCCGCAGGCGATCGTGTTCCAGATCATCCTCGCGTCGATCTCGCCGATCATCGACCTCGCGCTGCTTGTCAGCTTCGCTTCGACCTATGTGTCGGTGCAGGCGCATGGCTGGGAGCAGACCAGCCACGACGTCTATACGATGCTCGCCTACTGGCTGATCTTCACCGCGATCGACCTGCTCGCTGCGACGATCGCGTTCGCGCTTGAGCGGAAGGAACGCTGGCGGTTGCTGTGGCTGCTGATCCCGCAGCGGATCGGCTATCGCCAGGTGATGTATTACGTCGTGCTGAAGGCGATCGCCCAGGCGCTGCGCGGGCCCCTGGTCGGTTGGGGCAAGCTGGCGCGAACCGGGCGGGTCACGGCGAACTAACGCGCAACGCATTGCCGCGCGCGACGTTACCGTGTCTGCTGGCGTTCGCCGGTCGAAATTATGGGGTCTTTGTATGCGGTATCTGATGGCGGCACTGGCAATCCCGGTGGGCCTTGCGAGCGGCACCGCGTATGCGCAGCGGCCGCCGCTAGTGCTGGCGGCCGCATCGCTGCAGGAATCGCTGACCGCCGCGGCCGATGTGTGGGCCAAGAAAGGCCATATCAAGCCGACCATCTCGTTCGCCGCATCGTCGGCTTTGGCCCGGCAAGTCGATGCCGGTGCGCCCGCCGATCTGTTCGTTTCCGCCGACGAAGACTGGATGAACGAGCTCGCGACGAAGAATCTGATCGTCGCCGCGACCCGCGTCACCTTCCTCGGCAACCGGCTCGTCGTCGCGGCGCCGGCGGGTAGCACGGTGCGCATTCCGGTCCGGCCGCCCGCTGCGCTCGCGCGGGTGCTCACCGCCGGGCCACTGGCGATGGCCGATACCGCCGTACCAGCAGGTAAATACGGCCAGGCGTCGCTGGAGAAGCTCGGCGTTTGGGCGCAGGTCTCGCCGAAGGTGGTGCGCGCTGAGAATGTTCGGGCGACGCTGGCCTTGGTCGAGCGCGGCGCGGCGCCGCTCGGGATCGTCTATGCGACCGATGCGAAGGCGTCCGCCAAGGTCCGCATCGCGGGCGTCTTCCCCGAAAACACGCATCCCGCGATCACCTACCCGATCGCGCGGCTGAAGGCGTCGACCAATCCCGATGCCGAGGCGTTCCGGCAATTCCTCGTCTCGCAGGAGGGCAAGGCGATCTTCGTGCGCTACGGATTCTCCGCGCGCTAAATGCTTGATGCGGCCGAATGGGGCATCGTCGCGCTGTCGCTGAAGGTCGGCGGCGTGGCGATGCTGGTGACCCTGCCGGTCGCTTTCGCGTTGGCCTGGCTGCTCGCGCGCGTCCGCTTCCCGGGCAAGGTTGTCGTCGATGCGGCGATCCATCTGCCGCTGGTGGTCCCGCCGGTGGTGACCGGCTGGCTACTACTGCTCGCGTTCGGACCGAATGGCCCAATCGGCGCCTGGCTGCAGGACTGGTTCGGGATCACCGTGTTGTTCCGCTGGACCGGCGCGGCGATCGCGGCGGGGGTCATGGCGTTGCCGTTGATGGTGCGCGCGATGCGGATCTCGATCGAGGCGGTCGACCGGCGGCTGGAGAATGCCGCGCGAACGTTGGGCGCGGGGCCCTGGCGCGTGTTCTGGACGCTGACGCTGCCGCTCAGCATCCCCGGCGTGCTGGCCGGTGCGGTGCTAGGCTTCGCGCGATCGATCGGCGAGTTCGGCGCGACGATCACCTTCGTGTCCAACGTCCCGGGTGAAACGCAGACCTTGCCGCTGGCGATCTACTCCGCGTTGCAACAGCCGGGGGCGGACGCGATGGTGTGGCGATTGTCATGCGTGTCCGTGGGCTTGTCGCTCGTTGCGCTGATCGCCTCGGAACTGTTGACGCGGCGCGCTGGACGGGGGCTCCATGTCCTTTGAAATCGATGTCGAGAAGCGGCTCGGCGATACACGGGTATCGCTGACGCTCGACGCAGGCGAGGGGGCGACCGTACTGTTCGGTCCCTCGGGCGTCGGCAAGTCGAGTGTCCTGAACATGGTCGCCGGACTGCTCCGGCCCGATCGCGGACGGATCGCGATCGACGGCGAGATGCTGTTCGGCGACGGCATCGACATCCCTCCCGAACGCCGCCGCGCCGGCTATGTCTTCCAGGAAGCACGGCTGTTCCCGCACATGCGCGTCCGCGCGAACCTGCTCTACGGCGTACGCGGCGAGGCCGAACGGTTCGAGGACATCATCGGCTTTCTCGGCATCGGCCATCTGCTCGAACGCTGGCCCCGCACGCTATCGGGCGGCGAAGCACAGCGGGTGGCGATCGGTCGCGCGCTGCTCAGCCAGCCGCGCTTCCTGCTGCTCGACGAGCCGCTGTCGTCGCTCGATCGCGCCCGCCGTGAGGAGATCATGCTGGCGATCGAGCATGTCCGCGACGTCATGCGCCTGCCGATCCTGATGGTCACTCACGACCCCGAGGAGGCCGAGCGGATCGGAAACCGGGTCGTGCGGATGTAGCGATGTTGCCCCCACCGAGGCGGGAGAACAGCTATACGAGTTCGAAGCTTTGTTTTTCGCCGTCGATCGAACTCGTTGCGACCCAGAGGTCGAACAGCCCCGGCTCGATCACCCAATCGCCGTCACCCCAGAACCGCAGGTCTTCGCGCTTCAAGGTCAAAGTCACGCGTTTCGATGCGCCCGGTGCCAACGAGACGCGCGCGAATCCCTTGAGTTCACGGACGGGCCGCGTGCGGCTGGCGACGCGGTCGTGGATGTAGAGCTGCACGACTTCGTCGCCGGCGCGCGCGCCGGTGTTGGTGACGGTGGCGGTGACGGCGAGCGTATCGGTCATTTGCGCCGGAACGACGACGTTCGAGACCGAAAAGCTGGTGTAGCTCAGGCCGTGCCCAAACGGGTAGAGCGCTTCGTTCTTCGTCTCGCGGTAGCGCGATTTGTATTCCTGGCTGCCCGTATCCGGTGCCGGGCGACCGGTGTTCTTGTGGTTGTAGAAATAGGGTTCCTGGCCGCTTTCGTTGGGGAAGCTCGCGGACAGCTTTGCGGACGGGTTGACGTCGCCGAACAGCACGTCGGCGATCGCATGGCCGCTTTCGGACCCGAGGAACCACGTCGCGAGGATGGCGGGCGCGTCCTCGACGGCGCCGTGCAAGGCGAGCGCGCGGCCGTGGCGGAGCAGGACGATGAGCGGCTTGCCCGTCGCCGCGATGGCTTCGGCGAGCGCCATCTGCGGGGCTGGGATCGTGATCTCGGTGCGCGATTGCGCTTCGCCCGACATGAGCTGCGATTCGCCTACCGCGAGCAGGACGATATCCGCGGCGTTCGCAGCGGCGACCGCTGTGGCGATTCCGCCGGGCAGGGGGGCTTCGATCTCGGAACCCTGCGCCGTCGTCACGGTCAGCCCGCGTGCGCGAAGTCCCTGCGCGATCGAGACGTTGAGCTTTTCGTCGGCCATGAACGCCCAGGTGCCGACGACGTTCTTGCGATCCTCCGCGAACGGACCAATCAAGGCGATCCGCCCCGGGTTCTTCTTCAAGGGTAACAGGTCGCCGTCGTTCTTCAGCAGCACGATCGACCGCGCGCCGGCCTCCCGGCTGAGCTTGAGCATGGCGGGCGTCGAGACGCTGGTACGTTCGGCCTTCCGGCTGACCGAGCGATAGGGGTTGTCGAACAGCCCGATCGCATCCTTCAGGTGGAGCACGCGACGAACGCCTTCGTCGAGCCGCGCGACCGGGACTTCGCCTTTCTCGACGAGGTCGGGCAGCCACAGATTGAACAGGTTCGACTGCATGGCCATGTCCATGCCCGCCATGAACGCCTTCTTCGCGGCGTCGCGGCCGTCCTTGGCATAGCCGTGTGCGATCAGTTCCTCATCGGCCGTGTAGTCGCCGACGACCATTCCGCGGAACCGCCATTGCCCGCGCAGGAGGTCGGTCATCAGCCAGTGATTGCCGCTGGAAGGAACGCCGTCGATATCGTTGAACGCGCTCATCAACGTCGCGACGCCTGCGTCGACCGCGGCCTTGAACGGCGCGAGATGGACCTCGTGCAGCGTGGCGGGCGAGATCTCGGTGAAATTGTAATCCTGGCCACCCGAGACCGCGCCATATGCCGCGAAGTGCTTGGCGCAGGCCGCAACGCGGGTCGGATCGCGTAGGTCGTCCCCCTGGAAACCGCGTACGCGCGCCTTGGCCAGCTGGATGCCCAGATACGGGTCTTCACCGGACCCTTCCGCGACGCGACCCCAACGCTGGTCGCGGGCGACGTCAACCATCGGCGCGAAGGTCCAGTGAATGCCGAGCGCGGTGGTTTCCAGTGCCGCAGCGCGCGCGGTCCGCTCGGCGAGGTCGGGATCGAACGCGCAGGCCTCGGCGATCGGCAGCGGATAGGCGGTGCGCAGGCCGTGGATCACGTCGCCGGCGAAAATCAGCGGGATCTTGAGCCGGGTGTCCATCGCCGCATCCTGCGCGGCCTTAGCGCCAGTATAGCCGACGCCGTTGAACAGCATGCCGATCTGGCCGGTCTTGATCCGGGCGATCTGCTCAGCCGCACCGCCGGTCGCGAGACCGGGGTTGAACGGTACGCCGATCGGGCGGATCTGATCGGAGAAGCAGCTGAGTTGGCCGGCCTTTTCGGCCGGGGTCATCCTGGCGATCAGACTCTCGATCCGGTCGTTCTGCGCGAAGGCGGCGGTCGAGCCGAGCGAGAGGCCAGCGATGGCCGCACCGCCGGTCAGTATTTGGCGGCGGTCTAGAATGGGCGACATGTCCTGCTCCTTGGTCTTGGGAGCGGGGTAGTCGCTGGACCACGGTTCCGCAAATCTGCGGAACCGTGGTCGAGGTCGCTCAGCCCAACGCGCGCGTGAACAGCCGCGCGAGGCGGGCGGAGAAGGCGCGGGCATCGAGCGGGCGCTCGCCATCGGCGATCTGCGCTTCGTCGAACAGCAGGTGCGCGGCGTCCTCTCGCAGCGCGGTCTCGTCCTCGCCGAGCGCGGCCAGCTTGGCGATCAGCGCAGAGCGCGGGTTGATCTCCAGCACCGGCTTGGCGGCGGGCATCGCCTGACCGCTCGCGGCGAGGATGCGTTCGAGCTGGCGGTCCATGCCGCTATCGGCCGCGACCAAGCAGACCGCGCTGTCGGTCAGGCGCTCCGACGCGCGGACCTCCGAGACCGCATCGGCTAGCGTCGTCTTCACGAACGCGATGAAGTCCGCGACTTGCAGCGTGGTGTCGGCCGTCGGTGCTTCGGCGCCGTCGACCAGGGGGATCAGGCCGAGATCGGCAGCGCCCTGCGTCACCGATTTGAACGGCTTGCCGTCGTGATCGATACCCGCCGTCACCCAGAAGCCGTCGACCGAGTCCGGCAGCAGCAGCACTTCGATCCCGCGCGCGCGGAACCCTTCGAGCTGCGGCGAGGCTTCGAGCCGGTCGAGATCGGTACCGACCGCGTAGTAGATCGCGGTCTGGTTGTCCTTCATGGCGGCGACATAGTCGGCAACCGAGCGCCATGCGCCGGCTGACGTCGTAGTCTTGAAACGCGCGAGCTTCAGCAGCGC
Organism: Sphingomonas sp. PP-F2F-G114-C0414; assembly: GCF_003688595.1. Taxonomy (GTDB): domain Bacteria; phylum Pseudomonadota; class Alphaproteobacteria; order Sphingomonadales; family Sphingomonadaceae; genus Sphingomonas. Next base: position 460,108 of record NZ_RCWT01000010.1, read on the forward strand.
CTCGCGCCGTTCGAAATCCTCGTACAGCCCTTCCTTCAGGACCGCGCCGAAATTCTCCCAGATCTTCGCATAGGCATCCGCATCGCGGGTCGCGAGCTTGTCGAGCTCGCCGAGCACGCGCCCGGTCACGCCCTTGCGGATCGCGGCGAGCATCGGGCTCTCCTGGATCATCTCGCGCGAGACGTTGAGCGGCAGGTCCGACGAATCCACCAGCCCGCGCATGAAGCGGAGGTAGCGCGGCAAAACTTCGGCGTCGTCGGTGATGAAGACGCGCTTCACGTACAGCTTCATGCGGCCGTTGCGATCGGGATCGAACAGGTCGAACGGCTTTGCGCCGGGGACATAGGCGAGCACCGAATATTCGTGCAGCCCCTCCGCGCGGTAATGCAGCGTCAGCGCCGGTTCGTCGAACTGGCCGGAGACGCTGCGATAGAAATCGGCATAGTCCTCCGTGCTGATCTCGGACTTCGGCTTGGTCCAGAGCGCGGCGCCGTCGGCGATCTCGACCGGCTCGGCGTCGGGCGTTTCGCGGAGCGTGATGGGGACGGGGACGTGGCCCGACTGGTCCTTGATCAGCCGTTCGACGGTATAGCGCTCGGTGAAGGACGTCGCGTCTTCCAACAGATGGAGCACGACGCGGGTCCCGCGCGCGGGCGCCTCGGCGAGGTCGATGGCCGCGATCGTGTAGGTGCCGAGACCATCCGACGACCAGACCGACGCGGTGTCGGCGCCAGCGCGGCGCGATATCACGTCGACCTTCGAGGCGACCATGAACGCGGAATAGAAGCCGACGCCGAACTGGCCGATCAACTGCGCACCGTCCGAGCCGGAGGATGCGGCGATACGGTCCATGAACGCCTTGGTGCCCGACCGGGCGATCGTGCCGAGCGCCTCGGCCATGTCGTCGGCGGTCATGCCGATGCCGTTGTCCTCGATCGTCAGCGTCTTCGCGTCGGGATCGAGCGTTATCGCGATCTGCGTGCGCGCCTCATCGCCCAGCAATTCGGGGGCACTCAACGCCTCGTAGCGCAGCTTCTCACAGGCATCGGCGGCGTTCGAGATCAGCTCGCGCAGGAACACGGTCTTATCGGAGTAGACCGAGTGCACCATCATGTGCAGCAGTCGCGAGACGTCCGCTTCGAACGCGTGCGTTTCTGCAGGCTGCGTATAGGAAGGCTGGGGTTCCGCGGCTTGAACGGTTTCATTGTTCATGGCTGTTACGGCTCTCTTATGGGTAATGACGGCCAAGAGTTGGCCGGCTCGGAGGGTAATTTCAAGAGCGCGTCGTCGTCGGGCAGGGTGCTTCAAGCCGGCCGATATTGCGTCGGCATCGCTTGGCGGTTAGCGGGCCTCGATCAGCCGCTATAGGAATACTCGACATGCGCCGTTTTATCATCGGGTTGGCGGGGGTGTTGAGCCTCACGACCGCGGTCGGGGCGCAGCCTGCGTCGCGCGGCCCATCGGTCGCCAAGCCGGGGATCGTGCGGGTCCGCCTCGTCACGTCGGAGGGTCCGATCCTGCTGGGGCTCGACGCGCGTCATGCGCCCAAGACGACGCAGAATTTCCTCGAATATGTCGACGACGGGCGCTTCGACGGGACCGACTTCTACCGCGCAAGCCGGCAGAAGTCGGCGCCGAAAACGGGGTTCATCCAGGCGGGTATCCGCACCGATGCGCGGCGGATACTGCCGCCGTTCCCGCTCGAGACGACGGCGATGACCGGGATCAAGCACGGCGATGCGACGATCTCCATGGCGCGTGGGATGAACCCGGCTTCGGCAGGGGGTAATTTCTTCATAACCGTCGGCCCGGCGCCGGCGATGGACGCGCGTGCGGGATATCCCGGGTATGCGGCGTTCGGGCACGTCATCGCCGGGATGGACGTGGTGAAGCGGATTCTCGCCAAGCCGACCGGCGGCGGAATGGATGCGTTCAAGGACCAGATGATCCTGAAGCGCGTGGCGCTGGTCAGCGCGCGACGGCTCGACGGCGTGGCCAAGCCGACCGGGTTGCCGAAGGCCTGGCTGATTGAGACGGGGCCTCGTCAGGTGAAGTGACTTCGCCGCCATTCCGGGCTGGTTCTGCGCCTATCCGGGCGAGCACGTCCACCACCCCGGCGAAGGCCGGGGCCCAACTGGAACGGCCGCGGTAACTGAGGATCGTCCTCTGTCATCGACGTCCCCCGATTGGGCCCCGGCCTTCGCCGGGGTGGTATTCGGGCGCTCGTTTCGGGCGTCAGGCAGTGAGGCTGAGCGCGACCGCCTCCGCGACCTTGATGCCGTCGACCGCCGCCGAGAGGATGCCCCCCGCATAGCCGGCGCCTTCGCCCGCCGGGAACAATCCTGCCGTATTCAGGCTGACGAAATCGTCGCCGCGTGTGATCCTGACCGGCGACGAGGTGCGGGTCTCGACGCCCGTGAGCACTGCGTCGGGGTGATCGTAGCCGGGGATCTCGCGGCCGAATGCGGGCAGCGCCTCGCGTAGCGCGGTAATCGCGAAGTCGGGCAGGCACTCGGACAGGTCGGTCATGTGGACGCCCGGCTTGTACGACGGGATCACCGAGCCGAGGGCGGTCGACGCGCGGCCCGCGAGCAGATCGCCGATGCGTTGCGCAGGCGCCTTGTAGTTCGAGCCACCCGCGACATACGCCCGCGATTCCCAATGGCGCTGCAGCTCGATTCCGGCGAGCGGGTGGCCGGGATAGTCGCGCTCGGGGTCGATGCCGATGACGATGCCCGAGTTCGCGTTGCGTTCGTTGCGCGAATATTGGCTCATGCCGTTGGTCGCTACGCGGCCTTCCTCGGAAGTCGCGGCGACGACAGTGCCGCCCGGGCACATGCAGAAGCTGTACACGGTACGGCCGTTCTTGCAGTGATGCGACAGGCTGTACGCCGCCGCGCCGAGATCCGGGTGGCCGGCGCAGGGGCCGAACCGCGCTTCGTCGATCCACGACTGCGGATGCTCGATGCGGACGCCGATCGAGAACGGCTTCGCCTCGACGTGGACACCCGTGGTATGGAGCATCTCGAACGTGTCGCGCGCGCTGTGGCCGACCGCGAAGACGACGTGGTTGGCTTCGAGATAGTCGCCGGTACTGAGATGGAGACCGCGGAGTTGGCGCGTGCCGGCTTCCTCGACGATGTCGAGACCGTCGACGCGGGTCGAGAAGCGGTATTCGCCACCGAGTGCCTCGATCGTCTCGCGCATGCTCTCGACCATCGTGACGAGGCGGAAGGTGCCGATGTGCGGGTGCGCTTCGGTGAGGATTTCCGGCGGGGCGCCGGCTTTGACGAACTCGGTCAGGACTTTCCGGCCGAGATGACGCGGGTCCTTGATCTGGCTCCAGAGCTTGCCGTCGGAGAAGGTGCCGGCGCCGCCCTCGCCGAACTGAACGTTGGATTCGGGGTTGAGGACGCTTTTGCGCCAGAGACCCCAGGTGTCCTTGGTGCGTTCGCGGACGACCTTGCCGCGGTCGAGAATGATCGGGCGGAACCCCATCTGCGCGAGGATCAGGCCGGCGAACAATCCGCACGGGCCTGCGCCGACGACGACGGGGCGGGGGCCGGTGTAACTCGCGCCGCCCTTGGTGACGAAGCGGTACCCCGTGTCGGGGGTGCGCTGGACGTGGCGATCCTTGCGGAAGCGCGTGAGGACGGTGTCCTCGTTCTTCAGCGTGACGTCGACCGAATAGACGAGCTGGATGTCCATCTTGTCGCGGGCATCGTGCGCGCGACGCGCCACGGTGTAGCGGATCAGGTCGCGCGGGGTGACGCGCAGGCGATCGCGGATCGCGGCGGGGAGCGCTTCGTCAGCGTGGTTGAGCGGGAGCTTGAGGTCGGTAATGCGGAGCATGTCGGTCGCTCTAGCGCCGCGCGGCGCGATCCGCCATCGGGAGGACGAGAGGACTTGATCATGCGGACCGACGACGAACAGAATGCCAAGAGCGCCAAGCGCAAGGAGGTCCACGACCGGATCGTCGCGAGCAAGACGATCGAGAAGGGCCTGATCATCGTCCACACCGGCAAGGGCAAGGGCAAGTCGACCGCGGCGTTCGGCATGGCGGTGCGGATGATCGGGCATGGGCGCAAGGTCGGCGTGGTGCAGTTCGTCAAGGGCGCGATGGCGACCGGCGAGAAGGCGATCTTCGATGCGTTCCCCGCATTGTGCGAGTTCAAGCCGATGGGGGAGGGGTTTACCTGGGACACGCAGGACCGCGCGCGCGATATCTCGGTGGCGCGCGAGGCTTGGGACGAGGTCAAGCGGATGATCGCGGATCCGACCTACGCGATGGTGGTGGCGGACGAGCTCAACATAGTGCTGCGGTATGAGTATCTGCCGGTCGACGAGGTTCTCGCGGTGTTGGCGGGCAAGCCAGAGATGACGCATGTCGTGGTGACCGGGCGGAATGCGCCGGATGCGCTGATCGAGATGGCGGACCTAGTGACCGAGATGACGCAGGTGAAGCATCCGTTCCGGTCTGGGGTGAAGGCGCAGGCGGGCGTGGAGTTCTAGGCGGCTTCCTACTCTGCGGCCCGTTACGAGGACCGTCCGTCATCCTGACGAAAGTCAGGACCCAGAGCCACGAGGGCCACCGCCCGATACCCTGGATCCTGACTTTCGTCAGGATGACGGGAGCGCGTGGGGATGGCTGGCGGACTTCCAACCGACGTAGCCGTGTCTTGCGCCGTGTCTTCCTCCCGCCTATCGCTGCCCCCGCGACAGGTTCCCTCGATGCTCGCGCGGAGGGGGATGAAAATGGGAACGGGAAACACCCGGCTGCCCCTGCAACTGTACGCGGCGAGCCATCGTGCCTCATGCCATTGGGATGGTCCCGAGAAGGCGGCGCGGACGGCGTTGACCCGCGAGCCAGGAGACCTGCCCGTCGCGGTCGTCTTTCGTCCGGCCAGGGTGCGCCGAACGGACGGGTAACACCCCGAGCGACGACATCGCTTCGCGTCGCGCGAAGGCTGGAGGCGTGCGCCTTCGGCCTCTCGCGCGGTGCGGGACCGACTGTCCGAAGGGGTTCCTATGCCAAGTTCACAACGTTCCGAGATCGTCCGGGAACGGACATGCTGAAGCCGGTCGACGACGGCGTCGCGGTGGTCGCGTGCAATACGTGTCGCCATTCCACCGACGCCCGCGATGACGGTGAAGGCGTGCGTGGCGGCGCGCGGCTCGTCAACGCATTGAAGGCGGTGCAGGCGAGCGATCCCGCTTATGCCGACGTCGCGGTGCAGGAGATGCCGTGCCTGTTCGCCTGCCAGGAGTTCTGCACGATCCATCTGCGCGCGCCGGCCAAGGTCGGCTATGTGCTCGGCCGGTTCGAGCCGACCGAAGACGCCGCCCGCGCAATCCTCGATTATGCAAAGCTCTACGGCGAGAGCGCGTTCGGGCAGGTGCCGTTCAAGCAATGGCCGCAAGGCGTGAAGGGTCACTTCATCACCCGCACGCCGCCCGCCGGGTTCGTCGTCGAATGACCGCGTTCGCGACGCCCGCTGCGTTTCTGGCGGCGTTACGCGGCTTGCCGCAGGCGGACGCCGCGGCGCGATCCGCGGCGATCGCGCGGCAGGGGGAACTGACCAAGCCACCGGGCTCGCTCGGTCGGCTGGAGAATATCGCGGTGTTCATGGCCGGCTGGCAGGGTAATCCGCTGCCCCGGCTCGATCGCGGCAGCGCGGTCGTGTTCGCGGGCAACCACGGCGTCGTCGCGCGCGGCGTCAGCGCGTTTCCGGCTTCCGTCACCGCGCAGATGGTGGCCAATTTCGAGCATGGCGGTGCGGCGATCAACGCACTATCGCGCGCGGCCGGCCTCGATCTCAAGATCGCGTCGCTCGACCTCGACCGGCCGACTGTGGATTTCACGCAAGCCGCGGCGATGTCCGAGGACGAGTGCCTTGCCGCGATCAACGCGGGCGCGGTGGCGGTCGCAGATGCGCCGGACCTAGTCGTGCTCGGCGAGATGGGCATCGGCAATTCTACCGCCGCTGCGGCGTTGTGTCTGGCGAGCTTCGGCGGGTCTGCGGTCGACTGGGTCGGGCCGGGCACGGGGGTCGATGGCGAGGGTATTGGACGCAAGATCGCGGTCGTCGAGGCGGGAATCGCGTTGCACCGGGATGCTCTTACCACGCCGTTCGAGATCTTGCGCAGGCTCGGCGGGCGTGAACTGGCAGCGATTGCGGGCGCGGTAGTGGCGGCGCGACTGGCGGGCGTACCGGTGATGCTCGACGGGTTCATCTGCTGTGCGGCGGTCGCGCCGTTGGCGGCGGCCTGTCCCGACATCCTCGCGCATTGCCTGGCCGGGCATCTCTCGGCCGAACCGGGGCATCGGCGTCTGCTGGAGCTATTGCGGCTCGAGCCGCTCCTGTCGCTCGGGATGCGGCTGGGCGAAGCCAGCGGTGCGGCGACCGCGACGTTGCTCGTCCGGGCGGCGCTGGCGGTGCATGCCGATATGGCGACGTTCGCCGAGGCGGGCGTTTCGGCGGCGTGAGCGCGCACATGCTGTATCTGATGCGGCATGGCGCGCCTGCGGTGCCGGGGCGGTTGCTCGGGCGGACCGACGACCCGGCAACCGAAGCGGGGATCGCCGCCTGCGTCGCGCGGGCGGACGGCCTCGCGGTGGACCGGATCGAGGCGTCCGACCTGATCCGCGCGCGCGCTTGTGCGGAGGCGATCGGAGGCCCACGAGGTGTTCCCGTCAAGGTTGACCCAAGATGGCGGGAACTCGATTTCGGCGTCTGGGACGGGCTAGCTCCCGCGGCAATCGACTCCGCAGCGTTGTCCGCGTTCTATGACGATCCCGACGCGTCGCCGCCGCCCGATGGCGAGCGCTGGTCCGCGTTGCAGGACCGTGTCGCGCGCGCACTCGCGGAAATGCCGGCGGTCTCGACGCTGGTCGTGACGCATGGCGGCGCGATCCGGGCGGCACTCGCGGACTTGTGCGGGTTCGATCGGCGGCAGGTCTGGGCGTTCGATCTGCCCTATGCCGCGCTTGTCTCGCTACGCATTTGGCCGGGCCAGCCACGGACTGTGCAGATCGTCGGGCTGGCGACGTGAAGCGGCTGATCGTCGCGTTCGGGTTCCTGACACGCTTGCCGATGCCGCGCGTCGACGTCGGCGCTGAGGATTTCGCGACGGCGATCCGCTTTTACCCGATCGTTGGCCTCGCGATCGGCGCGCTCGTCACCGCGGCCGGCTGGCTCGGTGCACTCGTCGATCCGTGGACGGGCGCCTGTGCCGCGCTGCTGACCTGGATCGCCATCACCGGCGCGCTGCATCTCGACGGGCTCGCCGACCTCGCCGATGGGCTGGGCGCGGCGCACGGCGATCGGACGCGGTTGCTCGCGGTCATGGCCGATCCGCATATCGGCAGCTTCGGCGTCGTCACGATTGCCGGTCAGATGCTCGCCAAGCTGGTGCTGCTGCACGCGGTGGGAGCGAGCTGGGCGTTGATCTTCATGCCGTTCGCCGCGAGGATGGGACCGCTTGTCTGGGCGCGACTGTTGCCGCCGCTGCGTCCCGGCGGTCTCGGCGCAGCGGTTGCCGGTGCGGTGCGTGGGCGTGACCTTCTGGGGTGGGGGCTGCTGCTCGCGCTTGCCGCTGTCGCGGTGCCGGCGCTTGTCGCCTTGCCGCTGCTCGTGCTCGTCGTCGCGACCTGGCTGCGGCGGGCGCTCGGCGGTGTGACAGGCGATGCGCACGGCGCCGGGATCGAGATCGTCGAGACCGGGCTGCTAGTCGCGCTCGCGGTGGCCGGCGCGCTCGCTTAGCGCCAGCAGCGCGTCGAGATCGACATAACGTTCGAGCGTCGCGGCAATCGCATTGAGTGCGGCATCAATCGACGCGCCGTGATCGGGCCCGCTGGCCGTAACGCCGAGCCGCGACAGCCACGCCGCGCGTTGCTCCGCGAGCGCCAGCAGGCCGTGGACATAGCTGCCCGCCACCAGTCCGTCCGCGCTCGTCGCACCTTCGGGACTGCCATCGGCGCGGTGGCCGACCGGGCGCGCGGTGGCCGGCCCGGTCGTCGCACCCATGTGCATCTCGTAGCCCTCGAACGCCGCACCCTGCGACCGCCCGCGGACCCGGTCGAGCGTCTTGCGGCCGGTGAGGATTGTGTCGACGTCGAGCAGTCCCAGCCCGTCGACGCGCACGGCCGGCCCTTCGATCCCGTCCGGATCGGCGATGCTCTGACCTAGCATCTGGTAGCCCCCGCACAGCCCGAGCACCGGCTTGCCGCGGCGATGATGCGCGCGGATATCGATGTCCCAGCCTTGCGCGCGGACGAAGGCGAGATCGGGGATCGTCGCCTTCGACCCGGCGAGCACTACCATGTCGACGTCGGGGATCGGCGAGCCCGGCGGCACCATCACCAGCGCGACGCCGGGTTCGAGCCGGAGCGGGTCGAGGTCGTCGAAATTGGCGATCCGTGGCGTGATCGGGCAGGCGATCGTGACCTTACGCTGGGTGCTGGCGACCGGGCGTTCGAGGATTACCGCATCCTCGCTCGGCAACCGTACCGCGTCGGTCAGCCACGGCACGACACCGTACCCGCGCCATCCGCTGCGTGCCTCGATTGCGCGATAGCCGTCGTCGAACAGCGCAGGGTCGCCGCGGAACTTGTTGATCAGGAAGCCGTGGATCATCGCCGCATCGTCTGGATCGATCACCGCGCGCGTGCCGACGATCGCTGCGATCACGCCGCCGCGGTCGATGTCGCCGACCAGCACCACGGGGACGTCGGCCGCCCGCGCGAACCCCATGTTGGCGATGTCGTTGGCGCGCAAGTTGATCTCCGCGGGGCTGCCCGCGCCTTCGACGACGACGAGATCGCAGCCGGCCGACAGTCGCTCGAAGCTGTCGAGCACGTCGACCAGCAGTCCTTCGCGCCCCTCGCGCCAGCGCGCAGCGGCGAGCGTGCCGCGGACCTGCCCGCGGACGATCAATTGCGAGGTGCGGTCGCCCTGCGGCTTGAGCAGCACCGGGTTCATATCGACGCTGGGCGCGACGCGACACGCGATCGCCTGGGTGGCCTGCGCGCGGCCGATCTCGCCACCATCGGCGGTGACGGCGGCATTGTTCGACATGTTCTGCGGCTTGAACGGGCGGACCGAGAGCCCGCGATTGGCGAACGCGCGACACAGTCCCGCGACGAGCACCGACTTGCCGACATCCGAGCCGGTTCCCTGGAGCATCAGAGCGCCCATGCAATCCCTCCCACAACGACGAGCAGCAGCACGCACACCCGGCGATAGATGCCGAGCGCGGCGCGGAGTTCGGCTACGGTGCCGTCGGCGCGGCCATCGCCGATATACGGCTTGGCGACGCTCACCCCGTCGTAGGCGATCGGCCCGGCGAGCCGCAGATCGAGCGCACCGGCCATCGCCGCTTCGGGCCAGCCGGCATTCGGGGAGGCGTGATTGCCCGCGTCGCGCAGCATCGTCCGCCACCCACCGCCGACGAGGCACAGCAGAATCCCGCTGAGCCTCGCCGGGATAAGGTTGGCCAGATCGTCGGTGCGCGCGGCTGCCCAGCCGAACGCGCGCCAGCGGTCCTCGCGGTGACCGATCAGGCTGTCCGCCGTGTTGATCGCCTTGTAGGCCCACAGCCCGGGTACGCCCGCCACGAGCAGCCAGAACAGCGGTGCGACGACCCCATCGCATAGGCTTTCCGCCAAGCTCTCGATCCCGGCGCTCGCGACGCCACTCTCGTCGAGCGATGCGACGTCGCGCCCGACGATCATCCCGACGCGGGATCGTGCGGCGGGGAGGTCGCCGGCTTCGAGCGCCGTCGCACACGGCACGACATGATCGTACAGGCTGCGAACCGCCAACCCGGGCGCCGCCAGCAGGCCTAGCCCGAGCCATGCGAGCGGACCAAGCGCAAAGCGGGCAAGCGCGACGAGCGCCAGGGCGGTGGCAATCGTCACGCTGAGTAGCAGAACAAGCGCCAGAACGCCGGCAATGCGCCGTTTCGCGAACGACCAGGCCGTCCTATTCCAGTTTTTCTCCGTGTATCCGATGAGGCGGGCGAAGCCGCCGACGGGGTGGCCGATCCGCGCGTAAAGCGCCGCTGGCCAGCCGATCGCGATGTCCAGCACCAGCGCGACCAGGGCGACGGGTTCAGCCATGCGCGAGGGCTGCATCGAGGCGGGCGAATGCGGTATCGTCGCCCGGCACGCCCAGTCTCAGCCACCGCGGCGCATAATCGAAGCGGCGGGTTAGGATGCCCGCGTGCGCGAGGCGCTCGAATATCGCGTCGGCCGCATCGTGTTCGACCAGGCGAAACATCGGGCATTCGCCGGCGGTGGCGATGTCGTGGCGATGCAGCAGGGCATCGAGGCGATCGGCGCGCGCGCCAATCGATTGGCGCGCCTGGGTTTGCCAGGCGGTATCACGATAGGCCGCGCATCCATAGGCGATCGCCTGCGCGGATACGGGCCAGCTTCCCAACCTGCGCCGCATCGCAGTCGCGAGATCCACCGGCGCGATCATGAAGCCCAGGCGGAGGCCGGCAAGTCCGAAAAACTTGCCGAACGAGCGGAACACGACCGCGCGGTCGTCGGCGGCGAGATGCGGCACGATGCTGGTCTCGGGCACGACATCGGCAAACGCCTCGTCGACGACCAGCCACGCGCCGCGTCGGGCGAGACCAACGAGACGCTCGGGCACATCGCGCCGGCCATTGGGATTGTTGGGGTTCGCGAGCAACACGGTCCCGGTCGTGACGCTGTCGATCGCCGCGCGGTCGATACACTGGGCATTCGCGAAAGCCTCAGCGTGCGTGCCGTAGCTCGGGACGACGACCCGGAACGGGGAGGGGAGGTCGAGCGCGTCCAGCGACCGCAGCCCGATCTCGCTGCCCGGCAGCGCGACGACGCGGTCAGGGGTGGTGCCGAACACCTCCGCCGCCACCGCCTCGAGGTCGAGCAGCGCATCGGGCGAAGGCAGCGCGTGCGTATCGACCTCTATCCCGGAAGGGGGCACCCAGGGTCGGGGATTGATCCCGGTCGAAAGATCCAGCCACGGCCGCGGCGCGTCGGGATAAAGCCGCGCGGCAATGTCGACCCTTCCTCCATGAACGCGCAGTGCCGACATACCATCTTTCACACGATCAGACGGGCTTTCGCTTGATCTTCCCGGCGTCATCGTCATTCCGCTGACGCGCCGCAAGCGCGAAGGGGTGTGAAATGTATTCAGTGGACGCGTCGTTCGGCAAAAGCCTGTTGGTTCTGGGGGGCGCGCGATCGGGCAAGAGTCGCCATGCGCAGGCGATGGCCGAACAGGCCGCCGCACAGGGCGGTGATCTGGCCTATGTCGCGACGGCGCAAGCCTTTGACGACGAGATGGTCGATCGTATCGTCCGTCACCGCGCGGACCGCGACGCGCGCTGGCGGACCGTGGAGGCGCCGATCGCGCTCTCCGAGGCGCTGGTGGACGCTGATGGCGCGGGCAGCGTCATCTTGGTCGATTGTCTGACGCTCTGGATGACGAACCTTCTGCTCGGCGACCACGATATCGAGGCGCGAACGGTCGACTTGCTGGCGGTGATCGGCAGCATGCGGGGCCGGGCGGTGTTCGTGTCGAACGAGGTGGGGATGGGCATCGTCCCCGATAATGCCCTTGCCCGGCGGTTCCGCGACGAAGCCGGCCGGCTGCATCAGCGCCTCGCTGCGCAGGTCGACTCCGTCGATATGGTATTCGCGGGACTGGTCCAGCGGTGGAAGGGCGTTTCTCCCGCGCAATCATTTCATCGATAATCCACGATTTTTCAGGCTAAATAATCTGATCGAAATCGTAATGGCCTCGCCAAAAATGGAGCCGAAATAAGAGGCGCACGTTGCGATATATCGCCCTTAAATTCCATGATCGCGCGATTATCGTAACAATGAATTTAGGATATAATTCAGTCTAATCACAGAGATTATCCACACAGCTGCGCGCGATATTTATTTTGGTAATATTTATCTTTCGTAAGATATGTGTGAATAGCGGGCGTCCTTCTATGTTATTATCGGTTATCGTCAGCCGACGCATGGGCTCTGACGACCGAGAGAGGCTTGTGCTCCCGCCCCGATTTTTGCGGGAATACGTTTATGAGTTCAACCTCCGGACCGCTGTCGCTGTTGGTCCGCAAACTCGAGACGCACGCTGTCCTCGATGCCGCCGATCGGTCGGCGCTGCTCGCGCTTCCCTACACCTGCCGGACCTACGAGGCCTCGTCGTATCTGGTGCGCGAGGGCGATGCACCGGCGCAATGCGCGGTGTTGTTGACGGGGTTCGCCTATCGCCAGAAACTCACGGGGTCGGGCATGCGACAGATCGTGTCGATGCACATTCCGGGCGAAGCGCTCGATTTCCAGCACCTCTTTCTCGATGTCGCGGATCACAACGTCCAGACGCTGACCCGTGCGGATGTCGCGACGATCCCGCGGACCGCGCTGCGCGAGCTGGCGCGGTCGCGCGCGTCGATCGGCAATGCGATCTTCATCAACACGCTGGTCGAGGCGTCGATCTTTCGCGAATGGATCCTGAACGTGGGCCGCCGCGATGCACGGTCACGGCTCGCACACTTCCTTTGCGAGTTTGCGATCCGCCTCGATATGCAGGGGCTGACGGGGCCCGAGGGCTATGAATTGCCGATGAGCCAGGAGCAGCTGGGCGATGCGCTGGGTTTGACCGCGGTGCATGTAAACCGGACGATAAAGTCGCTCGAATCCGATGGACTGATCTCGCGAAACCGACGCCGGATCAGCTTTCCGCGCTGGGATGCGTTGCGCGAGCTCGCCGATTTCTCGACGCGCTATCTGCACCTATCCCAGCAGCGCGGCTAGCGATCGCGCGACGGGTCCACGGAGTCGATCAACCGCCCGCCGGCCATGAAGACCGCGATGGGGCAGGCTGCGAACAACAGCCAGCCGCCATAGCCCGGGTATTGCTGGAGGTAATGCATCCCGCGCTCGACCGCGCCGAGCCCCAGCCCGTAGATGACGAGGAACGCCTCGAACTTGGTCTTGACGACGAACAGACGGGCGAATTTGGTCCACATGTCGCGAAACTAGCAAGAGCCGTGCCAGTGGCGAAATTCTGCCGATCCCGAATGTACCCAGATGGTTAACTGTAAGTTAACCCGACGGATCTAGGTCGTCGCGGGTCAGATACGGCTGACGTGCAGGACCGTATCGCCTTCGCCGACCGCTAGCACGTCGGCGCAGTCTCGAGCCACGACGATCCCGTCGTCAGCATCGCGGACATCGCCGAAGGCTGCACGGAAATCCGCGAGGTGCCCGGTGGCGACCAGGTCCTGCTCGCCACCGCCGCCATCTATCGCGGCAATCCGGCTCTGACGCGCTTCGGCGATGGTGCGGACCCGGTCGGTGCGCGCGGTCATCGTCGGGCCACCGTCGAAGATGTCGACATAGTTTTCGAACGCGAAGCCTTCGTTCTCGAGCATCCGCATCGCCGCACGACCTGAAGGGTGGGGCAGGCCGATCGCGGCGCGCGCGCTTTCGGTGAGCATCGCGGTGTAGATCGGGTGCTTGGGCATCAGGTCGGCGATGAACTGGTGGCCGTTGATCGCGTTGAACTGATCCGCGTCCTGGAAATTCATGCCGAAGAACCGCCCTGCCAGACCGTCCCAGAACGGCGAGCCGCCCGCTTCGTCGATCACCCCACGTAGTTCGGCGAGGATGCGGTCGGCGAAGCGCGCGCGGTGCATCTTGATGAAGAGGTAGCGGCTGCGGGCGAGCAACAGGCCGAGGCCACCGGCGCGTTCGCCCGGATGGAGGAACAGCCCGCCCACTTCGCTTGCACCCTCCAGGTCAGTGGCGAGCGTCAGCATGTCGGCGCGGAACGTGCGGTTCAACTCTCGACTGTGCTGCGTGAGCTGGCCGATCCGGTAGCTGTAGAACGGATAGCTCTGGCCGACCTGCGTGAAGATCTGGCAGGTGCCGCGGACTTCCTTCGTCGCGACATTCTCGAGCACCAGCACGAACAGTTCGTCCTGGACCGGGCCGTCGGTGCGCGCGAACGCGGCGTGGCTGCGTTCGAGCTTGGCGGTCAGCGCGCGCCGATCGGGGGGCAGGTTGGTGAACCCGCCGCCCGTGAGCTTGGCCATTTCGTAGAGATGCTGGAGATCGTCGTCGACCGCGGCCCGGATCCTGAAACTCACAAACGGCCCTCCGCGATACGCATTATGGTGACGGCCGACAGCGCCGCGCGCTCGGCCAGACTGTCGGGGATCATGAACTCGTCCACCGAATGGATGGCGCCGCCGCGGACACCCATTGTGTCGACGACCGGCACGCCGGCGGCCGCGATGTTGTTGCCGTCGCAGACGCCGCCGGTTGCCTTCCACGCGATGTCGAGGCCCAGATCCTTGCCGGTGCCCTTTACAAGGTCGAACAGCCGCGCGGCGCCCGCGTCGATCGGTTTGGGCGGACGGTTGAAACCGCCATGAACCTCGATCCGGACGTCGTGCTCGGCGGCGACCATCGCGACGGCGGACTCGATGTGCGATTGCGCGCGCGCGATCTCGTCGAGCGTCGCGGGGCGGAAGTTGATGCGGAGGATGGCGAGGTCGGGGACGACGTTGTTCGGCCCGCCGCCCTCGATCCGTGCCGGATTGACCGCCAGACGCGGGCCGCGGACCTTCGCCAGCCGCACCGCGATATCGGCGGCGGCGACGATCGCGTTGCGGCCATCGTCTGGGTTGCGGCCCGCGTGCGCGCTGCGGCCGCGGACGACGATCGAGAAATTGCCCGTACCGCCCCGCGCGCCCGCCAGCGTGCCGTCGGCCAGCGCGGGTTCGTAGGTGAGCGCGGCCACCTTGCCCTGCGCGGCGCTGGCGAGCAGCGCGGCGGAGGAGAAGGAGCCGGTCTCCTCGTCCGAGTTGATCACCACGTCATAGCCGATCCGCGCTGCTGCCGGGCTCGCCTCGACCGCGGCGAGCGCGGCGAGCATCACCGCGAGGCCACCCTTCATGTCGGCGACGCCGGGACCGTTGAGACTGCCATCGTCCAGCCAGCGAAGCGACTGGAACGCGTGATCGACCGAATAGACCGTATCCATGTGCCCGGTGAACAGCATCCGCACCGGTGCGTCAGGCCTGACCACCAGATGCAGATGCTTGCCGTGCTGGAGCGAGGACACGACGCCGTCCGATCCGACGCTGTCAACCGGGGTCGGCTCGACCAGCGTGACCTCGCCCGGCAATCGCGCAAAGGCGTCGCCGAGCAGGCCCGCCATCGTCGCCAGCCCCGCCAGATTGCGCGTGCCGCTGTTCACCGCCGCCCAGGCCTCGACCTGCGCGAGCATCGGTGCCGCGCGCGCCGCGTCCACGGCGTCGCGCTCGATAGTTGAAAGTCCCCTCATCATGCGACCCTAGCCGGGCCGGACGTGCGTGGGAACAGCGTCAGAAGCTGTAGACCAGTGAGGCGCGGCTGGTGGTGTCGGTCGAGACCGAGCCGATCGGGGGCTCGCTTTCATATTGGACATTGTACGACAGCGCAGCGGAGAGCGGACCGATCAGCTTGGCGGTCAGCGCGGTGGTACCGCTCAGCGTGCTGTTGTAGCGCTGGACATAGGCGGACGCGACCTGGCTGACCGACAGCCCGGAGAGGATACGGATGCTGAAGTTCGCGGTTCCGCGCGCGGCGATGCTGCTCTGCTCGGTATTGTCGGTGAATTCGGTGTATCGATATGCTGGCCCGAGCTCGAGATCGAGCTTGGTCCCGGCGGTCTTGATCACGCTGTAACCGGCACCGACCGACGTCGAATACCGATTGAAATAGCCGAGGAACCGGTCGCCTTCATATTGCGCGACGCCGTAGATATAGGCGCGTTCGTCGATCTTGTAGTTGGGCTCGTACGAGGCGAGGTAGTGCTCGCGCGTCGTGATGTTGAGATTTTCCTGATAGTCGGCCTGGGCGTGGAATTTCTGACGCCAGCGCAGGCCTTCGCGGGCGAGATCGATCACTGCGGTGCCGCCCGCCGTGTTCGAATTGCCCGTCGTCAGATAGCCGCCGACCTCCGCCTTGCCGCTCCACAGGTCGAGAAAGCTGGCCTGACGGATCACCTGGGTACGCTGTTCGGCGCGATCGGCCTTCCACTTTTCCGCGACCGCGAGCACCGCGTCGCCGCTCAGCGGATCGGCGGCGCGTGCATATTTCGCGATCGTCGCGACGTCGGCCTCGTTGCCCGCCTCCAGCGCGGCATCGAGCATCGCGCGGATCGTCTCGGGAATCATGACCGATTGCGGATCGGGCGCGTTGGCGAGCAACAGCGGGGCGAGGATGAGGCAGAGTAAGCGACGCACGCCGGTTTCCGTAACGGCCGCGCAACCGATTGGGAACTGCGCGGAGAAGCTATTATGCGCCGAGATGTGGCGCGAAGGCGGCGAGTACCTGTTCGTAGAGCGCCTTCTTGAACGGCACGATCAGCCGCGGCAGGTCGGCGGGATCGCTCCAGCGCCACGCACGGAACTCCTCGTGATCGGTGGCGATGTTCACGTCGGCGTCGGTGCCGAGGAAGCGGTACAGGAACCAGCGCTGCGTCTGGCCGCGCCATTTGCCTTTCCAGACTTTGCCGAGCAACTCGGGGGGAAGGTCGTAGACGAACTCGCCGGGCGCTTCGGCGATCAGTTCGACCTTGTCTGGCATCACGCCGGTTTCCTCGCCGAGCTCGCGCAGTGCGGCGGCTTCGGCGTCCTCGCCGGGGTCGATCCCGCCCTGTGGCATCTGCCATGCCTCCAGCGGCGAATCGTTGCGCTGGCCGACGAAGATCTTGCCGTCCGCGTTCATGAGCATGATGCCGGCGCAAGGACGGTAGGGCAGGGTCGAAACGTCGGTCAAAAATAGTCTCCGCAACGCAGATGCTTGGGGCTCGGGCAACTTGGGGGTCGGGCAGCGCGCTCCTACCTACGGAGCATGATCCATGTCGTCCACCATCCCGACTATGTCACGCCAGCGCCGGCGCGCTCGACCTATCGCTGGAACAAGAACGGGCTGATCCGCGACCTGCTGCTCGAAAAGGGCGATGCGGTGGCGTGGCACCGCGCCGAGACGACGCCGACCGCGTGGTTGGAGGCGGTGCATGACGAGGATTACGTTGCCGAAGTTCTCCGCGCGGACGTGCCGAAGGAGAAGGAGCGGCGGATCGGCTTCCCGGTGACTGCGGCGGTGGCGGCGCGCGCGGCGATCGTCCCGCATGGGACGTGGCTCGCGGCGTGCCTTGCGTTGGAGCACGGGTTTGCGGCGAACACGGCGGGCGGGAGCCATCATGCGCTGGCGAATACCGGCGCAGGGTTCTGCGTGTTCAACGATCTGGCGGTGGCAGCGGCGCGGCTGATCGACGAGGGCCGCGTGGCGCGTGTTCTCGTCGTCGATTGCGACGTGCATCAGGGCGACGGGACTGCGGCGCTGCTGGCGGGGCGGCCGGAGATCGCGACCTATTCGATCCATGCGGAGAAGAACTTTCCGGTGCGGAAGGCGCGTTCGACGGTCGACGTGCCGTTGCCGGACAAGGTCGGCGACGAGCCGTATCTGGCGACGCTGGAGGCGACGCTGGTACCTTTGCTCGACGAGTTTCGGCCGGAGTTGATCCTGTACCAAGCGGGCGTGGATCCGTTCGAGGGCGATCGGCTCGGGCGGTTGGCGCTGACCTTGGACGGCTTAGAACGGCGGGAGCGGTTGATCGCGAGCCTTGCGATTGCGAGGGATGTGCCACTCGCGAGCACGGTCGGTGGCGGATATGGCGAGGATGCGCTCGCGATCGCCGAGCGGCACGTGGCGGCGATCATGACGCTGGGGAAAACTTTCGCAGCGGCGTGATGCTGGATCGGGCGTTGCTGCGTTGGGGAGGCGATGACGACACCTGTTCTTCTCTGGCTGCGCCAGGACTTCCGCCTTCACGATCACCCCGCGCTGATCGCCGCCGCGCATGCCGGGCCGGTGATCCCGGTCTATGTGCTCGACGATGACGCGCCGGGGAAATGGACAATGGGCGGCGCGCAGCGGTGGTGGCTGCACCACACGCTCGATGCTTTCGGCAAGTCGTTGGTGGACAAGGGATCGAAGCTGGTCCTGCGACGCGGCGATGCGGTCGAGGTGCTGACGGCGCTGATGGAGGAGACCGGCGCCGAGCAGGTGCATGCGATCCGGCATTACGAGCCTTGGTGGCGGAAGGCCGAGGCGGCGCTGGGCGATCGGCTGTGCCTGCATGATGGCAACCATCTTGCCCGCGTCGAGGATGTGAAGACGGGGTCGGGCGGGCAGTTCAAGGTGTATTCCTCGTTTTGGAAGGCGCTGAACCAGATGATGCCGCCGGGCGACCCGGAGCCTGCGCCGCGGACGATCCCCGCGCCGTCGAAATGGCCGAAGAGCGATACGCTGGCGGAGTGGGATCTGCTGCCGACCAAGCCGGACTGGTCGACCGGGTTCAGCGACTGGACGCCGGGCGAGGCGCAGGCGTTGAAGAACGCGAAGGCGATGGCGCCGATCGTCGAGGCGTATGACGTCGATCGCAACATGCCGTCGATCGAGGGCACCTCGCGCCTATCACCGCATCTCCATTTCGGCGAGATTTCGCCGAGTGCAGTGTGGCATGCGGTCGATGGACACGGCGACGCGACGACGTTCCGCAAGGAACTGGCGTGGCGCGATTTTACCGATGGCGTCGTGCTGACGATGCCGGATTACGGCGACACGAACGGGCGGCCCAAGTTCGACAAGCTCCCCTGGCGGTCGGGCAAGGAGGCCGAGGTGGACCTGCAGGCGTGGCAGGAGGGCAAGACCGGCTATCCAATCGTCGATGCCGGGATGCGCCAGCTCTGGACGACCGGCTGGATGCACAACCGCGTCCGGATGATCACGGCGAGCTTCCTGGTGAAGCATCTGCTGATCGACTGGCGCGAGGGGGAGCGCTGGTTCTGGGATTGCCTGGTCGATGCGGATTACGGGAATAATTCGGTGAACTGGCAGTGGGTGGCGGGGACAGGCGTGGATTCGAACATGTTCGGACGGATCATGGCACCGTTGTCGCAGTCGGAGAAGTTCGATGCGGGGGACTATATTCGCGAATGGGTGCCGGAACTGGCGAAAGTGACCGGCGAAGCGATCCATGATCCGGACGAGTCCGGCTGCCGGCCGAAGGCGTATCCGGCGAAGATCGTCGGCCACCGCGAAGGCCGCCAGCGCGCGCTCGAAGCTGGGCGGCACGCACGCTAGGGTCGCATCTGCCCCCCTCCCTGGAAGGGAGGGGTTGGGGGTGGGTCGGGTTCCGCTTGGTTGACCGTCATTGGCTCGAGCCGGCCTACCCACCCCCGGCCCCTCCCTTTCAGGGAGGGGAGCGAGTTGTGGTCTCGGATCGCGTTCCAGCCGTTTCCGCGCCGACGCCTCTTTCCTAGCCGCGGCCCCTGTTGCATGGAGCGCCGCGATGACTGCCGTCCCCGCTTTCGATGATGTGCCCACCGCGCAAGGTTCCACGGTCGCGCGCTTCGTCGCGCCAATGTTTCACCGTCTGCTCGACCGGATCGACGCGGGGCTGGAGAGCGGCGGCATAGACGCGCACTTGCCCGACGGCACGCGGCGGCTGATCGGCGGACGGGCTCCGGGGCCTTTGCCCGTCGTGACCTTGCGCCGCTGGCGCGCGCTGGTCCGTCTGGCTACCGCGGGGTCGGTCGGCTGGTACGAAGGCTGGGCGGCAGGCGACTGGTCAAGCCCCGATCCGGTGCCGCTGTTCGACCTGTTCATGCGCAACCGTCGCTCGCTCGGGAGTTCGGCACGGTCGGGCGGCGTGGTGCGGCTGGCCGCGCGCGCATGGCACCGGATGCGGCGGAACGACCTCACCGGATCGCGCAAGAACATCGCCGCGCATTACGACCTCGGCAACGACTTCTACGAGACGTGGCTCGACCGGAGCCTGACCTATTCGAGCGCGATCTTTGCCGAGCCGTTCGACGACGCCGAACCACATGACGCGGCGCAGGCGACCAAGCTGCGTGCGATCCTCAACCGGACCGGCGCGCGGGCGGGCGATACGATTCTCGAGATCGGTTGCGGCTGGGGGTCGTTCGCGGAAATGGCGGCGCGCGCGGGGGTTGGCGTGCGTGCGCTGACGCTGTCAGTCGAGCAGAAGCGCCAGGTCGACGATCGGATCGCGGCGGCGGGGCTTGAGGGGGTGCAGGTGGCGCTGACCGATTACCGCGACGTCACCGGCACCTATGATGCGGTGGCAAGCATCGAGATGGTCGAGGCGGTCGGCGAGGAATATTGGCCGGTGTATCTCGACGCGATCGCGCGCGCGTTGAAGCCGGGCGGGCGTGCGGCGTTGCAGTATATCTCGATCGACGATGCGATCTTCGATTCTTATTCGCGGAGTGTGGACTTCATCCAGCGCTACGTGTTTCCGGGCGGGATGCTGTTGTCCGAGCCGCGGTTTCGCGCGCTGGCCGAGGCGCGGGGGCTGGCGTGGGAGGATCGGCGTGGGTTCGGGCTGCATTATGCCGAGACATTGCGGCGGTGGCGGGTCGCGTTCGATGCCGCCGTCGCAGAAGGGCGGTTGCCGGCGCGGTTCGACGCGCGGTTCGTGGCGTTGTGGCGCTACTATCTGATGTATTGCGAGGGCGGGTTTCTCGGCGGCGGGATCGACGTCGCGCAGGTTACGCTGGTGAAGCGGTAGTGTTTTCCTGCGAACGCAGGAATCCAGGGTAACAGGCGGTGGCGGTTGTGATCCTGGGCTCCTGCTTGCGCAGGAGAACGGTTAGGCTACCCGCTCGAAGTGGCCTGCCTCGAAGCCGTCGACTGCCAGCGCGACGATGCGGTCGGCCACGACAGTCGGTTCCTTGACCGAGTTCGGATCTTCGCCCGGATAAGCGCGCGCGCGCATCTTCGTCCGCGTCGCGCCGGGATCGACGATCGCAGTGCGGATTGCGCTGATCTCGGCCATCTCGTCGCCATACGCACCGAGCAGCGTCTCGAATGCCGCCTTTGAAGCGCCGTAGAGGCCCCAATACGCGCGAGGCTTGCGGCCGACGCTGGAGGTCACGCCGATCACTCTGGCCGACTTGGCCTTCTTCAGCATCGTGTCGAACGCGGCGATCATGGCCGCCTGCGCGCTGACGTTGAGCGTCAGAACTTGCGCCATTTCCTTCGGATCGATCGCCGGGACCGACGACAGCGAGCCCAGCATGCCAGCGTTAAGCACCAAAATATCGAGTGCATCCCAGCGGTCACCGATCGCGGTCGCCAAGCGCGCGATGGCTTCGCTCTCGGCCAAGTCGAGAGGCGCAATCGTCGCCGAGCCGCCGGCCGCGTGGATCGTCGCCTCGACCTCTTCGAGACCACCGGGCGTGCGCGCGGTCAGGACGACATGCGCGCCCTTCGCCGCCAGCGCGATCGCGGTCGCGGCGCCGATGCCGCGGCTGGCACCAGTGACCAGCGCCAGCCGGCCTTCGAGAGGCTTGTCCGTCATATCAGCTCCGCACGTATTAGATGACGCGTTCGGCGAGCATCGCGAACTGGTCGACTTCCGAACCTTCGTCATGGTCGGTTAGCGTCGTCGGGTAATCGCCGGTAAAGCACGCATCGCAATATTTCGGGCGGACATCCGCGCGTTTCGCCTCGCCGAGAGCCTTGTAGAGCCCGTCGATCGAGATGAAGTTGAGGCTGTCGGCGTGAATGAAGCCGGTCATGCCGCCAAGATCGAGCTTGGCCGCGAGCAGCTTCTCGCGCTCGGGCGTGTCGACGCCGTAGAAGCACGAATGCCGCGTCGGCGGGCTGGCGATCCGCATATGGACTTGGGCGGCACCGGCCTCGCGCATCATCTCGACGATCTTGAGCGAGGTCGTGCCGCGAACGATCGAATCGTCGACGAGGATGACCCGCTTGCCCTTGATCAGCGCGCGGTTGGCGTTGTGCTTGAGCTTCACGCCCAGGTGGCGGACCTTGTCGCCCGGCGAGATGAACGTGCGGCCGACATAATGCGAGCGGATGATGCCGAGCTCGAACGGGATGCCCGACTGCTGCGCATAGCCGATCGCTGCCGGCGTGCCCGAATCGGGGACCGGGATGACGAGATCGGCATCGACCGGCGATTCGATCGCAAGCTGCGCGCCGATCGCCTTCCGGACCGAATAGATCGAGTGATCGTCGACGATCGAATCGGGGCGCGAGAAATACACCCATTCGAAGATGCACGGCCGCGCCGCCATCGGTGCGAACGGGCGGATCGAGCGGATTTCCGAGCCCTGGACGATCACCAATTCGCCCGGCTCGATCGCACGGACGAAGGTGGCACCGACGACGTCGAGCGCGACCGTCTCGGACGCGAAGATCACCGCGTCGCCGAGCTTGCCCATCACGAGGGGGCGGATGCCGAGCGGATCGCGGCAGGCGATCATGCCCTCCGGCGTCATCACGATCAGCGAGTACGCACCTTCGATCTGCTTCAGCGCATCGATGAAACGATCGAGCAGCGTGCGGTAGTTCGAGGTCGCGACGAGGTGGATGATCGTCTCGGTATCGCTGGTCGACTGGAAGATCGAGCCGCGGCGGACGAGTTCGCGCCGCAGCCGCATCGCGTTCGAGATGTTACCGTTATGCGCGATCGCGAAGCCACCGGTCGACAGCTCGGCATAGAGCGGCTGGACGTTGCGCAGCGCGGTCTCGCCGGTCGTCGAATAGCGGACATGACCGCAGGCGACGGTGCCCGGCAGCGACCGGATCACGTCGTCGCGGTCGAAGTTTCCGGCGACATGGCCCATCGCACGGTGCGTATGGAAATGCGCGCCGTCGAAGGTGGTTATACCGGCGGCTTCCTGCCCGCGGTGCTGCAACGCATGCAGCCCCAGCGCCACGAGTGCGGCCGCGCCATCGGTGGCCGAAACGCCGAACACCCCGCATTCTTCGCGGAGTTTGTCGTCATCATAAGGGTTTGTCGTCAGCATGCCGGTTCTCACGTCGTGCGGAAGCTGCCCTATACGAGCGGATCGCCGGCTTGTCGCCTGTTTGTAATAACATTGCGCGCTGCTGGTCGCATCGGTGCGGGTTTCGGGTATATCCGGAGCATGACACACAGCCGCGACACGGGCCTGACGCTCGATCCGAAATTCGATTCCGCCGGGCTCCTGACCGCGGTCGTCACCGATCGCGTATCGGGCGACGTGTTGATGGTCGCGCACATGAACGCAGAGGCGCTGGCGGAGACGCAGGCGACCGGCGAGGCGCATTTCTGGTCGCGGAGCCGCGAAAAGCTCTGGAAGAAGGGCGAGACGTCGGGGAACGTGCTGCGCGTCGCCGAGCTTCGGATCGATTGCGATCAGGATGCGGTATGGGTGATCGTCGATGCGACGGGGCCGGCGTGCCATACGGGCGAGCGCACCTGCTTCTTCCGGCGGATCGAGGGAGGCAAGCTGGTGCCGGCCGAATGAAACGCGTGCTGCTGCTCGCGCTCGTTCTCGGCGGGTGTGGACGCGAGCCGACGACTGCTGTGGCGGACAGCGCGGGGGCTCGGCTCGAAGCTGCGGCCGAGACGGCGGGGATCGTGCCCGACCCGAATGCGCCACTGCAAGGATCATGGGCACGCGACACGGACCGCGTCTGCGTGGTCGGCACCGCAAAAACCGCCCGGATCGGCGTCAGCGTCGACTATGGCGAGGACCAAGCGTGCGCTGCGTCGGGAACCGTGGAGCGCGCAGGCGATGCGCTCAAGCTCGCGTTCGGTGCCTGCAAGTTCGACGCGCGCTTCGACGGTGATCGCATCGTGTTTCCCGCCGAAGTCCCCGAGGCCTGCGAGTCCCTCTGCACTGGCCGCGCCTCGCTCGCGGCACTGACCGTCGACCGGCTCAGCGAATCGCGATCGGAAGCCGCAACGCTACGGTCGACGAAGGGAAAGTTGCTTTGCGGCAATTGACGTTGACGTAAACGAGAGTTATTTCTCCGGGGATGGCGATACAAGCATTCCCTCGATTACAGGCGACCCCGCAATCCTACGCGGTGATCGAGCCGCGGCATGATCGCGAAAGCTTCACGATCTCCGATCTCTCCGCCGAGTTCGACGTCACCGCGCGGGCGCTGCGGTTTTACGAGGACGAGGGCCTGATCGCGCCCGAGCGTCGCGGGACCCAGCGCATCTATTCACACCGCGACCGCGCGCGCCTAGCCTGGATCCTGCGCGGCAAGCGCGTCGGGTTCAGCCTCGGCGAGATCCGCGAGATGATCGACCTCTACGATCTCGGCGATGGCCGCCGCGCGCAGCGCCAGGTCGTGATCGAGCGCAGCCAGGCGCGGATCGCGCTGCTGACCGCGCAGAAACGCGACATCGATCTCGCCATCGACGAACTCACCAGTTTCGTGGCCCTCCTCGAAGTGAGCCGCGCCCAGGACAATCAAGGATAAACCATGCCCCAGTATACGCCCCCCGTCCGCGACACGCGTTTCGTCCTCGAGCATGTCGTCGGCCTCGATCGCTACAATAACCTCCCCGGCTTCGATGCAGCCTCGCCCGACGTCGTCGACGCGGTGCTCGAAGAGGGCGGCAAGTTCGTCGCCGAGGTGCTGTTTCCGCTCAACCTGTCGGGCGACCAGCAGGGTTGCACGCGGCATGAGGACGGCTCGGTGACGACCCCGGACGGCTTTAAGGAAGCATACAAGCAGTATGTCGAGAGCGGCTGGGCGACGCTCGGCAACCAGCCGGAATATGGTGGGCAGGGGATGCCGCACGTCGTGTCGACCGCGTTCCAGGAATACATGATCTCGTCGAACATGGCGTTCGCGATGTATCCCGGCCTGACGCACGGCGCGATCGCCGCGCTGATCGCCAAGGGCTCGGACGCGCAGAAGGCGATGTACGTGCCGAAGATGGTGTCGGGCGAATGGGGCGGCACCATGAACCTGACCGAGCCGCAGTGCGGCACCGATCTCGGCCTGATCCGCACCAAGGCCGAGCCGCAGGCAGATGGATCGTACGCGATCACCGGCACCAAGATCTTCATCTCGAGCGGTGAGCACGACCTGACCGAGAACATCATCCACCTCGTGCTGGCCAAGACGCCGGGCGCGCCGGACAGTTCGAAGGGCATCTCGCTGTTCGTCGTGCCGAAGTTCATCGTCGAGGAAGACGGTTCGCTCGGCGCGCGCAATGGCGTCACCTGCGGGTCGATCGAGCACAAGATGGGCATCCACGCGAACTCGACCTGCGTGATGAACTATGATTCGGCGACCGGCTGGCTCGTCGGCGAGGAGATGAAGGGCCTCGCCGCGATGTTCATCATGATGAACGCTGCGCGTCTCGGCGTCGGCCTCCAGGGGCTTGGCGTGGCGGAAGTCGCCTACCAGAATGCCGTCCATTACGCGCAGGACCGTCGCCAGGGTCGCGCGCTGACGGGCCCTAAGGAGCCGCAGGAGAAGGCGGACACGCTGTTCGTCCATCCCGACATCCGCCGTATGCTGATGGAGGGCAAGTCGCTGACCGAGGGCCTGCGCGCGCTGATCCTGTGGACCGCGCTTCAGGCCGATCTCGAGCATCATGCCGAGACCGAGGAAGAGCGTCAGCTGGCCGGCGACATCATCAGCCTGCTGACCCCGGTCATCAAGGGCTACGGCACCGACATGGGCTATGCGATCGCGACCAACGCGCAGCAGGTTTATGGCGGTCACGGCTACATCGCCGAATGGGGCATGGAGCAGTATGTCCGCGATGCCCGGATCGCGATGATCTACGAGGGCACCAACGGCGTGCAGGCGATGGACCTGGTCGGGCGCAAGCTCGCGCAAAATGGCGGACGCGGGATCCAGGCGTTCTTCAAGCTGGTTGCGGACGACGTCGCCGTGGCGAAGAACGATCCGGCGACGGCGACGTTTGCCGAGGCGCTGGAGAAGGCGAACGGCCAGCTTCAGGCGGCGACGATGTGGTTCATGGCGAACGGCATGAAGAACCCCGAGAACGTCGGCGCGGGTGCGGTCAGCTACATGCACCTGATGGGGATCGTCGCGGTCGGCACGATGTGGCTACGTATGGCGGTCGCTGCAACCAAGCTGAAGGCGGCGGGCGAGGGGGAGGCCGCGTTCCTCGACGCCAAGCTGGTGACGGCGCGGTTCTACGCCGAGCGGATCCTGCCGGATGCGGGCGCGCTGCGGCGGAAGATCGAGGGTGGGGCAGAGTCGCTGATGGCACTGCCGCCCGAGATGTTCATGGCCGCCTGATCGCCGTGATCGGCCTGGGCTCGCGGATGCGGCCCAGGGCTGACACGAAAAAGGCCTGCCACCCTTAGCGGTGAGCAGGCCGTTTTCGTATCGGTCGCAACGCAGACAGCGCTACGATCACCCGGTAAGCCGCTACGTCGCGGCTGCCGGCTTATTCGAGGTCGTTCTCGTCGACGACGACGGTGGTCGCCGACGGCTTGCGCTCGATGGCGGCAAGGCAGGCGTCGATGATGTCGTCGTTGAAGCGGTTGAACAGCTCGATGCCGTCGTCCTCGGGCTCGTCGCCGCTGAGCTCCTTAAGAACCGCGTATTTCACCGCGAACTCATATTCGTCGCCGTCGAACTCGCCGGTAAATTCGATCTGCTTCTCGACGTCGTTGTCGACGACGCTCGACTGGTCGATTTCGAGACTGTTTGCCATGCTGGAACTCCTTGGATTCACGCGTCTACTGCCTGCCCTCGGGCGACAGCGCAAGCCGTCGTCTGCCATCGCGAACGTCGATGACCGATCGCAATCGATGTCACCGCCTTCGGCTGGACGCGAACGCGCTCAGATCGAGAGATCGCGGCGCCTGATCTCGCCCAACACCGCCTCGGCAACGGGGTTGCCGATGTCGCCACCCGACTGCCGATACGCGTCGAGCAAGTCCGCATCCGACGCGCCGTGCAACAAGGCATCGGTTTCGGCCGTGAACGTGGCGGCTTCCTGCGCCGCCATCTCGGCCGCATCGTCGCTCGACACCGTTGGCGCGGCACCCGGATCGGGCGCGTGCGCCATCGCGGCGTCCTGCTTGAAGACGTCGAAAGCCTCAGCGGCTTCGTTACGCTCCACGATGGCGATCTCTAGACGCGTGAACAGGTCGAGCGGCGATGCAGTGTTTTCCATGCGACCAGCTTATCCGCACTTCGTGGGTCCGAGTAAATGGTTTGCGAGCCTCCCATCCCGCAGGGCTGGCCGAAAGTGAGACCACCGCATCCAACGCACATGCGCGTCCGTAGCTAGGAGCCTGAGGAGGATCGTCATGGGACATGAATGCTGGCTTCCAGAAGCCGATCGGCAGCTTGTTCAACAATATAAGTCGGGTGTCGACGTCGCCGAGATCGCCGAGTCCTTCGGCCGGACGGTCAGCGCGGTGCGCACGCGGGTGGGGACGCTCGGCTTGCAGAGGCGCAAAACGACGAAGGGTTGAACCTTCGAGGCGCTTATTCGAGAGCGATCCTTTTTGCGCGATCTGCCACATGGGGGGCGATAGCCAGCGCCGCGGCCTTGTTGCTTGCGGCCTCGCCCAGCCGGCCGGCCTTTGCGGCGGCCACACCGCGCGAATAGAGCGACCAGGCGTTGCGGGGATTGATCGTCAACGCGGCGTCATAGTCCGCGAGCGCGGCGTCGAACTCGCCGCGACGCAGTCGAACGAGCCCCCGGCTGTCAAGATATGCCGCATTTGCGGGAATCAGCCTGAGTGCGGCGTTGCAGTCCGACAGCGCCTTGTCGAGCTCGCGATTAAGCTGGCCACGCGCCCAACACCGCCCGTTCAACGCCGTCGATCGCGCGGCGTCCTCGGGATGTGCTCGAAGCCATTGATCGTAATTTACCAGGGCGGCCGCCGGCATCTCGATTCGGTCATACAGTCCCCCGAGTGCCAACCGACGATCGGAGGAGGGAGCGAGCGACGCATCCGCCGCCTTGATATCCGCGGTCGCGCCATCGCGATCGCCACCACTCAACCGCAGCCCGGCACGGGCAATACGCGCGTCTCCATCACCCGGCGCGAGCGCGATGGCACGATCGAGGTCCGACAAGGCTGGCAGCATCTGCCGATTGGCGAGACGGGCCATCGCACGTTGTTGATAATATCGGGCTTCGTTCGGTGCCATCGCGACCGCCTTGTCGAAGTCGGCGAGCGCCTCGGTAAGCTTTCGGTTCGACGCGAGGACCGCGCCGCGCCGACTGTAACCGGCGGCATCGGTCGGGTCGGCCCCCTTGTCGGCCAGATCGATCGCCTTGCCATCGGCGCTGCGCGCGCCCGACGGCGACAGGCCGAACACGGGTCCGCCTTCATAGGTGAAGAACATCGTCCGGGTCGCATTCGAGACGAAGATCCGGTGCGTCAGGAAGAAGTCGGCGCCGATCAGCATGTCGGCATCGACCAAGGTCAGTTCGGCGATGCGGATCTTTGGTTTTCTGATGACTTCGCCACCGATATCGATCGTGTCGAACGGCGCGTACCACGAGCGCAGCTGGCGTGATCCGATCCCGCTGCTCATGCCATCGGCAACGACATCCGGCGAGCTCGGCGTCACGCCCAGGCGCTTCGCCGCCGCCAAAGTCATGACCGAAGATGGCGCCCCGGTATCGAACACCGCGCGGAGGGCGTGGCCGTTGACGAGGACGGTGCCGATGGTGTGCGGCTTGAACGGACCGGTCTCCGACCCGCTGAGCTTCACCGTCGATACCGGCCTGTCGCCGGACCAATAGGCCAGGTTCGCCTTGCCGCAATCCTTCGCTACCATCAGCCGGACCATCCCGTGGGGCAGGTCGTATTCGACATCGCGCAAACCGAGGATGTTCTGGCCGAGCAAACCCGCGGTTCCGGTGTCGGTGCCACCGACGACAAACGAGGTCCTGGGGACCGTCACGCCACCCAATGTAAGGTTCTGGACCATGGCATATCCAGCGGATGCGTCGCCGTTGATGCCCTTCAACCGGAAATTGCCGGGGAGCGAATCGACCTTCAGCCCGAACTCCGTGGCGGTCGCACGCGCGATCATGCTGTAGAACGCACCACTGTCGAGGATCATCCGCGCATCGCGTCCGCCGAATTGTGCGGTTACCATCGGCCGACGGCCTGCCATCGTCACCGGCAGTTCCAGCATCTTGCCGATCTGACATGCGGCGGATGCAGGGGCGGGGGCGAGAAGCACGAAAGCAGCGAACGCCAAGGTTTTCAATGCCATACACCGCCCCTGAAAGACACGCCTGCCGTCGGAATTGGCCGATGGTGCGCGTGTCATCGCGCGACGACATCGCAAATGCAATCGGCGGTTTCGCGCGTCTGAAAAAGCAGCGACAGGCTAAGATCGCTGGTTCTGGAGCCTGTGACGGGGCTTGCTCGTTTCGGCCACGGCCGAAAGCGTCTCGGTACAGGATGCTCCGAAAACGATGGTCGGGGAGACAGGATTCGAACCTGCGACCCCCTGGTCCCAAACCAGGTGCGCTACCAGCCTGCGCCACTCCCCGACGGCGCTGCGGTTAGGCGTAGTCGGCGGGATGCGCAAGCGCGTTATGATCTTTGTGTGACACGCCGGTGGCGGATCGCGCAGGGATTACGCAGTCGGGGCATCCGGGTGCGCGAGGCTGAACGTGTCGATCGCGCGACGATACGAGGTTCCGATCACGATCTCGCTGTGGCACAGCCGGCCAATGGGTGGCTCATCGACAGCAGCGGCGCGGATGCGCAGGATTTTCATCGGCGTTATCGCCATGATGGCGGGTAGTAGCCCCGCGCTGGCGCAGGACGATGCCGGGTTCCAGGCGTATATGACAACGCTTCGCCAGCAGGCGCTGGCTGACGGCGTGAGCGCGCGGACCGCCGCCGCAGTGTTTCCCACGCTGACGCTCAACCAGCGGGTGATCGACCTCGATCGCCAGCAGCCGGGCGCCGCGAACCCCAGCGCGGTGCCCGCGTTTGCGCCCTACCGGATCCAGCATGTCGATGCGGCGCGGATCGCGCGCGGTCGCCAGAATTATCTCGCACAACGCTCGCGGTTGCAGCGGATCGAACAGACGACGGGGGTGCCCGAATCGATCATGGTCGCGATCTGGGGGCATGAGACGAATTACGGCAGCTATACCGGCGATTTCGATCTGCTGCGCTCGCTCGCCAGCCTCGCCTATGAGGGGCGGCGCCGGTCGCTGTTCGCAGGCGAGTTCATCGCCGGGCTCAAGATGCTCGACCGTGGCGTGACGCGCGATCAACTCAAGGGGAGCTGGGCAGGGGCGACCGGCAACCCGCAGTTCCTCCCATCGATCTACCTGCGCCTCGCCCGCGACGGCGATGGCGATGGACGCGCGGACATCTGGAACAGCCCGGCGGATACGCTGGCGTCGATCGGCAATTACTTCGTCGACGCCGGGTGGCGTGCAGGCCAGCCCTGGGGTGTCGCCGTGAACGTACCGGCCGGGTTCGACCGGTCGGAAGTCCGCAACCGCTTGATATCGCCGCGTTGCCCGCGCGTGTTCGAGCGGCACAGCGGCTGGCGGACGATCGCCGAATGGCGCGCGCTCGGGATCTCGCCGCAAGGCCGCAGTCTGCCCGCCGACAGCGTGATGGCAACGTTGCTCGAGCCGGACGGGCAGGGGGCGACCGCGTATCTGCTCACCAGCAACTACCGCGTGATCCTCGATTACAACTGCTCGAATTTCTACGCGTTGTCCGTCGGGCTGCTCGCCGACGCGGTCGAGCGCTAGGAATTTGCGCGCAACGGATACGTGACGCGGTCGCCGGGCGCGGCTATGACCTGCATCACATCCTGCCCACGGATCGCCCCTTTTGCTCACGGAATACCCCATGAAGAAGCTGATCGTCGCACCGCTCGCCGCCCTCGCGCTGGCGCACCCGTCCATTGCCGCCGCGCCGCAGTTCCAGACGGCCGCGCCGATCGCCTATATGGAGGACCTCTCGTCGGGTGCGGTGCTGTTCGAGCGGGACGCCAATCGCCGCATGCCGCCAGCGTCGCTTGCCAAGATGATGACCGTCTACGTAGCGTTCGATATGGTCAAGAAGGGCGAGCTGAAGCTCGACCAGATGATGCCCGTGCGCCCCGAGACGTGGGCTAAATGGCATGGTCCGTCCGCGGGTTCGACGATGTTCTTGTCGTCAGGTGAGAACGTCAGCGTCGCCAATCTGCTGTACGGGATCGTCACGCTGTCGGGCAACGACGCGTGCATCGTGCTCGCCGAGGGTATTTCCGGGTCGGAGCAGGCGTTCACCGAGCGGATGAACCGCAAGGCCGCCGAGCTAGGCCTCAAGGACAGCCATTTCGGCACCGCGAACGGCTGGCCCGACAACGGCGTCACCTATGTCACCGCGCACGATCTCGCCAAGCTCGCTGCGGCGACGATCACCAACTATCCCGATCTCTACAAGCAATTCTATTCCAAGCGCGATTTCACCTGGGGCAAGACGATGGGCGGTAGCGCCATCACCCAGGCGAACCGCGACCCGATCCTCGGTCGCGTCGCTGGCGCCGATGGCCTCAAGACCGGCCACACCGAGGAAGCCGGTTACGGCTTCACGGGGTCCGCGATTCAGAACGGCCGCCGCCTCGTGATGGTCGTCGCCGGCCTGACGAGCGCCGGCCAGCGTGCGGAAGAGTCTGTCCGCTTCATGGAATGGGGCTTCCGCGCGTGGCAGTCGAAGCCGATCGTCGCGAAGGGTAAGAAGATCGAGACCGCCGCGGTCCAGCTCGGCGATGCATCGTCGGTCGGCCTCGTTGCTCCCAAGGCGCTGACGGTGACGCTGCCCGCTGGCACATCGCCGACCATGACCGCCAAAGTGGTCTATGAAGGTCCGATCAAGGCGCCGATCAAGGCTGGCCAGCATATTGCCGATCTCGTCGTCACGACGTCCGACGGTCTCCAGCAGACGATGCCGCTGGTCGCCGAGAAGGACGTCGCGGTCGCGGGCTTCTTTGGTCGCGCATGGGCAGGGCTGACCGGCTTCTTCGGCTGATGACCCCGGCGCCGACGGCGTTGCCGGCATGACGCCAATCATCGGCAATACCGCCGCGCAAGCTGCCTTCATGGCGGCGATGCGCGGGGGTTCGCTGCATCACGCATGGCTGATCGCCGGACCGCAGGGCGTCGGCAAGGCGAGTTTCGCACGCGCCGCAGCCATGCGGATGCTGGCGGATGCGGCCGACCCGTATGGCGGCTCGACCGACCTTGCGGTTCCCGAGGGAAACAGGACGCGGTCGCTCATGGAGGCCGGGTCGCACCCCGACTTCCGCGTGCTGGCGCGCCTGCCGAAGGATCCCGAGAAGCCCGACCAGGATCTCGCCCGCAGCATCACGATCGCGCAGGTCCGCACGCTGCAACCGTTGTTCGCGACCACGCCGTCGATGAGCCCGCGCCGCGTGGTCGTGATCGATGCGATCGACGATCTGGAGCGGGGCGGGGCGAATGCGTTGCTCAAGAACCTCGAGGAACCGCCAGCGGGGACGATCTTCCTGCTCGTCAGTCATGCGCCGGGCCGGTTGCTCCCCACGATCCGCTCGCGGTGCCGGCTACTCCGGTTCGAGGCGCTCTCGGACGGCGAGGTTGCGACCGCGATCCGGACATTGCAGCCCGACGCGGACGAGAGCGAGGTCGCGGCGCTGGTTCGGGCCAGCGACGGCGCGCCCGGTCGCGCGTTACGTTACGCCGGGCTCGACATCGCCGCGATCGACGATGCCATCGAAGCGATCGCGCAAGACGGCGACCGCGACAATGGACGCCGGCTGAAGCTGGCCAAGGCTCTGGGGCTCAAGGCCGCGCAACCCCGCTACGAGGCGTTCCTCGATCGTGCGCCCGCATTCATCGCCGACGCCGCACGGACCCGGTCGGGACCCGCGCTGCGATCCGCGCTCGACGCGCACGCCGCAGCGCGCGAACTGGCAGGGGCGGCGATCGGCCTGTCGCTCGATGCGCAGGCCACCGTGTTCGAGATGGCGGGGATCGTCGCGACGTTGCGCCATTGATCGGGCCGCGCAGGCTTCACCTGATCGGGGCGATGCTCTAGGAGCGCGGCATGGCTGACCCTTTCTACATTACCACCGCGATCCACTATCCCAATGGCCGTCCGCATATCGGCCATGCGTACGAGATGATCGCGGCCGATGCGATCGCGCGCTTTCAGCGCCAGGCGGGGCGTGACGTCCTGTTCCAGACCGGCACCGACGAACACGGTCTCAAGATGGTCCAGGCCGCGCGTGACCGCGATATGCCCGTGCGCGAACTCGCCAACGAAATGTCGTCGTATTTCCATGAGATGGCGGATCGTCTTGGCATCTCGTATGATCGCTTTATCCGCACCGTCGACGAGGATCATTACGCCGCGAGCGCCGCGATCTGGCAGGCGATGGCGGACGCAGGCGATCTGTATCTCGACCGCTACGAAGGCTGGTATTCGGTCCGCGACGAAGCGTTTTACGACGAGTCAGAGCTGACCGGGGAGGGCGACGATCGCCGCTCGCCGCAAGGCACGCCAGTCGAATGGACTGCGGAAGAGACTTGGTTCTTCCGCCTGTCGAAATATCAGCAGCCTTTGCTCGATCTATTTGCCGCCAACCCCGATTTCATCCGCCCCGAAAGCCGTCGCAACGAAGTGATGCGCTTTGTCGAGGGTGGTCTGAAGGATTTGTCGGTCTCGCGGACCAGCTTCGACTGGGGCGTGCCGGTACCTGGCAGCCCCGGCCACGTCATGTACGTGTGGGTCGATGCGCTTACCAATTACCTGACCGGGATCGGCTATCCCGACATGACCGGCGACAAGGCGAAATACTGGCCGGCGGATATCCATCTGATCGGCAAGGACATCGTCCGATTCCATGCGGTCTACTGGCCGGCGTTCCTGCTGTCGGCGGGCATTCCCCTGCCGAAGAGCGTGTTTGGCCACGGCTTCCTGCTGACCCGCGGCGAGAAGATGTCGAAGTCGGTCGGCAACGTCGTCGATCCGATGGCGCTCGCGGATGCCTTCGGCGTCGATGCGTTGCGCTATTTCTTCCTTCGCGACGTAAGCTTCGGCCAGGACGGCAGCTATTCGCCCGAGGCGATCGTGACCCGAGTCAACGCCGAGCTGGCGAACAGTTTCGGCAACCTTGCGCAGCGGACATTGTCGTTCATCGCCAAGAACTTGGGCGGCGAATTTCCCACGGCTGGTACGGTCCAGGATGCCGACGGGATACTGATCGAGGAGGTCGTCGTCGCCTGTGCCGGGTTCAAGTCCGCCTTCACCGACCTCGCGCTGTCGCAGGGCATCGAGGCGTGGATGCGCGGTGTGTTCGCGTGCAACCAGTATATCGACGCGCAGGCACCCTGGGCGCTGCGCAAGACCGATCCCGAGCGGATGAACGCGGTTCTCCGTACGCTGGTCCGGGCGATCCGCATGCTCGCGATCGCGATCCTGCCGGTAGTACCGGACTCCGCTGGGAAAGTGCTCGAGCAGATCGGCGCGACCGAGCGCGACCATGCGGCGATCGACGACGACGGCTGGTATGATCGTGTGGCCGCTTCCGACTTCCGGATCGCACCGCCGGCGCCCGTATTCCCGCGTCTCGAACTGCCTGCGGAGGCCTGATGCTCGCCGACAGCCATTGCCACCTGAACTACAAGGGCCTCGTCGAGGACCAAAAGGCGGTGCTCGCACGGGCTAGGGCGCGCGGCGTCACGGCGATGCTCAATATCTCGACGCGAGAGAGCGAATGGGACGATATCGTCGCCACCGCAGAGCGCGAGCCTGACGTCTGGGCGACAATCGGCATCCATCCGAACGAGGCTGACGTGTATCCCGACGTGGACGCCGCCAAGCTGATCGAGCGCGCATGGCATCCACGCGTGGTCGGTCTCGGCGAAAGCGGCCTGGACTATTTCCGCGATACCTCGGACCGTGCCCGCCAGCAGGCGAGCTTCCGCGCGCACATCGCCGCGTCGCGAGAGACTGGCCTGCCGATCGTCGTCCACACCCGCGACGCCGAGGACGATACTGCGGCGATCATGGCCGAGGAGATGGGGAAGGGGGCCTATCCCGGCGTCATCCACTGCTTCACCGCGAGTGGAGCTTTCGCCGACAAGGCGCTGGATATGGGGCTTTATATCTCGATCTCGGGGATCGTGACGTTCAAGAACGCGCGGGACCTTCAGGAGACCGCCGCACGCCTGCCGATCGAACGACTGCTGATCGAGACCGACGCGCCGTTCCTCGCGCCGGTGCCGCATCGGGGCAAGACTGGCGAACCTGGGTTCGTGGCCGATACCGCGGCTTTTCTTGCCAACCTTCGCGGCGAAAATGTCGAGGAACTGTCGCGCCGTACGGCCGAGAACTTCCACACGCTGTTCGGCAAGACGCGGGTGTCAGGGGCGGCGGCATGAAGATCACGATCCTTGGCTCCGGCACATCCTCCGGCGTGCCGAGGATCGGCAACGACTGGGGCGAATGCGATCCGACCGAGCCGCGCAACCGGCGCAGCCGTGCGTCCGCTATCGTCGAGCATGACGGTACGCGGATCCTGATCGACACAAGTCCCGACATGCGGGAGCAGTTGCTGGCCGCGGATATCGACCGTGTCGACGCGGTGATCTGGACGCACGACCATGCCGATCATTGCCACGGCATCGACGATCTCCGCCAACTTTTCCACGCAGCCGGAGAGCCCGTTCGCGGCTACGCCCGGCCGTTCACGCTGGCAGCGCTAGACGCGCGCTTTACCTACGCCTTTCACGGTCGCCCCGGCTATCCGCCGACGATCTCCGCCGAAGTCCTGCCTGATCGGTTGACGATCGGTGGGATCGATATTTCGGTGACCGACCAGCCGCACGGTAGTATCCATGCCGCCGGCCTGCGGTTCGAGGCAGCCGGAGTCTCGATCGGATACGCGACCGATTTCAACCTGATGACCGACGACATGGCCAGCCTGTATCAGGATCTGGACATCTGGGTGGTCGACGCGCTCCGTCGGCGACCACATCCGACCCACATGGAACTTCCCGCCGTGCTTGGTTGGATGGAGCGCCTGACGCCGAAGCGGACCGCATTGATCCATATGGACAACACGATGGATTATGCGACGTTGCGTCATGAACTGCCGACCGGCGTCGAGCCTGGCTATGACGGGCTGATCCTGACCGCATGACCGACGACCGCGCAGCCCAGTTCGCGCTGTACGCAGTCATGCTGATCCTGCCGCTGTCGGCCTTGGTCGCGCGCCGATTGCCTTTGAAGCCGGTGCTGAAGATGGCGCTGGCCTGGGTCGTGATCTTCGCGATTGGCCTGCTGATCGCGACCCAACGGGATCGGCTGTCTGGCTTGAAATCCATGTTTCCGATCAGCAGGTGAGCGGAACCGAAACCCGGATTCACATGGCGGACGACGGGCATTTCTGGGCGGATGTCGATATCGACGGTATCCGCCGCCGGATGCTGATCGATAGCGGCGCGACGACGACTGCCTTGTCGTCCGCTACGGCCAAGGCCGTCGGCCTGGATAGCGAGGAAAGCCCGTTTCCAGCGATCATCGAGACTGCCAACGGTAAGGTATCGGCGCGCACCGCGACCGCCAAAAGCGTGACGATCGGCACTGTCACCGCAACCAACCTCGGCATCGTCACGTCGCCGGCGTTCGGCGAGACCGACGTGATCGGCATGAACTTCCTGTCCAGGCTGGGATCGTGGCGGGTCGAGAATGCCACGCTCGTTCTTACGCCAATGAACCAGTAGATTTTACATAATGTATATTATCGATCCAACGTTTGCGATCGATCATATGCTGACAATGGGAGTCCCTGATGATCGAACGGCTCGTTTCTATCATGGCGCGACTGCGTCATCCGGTCGAAGGTTGCGAATGGGATCGCGTTCAGACGTGGTCGACCATCGCGCCTTACACGATCGAGGAAGCCTATGAGGTCGCGGACGCGATCGCGCGCGATGACCCGGCGGACCTCAAAGACGAACTCGGCGACCTCTTGCTCCAGGTGGTGTTCCACAGCCGTATCGCCGAGGAGTCCGGCGCGTTTACCTTGGCCGATGTCGTCGCCGCTATCGGCGACAAGATGGAGCGTCGTCACCCTCACATATTCGGCGACGCAACCTCCTCGCCAGGTTGGGAAACGATCAAGGCCGCCGAGCGCGCGGAGAAGTCCGATCACAGCGCTCTCGCCGGCGTCGCGATCGGCCTGCCCGCCCTGGCTCGCGCCGAAAAATTGCAGAAGCGTGCCGCTCGTGTCGGGTTTGACTGGCCGGATGCGGCTGGGCCTCTTGCCAAGGTTGTCGAGGAAATAGAAGAGGTTCGCGAGGCCGGCTCAGACACGGTAGAAGAGGAAGTCGGCGACCTGCTGTTTGCCGTGACCAACTGGGCACGGCATCTCGGTGTCGATCCCGAAGCTGCGCTCAGGGCCGGCAACGCCAAGTTCGAAGCACGTTTCCGGGCAATAGAGGTCGATGGCGGCGACGCGTTCGCCGCCATGACACTCGATCAGAAGGAAACGCTATGGCAGGCGGTCAAGCATCGCGGCGGCTGAACCGGTCGTAGTCGGTCTCCGACAGCCGGACATCGTAGGTCGTATCGAGCTCGTCGCTGACGCTGCCCAGCACTTCGCCGTGCGCATGGAGCCACGCCGCCCCCGCTCCGTCGCTAGCCTCGATCGTGATGCTGTAGCGTCGGTGGGCGCCGGTGAGCTTCGCCGCCACCTGCTCGATGAGATGCTGGACCCCTTCCCCGCTCAGCGCGGAGATCGCCACGACGTCGTCACGATGCGCTGCCTGCCCGGC
This sequence comes from Sphingomonas sp. PP-F2F-G114-C0414, assembly GCF_003688595.1. GTDB lineage: Bacteria > Pseudomonadota > Alphaproteobacteria > Sphingomonadales > Sphingomonadaceae > Sphingomonas. The sequence goes on from NZ_RCWT01000010.1 coordinate 497,820, forward strand.
GATCTCGTCGTGCGTATCGGCATCGAGAAGATCGAGCTTGTTCCATACTTCGAAGCGCGGCGTGTTTTCATCGACGCCGATCTCCGCGAGCACGGTCTCGACGTCGGTGCGCTGCGCCTCGGTGTCCGGATGCGCAATATCGCGAATGTGCACGAGCAGGTCCGCAGACACCACCTCTTCCAGCGTCGCCTTGAACGCCGCGACCAATTGGGTCGGCAGATCGGACACGAAGCCTACCGTGTCGGACAGGATCGCCTTGTCGATGCCCGGAAGCTGGATTTGCCGTAGCGTCGGGTCGAGCGTTGCGAACAACAGGTCCTCCGCCATGACATCGGCGCCGGTCAGCCTGTTGAACAGCGTCGACTTGCCAGCATTGGTATAGCCCACCAGTGCAATCACCGGCCAGGGCGCGCGCTGACGGCGTTCGCGGTGCAGGCCACGCGTGCGACTGACCTGCTCCAGCTCGCGCTTGAGCCGGGCCATGCGGTCGCGGATCAGGCGACGATCCGCTTCGATCTGCGTCTCGCCTGGCCCACCGAGGAAGCCGAAGCCACCCCGCTGGCGCTCGAGATGCGTCCAACTGCGGACCAGACGCCCTGCCTGATAATCGAGATGCGCGAGTTCGACCTGCAACCGGCCTTCGGCGGTCGCCGCGCGCTCGCCGAAGATCTCGAGGATCAGTCCGGTCCGGTCGATGACCTTGGTTTCGAGCGCTTTTTCCAGATTGCGCTGCTGGATCGGAGTAAGGCTCGCATCGAACACGACGAGCCCCGCCTCCTCCATGCGCACCTGCGTGGCGAGCAGTTCGACCTGCCCGCTACCGATCAGCGTCGCAGGTTTAGGCTGGCGCACACGATAGGCGATCCGCTCGACGACCTCGACGCCGATCGCCCCGGCAAGCCCGGCGGTCTCCTCCAGACGCGCATCGACATCACGCGACGCGTTACCCTGGTCGGGTAGCACGACGATCGCCCGCGTACCGCGGGTGAACTCGTCCCGATCGCGTTCGAACCCGCTACTCAATCGTCACCGTCCGCGTCATCTTCGTCATCCGTGTCGGTCGGCTCTTCGGCGAGGTTCAGCGGGCGCGCCGGCTGGATCGTCGACACCGCATGCTTGTACACGAGCTGCGCCATGCCCTCGCGCTGGAGCAGCATGCAGAACAGGTCGAACCCGGCGATCTGGCCCTGCAGCATGACGCCGTTGATCAGGAACATCGTCACGCTGTCTTCGGATTTCCGCACGGCGTTGAGGAAGATATCTTGCAACAACGGGTGCTTCTTCTGGTTTTCCCCCACCGCGTCGACGATTGCCGACACGTCCATGGGGCCAGCTGGCATGATCGTCGAGATCGCATGCTTGTAGATCAGCTGCGACTGGCCGTCGCGGCGGAGCAGCACGGAAAAATTATCGAACCACGTGACGATGCCCTGGAGCTTCACGCCCTTGACGAGGAACATGGTGACCGGCGTCTTGGAGCGCCGGAGTGCGTTCAGAAACAGATCCTGAAGCGAGCCTGGTTTTTCGGCCAATGGGATAACCCTTTGTTTTTGGCGGGACTTTGCCCGCGAGGCGCTGTTTCCCAGCGTCGGAGATGCACCCGGTTACCGGGCGCCTTGTGTGATCTATGATCGATGCGGCCATAGTTCCAGAGGGCGGCGAAATTACGGAGCTCTATTCGTCGCGTGTTTCGGTGATCCCGAGCAGTTTCAGTTTCCGGTGCAAGGCCGATCGCTCCATGCCGATGAAGCTCGCCGTGCGCGAGATGTTGCCCGAAAACCGCCGGATCTGGACGCGCAGATATTCGCGCTCGAACGTCTCGCGCGCTTCCCGCAGCGGCGAGCCCATGATCGCGGTCGATCCCGCCGACCCGATATCCCCCTGATCGCCGAGCACTTCCGCAGGCAGCAGGTCGAGATCGATCCGGCCGATCCGATCGCCCGGCGCGAGGATGATCGTGCGCTCGACGACGTTGCGAAGCTGGCGGACGTTGCCGGGCCAGTCGTACGACTGCAACGCGACCATCGCGTCCGGCGCGATTTCCGGCGTCGGAACGCGGCGCTCGGAGGCGTAATGCGCGATGAAATGCTGGACGAGCGCCGGGATATCTTCGCGGCGATCGGACAGCGGTGGTATCGTAACGGGCACGACGTTCAGCCGGTAATAGAGGTCTTCGCGGAAACGCCCCTCGGCGATCTCGAACACGAGGTCGCGCGCCGTGGCCGATACGACGCGGACGTCGACCTTCACCACCCGCGTGCCGCCGACCCGCGTGAAAGCCTGATCGGTGAGCGCCCGCAAGATACGCGCCTGGGTCGCAATCGGCATGTCGGCGATCTCATCGAGGAACAGCGTGCCGCCATGCGCCTGCTCGAACAGCCCTGGACGGACCAGATCGCCCGCTTCCTCGACGCCGAACAGTTCCTCGTCCATCCGCTCCGGCGTCATTCGCGCAGCGCTGACGATGATGAACGGCGCGTCGGTGCGCAGACTCCAGCCATGTAGCAGCCGCGCCGCGACTTCCTTGCCGACGCCGGCCGCCCCCATGATCAGCACACGGCTACCGGTCGATGCGACCCGCTTCAACGTCGCGCGAACCCCGTTGATCGAGCCCGAATTGCCGGTCAGATCAGTCTCGCGGCCGACCGTCGCACGCAGCGATGCCACTTCGCGGCGGAGGCGTTCGGTCTCGGTCGCGCGCGCGACCATAATGAGCAGGCGTTCCGCCTCGAACGGTTTTTCGATGAAGTCGGAGGCGCCGCGGCGGATGGCGGCGACAGCGGTGTCTAGATTGCCGTGACCCGAGATGACGAGGACCGGGATCGACGGGTCGCGACGCTTGATCTCGTCGAGCAGTTCGAGCCCGTCTAGCCGCGAGCCTTGCAGCCATACGTCGAGCAGCACGAGCGACGGACGACGCGCGGCGATCGCCTCCAGCGCGGAGTCGCTGTCGCCAGCGTCGCGCGTTTCATAGCCTTCGTCCTCGAGGACCCCTGCCACGAGTTCGCGAATGTCACGTTCGTCGTCCACGACGAGAATATCGAGCGCCATCAAATCATATCCGGTTGCGGGTCATCGTGGCGAGCTGGCCCTCCCCTGCCAACTCGGGTGCCGATGCCCCTTGGTCGAGCGCGTCCAGCGCCTTGGCGTCGAAGGTCATGGTGACGATTGTACCGCCACCGGGCTGATCGGAAAAGCCGATCGTACCACAATGCTCCTCGATGATCTTCTTGACGATGGCAAGCCCGAGCCCCGTCCCCCGGGCCCGCGTCGTCACATAGGGTTCCATGATCCGGTCGCGATCCGGCGGCAGGCCGATGCCGGTATCCGCCACCGCGATGCTGACGCTGCGGCCCGGATCCTGGCTGAGCGACATCGTCACAGAGCCACCGGATTCGCCACGCGCTTCAACGGCTTCCACCGCGTTCTTGACGATGTTGGTGAGCGCCTGACCGATCTGACGGCGGTCGCAGACCAGCGCCAGGCCCGGGTCGTCGTTGACCAGGTGGAAGCCGATCGCGGGATGCGCCACCTCATGCAGAAACAGAGCCTGGCGCGCGGCATCGACCAGGGATTCCTCGCGGAACACGGGCTTGGGCATGCGCGCGAACGACGAAAACTCGTCGACCATCCGGCGGAGATCGCCGACCTGGCGGATGATCGTATCGGTCAGTCGCGAGAACGTGCCGTCCTGCATCTCGGCCTTGGCACCGTAGCGACGCTGGAGGCGCTCGGCGGCAAGCTGTATCGGCGTCAGCGGGTTCTTGATCTCGTGCGCGATCCGTCGCGCCACATCGGACCATGCCGCGCGACGCTGGTCTAGCAGCTGTTGCGTGATGTCGTCGAACGTGAGGATCGGGCCGGTGGTCGGTCGCGCGATCCGCACGGCAAGCGTCCGCATGTCGCCCGCCGGGCCGACTTCGACGATCGCCTCGCGGTCGCCGCTGTCGAGCATCGCATCGAGTTCCGGTGCGACATCGACCAGTCGGCGGCCGACCAGACTGTCCGTACCGACGACCGTCGCCAGCAACCCTGTGGCGGAATCGTTCGCGATGGTGATCGTCCGGTCGCGGCTCGTCGCGACGACGCCGGCGGAGACGCCCGCCATCACTGCCTCGATCAACGCGCGGCGGTTCTCCAACTGACCGTTTGCGGTGACGAGTTCGGTATTCTGTTCTTCCAGCCGCCCCGTCATCTGGTTGAAGGCGTTGGCCAGCGTGCCGACTTCGTCGCGACTGCGCGGGTCCGGCACGCGTGCGGTCAAATCGCCCTCGGCGACTCGCCGCGCCGCATCGACTAGCTCGCCGACCGGTCGCACCAGGCGATCCGCCACCGCCAGCGCGATCCAGACCGCCACGCCGACGATCAGCAGCGAAATCAGCAGCAGCGCGGCGTTGAACCGCAATTGCAAGCTGCGGGCCCGTGCGAGCAACGATCGATAACTCGTCAGGACCTCGTTCGCGCGCGTGGTCTGCTCGGACAGCGATTTCGTATCTTCGACGCGGCCCGCATAGAGGAACAGCTCGTCGGACCCGGGCAGCATCGTGATCGTCTGGATGCGATCGCCGGTGACCGCGACGACCGCGCTCTTGCCCGATCGCAGTTCGGCGATCGCCGAGGGGGTGACCCGACGCGTGAAGTCGATCTCGTACGGATTAACGATCGCCAGCGTCTGGATTCCGCGCTGCGGCGACAGCTTGAACAACGCGGCTTCCGAGAGACTCCGATAATAGACCTGCTGGAGGAACCAGCCGGAGAAGTCGGGGCTTTGGAGCGAGCGCTCGCGGAGATAGGCGGACATGTCGCTCGCCATCGTCACGGTCGCTTCCTGCCAGCGGTTGAGCTGGCGGGCGTAGGACGACTGGGCGAGGCCGGTCGCGTTCTCGAGCATCCCGCGTGCCTGATCGGAATACCAGAATTGCACGCCGTACTGGAACAGCAGCGACGCGAAGATCGTGACGAGTAGCATTGGCACCGCGGCGACGATCGAGAACAGGGCGACGAGCCGGACGTGGAGACGCCCCCCGCCGCCGACGGGCGACCGCGCGGCGCGGCGCATCGCGACACGGCGTCCCAGTAACATCAGGAGCGCGATGCCGGGGACGAGATTCGCGACCAGCAGCAACGCGACGAGTGGTGGCGCGAGGAGACGCTGCGGCGCGTCCGTCCCGGTGATCGTGAAGTAGCTCGCGACGCCGATCGCGACCGCCACGGCCACGACCAGCCCCTCGATCGCGGGCGTCACGGCAAACCGGGTCGGAAGCCCGTCTTCATCCATAGGTAGCGCCGCGGAAGCGATCATCGATGCCCCGATACAACGTCAACCGTTGCCTTTAAACCACATAATGACTGGAAGATTGCCGTTTCGGTGCAATCAGGCGACCGATTCACCGCCGAGATCGATCCCCAGCGTGTCGAGCCGCTTGCGGAGCGTGTTCCGATTGATCCCCAGCGCGCGGGCCGCGCGGAGCTGATTCTGGCCGTGGCGCGCGAGCATCACCTCGATCAGCGGCCGTTCGACTTCACCGATCACGCGGTCGTACAGGGTGCCATCGTCAAGCGCAGCGGGATCCTGGCGTGCGATCCGCTCGATCATCGCGCGGACCGCCTGCGCGATGTCGATATCGGGCGCCTCGCTCGCATCGACCTGCGTGCCGAGCATGGTCCGGATCGCCTCGGCGTCGATCACCTCGTCGCGCACGAGAACCGCGAGCCGGCGCATGAGGTTCTCGAGCTCGCGAACGTTGCCGGGCCAGGCATGCGCACCGAGCGCGGTGATCGCGTCGGTGGCAAGCTGACGACGCGGCAATCCCTGGATCGCGGCGTGATCGAGGAAGTGGCGCGCGAGCAAGGCAATATCCTGGCGGCGTTCGCGTAGCGCGGGCAGCGCGATCGGCACGACGTTGAGGCGGTAGAACAGGTCTTCGCGGAACTGGCCGGTCGCGACCTGCGCGGACAAGTCGCGATTGGTCGCGGCGACGATGCGGACGTCGACGCGGATCGTCCGAGCACCGCCGACGCTGGTGAACTCGCCCGACTGAAGCACGCGGAGCAGGCGGGTCTGCGCCTCCATCGGCATGTCGCCGATCTCGTCGAGGAACAACGTGCCGCCCGACGCCTGTTCGAACCGACCAGCATTGCGCGTCGCCGCGCCGGTGAAGGCGCCGCGTTCGTGTCCGAACAGTTCGGCCTCGATGAGTTCGCGCGGGATCGCCGCCATGTTGATCGCGACGAACGGGGCTGCGCTACGGGGGCCCAGATCATGGATCGCGCGTGCCACGAGTTCCTTACCGGTGCCTGATTCGCCCGAGATCAGCACGGTCAGGTCGTTCGAGACGACGCGCGCGATGATCCGGTACACGTCCTGCATCGCTGCCGAGCGACCGATGAGCGGGAGCGCGCGGTCCTCGTCGTGGAGCGCGTCCTCCGACACCATACCGCCGCGAGCGAGCGCGCCCGTCACGGCGCTGGTCAGGACGTCGAGGTCGAACGGCTTGGGGAGGTATTCGTACGCGCCGACCTCGGCCGCGCGGACCGCGGTGGTCAGCGTGTTCTGTGCGGAGAGGACAATGATCGGCAGCAGCGGGAAGCGCGCGGCGACGCTGCGGACGTGATCGATGCCGTCGCCGTCGGGGAGGATGACGTCGGTGATGAGGACATCGGGCAGAGACGCGGCGAGCGCGCGTTCGAGTTGCGCCAGGCTGTCGGCGACGGTGACGTCGTGGCCTGCGCGACGGAGGGCCTGCGCGACGACGGTGCGGATCGCGGCGTCGTCATCGACGACCAGGACGGTGCTCATGATGCCGCTCTGGGGAGCAACAGGCGGAGGACAGTCATTTCCGGCGTACCTTCCCGGGCGTATTGGACGATGCCGCCCATGTCTCGGGTGAGCTTGTCGACGAGCGCGAGACCAAGCCCCTGCCCTTCGCGACGACCCGACACGAACGGATCGAACAGGTGATCGGCGATGTCGGCGGGCGCGCCCGGGCCGTTATCGAAGATGCAGATCTCGATTGGCAGCGGCACGCGCGGCTTGCCCGGCGCGGCGCTGACGGTGATGCCGTGACGGTAAGCGGTCGTCATCACCAGCCGCGGTTCGCGTTCGTTTCTAACGGCTTCGCGCGCGTTCTTGAGCAGGTTTATGACGATCTGAAGCAGGGCGTCGCGGTTGATCTGCGCCGGCGGAAGCGAGGGATCGAAGCGTTCCTCGATCGCGATGCCGCGCGCAAACCCTGCTAGCGCGAGCCGGCGTGCGTGGCCGAGCAGCGGATAGATGTTCTCGCTGGCGAGCGGCAGCGGTCGCGTGTCGCTGAAGTCCTGCATGCGGTCGATCAACGCGGCGATGCGGTCGACCTCGGTGACGATCAGCGTGGTGAGTTCGCCCGCGCCGAGCAACTGCGCGGCACCGCGGATGCCCGATAGCGGGTTCTTGATCTCGTGGGCGAGCATCGCGGCCGCACCGACCGCCGCTCTCGCCCCGGCAGCACGATCTGCTGAATGCCCCAGTCGCCGAGACGTCGCCGCGGCGTGGAGCGTGATAGCTCGCCAGCCGGGATAGTCGGCGATCTGCGTCTCGGCGAAATCGACGCGGATCTTCACGCCGCGTGCGGTCGATATCTCGGTGTCGTAGACCGCCAGGCCGTGACCGTCGCGGTTACGCGGATCGTCGGGCGGCGGGATGATCGCATCGAGCGGTTGGCCGATCATCAACCGCTCGGAGAGGTTCAGCAATTGCTCGGCGAGCGCATTGGCGTGCGCGACACGGTGGTCGGGATCGACGACGACGACCGCGACCGGGAGCGCGGCGAACAGCTCCGCAAAGCCTGGCCGCCCCCGCAATTGCGTATCAGGCCGCTGCAAGTTCGCGCCAGGGAGCGTAGAACTCGGCCAGCATCGCCTTAACCTGTTTCGGGTCCGGCACCTGGTTCACCTTGTTGCGGAACTCGGCCGAACCGGGCAGCCCCTTGGTGTACCAGCCGATATGTTTCCGCGCCATGTTGACGCCGGTCTCGATCCCGTAATGCTCGAGCATCGCCTCGTAATGGCCTGCGATCGCGTCATATTGCTCGGTGATCGACGGGTCTTCGATGCGGCGGCCGGTGGCGAACCACTCCATCACCTGGCCGAGCACCCACGGGCGACCGTAGCTGCCGCGGCCGATCATCAGGCCGTCCGCGCCCGACTGGTCCATCGCCGCTTCGGCGTCCTCGATGGTGCAGATGTCGCCGTTGACGATCACCGGCACGCTGACCGCGTCCTTGACCTTGCGGACGAAGCCCCAGTCGGCGCTGCCCTTGTACATCTGGTTGCGCGTGCGGCCGTGGACGGTGATCAGCTTGATGCCGAGGTCTTCCGCGATGCGGGCGAGATCGGGCGCGTTGAGGCTGTCATGGCACCAGCCCATCCGCATCTTCAGCGTCACGGGCACGTCGACGGCCTTGACCGTCGCCTCGATGATCGCGCTGGCGAGCTTGGTGTCGCGCATCAGCGCCGAGCCCGCATCGCCGTTGACGACTTTCCGCACGGGGCAGCCCATGTTGATGTCAATGATCGCCGCGCCGCGATCCTGGCTGAGCTTGGCGGCCTCGCCCATCTCGTAAGGTGTGCAGCCGATCAGCTGCATCGATACCGGCTCCTCGAGCCGATCCCATGCCGCCTTCTGCAACGACTGGCGCGTCTCGCGGATCGCCGCCTGGCTGGCGACCATCTCGGTGACGTTGAGGCCCGAGCCATAGCGTCGCACCAGCGTGCGGAACGGCATGTCGGTGACGCCGGTCATCGGCGCGAGCACGACGGGGCTTTCGATCCGGACGGGACCGATCTGGATAGGGGCAAGGTTGCGCATGGATGTGCCTGAAAAAGAGGCATCCCCCTACCCTACCCCGCCAATTCAGGCAAGGCTGGCGAGCGCACGGACGACGCGCTAGGTGGCAGGCATGGCATCAGCACAGCGTATCGTCGCGATCATCGTCGCCGCCGGAACTGGCGCGCGCGCGGGTGGATCGGTTCCCAAGCAGTTCGCGCCGATCGCCGGTCGGCCGATGATCGGCTATTCCTATGGGGCGTTCGCGACGCATCCGGCGATCGCCGAGACGATTGTCGTCGTCGCCGAGGGCCAGCAGGCCTCCGTGATCGCAGCGTTGGGGGACGCGGCGATCGTGGTTGGCGGTGCGACGCGGCGCGAGTCGGTTACCAACGGCCTAGCGGCGGTCGGCGATGCGACGCACGTATTGATCCACGACGCCGCCCGCCCCTTCCTGTCGCATGCGGTCATCGATTCGCTCGTTGCCGCCTTGAAGACACGCGACGCGGCCGTTCCGGTGCTGCCGGTGACCGATACGCTTGCCCGTGGCAGCGTCCTGCTCGGCGACATCGTGCCACGCGCGGACCTCAACCGAGTGCAGACTCCCCAGGCGTTCGCCGTGGAGGCACTGCGCGCCGCGCATGCCGTTTGGCCGGTGGACGAAGAGGCGACCGACGACGCGCAGATGGTGCGACGGCTTGGCGTCGGCGTCGCGTTGGTGCAGGGCTCGGCGATGCTCGAGAAAGTCACGCACCCAGAAGATTTCGCGGCCGCCGAAGCGCGCGTCGCCTACGAAACCCGCACCGCGATGGGGTTCGACGTCCACCGCCTCGAAACCGGCGAGGAGCTCTGGCTCGGTGGCATCCTGATCCCGCACGACAAGGGCCTGTCGGGGCATAGCGACGCCGACGTCGCGCTCCACGCGCTGACCGACGCGTTGCTCGGGACGATAGCGGCGGGCGATATCGGCACGCATTTCCCGCCGAGCGACCCGCAGTGGAAGGGCGCCGACTCCGCGCAGTTCCTCCAGCACGCCGCCAAGCTGATCGCCGACAAGCGTGGCCGGATCGATTTCGTCGACCTGACGATCATGTGCGAGGCGCCGAAGATCGGCCCGCATCGTGCATCGATGACCGCACGGATCGCCGACCTGCTCGGGCTCACGCTCGACCGGGTCAGCGTCAAGGCGACCACGACCGAACGACTTGGCTTCACCGGGCGCGGCGAAGGCATTGCTGCGCAGGCCGTTGCGACCATTCGGTTGCCCGGATCACCGCTTTGAAGATCGCTGCCGCGTTTGCCGCGATCGCGCTCCTTGCCAGCCCGGCGGTAGCGCAACAGCGCTGCATCACCGGGCCCGAGGCCGAATCACTGACGCTCGTCGCGATGCCTGACATCCTCCGCGAAACCGGGCGCGTTTGCGCGGCCCAGCTTCCTGCTGCCAGTCTGATCCGGTCGCAGTCGAGTGCGCTGATCGACCGGTATCAGGTCGAGTCCGACCGGGCTTGGCCCGCGGCGCGCGCGGCGATCGTCAAGCTCAGCGATCCCGCCGTTGACGCGCTGCTCGATTCGGAGTTTGCACGCCCGCTGCTGACGACGTTGCTGGTGCCGCAGATCGTCGGGCGGATCGCGACGCGCGATTGCGGGACGATCGACCGGATGGTGACGCTGCTCCAGCCCTTGCCACCGCGTAACACCGCGGGCATCGTCGTCGAGACGTTGCGGTACCTCAAATCCCAGAAGTCGCGCAGCGGTGATATTGCCGCGGTGGCGATGCTGCTCTGCCCGGTGGAGACTCGCTGATGGATACGATCCTTCCCGCCGAACTGGTCGACGCCGCGCGCAAAGTGGTCGAGCAGAACCGCGAGATCGGCCGCAGGGTCGCGGTCGCCGAGAGCTGCACCGGCGGGCTGGTCGCGGCTGCACTGACCGAGATCCCCGGCTCGTCAGACGTGTTCGAGGTCGGCTTCGTTACCTATTCTAACGCCGCTAAGCTCGGCGTGCTGAAGATCAGTTCCGACGTGCTCGAAACGTTCGGCGCGGTCTCGATCGCGGTCGCCTGGAGCATGGCGCAGGCCGCGCTCAAGCAATCCGGTGCCGACATCGCTGTGGCGATAACCGGCGTGGCGGGCCCCGGTGGCGGATCGCTCAAGAAGCCAGTCGGCACCGTCGTGTTCGGTCGCGCCGAGAAGGGTCGCGACCCGTCCGACGTTCACGCCGACCGCAAGGACTTTGGCGATCTCGGTCGCGGCGGTATCCGACTTCAGGCCGCGTTGTGCGCACTCGAACTCTTGTTGCCGGACGCTTCCGCACCGTAGAGTTCAGCAGCACGCGTTTCGAACGCGCCGATCATCTTCCGCAGTGCAGCGCCGAACACCTGCCCGGCGATCATCTCGAACATCCGGTTCTTGAACGCGAAGTCGACGGTGAAGTCGACTGCGCAGCCCTGCGGCTCGGGACGGAAATGCCACTCGTTGCGCAGATACTTGAGCGGGCCATCGACATAATCGACGTTGAGTTCGCTCGGCCGGAGCTTCTGCACGCGCGACGTGAACGTCTCGCGCAGGCCTTTGAAGCCGACGATCATGTCGGCGAGCGTCTCCGTATCGCTGTTCGAGCGCACCCGCATCGCGCTGACCCAGGGCAGGAATTCGGCATAGCGACCGACATCGGCGACCAAGTCGAACATCTGCTCAGGCGTGTAGGGCAAATGGCGCGTTTCCGAATGCTTCGGCATCAGATGCGCGCGACGCCCAGCTTGATGTCACGGTTCGCGCGCAACCGCTCGAAGTCGTCACCCGCGTGATAGCTCGACCGCGTCAGCGGCGACGATGCGACCAGCAGGAAGCCCTTCGCGCGGGCGATCGAGGCATAGGCGTCGAACGCCTTAGGCGGCACGAACTCGGCGACCTTAGCATGGCGCGGCGTGGGCTGGAGATACTGGCCCATCGTCAGGAAATCGACGTCGGCGCAGCGCATGTCGTCCATCACCTGATGGATCTCCAAACGCTCCTCGCCGAGCCCGAGCATCACGCCGGACTTGGTGAAGATCGACGGGTCGTGGCGCTTCACGCTTTCCAGCAGCCGCAGCGATGCATAGTAGCGCGCACCCGGGCGGATCGTCGGATACAGCCGCGGCACCGTCTCGAGATTATGATTGTAGACATCGGGACGCGCCTCGACGATCGACTCGATCGCCGCTTGCGCCTTGTTGCGGAAATCGGGCGTGAGGATCTCGATCGTCGTCGTCGGGTTCGACGCACGGATCGCCTGGATCACCTTCACGAACTGCGACGCACCGCCATCGGGGAGGTCATCACGATCGACCGAGGTGATGACGATGTGGTTGAGCCCCATCTGCGCGGCCGCGTCGGCGACGTTCTGCGGCTCCATGCGATCCACTGCGCGCGGCATGCCGGTCTTGACGTTGCAGAACGCGCACGCCCGCGTGCAGGTGTCGCCGAGGATCATGACCGTCGCATGCTTCTTCGACCAGCATTCGCCGATATTCGGGCACGCCGCCTCTTCGCACACCGTCGTGAGGCTTTTGGACCGCATGAGCTCACGCGTTTTCGCGAAGCCAGCGGAGGTCGGCGCCTTGACGCGGATCCAGTCGGGCTTGCGCGCACGGACCGGTGCAACCATCGGGGTCATGTCGTTCATGCACGCCAGATAGCCCCGCCCTGCCGCTGAGACAATGGTGGCGGGCCATGTCGGCGGGTTGGAACCATCGGACGAACCGGATAAAATCATGGAACCAGTTCCAACATGACAGGTTTGTCATGTTGCATCGCAAACTGATATGGAAGGCTAACCGTGCCAACTCACTTTCCGGAAATGATCGAAGGCTATCACCGCTTCAAGGACGGCCCCTGGGAAGCGCAGCGCGAGCGCTGGAAGGAACTGAAGGACGGCCAGAGCCCCAAGGTGATGATCATCGCCTGCTCCGACAGCCGCGTCGAACCCGCGCAGATTTTCGATACGCTGCCCGGCGAGGTGTTCGTCGTCCGCAACGTCGCCAATCTGGTCCCGCCCTACGAGACCGGTGGCGGCCATCACGGCGTGTCGGCGGCCATCGAGTTCGCCGTTACGCAGCTGAAGGTCGAAGAGATCGTCGTGATGGGCCATGAGAAGTGCGGCGGCTGCAAGGCCGCGCTGACGCAGGCCTTTGCCGACGCGGACCATGGCGCTGGCGGCTTCGTGTCTGACTGGGTGAGCTTGCTCGACGGCGCGCGCGAGAAGGTCATCGCCAAGTATGGCGACAGCGACCAGGCGGGCCGTGAGATGGAACTCGAGTCCGTTCGAACCTCGATCGCCAATCTGCGCACCTTCCCGTTCGTCAGAAGGGCCGAGGCCGCCGGCACGCTGGCGCTCCGCGGTGCCTATTTCGGCATCGACAAGGGCCAGATGCTGCTGCTCAACGCGGACGACGAGTTCATCCAGGCCGATGCACCAGAGGCCAAATCCGCGAAAGCCTAACGCGTCAGCGAAGGCCTAACGCCTTCTCCGCCACGCGCTTGACCTTCGGGTCGAGCGGTGGCGGCACCATCGAAACCCCCGCTTCGAGGCGGTCCGCGATTAGCGTCAGCGCGGCGATTCGGGCCGCCTTCTTGTCGTTTCCGTCGATCACCGTCCAGGGCGCGGTCGCGGTATCAGTGCGCGCGAACATCTCGGCCATCGCCTCCAGATACTCCTCGCGGCGCGACCGGTTGTGGAAATCGTCGAGCCCGGTCTTCCAGTGCTTCCACGGATCGTCGAGCCGCGCCTTCAATCGCCGATCCTGCTCCTTCTGCGTGGTGTGGATGAACAGCTTGATGAGGGTAGTACCGCTCTCGACCTGCTGCGCCTCGAACGCGTTGATCTCGTCATAGCCGTGGCGCCATTCGGTCTCGCTGGCGAACTGCTCGACGCGCTCGACCAGGACGCGACCGTACCAGCTACGGTCGAAGATCGCGATGTTGCCATCGGCCGGTAGTCGGTTCCAGAACCGCCAGAGGAAATGGTGCGCCTTCTCGTCCGTGGTCGGCGCCGAGATCGGCCAGACCTTGTAGTTGCGCGGGTCCCATTCGGCGGAGAGACGCTGGATGATGCCGCCCTTCCCCGCCGCGTCCCAACCCTCGAACATCAAGATCGCGCTCTTGCCCGCGACGATGTGCGCGACCTGGATGTGCTCGAGCCGCTTTTGCAGCGCGGCGAGGTCATGCTTGTACTTGCCATCGTACTCGTCGCCGGCTTCGTGGTCGGCCAGGTGTATCGTCATGCATCACGCTCCGTCGCAAGGGTCGGGATCTGAACGTTCCAGGCGCCGCGACGACGCAGGACGAACCAATAATAGGCGATCGACAGCAGGATCTGCGCGGCCGTCATGATCAGGCCGGGGCGCCCCTCCTCGAGATCGAGCCAGCTCGTCCAGCATACATAGCCGAGCGCGAGCAGTGTTACGACCGGAGCGAGTGGGTAGAGCGGCATCTGGTAGGGTGCGTGAGCGGTCTTGCCGGTGCGCCTGCCGACCATCGCCGCGACGCAGATGCCCGCGTAGATCGCGACGAGGCCGGTGCCGCTGAGCACCAGCAGCAACTGGAGCGGCAGGAAGCACGCGACGATCCCGAAGCCGCCGACCAGCAGCGTGCCGACCCAGGGGGAGCCGAATTTCGGGTGGACCTGCGTCATCCACCGATCGAGCGGACGCCCCCAGCTCCCGTCGCGCGCGGTGCCGTAGAAGAAGCGCGCGCAGGCGAGGATGCAGGCGATCACCGCGTTGACGATCGCGACGACGACGCCGATCGAGATCCAGTTCGCCGTCGTGGTGCCGCTGCGGAGGGTGACGAGAAGGCCGAACGGGTCGTTGGCGGTGAGCGTGGCGTGAAGGTCCGGTGCGCCGACGAGGACGGCGACGATCGGGATGCCTTCGAACAGCAGCGTCAGCGCGAGCGACGCCATGATCGCGCGCGCGATCAGCCGGGGGGCGTCGAGCATCTCCTCGCCGAAGTAGACCGCGGCACCGTAGCCGTTGAGCGCGAAGATCGCGATCGAGGTGGCGAGGCCGATCGAGGCGGCGGATGCGGGGACGAGATTGGCTCCTTGCGGCATTACCGGGTGGAGGAGCAGGTCGCCGATCGGGCGGACGATATCGGCGAACCCGAGCCAGACGACCGCGACGATCGCCAGCATCTCGACCAGCAGGAAGAGCCCGGTGAGCCAGGCGTTCACCTTGATCTGGAGGATCGCGACCAACGTCGACCCTGCGACCACGGCGATCGCGATGGGGATCTGCGGCAGGCCGGGGACGAACGTGCCGAGCACCGCGCTGACGCCCAGCCCTGCGACCGGCGGGAAGAGCAGGTTGTTGAAGACGTTGACGCCGAGCATGACGAACCCCGCCATCGGCCCGAGCGTATGCGCGACCGCGACATACTCACCGCCTGCGACCGGCCAGGCGGAGGAGAGTTCGGCATAGACGAACGCGGTCGCGACGCAGACGAAACCGGCGATCAGCGTTGCCCAGACTGCGCCGGTGCCGGCGACCTGGAGCATGCCGGGGACGATGACGAACACCGACGATGCCGGGGTCGCGACTGAGAGGGTGAGGAACAGGACGCCCGTGACGCCGAGGCTGCGGACGAGGCTTGGCGCCGGTGTCATCTGATCGTCGCGCATGCCAACCCCTTATCGCGCAGGGTATTTGCATGGTTAACTGGGTGGGGAAAGCGGTAGAGTGTATAACGTCTTTCCCTCGCCCCTCCGGGGAGAGGGAGGGGCCCGGCCGCGTTTGCGGGTGGGAGGGTGAGGGGAAGTTGGCGCGCACCAACCTCCCCTCACCCTCCCGTCGCCAAGCGGCTCCTCCTTCCCTCTCCCCGTAGGGGCGAGGGAAAGGGAGAAGTCACCCTCCGTTCGGCGAGACCATTTTCGTCGCGTCCTTCGGACCATCGACCGTCAGGCGGATGTTGAGTTCCTTCAGCTGCTTGGCGCTGACCGGGCTCGGCGCGCCCATCATCAGGTCCTCGGCCTTCTGGTTCATCGGGAACAGCACGACCTCGCGGATGTTCGGCTCGCCCGCGAGCAGCATCACCATCCGGTCGATACCCGGTGCCGAGCCGCCATGCGGCGGTGCGCCGACCTTGAACGCGTTGATCATGCCGGCGAAGTTCGTGTCGACGTCGGCCTGCGTATAACCGGCGATCTCGAACGCCTTGTACATGATCTCCGGCCGATGGTTCCGGATCGCGCCCGACGACAGCTCGACGCCGTTGCAGACGATATCGTACTGATATGCGAGGATATCGAGGGGGTCCTTGGTCTCGAGCGCGTCCATCTCGCCCTGCGGCATCGAGAACGGGTTGTGGCTGAAATCGACCTTCTTCGCGTCCTCGTCATATTCGAACATCGGGAAGTCGACGATCCAGCAGAACTCGAACCGGTTCTCGTCGATCAGGCCGAGGTCTGCACCGATCCGCGCCCGCGCTGCGCCAGCGAGCTTCGACGCGGGCAGCTCCTTGCCGGCGGCGAAGAAGATACCGTCGTTCGGGCCAAGGCCCATCTCGGCGATCAGCTTCCGCGTGGCTTCCTCGCCGTGGTTCTTGGCGATCGGGCCGCCGAGCTCACCGTTCTTCTGCGTGATGTAGCCGAGACCGGCATGCCCCTCGGCGCGCGCCCAGTCGTTCATGTCGGTGAAGAATTTGCGGCTCTTATCGGCGGTGTTCGGCGCCGGGATCGCGCGAACCACGTCACCGCCGGCGACGATGCCGGCAAACAGGCCGAAGCCCGAATCGACGAAATGATGGCCGACGTCGTGGATTAGGATCGGGTTACGCAGGTCGGGCTTGTCACTGCCGTACTTCAACATCGATTCGCGGTAGGGGATGCGCTTGAACGGCAAGGCAGAGACCTGACGACCCTTGCCCTGCCAGTCGGCGAACTCCTCGAACACGCCGTGCAGCACGGGCTCGATCGCATTGAACACGTCGTCCTGCGTGACGAAACTCATCTCGAAATCGAGCTGGTAGAATTCGCCGGGCGAACGATCGGCGCGTGCGTCCTCGTCGCGGAAGCACGGTGCGATCTGGAAATAGCGGTCGAAGCCCGCGACCATCAGCAGCTGCTTGAACATTTGCGGCGCCTGCGGGAGCGCGTAGAACTTGCCCGGATGGACGCGGCTCGGCACCAGGTAATCGCGCGCGCCTTCGGGCGACGATGCGGTCAGGATCGGCGTCTGGAATTCGGTGAACCCCTGCGAGTTCATGCGGTTGCGCAGCGACGTGATCACCTGGCTGCGGAGCATGATGTTCGCGTGCAGCCGCTCGCGACGCAGGTCGAGATAGCGATAGCGCAGGCGGATGTCCTCGGGATACTCGGCCTCGCCCGCGACCGGCATCGGCAGCTCGCCGGCCATCGACTGGACGGTCGCGGCGGTCGCGCGGATCTCGATCCCGCCGGTCGGCAGGTTCGGGTTCACGGCCTCCGGCGCACGTGCGGTCACCTTGCCGGTGATCGTGACGACGCTCTCGCTCTTGAGACCTTCGATGACCTTGAAGACCGGGCCGCTGACGTCGGTGACGATCTGCGTGATGCCGTAGTGATCGCGCAGATCGATGAAGACGAGGTCGCCGTGATCGCGCTTCTTGTGAACCCAGCCGGAGACGCGGACCTCTTCGCCGACCTGTTCGGGGCGGAGGGCGGCGCAGTTGTGGGTGCGATAGGCGTGCATGATGGGTCTTCTCGGACGATAAACAGGTGGTCCGCGCTTCCCTTCATCACCCGCCTTTGTCAACCTCGGCGACCCTCGCTATGGAAACCTCATGCATATCCACCCGCTTATCTCCGACAGTGCCACGCTCGCCAATCTGTGCGCGCGCATGGCCGACGCCGACTATGTGTGCGTCGACACCGAATTCATGCGCGAGAGCACCTATTATCCTGAGCTTTGCCTGATCCAGATCGCCGACGACAAGGAAGCCGCCGCGATCGATCCGATGGCACCGGGGATCGACCTCAAGCCCCTGCTCGACCTGCTGGTCGAGAATCACGACGTGCTGAAGGTCGTTCATGCCGGCGGGCAGGACATCGAAATCGTCTACAACCTCACCGGCAAGACCCCCTTCCCGCTGTTCGACACACAGGTCGCGGCGATGGCGCTCGGCCAGGGCGAGCAGATCGGCTATTCGAACCTGGTCGACAGCTGGCTCGGGATCGCGGTCGACAAGGGTGCGCGGTTCACCGACTGGGCGCGCCGTCCTCTGGATGCGCGGCAGATCGAATATGCGATCGGCGACGTTACGCATCTTTCGAAGATCTTCCCGAAGATGCTGGAGCGGTTGCGCAAGACCGGGCGCGGCGTGTGGCTCGATCAGGAGATGGAGCGGCTTGGCGACACCGCCAATTATGCGAACGATCCTGATCTGGCGTGGAAGCGGGTGCGGATCTCGGGGCGTAAGCCTGATGTGCTGGGGCGGCTGAAGGCGCTGGCGCGGTGGCGTGAACTGGAGGCGCAGGCGAAGGATCTGCCGCGCGGGCGGATCGTCAAGGACGAGACGCTAGGCGACATGGCCGGGCATCCGCCGAAGAAGCAGGCGGACTTGGCGCGGGTGCGTGGGCTTTCGGCGACCTGGGCTGGTAACGACATCGGTGGTCGCTTGATGGCGGCGATCGAGGGAGCACAACCGCTTGGCGACGACGAATTGCCGCCGCGCGACGATCGCAAGCCCGGGCTTGGCAAGGAGGGTTCGCTGGTGGCGGATCTGCTCAAGCTGCTGCTGAAGATTCGGTCGCGAGACATTGATGTCGCGTCGAAATTGCTAGCGCGCACCGATGAACTCGAAGCGCTGGCGGCGGGTGTGCGGACCGGGCTACCGATGCTCGAAGGCTGGCGGTTCGATCAGTTCGGCCGCGATGCACTGGATCTGGTCGAGGGGCGACTGGCGTTTGCAGTGATCGGCGGGAAGCTGAAGATGACCCGTACGGAGGATGCCGCATGAGGATCGTTCTGGCTGCGGCACTGCTTGCCTCGGCGGCGTGCACGCCGGTCGAGATGCGCGGCGAGACGCCTTCCGCTTCGCCGGTTGCTGCGGCGTGCAATCCAGCGTCGCTCGGCGATCTCGTGGGCAAGCGCGCTAGCGATGCTCGGGCGGACGTCATGCAGACCCGGTCGGGTGCGCGCACGCTCCGCTGGATCGCGCCGAATACCGCGGTGACGATGGATTTCCGCGCCGATCGCCTGAACGTCTATGTGGACGCCAAGGGCCGGATCGAACGCTTTACTTGCGCCTAAACTCGCTCGCTTAAATCCTCCCCCTGCGGGGGAGGATTTAAGCAAGAGCCAGTAAAGGTTTGCGTCCCAGGGCGGCGGCTAGCGCTGCGTGGCGACGCTCTACTGCCTCGCCGTATAGGCCTCGATCGTCCGGACGCAGCGTCAGCGTGAGCGATACGCCGTCGTCGGCGAGACGCGAGCGCTTCAATGGCCCGGCTAGGCCCCCGCTCATCCTCTGGCCTAGCCTCATCGCCATGCCCCAGACCGTAGCACTCTTCAGCGCGGCCGGGGTCGCCAGCCGCCCTACGGGGTCTGCCGCCGCCAGATCGCCGCCTAGGCTCGTGTAGAGCGCCTGCGCCAGCATCCCGCGACCCGGTGCGTCGATCGCGACCCAGTTGCCGTGCAACGCGACCTCGACGCCGCGTTCGGCGCGGAACTCGGGGTTGGCGCGCCAGCCTACGTCAGCAAGGAGGCATGCCGTGTGGCGGATACGGGCCATTGCGGGCGGCTCGGTGGTGAACAGCGGTGCTATCCAGCGGTCGAGGAGATCACCGTGCTCGGGGAAGCGGCCGAGCAGGCGACCCTCTTCGCGTGCTGCGACGATCAGCGGATCGAGCGTTCGGTCTGCGGGCTTCAGGTCTTCGTAGAGAAGGCCTTCGCGCAGGCCATAGGCGGATACGATCGTCGTCCGGCTGCCAAGCTGGCGCATCAGTACGCCGAGCAATGCCGCGGCGTCGGCGAGCGTTGCCGTGCGGCCCGACGACAGCCCCGGAATTGCTTTCAGGCGCGGCTTGGAAAGCTGCGGGATGGTCCGGCTGAGCCGGGTGATCGTCGCCGCGGTCATCGAATATTGGTGGATGATCGGCAACGGATAGTCCGACAGCTCCATGTCGAGCCGTGCCAGCGCGCGCCACGATCCGCCGACCAGATAGAGTGGAAGCCCCTGCCCCTTCGCAGTCCAACCGGCTTCGCGCACGAGGCGTGCCACGTAGCGGGCTAGCACCTTGCCGCGCTTGGCCCGGATCGGGCCGATGCGGAGAACGCCGAGCGGGAACGAGACGCGGTCCTCGATCTTGCCGCGGCGGACGCGGACGAGTTCGAGACTGCCGCCGCCGAGATCGCCAACGATGCCATCCGCCTCGGGGATCGCGGAGAGGACACCATAGCCTGCCGCGCTGGCTTCCTGTTCGCCCGACAGCGTCTCGACGGTCAGGCCGAGTTGTTCAGCCGCGGCAATGAGTTCGCCGCCGTTCTTTGCATCGCGTACCGCCGCCGTCGCGACCGTGCGGAGTGTCGAGCATTCCATTTCCTTTGCCACCGCCGCGAACCGCGCCAGCGCGACGCGTGCCGTCTTCAGCGCCGACTTCTCGATCGCGCCAGTCGCGGCGAGGCCACGACCGAGCCCCGCCAATACCTTCTCGTTGAACCGGATCGCAGGCAGGCGTGGCGGGCCTTGGTAAACAACCAGACGGATCGAGTTCGAGCCGATGTCGATGATCCCGGTGCGCGGGTGATCGTCGGTCTCGGCCTTGGGTGGGGAATTGCCGAACAGGATATTGGTGACGCTCATCGTTTTCGGCGGAGCGACAGCGTCGGCACGGCATTGCTGGTCGCGAGCGAAGCGCCGCGACCGGAGAGCGAAGGATTCGTCATGAAATACCGATGCAGGTTGAACGGGCGGTCGCCGGGATCGACGCGACTGTATTCGCCGTCGGGGCCTAGCTCCCAACTCTGTTCGTTGTCGATCAGGTTCGCGACCATCACCTGATCGAGGATCTGGTCGTGGACGGTCGGGTTGAGGATCGGCAGCATGTATTCGACGCGGCGATCGAAGTTGCGCGGCATCCAGTCGGCCGAAGAGATGAACAGCTTCGCACCGTCATTGGGGAGCGCCTTGCCGTTGCCGAATGCCCAGATCCGGCTGTGCTCGAGGAACCGCCCGATCACCGATTTCACGCGGATCGTCTCGGACAGGCCGGGAACGCCGGGGCGCAGGCAGCAGATGCCGCGGATGATGAGGTCGATCTCCACCCCTGCCCCGCTCGCCTCGTACAGCTTCTCGATCACCGCGGGGTCGACCAGCGAGTTCATCTTCGCCCAGACGCCCGCGGGCTTGCCGGCGCGCGCGTTGGCGATCTCGACGTCGATCAGGTTCATCAGGTTCTGGCGGAGGTCACGCGGGCTCAGGCTGACGCGCGCCATGTCGGTCGGTTCGACGTAGCCGGTGATGTAGTTGAACATCTGCGCTGCATCGCGCCCGACCGCGGCGTCGGCCGTGAAGAAGCTGAGGTCGGTGTAGATCTTCGCGGTGACCGGGTGGTAATTGCCCGTGCCGAAATGGCAGTAGGTGCGGAACGCCTGACCCTCGCGGCGGACGACCAGCGAGACCTTCGCGTGCGTCTTCCAGTCGATGAAGCCGTAGACGACCTGCACGCCCGCGCGCTCCAGCGCGGAGGCCCAGACCATGTTCTGCTCTTCGTCGAACCGTGCCTTCAGCTCGACGACCGCGGTGACGGACTTGCCCGCCTCGGCCGCGGTGATCAGCGCGTTGATGACCGCAGGCTGTTTACCGGCGCGGTAAAGCGTTTGCTTGATCGCCACCACATCCGGGTCGTTCGCCGCCTGTTTCAGGAAGGCGAGTACCACCTCGAACGTCTCGTACGGGTGGTGGACGACGATGTCCTTTGCCTTGATCGCCGCGAAGCAGTCGCCGCCAAATTCGCGGATCCGCTCGGGGAAGCGCGGCGTGAACGGCGGGAACTTCAGGTCGGGGCGATCCTCGTCGACCAGCCCGTCGAGATCGACGATGCCAAGCAGGTTGCCGCTCTCGGTGATGATCGCATCCGCACCGCCCAGCTCGTCCTTGAGGACAGCGGCGAGGACGTCTGGGATACCGGTTTCGAGTTCCAGACGGATCACGCGGCCGCGGCGGCGGCGCTTGATCGCGTTGGCGAAGTAGCGGACGAGGTCCTCGGCTTCCTCCTCGATCTCCATGTCGCTGTCGCGCAGGACGCGGAAGCTGGCAGCGGCGAGGACTTCGTAGCCGGGGAACAAGACCGGCGCGAACCGCTTCAGGATCGATTCGATCGAAATATAGCGTGCGGGCTCGCCGGGCAGGCGGACGAAGCGCGTCATCGTGTGCGGGAGCATGACCAGCTCGCGGACCGGCTCGTTATCCGAACGCCGGACGAGGTCGAAGATTACCGACAGCCCGCGGTTCGGGATGAACGGGAACGGATGCGCAGGGTCGAGCGCCTGCGGGGTCAGAATCGGGAAGATCTGATCGCGGAAATGCGTTTCCAGCCACTCGTCGGCCTCGCCCTCGACCGCCTCGCGGCGCAGGACGAACAGTCCGGCCTCGTCGAGCAAGACGCGCAGGTCGCCCCACACCGCCTGCTGGCTCGCCATCAGTTCGTCGGCCTCGCGGACGATCGCGGTCAGCTGCTGGCCTGCGGTGAGCCCGTCCGCCGAGCGTCGATCAACGTCCTGCGTCTGCTGCCCCTTCAAGCCGGCCACGCGGACCATGAAGAACTCGTCTAGGTTGGAGCCCGAGATCGACAGGAAGCGAAGCCGCTCGAGCAGTGGGTGCGCGGGGTTACACGCCTCCTCCAGCACGCGGCGGTTGAACGCCAGCCAGGACAGCTCGCGGTTGAAAAACCGGTCGTTCGGCTCTGCGCCGATGGGATCGTCGTCGTCTTCCGATTGGCGGACGATATGGGCTGGACGGTTCATCGGGCCTCTTGGGAGCTTATGGTGGCGTGAAGAGCGGGAGGTCGAGAGCGAGTTGCGGCCGGAGGATCAACCCGGCCTCGGTGAGTGTGGTTCGTGCAAGAGGAATGGACAAGCGCTTGCGACGTTCCATCGCCTCCTGATCGAGCGCATCGACGGTTCGCGTTACGGTAATATGACTGCGCTCGATTCTGGTCGCGAGCCAGTCGATCAGGTCGGGCCGCGCATCGAGGCTGCGGCGCTCGAACAGGTGCGCCAGCAACAGCCGCATGAGTTCGTCGTCGGGCGCGCCGATCGCGGCGATCGGGCTGGCGGCGAGGCGCGAGCGGAGATCGGGGAGCTTCACCTTCCATTCGGGTGGCGCGGCATCGGCGACGATCAGCAGCGGCCGGTGCTCCTCCTGCGCGCGGTTCCAGGCGTGGAACAGCTGCGCCTCCGGCACGCGCTCGGCATCGTCGATGATCGTCCCTCCGCTCTTGGCCGCGAAGATCCGCGCGAGCAGGCTGCGGCCCGATTTGCGCGGGCCGGTGAGGATGGCGGTCATGACGGGCCAAGTGGCCGTATGCTCCAGCGTATGGACGGCGCGCGAGTTGGAGGGGGTAACGAGGAAGGCGTCGTCGCGAGGGTCCGCCGGCCACCCGAGTGGCAGCGCAATTTGAGTCATCTTGGTCGCGCTCACCCTGTCGTCGCATTGTCCGCGGGCAAGTCCGGCGGAAGAAGTTGGGCGACCCGGCGGATGCGGATCGTCTGGCCGGAGCCGAATACCTGATAGCCGCGGGCTTCCAGCGCGATCTTCAGCGCGGCAGGGTCGCCGTCATAGGCTACGCGCATCAGCGAGACGCCGCCGAGCGCGAGACTGGTCGTGGCTGCCGAGCGGACGCCGGGGATCGCGCGGAGTGCGGCTTCGGTCGCGGATACGGCCGTGGCTGCGGGCGTGTCGAACTGGACGATGACGGAGATGCCTTCACCGCCGGTCAGCGCTGCGGTGTTGGCGTCGGCGGTCTCGTCGGTCGGCAGGTCGTCTATCGTTGCGGCTTCGGGCGGCGGTGGGGGCGAGAGGCTGTAGTCGACGCGGAGCGAGCCGTTGCGACGGGCCTGCTGGTACAGGTCGTCGATCCGCTTCACGCCGGTGTCGAGCAGTTGCGCGATGCCGTCGGGCGTACCGACTCGCAGCGTGAAGCTGCCGATCAGCTCGTTGTCGGGGCCGTGGCGCGCTTCGAACACGCCTATCACCGGGCCGCCGGGCCATTGGCGATAAAGCTTCACGACCGGGGTCAGCACATCGCTCGCGCCATATTGGTCGAGGATCGTCCGCCACCAGCCGCGGCCGGGGCGCTGCGTCTGGCCGACGTTGAGCAGCAGCGCATCGGGGCCGGAGCCTGATGGGCGGACATAGTCGATGCTGCTGTTGCCGGTGCGATAGCGCGCCCAGGCCTGCTGCCACTGCGTGCTCTGCTCGAACGCCTGGCCGACGCCACCCGAATATTGGATCGGGATGGTCAGCATCGGCTGCGAGCGATCGGCGTAGGTCGAGATGCCGAGGATCGAGCCGGCGCGGCCGCGATCGAACAGCACGCCGAGCTTGGCGATGTAACGCTGCGGGCCGATCTGTTCGTTCTCCACGACGATCCCGGAGACTAGCGAATCAAGGGTTCCGTCGGAAACGAGACCGCCCCCGCCGCCGAGCCGGTTTGATAATTGCACCCAGGCTTTTCGCTGGGCGAGCCGCCAGCCGCCGTAGCGCGCGGCGTCGGCGGTCTTGCCCGCGACGTCGACCGTGACGCCACTGACCTCGTAGGCGCTGCCGCTGTCGACCGGGGCTGCGCCTCGGCTGCCGCCTTCGATCTGCGCGAGCACTGTGCCGCCGCTCAATAGCAGGGCAGCGCCGGCGAGGGCGGCAGGAAGGGCTTTGATACGCGTCACGCGGGCCTTTTGGCGAAGCAGACGTGGAAATCCAAGCGCGATGTGGCTAGCAGCACCGATCATGACCGATACGCCAGACTCCGCCGCTCCCGCTTCGGGCCCTTACACCTACGCTCAGGCGGGCGTTTCGATCGCCGCGGGCAACGCGCTGGTGCGGGCGATCGCCCCGCTCGCGCGCTCGACGCGGCGGCCGGGGGCGGATGCCGATCTCGGCGGGTTCGGCGGGATGTTCGACCTCAAGGCGGCCGGGTTCGTCGATCCTTTGCTGGTCGCGGCGAACGACGGCGTCGGCACCAAGCTGAAGCTGGCGATCGAGTGGGATCGGCATGAAGGCGTCGGCGTCGACCTCGTCGCGATGTGCGTCAACGACCTGATCGTGCAGGGTGCCGAGCCGCTGTTTTTCCTGGATTATTATGCGAGCGGGAAGCTCGATGCGGTGGTCGCCGAGCGCGTCGTCGCCTCGATCGCGGAGGGGTGCAAGACCGCTGGCTGCGCACTGATCGGGGGCGAGACTGCCGAGATGCCGGGCATGTATGCGGACGGCGATTACGATCTGGCGGGCTTCTGCGTCGGTGCGGTCGAGCGGACAAACGTGCTGACCGGGCGGGAGATCGCGGTGGGCGACGTGATGCTCGGGCTGGCATCGTCGGGTGTGCATTCGAACGGGTTCTCGCTGGTTCGGCGGCTGGCGACCGATCGCGGCTGGAAGCTCGATCGCCCGGCGCTGTTCGACCAGGACAAGTTGCTCATCGATCATCTGATGGCGCCGACTCGCATCTATGTGGCGAGCTTGCTGCCGTTACTGCGCGAGCGGCGGATCAAGGGACTGGCACATATTACCGGAGGTGGCCTGCTGGAGAATATCCCGCGCGTGCTGCCAGAGGGCGTGCATGCGGTGGTTGACGCGAATGCCTGGGAGCAGTCGCGGTTGCTGGCGTTCCTGCAAGCCCAAGGCGCAATCGAGCCGGAGGAGATGGCGCGGACGTTCAACTGTGGGATCGGGATGGTCGTGATCGTCGGCGCCGACGAGGCCGCGGCGGTGACCGCTGCTCTCGAAGCGGCGGACGAGACGGTGTTCACGATTGGGCGAATCGAGACTGGGGCGCATGGCTGCACGGTTCGTGGGTCGGCGGGTACGTGGAGCGCGCGCCAGGACTGGACCGCGACGCATGGCTGACAAGACGCGGGTCGGCGTGCTGATCTCCGGGCGCGGATCGAACATGATGGCGCTGGTCGGCGCGTCGCGCGCGGCGGAGTGTCCGTACGAGATCGCGCTTGTCGCGTCGGACAAGCCGGGCGCGGCCGGGCTCGACTGGGCTCGGTCGGAGGGCTTGGCGACGTTCGCGCTCTCGCCGAAAGGTTTGGGCAAGCCGGCCTATGAGGCCGCTATCGATGCGGCGTTGCGCGGGGCTGGTGTCGAGGTCGTTGCCCTCGCCGGCTACATGCGACTCCTGTCGGACGGGTTCGTCGCGGCGTGGCGGGACCGGATCGTCAACATCCATCCCTCGCTGCTGCCGAAGTACAAGGGCCTCGATACGCATGCGCGGGCGATCGCGGCGGGCGATGCGGTCGGCGGGTGTTCGGTACACGTCGTGACCGAGGAACTCGATGGCGGCGTGGTGCTGGGCCAAGCCGAGGTCCCGATCCTTCCCGGCGACGATGCGGACGCGCTTGCGGAGCGCGTGTTGGCGGCAGAACATGCTTTGTACCCGAAGACCTTGGCGGAGTTCGTGACGCGATGACCGATCTGTCCCCCCTCGACCGCGTTCGTGCGGCGGCGCTGGCGTTGCCCGAGACCGAGGAAAAGGTTTCGCATGGCCAGCCGACCTTCTTCGTGGCCGACAGGCAGTTCGCGCAGTTCCGGGCGGATCATCACGGCGATGGATTGACCATGGTGTGCGTGAAGACCAGCGGCACCGATGAACAGGCGACGCTGATCGATGCGAATCCGGCGGTGTATTCGCGGCCGGCCTATCTCGGCGCGACCGGCTGGGTCGGGATGAATGTTGCCGGCGATCCGGACTGGGCGCTGGTCGAGGACAGGATCGCGCGGAGTTGGGAACTCGCCGCCCCTGCCCGTTTGCTGGAGGCTGGCGGGCGATGAGCACCGAGACTCCGACCGAACGGCGCGAGGCTGCGGCGACGCGGCGGCGTTGGGTGACGCTGGCCGAAGTGGTGGCGGTCGCGGGGGTGCTGATCGCGGCGTTGACGCTGTGGACCAACTGGTCCGATCACCGTGCTAACGAGGCGGACAAGCTCGCGGCGCAATCGAGTGCGGCACGCGAGCGGACGAAGATCGATCTGTCGGCGATCGTGCAGGATGGCGGCAACACGCTGTTGTTGAAGGATGCGCGACATGACCTTCAGGACGTGACGATCACGTTCCCGCGTGCGCTCGGCGTCTCGCCGCAGCGGCCGCCGGCGGAACCGGTCATCGACAAATCCTGGTTCTCTAAACCGCTTCTGAAGTTGACCGATGGCGGCGCGGACAACCGAGCAGGCCGGTTGCCGGTTCTGGTTAGCGTCCAATATTTTGATGGCGACACGACCCGGTCGGCGAGCGGCATCTATGAAGTGATCTGGAAGACCGAAGCCGGCTTGCCCTTGATGGGTCGGTCGCTGAAGCTCGAGGGCTTGCGCGTTCGCCAGCGCGGCGGTGATCAGGCGAAGCTTGATGCGATCTGGGCGAAAGAAAAGCCGGCGGCGTGATTAAACGGCACCACCCCGGCGGAGGCCGGGGTCCAAGTGGGGAACGTTGCTAACGGAGGGCGGCGTTCCGTTACTACGACCTTCCCAATTGGGCCCCGGCCTTCGCCGGGGTGGTGGCGCTGCTGGGCAGTGCGGCGCGCTTCCGCCGGGAACCTCAGACCGCCCTGGCGTAGACCGGGTCGTCGTGGAGGGTGGTGCCGACCGTGAACTGGCGGGCGCCGATCACCGTGAAGCCCTGACGTTCGTAGAAGGCTCGGGCGCGGGTGTTCTGGTCCCATACGCCTAGCAGGACGCGGGTTCGACCTGCCGCCGCGGCGTCTTCGAGCGCGCGAGCCATCAGGGCGGCGCCCAGGCCTGAGCCTTGGGCCTGCTTCATGAGATAGATGCGGCGGAGTTCTATGTCCGCGGGGCCGGGTTCGATCGGGAAGTCCGGCGCGATCAGCACCGTGTAGCCGATCGGTGCGTGACCGGGCTCGTATTCGGCGAGCGTCACGATCGTCGCGGGATCGGCCAGCCACGTCTCGAACGTGGCAACGCTGTTCTTGGTCGTGCAGTGGGCGACGATATCCGCCCCCGTCAGCACGGTCGCGTAGGTATCCAGAAACGTGGCGGATGCGACGAGCGATAGCGCGGGCGCATCGCCCGGCCCTGCCCGTCGCAGCCGCCAGGTCATCAGCCGACGATCTCTTGGGGCTTGAAGAAGTACGCGATCTCGATCTCGGCGTTCTCGTCCGAATCCGAACCGTGGACCGAGTTCGCTTCGATCGACTCGGCGAGTTCCTTGCGGATCGTGCCGGCATCTGCGTTGGCGGGGTTGGTGGCGCCCATGATGTCGCGGTTGCGCTGCATCGCGTTCTCGCCTTCGAGAACCTGGACGACGACCGGGCCCGAGATCATGAACGAGACCAGCTCGCCGAAGAACGGACGCTCCTTGTGGACCGCGTAGAAGCCTTCGGCCTGCTCGCGGGTCATCTGGATGCGCTTCGAAGCGACGACGCGCAGGCCGGCTTCCTCGAGCATCTTGGTGACCGCACCGGTCAGGTTGCGGCGGGTTGCGTCGGGCTTGATGATCGAAAAGGTACGGTTCGCGGCCATGATGGTCACGGGCTCCTGTGTTGACGGTAATCGGATGCGCGGCGCTTAGGCGGGGCGCGCGGCTAAAGCAACCTATGCGGCCTGTTCCCAGCGACCGGAGTCGTTCTGCTTCCAGTAGCGACGTTCGATGCCGTCGCGATCGGCGAGCGCTTTCCAGGCGAGGCGGGCTTCGCGGATCGCTTCGTCGTTGAAGATGTGGAAGGCGCGGTCAAAGGTTAGGATAAGGTCACGCCAACGTCCGTCTACGACCGCGACGTTGCAAGCGGCGTTGGCGGGGGCGGTTTCCGGGATGTCTTGAGCGATTAGAATGGGTTGGGCGGTGTCGTCGTTGCTGCCGGCTTGGGCGTGCGGGAGGAAGCTCTCGGGGGCGTAGGACCAGAGGAGGCGGTCGAGCGCGACGCGTTGGTCTTCGGGTTCGGCGACGATGAGGAGGCGGCCGCCGGTTTGGACGACGCGCTCGGCGATGCGCGGGAGGACGCGGTCGAGGGGGCTGGTTAGGTGGTAGAAATCGACCTGCATAGTTTCCATCCCCCTGCCCAACCCGCGCCGTCATCCCGACGAAAGTCAGGATCCAGAGCAACGGAGCGCATCGTTTGGTATCCTGGGTACTGACTTTCGTCAGGATGAAGGGGGGAGTGCGAGTCCCCCCTATCCGTAATTCAGCCCTCGAAGTTGTCCGCTACGAACTGGTCGAGCAGGCGGACGCCGTAGCCGGTTGCGCCCTTGTCGTGGTTGATGCCGGGCTTGTCGGACCAGACCATGCCGGCGATGTCGAGATGCGCCCACTTCACGCCCTCGTCGACGAAGCGCTTGATGAACTGCGCGGCGGTGATCGAGCCGGCGCCGCGGGGGCCGACGTTCTTCATGTCGGCGATCGGCGAGTCGATCAGCTTGTCGTAGGCGGGCGACAGCGGAAAGCGCCACAGCGTGTCGCCGGTGGTCTTGCCCGCCGCGATCAGCTGGTCGGCGAGCGCGTCGTCGTTGGCGAAGATGCCGCCATTCTCGGTGCCGAGCGCGACGATCATCGCGCCCGTGAGCGTGGCGAGATCGACAATCGTGGTTGGCTTGTGCGCCTGCTGTACCCAAGTCACGCAGTCGCACAGCACGAGCCGACCCTCGGCGTCGGTGTTGAGCACTTCGATCGTCTGGCCCGACATCGAGGTGATGACGTCGCTCGGACGCAGCGCCGCGCCGTCGGGCATGTTCTCGACCAAGCCCATCACGCCGACGACGTTCGCCTTCGCCTTCCTACTGGCCAGCGCCTTCATCGCGCCGGCGACCGCGCCTGCCCCGCCCATGTCCCACTTCATGTCTTCCATGCCAGCGCCGGGCTTGATCGAGATGCCACCCGAATCGAACGTCACGCCCTTGCCGACGAACGCGAGCGTCGGCGCGTCGGCCCCTGCCCCGTTCCACTTGAGCGCGAGGATGCGTGCTTCACGCCGCGAACCCTGGCTGACGCCGAGCAGCGAGCCCATGCCGAGCTCGGTCATCTGCGCTTCGTCGAGCACGGTGATCTCGAGCCCGAGACCCTCGACGTCCTTCGTCACCTTCTCGACGAAGCTCTCGGGGTAGACGACGTTCGGTGGCGACGTCACGAGCCAGCGGGTCAGGTCGAGCCCCTCGGTGACAGCGGCCGCCTCGTTCCAGGCTGCGTCGGTGCCGTCGGGCGCGCCGGCGATGGTGATCGCGGTCAGCGTCGGCTTCGACTTCTCGGCGAGCTTGGTGCGGTACGTATCGTATCTCCATGCGCGCTGGGCGCCGGCCGCGGCGAAGTGTGCGGCGGCCTTGGCGGTCGGCGTGGCGCCGGCCGAGAGGTCGGCGACGACCGAGGTTGCGCCCGAAGTCAGCAGGCGCGCGGTGATCGCACCGCCGGCCTTCTCCCAATCGGCGGTTTCGCCCGTACCGACTCCGACGAGAAGAACCTGGCGAACCGCGCCGTCGACCGGCACGAACAGCTCGACGACCGAGCCTGCCTCGCCTGCAAAACGTGCCGCAGTCGCCGCGCTGGTCGCCACTGCCTCGACATCGCCGCCGATCGCGCTCCACTTGATCTTGGCCACGCCGTCCTTTGCAACGGGGACGGCGAGGATCGGGGCGTTGGCGGGAACGGTCGGGGCAAAGACGATCTGCATGAAGAAACCTCGGGAAGCTTTTGAACGATAGGATGGGCTTGGCCCTAAGTTGATGCCGCAGGCTTGGCAAAGCAAGGTGGCGGCCTGTCATCTCACGGCGATTGCAGCGAAGCGCCGGTGGTGCGATAGGCGAGCGATAGGGCGGCAAACGGCTGCCGAGTGCCAAAGGGGTTGGTTCGGATCGTGTTGCGTATCGACCTTTTGACGGGTTGTGCCGTTTCGCTCGCCTTGGCGTGCGGACTGGCGAGCTCGCCCGTGCATGCCCAGGATTTCCAGAGCCGTCCGGTCCCGCCCCCCGTGCAGGACGCACCGGTCGCCAACGCGCCCGCCGCGACTCCCGCCGAAGACCAGGTGCAGTTCAGCGCCAACGGCCTCGAATACGACACGAACACGCAGATCGTCACGGCGACCGGCGAGGTCCGGATGTTCCGTCAGGGCAACCGCCTGCGCGCCGACAAGGTCGTGTGGAACCGCCAGACCGGCAAGGTCGTCGCGACCGGCAACATCGCCGTCACCAATCCCCAGGGCGACATCGCCTATGGCGACGAGATCAATCTGACCGATTCGCTCAAGGACGGCGTGGTCGACAACATGCTCGTCGTGCTCGAACAGGGCGGTCGCCTCGCGGCCAAGCAGGGTACGCGCGACGCCGACGGCACGGTCAACCTCAAGACGGCCGCCTACACGCCGTGCGCGGTCGGCAGCTCGGCGGGTTGTCCGAAGGAACCGACGTGGAAAATCACCGCGGTTCGCGTCACCTATCGCCCCGAGCGCAAGCGTATTTATTATGCGGGCGCCCGCCTGCATCTGTTCGGGCTGCCGAGCCTGCCGCTGCCCAAATTCTCGAACCCGGTCGGTGGCGACAGCGACAGCGGACTTCTCTCGCCGAACGGCGGCTATAGCCGCGTCAACGGCCTCGAAGTCAGCGTCCCCTATTATTTCAAGCTCGCGCCCAACCAGGGGCTGATCGTCACGCCGCACATCTACAGCAGCGTGCTGCCGATGGCGCAGGTCGATTATTCCGCGCTCAGCACCAAGGGGGCGTTCAGCGTCCGCGCCTATGCGACCGAGAGCCGGCGCAGCGACGACCTCAACACCGCCAACCCGACCGATACCGAGATGGCGTTCCGTGGCTATGTCGACGGGATGGCGCGCTATCAGTTATCGCCGAACTGGACCGCGAGCGGATCGCTTCGCCTGACCACCGATCGCACGTTCCTGCGGCGGTACGATATCTCGCGCGACGACCGGCTGCGCACTACCGCCAGCCTCGAACGGATCGACGACACCAGCTATTTCGCGGTCAGCGGCTGGTATGCGCAGACCCTGCGGGTCAAGGACAGCCAGGGCCAGCAACCGATCGCGCTGCCCGAGATCGATTACCGCAAGCGGTTCGACGACGGCCTGATCGGCGGTAAGTTCCAGCTCCAGCTCAACACGCTCGCGCTGACCCGCACCGATGGGCAGGACACGCAGCGTGCGTTCGCCAGCCTCCAATGGGACCTGCGCCGGCTGACCAATTGGGGGCAGGAAGTCACGTTCACGGCGTTCGCGCGCGGCGACCTGTATAATACGAACGATACGCTGGCGACGACCAACCTCAGCTACCGCGGGCTCGAAGGGTTCAGCCAGCGCGCGATCGGCGCGGTCGCGGTTGATGTGAAATGGCCGTTCATCGGGACGTTCCTCGGCGGCACGCAGCGCTTCACGCCGCGCATCCAGTTGGTCGCGGCGCCGAAATTCGCGAACATCACGCTGCCGAACGAGGATTCTCGCGCGGTCGATCTCGACGACACCAATCTGTTCTCGCTCAACCGCTTCGCCGGCTACGACCGCTTCGAGGATTCGTCGCGCGCGACCTATGGCGGCGAATGGGCGTTCGATCTGCCGGGCATCAGCTTCACGACCAATGTCGGCCAGAGCTATCGGTTGAGCACGCGCCCGACGATCCTGCCCGATGGCACCGGGCTCAGCGATCGCTTCTCCGATATCGTCGGTCGGACCGAACTGCGGTTCCGGGACTTCGTATCGATCGTCCATCGCTATCGGCTCGACAAGGATGGTTTCGCGATCCGCCGCAACGAGATCGACGCGACGATCGGGTCGCGCGCGACCTATGTCCTGGTCGGCTATCTCAAGCTGAACCGCAACATCGATGCGTCGATCGAGGATCTGCGCGATCGCGAGGAAATCCGCGCGGCGGGGCGCGTGCAGTTCGCGCGGTTCTGGTCGGCGTTCGGGTCGGCTGTGGTCGATCTGACCAACAAGTCAGAGGACCCACTGTCGGCCAGCGACGGCTTCACGCCGATCCGCCACCGCGTCGGCTTCCAGTACGAGGACGACTGCCTCCGCCTCGGCGCGACCTGGCGGCGGACCTACAACAACACGGGCGACGCGCGGAAGGGCAACAGCTACCTGTTGACGCTGGCCTTCACCAATCTCGGCCGCTAAGCCCGCATTCAGCTACGATGAGGCAAGCCTTGCCGGATGCGCCGCCATGACCTGGCGACGCGGTCCGCTAGGCCGATGATGGGATATCGACACTTGAAGCATGATGTTCGACTGGCGGCGCGTGGCGGCCGTATGATCGGGACCGTCGTCCTGGCGGCACTCGCCGCGAGCACGATCGCGCAGACCGCGCCGCGCCGGGCGGCGCCCAAGCCGGCTGCGTCGCGGGCTGCTCCATCGAAGGCTGCTGCTGCTCAGCCTGCTCCGTCCCAGCCGGCTCCATCTCAGCCGAATGCGGATCAGGCCAACTCGGGCCAGACGGTCCAGGATCAGAGCGTGCCGGACAATACCGGCCTCGATATCCCGACCAACCTCCAGATCTTCGGCAAGCTCGACCCCAACGTCCGCAAGCCGACCGCGGTCGTCAACGACACCGTGATCACCGGGACCGATGTCGACCAGCGGGTCGCTCTGGTGGCGATGGCGAACGAAGCGAAGCTGTCGCCGGAGGATCGCGATCGGCTCAAGCTGCAAGTGCTCCGCCAGTTGATCGACGAGACGCTCGAGATCCAGGAAGCCAAGACCGCCGACGTGGTCATCACGCCTGCCGAGATGACGCAGAGCTTCGCCGGCGTATCGAAGCGCTTCAATCGCACGCCCGAGGCGATGCGCGCCTATCTGCGCGAATCCGGATCGTCCGAACGGTCGCTCAAGCGGCAGATCGAGGGCGAACTCGCCTGGCAGCGCTATCTGCGCAAGCGCGTCGAGCCGTTCGTCAACGTCGGCGACGAGGAAGTGAAGTCGATCATCGACCGTCTGCAGGCGGCGAAGGGCACCGACGAGTTCAACTTGAAGGAAATCTATCTCGCGGCGACGCCGGCGAACAGCCAGCAGGTCTATGCGAACGCCAAGCAGATCCTGCAGGAGATCCAGAAGGGCGCGCAGCCGTTCGAGTATTTCGCGCGGCAGTTCTCGGAAGCGTCGACCCGCGCGGTCGGCGGCGATCTCGGCTGGATCCGTGCTGCGACTCTGCCGGGACCGCTGTCCGAAGCCGCGACCTCGATGCAGGTCGGCCAGGTCGCCGGACCGATCGAGGTGCCGGGCGGCTATTCGATCCTGTACCTGACCGACAAGCGCCAGGTGCTGACCGCCGACCCGCGCGATGCCAAGCTCAGCCTCAAGCAGCTGACGTTGCGGTTCCCGCCAAACACGACGCAGGCGCAGGCGAGCACGCGCGCGCAGGCCTTTGCCAAGGCGACGCAGGACCTGCGTGGTTGCGGCACCGTCGAGAAGGTCGCGGCCGGGATCGGCGCCGACGTGGTCGACAACGACACGGTCCGGATCCGCGACCTGCCGCCGCAGCTTCAGGAGATCATGCTGAAGCTCCAGGTCGGCCAGTCGACGCCGCCGTTCGGTTCGGCCGAACAGGGTGTGCGTGCGCTGGTATTGTGCGGCCGCGACGAAGCCGCCGGCGGCTCGGTGCCCAATTCGGAACAGATCCAGGGCCAGCTCGAACAGCAGCGCGTCAATCTGCGCGCGCAGCAGAAGCTGCGCGATCTGCGGCGCGATGCGATCGTCGACTATCGTTGAGCCCGGCATGACCGCCACGCCGCCAATCGCGATCTCGATGGGCGATCCTGCCGGGATCGGGCCGGAGATCATCGCCAAGGCGTGGGACGCGCGCGTCACGCATCACCTGTCGCCGTTCGTCGCGGTGGGCGATGCGCGCGCGATCCAGCGGGTCTGGGCGGGGCCGATCGCGTGCGTCGCCGATCTCGCCGGGGCGGTCTCGGCGTTTCCCTCCGCCCTGCCGGTGCTGTCGGTTGGCGATGGCGGCGCCATCGTCGCGGGACAGCCCGATGTGGACGGTGCGCGCTCTGCGTTGCATGCGCTGGAACTGGCGGTCGGACTGGTCCGGAACGGCGCCGCGCGCGCGCTGGTGACGGGGCCGGTGTCGAAGGCACAGCTCTACGCGATCGGCTTCACGCATCCGGGACAGACCGAATTCGTCGCCGAGCGTTCCGGTGTCGCCGCCGATAACGCGGTGATGATGCTGGCCGGGCCATCGCTGAAGGTCGTGCCGATCACCACGCATATCCCGCTGAACGCGGTCTCGGGGGCACTGTCGATCGAGTTGATCGTTGCTAAGTCGCGCGTGACCGCCCGCGGTCTGCTGAGGAATTTCGGGATCGCGCATCCACGTCTCGCCTTTGCCGGGCTCAATCCGCATGCCGGCGAACAGGGCGCACTTGGCCGCGAGGAGATCGAGATTATCGCGCCGGCGATCGCGATCCTGCGCGAAGAGGGCATCGATGCGACCGGGCCGTTCGCGGCGGACACGATGTTCCACCCGCGGGCGCGGGCGACTTATGACGTCGTCATGTGCTGTTATCACGATCAGGCGCTGGTGCCGTTGAAGACGATCCATTTCGACGAGGGCGTGAACATGACGCTGGGCCTGCCGATCGTGCGGACGTCGCCCGATCACGGCACCGCGTTCGCGATTGCCGGCAAGGACATTGCCGAGCCGGGGGCGATGATCGCGGCGATCGCGATGGCGGGTGAAGCGGCGGACCGGCGCGCTCAGACCGCTGCCCAGTCGTGAGCGAGGCTGCATTAACGGAGCTTCCCCCGCTGCGCGAGGTGATCGCGCGCTATGGACTGAACGCAAGCAAGGCGCTTGGGCAGAATTTCCTGTTCGATGGGCAGTTGCTGAAGCGGATCGCGGCGGTGCCGGGTGACCTTCAGGATGCTGAGGTGCTCGAAGTTGGCCCCGGCCCTGGTGGCCTGACGCGCGCATTGCTCGCGGCGGGTGCGCGGGTGACGGCGATCGAGCGTGACCGGCGTTGTATCCCTGCGCTGGCAGAGCTTGGCGAGGCGTATCCGGGGCGGCTGCGGGTCATCGAGGGCGACGCGATGGAAGCCGATGCGCCGACGCTGTTCGAGGGCAAGCCGCATATCGTGTCGAACCTGCCGTACAACATCGGCACGGCGTTGCTGGTCGGGTGGCTGTCGACGTCGTGGTTGCCGTGGTGGCAGTCGTGCACGCTGATGTTTCAGAAGGAAGTCGCCGAGCGGATCGTCGCGAAGACCAACGACGATCATTATGGGCGGCTGGCGGTGCTGGCGCAGTGGCGCTCGACTGCGCGGATCGCGATGCCGGTTCACCGGTCGGCGTTTACACCGCCGCCGAAGGTGATGTCTGCGGTGGTGCATCTGACTCCGGTCGAGGCGCCGGAGGGGGTGAACTTCGCGGTGCTGGAGCGGCTGACGGGCGCGGCGTTTGGGCAGCGGCGGAAGATGTTGCGGCAGAGTTTGAAGGGCGTGCCGGGGGCGCTCAATGCGCTGGAGCGGATCGGGGTAGAGGCTACGCGCCGGGCGGAGACGCTTTCGGTGGCGGATTTCACGGCATTGGCGAAGGCTGTCGGCTGACATCGTCTGCCAAGACAATTTCGTCATCCTGACGAAAGTCAGGATCCAGAGTTACTGAGTACGACGATCGTCGCTCTGGATCCTGGATCAAGTCCAGGATGACGAAAATGGATGATCAGTCCTTGGCCGCTACTGGGGTCTTCTCGACCTGCGCCGTTGCAATCGGTGGGCCCTTGGCGATTACCGCCGCGAGTTGCGTCGCTTCGGGGCAGACACCCTTGCAGAGCGTGCGGATTTTCACGAGGTTGTCCTTCGCGCGGACCACGGCGCCCTTCGCGACCAACGCCTCGCCCTGCCCCTTCAACGCCGCGACGTCGTTCGGCTCCAGCAGGAGCGCCTCGCGGTAGAGGCGGATCGCCTTGCCTGGCAGGTCGCGGGTTTCGGCGACGCGCGCGAGCAGGAGGAACGCGCCCCGGTTGCGCGGATCGACCGCGACCGACGTTTCGAGCACATCCGTCGCGCCGTCGAGATTACCGGCCGCGACCAGCGAACGGCCCTGCGCCAACAACTGCATCGAGCGCGCGTCGATCTGGACGTCGGGGCGTTGCCCGCTGAGCGAAGTCGACACACATACGACGGTCAGCGCGGTGGCAAGGGCAACGGACGAAAAACGCATCATCGTCTCCAGGCGGGATACAGGTTTGGCCGTGAGTTGAGCCATAGGTCGGCTGGCTAGCACGCAGCCCGGAGGCGCGCGACAAAAAAGCCGTCGGTGCCGTCGCGGCCGGGTTCGAGGCGGACGCCGTGGCCGTGCTTCGCGCCGGCGGGGAGCGTCAGGGGCTCTGTCGTCCAGCCGGGGTGCGCGTTCAGGAACCAGGTGACCTGGTCGGTGCCCTCGGCGTCGAGCAGCGAGCAGACGATGTAGACGAGCGCGCCGCCGGGCTTGACCAGCGTGGCGGCGACGGAGAGCACCTGCTGCTGCGTCGATTGCAGCCGTGAGACACGGTCGGGGGTGAGCCGCCAGCGCGCCTCCGGGTTGCGCCGCCACGTGCCGGTGCCCGAACAGGGGGCGTCGACCAGCACGCCGTCCGCGCGACCGGCCCATTCGCTGAGCGCCTCGATCTCGCGCGTCGGGTTGAGCAACCGGCTCTCGACGATCGTTGCGCCGGCGCGGGTCGCGCGCGGGGCAAGGCGCGCGAGGCGGTTGCGGTCGGTGTCGCAGGCGAGGATGACGCCTTCGTTCTTCATCGTCGCCGCGAGCGCGAGCGTCTTGCCGCCGGCGCCGGCGCAGAGGTCGACGATGCGTTCGCCGGGTTTGGCCTGCATCGCGAGGCCGACGAGCTGACTGCCTTCGTCCTGCACCTCGAGCGCGCCTTCGTTGAAGAGCGGGAGTGCTTCGACGTTGGTGCCGGTCGGGAGGCGGATGCCGTCGGGGGCATGCGCGGTGGCTTCGGCGTAGGGAAGTGCCGCGAGGACGGTCGCGCGGTCGGCGATCAGCGTGTTGACGCGGAGATCGAGCGTGGCGCGGCCGGCTAGGTCTGTAAGGGCGGCGCCGTCGAGACCTGAAGCGCGGAGGGCCTTGCTCAGCCACTGTGGTGCGACGCCGGCGCGAGCGCGCGGTTCGTCCTTGGCGATCGGCGCGGGTGCGTGGGTGGAGCCGTCGAAGGTTGCGGCGACTTCCGGATCGGCGTCGGCGACGAGTAGCATCGCGGTGCGACCGTTTTCGGGGCGGTCACCGGCCTTGCGGATCGCGGCGTAGACGAGGTCGCGGACCGCGCGGCGGTCCTTCGAGCCGGCGTAGCGGCGGGTGGCGAAATAGCGGGCGATCAGCGTGTCGGCGGCGGCGCCGAACTCGCGGGCGGCGGCGATGATCTGGTCGAGGAGCTCGATCGCGGCCTGGGTGCGTGCTGGGGGGGTCACTTGTCGGTTCCGGCTTGCAGGTAAAGCGGGAGGGTTTGGTACGGAGTGTTCGTCATCATCCCCTCCCCTAGCCCCTCCCGCGGGCGGGAGGGGAATAATTTCGGAACCCCGCCTCCAACCCAATCGCGAGCGGGGGCTCGGCCCTTCCCTCCGTCATCCCGGCGAACGCCGGGACCCATGGACAGGGTGGCCCCGGCGATAGCGTTCAACCATCACCCGGGCCGCAACCGTGGGTCCCGGCGTTCGCCGGGATGACGGATGGCGGCGGCGGGACGACGGAGCGGGCGGCGGTCTGTGAGCTAGCCTGCGGCCTGTGGAGCACCGCCCAGGCAAAGATCGTCCGTCATCCCCGCGCGGGCGGGGATCCATATTCTCGAACGGTTGCGATCTTACCGCGACGTTAGCCAGTATGGGTTCCCGCCTTCGCGGGAATGACGGGGAGCGTGGGAGCGTGGGAGCGTGGGAGCGTGGGAGCGAGCATCTACCTGCTCCCCTCCCTGGAAGGGAGGGGGTTGGGGGTGGGTCGGCTCGTTTTAGTCACCGGCGGGCGAGCTTGCGGAAACCGACCAACCCCCTGCCCCTCCCTTTCAGGGAGGGGGGAAGTGCCTTTACCGCGTCGGGTAGTTCGGCGCTTCCCGCGTAATCGTCACGTCGTGGACATGGCTCTCCATCAAGCCTGCACCAGTAATCTGCACGAACTCAGCCCGCGCTTGGAGATCCGGGATCGTTGCCGACCCCGTATACCCCATCGCCGCCTTGATGCCGCCGACCAGCTGGTGAACGACATCCCTCGCCGGACCCTTATACGCGACCTGCCCCTCGATACCTTCGGGGACGAGCTTCAGCTGGTCCTTGATGTCGCCCTGGAAATAGCGGTCCGCCGACCCGCGGCCCATCGCGCCGACCGAGCCCATGCCGCGGTACGACTTGTACGCACGGCCCTGGTACAGGAACGTTTCGCCCGGTGCCTCGTCGGTGCCTGCGAGCAGCGAGCCGATCATGACGGTCGACGCGCCCGCCGCGAGCGCCTTGGCCATGTCGCCCGAGGTGCGGATGCCGCCGTCGGCGATCACGGGCACGCCGGCCTTGTGACCCGCCTCTGCGCAATCCATCACCGCGGTGAGCTGCGGCACGCCGACGCCGGCCACCACCCGCGTCGTGCAGATCGAGCCTGGACCGATACCGACCTTGATCCCGTCCGCGCCCGCACCGATTAGCGCCCGCGTAGCTTCGCCGGTCGCGACGTTGCCCGCCACCACCTGGACCGAGTTCGACAGCTTCTTCACGCGCTCGACCGCGCGACCGACGTCGCGGTTATGGCCGTGCGCGGTGTCGATCACGATCAGGTCGCAGCCGGCGTCGACCAGCTGTTCGGTCCGGTCGAAGCCCTTGTCGCCGACCGTCGTCGCCGCGGCCACGCGCAGGCGGCCGGCTTCGTCCTTGGTGGCATCCGGGAACATCACCGCCTTCTCGATGTCCTTGACGGTGATCAGCCCGACGCAGCGATACTGTGCATCGACCACCAGCAGCTTCTCGATGCGGCGGGCGTGGAGCAGGCGGCGCGCCTCTTCCTTGCCGACTTCGGTCGAGACGGTGGCGAGGTTCTCGTGCGTCATTAGCTCGCTGACGGGCTGTTTTGGATCGCCGGCGAACCGCACGTCGCGGTTGGTGAGGATACCGACGAGCTTGCCGTCCGCCTCGACGACCGGGATGCCGCTGATGCGGTGGCCCGACATGAGCGCCTGCGCCTCGCCGAGGGTGGCGGTCGGCCTGATCGTGATCGGGTTGACCACCATGCCCGATTCGAAGCGCTTGACCTGACGTACCGCGACCACCTGCTCCTCGACGGTCAGGTTGCGGTGGAGCACGCCGATGCCGCCGAGCTGTGCCATTACGATGGCCATGTCGGCTTCGGTGACGGTGTCCATCGCGGACGACAGGATCGGGATGTTGAGCGCGATGCCGCGCGTCAGCTGAGTCCGGGTATCGGCCTGGCTGGGCAGCA
The DNA here is from genome assembly GCF_003688595.1 of Sphingomonas sp. PP-F2F-G114-C0414. Taxonomy (GTDB): domain Bacteria; phylum Pseudomonadota; class Alphaproteobacteria; order Sphingomonadales; family Sphingomonadaceae; genus Sphingomonas. Next base: position 538,202 of record NZ_RCWT01000010.1, read on the forward strand.
CGTCCGATTCCCCCGGATACAGGAGGACGTCGTCGAATGTGAGGCCGAGGCGGATATCCATGAGAGCTGCCGTTCCTGGGTGTGAGGTGGCGCGCCATGTAACCAAAGGCGCGGCGTACGGCTAGGCCTGTCCTTCAGCGACGTGCTATAGCGGTGCGATACACGGATGGGGGATTGTTCGATGGGCCTGATCGTTGCCGCGCTCCTGCTGGCGCTGGTGCTGCTGTACCTCTTCACCAGCATCAAGATCGTCCACCAGGGCTATCAATACACGATCGAGCATTTCGGCCGCTTTACCACGGTCGCGAGGCCCGGGTTCAATTTCTACCCCGCGTTCTTCTATCGTGTGGGGCGGAAGGTGAACATGATGGAGCAGGTGATAGACATCCCCGGCCAGGAGATCATCACCAAGGACAATGCGATGATCTCGACCGACGGGGTCGTGTTCTTCCAGGTGCTCGACTCGGCGAAGGCGGCGTACGAGGTGTCGGACCTGTACCAGGCGCTGTTGCAGCTCACGACGACGAACCTGCGCACGGTGATGGGGTCGATGGACCTCGACGAGACTCTGTCGAAGCGTGACGAGATCAATGCGCGGCTGCTCAACGTGGTCGATCATGCGACGACGCCGTGGGGCGTGAAGATCACACGGGTCGAGATCAAGGACATCCGCCCGCCGGCCGACATCGTCAACGCGATGGGCCGGCAGATGAAGGCCGAGCGCGAGAAGCGGGCCAACATTCTGGATGCGGAGGGATCGCGGGCGTCCGAGATCCTGCGCGCCGAAGGGCAGAAGCAGGCGCGGATCCTCGAGTCCGAGGGGCGTAAGGAGTCGGCGTTCCGTGATGCCGAGGCTCGCGAGCGGGCGGCGGTGGCGGAGGCTTCGGCGACGCGCGCGGTGTCGCAGGCGATCGAGGAGGGTGGTGCTCAGGCGATCAATTACTTCATCGCGCAAAAATATGTCGAGGCGATCGGCAAGTTCGCGACCTCGCCGAATGCGAAGACGATCCTGTTTCCGGTCGAGGCTACGCAGTTGATGGGGACGCTTGGCGGGATCGGCGAGCTGGCTAAGGATGCACTGCGCGATGCGACCGCGTCGCCGCCGGCCAAGCCTGAACCGCGGAAGGGTCCGTTTGAGTTGCCTGAAAGCTGATGGACGCGATCGGGGCGGCTGGCGCTTGGTTGATCGCGGCGCTGGTGTTGGGGATCGCCGAACTGGCGGTGCCGGGGGTGTTCCTGGTGTTCCTCGCCATTGCAGCAGCGGTGACGGGCGTGGCGGTGTTCGTGTTGCCGGACTTGCCGGTGCCTGCGCAACTCGCGGCGTTTGCGGTGTGGAGCGCGGTCACCGTGCTGATCGGCAAGCGCTGGTACCGGGATTATCCGGTCGAGGGCGGCGATCCGATGTTGAATGATCGGTCTGCTCGGCTGGTGGGGCAGGTTGTGGTGGTGGAGGCCGCGATCGTCGGCGGGCGTGGTCGGGTGCTGGTGGGCGACGGGAGCTGGCCAGCTAGGGGTGAAGATGCCGCGGTTGGAATGCGCGTTCGCATCACTGCGGTTGTGGATGGCGAAATCGTGGTGGAGCCCCTCGACTCTTCATCCTGACGAAAGTCAGGACCCAGAGCCATGAGACGCGACGCCTGGTACTCTGGGTCCTGACTTTCGTCAGGATGACGGGTGGGGTGAGGGCACGCCGTATCACGTGCCCTCACCTTCCCACCCGACTTCGTCGTGCGGGCCCCTTCCTCTTCCCCGAGGGGAGAGGAGTTTTAGGCCGCCTCCCGCACCTTTGGCGCCGCCTGCCTCACGCCCTCATCGACATGCTCGGCAAACTGGGCGAAGTTCTCCACGAACAGGTCAACCAGCTTGGCCGCGGTTGCGTCGTACGCGTCCTTGTCCGCCCAGGTCGTGCGGGGATCGAGGATCGCGCTGTCGACACCCGGTACGCTCACCGGCACCTGGAACCCGAAGTTAGGGTCGGTCCGGAACTCCGCATCGTTCAGACTCCCGTCGAGCGCGGCGTTCAGCAGCGCCCGCGTCGCCTTGATCGGCATGCGGTTGCCGACGCCGTATTTGCCGCCGGTCCAGCCAGTATTGACCAGCCAGCAATCGACGCCGCCCTTCGCGATCCGCTCCTTGAGCAGGTTGCCGTACACCGAAGGATGCCGCGGCATGAACGGTGCGCCGAAGCACGTCGAGAAGGTCGCGTCGGGCTCGGTGACGCCGATCTCGGTCCCGGCGACACGTGCGGTATACCCCGAGAGGAAATGGTACATCGCCTGGTCGGGCGTAAGCTTCGCGATCGGTGGCAGCACGCCGTAAGCGTCGGCGGTCAGCATCACGATGTTGCGCGGCACCGGCCCCATGTTCTCGGCCGACGCATTCGGGATGAAGTCGATCGGATAGGCACCGCGGCTGTTCTCGGCGAGCGTGTGATCGTCGAGGTCGAGCAGCCGCGTCGCCGGGTCCATCACGACGTTCTCCAGCACCGTCCCGAACCGCTTCGTCGTCGCGAAGATTTCCGGCTCGGCGTCGGCCGACAAGCGGATCATCTTGGCGTAGCACCCACCCTCGAAGTTGAAGACCGCGGTGTCCGACCAGCCATGCTCGTCGTCGCCGATCAGCGTCCGGCTCGCATCGGCCGAGAGCGTCGTCTTGCCGGTCCCCGACAGTCCGAAGAACACCGCGGTGTCGCCGTTCGCGCCCATGTTCGCCGAGCAGTGCATCGGCATCACCCCGGTCGGCGGCAGCAGGTAGTTGAGCAGCCCGAACACCGACTTCTTCATCTCGCCCGCGTATTTCGTGCCACCGATCAGGATCAGCTTGTCGGTGAAGTTGACCGCGATCACCGTCTCGCTGCGGCAGCCATGACGCGCGGGATCGGCGCGGAAGCTCGGCAGGTCGACGATCGTGTAGTCGGCGACGAAGTCCTTCAGCGCAGCCTGCTCGGGCCGCACCAACATCGTCCGGATGAAGAGGTTATGCCACGCGAGTTCGGTGACGACGCGGACGTTGACGCGGTGGTCGGCCTGCGATCCGCCGTACAGGTCCTGCACGAACAGCTCGTCCTTGGCGGCGAGCGCGGCGAAGAAATCCTCCTTCAGCGCGGCGAAATGCGCGGGCTCCATCGCCTTGTTGCTCTTGCCCCACCAGACCGTGGCGTCGGTCTCGGCATCGCGGACGATGAACTTGTCCTGCGCCGAGCGCCCGGTATGCGCGCCGGTCTCGACGACCAGCGGACCGTCCGCGGACAACGTCCCCTCGCCGCGCGCCAGCGCCGCTTCGACAAGTTGGGCTGTGACCAGGTTCCAGTGCAGGGTGGCGCGGGTGTCTATCTCCTGCGCGGCTAGGCCGCCGGCCGGAATACGTTCGTTGGACAAGGCATCTCTCCAGATGGTTTCGCATACGTATGTATGTCGTTGCGGCGGGATGTAGGTCGCGCCTACCCACCGGTCAAATGGGCTGCCCTGACGCGGTCCCGATACGGCCCCAGTTGAGTGCGGTCGCGGATTGGCCTACGACGATACGCCAACGACCGAGGCAAGCGACCCTAGAATGACGGCAACGATCGCGCTGGTCGACGACGACCGCAACATCCTGACCTCCGTGTCGATCGCGTTGCAGACCGAGGGCTTCGTCACGCGGGTCTATTCGGACGGCGAGACGGCGCTCAAGGCGCTGACCGACAACCCGCCCGATCTCGCGGTATTCGACATCAAGATGCCGCGGATGGACGGGCTCGAACTGCTCCGCCGGTTCCGCGAGAAGAGCCAGGTCCCGGTGATCTTCCTCACCAGCAAGGACGACGAGCTCGACGAAGCCCTCGGCCTTGCGATGGGCGCCGACGACTACATCGCCAAGCCGTTCTCGCAGCGGCTGTTGATCGCCCGTATCCGCGCGATCCTGCGCCGGACCGAGCTGACTCAGTCGCCGGGTACCGAGACCGAGGCGGAAGCCGCCGGACCGCTCGCGCGCGGTCGGCTGAGCATGGATCCGGCGCGGCATCGCACGCTGTGGGGCGGTGAGCCGGTGACGCTGACGGTCACCGAGTTCATGATCCTCGAAACCCTTGCGCAGCGTCCGGGCATCGTCAAGACGCGCAACCAGTTGATGGACGCGGCGTATCAGGACGACATCTATGTCGACGATCGCACCATCGACAGCCACATCAAGCGACTGCGCCGAAAATTCCGGCAGGTCGATCCCGCCTTCGATGCGATCGAGACATTATATGGTGCCGGGTATCGATTTTCTGAGGAATGAGCTCGGCGTCGACGGGCGCGATCTCACGCTGCGCTGGTCGGGACAGATCTCGCTCACGCGACGAATCCTGGCGGTCAACATCTTCGCGTTGCTGCTGCTGGCGGGCGGGTTCTTCTACCTCGATTCCTACCGCAGCCGGATCGTCGACAGCCGCGTCGCGCAGACCGCGCGCGAGGCGCGGCTGATCGGCGAGGCGATCTCGTCGGTCGATCCGACGCAACGCAATCCGCTGGTGCTGAGGCTGGCCGCGGACACTGGATCGCGGATCCGCCTGTTCGACGCTGGTGGCACCACGATCGTCGACAGCCGAGCGCTCGGGCTGCGGAATTTCGTGCTGCAGGACCCCGACAAGGAAGATCGCGACCAGGTCATCGCGCGGTTCCTCGACGCGGCGATCGACGTCGTCGTGATGGCACCGCGACCGCCACTCTACCGCGAACGGAACGACGGACAGCGCTGGCCCGACGTCGCCGCCGCCGAGGCACGCCGCAAGGTTGCGACCACCGTCTGGCGCGCGCCCGACCGCACGCCGGTCATCACCGCGGCCGCGCCGCTTCGCACGGGCGGGGTCGTGATGACCACGGTCAATGCGCGCGACATCACGAAGACGGTGCGGATCGAGCGGTTCCGGCTCAGCATGGTGCTGTTGGTGGTATCGATCGTCTCGATCCTGCTCTCGCTGTTCCTCGCGCGGACGATCGTTCGTCCACTCCGCCGCCTTGCGCGCGCGGCGGTACGCGTCAGGCTCGGCCGTGCACGCGAAGTCGTCGTCCCCCGCCTCCCGTCGCGCCGCGACGAACTCGGCATGCTCGCGCGCGCGCTGTCCGACATGAGCCTGGCGCTAAGGGCGCGGATCGACGCGACCGAGGCGTTCGCCGCCGACGTCACGCACGAGATGAAGAACCCGCTCGCCTCGCTCCGGTCCGCGGTCGAGGGATTGTCGCGCGTGAAGGACCCCGCGCTCCAGGCACAGTTGCTCGCAATCGTCCGCGACGACGTCCACCGACTCGACCGATTGCTCTCCGACATCTCCGAAGCGTCGCGGCTCGATGCGCAGCTCAGTCGCGCCAAGTTCGAGCCGGTCGATATCGCGGCGATGATCGACGGGCTCGTCGCGCAGCGCGACGCGCGCGGCATCGAGCGCGGCATGCGTCTGGTGTTCGACCGCAATCCAGACGCCCCCACCACGGTGCTGGGCGAAGGCGCACGGCTCGAACGCGTGTTCGAGAACCTGATCGACAACGCGCTCTCGTTCTCGCCCGATGAGGGTCTGGTCGCGATCTCGGCAATCCCCGAGCGCGACGACCTTGTCATCCGCGTCGAGGACGAAGGGCCCGGCGTTCCCGAGGAGGCGCGCGACGCCGTATTCAAACGCTTCCACTCGGTCCGGCCCGACAGCGAGACGTTCGGCCAGCATTCCGGGCTGGGCCTGGCGATCGCACGGACGATCGTCGACGCGCATCAGGGATCGATCGGCGTCGAAGCGCGCGAAGACCGGCTTTGTGGTGCGCGGTTCGTCGTACGGCTACCGCTGGCCGATCCGTCGTTGTAAGGACCGCACGTGGCGATCCCCTCCTCCGACCGGCTCCACGCCACCTCGGTCGCGATCGACGGCGTGGCGGTGCTGATCGAAGGCGCGTCTGGATCGGGCAAGTCCGACCTCGCGTTGCGCCTGATCGACCGCGGCGCGACGCTCGTCAGCGACGACCAGACCTTGGTAGTGCGCGCCGGCAAACTGCTGCTCGCGCGGGCGCCGGCGACGATTGCCGGCCGGATCGAAGTCCGCGGCATCGGGATCGTCGCCATGCCGCATGTCGACGACGTTCCGGTGGGCCTGCTCGTCCGAGTCGATGGCGCGGTCGAGCGGATGCCCGAGCGCCGTGCCCGGAAGATCGCCGGGATCGACGTCCGCCAGTTCGCGGTCGACCCGTTCCACGCCTCCGCCCCGATCAAGGTCGAACTTGCCCTACGCAACCCGGAGCCTCTTACATGACCGTTTCGCTATGAGCCGCGCGAGCAAGGATATCTTGCTGGTCACCGGCATGTCGGGCGCGGGCAAGACCACCGTCCTCAAGACGCTGGAAGACATCGGCTGGGAAGTCGTCGACAACCTCCCGCTGCTGCTGCTCGACCGGTTGCTCGATGCGCCGCTGCCCAAGGGGTCCACCGACGACTCGCAGCCGCTGGCGATCGGCATCGGCGCGCGGACGCGCGATTTCGACCCGGAGCGGATCATCGGCCGAATCCGCGATCTGCGAGAGCGCCACGGGATGGAGGTCGGGATGCTGTTTCTCGACTGCGCCGGATCCGAGCTCGAGCGGCGATATTCGGAGACCCGGCGGCGTCATCCGCTGGGACTCGACCGGCTTGCGCGGGAGGGGATCGGCCAGGAGCGTGAACTGCTCGCGCCGCTGCGCGACTGGGCGAACCGGTTGATCGACACCACGGACATGTCCGCGAACGAACTCGCGCAGCAGATCCGGTCGAGCTTTGCCGGCGATCATCTCGGCGAACCGACGCTGGCGGTCCAGTCGTTCGGGTTCGCCCGCGGGCTGCCGAGCAACGCCGACCTCGTGTTCGACATGCGTTTTCTGCGCAATCCGCACTGGGACTCGGCGTTGCGGCCCGGCACCGGGCTCGACGCCGACGTCTCCGCCTATATCGTCGCCGACCCCGCCTATGAGGATGCAGTCAGCCGGATCGAGGACCTGCTGATCCTGCTGCTGCCGCGCTACCGGGCGGAGGGGAAGTCGTACGTCACGGTCGCGATCGGGTGTACCGGAGGGAGACACCGCTCGGTCCACGTCGCCGAACGCGTGGCGCGGCGGTTGCGCGAAGAAGGTTTTTCGCCCACTGTGCGTCACCGCGACCTGGGGGCCGCACCGCAGGATGCGCTTGAGGGATCGTCGGTCGTCACATGAGTATGAATAGCCCGCTATGATCGGCCTTGTTCTCGTTACGCACGGTCGTCTGGCCGAAGAATTCGTTCGCGCGATGATCCATGTCGTCGGTCCGCAGGAGCGCGTCGCGACGATCGCGATCGGCCCCGACGACGATATGGAAAGCCGCCGCGCCGACATCGCCGCGGCGATCCATGAGGTTGATACCGGGCGCGGCGTGATCGTGCTGACCGACCTGTTCGGCGGCACCCCTTCCAATCTGGCTATCTCGTTGATGGAGCGCGGCCGGATCGAAGTGATCGCCGGCATGAACCTGCCGATGCTGATCCGGCTCGGCTCGGCGCGCAAATCGATGACCGTCGTCGCGGCGGTTGCCGCGGCGCGCGAGGCCGGACGCAAATACATCTCTGTGGCATCCGAGGTTCTCGGCGAGGCTGCCGCGTGAGCGAGGTCTCGCGTACCGTCCGGATCACCAACCGCCGCGGGCTCCACGCCCGGGCGAGCGCGAAGTTCGTCACGCTTGCCTCGTCGCACTCGGTCGAGGTGCGCGTGACCAAGGACGGCTTCGATCATGTCACCGGTACCTCGATCATGGGGTTGATGATGCTCGGCGCAGCGATGGGCGACGCTATCACGATCAGCGCGACCGGCGATGGCGCGGAACATACCGTCGCCGCGCTTGCCGAACTGGTCGAGGCGAAGTTCGGCGAGGATTGACGTCTTTCTCCCCTCCTGCTTGCGGGAGGGGTCGGGGGAGGGCATGAGCGACGGCGTGTTTACAAACCCCTCCCCCAACCCCTCCCGCAAGCGGAAGGGGAGCTAGATGCCCCGCGAGATAACCGCCTTTTCGAACCCGCTGATCAAGTACGTCCGCGACCTGCGCGACAAGCGGCATCGGCGTGCGGCCAGGCAATTCCTCGCCGAGGGCCTGCGCATCCTGACCGAGGCGCGCGAGACCGGCCGTCTCCCGCGCACTTTGTTCTACGCCGCGGCCAGCGCGAACCACCCGTTGGTGCACGCGCTATCGATGGACGTCGAGGATGCGGGCGGCGATTCGATCCAGACCACGCCCGACATTCTCTCGAAGCTGTCGGGCAAGGACAACCCGCAGGCGGTAGTCGGCGTGTTCGACGAGTTCGACGCGACGCTCGACGACCTCGACCGCACCACGTCCGGCATCTGGCTGGTCGCCGAGCGACTGCGCGATCCGGGCAATCTCGGGACGATCCTGCGCACCGGCGATGCAGTCGGCGCGGGTGGACTGATCCTGATCGGCGAGTCGGTCGACCCCTTCTCGGTCGAGGCGGTCCGCGCGAGCATGGGCGCGCTGTTCACGATCCCGGTGGTCAAGACCGAATGGGAAGCGTTCCACACCTGGCTGCGCACCGGTCCGGGTCAACTTGTGGGCCTCAGCCTCGATACCGACACCGAGTATCGGTCCGCGACCTATGTCGGCCCGACCTTCCTGCTTACCGGTAACGAAGCGCAGGGCATGCCGTCCGAAATGGCCGAGGCCTGCGATGTGCTCGTGAAGATCCCGATGCTCGGCAAGGCGGACAGCCTCAACGCGGCGGTCGCGACCGCGGTGATGGCGTATGAAGTGCTCGCCCGGCAGGAAAAATCCGCCACTTCTGCCTGAGCCGGCTAAATTGGCCCGATTGGCGATGCTTAGCGAGTCCGGTTCAGCTATGGGTGGGGTGCGTCGTGCTAAAGCATCGACGAGATACGGGTAGACAGGATGAGTATGGCGCGCGGTTTGGATGATGGACGAGTGAAGAGCGGCATGGTCCGGCTGGCGCTGACGGCGGCACCGCTGCTGCTGGCGACGCCCGTGTTCGCGCAGGTGACGCCGCCGCCGATCGTTCCCACGGTGCCGGCGGTCGTCCCGACGCTCGCACCGCCGGTGATCACCGTGCCGACGCTGAGCGACAAGCAGGCGACGCAACTCGACAAACTGCTCAACGGTGACATCGTCGCGCAGGGGCTGAAGTCCGCCGCTACCGCGACGACGATCGCGCCGAGCAAGGACGAACTGGTCCGCGCGGCGCTCGATCATGCACGCGCGGTCCATGCCGGCCGCCTCAGCGAAGCCGATTTCCAGAAGGACTGGGGCCTGCGTCCGCCTGCCTATGATCCGACGCCGGCGTTCGCCGATGCGGTGCGGCAGGACCGGATCGCTGCGTGGTTCGCGTCGTTGCCGCCGCCCTATGCCGGCTATGACGGCCTGCGAAAGGGCCTCCAGAATTATCGCTCGATCGCTTCGGCGGGCGGATGGCAGACGCTGGCCTCCGGTCCCGACTTCACGATCGGCGCGAGCGGACCCCGCGTGCTCGCGCTGCGCAAGCGACTGGCGGTGGAAGACAAGGACGTCGATGCCAACGGCGACAAGTTCGATGCGCCGCTGCTCGAGGCAGTGCGTCGAGCGCAGCGTCGCTATGGCCTGAACCCGAGCGGGATCGTCTCGACCCAGACGCTCGCCGCGCTTAACGTGTCGGCGGGCGATCGCGTGCATCAGATCATGGCGAACATGGAGCGCTGGCGCTGGCTGCCACAGAACCTGCCACGCGACCGGATCCAGGTGAACATCGCCGCGGCCGTGCTGACCGTGTTCGACGGCGACGTCCCCGTGCAGTCGATGCGCGCGGTGACCGGGCGCCCGGGCGACGAGACGCCGATGCTGTCGTCGACGATCCACAGCATCGTCATCAATCCGCCCTGGAACGTGCCGACCTCGATCGCGACCAAGGAATTGTGGCCGAAGGAACGCGCCAACCCCGGCTATTTCAAGCGCAACGGCTTCAAGGTGATCGGCGGGACGCGGTTGCAGCAGCAGGCCGGCGACCAGAGCGCGCTTGGCCGCTTCAAGTTCGACTTCCCCAACGACTATTCGGTCTATCTCCATGATACGCCGAGCCGCGCCAAGTTCGCAAGCTTCAGTCGGCTTTCGAGCCATGGCTGCGTACGCCTTGAAAAGCCTGCCGAACTTGCCGACCTGTTGCTGAAGGGCGACCCGACCTGGACGCCCGAGATGGTCGATGCCACGGTCGCGAAGGGCGATACCGTCCGCGCGCCGCTGATCAAGCCGGTCTCGGTCTATCTGCTCTACTGGACCGCGTTCGCCAGCGGCAACGGCCAGATGAATTTCCGCGCCGATCCCTATGACTGGGACGGCATCCTCGCTTCCAAGATCGAGGCGCGCACCGCACGCCAGACGATCGCCGCTCGCTGAGAGACACGCCATGACGATATCCCGCACCCGTACCGCCATCGCCGGTGGCCTGCTCGCCGCGATGGCGCTGGCCAGCTGCTCGCGCTCCGAGCCAGAGCAGCCGCCGACGGATACCAACATGGTCGAGGATACCGGCGTGACCGAGACCGAGGCGGCCCCTGCCCCGGTCGAGGCTGCGCCGGTCGAGGCCGCCCCGCCCGCGCCGGCGGTGGTCGAACCGCCACGCGAGAAGCCGATCACGCCCGACGAGCAGATGCAGGACGACGCAGACGCGACCGGGATGACCGCCCGCGTCAACCGCGACGATGCACCAGCGACCAACGACGCCGAACCGCAGCAGTAGTTCGTTCTCCTGCGGACGCAGGAGCCTAGGGTAACGGGCGTTGACGCCTGTGATCCTGGCTCCTGCGCGAGCAGGAAAGGTCAGGCTGCCATCGCCGCCATCACCCGATCGCGCAGCGCGACGGGGCAGATCAGCAGGTCGGGCATGTAGACATCCCGACAATTATACACGAGTGGCGAGCCGTCGATCCGACTGCAATGCAGCCCGAACGCCTTCGCCACCGCGACCGGCGCGGCGGAATCCCACTCATACTGGCCACCCGAGTGAAGGTAGATGTCCGCCTCGCCGCGGACTACCGCCATCGCCTTCGCACCTGCCGAGCCCATCGGGATCAACGTAGCGCCTAGCACCTCGGCGACCTTCACCGCCTCCGATGCCGGACGGGTCCGGCTGACGACCATCCGCAGCGGATCGCCCGGTGGCGGCACCGGAGCAGGCTGGTCGGAGCGCAGCACCAAGCCCAGTCCCGGCAATGCGACAGCACCAACCGTTGCGATCCCGTCGATCGCGAGCGCGACGTGTACAGCCCAGTCGTCGCGCGCCTCGCCATATTCGCGCGTGCCATCGACCGGGTCGACGATCCACACGCGCGACATCGCCGTCCGCGTGCCGTCGCAGCGACGTTCTTCCGACAACAGACCGTCGTCGGGCCGCGCATCCTGCAGCGCATGGACGAGGAACGCGTTCGCGGTCTCGTCGCCCGCCTTGCCGAGCGCACCCGGCGAGAACACGCCCGAGCGGCGCACTTCAAGCAGCAATCGGCCCGCCGTCTCCGCCAGATGCGCGGCGAGCTCACCGTCGGTCATCGCGTTCATGGGATCAGCATCGCGACGATCGCATCGGCCGCCTCGTCGGGAGTCATACCCGTCGTATCGATCCGGATTTCCGGGTTCGCCGGCGCCTCATAGGGCGAGTCGATCCCGGTGAAGTTCGCCAGCTTGCCCGCGCGCGCTTTCGCATAGAGCCCCTTCACGTCGCGCCGTTCGGCCTCGGCGAGCGGCGTGTCGATGTGCACCTCGATGAACTCGCCCGGCGCGATCATCTGCCGCACCATCTCACGTTCGGCACGGAACGGCGAGATGAACGCGGTGATCACGATCAGCCCGGCATCGGTCATCAGCTTGGCGACCTCGCCGACGCGGCGAATGTTTTCGACCCGATCGGCATCGGTAAAGCCGAGATCGCGGTTCAGCCCGTGGCGGACATTGTCGCCGTCCAACAGGAAGGTGTGCCGGTTCATCCGGGCGAGCTTCATCTCGACCAGATTGGCGATCGTCGACTTGCCCGCCCCCGACAGTCCGGTGAACCACAGCACCGCCGCCTTCTGGTTCTTCAGGCTAGCGTGTGCCTCACGGCCGATATCGGTTGCTTGCCAGTGCACGTTCTGCGCGCGCCGCAGCGAGAAGTGCAGCATCCCGGCCGCGACCGTCGCGTTGGTGATCTTGTCGACCAGGATAAACCCGCCGAGCTGGCGATTGTCGGCATAGGGTTCGAACACCAGCGGCCGGTCGGTCGACAGGTTCGCGACACCGATCGCGTTCAGTTCCAGCGTCTTGGCAGCAAGCCGCTCCATCGTGTTGACATTGATCGCGTATTTCGGCTGCTGGATCGTCGCGGTCACGGTCTGCGTCGCGAGTTTGAGCCAATAGGAGCGCCCCGGCAGCATCGCCTCGTCGGCCATCCACACGACCGTTGCCTCGAACTGATCGGATGCCTCGGGGGGCGAGTCCGCTGCGACAATTACGTCGCCGCGTGAACAGTCGATCTCGTCTGCCAAGGTCAGCGTCACCGACTGCCCCGCGACCGCACGCGGCAAGTCCCCGCCGAACGCGACTACGCGAGCGATCGTCGATATCCGCCCGCTCGGCAACACGCGTACGGCGTCACCCGGCGCAATCGATCCGCTGGCGACCAGCCCCGAAAAGCCGCGGAAATCGAGGTTAGGCCGGTTCACCCACTGTACGGGCATCCGGAACGCGCCCGCCTGATCCTCGCTGACGTCGAGCGTCACCGTGTCGAGATGGTCGATAAGCGTCGGCCCATCATACCAGGGCGTATTGGCGCTCGAACTTGTAATGTTGTCGCCCTTGAAGCCCGAGATCGGCATCGGCGTGAAGCCGGCGATCCCGATCGACTCCGCGAACGTCGCATAATCCGCGACGATCCGATCATAGGTCGCTTGCTCGTAGCCGACGAGGTCCATCTTGTTGACCGCGAGCACGAGGTGCCGGATGCCGATCAGATGCGCGAGATAGCTGTGCCGCTTGGTCTGCGTCAGGACGCCCTTGCGCGCATCGACCAGGATCACCGCAAGATCGGCGGTCGACGCGCCGGTGATCATGTTGCGCGTATATTGCTCATGCCCCGGCGTATCGGCGACGATGAACTTGCGCTTCTCGGTCGAGAAATAGCGATAGGCGACATCGATCGTGATGCCTTGCTCGCGCTCGGCAGCGAGCCCGTCGACCAGCAACGCGAAGTCGATCTCCTGGCCTTGCGTGCCGACCTTCTTCGAATCGCTTTCCAATGCGGCGAGCTGATCCTCGAAGATCATCTTAGAGTCGTACAGCAAACGGCCGATAAGCGTCGACTTTCCGTCGTCCACCGACCCGCAGGTGATGAACCGCAACAAGCTCTTGTGCTGATGCTGGAGCAGATAGGCGTCGATGTCCTCGGCAATGATGTCCTGCACCTGATAGGCGGACTCCTGCGTGCGCGTAGCCATCAGAAATAGCCCTCCTGCTTCTTCTTCTCCATGCTCGCCGAGCCCGCATCGCGGTCGATCGCGCGGCCCTGGCGTTCGCTGGTGGTGGTCAGCAGCATCTCCTGAATCACCGCGGACAGGCTCGCTGCCTCGCTCTCGACCGCGCCGGTCAGCGGGTAGCAGCCTAGCGTGCGGAAGCGGATCGAGCGTTCGACCGGCACCTCGCCGGGTTCCAGCCGGAAGCGATCGTCGTCGACCATCAGCAGCATCCCGTCGCGCTCGACGGTCGGGCGCGGCGCGGCGAAATAGAGCGGAACGATCGGGATGTCCTCGAGCTGGATATACTGCCAGACGTCCAACTCGGTCCAGTTCGAGATCGGGAAGACGCGGATGCTCTCGCCCTTCGCTTTCCGCGCATTGTAGAGGTTCCAGAGTTCGGGGCGCTGTTGCTTGGGATCCCAGCGGTGATGCGCCGCACGGAACGAGAAGACGCGCTCCTTCGCACGGCTCTTCTCCTCGTCGCGCCGCGCGCCGCCGAACGCCGCATCGAAGCCGTGGAGGTCGAGCGCCTGCTTGAGCCCCTCGGTCTTCCACATATCGGTGTGCAGCGCGCCGTGGTCGAACGGGTTGATCCCGCGCGCCTCGGCCTCCGGGTTCTTGTAGACGAGCAGGTCCATGCCGCTCTCGGCCGCCATCCGGTCGCGCAGATCGTACATCGCCTTGAACTTCCACGTCGTATCGACGTGCAGCAGCGGGAATGGCGGTGGCGACGGATAAAAGGCCTTCCGCGCGAGATGCAGCATCACCGCGGAGTCCTTACCGACGCTGTAGAGCATCACCGGACGCTCGCACTCGGCCACCACCTCGCGCAAAATATGGATGCTCTCCGCCTCGAGCCGCTGGAGATGCGTGAGCGACACGGGGCCGGTATCTGAAGTTTTCGTCATCTCCTCAGACGTAGGGCGTCGGGGCGGCGCGTACAGCATCGTATTTCTCGCCCGCCCCCAAGATCGAGCATTACCCCTCGAGCGGATCCAGCATCAGCGGGGCATGCCGATCGACCAGCGTCGCGCTCGCCGTGTTGAGGCCGATGACCTCGACCTCGCGGCCGTGCCGGCGGAGCTTATCGACGACGGTTTCGAGCGCGCCGACCGCGGTGACGTCCCAAAGATGCGCGTTGGTCAGGTCGATGCGAACGGCGTGCGCGCTTTCGCGCAGATCGAAGCGATCGGCGAAGATATCGGCGCTGGCGAAGAAGATCTGCCCGCTTACCCGGTAGATACGCGTGTCGGTTGCCACGTCGTGATCGATCGCGACGTCCATCAGCCGGGTCACCTTCCACGCGAAGAACACGCCGCTGAGCAGCACGCCGACGCCGACGCCGAGCGACAGGTCGTGCGTCGCGACGGTGACGGCGACGGTCGCGACCATCACCACGCTCGACATCTTGGGGTGCCGCGCGAGGTCGCGGAGCGAGCCCCAGGAGAAGGTGCTGATCGACACCATGATCATGATCGCGACCAGCGCCGCGACCGGCACCTGTGCGACCCATGGCCGCAGCGGGACCATGACGATCAGCAGGAACACGCCTGCGACCATCGTCGAGAGCCGCCCGGTGCCGCCATAGCGGACATTGCCGACGGTCTGGCCGATCATACCGCACCCAGCGATGCCGCCGAACGCGCCGGCCGCGATGTTGGCGAGGCCGAGCCCGGTGCACTCGCGCGCTTTCGAGCTGGTGGTCTCGGTGAGTTCGTCGACCACGCTGGCGGTCATCATCGATTCGAGCAGGCCGACCGCGGCCATCGCGAACGCATAGGGGGCGACGATCCGTAGCGTGTCCCACGTCAGTGGCACGTCGGGCAACCCGAACGACGGCAGCGAATCCGGCAAGCGGCCGAGATCGCCGACCGTCTTCAGCGGCATCGGAAACCACATCGCGATCGCGGTAAGCACGACGATGCAGATCAGCGGCGACGGGATCGCGCTGGAAATCCGCGGCACTAGGTAGATGATCGCGAGGCCACCGGCGATCATCGCATAGGCCTGCCAGCTGACACCCACCATCTGCGGCACCTGCGCGGAGAAAATCAGGATCGCGAGCGCGTTGACGAAGCCGGCATGGACCGATTTCGAGACGAACCGCATCAATATGTCGAGCTTGGCGAGCCCGAACGCGATCTGGAGCGTGCCCGCCAGCATCGTTGCGACGAGCAGATATTGCAGGCCGTGCGCGTGGACGAGCGCGGCGGCGACGAGCGCGACGGAACCGGCCGCGCCGGAGATCATCGCCGGGCGGCCGCCGGCGAACGCGATGACGATGCCGATCACGAACGAGGCGAACAGGCCGACTTCGGGATCGATGCCGGCTACGAACGAAAAGGCAATGACCTCGGGGATCAGCGCGAAGGTGCCGACCATGCCGGCGAGAACGTCACGGCGCGCAGCCGTGGGACCGCTGAACCATTCGGCTCGGTAACGAGAAAGTGATAAGGATGTCATGAATGTATCCGCATAGGACGCACGAACTGCGGCGCTGTCTTGGCAGCCGGTTCACTTCAGAGGCGTCGTTGCGTTGTCCGGCGGATCGGCGGCCGGAATAGCCACCCGGAATTGCACCGGGTCCAGGGCGAATGGGGATCCGTTAGCGGAGCAGGTGCTGCATTGCAACATTCGGCCCATGACCCCTGCCCGTCATCCTGACGAAAGTCAGGATCCAGAGCCATGTACGACAGTCCGCAGTTACTCTGGATCCTGACTTTCGTCAGGATGACGGAGCGTGTGAGGCCAGTCCGACCCGGCCTACGTAAACAGATCCACGATCTCGGCCCCCTCGCCCACTGCCTGCAACAGCAAGGTCCGGTGGCAGTGACATGGGTCCCGCTCGTAACACAGGAGTGCACTCGGCTTTTCCGCGGCCAGCCCGAGCATGATCGCTGCCGCCGCCTGAGCCTCGGGCAATTCGAGTTGCTCGTCATACACCGCGGTCAGCGTCGCGACGTCGCCCTTCTTCGCCGCATCGCGCCCGCGCTTCGGCGTTCCTAGTGCCTTCAGATGCACGTAATCGATCTCGACCTCGCGCAACGCCGCGGCAAGCGAGGTCTTCGAGAACCCCGGCCGCCGCGATAGCGGGAGTGCGCGGACGTCGATCACGCGCTGCACCCCCGCCGCCTTCAGCGCCGCCAGGAAGTCGGCCATTGTTGTGGCCTCGTAGCCGATCGTGAAAATCTTTTTGGGGTTCGTCATGTAGGCGAAGTGGGATTGCACCGCCGACACGACAACCGCTGACACGACAGGCGTCTCGCGCTATCTGGCCGGGATGACTCACGATATCCATGTCATCGGCGGCGGGCTCGCCGGCTCCGAAGCCGCCTGGCAACTCGCAGAAGCCGGCCTCAAGGTGCGCCTTTCCGAAATGCGCGGCAGCGGTGAAGAGACCCCTGCGCACCAGACCGCCGGCCTTGCCGAACTCGTCTGCTCGAACAGCTTTCGCTCGGACGACGCGGAGAGCAACGCGGTCGGGCTGCTCCATCAGGAACTCCGGACGCTGGGCTCGCTGATCATGCGGCAAGCGGACATCCACCGCGTTCCCGCCGGCTCGGCGCTCGCCGTCGATCGCGACAATTTCTCCGCCAGCGTGACGGAGGCGATTGACCAGCATCCGAACATTACCCTGGTGCGCGAACGCATCGACGCACTGCCGGACGGCCCGACGATCATCGCCACCGGTCCCCTCACCGCCGCGTTGCTCGCCGCGGGAATCGGCGCGGAGACCGGTCGCGAGGCGCTCGCGTTCTTCGACGCGCTCGCGCCGATCGTCCACCGCGATTCGATCGACATGGACACCGCGTGGTTCGCGTCGCGCTGGGACAAGGGCGAGGGCAAGGATTACATCAACTGCCCGATGGACAAGGACCAGTATCTCGCCTTCCATCAGGGCTTGATCGATGGCGAGAAGACCCCGTTCAAGGACTGGGAGAAGGACACCCCCTATTTCGACGGCTGCATGCCGATCGAGGTGATGGCGGAGCGCGGCGTCGACACGCTGCGCTACGGCCCGATGAAGCCGGTCGGGCTCGACAACCCGAAGACCGGACGCTGGCCGCACGCCGTCGTCCAGCTTCGCCAGGATAACGCGCAGGGCACGCTCTGGAACATCGTCGGCTTCCAGACCAAGATGAAGCACGCCGACCAGGTCCGCCTGTTCCGGACCATTCCGGGTCTCGAGAACGCTGAGTTCGCGCGACTAGGCGGCTTGCACCGCAACACGTTCATCCGCTCGCCCGAACTGCTCGATGAGACGCTACGGCTGAAGTCGCGCCCGAACATCCGCTTCGCCGGCCAGATCACCGGCTGCGAGGGCTATATCGAGAGCTGCGGGATCGGCATGCTCGCGGGACTGTTCGCGGCCGCCGAACTGACCGGCAAGACGCTGACGCCGCCGCCCTACGCTACCGCGCTCGGCGCGTTGCTCGGCCACATCACGGGTGGCGCCGAGGTCGAGACGTATCAGCCGATGAACGTGAACTTCGGCCTGTTCCCGCCGATCCCCGGTCGGACGAAGAAGACCGATCGCAAGCGAATGTACACCGATCGCGGTCGTGCAGCACTCGCGGAGTGGCTCAACTCTCCTCGGCAGCAGGCTGAGCCGGTGGACAATTCACCCGAGCTGGCCCCTTTCGTTTGACCGCTGTCGTGGCAAATTCGGGTGCGGTCATCGTGCCCGATTTGTCACGGTCCGCGTCGGCGAACTTGGTCGTCGCCTTTACCGCCCATTCGTCGAACGACAGCTTGCCGTCGCCGTCCACGTCCAGCCGCGCGTAAGCCTTGCGTCGCTGGACCAGATATTCCTCTCGCGTGATCTTCGAATCGCGATCCTTGTCGTAGCGATCGAACCGCTTCTGCTCGCGAGTCTTGTCGGTCGCTTCGGGGGCGGCGTCGGGTAGCGGATCGCTGGCGACCGCCGCGCCGCCGACCTGCGATATCGGTTGCGCGGGCAGCAGCGGCCTAGGTCGTGCGTCGCCGTTGAAAAACACGAACCCCGCGACGATCAACGCGATCACCGCTGTCCCGCCCGCCAGATACCGCCACATCGCCGCCGCCCCCATTGTCCCGGCCGTACGCTAGGCCTCGCAGGCGGCGATCCCCATACGATTGGTCAGTATCCGGTCAGTCTATGCCACGCCAGCCGCCCGACCCGCTTCGGGCTGCCCGGCGGCGCGGACGATGCCGAAATGTCGAACCGCGCCGACAGCGCAAGGGCGCCAAGCGCGCGCGCTTTGACGGGCCAGCGGCGATGCAATGCCGCGTCGAGTGCCTCGCCTGCCCGCGTGCGTGCTAACGCACGACTGGGCGCGTCGCTCAACCGCTGCGACAGATCGGCGAGCGCCCAGCCCTCGCCCGCCAGCCCGATCCGCGAATCCGTCACCGACAGCATCAAGCCCGCCGACTCGAACAACCGCCGCCCCCGATCGCGCGCGAACCGGTCCACGGCTGCCGCATCGAGCACGGGCTCCAACAAAGCCTCCCAGCCATCGATCATCCCCGCCAGCTTCGCCCCCGACACGCCCACCGGCAACACGCACGCCTGGAGTGCGGTCAACACCGGTTCGGCTGGCGCAGGGGCGGTATCGAGCCGTCCCAGCGCCTCGTACCACCACGTCAGCCGCATCTGCCCGACCAAAGGCTCGCGTGTCGTCCGCAGGATTCCGGCGAGCGTGTCGTCTAGAGCGAACAGCGCTTCCAGGGCTGGGCGTTCGGGTGAGTCGGCATAGCCCATCGCCAGCCGAAATTCAGGTTTCGTCATCGGGTTTCCTACGCTTTACGCCGTGGTCGATGCCGGATGAGCCAACCGCAGCGTAAACATTCCTTAAGTCGCGCATGCGATACGGATTTCGGGTGGATGCAGATCAGCTATGACGATGCTTTACGACGATATGCCGGTACGGCGCCAGCTATCGCGGCAGGCTTGGGCAGCGATCGCCCACGACACGCGTGGCTCGCCGGCGATCGAGTTCGCCATCGTCGCGCCGATGTTGATCGCGCTCCTGCTCGCGATCACCCAGATCGCGCTGTTCTTCTTTGCCCAGCAAAATCTGGAAACCGTCGCGGAGAACTCCGTGCGCAAGTTGATGACCGGCAACGCGCAGCAGGCCAACATGACCCAGGCCCAGTTCAAGAACGCGGTCTGCGCGGACCTTCCGCGTTTCATGAAATGCGCGAACCTTATGATCGATGTTCGTACCGCGAACTCATTCTCGGATGCCAATACGGGTGTGCCCACGATCACATACGATTCGACGGGCAAACCAACGAATCTTCAGTTCGCGCCCGGCGGCGCGGGCAGCATCGTCATCGTCAAGACGATGTACGTGTGGGACGTCGCCGATGGACCGCTCGGCTTCGACATCTCGAACATGTCGAACAACAAACGACTGCTGATCGCCACGTCGGTCTTCAAGACCGAGCAATACGCGTGATCGGCGCGCTTCTGGGCAGGCTCGCGCGTGACACGCGGGGTGTCTCACTCATCGAGTTCGCGATCTCGCTGCCATTCCTGATCCTGCTTTTCACCGGCAGCTTCCAATTGAGCGATGCAGTGGCGGCAAATCGCAAGGTCACCATGGCGACCCGGACCATCGCCGATCTCACCTCGCAATACACGGCCGTATCCGATTCAGACCTCGATACCATCCTGAATGCCAGCCAGCAGGTCTTGGCGCCCTATTCTGCAGATGCCGCGACAATGACGGTGACGCTGGTGAAGACGGACGCGCTGTCCCGGTCCACGGTCGCCTGGAGCGATGGGAAGAATACCACGGGTCTCAGGCCGTGTTCCGCCTTCAACCTGCCG
Organism: Sphingomonas sp. PP-F2F-G114-C0414; assembly: GCF_003688595.1. Classification (GTDB taxonomy): domain Bacteria; phylum Pseudomonadota; class Alphaproteobacteria; order Sphingomonadales; family Sphingomonadaceae; genus Sphingomonas. The sequence continues at coordinate 558,491 of NZ_RCWT01000010.1, forward strand.
CTTGCGATCAAGCAGGCCGGCACATCGATGATCGTTGCGCAGGTAGTCTATAAGTATAAGCCGACGTTCGGCGCGACCTATATCGGCATGATACCGCTGACCGAAACGATCATCATGAGTCCGCGTGGATCCACCACGATCACATACTCGGGCCCGTCATGCTAATGCTCCCGAAAACCGGTGTAACATCATGAAGATATCCTTCAAATCCTCAATGCGGCGGTTGATGGGAGATCGGCGCGGTAACGTGCTGATGATCATGGGATTTGCGACAATCCCGATGGTGTTCGCAACGGGCATGGCGATCGATTACTCGGGTGCCGCGCGGCTTCGTACCAAGTTGAACGCCGTCGCCGACGCGGCCGCTCTCGCTGCGGTCACCACGCCGATGATGAGCCAGACGAGGGAAGCAGGCGCGCTTGCCGCCTACACCATGTTCACGTCGCAGGCGTCTAACATCAAGGGATTGGAATACACCGTAACCTCTCCGGTGATCACGTCGACCGCAACCGTAGCGTCGTACGACTATGGCGCGTTCAAGATCGTCATCACGCAGACCAATTCCACCGGAATCAATCGCACCGCGGTCGTTAGCTACAAGGCGCGTTCGCAGAACAGCTTCGCCGGTGTGCTGGGCATGGCGACGCTGCCGATCAGCGGATCCTCGACGACGAACGCGAAGGTCGCACCGAACATCGACTTCTACGTGCTGCTCGACACGTCGGGATCGATGGCATTTCCAGCGACGTCCAGCGGGATCACCCAGTTGCGATCGCTGACCGGCGGCTGCGCATTCGCGTGCCATTCGACCAATGACGCGACTGCGCGGTCCAAGAATGGATCATACACCGATTATTACGGCGTCGCGCTTTCCTACGGTATCCCGCTGCGCGTCGATGAGGCTCGCAAAGCTGTGCAGTCTATGATGGCGCAGGCGACCCAGACATCGGCTAACAACAACGCCGATTATCAAGCCGCGATGTACACGTTCGCGGCGGCCGATCCTCGAGCCCCCAACAGCTTCAAAATGCTGGCAAGCCTAACTGATAATCTTCAGTATGTTTCGGATAGAGCGGCGCAGGCCCAGACATCATTATATTATAACAACGGCTGCCCGACCAAAGGTTTTTGCAATAACGATGCCGATACTGGATCGAGCGATGCCTTTGTGAAGATGAATGCCCTCATGCGCCTTCCCGGAAACGGAACCAATGTCCTAGGCGACAGGCCTCAAGGGATCATGTTCGTCATCACGGACGGTATGCGTGACGAGCAACGGGCATCGGGTGTTCCCGAGATCGCATTCGACACCTCATGGTGTGCTGCCGTCAAAGCCAAAGGTATTCGCGTTGCGATCCTCTATACCGAGTATCTAAAAATGTCGATGGATGGCGACGCGTGGTCCCAAGCCAATGTCGTGCCCTATCTGAGCCAAGTCGAACCCGCGCTACAGAATTGTTCGTCCGACGGGCTTTACTACAAGGTCACGACCGACGACGATATTTCGACTGCTCTCAATCGCCTCTTCTCGCAAGCCGTGTCCACCGCCCGCATCACGCAGTAGGCGGTGGACACGAGAAGCGTTATTACTTGTACGTAACCTTCTTCACCGCCTTCACGACCTTCGCGACATCGACCAGCATCAGCTTCTCAAGATTTGCCGCATAGGGCATCGGTACGTCTTCGTTCGTCACGCGCAGCACCGGCGCGTCGAGGTCGTCGAAGCCGTGCTCCATCACCACCGACACGATCTCCGAGGCGATCGAACAGGTTGCCCAATTCTCTTCGACGATGATCATGCGGTTGGTCTTGGCGAGGCTCTTCAGCACCGTCTCGGTGTCGAGCGGGCGCAGCGTGCGCAGGTCGATGACCTCCGCGTCGATGCCCTCTTCGGCCAGCTTCTCGGCGGCTTCCAAGGAAATGCCGACGCCGATCGAGTAGCTGACGATCGTCACGTCCTTGCCCTCGCGGACGATCCGCGCCTTGCCGATCGGCAGGACGTGGTTGTCGAGCTTGGGGACGTCGAAGCTGCGGCCGTACATCAGCTCGTTCTCGAGGAACACGACCGGATCCTCGGTGCGGATCGCCGCTTTCAGGAGGCCCTTCGCGTCTGCCGCGTCATACGGCGCGATCACGATCAGGCCGGGAACGCTCGCATACCACGCCGCGAAATTGTGCGAATGCTGGGCACCCACTCGCGACGCCGCGCCGTTGGGACCACGGAACACGATCGGGCAGCGCATCTGGCCACCCGACATGTAGTTGGTCTTGGCGGCCGAGTTGATGATGTGGTCGATCGCCTGCAACGCGAAGTTGAAGGTCATGAACTCGACGATCGGGCGGAGGCCACCCATCGCCGCGCCCGCACCGATGCCGGCAAAGCCGTATTCGGTGATCGGCGTGTCGATCACGCGACGGTCGCCGAACTCGTCGAGCAGCCCCTGGGTTACCTTGTAAGCGCCCTGATACTGCGCGACTTCCTCGCCCATCACGAAGACGCGGTCGTCCTCGCGCATTTCCTCGGCCATCGCATCGCGCAGCGCTTCGCGGACGGTCGTCTTGATCATCTCGGTGCCCTCGGGGATCGCTGGGTCGGAGATGCCGACCTTCTCGGCCGACGCGACGAGCTGCTGCGTGCCGCTCTCGGCCTTGGCGGGAGAAGCACCTTCGGGAACCGGTGGCGCCTTGTCGTCCGACGGCGTTTCCTTCGGCGCGGCGTTGGCCGCCTCGCCGGAGCGTGCTTCCGCGGGCTTCTGGTCGCTCGCGCTCTCACCCTCTTCGAGGATCGTCGCGATGACGGTGCCGACCTTCACGTTGTCGGTGCCCTCGGCGACGGCGATCGAACCGATCGTACCTTCGTCGATCGCCTCGAACTCCATCGTCGCCTTGTCGGTCTCGATCTCGGCGAGGATGTCGCCCGACTTGACGCTGTCGCCTTCCTTGACGAGCCACTTGGCCAGCGTGCCCTCTTCCATCGTCGGGGAGAGCGCGGGCATCTTGATCTCGATCGCCATCAGTACTTCTCCACCAGAACGTCGGTGTAGAGCTCGGCAGCATCCGGCTCCGGGGTCTGCTCGGCGAAATCGGCGGCTTCGTTCACGATTTTCCTGATTTCCTGTTCAAGGGACTTGAGGTCCGCCTCGGTCACGCCCTGCGCGTCGAGCAGCTTCTTCATGTGATCGATTGGATCCGACTTGTCGCGGACCGCCTGGACCTCGTCACGCGTGCGGTACTTCGCCGGATCGGACATCGAATGGCCACGGTAACGGTACGTCTTCATCTCGAGGATGACGGGGCCCTTGCCCGCGCGGACCCACGCCAGCGCTTCCTCAGCGGCACCGCGGCAGGCCAGCACGTCCATGCCGTCGACCTGGATGCCGGGAATGCGGAAGCTCTCGCCGCGGCGATACAGCTGGTCCTCGGCCGAGGCGCGATTGACGCTCGTGCCCATCGCATACTGGTTGTTCTCGATCACGAAGATGATCGGGAGCTTCCACAGCTCGGCCATGTTGAAGCTCTCGTACACCTGGCCTTGGTTCGCGGCGCCATCGCCGAAATAGGCCATGCAGATGCCGCCGTCGTTCGAGTATTTGTGCTTGAACGCGAGGCCGGTGCCGAGCGATACCTGCGCACCCACGATGCCGTGGCCGCCGTAGAATTTATGCTCGGTCGAGAACATGTGCATCGACCCGCCCTTGCCCTTCGAGATCCCCGAATTGCGCCCGGTCAGCTCGGCCATGATCACCTTCGGGTCGATCCCGTAGGCGAGCATGTGGCCGTGATCGCGGTAGCCGGTGATCACCGAATCGGTCTCGCCGTTGAGCGCGGACTGCAAGCCGACAGCGACGGCTTCCTGGCCGATATACAGATGGCAGAAGCCACCGATTAGGCCCAAGCCATAGAGCTGACCCGCTTTTTCCTCGAAACGGCGGATCAGCAGCATCTGCCGATACATTTCGAGCAGTTCGTCCTTGGTGGCTTCGTACGGCTTTGGTTCTGCCGGTCGTTCGCGATTCGTAATCGGCGGTTCGGCGATTGCGCGTGCTGGTGGGGGGGTCTTGGCCACGATGTGGGAAACCTCGTTTTCCGTAGGGGAGTTGAGGGAGCCTATAGGCGCGGACGGGGCGGAACATCAATTCCCGTCTGGGGTATGTCGGTTTGGGAGGTGTGGGATGGGGCTTTCTGCCTGCATTTTTCGCGGCCGCCCTTTCCCAGCAGGCCACCTCCCCGGCGGAGGCCGGGGCCCAATTAGTGAGGTTGCAGTAACGATGCGCATCACTCAGTTGGCGACGTCCCCCAATTGGACCCCGGCCTTCGCCGGGGTGGTGATACCGGCGGAGAAATGGTGGCAGGGGCATGTCTGCCAACGGACGGTGTCTCCCTCCTCCTTGTTCTCCCGCGAAGGCGGGAGCCCAGACTGGGCTCCCGCCTTCGCGGGAGAACAAGGGGCACGAGCGGTCCTGGCTCGGGCCACTATCCCCAGCCCAAGCAAAGCTCCGGTTGCCCTCCCCTCGCACCACCGCCTAAAGCCAACCGCAATGGACTCCACCGCAGACCCCCGCCAGCATCCCTTACGGATCGCCAATTTCCGCGCCTATTGGCTGTCCCGCTTCACCGGCACCATCGCGGTCAGCGCGATGTCTATCGTGATCGGGTGGCAGGTCTACAACATCGCCCGCGAGACGATGGACATCCGCCAGGCGGCCTTCATGCTCGGCATGATCGGGTTCGCGCAGTTCGTGCCGTTGTTCCTGCTCACCCCGATCACCGGCCTAGTCGCAGACAGTTTCGACCGCCGCTGGATCGTCCGCGGCACGACCGCGCTGCTCGTGCTCACTGCCGCGACATTGTGGTTGCTGACCTGGACCGGCCACCTCACGCTCGGCGTTCTGTTCGTGGCTGCGGTCGCGTTCGGCGTCGCCCGAGCCTTCTCCGGTCCAGCCTATTCCGCGCTCGCCCCCAACCTCGTCCCCCGCGCCGTCCTTCCGACCGCGATCGCGATCAGTTCGATCGCGTGGCAAGTCGGCACCATCGCGGGCCCCAGCGTCGGTGGCCTCCTCTACGCGATCCACCCGGAGGTCGCCTACGGCGTCGCGACGATCCTGTTCGTCGTCGCGCTCCTCTTCATGTTCCTGATCGGCCCGGTGCCTCAGCCCGCCGCGCAGACCGATCACCGGCCCCTCGCCCGCATAATCGAGGGCTTCACCTATGTCCGCCGCAACCGCCTCGTGCTCGCGACGATCACGCTCGATCTGTTCGCGGTGCTCCTCGCCGGCGCAACGTCGCTGCTCCCGGTCTATTCGCGCGACATCCTCCACGTCGGCTCGCAAGGGCTAGGCGTTCTCGCGGCGGGCATGGGGATCGGCGCGGCGGTGACGGCAATCTGGTTCTCGGTCCGCCCGATGAGCACCAATGTCGGCGTGAAGATGCTAATCGCCGTCGTCGTGTTCGGCCTCGCGATCCTGACCTTCGGCGTCGCCACGCCGATCGTAACCCTGCTCGGCATCGCCCCGGGCATGATCGCCGGCATCCCCGTCCAGCCTGCCTTCGTCCTCAGCCTCGTCGCGCTGATCGTCGCGGGCGGCGCGGACATGATCTCGGTCTATGTCCGCCAGTCGTTGATCCAGCTCCACACCCCCGACGCGATGCGCGGCCGCGTCAGCGCGGTGTCGCAGCTCACCATCTCCGCCTCGAACGAACTCGGCGAATTCGAGAGCGGCGTGATGGCGTCGCTGCTCGGTCCGGTTGGCGCGGTGGTGTTCGGCGGCGTCGGTGCTATTGCGATCACGATCGGCTGGGCGCGACTGTTCCCGGAACTCAAGGCGGCCAAAACCTTTGACCCGCCTGAGATGTTAGAGACCGAACCTCAGCACGGAGAAGCCAAGCCATGAAGGCCAACTCGATCCTCGATACGATCGGCAACACGCCGCACGTCCGCCTGTCGAAGCTGTTCCCCGAATCCGAAGTCTGGGTGAAGTCCGAGCGTTCGAACCCCGGTGGCTCGATCAAGGACCGCATCGCGCTCGCGATGATCGAGGCAGCCGAAAAGGACGGCCACCTCCAGCCCGGCGGCACGATCATCGAGCCGACCAGCGGCAACACCGGCATCGGCCTGGCGCTCGTCGCGGCGGTGAAGGGATACAAGATCGTCCTCGTCATGCCCGAGAGCATGTCGATCGAACGCCGTCGCCTGATGCTCGCATACGGTGCGACCTTCGACCTGACTCCCCGCGAGAAGGGCATGAAGGGCGCGATCGAGCGCGCGAAGGAACTCGTCGAGCAGACGCCCGGCTCGTGGATGCCGCAGCAGTTCGAAAACCCTGCGAACATCGCTGTGCATGTCTCTACGACTGCACAGGAAATCCTCGCCGACTTCCGTGACACGCCGATCGACGTGATCATCACCGGCGTCGGCACCGGCGGTCACATCACGGGCGTCGCCGAGGCGTTGAAGAAGGAATGGCCGTCGCTCAAGGTCTACGCGGTCGAGCCCGCCGCGTCGCCGGTGATCGCTGGTGGTCAGCCGGGGCCGCACCCGATCCAGGGGATCGGCGCGGGCTTCATCCCGGTCAACCTCCACACGCAGGCACTCGACGGCGTGATCGAGGTCGACGCCGCGGTGGCGAAGGACATGGCGCGCCGCTCGGCGACCGAAGAGGGCATGCTGGTCGGCATCAGCTCGGGCGCCACGCTCGCAGCGATCCTTCAGAAGCTTCCCGATCTGCCTGACAACGTTCGGGTTCTCGGGTTCAACTACGACACCGGCGAGCGCTATCTGTCGGTCCCGGACTTCCTGCCCGAACAGTGACACAGCCTGAGTCCGCGCGCGGCGCATCATCCTCTTCCGCGCGCGGGTTTACCGCGTTGCATGGCATTCTGACCGGCATCGCCGGGCTGGCGATCGTCGGTCCGGCGTTGGTCGTCGCTAATGCGCCGGTTATCGTCCCGGCCAAGCGCATGGCGCTGCCGCGGCAACGCGTCGTGCCGAAGGCCGAGATACCCCAGGTCGAACCGTTGAAATTCGTCGACCTGACGCCAACCGACGCCCGCGCCTTCAACGCGACCGTCCCGTTCTCGACCGAGCCCAATCCGGCGGCCAAGCCGTTCCGCTTTGCCGGTGCGCCGGACGACCTCGCGCGGGCGACCGACTGTATGGCGGCAGGGATCCTCTACGAAGCCGGCGACGACACGCTCGGCGAACGCGCGGTGGCGCAGGTCGTGCTCAATCGCTTACGCCATCCGGCCTTCCCCAAGACCGTGTGCGGCGTCGTGTTCGAAGGACAGGACCGTAGCACCGGCTGTCAGTTCAGCTTCAGCTGCGACGGCGCGATCACGCGTTGGCACCCGACCGAGGACGCCTGGCGTCGTGCGCGCGAAGTCGCCACCGCGGCGCTCGGCGGCGCGGTGTTCAGCCAGGTCGGCTATGCCACGCATTACCATACCGACTGGGTCGTGCCCTATTGGCAGTCGAGCCTCGACAAGATCACCGCGGTGCACACGCATCTGTTCTTCCGCTGGTCCGGCTGGTGGGGCACACCGGCGGCGTTCGGCCGCCATCCCGAAACCGTCGAACCGGTCATCACCCAGCTTGCCAGCCTGTCCGACGCGCACAAGACCGGCGCGGCCTTCGACGAGGCCCAGGCGGCGTTGGCCGAAGCCTCCGCGGCGATGGGGTTCGTCACGGCCGCGGATTCGGATGACGCTGGCGCCGATGACGCCTCCGCGCGGCGCATCGACGCGGATACCGTCGTGGTCGTGTTCCCGCGCGGGCAATCGCCGGACACGCTCGTGACGGCTGCGACGCAGTCGTGCGGCAACCGGTCCTTCTGTCGGTACATGGCATGGCTCGACGGCACGAAGGTGCCCACGTCGCTGCCGCTCGACACTGCGCAGATGACCTCGCTGACGTTCAGTTATCTGCGCGATCGGTCGAACGGCTATGAACGCGCGTTGTGGAACTGCCGTGAGTATAAGCGCCCGGATCCGTCGCAGTGCCTCCAGCCGCCGGGAACGAAGATCGCGGCCCCACCGCCTGCGACACCAGATGCCGCTGCCAAGCCAGCCGTAGCGACGGATCTCAACGGCGTGAGGCGGAAGCCCGCGGCTCCGTCCGATCCAGTCGCACCGGCACCGAACAAAGCCGGCGCCGGTCAGTAAGTCAAAAAAGCCTGAAGGCAGTCAGCAGGTCGAGGGATGCGGCACATCGTCGCATCCCTCGCTTTGCGGCAGACCCTCTACTTTGCGACACCAAGCTGTTGCAGCATGAACGCCTGCCACTCGGAGTTCTGACGGTAGCGCTCGAACCGGCCGGACTTGCCGCCATGCCCTGCCTCCATGTTGACGCGGAACAGCAGTGGGTTCTTGTCGGTCTTGAGTTCGCGCAGCTTCGCCACCCACTTGGTCGGCTCGTAATATTGCACCTGGCTGTCCCACAGCCCGGTGCCTACATAGAGTGCCGGATAGGCCTTCGCCTTGACGTTGTCGTACGGCGAATAGCTCAGCATGTAATCGTACGATGCCTTCTGCGCGGGGTTGCCCCATTCGTCATACTCGAAGGTCGTCAGCGGAATCGATGCGTCGAGCATCGTCGTCACCACGTCGACGAACGGCACCTGCGCGATGATCAGCTTGTAGTCGGCCGGCGCCATGTTCGCGACGCCGCCCATCAGTAGCCCGCCAGCACTGCCGCCCATAGCCGCGACGCGGTCCTTGGCGGCATATTTCTGCGCGACGAGATAGCGGGTGACGTCGATGAAGTCGGTGAAGCTGTTCTTCTTGTTGAGCAGATGCCCGTCGTCATACCAGCCGCGGCCCATCTCCTGCCCGCCGCGGATATGCGCGATCGCGTAGATCACGCCGCGATCGAGTAGGCCGATGCGGCCCGGATCGACCGCCGGATCACTGGATATCCCGTAGCTGCCATAGGCGTATTGGAAGAGCGGCGCGGTGCCGTCGCGCTTGGTGCCCTTGGCGTAGACGAGCGACACGGGGATGCGCGTGCCGTCACGCGCGGGCGCCCAGACGCGTTCGGTGACGTATTTCGCGGGATCATATCCGGGCACTGGCGCGACCTTCAGCACGCGGCGCTCGCCGGTCTTCGCGTTGACCTCGTAGGTCGTGGTCGGCGTCACGAGCGAGCCATAGGTGTAGCGCACCCACGGCGTCGCGGTCTCCTCGTTGACGTCGAGCGACATCCGGTAGGCGGGCTCGTCCGCCGTCACCGGCGTCGACTTGCCTGCATCGTTCAGCACGCGGATCATCCGGTTGCCGCCCTTGCGCTGGTCGATCGCGACGAACCCGTCGAACGGCTTGAACCCCTCGATGAACACGGTGTCGCTGGCCGGCGTCAGATCGCGCCATGCGGCTGTGCCCTTGGCCAGATCGGCGTCGGCGACGGTCACGAGCTTGTAGTTCTTCGCGGCCTTGTTGGTGCGGATGATCCAGCGATTGCCGATGTGATCCGCGCTGTAGCGGAACTCGCGCGCGCGGGGTGCGATCACGGTAAACGCGAACGGTGCGGCGGCGGGGGCGCAGCGTTGTTCGTCGCTGACCGTGCTGCCGACGCCGATGCAGACGAACTTGTCATCTGAGGTGCGCGAGACCTCCATCGAATAGGTGTCGTCCTTCTCCTCGTATAGCAGCCGATCGCTGGCGACAGGTGTGCCTAGGACATGTGCCTTCACGCGGTAGCCGCGGAGCGTGACCGGGTCTTTCTCGACGTACAGCAACGTCTTGTTGTCGTCTGCCCAGACGACGTTCGGCTCTATGTTCGAGACGGTGTCGGCGATCGTCGCGCCGGTCGCGAGGTCCTTGACCTTGAGCACGTATTGGCGACGGCCGACGGTGTCTTCGGCCCAGGCGACGCGGGCGTTGTCGGGGCTCACTGCCCAGTCGCTCAGCGCGAAGAAACTGTGGCCCTTCGCCATCGCCGGTTCGTCGAACAGCGTTTCGGCGGGTGCGGCAGGACTGCCCTTGCGGCGTTCGAGGATCGGATAATCCGCCCCGGTCTGGAACCGCGAGCCGTAGTAATAGCCGTTCTTCGCGTACGGAACCGAACCGTCGTCCTGCTTGATATGCGAGACGGTCTCTTCGTAAAGCTTGGCCTGGAGCGGCTTCAGCGACGCGAGTTGCGCATCCGCATACGCATTCTCCGCGGCGAGATAGGCGAGCATCTCCGGGTTCTCCCGCGTGTCGTCGCGCAGCCAGTAATAATCGTCCTCACGCGCGCCGTTGGGCGACATCACCTGGAACGGCTTCTTCGCGACGCGCGGCGGTTGGACCTGCGCGACCGCCGCCGTCGAGACCAGCGCCACGCCAGCGAGCATCATGTATCGTATCATCACTGTGCAGCTCCCTGTAACGGCGTCGTTGCGCCTGCCGGTTTCCGGTATCGATCGAACCAGGCGATGATCGCCGACGCCTTCGCCGCGGATTGCGACGGGCGTGCGGCGAGGCCGCCGTGACTCGCGCCTGGCACCTTTACGAGCGCGGTCGGCACGCCACGGATCTGGAGCGCGGCGTAATATTGCTCGGATTCGCTCACCGGCGTCCGGTAATCGTCGCCACCGACCACGACCAGCGTCGGCGTCTTGACGTTGCCGACGATGCTCAGCGGCGAGCGGTTCCAATAGCTCATCGGATCCTCCCACGGCAGCTTGGTAAACCAGTAGCGCGAAGTGAACAGCGTGTTGTCCATCGTCAGCGCCTCGCTGATCCAGTTGATCACCGGCTTCTGCGTCGCGGCGGCCTTGAACCGGTCGGTCTTGCCGACGATCCACGCGGTCAGCAGCCCGCCGCCAGAACCGCCGGTCACGAACAGATTGTCCGGATCGGCGGTGCCGTCCGCGATCGCCGCATCGACCGACGCGATCAGGTCGTCATAGTCCGCAGCGGGATAGGTCTTGTCGATCAGGTTGGCGAACTCGGCGCCATAGGAGGTCGAACCGCGCGGGTTGGTCCAAAGCACTGCATAGCCCGCCGCGGCGTAGAGCTGCATGTCGGTCGCGAAACCGGGGCCATAGGCAGCGTTCGGACCACCGTGGATCTCGAGTATCAGCGGCACGCGCTGACCTGCGACGCGGCCCGGCGGCGTGGCGAGCCATGCGTCGATAGGGCGACCATCGGGTGCCGTCACCGCGATCTTGCGCACCGGCGCGAGCGCCTTCGATCCGGTCAGCACCGCGTTGAGCGTCGTCAGGCGTCGGGGTTTACCGCCCGCCAGCACCCAGACGTCGGCGGGGGCGCTCGCGTCGCCGCCGGTATAGGCGATCGTCCCGCCCTTCGAGACGGAGAACTCGCCGCCGGTATAGGGGCGGTCGAGCCCGCCACCCGCGACATTGTCGATCAGCGGCGTGACGCGGCCATCGACACCGACGCGTGCGACGCGGCGCTGGCCGTGATCGTCGTAGCTTGCATAGAGGCTGCGACCGTCGGCGGACCACACCGCGTCCTCGATCGCGCGGTCGAGCGTCGCGGTGAGCGAGCGGGGCGAGGCGGCGTCGCGGTCGCCGACATAAAGCTGCGTGTTCTCGTAGCTGCGGCGCTTGTCGTCGAAGCCGAGCCAGGCGATCTTGCTGCCGTCTGGCGAAACGCGTGGCTGCGCGTCGGGGCCGTCGCGCGTGGTCAACGTCCGCATCGTGCCGCTCGTCGCATCGACCGCTATCACGTCGGAATTCATCACCTGGCGGTCGGCGGCAGGCCCGCGAATCGCTGCGAAGACGATGCTGCGGCCGTCGGGCGTCCATGACAGCGGGCCGCCATCGTCGAACTTTCCGTATGTGAGCTGCCGAGCCGCGCCCCCGTCGGCGCCGACCACGAAGAGGTGGTCGTAGCCCGGCTTCACATAGCCCGGCCCGTCGTTGCGGTAGTTCACCCGGTCGATGATCGTCAGCGGCTCGGCCCATTTCGCGCCCTCGGGCTTGGGCGGCTGCGTGCCAAGCTTGGTGCCCTCGCCCGCCACCGTCGCGATGTAGGCGAGTTTGGTCCCGTCGGGCGACCACGCGAGCGCCTGCGGATCACCGGGGAAACTCGTTACGCGCGCGCTCTGGGCGCCGCCGGTCCATCGGACGAAGAGCTGCGATCCCTCGCCGTCGCGCGCGGCATAGGCGATCCTTGCCCCGTCGGGCGACCATCGCGGGCTGCTGCCGTCGGTGGCGAATGGCGTCTGGCGCCCGCTCGCGACGTCGATCAGCCAGAGCGAGGACTGCATCGTGTCGGTCATCACGTCGCCGGTGCGGCGGACGTAGACGATCGTCTTGCCGTCTGGGCTGATTTGCGGATCGGCGGCGATCGTCAGGCCGAATAGGTCGCTAGCGGTGAAGCTGCGCGTCGGTGCGTCCGGCACCGGAGCGGCCGGCTGTTGCTGGGCAAAGGCCGGCGTCGCCGCGAGCAGGAGGAGGGCAAGGGTCAAGCGCAACGAACGGCTCCTTCGTACGAACCGCGGTACGATGACACATTATCACGTGGAGGCAAGCGGTACGAACGTGACCGGCAAACCATCCTTCGGCCGCGGGATCGGGAACACCTGCCATGCGTCGCCGCTGCCCGCCGCCGCCTCGATCCGGTAGCGCAGGAGCAGATGCGCGATCAGCAGGCGCATCTGCATCGTCGCGAAATGCAAGCCGATGCACATATGCGCGCCGCCGCCGAACGGCACCCAGGCGAACCGGTGGCGGCCCTTCGATGCCTCGGGCGTGAAGCGGAGCGGGTCGAACTTGTCGGGATCGGGCCAATGCTCGGCCATGCGGTGCGTATAGGTGATGCCCGTGCCGACGCTCGTCCCGGCGGGAATGTCATAGCCGCCGAAGCTGAAATCCTTGAGCGCGCGCCGCGGGATCGACGGGACGGGCGGCATCATCCGCAGCGATTCCTTGAACGCGTATTCGGTGAGGACGAGCCGATCGAGTTGCTCGGTCAGCGGCACGGCCGGATCAAGTGACGCGACCTCTTCGCGCAGCCGCTCCTGCCACTCCGGGTTGCGCGCGAGGAGCATCACCAGGCTGGTCGCGGACGAGGTGATCGTGTCGTGCGCGGCCATCATCAGAAAGTTCATGTGGTCGGCGATCGCCAGCGCGGACAGCGGCGCGCCGTCGTCATCGGTCGCGCGGCAGAATTGCGAGAAGAAATCCTGGCCGTTTCCGGTGCGTCGTGCGGGAATCTCGCGCTCGAAGAAGTCGACCAGATAGGCGCGGGCCTTTACGCCTTTGCGCATCTGCGTGCCAGGCCAGGGTTTGCGGATCGGCGAGACGCTGGCCTGCACCTCGTCGACGAACGCCTGGTTGATTCGATCCGCTTCGGCGCCGAGCGGCACGCCGAGGAAGCTGGTCGCGGCGAGATCGAGGGTGAGCTTTTTCACCACGTCGTAGAAGCGCAAGGTCTGCCCGGCCCAGCCACCGATCGCGGCCTCGATCCCCGCATCTAGTTCGGTCGCGTAATGCCGCATCGGCTCGGGTTTGAACGCGACCGACAGCGCCTTCCGGTCGGCGCGATGCTTGTCGAAATCCATCAGCATCAAGCCGCGCGGGAACAGCATGTTGAGGAGCGGCCCCCAACCCTGTTCCGACGAGAAGATCTTGTCGCGATCGAACAGCACCAGCTCGTTCGCGTCGGGGCCGAGCAGGTTCACGCCGGTGCCGCCGAGTGCGCGATTGCGATAGATCGGACCGTAGCGCGCCGCCATACCTTCCGAAAACGCGATCGGATCCGCCAGCAATTTGAAGGTGTTGCCGACGAACGGCAGGCCATAGCTGCCGGGGATGTGATCGAGCGCGCCTTTTTGCTGACGCGGGAGCCAGTGCGGACTGGCGTTCTGCAACATGGCGTGGCTCATCGTCGGATCCTCAGCGACATGCCGGCTTGGCAAGTCCCGGATACCGGCATAACTAATGTTCTGCAACCGGGGCGCGGATCCCGGCGCTTTGACAGGAGAGATGCATGGACCTCGCAAACAGTGCAGCAGTCGTGACCGGCGGCGCGTCTGGCCTGGGCGCCGCCACGGCGCGCGCGCTGGCCGCCAAGGGCGTGAAAGTGGCGATCTTCGACCTCCAGGCGGACAAGGGCAAGGCGTTGGCGGACGAGATCGGCGGGGTGTTCTGCAAGGTCGATGTCACGTCCGACGACAGCGTCGATGCGGGGTTCGCGGCGGCGCGTGCGGCGCATGGTCAGGAGCGGATCCTGGTCAATTGCGCGGGCACGGGGAATGCGGCGAAGACGGCGGGGCGATCGAAGCAGGACGGCTCGATCAAGCATTTCCCGCTCGATGCGTTCGACCGGATCATCCAGATCAACCTCGTCGGCACGTTCCGTTGTCTCGCCAAATCGGCAGCTGGGATGCTGACGTTGGAGCCGGGTGAGGACGGCGAGCGGGGGGCAATCGTCAACACGGCGAGCGCGGCGGCGGAGGATGGCCAGATGGGCCAAGCTGCGTATTCCGCGTCGAAGGCAGGGGTGGTCGGGATGACCTTGCCGATCGCGCGCGACCTGATGAGCGAGGGGATCCGCGTGAACACGATCCTGCCGGGGATTTTCGACACGCCGCTGTTGGCGGCGGCCCCGCAGCAGGTCCGCGATGCGCTGGCGGCTTCGGTACCGTTTCCGAAACGGCTCGGGCGGCCGGAGGAGTTTGCGGCGCTGGCGCTGACGATGATCGAATGCGGGTATTTCAATGGGGAGGATGTGCGGCTGGACGGCGCGATCCGGATGGCGCCTCGGTAAGATTGAACCGAAGCGCGCCCCCCTCCCCGCCATCCTGACCAAAGTCAGCACCCAGGATCACAAGCAATATCGTTCGTGGCTCTGGGTCCTGACTTTCGTCAGGATGACGGAAGGTGACGGAATCCCCTTAAGCAGCCCGCGCCAGTTGCCGCCCCTTGATCATGTCCGCCGCCTTCTCCGCGATCATGATCGTCGGCGCGTTGGTGTTGGACCCGATCAGCGTCGGCATCACCGAGGCGTCCACCACCCGCAACCCCTGAAGCCCGCGCACGGCCAAGGTCGCATCGACCACCGCCAGCGCGTCGTCTGCGGCGCCCATCTTGCACGTCCCCACAGGGTGGTAGATCGTCTCGGCGGTCCGCCTTACCCAGGCGTCGATCTCGTCGTCGGTCCGCACGTCTTCGCCCGGCGACAATTCCCCCGCCCGATATGGATCGAGCGCCGCCTGCCGCGCCACATCGCGACCGATCCCGACGCAGGCGCGCATCACGCGGCGATCCTCGGCAGTCGCGAGATAGTTCGCGACGATCGTTGGATCGGCAAACGGATCGGCGGAGCGCAGCCCGATCCGTCCGCGACTTTGCGGCCGCAACTGGCAAAGATGCAGCGTGAAGCCGTCCTCGGTTGCCTTCACCTTCCCGTGGTCCTGCATGATCGCGAGCACCGCGTGAATCTGCACGTCGGGCCGCGACAGCCCCTCGCGCGACGACACGAACGCGCCTGCCTCGAGGAACTGCTGCCGCCCCGCTCCCTTGCCGCGCAACAGGTAATTGAGCCCGACGCCGATCATCCCCACGCCCTTTGTCATAGCGTACCCGGTTCGCAGCCCACGCGATTTCCAGTTCATCACGACGTCGAGATGGTCCTGCAAATTCTCCCCGACGCCGGGCAGCGCATGCACCACGCCGACCCCCGCCGCGGTCAGCCGATCCGGATCGCCGATTCCCGACAGCTGGAGGATATGCGGCGACTGCACCGCCCCCGCGCACAGCAAGACCTCACGCGCCACCGTCACGCTCTCAGGGCGCGGACCCTTGTCGAGCACGTAATCGACGCCGGTCGCACGTCCCTTGTCGATCCGGATCCGCGTCGTCCGCGCACCCGTCACGCAGGTCAGGTTGCGCCGCGACAGTACCGGCCGCAGATACGCCGCTGCCGTGCTCCAGCGCTTCCCATCCGCAACGGTCAGGTCGTAGCGCCCGAAGCCCTCCTGGCTCGCCCCGTTGAAATCCTCGGTGACCGGATAGCCCGCCTGCCGCCCCGCCTCGACCAGCGCGTCGTAGAACGGGCTGTCGGACTCGCCGCCCGAGATCGTCAGCGGCCCGCCGCCGCCATGCAAGGGGCACTCGCCGCGATGATGCCCCTCAAGCCGCTTGAAATACGGCAGCACGTCGTCGAACGACCAACCGGGCAAGCCCATCTGCCGCCATTCGTCGTAATCCTGCGGATGGCCCCGCGTATAGATCATGCCGTTGATCGACGAACTACCGCCCAGCCCCTTGCCGCGTGGCCACCACAGCCTGCGTTTGTCGAGATGCGGCTCGGGCTCGGTCGAAAAGCCCCAGTTGCTCGCATTCTTGCTCTTGATGAGTTCGCCGACTCCTGCGGGCATCCGCACCAGCACGCCGTCGTTGCGCCCGCCCGCCTCCAGCAGCAGCACGCTCACCGCCGGGTCCTCGGTTAGTCGCGCGGCGAGCACGCAGCCGGCCGAGCCCGCGCCGATAATCACGTAGTCATACGTCCGCATGCCCGCATCCCCCCGTTTCGCGCTCCGCTTTTTTACGGAGTCGCGTCAGTCCGCTACGCTAGCGCTCGCACAGCAGGGTCAGCAATCCCTCGCGCAACACGCTGCGGTCGATCCCCTCGTTGGCATGGACCTGGCTGAGACCGATCGCCAGCAGCGCATAGCTGCGGATCTCGGCTTCGACCGGCTCGAATCCGTGAGCGACCAGTTCCGCGATCAGGAACGCCATCACCTTTTCGTCATGCTCGCGGATCGCCGCCGCCGCCCGCACGTCGCTCTTTCCCCACGCCCGCATCGCCAGCGCCAGCTGGGCCATGTCGTGATCGCGGACATGGTCCGCAAACGCACGGATCCGCTCCACCGGCGCAAGATCCGACGCGGAGAGCGCTACGATCAAGGGGTCGATATGCGCCTCGACGAAATACCCCGCGAGCGCCGCATGATACCCGTCGAAGTCCTTGAAGTGATGATAGAAGCTACCCGTCGATGCGCCCAGCGTCTGCGCCAGACCGCGAAGCTTCAGCGCACGCAACCCGCCATCCTTCAGCAACTGCAAGCCGATTTCCAGCCAGTCGCGCGGCGCCAGATCCGCCCGTGGTGCCGTCGCGTCTTCCACCAATACCCTGCTTGACAAGCCATTCCCCATAACGAATGTTACGCCGTGCTGGCACCGGACGCAATCCGGCACCAGGCACCACGACCGAACCGGCGGGTGCAACAGGAGAGCGATGTGGCCGAGGCACTGATCATCGACGCCGTCCGTACCCCGCGCGGTATCGGCAAGACCGGCAAGGGCGCGCTTGCGCACATGCACCCCCAACATCTCGCCGCGACCGTCCTGAAGGCGATTGCCGAGCGAAACAAGCTGGATACCGCCGATGTCGACGACATCATCTGGTCGACCTCGACTCAGCGTGGCGAGCAGAGCGGAGATCTCGGGCGGATGGCGGCACTCGATGCAGGCTATGACGTGAAGGCGAGCGGAACGACGCTCGACCGGTTCTGCGGCGGCGGGATCACGGCGGTGAACTTCGCCGCGGCGCAGATCATGAGCGGGATGGAAGACCTCGTGATCGCTGGCGGCACCGAGATGATGTCGCTGACCGCGACGATGATGCAGGACGATATGGCGGCGGGGAAGCGGCCGCTCGGGATCGGTTCGGGCAACGCCAGGCTCGACGCCGCGCATCCGCAATCGAACCAGGGCATCTGCGCCGACGCGATCGCCAGTATCGAGGGGATCGACCGCGAAACGCTCGAAGCGCTTGGGCTTGAGAGCCAGCGCCGTGCCGCGGTGGCGATCGCCGAAGGGCGCTTCGATCGCAGCCTCGTGCCGGTCACCGACGATACCGGTGCGCTCGTGCTCGAAAAGGACGAATATCCGCGGCCCGACACGACTGCCGAGGGCCTCGCCGCGCTGCGCCCGTCGTTTGCGGGGATCGCCGACATACCGCTCGACGACAAGGGCACGACGTATCGCAAGCAGATCAACCGCCGCTATCCCGACCTCGAGATCGCGCATGTCCATCATGCCGGCAACTCCTCCGGCGTGGTCGATGGCGCCGCCGCCGTGCTGCTCGCAAGCGCCGACTATGCCGCCAAGCACGGCCTGAAGCCCCGCGCGCGGATCGTCGCGATGGCGAACATGGGGGACGACCCGACGCTGATGCTCAACGCGCCTGTTCCGGCGGCACGGAAGGTGCTGGCGAAGGCCGGGCTGACGGTCGGCGACATCGACCTGTGGGAGATCAACGAGGCGTTCGCGGTGGTCGCGGAGAAGTTCATCCGCGACCTGAAGCTCGACCGCGACAAGGTGAACGTCAATGGCGGCTCGATCGCGCTCGGCCATCCGATCGGCGCGACCGGCGCGATCCTGATCGGCACGATATTGGACGAACTCGAACGCCGCGACTTGAAACGCGGGCTCGTGACGATGTGCGCGGGCGGCGGGATGGCCCCGGCGATCATCATCGAGCGCGTCTGATGCACCCCGTCGCGCACGCGCTGACGACGCCCGACAAGCCCGCCTACATCATGGCGGCGACGGGCGAGACGGTGACGTATCGCGACTTGGACGTACGGGCGAACCGGGGTGCGCATCTGCTCCGGTCACTCGGGCTCAAGCGCGGCGACGGCATCGCGGTGCTGATGGACAACTCGCCGCGCTATCTCGAGGTGATGTGGGCGGCCGAGCGCACCGGCGTCTACTGCACCTGCCTGTCCTCGAAACTCACCGCGAGTGAGGCGGCGTACATCATCCGCGATGGCGATTGCCGCGTGTTGATCGCGGGCAAAGGATGCGCAGAAGTAGCCGCCGCGCTAGTGCCGATGGTCGATGACGTGCGCCGCTACGTCGTCGACGGCGCGATCGATGGTTACGCGGCCTACGAAGCCGCGCGCGATGCAAAGCCCGCCACGCCGATTGCCGACCCGTCGCCCGGCGGCATCCTGCTCTATTCCTCGGGCACCACCGGCAAGCCCAAGGGCGTCAAGCACGCGCTGTCGGACGAGCCGTTCGGGACCAATGTCTCGCCACTGGTGATGCTCGGCAAGGGGCTGTACGGGTTCACGCCAGAGATGATCTATCTCTCGCCAGCGCCGCTCTATCATGCGGCGCCGCTACGCTGGTCGATGGCCGTGCACCAGGTCGGCGGCACCGTCGTCGTGATGGAGCATTTCGACCCCGAAGCTGCGCTCGCCGCGATTGAACGCTATCGGATCACGCACGCGCAATGGGTGCCGACGCACTTCATCCGCCTGCTGAAACTGCCGCCCGAAGTCCGCGCCCGTTACGACGTGTCGTCGCTGAAAGCGGTATGGCACGCCGCCGCCCCCTGCCCGCTCCCGGTCAAGCAGGCGATGATCGACTGGTGGGGCCCGATCATCGGCGAATATTACGCCGGCACGGAGGGCAACGGGTTCTGCGCGATCTCCAGCGCGGAGTGGCTGACGCACAAGGGCTCGGTCGGCCGCAACCTGACCGCGCAGACGATGATCTGCGACGAGGACGGCAACGCACTCCCTCCACGCGCGGAAGGCGACGTCTATTTCGCGGGCGGCGGCGCGTTCGAATACCACAACGATCCCGCCAAGACCGCGGAAGCCGCCAATGCGCATGGCTGGACAACGCTCGGCGACGTCGGCTGGGTCGACGAGGAAGGCTATCTCTACCTCACCGACCGCAAGAGCTTCATGATCATCTCGGGCGGCGTGAACATCTACCCGGCCGAGATCGAGAACCTGCTTGTCACTCACCCGAAGGTCGCCGACGTCGCGGTGATCGGCGCGCCCGACGACGAGATGGGCGAGCAGGTGGTGGCGATTGTCTGCCCCGCCGACCCGACCGAGGATCGCATGCAGCTTGCCGCCGAACTCAGCGCCTTCGCCCGCGCGAACCTTAGCCATGTGAAGGCGCCGCGCCGGATCGATTTTCGCGAGACCTTGCCGCGGCATGAGACGGGCAAACTCTACAAGCGCCTGCTCCGCGACGAATATTGGGCGAAGCCTAAGGAGTCCGCATGAACTTCGATTATTCCGACGACCAGAAACTCCTCAAGGACGAAGCGCGCAAGTTCCTCGCCTCGCATTGCGGCAGCGACCGGGTCCGCGCGGTACTCGACGTTCCTGCCAAAGCGTATGACGCGGACCTGTCGAAAGCGGTAGGCGCACAGGGCTGGCTCGGCGCAGCGATCCCCGAGGAATTTGGCGGACTGGGCCTCGGCCATATCGAACTCTGCGCGATCGCCGAGGAACTCGGGCGGGCTTGCGCGCCGATCCCGTTCGCCTCGACCGTCTATTTCGTCGCCGAAGCGCTGATGCTGTACGGCAGCGACACCCAGAAAGTCCGATGGCTGCCGAGGATCGCGGCGGGCGATGTCATCGGCGCGTTCGCCACCTCCGAAGGCGCCGGCCCGGTCACCGCGCGCTCGATCCGCACCACCGTCTCCGGTGGCAAGCTCACTGGTGACAAGATCCCCGTCACCGACGGCGATGTCGCCGACCTGATCGTCGTCCTCGCGCGCGACGGCCTCTACCTCGTCGAGAATGGGTCGGGCGTCACAGCGGAAGTCCTTGAAACGCTGGACCCGACGCGGAGCGCGGCGCGGCTCACCTTCAATGGCGTGCATTGCGAGAAACTTGGCACCGACGATGGGATCGCGGCGATGCAGGCCGTGTTCGACCGGGCCGCGGTCCTGCTCGCGTTCGAGCAGCTTGGCGGCGCGGATCGCTGTCTTGAGATGGCGAAGGGCTATGCGCTCGATCGCTACGCCTTTGGGCGGCAGATCGGCGGGTATCAGGCGATCAAGCACAAGCTTGCCGACATGTACGTGAAGAACGAACTCGCGCGCTCGAACGCGTATTACGGCGCGTGGGCGCTGAACGCGGGCGCCGCCGAACTGCCTCTGGCCGCCGCCACCGCGCGCGTTGCCGCGTCCGACGCCTATTGGTTCGCGTCGAAGGAAAACATCCAGACGCATGGCGGGATGGGCTTCACCTGGGAGTCCGACTGCCACCTCTATTACCGCCGCTCGCGCCAGCTCGCGCTCGTCGCCGGCAGCCCCGCGGCGTGGCGCGAACGCCTCGTCGGCCAACTCGAAATGCGCAACGCTGCCTGAAAGGACGAGCATGGACTTCAAGGACAGCGACGTCGAAGCCACGTATCGCGCCGCCGCGCGCGCGTGGCTCGACGCGAACATCGTTGAGCATGACGCGGGCCATTACGCCGACGACATGACCAGGGCTAAGGCGTGGCAGGCGCGGAAAGCGGCCGGCGGCTATGCGTGCATCACCTGGCCACAGGAATGGGGCGGCGGTGGCGGCACGCCGATCGAAAGCGTCATCTTCGGACAGGAAGAAGCGCGCCACGCGGTCGACGGCAGCTATTTCACGATCGGGCTCGGGATGTGCGTGCCGACCGTGATGGCCTATGCCGACGACGCGACCAAGCACCGCTTCGTCGGCCCCGCGGTGCGCGGCGACGAGATCTGGTCGCAGCTTTTCTCCGAGCCCGCCGGCGGCTCCGACGTCGCCGCGATCCGTACCCGAGCCGTGCGCGCCAAAAACGAGAATGGGAGCGACGACTGGGTGATCAACGGCCAGAAGGTCTGGACCTCGGGCGCGCACTATAGCGACTATGGCATCGTTCTGGTCCGGACCAACCCCGACGTGCCGAAACACCAGGGCCTGACGATGTTCTGGCTCGACCTCAAGGCGCCGGGGATCGAGATCCGCCCGATCCACCAGATGTCCGGCGGGTCGAGCTTCAACGAGGTCTGGTTCGAAGACGTCCGCATATCCGACGCACAGCGCCTCGGCCCAGTCGACGGCGGCTGGAAGGTCGCGCTGTTCACGCTGATGAACGAGCGTCTCGCGATCGGCACGAGCGGCGGCGTCGGGCCCGAAGACATCCTCGCCTTCGCCGCCCAGGCCAATGGCGCAGACGGCCCGCTGCTGAAGGACGCCGCGTTCCGCCAGACGCTTGCCGACTGGTGGGTGCAATCGGAGGGCCTGCGCAACACCCGGATGCGGACGATCACCGCCTTGTCGAAGGGGCAGGTCCCAGGCCCCGAAAGCTCGATCGGCAAGATCGTCGCCGCCAACCAGCTACAGGCGATCGGCAACACCGCGGTCGAGGCGGGCGATCAATACGGCATCATCTCCGACCCCGCGCTCACCCCGCTCAAAGGCGCGTTCCACGCCGCGACGATGTGGGCGCCAGGCCTGCGTATCGCCGGCGGCACCGATGAGATCCTAAAGAACATCATCGCCGAACGCGTCCTCGGCCTACCCGGCGAAATCCGCGTCGACAAGGACCAGGCGTTCCGGGATTTGCCGGTGGGGGCGTGAAGCGCAATGCTCCCCACCCCGCATCCTTCGTCGCCGCCGACGCGGTGGAACGTCACGCCCGAAGACGTAGCCCATGGGCCGACGCCGTCGCTCCGCTATCGAAGACTTGAGGGCTTGCCCGATGACCAACGGAGGTTCAGTTTTTACCGATGAAAAACTTGGATATCTCCGAACGCCGATCGATCGGTCACAGTCACGCCGCGGAAGTCTCGATCAGGATCGGCGCACGGACGAAATTCGATGCCCGCGTAACCAACGCAGGCCTGCTATCGGTCGGCGTTCTCGTGTCGAGTATTCTGCTGTCGAGCGCCGTCATCGTCTTGGCGGCGGGAGGAAAGCACAAACGAAAGCCGTTGGCACCGCCTCCCGCCGAGCACCGCAACTAGCGGCGGTATCTACAACGTCACACGATCGCGTGGCGTTCGCTTTAACCCCGCACACCTTGCGAGGCGGGTTCGTTACCCATTCGAGGATACCCCGATGACCGACATGCAGACCATCCTCACTGCCCAGCGCGAAGCGTTCATGGCGGAGCTTCCGGTCACCAAGGCCGTCCGCCTCGATCGTCTCAAGCGCGCGGCGGCGATGGTGCGGGACAATGCCGCGCGGTTCTGCGACGCGGTGTCGGAGGATTTCGGGCATCGGAGCCGCGAGCAGACGATGATCACCGATATCGGTGCCTCGCTCGCGCCGATCGCGCATGCCGCCAAGCATCTCGACCGCTGGATGCAGCGCGACCGCCGCCCGGTGCAGTTTCCCCTGGGGCTGCTGGGCGCCAAGGCCTGGGTCGAATACCAGCCCAAGGGTGTGATCGGCATCATCGCGCCGTGGAATTTTCCCGTGAACCTGCTGATCGGTCCGCTCGCGGGCGTGTTCGCCGCGGGTAATCGCGCGATGGCGAAGACGAGCGAATACACGCCCGCCACCGCCGCGCTCTTTGAGGAAATTGCCCCCAGATATTTCGCGCAGGACGAACTCGCGATCGTCTCCGGCGATGCGGAAGTCGGCAAGGCGTTCTCCGCGCTCCCGTTCGATCACCTGATCTTCACCGGCGCGACCGCGATCGGCCGCCACATCCTCCACGCCGCCGCGGATAATCTGACCCCGGTGACACTGGAACTCGGTGGCAAGTCCCCCGTCATACTCGGCGCCTCGGCGGACATCGCCAAGGCAACCGAACGCGTCACGCTCGGCAAGATGATGAACGCCGGACAGATCTGCCTCGCGCCCGATTACATGCTCGTGCCCTCGGCGGACGAGGCGAAGGTGGTCGACGGCATCAAGGCGGCGGCCAGCGCGATGTACCCGACGCTGCTCGCCAACGCCGACTACACGTCGGTGGTCAACGATCGCCACCACCAGCGCCTCACCGACTGGATCGCCGATGCGCGCGCGAAGGGTGCGACGGTCGAGGTCGTGAACCCCGCCAACGAGGATTTCGGCGCCGCCAACTCGCGGAAAATGCCGCTGCACATCGTCCGCGACGCGACCGACGACATGATCGTGATGCAGGAAGAGATCTTCGGCCCGGTGCTGCCGATCCGCCGCTACGACGGTATCGACGACGCGATCGCGCAGGTGAACCGCCGCGACCGACCGCTAGGACTCTATTATTTCGGCAGCGACGACGCCGAACGACGCCGCGTGCTCGACCGGACGATCTCGGGTGGGGTGACGCTCGACGATGTGATCTTCCACATCTCGATGGAGGACCTCCCGTTCGGCGGCAGCGGCCCATCGGGGATGGGCGCGTATCACGGCATCGACGGCTTCCGCACGTTCAGCCACGCGCGCGCCGTCTTCAAGCAATCGCGGCTCGACGTCGCCAAGCTTGCCGGGCTGAAGCCGCCTTATGGTGCGGCGGCCGCCAAGACGATCGCCCGCATGATCCGCTGATCCTTTCCGTGCGGGGAGGACAGGATGGCCAAGTGACAGGCCGCCCGCACCCGGCTACCCCCGATTCGTGTACCGTCTTCGCCGCCTTGCTCTGTCCCATCGCTACCTCGCAGCGTTGCTGTGCGTGGCGGCGTTGGCGATGAAGCTGCTGGTGCCCTCGGGCTACATGGTGTCTAGCGAGCACGGCCGGATCGCGATCACGCTATGCTCGGGCATGACCCCGCAGGACATGACGGCCCAGCTGTTGGCAACACAGGCGATGGTGATGCCGGGCATGCACGACGACGGTGCCGGATTGGCGATGAACCACGATCGCTCGACCAAGCACGACAAGGCGGAGATGCCCTGCGCGTTCTCGAGCCTGACCGCGCACGCGCTGGAAAGCGTCGATCTCGTCCTGCGGATCGCCGCGATCGCCTTCGCCATGGCGCTCGCATGGCGGTATGTCCGACCGCTCCCGCGCGCGCTGACGCGGTATCTGCGCCCGCCGTTACGCGGCCCGCCGGCCTACCTCTGATCGCCTGAAACGCATGTCGCCGAGCGCGATGTGCACCGCTTCATGACGCGCATACCCGAGCTGCGCGCCGATCACTGGAATTACCGATGTTTCGATTCACGCCTCCTCACGAGGCGACGATGGCGCTGGCCGTCGTCGTGCCGCTGCTCGCCTTCGCCATCCCGAGTGCCGCGCAAACCGCCAATGCCCCGCCGACCGAGAGCGATACGCGCTTCACGATCGGCGATATCGTCGTGACCGCGCCGAGCATGGCGCGCTCGACCGGCAACGTCCTGACCTCGGTCGATCTGCTCGGCGGCGACGTCGCGCAGCGCCAGTCGGTCGACAACGCCTGGGAGATCTTCGCGCGGCTGCCGGGCGTCGTGCTGACCGATTTCAACCAGGGCACGACATCGGGTCGCTTCTCGATCCGCGGGTTCAACGGCGAGGGAGAGATCAACGCCGTCAAGCTGATGATCGACGGCGTCCCGACCAACGACAATGCCGGCGGGATGACCGGTATCGACATGGTCGCGCCGCTCGACATCGCCGGGATCGAACTGGTGCGCGGCACGTCCGATCCGCGCTGGGGGCTGAACAACATCGCGGGCAACGCCAACATCCTGACCCGGATCGGCGGCAATTACCTCGACGCGCGCGTTATCGGCGGCGCGTTCGGAACCGCCGATGGCCAGGTGTCGGCGGGTCTCGAACGCGGCAAGTTCAGCCAGAATTACCTCGTCAGCTATCGCCGCACCGACGGCTATCGCGACCATGCCGATCTCGATCGCCTCAATCTCGCGGGCAAATGGTTCTACGATTTCGGCGCGACCCGGCTGGGTGCGATCGTCCGCTACTCGACCGCGACCGCACAGGAACCGGGCTATCTCACCGACGCCGACGCCTACACCGACCGGCAGCGATCCTATGCCGTGTCCGAAACCGATGGCGGCAAGCGTCGGATCGGCCAGTACAGCCTCCACCTCGATTCGGACCTGGCCGACACGCTGGCGCTCAGCGCGAAGGGCTATGCGAACAGCCTCACCGACGACCGCTATGTCCGGTTCTCGGCCAGCGTCGCGCAGCAGCGGCGGCTGACCGACGAATGGCAATATGGCGGCATCGTCGCGCTGCATTATCATCCGCATGTCGACTTTATCCACGCGCTGATGATCGAGGCGGGGGGCGACATCCAGGTGCAGGACAATCGCAGCCTGCGCTGGTTGACCGACCGCCGCGTCATCACCAGCCAGACGCGGGACCAGCAATTCGGCCTGACCGTGTATGGCGGCTATCTCCAAGCAGTGATCGAGCCGACCGCCTGGCTCAAGATCACGCCGGCGTGGCGGGTCGACCGGGTCGACGGGCATTTCGCCAACCGACTTGCGGGAACCACCGCGCCGATCAACGACTATGGCACGATCAGCCAGCCCAAGCTGAGCGTGGCGATCACCCCGGTCCGCGATGTCACGCTCTATGCGAACTATGGCCGGACGTTCCAGATCGGTGCGGGCTCGGGCGCCTATCTGGTGCCGCCGCGCACCGTCGATGTCGCCCCCTCGATCAACGAAGGATATGAAGGCGGTATCAAGGTCGCACGGGGTCGCTGGCTCGAGGCGCGCGTCGCGCTGTGGCAGCAGACCGCAAGCGGCGAACTGAAGCGACGGCTGAACGACCCGTCGGGCGATTTCGACAATCTCGGCAAGACCCGGCGGCGCGGAATCGATCTCCAGCTCGACGTCAAACCCGCGCGCGGCGTCGGCCTGTGGGGCAGCTATTCGCACCAGACCGCGACGATCGTCACGCCCGACCCCGCAACGCCGTCGCAAGCCGGCAACGCGATCGATCATGTCCCGCAGAACGTCGTCTCGGGCGGGCTCGACGTGACGGCGATCGACCGGTTGCGGCTGTCGCTCTGGGGCAATGGCCAGTCGAGCTACGAACTCAACCCGGCCAACACGCAGGGGCGCTATGGCAGCTATGTCGTGCTCAACGCCGAGGTCGCCTATGCCGTGACGCCGCACGTCGAACTGTCGCTGCAGGTCAAGAACCTCGCCAACGACCACTATGAATATGTCTGGTACGACGGCACGCAGCGGCTCCACGCCCCGGCCGATCCGCGCGCGCTGTTCGGCGCGGTGCGGCTGCGGCTCTGATGCCCGCCCGGATTACCGCCCCGATCGCCGCCCCGATTCCCGCCCGGCCACGATCGGCGCGCGTCGTCGTTCGTCACATCCATCTGTGGCTCGGTCTTTCGGTCGGACTGATCTTCGCGTTCGCTGGCCTGACCGGCAGTGCACTCGTCTTCTACCCCGAGATCGACGCCGCCTTCAGCCCGGCGTTACGCGCAGTGCCGGACGGTACGCGCCCGCCATCGTGGCAGGCGGTCGTGGATACGCTGCACCGCGAGCATCCTTCGCGAACCGGTGCCTGGCGGATAGAGATCGACCCGAGCGGCGGCGCGATCCCGGTCCGCTACTACACGCCGAAGGAGACCGCGGGGCGTGCGTTCGCGCCGCTGCTGCTGTGGATCGACCCGGTCCGCCTGACGACGATCCGGACCGGGTTCTGGGGCGATACCGTCGTGACCTGGATCTATGACCTGCATTATCGCCTGCTGCTCGGCGAACCGGGCGGCATCGCGATGGGCATCGCCGGCATCGCAATGCTCGTCCTGATCGCCAGCGGGCTCTGGGCGTGGTGGCCGAGACCGGGTGGATGGTGGCGGGCGCTGCGGTTCAAGCGCCCCGCCGCCGCGATCCGCCGGCTCTACGATCTCCACAAGCTGACCGGGCTGATCGGGTTGATCCCGCTGCTCGCGATCACCGCGACCGGAGTCCTGCTCGACCTGCCCGACCAGACCCGACCGTTGATCGCCCGCGCTTCGCCGCTCTTCCATGTGCCTGCGCTTACGGTCGAACCGGTGGGCCGCGCGCCGCCGGTCGACCGCCTGATCGCAGTCGCCCAGCGCCGGTTTCCCGACGGCGCGCTTGCCTGGATCGAGACACCGGCAACGACTACGGCGCCGATCCGGATCAATCTGGCGCGGCCGGGCGAGCCGAGCCGCCGGTTCCCGCGTACCAACGTCTGGCTCGACCCGTATACCGGCCGGATCCTCGCCGTCCGCGACGGGCTCGCCGACGCCAGCGGCGATACGGTGCTGAGCTGGCTGCACCCGCTACACGGCGGCGAAGCATTCGGGCTGATCGGGCGGTGGCTGGCGTTCGTGACCGGACTGGTACCGTGCGCGATGCTGGTCACCGGTCTGCTCCGCTGGCGACGGCGATCGCCGCCTCGCCACCGGCCCTAGCCCGCGGCTAGGCGATACCTGCACCGCGCCGAACCGCCAGCGCGACGCCCGCCCAGTCGACATCCTCGCCCTCGCTGGCGATCACCGAGCGCAAATGGTCGCGGACGATACCCAGGATCGGCATCGGCGCGCGTAGCGTGGTCGCCGCGGTATCGGCTAGCGTCATGTCCTTGAGGCCGAGCGGCGCGGCAAACCCGGCGGGGTGGAACCGGTCCTCGACGAGGATGTCGCCATAGGTCTGGTAGATCGGCGCGCCGAACAGCGTGCCGGTCAGCACGTCGAGCAACGTCCGGCGATCGACGCCGCCTTTTTCGGCCAGCGTCATCGCCTCCGCCATCGCCTCGACCGCCGCCATGATCATGAAATTGCCGCTGAGCTTGACGAGGTTCGCGGCCGACGGCGTGTCGCCGATGCGGAACGTCCGCTGCCCGATCGCGGCGAACAGCGGCTCGCAGCGATCGAGGTCGGCCGGCGCGCCGGCAGCGATCACGAACAGTTTGGCGGCCTCCGCCGCGACCGGACGGCCGAACACCGGCGCCGATACGAAGCCGTTGCTCGCCTCGGCGGTGAGCCGATCCGCCAGCGCGATGCCGATCGTGCTGTGCGACACGTGCAGCGCGGGGGCGTCTTGGATCCCCCCCTCGCCGTACACCACCGCCTCCAGCGCGCGATCGTCCGCGAGCATGGTCATCACCACCTCGCCTTGCGCCGCATCGGCCGGCTTCTCGGCCAAGTGAGTGCCTGCTTCGACGAGCTTGGCGGCCTTGTCCGCCGACCTGTTCCACACCGTCACGTCATGCCCAGCCTTGAGCAGATTGGCGGCCATCGCGCTGCCCATCTGGCCGAGGCCAATAAAACCGATCTTCATGTCATCAATCCTGTCCTGGTACGCCGTATCAGAGCGCAGGGACGGCGTGGACGTTCCCGATCGCGCGTCGCGCCGATGACCGAAAGCGCGCTAGTCCGTGGATCGAACGAGTTCGACGATCTCGAAATCATACCGATCCC
Source organism: Sphingomonas sp. PP-F2F-G114-C0414 (assembly GCF_003688595.1). Taxonomy (GTDB): domain Bacteria; phylum Pseudomonadota; class Alphaproteobacteria; order Sphingomonadales; family Sphingomonadaceae; genus Sphingomonas. The sequence continues at coordinate 587,504 of NZ_RCWT01000010.1, forward strand.
AGCCACGCGAAATGCCGGGATCGCTTGCGGCAGCACGCTTGCGGCGGGCCTCGGCGAGGGACTTGGTATGGCCCCAGAACACCTCGGTCCGCCCGCCGCCGAGATGCGCCACCAGCCGCCAGTAATGCGTGAACGGCGTCGCCGTCGGGCCGATCGTCTTCACATACCCGTCCGGCAAGGTCGCGGTCAGCAGATACTTCTTCTTCGCCATAGACGGGCGAGCATGCACCAAGATCGTCGACACGACCATTGGTCGCGCATCGGTGGGCATCCAGCGCGACGCACGTCCCGCACGGGGTTGCGCCTCGGCGACGCCCCGACGATGTACTCGCGATGGGCAGTGCGTGGCCTCACGTTCAGGCAAAGCGCGACCCACCAGTGCGCAACGCCCCGCAACAAGGATGGAGACGATCTATGACGACGGCCTATGACACGAGCCTCGGCCTGTACATCGCTGGCGAATGGGTGAGCGGCGGCGGGCGCGAGACGCGCGACGTGCTCAATCCAGCGACCGGCGCGGGTCAGGCCGCGTTGCCGCTGGCGACCGCAGCCGATCTCGACCGCGCCTTGGAGGCGACCCAGCGCGGGTTTATCGCCTGGCGTGCGACTCCGCCGGAAAAGCGCGCGGCGATCCTCATCCGCACCGCCCAATTGCTCCGCGAGCGTGCCGATCACATCGCCCTGATCGCTACGCTCGAACAGGGCAAGATCCAGGCCGAGGCGAAGGGTGAGGTCGCGTTCGCCGCGGCGCTGCTCGACTTCCATGCTGGCGAAGCGCAGCGCATCTATGGCCGCGTGCTCCCGCGTCCGTCGGGCACGCGCAGCCTCGTCCTGCATCAACCGGTCGGTCCGGTCGCCGCGTTCTGCGCCTGGAACTTCCCGGTGATGAACGTCGTCCGCAAGATCGCGCCCGCACTCGCGGCGGGGTGCTCGATCATCATCAAGCCGTCCGAGGAAACCGCGGGCAGCGCGGTCGAAGTGCTGAAGTGCTTCCAGGATGCCGGGCTTCCCGGCGACGTCGCGCAGTGCGTGTTCGGCGTCCCCGACATGGTCTCGCGCCATCTGCTGGCGTCGCCGATCACGCGGAAACTGAGCTTCACCGGATCGGTCCCGGTCGGCAAGGCGCTCATGAAGCTCGCCGCCGACACGATGATGCGGACGACGATGGAGCTTGGCGGGCACGGTCCGGTACTGGTGTTCGACGATTGCGATCTCGACAAGACGCTCGACACGCTGGTCGCGCACAAGTTTCGCAACGCGGGGCAGGTCTGTGTCGCACCGACCCGCTTCCACGTCCAGGACGGCATCTACGACCGGTTCGCCGCAGGCTTTGCTGAACGGACTCGCGCGTTGAAGGTCGGCGACGGGATGGCCGCGACCAGCCAGATGGGCCCGATGGCCAATGCGCGCCGACCTGAGGCGATCGCCGAACTGGTCGGCGATGCGACCGATCACGGTGCCAAGCTGCTGGCGGGCGGCGAGTATGGCGGCAGCGGCGGGTTCTTCTTCCAGCCTACCGTGTTGTCGGACGTGCCGCTATCGGCGCGCGCGATGAACGAGGAGCCGTTCGGCCCGATTGCGCTACTCAGCCGCTTCGCGACCGACGAGGACGCGATCACCGAAGCCAACCGCCTGCCGTTCGGTCTGGCGGCCTATTGCTTCACTGAGAATGGACGCCGGCAGAACATGCTTGGCGACGCGATCGAAGCGGGGATGATCGCGATCAACAACGTCCGGCTCAGCTATCCCGACAGCCCGTTCGGCGGGATCAAGGACAGCGGCCACGGCTCCGAGGACGGTCCGGAAGGCGTTGCCGCACACCTGATCACCAAGACCGTACACATCAGCTGATCGCGACCAACTCTTGCCGCGGACCGCGGCCGATGCACGATATCGCGGTGCATCGGCCGCCTAGAATGCCTGGGCCAGCCGCCGATGCATCGAACGTACCGCACTCGGCAGCGTGTCGGGCAGCGATTGCGCGGCGTCCAGCAGTGCGACCCGTCGATGCAGGTCCGTACTCGAGTCGATCAACGCACGCGCACGGGCCGGCAGGGATTCAAGCAGAACCCTGTCGGTAACCGGCCCATCTCCCAGGCGGCGCGACGGATCGAGCGCATCCTTGATGTCCAATTCGCCAGCCTGAACCGCGCGCTGCGTCAGCAGCCACGCGATCACATGCATGAGACGCGTCGTGACCTTGAGCGATTCGCAACTGAAACCGACGCGCACGAACGGATCGAGCCCGTCGCGCTCGTTGCGACCCACTTCATCGAAATAGGCGCGCGCTTCGTCGGCCAGCAGCATCGATTCGCTATACAGCGCGTCGATCAACCGACGATGCATCTGCGTTTCGTGTCGAGAGTCAGTCATGGACAGCGCGATGGCATAGCGGGCCCGCCTAGCCCATCATGGCGAACGCCGCGTTAACCAAGATCTGTCCCGAAATGCGTCGTTCGGTGCGACGGCTCCTGATTTGAGCGTGGAACGCGTTAGACGACGACGGCGATCACGCGATGATGTCGGGGATCAGCATATCCTCGCGCGCGGCAATCTCGTCGCGGAGCCGCAGCTTGCGTTTCTTCAATCGCGCCATCTGCAGCTGATCGGGCACGGGCTTGGCCGCCAGCGCCGCGATCGCGTCGTCGAGATCGCGATGCTCGATGCGCATGGCTTCGAGTTGAGCTTTGGTCTGCGCCTCGTCCACCTCGTCCCCCGGTATTACTGGCTGCTGCCATGCCCCTTAGCAAATCCGCCGACCGGCGCGAGCGCTAAACCGACCGAGCCGGCGATTTGCGGCAATGGGACGATCTGCGATCCGTGCACCGGTCATCGCGGAAAACCGGTCGTTCAATCGATTTGGTCCATTTCCGATGAAGACATTTCGATGACACAGTGGTTTACTCTGCTCCCCAACCCGAATGCAGGAGGTATCCTACCGTGCAGACGACGCATCAGACAGCTCTGGAAACCAAGCACGCCGTGCTCGATAAACGGATTGCAGCCGAAGCTCACCGGCCTTTGCCCGATGCGACCATCCTGGCAGGATTGAAGAAACAGAAACTCAAGCTGAAAGAGGAAATCGTCAGCCTCTGATCCGCTGCCTTTCATTACCGCAGCACTCCCCGGACGCTGGTCCGGGGGGACACTGCGAGGCAGTCCGCGCGATCAGCGTTCGGTCGTTGCCTTGGCATAGAAAGGCGTATTGGCCGATTGCGACACACCGGCAACCTTGCGGGCTTTCTTGGGATCGATCGGCGAGTCGAGCGCGACGCCGATGCGACCCTGGGTGCACCATGCGACCTTGCCGCCGATTTCCCCGAGCCCGCGCAGTTCCAGCAGTACCGGCGTTGCGATCGCGACGACCTTGTCCAGTTCGAGCATCACTCCGCGCTCGGAAAGATTGCGGACGCGAACCTCACGAGGCCTCCGCTCGTCCGCCAGCCTGAGCTTTGCCATGAGAAACAGGCTGTCGCGGCTGCCGACGCGGTTGCCCGACGCATTTGGAGAGGATGTGTCCTGCGCGTCGGCCGCGGTGTCAGTCGTCGTCGACCGGTCAAAAGCTTCTGTCACGCCATTCGTCCCGTTTGGTCGCCGTGCGCTCCCGGCCGTCCCGATCCTTACTGCCGACGGATCATAGCATCATACTGCGACAAAAGACCTAACGGATCCGACGATGCCGTTGATCCGCGCCGTCGGTTCCCGCGCCGTCGACCTGCGGCGCTCAATCCTCGCGCGAGACCTTTTCGTGCCGCTCGTGGCGTTCCTGCGCCTCGACCGTCATCGTCGCGATCGGTCGTGCCTCCAGACGTGCCAGACTGATCGGCTCGCCGGTGACTTCGCAATAGCCGTATTCGCCCTCGTCGATCCGGCGGATGGCGGATTCGATCTTCGAGACCAGCTTGCGCTGCCGATCGCGCGTTCGCAGTTCGATCGACCAGTCCGTCTCGCTCGACGCGCGGTCGGTCAGATCGGCCTCGCGCAGCGAGTCGACCTGCAGCTGCGACAGGGTTTCCTGCGACTCTCGCAGGATCGCTTCTTTCCACGCCTGCAGCTTGCGTCGGAAATAGGCCTGTTGCCGAAGACTCATGAAAGGTTCGTCGGCATCGGGACGATACGCGCCGTCTGCGCCGTCATCCGCGCTACGGTCGTTTGCCGCGCCGTGGTTGGAATTGTCGGTATCGTCCATACGATTCATAACGGTCGCCATACCACTCTCCCTTTGGCCTCGTCGGATCAGCCACGCCGATCTCCAGAAGCCTCCCCCAAATGGTGAAAGCGCCTATAGTCGCAGCCGTCCGGCACCACAAGCGACCCCACTTGCGCATCCTGCATCAAAACGGACATTTTATTGCGTGGCTTGCCGCTCGCGTCGCGCACCAACATTTGGCGAGACCGAACCGGACCTTCTGCTCTGGCGGCGCAACCGCGATACCGCGGCACGCGCCTGCTTTTGGTGCTTTTATGTCCCAGCCCGGCACGTTAACGTCGATCGTGTCAGCTATGGATGCGTAAATAGTTCGTTACCTATACTAGGTTCGGATAATGCGGTTGCACTTAACCGTTTCTTTTGCAGTTAGTCGGATAGCAGGATGCAAGCTGCGGACGGGGTGCGGCATTACAGCGAATGTCGACAATGAAAGAATGACGATATGTCGGTGAGGATGGCTCTGGCTAAATTGTGCGCATGCGCATGCGGCGGTGCGTTGATCGGCGGGGGTGCGGTGCACGTCGCCGAACGGCCGGCGCGAACCGCGAACACCAAGCGCGTCCTGGTGAAACATGCGGTTCATCGTCAGGTCGCGTCGGTTGCCCGCCCGCGCCTGCGTCGCCGGGTCACGACGACGACCAGCACCGCCTGCACGCCGACGATCGTCACGGTCGCCAATGCTGCGCCCAACCCCGCGATCGCGCCGGTCGGTAGCGGCTTCATCGGCGGCGGTGGCGGTGGTGGCGTTCCCGTCGTGGTCGGCGGCAGCGGCGGTTTCTTTGGTGGTTCGGGTGGATTTGGCGGCGGCTTCGGGGGGGGCTTCGGCGGCGGTGGCGGCGGATCGAGCGGTAGCATCGTGATCTCGTCGACCTCGAGCGGTGGGTCGACGTCGTCGTCGACCGGCGGAGTCAGCAGCACCTCGGCGTCGGGCGGCTCGAGCGGCGACGTATCGTCGTCGTCCAGCGGCAACGTGTCTTCGTCCTCGAGCGGCAATGTCTCGTCGTCGTCCAGCGGCAACGTGACGTCGGCGTCGAGCAGCAGCACCTCCTCCGCCTCGTCGACCTCGTCGGCGAGCAGCACGTCGACCAGCAGCAGCACGAGTTCCGGTGGGCATCATGGCGATCCACCAGGATCCAGCGGTGGTCCACCTGCCCCCGTCCCCGCGCCGCCGATGGTGTTGCTGTTCGGTGCCGCCGCAGCCGCGCTGGTGGCCCGCAAGCGGTTCGCGAAACCGGCGGCGGCCAAGGCCTGAACCGGCGTTATTGAAGCAAAGCAGGAAAAAGGCCCCGGTGGATCGATCCATCGGGGCCTTTTTTTGTTAGCGGCAATCAGGCTTGTTAGCGGCGATCAGGCGTTCTTGAGTGCCTTCTCGATGTCCTTGATCGGATGCCCGGTCAGGTCCTTGTCGAGTTCGCCCTTGAGGCGGCTGACCACTTCCTTGTGATAATGCTTGCGCAGTTCGCCGAGCGTCTTCGGGGGTGCGACCACGATCAGCGAGTCATATTTGTTCTTCAGCGCGCCGGTCTTGAGGAAGTCGGCGGCGTCGGCCGCAAAGCGATCTTCCTCGATCTGATGGAAGTCGGTCGGCTCTACCGAACTCTGCACGCCGCCCTGCGGCGAAGAGGCACGCCCTGCGGAGTCGGTCGCCTGGTCGCGCGTTGCCGGATTGTCCTGCTCCTGCGCCTTTTCAACGACGAGATTGGGAAACTCGGCGTCGCCCTCGTTACGCAGAAACAGCATTTTCCGGCCGTCCGCGACGAGCACGACGGAGTTGTGGGGAAGATGCATGCAGGTTTCTCCTTTTCGCTATGCGTATGGTCGAAGAACGCGCCGCGAACGCGAGAGGTTGCGAACCCCTGGTCCTCCGCCGCCGAGGGGGGAGGTTTCAGAGGGCCTGCCTTGCGTACGCTCGCGGCCCTCGGCATAGCCCGGCCATGCACGACATACGCCTGATCCGCGACGATCCCGCCGCCTTCGACGCCGCCCTCGCCAAGCGGGGTGTCGCACCGCAGTCCGCATCGCTGGTGTCGCTCGACGAGCAGCGCCGGGCGACGATCGCGGACTCGCAGAGCGCGCAGACCCGCCGCAACGAACTGTCGAAGGCGATCGGCCAGGCCAAGGCGCAGAAGGACGAGGTCAAGGCGCAGGCGCTGATGGCCGAGGTCGCGAGCCTGAAGGAGGCACTGCCCGCGCTGGAAGCCGACGAAGCGCGGCTGGGTGGCGAGCTCCACGCCATGCTTGCCGCGATCCCCAACCTTCCCGCGACCGACGTGCCCGAAGGCGGCGGCGAGGACGACAACGCGCTGGTTCACACGCGGGGAACCCCGACGACCTTCCCGTTCACGGCGCGCGAGCATGACGCGATCGGTCCTGCGATCGGCCTCGATTTCGAGACTGGGGCAGCAATGTCGGGCGCGCGCTTCACGCTCGTCCGCGGGCCTGCCGCCAAGCTGCAAAGGGCGCTTGGCCAGTTCATGCTCGATCATGTCGCGAACGCGGGCTTCGAACAGGTCTCGCCGCCATTGCTGGTCCGCGATGAAGCTGTGTTCGGCACCGGCCAGCTGCCGAAGTTCTCGGAGGACCTGTTCCGGACCACCGACGGCCGCTGGCTGATCCCGACCGCGGAGGTGAGCCTCACCAACATCGTCCGCGAACAGATCCTGAGCGAAGCCGAACTGCCGCTCCGCTTCACCGCGCTGACGCCGTGCTTCCGCTCCGAGGCTGGCGCTGCGGGTCGGGACACGCGCGGCTATATTCGCCAGCATCAGTTCGACAAGGTCGAGATGGTCTCGATCGTCACCCCCGACATGTCCGAGGCCGAGCATGAGCGCATGACCGCCTGCGCTGAGGGCGTGCTCGACGCGTTGCAGCTACCGTTCAGGCGGATGCTCCTATGCACCGGCGATATGGGTTTCACCGCGGCACGCACCTACGATCTCGAAGTCTGGCTGCCGGGTCAGGCGCGCTATCGCGAAATCAGCAGCGTCTCGACCTGCACCGACTTCCAGGCGCGCCGGATGAACGCGCGCTATCGGCCCGAGGGCGAGAAAGGCACGCGGTTCGTCCACACGCTCAACGGCTCCGCGCTCGCGGTCGGGCGGACGCTGGTCGCGGTGCTGGAGAATTACCAGCAGGAGGACGGCTCGGTCGTAGTGCCGGCGGTGCTCCAGCCGTATCTCGGCGGGCTGACGCTGTTGGAGCCAAAGCGCTGATGCGGATCCTGCTGACCAACGACGATGGCTATCACGCGCCCGGCCTCAAGGTGCTGGAGACGATCGCCCGGACCTTGTCCGACGACGTCTGGATCGTCGCCCCAGCCGAGGAACAATCGGGCGCGGGCCATTCGCTCACGCTGTCGCGGCCGATCCGGGTGCGGAAGCATGGCGAGAAGCGGTATGCCGTCGCGGGCACGCCGACCGATGCGGTGATGATGGCGCTCGCCAAGATCATGAAGGATTGCCCGCCCGACCTGATCCTCTCCGGCGTCAACCGGGGCGCGAACCTTGCCGAGGACGTGACCTATTCGGGGACCGTCTCCGCGGCGATGGAGGGCGCGCTGGGCGGTATCCGCTCGATCGCGCTGAGCCAGATCTACAGCCGCGAAGGCATGGGCGACAGCGTGCCGTTCGAGGCGGCGGCGGCATGGGGCGAACGCGTGTTGCGGCCATTGCTCGACGCACCGATGGCGCCGGGGACGCTGGTCAACGTCAACTTTCCCGCCGGCCCCGCCGATGCGGTAAAGGGCGTGCGTGTGGTCAGCCAGGGCCTGCGGGATTACGGGCGGCTGGAAATTGTTACCAACACCGATCCGCGGGGCTACGAATATCACTGGTTCGCGCTAGGTCGGACCGTCGAGACGCCCGCGCATGCGACCGATCTCGAAGCGACCGCGGACGGATTCGTCTCGGTGACGCCGCTGCATCTCGACCTGACTCACACCGAATCGCTGGACGTGCTCACCCAGGCCTATCGGTGATGGTCCGCGTGCGGTCCCTGCTGGCGGCGGCCTCGCTGCCGTTGCTTGGGCTCGCCGCGTGCATTCCGCAGGTCGACCGCCCCGCCGGCTACGGCCAGCCGGCCCCTGACCGTCGTCCGCAGCGACCGTACCGCGATCCACCCGTTCAGCGTTACGATCCGCCGCCTCGTCAGGATCAGGCCGTACCGCAGGACAGGTCCGACGACCGACCCGGCCGCGATACCGGCGCGGTGACGACCCTGCCCGCGCCGCGCCCGGCCTGGGAGGCGCGTCCGGTCCGCGCTGATGCCAAGACTATCCCTGACACGACCTATGTCGTGCAGCCCGGCGATACGCTGAGCAAGGTCGCCGATCGGAGCGGTGCGGGCCTCGAGGCGATCGCGCGCGCGAACGATCTCGATTCGCCCTACACGATCGAAACCGGCGAGCGGCTGACGATCCCCGGCGGGCGCTATCACCAGGTCCGCCGCGGCGAGACCGGCATCGCGATCGCGCGCGCCTATGGGGTCGAATGGTCGCGCATCGTCGCCGCCAACGCGCTGGTCGAGCCATACGTGTTGCGCGCCGACCAACGGGTCCTGATCCCCGACGCCCCCGGCGGCGGCAGGCCCAGCGCCGCGGAACGCGCGTCGGCGTTCAAGCTCGACATCGACGACATCCTGACCGGTGGCGAGCCGGCGCTTGCCAATAACCAGGCACCGGCGAAACCAATCGCGACGCCGCGCCGCGTGCTGCCGTCGAACGCGGTCGTCACAGCACCGGCACGGCTGGCGAGCGGCGGGTTCCTATGGCCCGTCGACGGTCGGGTCGTGAAGCGCTTCGGCCCCGGCGCAAGCGGCGAGCGCAACGATGGCATCAAGATCGCCGTGCCAATGGCGACGCCGATCCACGCCGCCGCTGACGGCGTCGTAGCTTACGTCGGCGACGGCATCGCCGCGCTCGGCGGTCTGGTAATCGTCAAGCACGGCGGCGGCTGGACCAGCGTCTACGGCCACGCGTCGAAGCTGCTCGTGCAGCGTGGCCAGAGCGTGAAGCGCGGCCAGACGATCGCGCTGTCGGGCGACACAGGCTTCGCGGATCGGCCCGAACTGCACTTCGAACTCCGCAAGGGCCGCACGCCGGTCGACCCCACGTCGCAACTGCCGCGAACGTAAGATCGTTCTCCCGCGAAGGCGGGAGCCCTGGCTGGGTCCCCGCCTTCGCGGGGAAACAAGTTTCGTGCGCGCCGTTTTCCTGACCGAGCTTTTGTCCTAAGCGCCCTGCCATGACCTACCAGTCCGACCTGCTCACCACGCTGACCTCGCGCGGCTATGTCCACCAGATGACCGACGCCACCGCGCTCGATGCGCTCGCCGGCAAGCAGGTGGTGCCCGGCTATATCGGCTTCGATCCGACCGCGCCGTCGCTCCACGTCGGCAGCTTGGTCCAGATCATGCTACTCCGCCGGCTCCAGCAGACCGGTCACAAGCCGATCGTCCTGATGGGCGGCGGCACCGGCAAGATCGGCGACCCCAGCTTCAAGGACGAAGCGCGCAAGCTGCTCGGCGAGGACGGGATCAAGGCCAACGTCGCCTCGATCCGCCGAATCTTCGAACGCTTCCTGACCTTCGGCGACGGCCCGACCGACGCGGTCATGCTCGACAACGCCGAATGGCTAGACGCGCTCGAATACATCCCGTTCCTGCGCGACGTCGGTCAGCATTTCTCGGTCAACCGGATGCTCGCGTTCGATTCGGTTAAGCTCCGCCTCGACCGCGAACAGTCGCTGAGCTTCCTCGAATTCAACTACATGATCCTCCAGGCGTACGACTTCCTCGAGCTGTCCCGCCGCGCCGATTGCCGGTTGCAGATGGGCGGCTCGGACCAATGGGGCAACATCGTCAACGGCATCGAACTCGCGCGTCGCATGGACTCGACCGAGGTCTACGGCGTCACCACGCCGCTGATCACGACCGCGGATGGCGGCAAGATGGGCAAGACGATGTCCGGCGCGGTCTGGCTGCACGAGGACCAGTTGCCGCACTTCGATTACTGGCAGTTCTGGCGCAATACCGATGACCGCGATGTCGGCCGTTTCCTGAAGCTGTTCACCGACCTCCCGCTCGACGAGATCGCACGTCTCGAGGCGCTCGAAGGCGCGGAGATCAATGCCGCCAAGATCGTGCTCGCTAACGAAGCGACCGCGATGTGCCGCGGTCGCGCTGCCGCCGAACAGGCCGCCGAGACTGCGCGGAAGACCTTCGAGGAAGGCGCGTCGGGCGACTCGCTCCCGAGCTTTGCGGTCAGCGGCGGCACGATCGGCATCGTTGAGGCACTCGTTGGATTGGGCTTCGTCGCGTCCAACGGCGAGGCCCGCCGCAAGATCGCCGAGGGCGCGGTGCGGGTCGATGGTGAGGCCGTGAAGGAGCCGACCGCCTCGATCGACGTCGCGGCTCCCGTGCGCCTGAGCCTTGGGAAGAAGCGACACGGGATGCTAAACCCTTCGTAACCAACGCCTTTATGTTACGGAAAACACGGTATTAAGCATCCCCGTTTGCACCAGCTTCACCGCAAATGGGTTAAGTCGGTGATCTTCGAAACGGGGGACGTCCGATGCCAAACTATGCCACGGCTGTTCGAGACCATCGCGGCGAACCGCGCGACGGGGTGATGCACCGCACGCACGCGATCGACGGCGACGGCCGCAAAATGAAGCTGGTACTGGTCAATATGTCCGCGAACGGCCTCATGGCACGGTGCGAGGGGGCGCCCGCGGCTGGCGACCGGTTGCGCATCACGTTGCCGATTCTGGGCGGCGTCGACGCGATCGTGCGCTGGTCGCTGGGCGGGCGGATCGGCTGCGAACTCGAACGGACGATCCCGCTCTCCGATTATTACGGCATGCTCACGGTGATGGTCCGCAACAGCTGACATCAGCCGGCGCGGACAAGCAACACGCCGCCGATCACCAGCACGACGCCCCCAACGCGCATGAGGCTGATCGGCTGGGCGCTGAGCCCAAGCAGACCGAACCGGTCGAGCACCAAAGCGGTTACCAGCTGGCTCCCGACCGCGATCGTCAACGCGGAGGCGAGCCCGAGACGCGGCGACGCATAGGCCAGCGCCGCGACGAAGCACGCACCGTAAAGCCCGCCAAGCCAGGCCCAACTGGGTGCCCCCTTCAAAGTTGACGGCATCGTGCGATCGGCCGCCGCCCAGATCGCGAACAGGACCGCGGTGCCCATCGCGAACGAGACGAGCGACGCCAGCCAGACCGAGCCTGACGCCTTTGCCAACGCGGCGTTGGTCGGCGGCTGGACCGCCAGCCCGACGCCGGCGAGCAGGACAATGAGGATCGGGAAAAGTGCTGGCATGCGTCCCCCGTGCCGTCCTGCGCGGGCGAAAGCAACAGCCCTTACCCCGATCGCAGCAGCGCTACCCCGGCATCGCGGTCGAACAGGTACAAGGCCGTCCTCGCCGCCTGCCCCCTCGGTCCCTCCAACCCACCGTCGCGATCGATCAGCAGCCGCGCGTCGTCGTGCGCGCATTGCAGCAGGTCGGCCATCACGTCCGGAGTCGCGAGCCGGAACGCCATTTCGCCAGACTGTTTCGTACCGAGCAGTTCGCCGGCACCACGAAGGCGAAGATCCTCCTCGGCAATGCGGAAGCCGTCGTTGGTTTCGCGCATCAGCGCAAGCCGCGCGCGGGACGTCTCGCTGAGCGACGAGCCGCGCATCAGCAGGCAGATCGACCGCCCGGTGCCGCGCCCTACCCGCCCGCGGAGCTGGTGCAGCTGGGCGAGGCCGAAGCGGTCGGCATGCTCGATCACGATCAGCGTCGCGTTAGGGACGTCGACGCCGACCTCGATCACAGTGGTAGCGACGAGGACGGACGTGCGGGCTGCGGAAAACTCGGCCATCACCGCGTCCTTCTCCGCAGGCTTCATGCGGCCGTGGACGAGCGCGACCTTCTCGCCGAACCGGGCGCGCAGCGTTTCGGCACGCATCTCGGCAGCGGCGAGGTCGCTCTTCTCGCTCTCCTCGACCAGTGGGCATACCCAGTACGCCTGCCCGCCATCCGCCAGATGCCGGCCGAGCGCGTTGACCACGTCGTCGAGCCGGTCCTCGGATATGACGCGCGTCTCGATCGGCTGGCGGCCCGGCGGCATCTCGTCGAGGCGGCTGACGTCCATTTCGCCGTACTGCGCGAGCGTCAGCGTGCGCGGGATCGGCGTCGCGGTCATCGCGAGCAGATGCGGCGGGGCGACGCCTTTCGCCTGCAACGTCATGCGTTGTGCGACACCGAAGCGGTGCTGCTCGTCCACCACCACCAGACCCAGGTCCTTGTAGCCGACCGCATCCTGGAAGATCGCATGCGTCCCGACGAGGATGTCGATCTCCCCGCTCGCCAGCGCCATCAGCGTCGCCTCCCGCACGCGCCCCTTGTCACGCCCGGTGAGCACGCCGATCTCGATCGGCAGGCCGGCGAGCGTCTTTCGCAGCGTCTCGTAATGCTGGCGCGCGAGGATTTCGGTGGGCGCGAGCATCGCCGCCTGCGCGCCGGCCTCGACCGCGATCAGCATCGCCATCGCCGCGACCAGCGTCTTGCCCGAGCCGACATCGCCTTGCAGCAGCCGCAGCATCGGCGCGGTCTGCGCGAGGTCGCCCTCGATCTCGCCGACCGTCCGCGATTGCGCGCCGGTCAGCGTGTAGGGGAGCTTGAGCAGGTCGCGGAGCCGTCCGTCGCCCTGCAACGCACGCCCCCGGCGCTTGCGGGTATCCGCGCGGACGATGGTCATCGCCAACTGGTTTGCGAACACCTCGTCATAGGCCAGCCGTTCGCGCGCCTTCGCATCCGATGGGTCGGCGTGGATGCGCTCCAGCGACTCGTGCCAGCCGGGCCATTCGCGTTTCGCCTTCAGCCCTGGCTCGATCCACTCGGGCAGGTCCGGCGCGCGCGCGACCGCCTGCGTGGTCAGCGCCGCCAGCCGCCGCGAGGTGAGGCCTTCCGAAAGCGGATAGATCGGCTCGCGCTCGCGCAACTCCTCGTCGGGTTCGACGATGTCGGGATGGACGATCTGCAATTCCTGGCCGTATTCGTCGAGCCGGCCCGATACGCGCTTGGCCTCGCCGATCGGCAGCAGTTTCTTCGCCCAGCCCGAACTGCCGCCGAAGAAGACGAGGCTTACGTAGTTGCCAAGCTCGTCGGTCGCCTGCACGCGGGTGGGACCACGGCCGGCGCTGATCTTGTAGTCGCGCGGCGTCAGCGTGATCGTGATGATCCGCCCGGCATCGCTCGACATCAGCTCGGTGCGTGGCAGACGATCAACGTAGCCGGTCGGCAGATGGAAGGCGACGTCGACGACGCGCGCGAGCCCGAGCCGGTCGAGCGGCTTGGCGAGCGCGGGCCCCACCCCCTTCAGGACGAGGGTTTCGGCGAACAGCGGATTGAGGATTTCGGGTCGCATGACTATCTGGCCTCTATAGCCTAGCCGACGCTCGCTACCAGCGGGTCGCCGGCTCTTCGTGTTTGGAGATACGATGGACCACGAGACCCGCCTCAAGCGCCTGGGCTTCCGCAGCTCGCACCGCGGCACGCGCGAAGCCGACATGATGATCGGCGGCTTCTTCGAAACCTATGGCCGGACGTGGACGCCGGAAGAGCTCGACTGGTTCGAGGCGCTGCTGGAGGAACAGGACGTCGACATCATGGGCTGGGCGATCGGCTCGATCGTGTGCCCGCCCGAATGGGATGGGCCGATGATGCAGGCGATGCGGGATATCAACTACGTCACGGTCGTGAAGTAACATACTCCCTCTCCCCTCCGGGGAGAGGGTCGGGGTGAGGGGTAGCCAAGCAGTGCAGCGCCCGTAACAGCCCCTCACCCAACCCTCTCCCCGACGGGGAGAGGGCTTTAGGAAACCAATGCCAGACCTCAAGACGATCCTCTCCGCGACCAGCCCGCTGATCCTCTCGGGCGTACCGTCCGGCTTCCAGCCGTCGCTGCTCGCCGACCTCGCGCGTGCCGTGAAGACGCGCGCGGTGTTTATCGCACCAGACGACGCGGCGATGCGCGCGGTCGCCTCGACCGCCGCGTATTTCGCGCCCGATCTCGAAGTGCTAAGCTTCCCGGCCTGGGACTGCCTCCCCTACGACCGCGCCTCGCCCACGCTCCGCATCATGGCCGAACGCGTCGCGGCGCTGCAACGCCTGCAGGGCAAGCCGAAGGGGCCACAGCTCCTTCTCACCACCGCCAACGCCGCGACTCAGCGCGTCCTCACCCCGTTCCGCATCCGCCAGCTTGTCGCGCGGCTCGCGCCCGGCGAACGGATCGGCCGCGACAAGCTCGCCGTGTTGCTCCAGGCGAACGGCTATGTCCGCACCGACACCGTCCATGACCAGGGCGAGTACGCGGTGCGCGGCGGGATCGTCGATCTCTATCCGTCAGGCGAAGACCACGCGCTGCGCCTCGATTTCTTCGGCGACGAGATCGAGAGCGTCCGCACGTTCGACGCAGCGGACCAGCGCACCACCGGCCGGATCGACGGCTTCGTCCTGCTCCCCGCCTCCGAAGCATTGCTCGACGAGGACTCGATCAAGCGCTTCCGGACGCGCTACCGCGACGCGTTCGGCGCGACCGCGACCGGCGATCCGATGTACCAGGCGATCTCCGAAGGCCGCCGCATCGCGGGCATGGAGCATTGGCTCCCGCTGTTCGAGGAGAAGATGGCGACGCTGTTCGACCATCTCGGCGCCGACGACGTGGTCGTGCGCGATAGCGGCGTCGCCGCGGCGGTCGAAAGCCGGCTCGAATCGATCGCCGACTATTACGAGAACCGCAAGCGCGCCGAAGCCGCCCAGCCCGGCAGCTATCGGCCGATGCCCGCCAAGGCACTGTATCTCGACGCGCAGGAATGGTCCGGCGGGGTCGAGGCGTTCGCCGCGCATATCACCTCGCCGTTCCACGAACCCCCGAGCGACACCGTCCTCGATTTTGACGTCGACGGCCCGCGCGATTTCGGACCCGAGCGCGCCGCGCAGGCGAACATCTACGAAGCCGTCGCAGATCACGTCGAGAAACTGCGCAAGCAGGGGCGGAAACCGATCCTCGCGAGCTACTCGATCGGCGCACGCGAACGCCTGGGGAGCCTGCTCGCCGATCACGGCATGAAAGGCGGCAAGCACGCCGAGACTTGGCAGGACGCGCTCGGCATCGCCGACACTGCGCGCAGCTTCGGCGTCGCGCTGATCGTCCTGCCGCTGGATCACGGCTTCACCGCGCCGGGGATCGCGGTGCTCACCGAGCAGGACATGCTCGGCGACCGCCTCGTCCACCGCAAGAAGCGCAAGAAGTCCGCCGACGCGTTCCTCGCCGAACTCGCGACGCTGACGCCGGGCGATCTGGTCGTCCATACCGAGCACGGCATCGGGCGATACGAGGGCCTGACCTCGATCCCGGTCGGCCAGAGCCCGCACGACTGCGTCGCGCTGAGCTATGCCGGCGGCGACAAGCTGTACGTGCCGGTCGAGAATATCGACGTCCTCTCGCGCTACGGCTCGTCCGAGGAAGGCGCGACGCTCGACCGTCTCGGCGGCGAAGGCTGGCAGCGCCGCAAGTCGAAGATGAAGGAGCGGATCCGCGAGATCGCCGGCGAACTCATCGCGACCGCGGCCGAACGCGCGCTGCATCCGGGCGACGTGCTCGAACCCGATGCGAGTGGCTATCCGAGCTTCGTCGACCGCTTCCCCTACGAGGAGACCGAGGACCAGGACCGCGCGATCGAGGACGTGCTCGGCGATTTGGCGGCGGGCAAACCGATGGATCGCTTGGTGGTCGGCGACGTCGGCTTCGGCAAGACCGAGGTCGCGTTGCGGGCCGCGTTCGTCGCGGCGATGGGCGGCAAGCAGGTCGCGATCGTCTGCCCGACGACATTGCTCGCGCGCCAGCACTACAACAACTTCGTCGCCCGCTTCGAAGGCTTCCCGATGAACATGGGCCGTCTGTCGCGACTCGTCACCGCGAGCGAGGCGAAGGCGACCAAGGAGGGGCTGGCGAACGGCACGATCGACGTCGTCATCGGCACGCATGCGCTGCTGGCGAAAAACATCGACTTCAAGCGATTGGGCCTCGTGGTGGTCGACGAGGAGCAGCGCTTCGGCGTGACGCACAAGGAGCGGCTGAAGGCGCTGCGGGCGGACGTCCACATGCTGACGCTGACCGCGACGCCGATCCCGCGCACGCTGCAGATGGCGATGTCGGGCATCCGCGAGCTGTCGGTGATCCAGACCCCGCCGGTCGATCGCCTCGCGGTGCGGACGTACATCATGCCGTTCGATCCGGTCGTGCTGCGCGAGGCGCTGCTGCGCGAGCATTACCGCGGCGGGCAGAGCTTCGTCGTCACGCCGCGCGTCGCGGATTTGCCCGAGATCGAGGACTTCCTCCGCGAACAGGTGCCCGAGATCCGCTTCGTCGTTGCGCACGGCCAGATGTCGCCGACCGAGGTCGAGGAGCGCATGTCGGCGTTCTACGACAAGAAGTTCGAGGTGCTGGTCTCGACCACGATCATCGAGAGCGGGATCGACATCGCATCCGCCAACACGATGATCGTCCACCGCGCCGACCGCTTCGGCCTCGCGCAGCTGTACCAGTTGCGCGGGCGGGTCGGTCGCTCGAAGACGCGGGCGTATGCGTATCTGGTGACGCCGCCCGAGCGGCAGATGACAGTGACGGCCGAGAAGCGCCTGAAGGTGCTGTCCGATCTCGATTCGCTGGGGGCTGGCTTCCAGCTGGCGAGCCACGATCTCGATATCCGCGGCGCGGGCAACATGCTGGGCGACGAGCAGACCGGGCATATCAAGGAGGTCGGCTTCGAACTCTACCAGGCGATGCTGGAGGAGGCGATCATGGACGCCAAGGCCGGCGGCATGACCTCGTCGCGGCCGCGCGATTTCTCGCCGCAGATCACCGTGGATGCGCCGATCCTCATTCCGGAGGATTACGTCCCCGATCTCGATCTGCGGATGGGGCTGTATCGTCGTCTCAACGATCTCGACGAGGGCCAGGAGATTGAGGCGTTCGCTGCCGAGATGATCGATCGGTTCGGCCCGCTGCCGGATGCGACCGAGAACCTGATCAAGGTCATCGAGATCAAGCTGAACGCGAAACGCGCGTGCGTGTCGAAGATCGACGTCGGGCCGAAGGGCGTGCTCGTCTCGTTCCACGACGACAAGCCGCCGAACATCGACAAGCTGCTGGCCTATGTCGAGCGGCTGAACGGCGTTGCGCGGTTGCGGCCGGACAGCAAGCTGGTGCTGCAGCGGGCCTGGGGCGATCCGAAGGCTCGGCTGCATGGGGCGCTGCAGTTGTCGAAGGGGTTGGCGAAGGCGGCTTCTTAAAGCCCTCTCCCCTCCGGGGAGAGGGTTGGGTGAGGGGCGCCGCGAGCGCTGCCATTTACAACTGCCCCTCACCCCGACGCTCTCCCCGAAGGGGAGAGGGAGCAGCGCTAAGAAAAAGGCCGGACTACCCTGGGGTAGCCCGGCCTTTTTGGCATCTTGAAGGTACCGCTTACTTCGGCAACACGACACTCGGTCCGATGCTGTCGACCACCTTGCGCGCATCGAACGCGCGGATGTTGTCGCGCGGGATCGGGCCCTTGCGCATCACGATCTCAGCGGTCGCCTCATACCGGTCGATCGTGCGGATATCGAAGTCGTTGCCCCATGGGCCACCACCGAAACCGCCATAGCCGCCGCCGAAACCACCACCGAAGCCGCCATAGGGGCTCCAGTTGCGCCAGCCGAAGCCGCGACCGTAATAGCGCCACGACGGACCCCAATAGCCGCCGAAGCCGCCATAGCCGAACCCGCCACCAATACCCGGCGTCGAGTAGGTGCGCGACTGGAGGTTGGTGTCCCGGTCGGCCATCAGGTAATAGTCGTAGCCATTCTGCAACGTCAGTTCGGCGGCGCGGAAGAACAGGTACCGCTCGACGGTATCGCGCGACGTCACGCTGTTACCGGCGAAGCTGACGAGGAAGCGGCCCGGCTCTACCTGCCGGTCGCTATAGCCGGTGCGGCTGAACCCCTGGCCCGTCGCCGGCCGATAGGTGGTTTCGGTCGCGCAACCGGCCAGCAACAGAGCGCCCGTAGCGAGCGCTGCCAATGCGACCTTGCGACCAGGTTTCATGAACATGGTATGTCTCCGTTCGCGGCGAGTGCGGCGAAACGCCTCTTAATAGCCGTCAGTGGTGGAACGGTTGATGAACGGGTTCGCTCCAATGCGCCACCTTACTGACTCATTTTTCACGTTTCGTCTAAACGCCGATCAAGTGCAGCGCCAATGTGCGGCAATGCGGGCGGCGGCGATGCTCGAACAGATAGATGCCCTGCCATGTGCCGAGCGCGAGTCGGCCGTCGATCAGTGGGATCGAGAGTTGGACCTGGGTGAGCGCGGTGCGGAGGTGTGCGGGCATGTCGTCCGGGCCTTCGTCGTCGTGCTCGTACTCACGCGACTCCGGAGCGATACGGGCGAAATAGGCTTCGAGGTCGGTTCGAACCTCGGGCGCCGCGTTTTCCTGGATGAGGAGCGAGGCGGAGGTATGGCGGCAGAATACCGTCAGCAGGCCTTCGGTAAGGCTTTGGTCACGGGTCCAGCGGGCGATCTGGGCGGTTACGTCGACGAGGCCTTGGCGGGTGGTGTCGATAGTTAGGATGGTGGAGGCTTGGTGCATGGGGTCCTAACGATCGGTCGGACGGGTTGCTCCACCGTTCCCCCGCGAAGGCGGGGGTCCAGGAGTCCCATAGGCCATCGCCGGTAGCCTGGACTCCCGCCTTCGCGGGAGAACAGTTGGAGGCGGCCCGCATCCTATTAACCACCCCGGCGGAGGCCGGGGCCCAATTGGGGAACGTCGCTAACGACGGACGCGCTTCGTTACTTCGACCTCACCAATTGGGCCCCGGCCTTCGCCGGGGTGGAGACAGGTTCAGTCCTAAAAGCTCAAACAGCCCCGTGGCACTGCTTGTACTTACGCCCCGACCCACACGGACAAGGCGCATTGCGGCTGACCACGCCTTCCCAGTTCGCCGGATCCTCGCCGATATCGGCCTCCTGCGGCTGCGGGATCTGCAACGGCGGCATCGTCGACGTGATGTGACCACGCGTGCCCGCATCGAAGTCGTTCGAGTCATCCTCCCCCGTGAACGGGTCGAAATGCGTCGTGATGAAGTCCGGCAGTTCGGGCAGCCCGACCGGCGCCTGCATCTGGAACTGCGCGTGCGCGATCGTCTTGGTCACGTCCTCGCGGATCGTCTCGAGCATCCGCTGGAACAGCGAGAACGCCTCCTGCTTATACTCGTTGATCGGCGTCTTCTGCGCGTACGCGCGCAGATGGACGACCTGACGCAGTGCGTCGAGCGTCGCGAGATGCTCCTTCCAGTGATGGTCGAGATTCTGCAACAGGATCGACTTCTCGACCGACGTCCACGTCTCCGCATCGAGATCCGCCGACTTCTGCGCGATTGCCTCGTCCGCCATCGCGCGGACGCGCTCCTCGATCACCTCGGGGTCGACCGACTCCTCCAGCAGCCACGCGTCGATCTGCGGCTCGAGGTTCATCACCTCGGCAAGCCGCGTCTTCATGCCCGCGACGTCCCACTGCTCGGGATACGAGTTGGGCGGGCACGCATCGCCGACGATCACGTTGACCGTCTCCGCGCGCATGTCGGTCACCACGTCACCGACGGTGTCCGCGTCCATGATGTCCGCGCGCTGCTCGTAGATGACCTTGCGCTGCTCGTTCATCACGTCATCATATTCGACGACCTGCTTGCGGATGTCGTAGTTGCGCGCCTCGACCTTCTTCTGCGCGGTCTCGATCGCCTTGCTCAGCCACTTGCTGCCGATCGCCTCGCCGTCCTCGATATTGTTGCGCATCATCTTGGCGAACAGCGTGTCCGGCCCGAAGATCCGCAGCAGATCGTCGTCGAGGCTCAGATAGAAGCGCGACAGGCCCGGATCGCCCTGACGACCCGAGCGCCCGCGCAGCTGGTTGTCGATACGCCGGCTCTCGTGCCGCTCGGTGCCAAGCACGAACAGACCGCCCGCGGCGAGCACCGCCTGCTTCTCCGCCTCGATCTCGATCGTGATCCGCGCCGCCGCCTCGTCATACTCGGGCGTGCCCTCGACCAGTTCGGGATGCTCGTCGAGCATGCGGAATTCGAGGTTGCCGCCGAGTTTGATGTCGGTGCCGCGGCCCGCCATGTTGGTCGCGATCGTCACCGCGGACTTGCGTCCGGCCTGCGCGACGATGTGCGCCTCCATCTCGTGGAAGCGCGCGTTTAGCACCTTGTGATCGACGTTCTCGCCGACCAGGAACTCGCTGAGCATCTCGGACTTCTCGATCGACACCGTGCCGACCAGCACCGGCTGGCCAAGGTCGGCGTGATGCTTGATCTTCTTGGCAATCGCCGCGAACTTGTCCTTCGTGTCCTTGTAGAACTCGTCTTCCTCGTCGACGCGCTTGACCTCGACGTTGGTCGGGATGCTGACGACGTTGATCTTGTAGATGTCGTAGAATTCGGCCGCCTCGGTCGCCGCGGTGCCGGTCATGCCGCCAATCTTGGGGTACATGCGGAAATAGTTCTGGAACGTGATCGAGGCCATCGTCTGGTTCTCAGGCTCGATCTGCACGCCCTCCTTCGCCTCGACCGCCTGGTGCAGGCCGTCCGACCAGCGCCGGCCGTCCATCATGCGACCGGTGAACTCGTCGATGATGATGACCTTGCCGTCCTTGACGATGTAGTCGATGTCCGAATTGAACATCACGATCGCGCGCAGTGCCTGGTTGAGGTGATGCACGACCTGCGTGTTCTCGAAGTCGTACAGGTTCTGCCCCTCGAGCAGCCCCGCCGCCTCGAGCATACGCTCGACCTTCTCGGTGCCGTCCTCGGTGAGGATGATCGTCTTCTGCTTCTCGTCCTTGTCGTAGTCGATCGGGTCGAGCTGCTTCACGACCGCGTCGACCTGCATGTACAGTTCGGACTTGTCGTCGGTCGGGCCGGAGATGATCAGCGGCGTGCGTGCCTCGTCGATCAGCACCGAATCGACCTCGTCGACCACCGCGAAGTTGAACGCGCGCTGCGTCATCGCGCTGCGCTCGTACTTCATGTTATCGCGCAGGTAATCGAAGCCGAACTCGTTGTTGGTCCCGTAGGTGATGTCGGCTGCGTAAGCGGCGCGGCGTTCCTCGTCCGACAGGTTCGGGATGATGACGCCGATCGTCATGCCGAGGAAGGTGTAGACCTGCCCCATCCACTCGGCGTCGCGCGCCGCGAGGTAGTCGTTGACGGTGACGACGTGGACGCCATCACCAGGGAGCGCGTTGAGATAGGTCGCGAGCGTGGCGACGAGCGTCTTGCCCTCGCCGGTCCGCATCTCGGCGATCTCGCCACGGTGGAGGACGATGCCGCCGACCATCTGGACGTCGTAATGGCGCTGGCCGAGCACGCGGTGCGCCGCTTCACGGACGGTCGCGAACGCCTCGGGAAGCAGGTCGTCGAGCTTCTCGCCCTCTGCGAGCCGCGCGCGGAACTTGACGGTCTGCGCCGAGAGTTCCTCATCCGACATCGCCTGGAGCGACGGCTCGAACGAGGCGATCTTGGCGAGGATCGGGTTGAGCGACTTGACGTAGCGGTCGTTGGACGAACCGAACAAGGATTTGGCGAGGCCACCGAACATGGGCTGATTTCCTGAATTTGAGACGCGGCGGCACACGGGGGGCGCACGCGGAAGCGGATCGCTCGGATCCAAAGGTTACGATAAGGTCACACCAAGACGCTATTCGCGGCGGCGCTCTGCCCATAGCGGACGCGAGACGATTGCTATCGTGCGTAGCGTGGTGGCGACTGCAACCTGCGGCAGCGTAACGATGTCGGATACAGGCCTGATCAAGACCTTGGCCGGCGTTGCTGCCACCGACTGGGAGCAGACGCTGCCTTGTGCTACAGCCTGTGCCGATTGACCACGCCCGCCCGGCACCGCGCCGGTCAGCGCGGACAAGAGTGCGGAGAGGAGTAGCAGCAGGTTCATGCGGAACCGGCTGTATGCGAGCCCGTGCGATAAATCTACCATTCGTCTCAACAGAGCACCCGGCGGACGCGGCGGAGGAGCGTCCGCCCGGGAGATCTCCGCGCGCGTCGTCTTGCCGCCCGCCCGGCAAAGACTATGAAGGCGGCATGCAGACCTCGCCCCTCGCCTTGCCCTTCCCCGCCGCCCCTTCGATCGACGGAGTCGCGCTGCATGTCGCGCGCGCGCAGTACAAAACCTGGGATCGGTGCGATCTGACGTTCGTGACGCTCGATCAGGGGACGGTGGTTGCGGGTGTGCTCACGACGAGCAAATGTCCTTCGCCCGAAGTCGAGTGGTGCCGCGCGGCGCTGACGCTGGGTCAGGCGCGGGCGCTGGTGGTGAATGCGGGTAATTCCAACGCGTTCACCGGTTCGCGTGGGCGGGCGGCGGTCGAAGCGATCGCGGCGCGGACGGCAGCGCATCTCGGGTGCCAGCCCTCGGACGTGTTCGTGTCCTCAACGGGCGTAATCGGCGTGCCGTTGCCGATCGACAAGGCCGAAGCAGGGCTCGACGCCGCGTTCGCCGCGGAACCCTGCGGCTGGGAGGATGCCGCCGCGACGATCATGACGACCGACACCTTCACCAAGGGCGCGGTGACGACGGCGGTGATCGGCGATCGCACTGTCTCGCTGGTCGGGATCATCAAGGGTTCGGGGATGATCGCGCCGGACATGGCGACGATGCTCGGGTTCATCTTCACCGACGCGGCGGTCGAGCCGGAGTTCCTGCAAGCCGCGCTGTCGAAGGCGAACGCGCCGAGCTTCTCATGCATCACCGTCGACAGCGATACCTCGACCAGCGACACGGTGCTGGCATTCGCCACGGGCAAGGCCGACAACGTCCCGCTGGCGGACGATGACAGCGTGGGGGCGGACGCCTTCCGTGCAGCGCTGGCGGACCTGTGTCATCAACTCGCCATGCTCGTGGTTCGCGACGGCGAGGGGGCGCAGAAGCTGATCGAGATACAGGTGACCGGCGCCGACAGCGACCGCAGTGCACACCGCATCGCGATGAGCATCGCCAACTCGCCGCTGGTAAAGACTGCCATCGCAGGCGAGGACGCAAACTGGGGGCGCGTGGTCATGGCGGTCGGCAAGGCGGGCGAACCCGCCGATCGCGACACGCTCTCGATCCGGTTCGGGAATACGCAGGTTGCCGAAGGTGGCTTAGCGCTGAGCGGCTACGACGAGGCGCCGGTCGCCGCGCACCTTAAGGGCCACGAGATCGAGATCGGCGTTGATCTGGCGCTGGGCGAAGGCCGGGCCACAGTTTGGACCTGCGACCTCACGCACGGTTACATCTCGATCAACGCCGATTATCGGAGCTAAATCACCGCAACGCGGGCGACAGATCGTTATTCTCTTCGATCCGCAACATCCGGATATCGCCCACCGCAGGGCTGAACCACGAATAGGTGCGGTTCAGTTCCTGCACGGCGAGCACGCAGTCGATCGCCGAAATGTTCTCGTTCCCGAAATAGGTCGAGCCCTGTTGCCGCTCGAAACCGCGCTTATTTAAAATATCTCCGACATCGCGGTACGCGTTTCGCCATGACGGATTGGGATACATCTGCTCCAGCATCGAAACGTCCAGATCGAACACAATCGCGTACATGCTGCCCCCTCGCTTTGAGGGGGACGCGCCCGCCCGATTGTGCCCCATCATCGTCATGGCGATGATCTAGCGCAATCGGGCGGATATTGCATCAGGCCAGCTCACCCTCGAGCCATGCCTTCAACCGGCCCTTGGGCTCGGCGCCGACCTTAGTTGCAGCCGGTGCGCCGCCCTTGAACAGGATCATCGTTGGGATGCCGCGGACGCCGTACTTGCCCGGCGCGTCGGGGTTCTCGTCGATGTTGAGCTTGGCGATCGTCACCTTCTCGCCGAGTTCTTCCGAAATCTCCTCGAGCGATGGCCCAATCATCTTGCACGGGCCGCACCATTCCGCCCAGAAATCGACGAGTACGGGGCCGTCGGCGTTCAGTACGTCCGCATCGAAGCTGGCATCGGTGATCTGCTTGGTCGCCATCGTGAATTCTCCTTGGTTGAGACGTATCTAAGGTCGCTCGCGTGTGCGCTCAACCACCGGGAGGCTAGCTTTGCTCCGTGGGCCGATAGTGCGGCTTGTTCGCGGCCAGCGTCTCGTCGTTCAGCACGATCAACCGCGGGCCGGCCGTGTACAGCAAGGCCGCCTCGACCGACCGACCCGGAAAGATCACGGCCAAGGCTTCGGCATAGGCCGCCATCTGCTTCAGATGGTATTCCGGGACGTCGTCGAGGCCGCGCGGTGCGCGCCGACCGGTCTTGAAGTCGACGACGCGGATGCGGTCGGGCTCGATCAACAGGCGATCGACCGTTCCTGACACGACCATGCCATTCGCAAGGGTCGCGGCGATCGGCGCTTCGGCAAGCGTATCCGCGCTGAAAAGCTCGGCGAAGCGGAGATCGTCGAGCACTGCGACCACGCTCTGCACGATCTCGGACCGTGCAGCGGGATCACCGACGCCCCCCGCCTTCGCCAGCCAGCTATCGGCCTTCACCGCGCGGTCGGCAGCAGCAACCGCCGGCAGACGCTCGAACAGCGCATGGATCAGCCGGCCCCGCTCCGCCGCGACGCGCATCGCTGGGGTCGGTGGCGGATCGGACACCGCGTCGTCACCCAGCGCAGACGGCGACAGCGGACGAGGCGGTCGTGCTTCTTGCGGTGCAGGTTGATGCGCCCAGGCAGGCAGGTATGCGTCCGCCGCAATCTCGACCGAAGCCGGAGCCTTGGCGATCACCGCAGGCTGAGGCTCGACCCCGGCGAAAATCCGCGCGCCCTCGCCTACCGGCGCCTCCAGCGCCGTCAACGCACGATCGGACGCGGCGTACCAGCTGTTCTCTGGCGGCACACCCTTCGCGCGAGGCCCGAGCGCACCGGCGATCACCAGCCGCTCTTCGGCGCGCGTGGCGGCGACGTAGAACAGCCGCCAATGCTCCTCCAGTTCGCGCTGCTCGGCGGCCGATACGACCGCATCCAGCGGGCCGCCACGCTCGCTCGACCGCGGCCGGAACACCGGGATCGGCGCAGCCCCAGGCTCGGGCGCCCATTTCAGGATCGAGCGCGGCGCCGCCGACGGGTCGGCCGTCGCATCCGCCAAGATTACCAGCGGCGCCTGCAACCCCTTGGCGCCGTGTGCGGTCATCACCCGGACCGCATCGAGGGGGGCGGACGGATCGCGGACGATCTCGACATCGCCGCGGTCGAACCAGTCCAGGAAGCGTTGTAGCGACGGCGTCGTCGTGCTCTCGAAGGTCAGCGCGGCGTTGAGCAGTTCCTCGATCGGATCGCGTGCTTCGGTGCCGAGGCGGCGGATCAGTTTCCGGCGACCGTCGAGCGGCCCCGACAGCAGTTCCTCCAGGAACTGGTACGGCGTGGCGATATCGGCGCGCGCGAGCATCGCCAGCAAAGGGGCGAGCCTAACCGCGGGTTGCGTGCGTTGCAGGTGGCGCCACAACGGTCCGGCCTCGCGCGGGGCGGCGGCCATCAACTCATCCTGCGTCCAGCCGATCAGCGGGGAGACGAGCAACGCCGCGACGCTCAAATCGTCTTCCGGCTGCAACACGAAGCGGATCGTTGCGAGCAGATCCTGCACCGCGAGCGGCGCGTTCAGCCGCAGGCGATCGACGCCCGCCACCGGCACGCCCTCGGCATAGAGCCGCGCGACGATCAGCGAGGCGAGGTCACCGCGCCGCTTGACCAGGATCATGACGTCCTCGGGCCGCAGCCGCCGCCCCTTGCTCTCCAGCATGAGCCCGGTGTCGGGGGCGAGCCAGCCCTTCACCGCGCGCGCGATATCGCTCGCGAGTTTGCGCACCGCGTCGTCGACCCAGCCCTCTTCATCGTCCTCGCTACCGCCGGCCGACACCGATGGCCACAAGGTCACAGTGCCCGGACCCGCGACCTCGCTAGCGTGACGTTCGACCTCGCCGGCAATGCCCAGCCCCGGCTCACCGATCGCATCGATCGCCGCATCGACGAACTCCAGCACGGTCCGCGTCGACCGGAACGAGTGCCGCAACGACAGCCGCGCCAAGGGGAGCCCACGTTCCTCCTCGGGCCAACCGTCATCGCCTTCCGCCTCGCTCGCACGACCGCCGAAATACTGTTCGGCCGCCAGGAAATTGAGCGGATCGGTCCCCTGGAACCCGAAGATCGCCTGCTTGTAATCGCCGACCGTAAATAGCGTGCGCGTCGACGGCGCATAGATGCCGCGGCCGACGAAGAACTCGTCCGCCAGCGCACGGACGATCCGCCACTGATGCCCGTTGGTGTCCTGCGCCTCGTCGATCAGCAGGTGCTCGGTCGCCTGGTCGAGCTTGTAGCGGACCCATTCGCCGATCCCCGGCTGGTCGAGCAGCGCCACCGTCGTCGCGATCAGGTCGTCGAAATCGACCGCGCCCGCGCGCCGCTTGGCCAGCGCATAGCCTCGCGCATAGTCGCGCCCGACCTCAAGCCCGTCGGCGAGCAGGTCGCAGTACGTCGCGCGCTGGACCATCGACAGCACGTCGGTGCACGCCTCGCCGAGGTCACGCGCAAGGACTTCGTAGTCGGGCTCGGCATCGATCAGTTTCTTCGAGGCTTTGCGCTGCGTGCCCGTGCCGGTGAGCACGACGCTGGCGAGCTCGTCCAAGGTCGCCGCGCGATCCTCTGAGTCGAGCCACCGCTGCACGGTCGCCGCCGCGGCTTGCCCGGTGGCCGTCCCCCACGCGCGGTTCGCCGCGGCAATGCGCGCGATCGCGTCGAGGTCGAGCGCGTCGCACCATTCCGCGATTGCCTCGTCGATATCTCCTGACGGAAGCCCGAGTTCACGTCGCAGCCAGGGCTGGATGCCGACCGGGAGGGCCTCCAAAGCCGGCAACGCGCGCGCGCAGGCGAGCAGGAACGCCTCCGCCCCGCCCTCACCCATCCGCAGCGACAGGCGTCCGACGATCTCGACGGGACGCTCGCGGCCCTCGCGCTCGGCGTCCGACAGCATCGTCGCCAGCGCCTCGCGTGCGAGCCCCGCCTCTTCGCGTGCCTCCAGCGGTCGAAACCCCGGCGTCAGCCCGGCCTCGACCGGGAATGCTGCCAGCAATCCCTGGCAAAATCCGTGGATCGTCTGGATACGAAGGCCCCCGCCCGGCGCATCGAGCACCTTGGCGAACAGGGTGCGCGCGCGGTCCTGCAACGCCTGTATAGGGCTCTCGCCGAGCGCGATCAGGTCCGCCGCCAGCGCCGGCGCGGGCATTCGTACCCATGCGGCGAGCCGGCCGTTGATGCGCTGCGCCATCTCCGCCGCGCCCGCCTTGGTGAAGGTCAGGCACAGGATCGCGCCGGGATCGACACCCCGCAACAGCAGCCGGAACACGCGTGCCGCCAGCACCTGTGTCTTGCCGGTGCCGGCCGAAGCGGACAGCCAGACGTGCGAGGCCGGGTTGCTCGCATCGGCCTGCGCTCCCCTCAGCCGGGGCAGCGTGGCGAGCGCGTCACCGCTCACGGCCATACCATTCGTCGCGTCGCATCAGCTGGTCATACTCGGCATAGGGGGCGTATTCGGGGACGAGCTTCGCGGTGAACGCGGCACTGCCGGTGAGCCATTCGCCGACGACTTCGGTGAAGTTGTGCGCGGCGATCGACGTGAATTCGGCGGTCGGGATCTTGTCGCGCTTACCCTCGGGATCGACCGGGCTCTCGATATAGCCGAACGCGTCGCGCTTCTTGCCGAGCGACCAATATTCGAACGCGCCCGCGGTGCCGGAGACGTCTGGGAACCCGCCGCGCTCCGCGATCAGGCCGAGCAGGCCGAGCTGGAGGCTGTAGCCGGCGCGGACTGCGGTCGGCGAAGGCGGCTTGCCGGTCTTGTAGTCGATCACGGCGAGGCGTCCGTCGGGCAGCTTGTCGATGCGGTCGTAGCGACCTGACAAGGTCACGCCGGCGATCTCGACCTTGCCCTTGCCCTCGGCGCTGGCGACCGTCCGGCCGTCTTCGCCTTGCGCGACGATAGCGCCCGCGATCCAGTCTATCGCCTCGAGCAACCGCGGCTGCCAGAGTGCGCGCATCATCGGATGCGTGCGTTCGTCGTCGAGCATCGCCTTCGCGCGCAGCCTCAGCGTGTCGACGGTGCACCCGTCCTGCTTCCACCATTGCTCGAGGATGTCGTGCACCGCGGTGCCGCGCCACGCGGCGCTCGGATCAGCATCGACGGGATCGAGCGGCATAAGCCCGAGCACGCGGCGTGCGTAGAAGGCGTAGGGGTCAGCCTTGAGGCGATCCACCTCGGTGACGGAAATCGCCTTCGGACGCAGTAGCGCGGGCGGCGACGGGGCGGGACGGTCGGCGGGGAGATGCTCGCCCGGATCGTCAAGCGCCCGGGTCCAGCCTTCCAGCGCCGAAGCCCGCTCGAACCGATCGCCCGCGAGTGCCTGCAACCGGAGCCAGAGGCGCGAGGCCAGAGCGGGTGACTTCGCATCCCTGCGTGCCCGCGTGACTACCGCCCGAGGTGCGCCTAACGCCTGCGCAAAATCATGCGCGGCTGTGCCGACACGTCGCTCCAGACCCGGCAGGCCAAGCTCCATGCGTATGCGCGGCGCGAGCCAAGGATCCGGCGCAGGCCTCCCCGGCCACACGCCTTCGTTCAAGCCGCCGAGCACCATGACGTCGGCGGTCTGCAACCGCGCTTCGATCAGGCCATAAATCGCGAGCCGCGGATGACCGCCCGGCGCTGGTCGCACAGCGACCTCGTCGAGCAACGTCCGCAACAGTTGCGGCAGCTCGCGTGGATCTATCCGCGGCGGTCCGGCGGGTGCTTCGGCTTCCAGATCGGCGAGGAACTCGGCTGCGGCACGCCCTGCGAGGCCCGACCAGAGATTGTCCCCGCACAGGGTCTGCGCCGTCTCGCGCAGGCAGGCGAGCACCGACGCCAAGGGCTGCGGCCCCTGATCGAACGCGTTCGCCAGCGGCGTCAGCAGAGGCTGGACATCGGTCCACCATGTCGCCGCCGTGCCCTTGCGCTCCTCCAGATGCCCGGTGATGCCGTCGAGCCCCGCCGCCGGCCTTGGCCCGCGCAACCGTCGGTCGAGCGCGCGTGCGCCGTCGAGCCATAGCAAGCGATCGTCACCCGCGCGCACCAAGGGGTGCTTCAGCAACGCCAGCAGCGCGAGGGGGGAGAAGCGCTGCGCTGCTGCTTCGGCCAGCGCGAGCAGCAACGTCCCCGGCGGCAGGATCGACAAGGGCCGCCCCGCGCTATCGTCGATACCGATGCCCCAGCGCCCGAGATGCGCCGCCACTCGTCGCGCCAGCGCGCGATCCGGCGTGACGAGCGCGGCGGTCCGCTCCGGCACTTCCAACGCCTCCCGCAGCACGAGCGCGATCGCCTGCGCCTCCTCCGCCGGCGTCGCGAGTTCCGCGGCAGTCACCCCCTTCAAGCGGCGATCCTCCGCAGCGATCTGCGTCCATTTGCCGGTGAAGTCCGCGGGCGCCAGCGCGTTGGCGATCGCCCGGCCGCGCGCGGGGTCGGCGTCATGCCCGCCGCCCTCGCGCCATGTCTGCACCTCGCCTCGGGCGACGCCCATGCGCAGGAGCATCAGCTTGGCATCGAACTGCGGATGCGTCTCGATCGATCGCCGCGTGAGCCCGGTCACCGGGTGCGGATCATGCGGGCCGAGTGCGTCCCATTCCTCGTCGGGCAACGCGAGGTCGAGGCCCGCGAACACCACCATGCCCTGCGGCATGTCGGCGATGCACCGGAGCAGGCGCGCGACCGCGGGGGCGGAATCGGTCACGCCCGCCGCGCAGACGATCCCGGCGGGTGGCGCATTCCGCCAGCGCTGGGCGAGCCGGTCGAGCAACGCTGAGCGCCGCGTCGCTGCGTCGATCCGTTCGAGCCGCGCGAGTTCGCCCGGCCAGCGTTGCAGGACGATCTCGAACGTCGCCAGTGCGCGGCGCCAATGCTCGGTCAGTTCGGGTCCAAGCTCGATATCGCGCAGCTTGGTCGGCGGCACTTCCTCGACCAGCAACTGATCGAGCGTCCGCGCGAGTTCGCCTGCGAGGCGCACCGCTTCAGCGGCATCGACCGGATGGCCTTCGCGCGCTCGCTCTTCCGACACCAGTCGCGCGAGGATCATGCGCCGCTGATACGGCGGCACCGCGGGCAGCGGCGGATCGATGTCGTCCGCCGGATCGAGCGCGGCGCCGACTGCCTCGCCCATCTCCGGATCGCCAAGCGCTACCAGACGCGGCAACACGAGCCCGCCGCCGCTCGCGCGCACGAATGCTTCCGTTACCGCCTTCACCGCGCGGTTGTTTGGCAACACGACGAGCGCTCGGGCGAGCGCCAACGGATCGCGCCCGGCTCGCCGTGTCAGGCCGGCGACCAGCGCATCCGCAAACGCCCGGTGCGCGGGGATCGTGTAGAGCGTCGGGTGATCCGTCGCGACGAGATCAGCCATCCGCGAGGATCGCCTCGGTCTTCGGGATCGCGGCTGGCGTGCCGACGTCGAACCACAGACCCTGATGAACCTGCCCATAAGCGCGGCCGGCGGCGATCGCGCGGTCCCAGAAGATGTTCGTCGAGAACGGTCCCTCCGGCCAGTCCGCGATCAACCGCGGGTGGATAATCTGGATGCCGGTATAGGCGAATGGTGCGACGCGGCCCGGCTTGCGGCGGCCGACGATCCGCCCGTCGCTGCCGAGATAGAAGTCACCCATCCCAGAGTGATTGTTGGCGCGCGCGAGCGGCACCATCAGCAGCAGCGCGTCCATCTTCGCGTCGTCCCAGCGCGACGCGAGCAGCCTGATCGCGTCGACCGGCCCGTCGATCCAGAGGTTGTCGCTATTGACGACCAGTACCGGCGCATCGCCGAGGAGACCCCGCGCCTGGACGAGCCCGCCGCCCGTCTCCATCAGCATTTTCCGCTCGTCGGAGATCACCACGTCGATCCCGTCGAACCGGTCGGTGACGTGCGCCTCCAGCGTATCCGCGAGGTAATGCACGTTGACGACCGCGCGCTTGATCCCGGCGGCCTGCAACCGCTCGAAGACGTGATCGATCAACGGCTTGCCCGCGACCTTGACCAGCGGCTTGGGTCGCGTCGCCGTCAGCGGGCGCATCCGCTTGCCCAGTCCCGCCGCCATCACCATCGCCGTTTCGGGCACGATCCCGCGAGGAACAGGGCGGATCGTCTGCTGGCGGCTCACGCGCTCAAGGCCAGCGGATCGCCGCGCAGCGCGGGCGGCACGTTCGCCGCGAACCACGCCGCGACCGTCGCCATCACCGGCTGCGCCAGATCGCGCTCCAGATACGTCCAGACGCGCGGGCACATCGTCGCGTAATGCGGCTTGCCGTCGCGCTTCCACAGCCGCGTGAAGATGCCGAGGATCTTCGCATTCCGCTGCGCGCCGAGCACGTGATACGCGTTCATGAACTCTTCTCCCGCGTCCGCCGCCGCGCGATATCGCGCCAGCATCGCCGCCTCGACTGCCGGATCGACCGTCCGCCGCGCATCCTGCAACAGCGACACCAGATCATAGGCCGGATGCCCCGCCAAAGCGTCCTGAAAATCGAGCAGGCCAAGCGATCGCTCCGGCCCGACGAGCATCAGGTTTTCGGCGTGATAATCGCGCAATACAGTGACCGGCGTCTCGGCGATGGCGTGGTCGAACACCGACTCCCAAGCCGCGTCCCATCCTGCAAGATCAGGCTCGATGCCGACCGCCGGGCAGTACCATTCGACGAATAGCCCCGCCTCGCGCTTCAGCACCGCGCGATCATAGGGGGGGACCGGCCCAGCCGGTTGGGCACGCAGCCGCACCAACAGGTCGATCGCGGGCGCATACAGCGACAGTTCTTCGTCCGGTGAAGCGTCGACTGCTTCTCGCAACCGATCGTCGCCGAAATCCTCGATCAGCACGAGCCCCTGGTCGAAGTCGCACGCCAAGATCGCCGGCGCCGCGAAGTCGCGTTCGACGAGCCATTTGGCGACCGCGATGAACGGGCGGGGATCTTCGTGTGGCGGCGGCGCGTCCATGAGGATCGCTTGCCGCCCTGCTTCGATCGCGCGGAAATAGCGCCGAAACGAGGCGTCGCCGGCGACCGGGAGGATCTGTGCCCCACCCCAGCCATGAGCGTCGAGAAAAGCGGCGGCGCCGGGCGGCGGGGTCATGTCGGCCATCGCGACCTCCAAGCTTCCGGGACTCCCACTGTCAAGCCGCGCGTGCCGTCCGGCTCGATCGTCAGGGTCAAGCGAAGCGCATCCGGCCAGTGATCGGGACCCGCGCGCTCCGGCCACTCGACCAGCAACAGCGAATCATAGCGCGCGTCGTCGAGCGCCAATTCCTCGATCTCGGCGGGGTCGTCGATCCGGTAGAGGTCAACGTGGAGGACGGGGAAGCGCACTTCGGGCGGCTCGTAGGGCTGGACGATCGCGAAGCTGGGCGATGGCGCTTCGCCGGCGAGCCCGAGTGCGGCGAGGAGACCGCGGGCGACGCTGGTCTTGCCGGCGCCGAGCGTGCCCACAAGCGTGATGACGTCGCCGGCTCGGACCAGCTCGGCAAGCATAGCCCCGAACGCTTCGGTAGCTTGCGGGTCGGGTAAATGGATCACGCGCACGAGCCCTCTCCCCCTCGGGGAGAGGGTTGGGTGAGGGGCAGTTCCAAGTGGTACATTGCTTGGCGACCCCTCACCCCGCCCCTCTCCCCGGAGGGGAGAGGGAGCAGAAGATACACCCTCATCGACGCGGCAATTCTACGGTGATCAGCGTGCCCGCTCCCGGCTCGGACACGAGCTCGATCGTCCCGCCATGCGCCTCGACGAACTGTTTCGCCAACGGCAGTCCGAGACCCAAAGCCCGATCCCCCATCGGCTTCGACTCCGCAAACCGGTCGAACGCATGCGCCACCGCTTCGGCATCCATCCCGACCCCATCGTCGGACACCACGATCCGCGCCGACGTAGCATTGCCGTCGGTATGCAACAGCACGCGTCCGCCATCCGGCGTCGCCGCGACCGCATGTCGCAACAGGTGCTCGACGACCTCCTTCAGCCGCTTCGGATTGCCGTTGACGCGCCCTGTCGACCGCGCGACCTCGACCGCGAAGTCGAGTTTGCGCCGTTTCGCCGACGGCAGGATCGTCTCGGCCGCGGCGCGCACGGTGTTGGCGAGATCGACGTCGCTGCGGTCGGTCTCGTCGCGGTCGCTCTCGGCGCGGGTCAGGTCGAGCACGTCGTCGACCAGCAGCCCGAGCCGCTCGACCGACTCGAGGATCGCGCCGACATACCCGACGGCTTGCGGCGTCATCTCGCCCGCATAGCCGCCATGCAGCATCTCCGCGAACCCGCTGATCGAGGTCAACGGCGTGCGCAGCTCGTAGCTCATGTTGGCGACGAACGCGGTCTTCACCTTGTCGGCGGCCTCCAGCGCATCGGCGCGGTCGCGCAACGCCTGCTCTGCGCGCCGGCTGTCGGTGATGTCGAGCATCGTGAAGAGCGCATTCCCATCGGGCAGCGGGACCCCCGCGAACTCGAAATGGCGCCCGTCGGCAAACGCCACACGCCCGCCGCGCTGTTGCCGCTCGACCGTCGCCGAGCGGACCAGATCGGGGATCAGCGCCGAACGGCTCGGCGTCGCGAGCTTGCCGCCCACCGCCTCGGCGAACGCATCGACGCGCGGGTGCGCAGCGAGGAATTCCTCCTCGAGCCCCCACAACAGCCGGAACCGGTTGTTCCAGACCTGCAACCGGCCATCGGCCGCGAACACGCCGAGCGCCTCGAACAGATTGTCGAACGTCGCGGTCCTCACCCGCAACAGCGTGTCGCGCGCGCTCGCAAGCTGGACCTGCTCGGTGCGATCCTCGAAGATCAGCAGCAGCCCGCCATCGGGGAGCGGCTGGGCGACGACGCGCAGATGCGTGCCGCCGCGCAAATGCCAGTTCTCCTCGATCGCGCCCCCGCCGACCGGGCCGCTCTGCGATCCGCCGGTCTGCAGGAACCAGTCGCGCCGTTCCGCCTTCCAGCTCGGGAAGTCGCGAACCTCGGGCAGGCGGTTGGCCTCGCGCATCCGTTCCAGCACGCGGTCGAATTCGGGGCGATCGGCTAGCCATTCGCTGCGCATCGCGAACATCCGCCTGAACGGCTGGTTGCAGAACACGAGCGACCGGTCGCCGCCGAACTGCGCCACGCCCGCCGACAACCGATCGAGCATCGCGCGCTGCGCCTCGGCAAAGCGCTTGGCGCCGGACCGCGCCTGCTCCAGTTCCTCGATATCGATCGCGAACCCGGCCACGCCACCGCTCGGCAGCGGCACGTCGTAAATCTGCAACGAGCGCCGCGCGCCGTCGATCGTCGCGGGCAAGACCTGCTGGTGCGGCCGACCTTGTTCGCGCGCGACCGCCGCGCCGGCCAGCGGCCCGCCGCGGCCCGATCCCTCGACCAGTTCCAGCCCACGCGCGACGACGTCGGCGGCATCGCGCCCCTCGACCGCATCGACATAGGCGGTGTTGACCATCGTCAGACGCAGATCGTTGGCACGGTACCACATCGGCATCGGCGCCGCCTCGATCAGCCCGGTCAGCGAGTCATACGCCGATCCCAGCCGCGTGGTTTCGGCGCTGAGCCGAGCGATCTCCGCCTCGCTGTCGGTCGCATCGAACGCCCACAGCAAAACCGCCCCCGCCGCGCCCATCTCGCCGGGCGCACGGCCACCACGAAACGTGATCGCCCGGGTCGAGCCGACCAGTCGCACCGACCGCACGAACGTCCGCCCCGCGCGCTGCGCCGCAGTGATATCCGCAATCAACCGCGCTGCGTCGTCGGCGGACAGCCCCGTCCCGCCGGTTGCCAATTCGGCGATCGAACGCGGCGGCATCTCCAACCCAAGCCAATCCGCCATCCGCTGCGTCATCTCGATCCGCCCGCCGGAGCGGATCACGGTGACGATCGCTGGCGATCCGTCGAGCAGCGTCCGAAGATACGCATTGGCCTCGATCGTTTCGGCGGCCGCGTTGCGCGCGCGTAAGCCGAAGAAAAAGATCGTAACGGCTACCGCGAGGGCGACAAACAAAGCCACGCCGACCAAAGCCAACATACCGGTGACGATCATTTCGACGACCGGGTGATTGGTGGGGGCGGAAGCATCATGATCTCCCGCTTAATCCAACCCTCACCCGGTGCGAAGTCGCGTTTTAGAATTTTAGCGTCGTGCCGAACTTGTAGGCGCGGCCGAAAATGCCATCGAAATAGGTGGTCGTTCCCCCGCCTGCAGGGGTCGGGAAGGGCGTCCCCTTGTCGAAAATATTGTCCACAATCAGGCGCAATCCGAACTGGCTGTTGACGTTAAAGGCGATCGTCGAGTTGAAATAGCTGATCGCCTTCACCGTCGGATACTCATACGCCGTGTCGGGCTGATCCGGGTCCACCTTGGTTTTACCAATATACAACCACTGTCCCGACAGGCTGAAGCCCGAATTCGAGTAGGTTGCGTTTACCGATCCTTTATGTGGCGAATAGCCGATCGAATTGCGCAGCGTCGTCAGATCACCATCACCAACCCGGGTCTCCAGCTTGTCGGTATACTGGTAGCTCCCCGTGAAATTGAGCGAGCTTTCCGCGCCCAGGAACGGCGTACGCGTCTGATACCCGATCTGCGCGACGAGCCCGCGGAATTTCGTCGACGCGGCGTTGGCATAGCCGGTCTGGATGAACGTGATCTGGCCGGCTCCGGTGCGGGTAAAGTTGGAGCAGAGTGCGGTGGGATAGCTCGCGCTGTCATAACAGCCCTGAAGTACCTGATCCGCGTCGAGTGTCTGGATCGCATCTTTCAGCTTGATATCGATCCAGTCCGCGGTTGCGTTGAACCCGCGGAGAAAGGCCGGACGCAGGATGACGCCGAAGGTCTTCGCGTTCGCGGTCTCGTTGCGGAGATCCGTGTTGCCGGAGATCGTTCCGCGCGCAGTCGCATCGACAATATTCGACTGGAAGTTTGCCGGAAGGCCCGCCGCTGCGCAGTTTGCAGCCCGCTGCGTCGGGTTGGGACCACCACCGATGAACCGCGAGTCACACGGGTCGTTAGCCGTCGTGAAAATCTGGCTCGTCGGGTTGAACAATTCGGTCACCGCCGGGGCACGTACCGAGCGGGTGTAATTGCCCCGCAGCGCCAAACCACTGATCGGCTCCCACCGTACGTCGCCGGTGTAGGTCCAGTCGCCACCCGCAAGCGAGTTATCAATGTAGCGGCCAGCCCCGTGCAGCTCGAACCGGTTTACCAAAGGGATATTCTGATCCGGCCCGATGAGCGGTACGTTCAACTCGCCGAACACCTCGTTGGTGTGAAAGCTGCCCATGACGGGATCGATCGGAATCGTCCGACCAAACTGCGTGCGCCCACCAGTCGGGTCGGTGGGATCGACCTCGCCATAATAGAACGTGCCGGGATCGAACGATGCCTTCTCGTTGCGGTGCTCATAACCAAGTGCATAGCCGACGCCACCGCCCCAGACATCGAACAATTCGCCCGACAGCGATGCCGTGACGACCCACTGTTCGTTCACCGCGCGCGGGTTTGCGACCGCCGTGACGTAATCGCGCGCTGCCTGGCTGATCTGCTGGCCGAACGGGTTGATCGGGCTGCACGTGCTGCTGATCGTCGCGATATTGGCATTTACCGAGCCCGGGGCACAGACGATGTTGCCGCTGGCGTCACGGACCGCGTTCAGCGCGTTCTGGAAATTCTGCTGGACCAGCACACGTTCGCTGCCTTGCGTGGTCGATCGACCGTAATTGCCGACCACTTCGAATTTCTGCTGTTTCCCGAGCGCATTGAAGTTCCCGTCGACACCCGCAACGAAGCGGTACAGTTCCACCGTCGATGAGCCAGCGCCCGACACGAGATCGGTATTGGCCCTGCCAAGATAGAAACTATCTTGGGAGTCGGACGCAGGATTGGCGGCAAGTGCGGAGACGATCGTATTGCGGGCAGCTGTGCTGAGGAACGGATTGTTAACGCTAAGAATTAGGTTCCCGTCTGGTCTGCCCGCTGTATCGAACAATGCTGTGTTGTAGACCGGTTGATCGCGGAGCTGGTTGCCCTTGCTGTTAGCGTACCATCCTTCACCAAAGATGCGCACGTTGTTGGTCACCTGAAATTCGGCAAGCGCGGTCCCGAGATAGCGCTGGACGGGCGTCAGAAGATTGCCTGGGATAACGAAACCATTGCCGCCGTTAAAGTTGATCTGGTTTCCGGTCTGATGGCCAAAATCGATTGGAACAAGATTGCCCGTCTTGTCGAAAGCAACGGCCTGCCCCGCGGCATTCGTGACGCTTGGCTGAAACCCGAAATTGGCGACCTGACCAGCCGAGATCGGAAAATAGTCGGTAACTAGCGGCGCGCCAAATTCGTTCAGCGCGGGAAGGCGCCGGTCCGCGATATAGGCATTCTTGAACGGCGACGCTGGGTCGAGCGGCGTCGTGAACGATGAATTGAGTCGGCTGTTGGGACGATCAGCAAGCGTCAAACCGAACTGCTTATTATATTCGCCGGCAATTGTGATGTTGCCTCGACCCCCGGCAAAGTTATAGCCAGCCAGTCCGCGCACGCGGTATTCCGGCGCGTCGCCGCGATCAGCGATCCCATATTGCCCGTCCAACTGCAATCCGCTGAACTTGCGTTTGGTAATGACGTTGATCGTTCCCGCTACCGCGTCGGACCCGTAGATTGGCGCACCGCCGACTGCGATCGTCTCGACCCGGTCGACCAACAGCGTTGGAATTACATTGAAGTCGACCTGGGAACCAGACCCGGTCGGTCCGAAGATGGAAGAGGTATTCGAACTGACGAAGCGACGGCCATTGACGACGGTCAACGTGCGCTGATCACCCAATCCAAAGAAATTCAGGAACGACTGCCCTGATCCAAACGCACCGGCCTGGGCGCCGACACGGCTACTGCCCGGCACGCCGAACGACGGAAGATCCTGCAACGCGTCGGCAACATTCGAATAGCCCCGCTGTTCGATAAGCTGACTATCCACGACTAACGTCGGCTGTCCGCTATCCAGGTTGCGGCGCGGAATACGTGAGCCGGTAACGACGATATCGCCGCCCGTTTTTGCGTCCGATGTAGCAGTCTCCGGCAAATCGGTCGCGGCCTTGGCATCAACGGGCACGGCGCTGTCAGGCTGCTCCATCTGGGTTTGGGCTTCGACCGGCGCTGTCGTCTGGGCACTCGCAGAATTTGCAGCGGCCAATACGAACGCCACGGTGGACGCCGTGACGAACAGCCCTGACTTTAGAAGCGGTATACCAACCATGCCGACGAACCCCTTTTACAATCTTTTTTACGGGCCGAAAGGACACCTTTTATGCCGCTTTATCAACGGGGGTGGCGAAACATTACAAACATGTTGCATCGCTGCAACACGGATCCGCAACGAAAAAGCCGCGCCCGCCTGGTGGCGGACGCGGCTTTCGAAAACCCCACGGAATCCTGCGGATCAGTAGCGGTAATGGTCCGGCTTGAACGGGCCTTCGACTGGCACGCCGATGTAGCCGGCCTGCTTGTCCGACAGCTTCGACAGCTTCACGCCGAGCTTCTCGAGATGCAGCATCGCGACCTTCTCGTCGAGGTGCTTCGGCAGGACGTAGACTTCGTTCTTGTAGTTCTCGCCCTTGGTCCAGAGCTCGATCTGCGCGAGCGTCTGGTTGGTGAACGAGGCCGACATCACGAACGACGGGTGGCCGGTGGCGCAACCGAGGTTCACCAGGCGACCCTTCGCCAGGATGATGATCTGCTTGCCGTCCGGGAACTTCACCAGGTCGGTGCCGGGCTTCACTTCGGTCCAGTCGTAGTTCGACAGCGCGGCGATCTGGATCTCCGAGTCGAAGTGGCCGATGTTGCAGACGATCGACATCGGCTTCATCGCCTTCATGTGATCGGCGGTGATGACGTCGGCGTTGCCGGTCGCGGTGCAGAAGATGTCGGCGCGCGACACGGCATCTTCCATCGTCACGACCTCGAAGCCCTCCATCGCCGCCTGCAGTGCGCAGATCGGGTCGACTTCGGTGACCATCACGCGCGCGCCGCCGTTGCGGAGCGACTGCGCCGAGCCCTTGCCGACGTCACCGAAGCCGGCGACGCAGGCGACCTTGCCGGCGAGCATGACGTCGGTCGCGCGACGGATCGCGTCGACCAGCGATTCCTTGCAGCCGTAGAGATTGTCGAACTTCGACTTGGTGACCGAGTCGTTGACGTTGATCGCCGGGAACGGCAGCTCGCCCTTCTTGGCGATCTCGTACAGGCGGTGGACGCCCGTGGTGGTCTCTTCCGAGACGCCCTTCAGGTTCTTGACGGTCTCGGTCAGGTAGCCCGGGTTCTTCGCGACGTACGCCTTGAGCGCACGCTGCATCTCTACCTCTTCCTCGTTCTCGGGCTCGGGCATCGTGTGGCCGGCTTCGAGCTTGGCGCCCCAGAGTGCGAACATCGTCGCGTCGCCACCGTCGTCGAGGATGATGTTGGCGGTCTGGCCCTCTACGTCGCGATCCCACGAGAAGATGTCGCCGACATAGTTCCAGTAATCCGCGAGGCTCTCGCCCTTGATCGCGAACACCGGCACGCCGGTCGCGGCGATCGCGGCGGCGGCGTGGTCCTGCGTCGAGAAGATGTTGCACGTCGCCCAGCGGACGTCGGCGCCGAGTGCGGTCAGCGTTTCGATCAGCACCGCGGTCTGGATCGTCATGTGCAGCGAGCCGGTGATGCGCGCGCCCTTGAGCGGCTGTGCTGCGCCGAACTCGGTACGCAGCGACATCAGGCCGGGCATTTCGGTCTCGGCGATGTTGATCTCGGCGCGGCCGAAATCGGCGAGGCTGATGTCGGCGACGACGTAGTCGGCCTTGGCGTCGGTCTTCGTAGGCGCAAGCGTGGTGGCCACGAGGAGTCTCCTGAGAATATCGTGATCGGCGAGCCTCATGCCCGTGCCGGATACTGCATCATAGGAGAGTGGAGGCCCCAAATCAAATATAAAGATATCTTTATATGATGGTTAGGGATGCACGCTGTGCAAGTCGCGTTGCCCTTCTTCGGCTCCCTTCCAGGGAGGGGGGAAGATTACGCCCGGCCCGTCTCCGCGACAAGCAACCGCGGATCCACGCCAGCCTGCGCGAAGGCCAGCGTCCAGCGATCCTCCGCCGCGGTCTCGAACAGCAGTTCGGCATCGCCGGCCACGTTGAACCACCCCGGCCGCGACAGCTCGCCCTCGAGCTGGCCGCCATCCCAACCGGCATAACCGAGCGCCACCACCCACTCCGATGGGCCTTTCCCATCGGCGATCGCACGCAGCACGTCGACCGTGCTCGACAGCTTCCAACGACCGGCGACATCGACCGAATCCTGCCCGCCCCAGTCGGACGAATGCACCACGAACCCGCGCCGCGGCTCGACCGGTCCGCCGAAATGCACCGGCGCGTTCGGCGCATCGCCCGGCTCGATCCCGAACTGTTCGAGCAGGTCGTGGAAGCCCAAACCGTCGATCGTCGCGCCGATCCCGATCCCGATCGCGCCATTATCGTCATGGCTGCACATCGCGATCACCGCGCGGGCGAAGCGTGGGTCGCTCATGCCCGGCATCGCGAGCAGGAATTGTCCCGAAAGAAAGCGCGTTTTGTCCATGACCAGGAACATAGCGTTGCGCGTACTCCGTCGCCACGCTTGAAATACGGCGCCCGGCGTCCAAGGTACGGACCGCGCGCGACGACCGCGCGGCACAGGAGATTTCAGATGACGATCAGCGTCGGCGACCGCCTTCCCACCACCACTCTCGTCAAGGCCACCGCGGATGGCCCCGATCAGGTCGATACCGACAGCTTCTTCAAGGGCCGCAAGGTCGCGCTGTTCGCGGTCCCCGGCGCGTTCACGCCGACCTGCTCGGCCAAGCATTTGCCCGGTTTCGTCGAGAAGGAAGCCGAACTGAAGGCCAAGGGCGTCGACGAGGTCGCGTGCGTTTCGGTCAACGATGCGTTCGTGATGGGCGCTTGGGGCAAGTCGGCAGGCGCCGGCGACATCACGTTGCTCGCGGACGGCAATGGCGACTTCGCCAAGGCGATCGGGCTGACGATGGACGGCTCGGGCTTCGGCATGGGGACGCGCAGCCAGCGTTACTCGATGCTGGTGAACGACGGCGTCGTCGAGCAGTTGAACGTCGAGGCTCCGGGTGAGTTCAAGGTCAGCTCGGCCGAGCACCTGCTCAGCGAGATCTGATCATTCCTCCCCGGCACGGGGAGGTGGCAGCCCGTCAGGGCTGACGGAGGGGGCTCTCCGCGAACGTACCGTGTGCGGCACGCCCCCTCCACCCTTCGCTTCGCGAACGGTCCCCCTCCCCGTGCCGGGGAGGATT
Organism: Sphingomonas sp. PP-F2F-G114-C0414; assembly: GCF_003688595.1. Lineage (GTDB taxonomy): Bacteria > Pseudomonadota > Alphaproteobacteria > Sphingomonadales > Sphingomonadaceae > Sphingomonas. Next base: position 629,193 of record NZ_RCWT01000010.1, read on the forward strand.
TCGAAGTCTTGCCACCGTAACGTCCGCCACCTAACACTGCCCGATGACAATCGCATCCGACCTCGTCGCCGACCTCGACCGCCTCTACCGCGCCTCCGTCGAGCGCCTCCAAGCCGCGATGAGCGCCTATATCGCCGACGGCACGACGCCAGATCCGGCCAGCCGCACGGACGGCTCGTTCGCCTATCCCGAGATCCGCCTCACCTATAAGGGTGGTGTCGACCGGCCCACCCCGCTCCGCTCGTTCGGTCGGCTCGTCAACGCAGGCGAATACCGCATCAGCGTCACCAAGCCGGCGATCTTCGCGGAATACCTGACCGAACAGCTGACGCTGCTGATCGAGGATTACGACGTCACCGTCGAAGCCGTCGAGGGGCGCCAGGAAATTCCGTTCCCCTATGTGATCGAGCCCGGCCACGCGCTGAGCCTCGACGAGGTCTCCGCCACCGAATTGTCGCGTCACTTCCCCGCGACCGAACTTGCGCATATCGGCGACGAGATCGCCGATGGCCTCTGGGTCGCCAACGACGAGACGCGTCCGCTCGCGCTGTTCGATGGCCTGCGCACGGACTTCAGCCTTGCCCGCCTGCGTCATTACATGGGCACGCCGGCGGAACACGCGCAGCGCTTCGTGCTGTTCACCAACTATCACCGCTACGTCGACGAGTTCGTCCGGTGGGCGGGAACGCAGCTTGGTGAAGGCTCGCGCTTCACGAGCCTGTCGGGCGCGGGCGGGATCACGATCTCGTCGGGTGACGACATCGACAAGATCATCTCCGACAGCGCCTGGCGCCGTCACCAGATGCCGGCGTATCACCTGATGGCGGACGACCGCACCGGCATCACGCTGGTCAATATCGGCGTCGGCCCGTCGAACGCGAAGACGATCTGCGACCATCTCGCGGTGTTGCGCCCCGAGGCGTGGCTGATGATCGGTCATTGCGGCGGCCTGCGTCCAAGCCAGCGGATCGGCGATTACGTCCTCGCACACGCGTATCTGCGCGATGACCACGTCCTCGACGACGTCCTGCCCCCCGAAATCCCGATCCCCGCGATCGCCGAAGTCCAGCTCGCCATGGCCAAGGCGGCCGAGATCGTCTCGGGCCAATCGGGCGAGGAGCTCAAGCGCCGCCTCCGCACCGGCACGATCGTCACCACCGACGACCGCAACTGGGAATTGCGCTATTCGAAGTCGGCTTTGCGCTTCTCGTTGTCACGCGCGGTTGGCATCGACATGGAGTCGGCGACGATCGCCGCACAAGGCTATCGCTTCCGCGTCCCCTACGGCACGCTGCTCTGCGTCTCGGACAAGCCGCTCCACGGCGAGCTAAAGCTGCCGGGCCAGGCCAACCGCTTCTACGAACGCGCGATCAGCGAGCATCTCCGAATCGGGATCGAGACCTGCGAACAGCTCCGCCTAGAGGGACCGAAGCTCCACAGCCGCAAGCTCCGCGCATTCGACGAGCCACCTTTTCGGTAAAAATCGGAGCGGATCGCGCGAGAATGGGTTACGCATCCGCAATCATTGCTGAGGGAAGATAACCGTGGCCGACACCGACACGCCCGATACGGAAGCAAAGAAGCCCGTCACCCGCCGCCGCGCACCGCGCAAGGCGAGTGCGCCGAAAGCGGCTCCGGCCGCCACGTCGTCCGCCAAGCCGGTCGCGTCGAAGCCGGTGCCGGCGGCAAAACCGGTTGCCGACAAGCCCGTGGCCGCCGCACCGCCAAAGCCCGCAGCCAAGCCGACGCCAAAGCCGCGCTCGACCAAGCGCAGCACGCCGCGCCCGGTACCCGCGCGCAACTCGGCGACGCCGGTCCCGGTCGCCAAGCCACCGGAAAAGACCCGCGGCAAATGGGGTGCGGCTGCGATCTTCAGTGGTGTCGCGGTTGCCGGAGCGGCGGTTGGCGCGTTGCTGACCTTGCGAGGCAGCACGCCCAAGGGACAGCCGGCGCCCAAACCGAAGGGCAAGCACGCGCATCAGGCTGACGGGGCAGACTCGTCGAAGTCGTTCGATGCCGGCATCGCCGATCCGGGAACGGTTCCGGAGTAGGTGCCGGGCACGCTGCCAAACCAAGCCTCCACCCCGGCGAAGGCCGGGGCCCAATTGGAACGTCTTGAGTAACTAAGCTCATCGCTCCGTTAGCGGCGTTTCCCAATTGGACCCCGGCCTTCGCCGGGGCGGTAAAACACAAGAGCCGCGCTGCCGACCGTTCCCCCGCGGAGGCGGGGGTCCAGCTAAGACCACGGAAGCGTTTGTAACCCTGGGCCCCCGCCTTCGCGGGGGAACCAGAAGTAAGCAAGCTTGCGGTTCGTCTCCCTAAACCCGACGTTCGCCAAGATGACCGGCTAAGGGCGCTCGTTATTAACGAGCGAGAAAATCCGCGATGGCCTGACCGAGTTCGGGCTTCACCACCGCACTCATGTGCCCACCGGGCGTCTCGACGTATTCGCCGTGTGGCAAGGCCGCCGCGAGGTCCGGCGCAGACCCGTTGTCCTGATCCTCACCGCCGCACACGATCAGGGTAGGCTGCCGGATCGCCTTCACCGTTTCCAGCGGAGTATCGACGAACGTCTCCAGAATGCCGAGCAACGCCACCGGATCGCCGCCAGTGGTCTTGAGGAACGCCTCCGCCAGCCACTCGGGCGTACCCTGCACATGCTGCCCGAGCCTGGTCAGGATGTTCCGGAAATGCCCGGCACGCCGCGACGTCTGCGTCAGCCCCTCCAGCCCCATCCCCGAGAAGATCACCCGACGCGGGGTCGCGCCCGTCGCCAGCATCCGCGACGTCGTCCGCGCACCCAGCGAATAGCCGCCCAGATCATAGTCGGTCAGCCCGAGATGCGCGATCAGCGCATGCCCGTCCTGCGTCAGCGCGTCGGCCGGATACGCCTCCAGCCCATGCGGCTTGTCGCTCTCACCGTGCGCACGCAGGTCGGGCATGATCACGCGAAAGCCCTTCGCGGCGATCTTGGCGGCGTGGCCATAGCGGATCCAGTTGGTCTTCGCGTCGGAGAAATAGCCGTGGATCAGCACCACCGCGCGCGTACCATCGGTGGTTGGGCCGACCTCGTGCCACGCCAGACGCGTGCCGTCGAAGCTCTCGAAAAACTGCGTCTCGCTCGGGGTGCTGCTCACAAACTCATCCTGCATTGCCTGTCGTCGCCAGATCGAAGGGCGGCGACACGCCGTCGCCGCCCCGCGCGTTCACGCCTTCTGCAGATGCCGACGCCCGAGCAACTCGGCGATCTGCACCGCATTCAGCGCCGCACCTTTCCGCAGATTGTCGCTGACGCACCACAGGTTGAGGCCGTTCTCGACGGTCGGATCCTCGCGCACGCGGCTGATGTAGGTCGCGAAGTCGCCGACGCACTCGATCGGCGTGATGTAGCCGCCGTCCTCGCGCTTATCGACCAGCATGATGCCGGGCGCCTCGCGCAGGATGTTCTGCGCTTCCTCGGCCGAGATCTCGTTCTCGAACTCGATGTTGATCGCTTCCGAATGGCCGACGAACACGGGGACGCGGACGCAGGTCGCGGTGACCTTGATCTTCTTGTCGAGGATCTTCTTGGTCTCTACGACCATCTTCCATTCTTCCTTGGTCGAGCCGTCGTCGAGGAAGCTGTCGATGTGCGGGATCACGTTGAAGGCGATCTGCTTGGTGAACAGCTTGGGCTCGGCGGGATCGCCGACGAAGATGTTGCGGCTCTGTTCGAACAGCTCGTCCATCCCCGCCTTGCCCGCGCCGGACACCGACTGATAGGTCGAGACGACCACGCGCAGGATCTTCGCGGCGTCGTGCAGCGGCTTCAGCGCGACGACCATCTGCGCGGTCGAGCAGTTCGGGTTGGCGATGATGTTGCGGACCTTGTAGCCGTCGATCGCCTCGGGGTTCACCTCGGGCACGATCAGCGGCACGTCGGGGTCCATGCGGTAGAGCGACGAATTGTCGATCACGACGCAGCCGGCAGCGGCGGCGATCGGCGCGTAGACCGCGGTGCCCTCGGAGCCGATCGCGAACAGCGCCATATCCCAGCCGTTCCAGTCGAAATGCTCGATGTTCGTGCATTTGATCTGCTTGCCGGTGTCGCCGTAATCGACCATCAACCCCTGGCTGCGCGACGACGCGACGCAGGCGATCTCGTCGGCGGGAAACTCGCGCTCCGCCAGGATATTGAGCATCTCGCGCCCGACATTGCCGGTCGCGCCCGCGACCACCACCCGATAACCCATGTTGTCACTCCGATTGGACTTGGGGCGGGCAGTACCGACGTTGCGCGACGAGGTCCAACGGCTTTCGACTTGTTGCGCGGATAGGGGGAGTTTGGGAGGGCGGGTGGTGATAGCCGACATTAGGCAGTTGCCGCCTTTCCCGAAAAGGATGGTGAAGCGGGAAAACTTCCGCAGGCGTATTAACGGGCCGGCGGCTGCATAAGCTCTATCGTGATATGATCGGGGCCTGAAACGTATGCCACCAACGTACCCTTCCGGGGACCACCCGCGATCGGTAGCGGACTACCCTTGGCCTTCCATCCTGCTGCCTCGACGCGGGCAATAGCGGCATGAATATCCTTTACGGTCAGCGCCAGGTGGGCCGCCCCGATCGATCCCGCGCTGGAAGGCACCGCCCCGTTCTGGTGCCCTCTCGAATATTGCAACAGTTCGACAACGTAGCCGTCTGGGGCCCTGACGATCGCCGTTTTCACACTCGGATCATCGACACCTGTCACCTGATGCAGGAAGTCGCCCCCCATCTCCGATTGTCGCTCAAGTGTGAAACCGAGCGCTCCCGTCCAAAACCGAACGGCTTCGTCCAAAGACGATACAGCGAAACCCGTGTGGTCCACGGCAATTACGTTTGCGGCGTCGTTCATTGCTGCACTCTCACTGGACCTGAACGTCCCAAGTGTGGGCCATTTCAGACGTTGGCAACGTCAACTCAGGCATCGTCCAGCGTCCTGCACCCGTCAGTCATGCGTCTTAGCCTGCCACGTCGCATGCTCGATTCCGTGCACCTTCGCCAGGTGATCCGTGATCGCATCCAGTTCCTCCGCCGGCACGTTCGTCGCCACCAGCGTCGCGGCAATCTCGACCCGGTCCTCGCCGCGCTCGGTCACGGCCAACTCCGCCACCTGCAACTGCGCAGCCTCAAGATGCTCGACCACCAGATCGCCGATCGGTCCCGCATCCCCCGCCGCAACCGTCACCATCACGCTGTAGGTGGCCTCGATCGTCCGCCCCTCGGTCGGGATCCGGTTGATCCCGTCGACCAGTGGCCGCAGCGCGGTGTTCGCGAGCAGCACGACGAAGGTGAGCAACCCCGCCTCCGCGATCATGTCGCTTCCCGCGCACGATCCGACCGCCGCCGAGCACCAGAGCGTCGCCGCGGTGTTGAGGCCGCGGACGTTCATCCCCTCCTTCATGATCACGCCCGCGCCGAGGAAGCCGATCCCCGACACGACGTAAGCAATGATCCGGATCGACTCGACATCGCCGCCCAGCCGCTGCCCGAGATCGACGAACGCCGCCGACCCGAGCGCGACCAGCGTGTTCGTCCGCAACCCCGCGGTGCGCTGGCGATATTGCCGCTCCGCCCCGATCAGCGTCCCGAAGACGAACGCGGCGATATAGCTCACCAGCGTGTCGAGGAACGGCCACAGGTGAAACGTCTCGACGAACCGCATCGGCGTTTACTTCACCGGTGCCGACGCCGGCGTGGCTTCGGGCACCGGCTTGTCCTTCACCGTCCGGTCGAGGAAGTTCAGGATCGTCCCCCAGACATGCTCGCTGATCCCCGGCCCCGCCACGCGGTGCGTATAGCCCGGGTAGAACATCATCTCGAACGGCGTATCGGTCGCCTGCATCCGCGCCGCCACCTTGGTCGAATTGTCGAGGAACACGTTGTCGTCCGCCATGCCGTGGATCAGCAGAAGCGGATCGACGATGCGGTTCGCGTCCTCGACCGCCGCCGAGGTCGCATAGCTCGCCGGGTCGGTCGCCGGATCGCCGAGATAGCGCTCGGTATAATGCGTGTCGTACAGCTGCCAGTCGGTGACCGGCGCGCCAGACACGGCCGCAGCATAGACGCCCGGCGTCTTCTCCAGCATCTTCAGCGACATATAGCCGCCATACGACCAGCCATAGGTCGCGATCTTGCTCGGCTCGACGAACGGCAGCGACTTCAGGTAATTCGCGCCGGTCAGCTGATCCTCGACCTCGACCGTGCCCATCGCGTGATAGATCTGGTTCTCGAACGCGCGGCCGCGATTGTACGAACCGCGATTATCGATCTTGAAATAGATGTAGCCGCGATCGACGAGATATTGTGGCAGCGCGCCCTGCCAGCCGCGCGTAACGACCTGGCCGGTGCCGGGCCCGCCGTAATGCTCGAAGAACACCGGATATTTCTTGCCCGGCTCGAGCGGCGGCGTGATCATCTCCCAGTAGAGCGTCATGCCGTTCTTGGCCTTCAGCGTCCCGAACTTGGTTTCCTGATGGCTCGCCAGATACGGATAATAGGGATGCCCCTCGACCACCGCATTCTCGTTGATCCACGACAGCCGCTTGCCGGTCGCGTCGGCCAGATACACCTGGGTCGGCTGTTTCGGGTTCGAGCGCGAGATGATCAGGCGGCTGGCCGCGGCGTCCATCGTCGCGCTGTTCCACCAGCCCGCTTCGGTCAGCCGGGTGATCGCATTCGGCTTGGCGACGTCGACCGAATACAGCTGCTGTTCGAGCACGTCGTCCTTGTTGCCTAGGAAGAACACGCGTCCCTTCCCTTCGTCGACGCCGACCAGATCGGTGACGACCCAATCGCCCTTGGTCAGCTGCGTCCACTTGCCCGATGCGAACCGGTAGAGATGACCGTAGCCGCTCCGCTCCGAGCGCCAGATCAGGCTGCCGTCCTTCAGCACGCGGTACGCGTCGGACAGGTTGAGCCAGCTCTTCACCCCCGACTTCTCGGTGAACAGGATCGTCGACTTGCCCGTCGCCGGATCGACCCGCAGCATCTCGAGCAGCTTCTGGTCGCGGCTCTGGCGCTGCACCAGCAGCATCCGGCCATCGGGTGTCCAGTCGACGCGCGCCAGATAGATGTCGCGGTTGGGGCCGAGATCGACCTTCACCTGGCCCGAGCCATCCGGCTTCATGATGTAGAGGTCGACCAGCACGTTGGGCGTGCCCGCCGCGGGATAGCGCTGCTCGTAGACCTTGGTCCCGGTCGCGCCGATCGAGGCGCGGGTCGCGACATGGACCGGCGCCTCGTCGAACCGCTCGACCGCGATATGCTGCTCGTCGGGCGCCCACCAATAGCCGGTGTCGCGGTGCATTTCCTCCTGCGCGACGAACTCCGCCTCGCCGAAATGCACCGTGCCGCCGCCACCGGTCGTGACCGCCTTCGCGGCGCCACCACTCAGTGGTTGGACGACGACGTTCTGGTCGCGGACGAACGAGACGAAGCCGCCCTTGGGGCTGACCACCGGGTTGAGTTCGCCGCCGGGCGTGTCGGTCAGCCGCGTGACCTTGCCATCGAGCCCGGCGAGATACAGGTCGCCGTCGAGCGGCACGAGGATCGACTTGCCGTCGGGCGCCCAGTCATACGCGACGATACCCTTCTGGCCGCCGATCCGCGCCCGCTCGCGCTGCATCTTCTCGGCTTCGGTCAGTTCGGCGCCGCTGCCGACCTTCTTCGAATCGACCAGCATCCGCGCCGCCCCGGTCGCGGTGTCGACCGCCCACAGGTCGAAGCGCTCCTTCTCGTCGTCGCGATTGCGCAAGCTCGTCAGCAATGTGCCATCGGGCGACAGCCGGACCGATTTCGGCTGCGATCCCGACAGGTCCGGATTGCCGAACACGCGCGCCATCGTCAGGTCGCCGGGCTTGGCCGCCTCGACCGGCCGTGCCGGTGCGGGCGCAGGCACTGGTGTAGCGGGCGCGGCCGGGGGCGTAACCTGATCAGCGGCCATCGCGGCGGTTCCGACCGAAGCAAGTGCAAGCCCGAGCAACCATGTGCGCATCCTGTAGACTCCGTGGGATCAGGTCGCCGATCCTGTCCCGGCGCCGGGCGCGTTATCGCGACGACGCGTCACGGCGTAAAGACCGGATCGCGTACCGTCGGTGATTGTCCGGGAAATGCGGGATTTGCGACCGTCCTCGCGACCAAGATGCTATAATTAATTTTACGTACACCATGTTCCTACGCGCTTCGTACAGGCGATGCGGCGCAAGGGAACGGCGTGGCGCATACGCAGCGCACGACTTGTTCGACCGGAGCACGATGGTTTCCCACGCGGCATTACAGATCGGGACGTCGAATGCGTGGGACGCGCTCGTCCGCCTGGGCGAGGTCGACGGCAGCGCCGCGCACCCGCATATGCGCCGCCTCGTGCTCGGTACGCCGGTGCAACGCACGCTCTCCGACGCGATCCACGCATTGTGCGCGATCCACGGCGACCATCCGGGCATGATCGCCGATGTCCTGACGCAGGCAGCGCAGCCGCCCGCGACCGAATGGCTCGCCGCCGCCGCGGTCGGGTTTGCCGAGGAACGCGCCTATCTCGCGCAACTCACCGCGGCGGTCGGGCCGTTGCCGTCGACGCCGGGCCAGGCCCTGACCGAAACCGCGCTGGTCAACGAACGGCACGCGCTCGAAATGCTGGCCCGGTCCGAACGTCGCGGGTGCGCCACCGGCGCCGCCGCCGCGCTGGTCTACGACTGGACCGCGATCCGCCGTGTCCTCGATGCTGCGGCGGAACGGTTCTCGGTGGCCGTACCCGCGACCGGCTTCCCCGCCGAGTCCGTCACGGCGGCGACGATCGTCGACCTCGGTGCAGCCCCCGGTTGCGATCGCGCGATCCTGTTCGGCGCACAGCAATTGTTCGCGCAGCACCGCGGCCTGTGGTCGCTGCTCGAAGCCCGCGCGAGTGCCCGCGGCGATCTGTAACGCGCTTGCACTGACCAACGCTTCCCCTCTATCCATACCGGGTATTCAGAACCGGACGGGACATCGCATGAAGCGCTTCGAGGGCACCCAGAGCTACGTCGCGACCGACGATCTGAAGGTCGCGGTCAATGCCGCCGTCACGCTGCGCCGCCCGTTGCTGATCAAGGGCGAACCCGGCACCGGCAAGACCGTCCTCGCCTACGAGATCGCGAAAGCGCTCGGCGCGCCGCTGATCGAGTGGAACATCAAGTCGACCACCAAGGCGCAGCAAGGCCTGTACGAATACGACGCGGTCGCCCGCCTGCGTGACGGGCAACTCGGCGATGCACGCGTCCACGACATCGGCAACTACATCCGCAAGGGCAAATTGTGGGAGGCGTTCACCCAGCCCGCGCCGCCCGTCCTGCTGATCGACGAGATCGACAAGGCCGATATCGAGTTTCCCAACGACCTGTTGCAGGAACTCGATCGGATGGAGTTCCACGTCTACGAGACCAAGGAAACCGTGCGCGCGGTCGAGCGCCCGATCGTCATCATCACCAGCAACAACGAGAAAGAACTGCCCGACGCGTTCCTCCGCCGGTGTTTCTTCCACTATATCAAGTTTCCCGATCGCGGCACGATGCAGGCGATCGTCGACGTCCACTTTCCCGGCATCCAGAAGATCCTCGTCAGCAAGGCGATGGACCTCTTCTACGACGTTCGCGACGTGCCGGGCCTGAAGAAGAAGCCGTCGACCAGCGAGCTGCTCGACTGGCTGAAACTGCTGCTGCACGAGGACATGCCGCTCGACATCCTCCAGAACCGCGACCCGACCAAGGCGATCCCGCCCTTGCACGGTGCGCTGCTGAAGAACGAACAGGACGTCATGCTGTTCGAGCGTCTGGCGTTCATGGCGAAGCGGCAGAAGAATCAGGGGTGAGCGTTTCGAGACCGACCCACGCCGACCCGACCGAAAAGCGCGGCAGGACCATGCGTTAACCAAAGCCGGCAACCGACCAGTCACTCGGTGCTTTGTAGACAAGCGGCATGAAGCGACTCCCCCGAACGCTCCTCAGCCTCGTCATCGCCGCCGCGTCCGCGACCGGCGGCCATGCCACGTCGTTGCTGAATTATGTCGGCGAGTGCGTCCCCTTCGCGCGCGCCGCCTCGGGGATCCAGATCTACGGCAACGCTTGGACCTGGTGGGAGCAGGCGGACGGCAAATACGAACGCACGCACAAGCCGAAGGAAGGCGCGGTCATCGTCTTCGCCAAGACCGCACGCCTGCCGATGGGTCATGTCGCGGTCGTCAGCCGGGTGGTCGAGAAGCGCGTCGTCATGCTCACCCACGCCAACTGGTCGCGGCAGAACGGCGAGCGCGGCCATGCCGAGCAGGACGTGACGCTGTTCGACGTCTCGCCGCGCAACGACTGGAGCGACGTGAAGGTCTGGTACAAGGACGTCGACGGCCTCGGCGGCGGGGTCTATCCGGTCTATGGCTTCATCTACGGCCACACGCACGCCGCGCCCGAACTCACCAGCCGCAACCCCGATTACGTTGGTGCGCTGATCGACGCCTACGTGCCCGTCAGCGGCAAGCCGATAGCCCGCTGACACCTTCTAACTTCCCCCCTCCCTGGAAGGGAGGGGGCGGGGGTGTGTCGGTTTCCGCATATCCGAACCGGCGTGGCCCGAGCCGGCCAACCCACCCCCAGCCCCTCCCTTCCAGGGAGGGGAGCTAGATGACCCCCGCATTCCCATACTAAGCATTGCCGCCACCCTCGAAACCGTGCCACCACCATCCGGCAAAAGACGGTGAGGATAACGATGCGGTTCAAGGCTCTTACGACGATCACGCTGGCCCTGCTCGCCACGTCGGCACCCTCCTCGATATCCGCGCAGAAGGAAAAGGCGCCGCAGCCCGGTGGCGACATTCCGAGCAAGTTCGTCCCCGCCAACGCTGGCTTCGATTTCGACCGTCGCGAAGTCGACATCAAGATGCGCGACGGCGTTACGCTCCACGCGGTGATCGTCCAGCGCAAGGGCCTCACCGACGCGCCGATCCTCCTCCAGCGCACGCCGTACAATGCGGAGAGCAGCGCCAGCCGATCCTCCAGTTCCAGCGGCGCGATGAACCTGCGCGCCGCCGATGCGATGTTCTTCGACGCCGGCTATATCCGCGTGTTCGAAGACGTCCGCGGCAAGAACGGCTCGAACGGCGCCTATATCAACGAACGCCCGCTGATCGGCCCGCTTAACACAACGAAAGTCGATCACTCCACCGACGCCTACGACACGATCGACTGGCTCGTGAAGAATCTCAAGAACAGCAACGGCCGCGTCGGCATCATCGGCGGCAGCTATGACGGCATGATGGCCGCGATGGCGCTGGTGAACCCGCACCCCGCGCTGAAAGCCGCCGTCCTGATGAACCCGGTAATCAACACCTGGAAGGGTGACGACGACTTCCACGGCGGCGCGTTCCGGCAGATCGGCTACGACTATTACTACACGCAGGACGCCGCGAAGGGCGAAGCCGGCGACCTCTGGCGCGACGCGTATGACGATTACGACACGTTCCTGCGCGCCGGTTCCGCGAGCGAATTCGTAAAAAGCCGCGGGCTGGAGCAGTTGCCCTTCGTCAACCGCCTCCACGATCACCCGACCTATGACGCGTTCTGGCAAGGCCAGGCGCTCGAGACGATCCTGCCGAAGCAGCCACAGACGGTGCAGACGCTCTGGGTCGCCAGCCAATGGGACCAGGAAGACATTTACGGCGCGGTCGCAGCCTACGAAGCCGTATCGAAAGTCGACCCCAACCACGTCAACCACCTCGCGCTCGGCCCCTGGGCGCATGGCGGCGCGAACGGCGACGGCTCGACGCTCGGCGCGATCCGCTTCGATGCCGACACTGCGCTCTGGTTCCGCAAGAACGTGCTGCTCCCGTTCCTCGACGGTGCGCTGAAGACCGGCGCGACACCGCCCGCGCTCGCCCCCGTCACCGCGTTCCAGACCGGCGCCAACCAGTGGCAGACGCTCGCCGGCTGGCCGAACTCGACCGCCACGCAGAAACTCTACTTCCAGCCCGCCAGCGGCCTCGCGCCGACCGCCCCCGCGAGCGAAGGCCGCGACGATTATATCTCCGACCCCGCCAAGCCGATCCCCTACCGCCTCCGCCCGATCCGCCCGACCTACGCGACCGGCTCGACCTGGCGGCAATGGCTCGTCGACGATCAGCGCCCCTTCTCCGATCGCACCGACGTCCTAACCTACCAGACGCCGCCACTCACCAGTCCGGTCGCGATCGCCGGCGCCCCCGTCGCCGACCTGATCGCCAGCACCACCGGCACCGACGGCGACTTCGTGGTGAAGCTGATCGACGTCTATCCCGCCGAATATTCCGACAAGCCCGAAATGGGCGGCTACCAGCTCGCCGTCTCGATGGACATTTTGCGCGGCCGCTACCGCGACGGGTTCGACAAGCCGACCCCGATCGTCGCCGGCCAGCCCACGCATTTCCGCGTCGTGCTACCCAACGCCAGCCACGTCTTCCTCCCCGGCCACCGCATCATGGTGCAGGTCCAGTCGAGCTGGTTCCCGCTCTACGACCGCAACCCGCAGACCTACGTCCCCAACATCTTCGACGCGAAGCCCGCCGACTACCGCAAGGCCACGATCAGCGTCTTCCATTCGGCCGCGCAGCCGAGCGGGATCGAACTGCCGATCGCGGCTGCAAAGTGAGGACGTAAGCCTGTGTTCCTGAACTTCCTCGACGAGCTCCGCAGCGCCGGCATCCCCGCCAGCCTCAAAGAGCACCTCATCCTGCTGGAGGCGCTCGACGCCGAGGTCATCGAGCGGACGCCAGAGGATTTCTACTATCTCTCCCGCGCGGTGTACGTGAAGGACGAGGGGCTGCTCGACAAGTTCGACCAGGTCTTCGCCAAGGTCTTCCGCGGGCTCGCCACCAGCTACGGCACGGCCACCGGCGAAGTCCCCGAGGACTGGCTGAAGGCGGTCGCCGAGAAATTCCTGACCCCCGAGGAGATGGCGGCGATCAAGTCGCTTGGCTCGTGGGACGAGATCATGGAGACGCTCAAGAAACGCCTCGAGGAGCAAAAGGAACGCCACCAGGGCGGCAACAAATGGGTCGGCACCGGCGGCACGAGCCCGTATGGCAACGGCGGCTACAACCCCGAAGGCGTCCGCATCGGCGGCGAAAGCACGCACAAGCGCGCGCTGAAAGTCTGGGACCAGCGCGAGTTCCGCAACCTCGATAACACCAAGGAACTCGGCACCCGCAACATCAAGGTGGCGCTCCGCCGCCTGCGCCGCTTCGCCCGCGACGGCGCCGCCGACGAACTTGACATCGACGGCACGATCGCCGGCACCGCGCGGCAGGGCTATCTCGACATCGTCATGCGCGCCGAACGTCGCAATGCGGTGAAACTGCTGCTGTTCCTCGACGTCGGCGGCTCGATGGACCCCTTCGTCAAGCTCTGCGAGGAACTGTTCTCGGCGGCGACCACCGAGTTCAAGAACCTCGAATTCTTCTACTTCCACAATTGCCCGTACGAAGGCGTGTGGAAGGACAACACGCGGCGCTTCGCCGAGCGTACGCCGATGTGGGATCTGCTGCACAAATACGGCCACGACTACAAGCTGATCTTCGTCGGCGACGCGTCGATGAGCCCGTACGAGATCACCCACCCCGGCGGCTCGGTCGAGCATTTCAACGAGGAGCCGGGCGCGGTGTGGATGCAGCGGCTGACGAATACCTATCCGGCGGCGGCATGGCTCAACCCGGTGCCCGAGGCGCAATGGGGCTATTCGCAGTCGGTGCGGATCATCCGCGAGCTAATGACCGACCGCATGTACCCGCTGAGCCTCGCCGGGCTCGACGACGCGATGCGCGAGCTGACCCGCAAACGGTGATTGGCGAATGAGGGTACGGTCACCGTAACGGAACCGTCACGGACGCGATCGGTTTATCGGGCATCATCCCTTACCGAAGGACAAGCCCTATGTCGTCGATCCCCAACTCCGCCATGCCGCACGCCAAGGTCCATCACGACGACGACCACAAGCCGAAGCCCGATGCGAAGAAGACCGCGGCAACCAGCGACTGGGTCGAGGACGCGACCGACGCGGCGAAGGCCGGCCTCGCGACGGCTACGGACGCGGTGAAGTCGCATCCGAAGACCGCGATCGCGGTTGGTGCGACGGTGATCGCGGGGATTGCGGCAGCGATCGCGGCGCCGGCGTTGCGCGCGAAGGATGCGGCAGAGAAGAAGGCGCCACCGAAGAAGCCAGAGCCCAAGAAGCCGGCCAAGGCCAAGAAGCCGCACTGATAGAGGGCCGCCCGCTCGCCCCACTAAGCACCACCCCGGCGAAGGCCGGGGCCCAATTGGGGGACGTCGCTAACTAAGGGCGCGCTTCGTTACTGCAACCTTTCCAATTGGGCCCCGGCCTTCGCCGGGGTGGAAACTTGGGACGAACCAATGCGCAGGCGATCAATAAACCGAGCAACGCCCCTCCTTGTTCTCCCGCGAAGGCGGGAGCCCAGACTGGGCTCCCGCCTTCGCGGGAGAACAAGCTTTTAGACGCTAGTCGGCAAACTAAACCCGATCCACAACCCCACCAGCCATCGCCACCGGAACCCCAGTCGTCCCCGGAAAGCTAATCGCCACCCCCTTCAACGTCCGCACCGCCATATACGCGAACCCCTCGGCCTCGAGCGCATCGCCGTTCCACCCGAGCACATCGGTAGGCTCCACCACCAACCCGGTTCGCTCGGCAATCATCGCCAGCATCGTCGGATTATGCCGACCGCCCCCCGCGACCAGCAACCGCACCGGCCGAGCCGGCAAATGCCGCAAAGCCTCAGCCACGGTAGCGGCCGTAAACGCCGTCAAAGTCGCCGCCCCATCCGCAGCGGACAACCCCCGAGCCGGCTGGATAGTGAAGTCATTCCGATCAAGTGACTTCGGCGGAGGCGCATCAAAAAACGGGTGATCCAGCATCGCCGTCAGCACCGTCTCGTCCACCCGCCCGGACGCCGCCAACGCCCCCCCGGCATCATACCGCGCACCCGTCTCCGCCTCGACCCAGCTATCGATCAACCCGTTCGCCGGCCCGGTATCGAACGCCACCAGCCCATCGCGATCCGCCATCTGCGCCCGCTCCGGCGACATCTCGCGCGAATCATGCACGTCGAGCCCGCCCGGAATGAAGGTGATGTTCCCCACCCCACCAAGGTTCAGCACCGCGACCGGCCCCTCCAGCCCCGCCGCCAACGCCGCATGATACACCGGCAGCAACGGTGCACCCTGCCCGCCCGCGGCCACATCCGCCGACCGAAAATCCGACACCGTCGTGATCCCGGTCGCCCGCGCCACCGCAGCCCCATCGCCGATCTGCCACGTCCAGCGCCGATCCGGCCGATGCGCGATCGTCTGCCCGTGAAAGCCGATCACATCGACATCCGCCGCCGCAACGCCAGCATCCGCCAGCAACTTGTGCACCGCAAACACATGCGCGCGCGTAATCAACTCACCCGCGGCAACCACCGGTGGACTCGCGCGCGGCTTGTCGAACGTCAGCGCCATCCGCGTAGCTTCCGCCAACTGCGCCCGAGCGGCATCCGAATACGGCTCGCCACGAAACGCGATCGGCCGCACGAACGCCTCGCCGTCGGTCTCGATCAACGCAGCATCGATCCCGTCGAGCGACGTCCCCGACATCAGTCCAATCGCCAGCATATCGGTTCCTTCCCGCGCAATCTCCCCACCCATGGCGGATGCATTTTCCACCGCCTAGAAAAAACCGAACTTTGCGCCTATGTGCGCGGGCTTCATGGCAACAACACTCCCCTCCCCGCCGAAGATCGGCATGGTCTCGCTCGGCTGTCCGAAGAACCTCGTCGATAGCGAACGGATTCTCACGCAGCTGCGCGGCGACGGCTATCAGATGTCGCCGGATTACGCCGGCGCCGACATCGTGCTCGTCAACACCTGCGGCTTCCTCGATTCCGCCAAGGAGGAAAGCCTCGAGGCGATCGGCGAAGCCATCGCCGAGAATGGCCGGGTCATCGTCACCGGCTGCATGGGCAAGGAAGCCGACGCGATCCGCGCGCGCTTCCCGCAGGTCCTCGCGATCACCGGCGCGCACGAATACGAGCAGGTCGTCGGCGCGGTCCATGAGGCCGCGCCGATGCCGCCGTCGGCGTTCCTCAACCTGATCCCCGACGCTGGCCTGAAGCTGACCCCGCGCCACTACAGCTATCTGAAGATCTCGGAAGGCTGCAACCACCGCTGCTCGTTCTGCATCATTCCAAGCTTGCGCGGCGACCTCGTCAGCCGCCGCCCCGACGCGATCCTGCGCGAGGCGGAAAAGCTCGTCGAAGCCGGCACCAAGGAACTGCTGGTCATCAGCCAGGACACCTCGGCGTACGGCGTCGACCTCCGCCACGCCAGCTGGCCGGTGAAGACCGGCGGCCCGATGTCGCGCAACGAAGCGCGCGAGGTCCGCGCGCACATGACCGACCTCTCGCGCGAACTCGGCAAGATCGCGCCGTGGGTGCGCCTCCACTACGTCTACCCCTACCCGCACGTCGACCACGTCATCCCGCTGATGGCGGAGGGCCTCGTGCTGCCGTATCTCGACATCCCGTTCCAGCACGCCGCGCCGTCGGTGCTGCGTCGGATGAAGCGCCCCGGCAACGATGCGAAGGTGCTGCAGCGGATCCATAACTGGCGGACGATCGCGCCCGACATTACGATCCGCTCGACCTTCGTCGTCGGCTTCCCCGGCGAGACCGAGGAAGATTTCCAGTATCTGCTAGATTGGCTCGACGAAGCCCAGCTCGACCGTGTCGGCGCGTTCCGCTTCGAGCCGGTTGAAGGGGCGGCGGCGAACCTGCTGCCCGACCACGTGCCCGAAGAGCTCAAGGAAGAGCGCTACGCTCGCATCATGGAAAAGACCGCGGCAATCTCCGCGGCCAAGTTGCAGGCCAAGATCGGCCGCACGCTGGATGTGATCATCGATGCTGTCGACGAGGAAGGCGCGACCGGCCGTTCGCAGGCGGATGCCCCCGAGATCGACGGCGAAGTCTTCCTCCGCGACGCTGGCCATCTGACGGTTGGCGACATCGTCCCGGTCACGATCGAAGACGCCGACGATCACGACCTCTACGGCGTCCCCGTCTAATTAGCTGTTCCCCCGCGAAAGCGGGGGTCCAGGAATCTCGAACGATACCGTTGGTGATCCTGGACTCCCGCGTCCGCGGGAGAACGGCTAAGTTCGCGAGTCCGTCAGACGACGTTGCGGCCGGTGAACAGCTTTACCAGAACTACGATGACCGCGATCACGAGCAGGATGTGGATCAGTCCGCCTGCGACATGGAAGGCGAAGCCTGCCAGCCAGAGGATCAGCAGGATGACGGCGATGGTATACAGCATGGTTGTGTCCCCTAAGACGTGAAAAGGCTCCCGGTCGGACGATGAAACGTGCGTGTAACACGGCGTGTTCCGTCAACATTTCTGCCCTAGCCTAACCCCTTCAACCGCCACGGAATAAAAATCGCAGGCGTTGCGCGCGCACGCCGGTTCTGCTTCGTTGCGCGCCATGATCCTCCGCCTCCTCGCCGTCGCCGCGCTGCTCCCAACTCCCGCCATCGCGCAATCGCTCACCCCCACCGAAACCGCGCAGATCGATACGCTGGTCACCGGCGCGCTCGGCGATACCGGTGTGCCGTCCGCCTCGATCGCCGTAGTCCGCGGCGGGCGGATCGTGTTCGCCAAGGCGTACGGGAAGCCCTCCGAGGCGATCGCCAAGGCAGACCCCAAACTCCCCTACCAGATCGCCTCCATCTCGAAGCAGTTCACCGCCGCCGCGATCCTGCTGCTCGAGGACGAGGGCAAGCTCAGCCTCGACGACACCGTCGCGAAATACATCCCCGGCATCACCGGCGGCGACCGCATCACCATCCGCCAGTTGCTCAGCCACACCTCGGGCCTCCAGGATTACTGGCCGCAGGACTACAGCTTCGCGGCGATGGCCAAGCCCGTCACGCCGCAGCAGATCGTCGATCGCTGGGCCAAGAAGCCGCTCGACTTCGCACCCGGCACGCAGTGGCAATATTCCAACACCGGCTACGTCGTCGCCGGGCTTATCGTGGAGAAGATCGCGCACCAGCCGCTGCTTAGCTTCCTCCAGCAACGCATCTTCAAGCCGCTCGA
The DNA here is from genome assembly GCF_003688595.1 of Sphingomonas sp. PP-F2F-G114-C0414. Taxonomy (GTDB): domain Bacteria; phylum Pseudomonadota; class Alphaproteobacteria; order Sphingomonadales; family Sphingomonadaceae; genus Sphingomonas. Next base: position 647,351 of record NZ_RCWT01000010.1, read on the forward strand.
CATCCGCGCGCTCGACCAAGACAAGGCGATCGGCAAGGCGTTCCCGCAAGGCTATGGCCGCTTCGCCCTCGGCCCCGTCCGCCCCGAGACCCCCAGCGCGGACGGCTGGCTCTACGCCGCCGGCGAACTCTCGATGAGCGCCGAAGACCTCGCCAAATGGGACGTCGCGCGCCTCAACCGCACCACGCTCCCCGCCGACGACTGGGCCGCGCAGGAAACCCCCGTCAAGCTCGCCGACGGATCGAGCAACGGCTACGGCCTCGGCGTCTTCACCGGCAGCGCGAATGGCCGCCGCTATGTCGAGCACAGCGGCGAAGCGGTCGGCTTCCTGTCCGAGAACACCGTCTATCCCGACGACAAGGCGGCCATCGTCGTCGTCACCAACAGCTGGTTCAGCGACGCAACGGGTCGCATCGCCGCCGGCGTCGCCAAGATCGTCCTGCCGCCCGCCGCCGCCAGCGCGGAGGACACGGCCGCACTCGGCCGGGCCCGCGCCGTCTACGACCAGCTCCGCACCGGCACGCTCGACCGCAGAGGCCTGACCGAAGACGCCAACTATTACTTCAAGCCGGTCGCGCTCGCCGACTACAAGACCAGCCTCAGCGCGCTCGGCGAGCCCACCGCGTTCGCACAAACCGGCAAGACCCGCTTGCGCGGGGGCTTCGTCAACCGCACCTACCGCATCACCTATCCCGACCGCACGCTGTCGCTTAGCACCTATGCCGAGCCCGGCGCGAACGGTCGATACGAACAACTTTTGGTGGCGCCCGCACAATGACCGACTTCGCCTCGATGCTCCAACCCGACCGCGGCCAGCCCGCGCGGACGATCCACGTCGTCGAGCCCGACGCGTATGAAAGCTGGCTCGCCAAACAGTCGCAGCGCATCCGCACGACGATCGCCGCGCACCGACTGACCGGCAAGGCCGGCGACCGCGCGGTCCTGCCCGGCGAGACCGCGGATGACTGGTCGATGCTCCTGGTCTGCAACGAAGCGGTAACGTCGCCGTGGCGGATCGCATCGCTCGGCGCCTCGCTACCCGAGGGCACATACCGACTTGCGGAGGGTCAGGTCGGCGCTGCCGGGCTCGGCTGGATGCTCGCCCAGCACCAGTTCACCCGCTACGTAAAGCCAGACGCGACCGGCCTGCGCGTGCTGCTAACCGAAGACGCCGCGCACATCGACGAGACGGTCCGCCTCGCCGAAGCCACCGCGCTCGTCCGCGATCTCGTCAACACCGGCGCCTCCGACATGGGGCCCGCCGATCTCGAAGCCGCTGCCGAGACGCTCGCCAAACGCCACGGCGCGACCGTCACGACCACGCGCGGCGATGCGCTGGCGACCGGCTACCCGATGATCCACGCGGTCGGCCAGGCCGCGAGCAAGGACCGCGCGCCACGGTTGATCGAACTCGAATGGGGCGAGCTCGCGCACCCCCGCATCGCGCTGGTCGGCAAGGGCGTCACCTTCGACACCGGCGGGCTCGACATCAAGCCGTCGGCGGGCATGCGGCTAATGAAGAAGGACATGGGCGGCGCGGCGCACGCGTTGGCGCTCGCGAGCCTCGTGATGGCCGCCAAGCTCCCGGTCCGTCTCCACCTCCTGATCCCCGCGGTCGAGAACTCCATCGCCGGCAACGCCTTCCGCCCCGGCGACGTGCTCGCCACGCGCAAGGGGCTGACGGTCGAGAACACCAACACCGACGCAGAAGGTCGCCTCGTGCTCGGCGATGCATTGACCAAGGCGGGCGAGAGCAATCCGGAACTGATCCTCGACTTCGCCACCCTGACCGGCGCGGCACGCGTCGCACTAGGTCCGGACCTGCCGCCGATGTTCACCGACGACGAGCCGCTCGCGGCGGACCTGCTCGCGTCCGGACTGGAACAGAACGACCAGATGTGGCGGCTGCCGCTCTGGAACGGTTATGACGAGATGCTCAAGTCGGACATCGCCGACATGGTCAACGCCCCCGATGGCGGATTCGCGGGCGCGATCACCGCCGCACTGTTCCTCCGCCGGTTCGTGCCGAAGGGTACGGCGTGGGCGCATCTCGACGTGTTCGCCTGGCGGCCGTCCGGCAAGCCGGGGCGTCCGAAGGGTGGCGAGGCCTATGCCCTCCGCGCCGCATTCGCGATGTTGGCGAAGCGGTACGCACGCTGAACAAAGGGAACACCAATAACGCCGTCATCCCCGCGCAGATGTGGATCCATAATCTCAGGTGTCGGTGATCACACCGATACGATAGCCAGTATGGGTTCCCGCCTTCGCGGGAATGACGACGGTGACGCAGTAACCGCTATCACCCGGTCGCGAACTGCCCGAACGGCAGCAGCTTGTCCGCCAGCGCCTTCGTCGCAGTCGCATCACCCGCGCGCAGCGGCACCAGCACCGCCATCGCCGCCTTGCGCACATACCCGTCGATCGCGGTCGGCGTCGGCGCCCTGCTCGCCGTCTCGACCAGCGCGCGTCCCCGAACATCGTTCGGATCGAGCTCGAGCCGCAACAACCCCGCCAAGCCGGCAAACATCGCGCGATTACCCCCCAGCGCCACCGACCGTTCCAGCGCGTCGAACCCGGTCGCCTTTTGCGCGCCGGCCACCGCACGCCCGACGAACCGCCCAAGCTTGGCGATCACCCCGATATGCCACGCGCCCAATGCAGCCTGCGCCTCGGCATTATGCGGATAGCGCGTCACCAACGCCTCATATTGCCGCCGCGCGGCGATCGCCTGCGATCGATTGCCGAGCAGCTTGGCACGATACCCATTCGCCATCGCCTGCATGATCGCGGCCTCGGCATCGTTCGGCGAACGGCTGAGCGCCTGCCCCGCGGCTGCGGCCGCCTTGTCGATCCGGGCCAGCGCGACACCGCGATCGCGGTCGACGAACCCGGCCTGGGTCAGCAATTCGCGCGGCGTCTCTGCCCTGGCAGGGATCGCAGATACCACCGCGCAGGCCGCGATCGACGCGCCGACGCATCCGGGAAACCACTTGGCCATATCAACCCTCGCACGAAAACCCATCCACGCCGATCAGACGATCATCTCGCCGAATCGTCCATTAATCATAAGACCATAGGGTTTATCGGGACTTAACAATTCTTTACACGGGCACTTCTTTGCACTGGTACGCGGCGCCCCGTTACAGGGATGCCGCCGCCTCGATGATCGGCACGAACTTCGCCGCGGTCAGGCTCGCCCCCCCGACCAGCGCGCCATCGACGTTCGGCGTATCCAGGATCGACGCCGCGTTCGCCCCCGTCACCGATCCGCCGTAGAGGATCCGCACGCCCGCCGCTGCATCGCCGATCAGCATCCGCAGTTTCGCGCGCGCGATCGCATGGATCGCCGCGATCTCGTCGAGCGTCGGCGTCCGCCCCGTGCCGATCGCCCAGCGCGGCTCATAGGCCAGCGTGAACCAGCTGCCGTCGGCATTGTCCGGCACCGATTTTTCGATCTGCGCCTGCACCACGCGCTCGGCACGGTCGGCGTCGCGCTCGGCTTCGGTCTCGCCGCAGCACAAAATCACGTTGAGCCCCTGCCGCCGCGCTGCCGCCGCCTTCGCCCAGGCATCGTGGCTCGTCTCGTGCTGGTCCGCGCGCCGCTCCGAATGGCCGACGATCGTGAACGACGCGCCGACTTCCTTGACCATCGCCGCCGACACGCAGCCGGTATGCGCGCCCGAATCCGCCTCGTGCACGTCCTCCGCACCGATCGCCAACCCCGGCACGCGCTCCGATGCGCCGGCGATCAGCGTGAACGGCACCGCGACCGATACGTCGATTCCCGGCGCAGCGCTCGCCGCCGCCGCGATCGCATCGAGTTCGACGAGCATCGCCCGCGACCCGTTCATCTTCCAGTTTCCCGCTACCAGCTTGCGCCGCATCATGTTCTCCCGAGCATTTTGCCCAGCGATAGCGCCGCCGCCAGCCCGCGCACAACCCTAAGCGCGCCCATCCGGGCCAGCATCACCTTGACTCGCCCCGACTTGAAGAGCCGCCTTCGCCCCCGTAAAGCACGCATGTTCCTATCCCTGTCGATCGGCTGTCCATGCTCGCTTTCTTCCGCCGTCTTACCCAATCGAAGGCCGGCGTGATCATCACGTTCCTGGTGCTCGGCGTCATCGCGCTCGCGTTCGCGGCGGGCGATGTCACGGGGCTCAGTTCGATGACCGGTGGCGCAGGGATCACCGGCGGCGACGTCGCCAAGGTCGGCAAGGCCGAGGTGACCGCGAACGAACTCAAGACGCAGGCGCAGACGCAGCTCGAAGGCTTCCGCCAGGAACAGCCGACGCTCGACATGGCGACCTTCGTCAACCAGGGCGGGCTCGACGGCACGCTCGACCGGATCGTCTCCAGCATGGCGCTCGAACAGTTCGGCCGTGCGCAGGGCATGGTCGTCAGCAAGCGCTCGGTCGATGGCCAGATCGCCAGCATCCCCGCACTGCAGGGCCCGACCGGCAAGTTCGACGAGAATCTGTACCGTCAGATTCTCGCCCAGCGCAAGCTGACCGACGCGCAGATCCGCGGCGACATGGTCCGCGACACGTTCGCACAGCAGCTCACGCTGCCCAGCAACGGTGCGACGCAGGTGTCGAGCCAGCTCGCGCTCCCCTACGCCTCGCTGCTGCTCGAAAAGCGCACCGGCACGATCGGCTTCATCCCCGCGGCCGTCGTCCCTGCCGGCCCCGCGCCGACGGATGCCGACCTCACCACATTCTACAAGCGCAACATCGCCCGCTACACGGTGCCCGAGCGCCGCATCGTCCGCTACGCGGTCATCACGCCCGAGCAGGTCAAGGCGCAGGCCGTCCCGACCGACGCCGAGATCGCCAAGACCTATCAGCAGGATCGCGCGCGTTACGCCGCGACCGAGAAGCGCACGATCACGCAGGTGGTCGTCGCCGATCAGGCCGGCGCCACCGCGCTCGCCGCCAAAGTTAAGGGTGGCGCGAGCCTCGCCGACGCCGCCCGCGCGACCGGGCTCGAAGCCTCGACGCAGACCGGCGTCGAAAAGGCCGCCTATGCCGGCACCACTTCACCGCAGGTCGCCGACACGGTGTTCGCCGCCGTCGACGGCGCGGTGATCGGCCCGGTCCGTACCCAGCTCGGCTGGACCGTCGCCAAGGTCGACAAGATCGACAAGGTCGCGGCCCGCTCGCTCGATCAGGTCCGCGGCGAGATCGCCGCGGCTCTTGGCATCCAGAAGGCCGCCGCGGCGCTGTCCGACATCCACGACAAGATCGACGACTCGCTGTCGAAGAACGCCACGTTCGACGAGGTCATCGCCGACCAGAAGCTCAAGCAGGTCACCACGCCCGCGCTGATCGCAAGCGGTGCCAACCCCGACGATCCCGCCAGCCAGCCGAACGCCGCGATCGCGCCGCTCGTCGCCGCTGCGTTCCAGGCCGCCGAGGGCGATGCCCCGCAGCTCGTCCAGCTCGGCACCGACGGCGGCTTCGCAGTCTTCGCGCTCGGTCGTGTCGTCCGCGCAACGCCGCGTCCACTTGCGCAGGTTCGTGCTGCGGTGCTTCACGACGTCACCGCCGATCGCGCGCGGCAGGCGGCGCGGAAGGTCGCTGCCGATGTGCTGGCGCGGATCAACAAGGGCATGCCGATCCAGCAGTCGCTCGGCCAGACCGGGCTGAAGCTGCCCGCCGCACGCCCACTGACCGCCTCGCGCGCGCAGATCGCCGCGGATCCGCGCGGTGCGCCGCCTGCGCTCGCGTTGATGTTCAGCATGGCGCCGAACACCGCCAAGACGCTCGCGGCACCCGACGACAGCGGCTGGTTCGTCATCAAGCTCGACAGCATCGCCAGCGGCAACGCGGCCGGCAACGCCGCCGCGATCAAGGCGGCGCGCGCCAATATCGGCCGCTCGGTCGGTCGCGAATATGTCGAGCAGTTCGCCAAGGCGGTCCGCGCCGACGTCGGCGTCAAGATCAACGCGGCCTCGCTCGCGCGCATCCGGGCCGACCTGCTCGGCCAGGGCGGCAGCGGGAACTGATCGCATGAGCGCGCGTGAAGCTCTCGCCGAAGGGCGCCCCGCGCTCATCTGGCGCCGTCAGGTCGCCGACACCGAAACCCCGGTCGCCGCCGCGCTGAAGCTGATTGAGCCGGGGCGTGGCGACTTCCTGCTCGAATCGGTCGAGGGCGGCGCGATCCGCGGTCGCCACAGCCTGATCGGACTCGCCCCCGACCTGCTGTTCCGCGCGCACGGCCACCGCGCCGAGATCAACCGCCAGTGGGCGACCGATCGCGAGACGTTCGCGCCGTGCCCGGTCCCGACCCTCGACGCGTTGCGCGCGCTGGTCGCCGAATGCCGTGCGGAGGTTCCACCCGAACTGCCCCGCGCGCTCGCCTGCCTGGTCGGCTATTTCGGCTACGAGACGATCGGCCTGGTCGAAGCCCTGCCGCAACCGCCGGTCGATCCGCTCGGCCTGCCCGACATGATCTTCGTGCGCCCGAGCGTTGTCCTGGTGTTCGATCGCCTCGCCGACGCGCTCTATCTCGTTGCGCCCGCCTGGCCGGATCCGACGCGCGATGCGGACTCGATCGTGGCCGAGGCCGAAGAGCGTCTCGACGCTGTGGCCGCCAAGCTCGCGAGCACCCCCGTTCCCGCGCCAGTCCAAGCCGACGTCGCCGAACCGATCTACACGCCAGCGCTCCCCGAAGGCCGCTACGGCGAAATGGTCGCCACTGCGAAGGACTACATCCTCGCCGGGGACATCTTCCAGGTCGTGCTCGCGCAGCGCTTCAGCACGCCGTTCGCGCTGCCGCCGTTCGAGCTCTACCGCTCGCTACGCCGCATCAACCCGTCGCCGTTCCTGTACCACCTCGACCTCCCCGGCTTCGCGCTGATCGGATCGAGCCCCGAGATCCTCGTCCGCGTCCGCGACGACGAAGTCACGATCCGCCCGATCGCCGGCACACGCCCGCGCGGCAAGACCCCCGCGGAGGACGAAGCCAACCGCATAGGCCTGCTCGCCGACCCGAAGGAGCGCGCGGAACACCTTATGCTGCTCGATCTCGGCCGCAACGACGTCGGCCGCGCCGCGTCACCCGGCTCGGTAAAGGTGACCGCCAGCTACGGCGTCGAATTCTACAGCCACGTCATGCACATAGTGTCGAACGTCGTCGGCACGTTGTCCCCCGACAAGGACGCGCTCGACGCCCTCTTCGCAGGCTTCCCCGCCGGCACCGTCAGCGGCGCGCCGAAAGTCCGCGCCTGCCAGATCATCGCCGAACTCGAGCCCGAACGCCGCGGCGCATACGCGGGCGGGGTCGGTTATTTCTCCCCCGACGGCTCGATGGATTCATGCATCGTGCTGCGGACGGCAGTGGTGAAGGACGGCACGATCCATGTCCAGGCGGGCGCGGGGATCGTCGCGGACAGCATCCCCGAATACGAACAACGCGAATGCGAAGCCAAGGCTGGCGCGATACTCGCCGCCGCACGCGAAGCGGTCAGCAGGGCAAAGGGTTCGGGCTTCGGCCAGTAAACCGTCGATGACGTAGCAGGAAAATGGCCACATCCAGCGGTCATACCACCCCGGCGAAGGCCGGGGCCCACATGGCAAGGTCGCAGTAATCGCCCGCAACCCTCGTTACTCCTCGTTCCCAATTGGGCCCCGGCCTTCGCCGGGGTGGTTGGTTTTCAGGGAGTGAGCGGTCCGACCCGACAAAGAGCTTAAGGCTGCGTGTTCGACTCGCTAGCCGACGCCCGACGTTCCGCCGCATACGCCTGGTTACGCTGCATGAAGCAGCCCGACTGACCGCCCGTACCGACCGCCGAACACGTATCCGGCAACCCGCCAGCCACACGTCCCACCTGATCCATCGTCGCCGCGCGGTTCACCCAGCTCTGGTTCTTCGCGGCGATCGGCTTGTCGTCGCGCAGCGATTTCGGGATCCGGTACGGCTGGTCGAGCGTCGAGCACACGACGATCTCGCCATTGCTCGACTTCGGGCATTTCTGGTCGCCAGTCAGCGTGACGCTGCGGATCCGCTGGGGCGGCGTGTCGACCTGCGCGTCCTGCGCGTAAGCCATGCCGGGAAGGGCGATCAGTGCAGCGAGGACGACGGTACGTAACATCGGTTAAGCTCCTTTGAACGGATAACGTCCGTCACGCGGCATTGCTCCGCGCTGAATGATGCGCGCCTGCCCCGCCGATATAGGAACGACGTCGACCATCCGCGACCAGCACATGCCGAATCTGGGGCAATCGGTCGCAGCCATCGATCAAGCACGACGTCCGGGCGCGCTGCCATGTTGCACCACGCCGCGCTTAGGCTATGGCGACGCCATGATCCTCGTCGTCGACAATTACGACAGCTTCACCTGGAACCTCGTCCATTACCTAATGGAACTGGGTGTCGAGGTCGAAGTCGTCCGCAACGATGCGATCTCCGCCGGGCAGGCTCTGTCGTCGGGCGCGGACGCGTTCCTCATTTCCCCCGGCCCCTGCACGCCGACCGAGGCGGGCGTAAGCCTCGACTTGGTCGCCGCCTGCGCGGACGCGGGCAAGCCCTTGCTAGGCGTGTGCCTTGGCCATCAGGCGATCGGCCAGCATTTCGGCGGCAAGGTCGAACGCGGCGGCCTCATGCACGGCAAGACCTCGCCCGTCGTCCACGACGACACCGGGCTCTATGCAGGGCTGCCCTCACCGTTCATCGCCACGCGCTATCACTCGCTGATCGTCAACGCGGTCCCCGACACGCTGGTGGTGAACGCGACCGCGCAGGACGGCACGGTGATGGGCTTCCGCCACGAGACGCTGCCGATCCACGGCGTGCAGTTCCACCCGGAGAGCATCGCCACCGAACACGGACACGCGATGCTGGCGAACTTCCTCAAGATGGCGAACATCCCCCACCAGCTCCCCTCCCGCCTGCGGGAGGGGTCGGGGGAGGGCAGCGCCGCACCCACGACCTCGGCGAAGGAAGTAGCCCCTCCCCTGACCCCTCCCGCAAGCGGGAGGGGAATGTGACCACCACCACGCTCCTTCCCGACCCCAGCTCCCCCCTCTCCCGCGAATCCGCCCGAGAAGCCTTCGCCGACATCCTCGACGCCCGCGCGAGCGACGACGCGATCGCCACCTTCCTCACCGACCTCGCGACCCGCGGCGAAACCAGCATCGAGATCGCCGAAGCCGCGCGCGCGCTGCGCAACCGGATGATCCCGATCGACGCCCCCGCCGGCGCGATCGACGTCTGCGGTACCGGCGGCGACGGCCACCACACCTTGAACGTCTCGACCGCCGTCGCGCTCGTGGTCGCCGCGTGCGGTGTCCCCGTCGCCAAGCACGGCAACCGCGCCGCCTCGAGCAAGGCCGGCGCCGCCGACACGCTGGAGGTCCTCGGTCTCGACATGGACCGCGCCGGCGCCACTGCGGAGGCAAGCCTCAACGAGATCGGCATCGCCTTCCTGTTCGCCGCCAACCACCATCCGGCGATGAAGCGCATCACGCCGATCCGCCAACGCATAGCCAAGCGCACCATCTTCAACCTGATGGGCCCGCTCGCCAACCCGGCCGGCACCACCCGGCAGCTCATCGGCATCGCCCGCCCCGACTATGTGTCGCTTTACGCCGAAGCCCTCGAACAGCTCGGCACCGAAGCCGCGCTCGTCGTCTCGGGCGAAGAAGGCCTCGACGAACTGTCCGGCGCCGGCCCCAGCATCGTCGCGTCGGTCGGCACCGTAACGCTGCCCGCCAGCATCACCCCCGAAGACGCAGGCCTCACCCGCCACGCCATCACCGACATCCGCGGCGGCGACGCGCACCACAACGCCGACGCACTCCGCCGCCTGCTGAAAGGCGAGACCGGCGCCTACCGCGACGCCGTCCTGCTCAACGCCGCCGCCGCCTTGATGGTCGCCGGCACCGTCCCCACTCTCGTCGACGGCGCGGCCAAAGCCGCCGCCGCCCTCGACACCGGCAGCGCCGACGCGCTGCTCGCCCGCTGGATCGCCTACTGACATGACCATGCTCGACCGTATCCTCGAGACCAAGCGCGCCGAAGTCGCTGCGCGCAAGGCAACGACCTCGCTCGCCGACATCGACGCCGGCATCGCCCGCATGTCGAAGCCGCGCGGCTTCCGCGCCGCGCTGGACGCGAAGACCGGCTACGCGCTGGTCGCCGAGGTGAAGAAAGCGAGTCCGTCCAAAGGCCTGATCCGCGCCGATTTCGATCCCGTAGCCCACGCTCGCGCCTACGAAGCCGGCGGTGCCGCGTGCCTGTCGGTCCTCACCGATGAAAAGTGGTTCCAGGGCTCCGACGCCTATCTGACCGCGGCGCGCGACGCCGTCTCGATCCCCGTCCTGCGGAAGGACTTCATGGTCGATCCGTGGCAGTCGACCGAAGCGCGCGCGATCGGCGCCGACTGCATCCTGATCATCGTCGCAGCACTCGACGACATCCAGATGGCCGAGATCGAGGCTTCCGCGCTCGAATGCGGCATGGACGTGCTGGTCGAAGTCCACGACGCGCACGAGATGGAGCGCGCGCTGCGGCTCAAGTCGCGGCTTATCGGCGTCAACAACCGCGACCTGCGCGACTTCTCGGTCGATTTCCAGCGCACCTACGATCTCGTCGGCAAGGCGCCCAAGGACTGCACCTTCGTCGCCGAAAGCGGGCTCACGACTCGCGCCGAACTCGACGCGATGGCCGAACACGACATCCACTGCTTCCTGATCGGCGAAGCGCTGATGCGCCAGAACGACGTCGAAGCCGCTACACGAGCGCTCATCGGATGACCGGCCTCACCCACATCGACGAAGCCGGCGCGGCAAGAATGGTCGACGTCGGCGGCAAGGCGATCACCGCCCGGGAAGCCGTCGCCTCCGGCCGTATCACCATGTCCGCCGAAGCCGCCGCGGCGATCGGCGCCGGCACCGCGAAAAAGGGCGACGTCCTCGCCGTCGCGCGCGTCGCGGGCATCATGGCCGCCAAGCGCACCAGCGACCTCATCCCCCTCTGCCACCCGCTCCCGCTCACGAAGGTGGAAATCGACTTGGTCGTCGACGAAACCGGCGTCACCGCCACCGCCACCGCCTCGACCGAAGGCAAGACCGGCGTCGAAATGGAAGCCCTGACGGCTGCTACGGTCACACTCCTGACGATCTACGACATGGCCAAAGCGATCGACAAGACGATGGTCCTCACCGAAATCCGCGTCCGCGCCAAGTCCGGCGGCAAATCCGGCAACTGGACCGCGTAACGAGGCACCCTCTCCCCAAAGGGGAGAGGGATAGACGCCAAAGGCGGCAAGGGTGAGGGCAAGCCAAGCAGTTTGCCGTCAATTCAGGGCCTTAATCCCCGCCAATAGCCCATTCGTGATCCTCGACGATCGTCGACTCCACCGGCCGCCCCGCCGCATCGAGCGAGGGATCATACCGAAACCGCTCCTCGATCAACCGACACGTCAGGTCATCCAGCTCCCGGCTCCCGCTCGACCGCGTCACCCGGCACCGCGACACCCGCCCATCGGTCTGCACCAGATACCGAACCGAAACCCGCCCCCGGATACCCGTCTCCGCCGCCTCGCGCGGATAATCGGAGTCCTTCAACCGCCCCTTGCGCCACCGCGGCGGCGTCTCCTCGCCACCCCCACCGTCGCCGTCGCCATATCCCCCACTCCCGGTGCCATTCCCGACTCCGCCACTCCCGCTCCCCGGCCCGCGCACATCCGAAGCGCCCGCCGTAGCCTGCGCACCCACGCCAGCCTTCTCCGCGACCACGACCGGCGGCGGCACCACAACCGGCACCACCGGCGGCGGCGCGACCACCTCGGTAGCCTTCGACCTCAAATTAGGCGGCGACGCAGCCCCCTCCGGCTTGCGACTAGGCGAAGGCCGAGGCCTGACCTTCTCCTCGGGCGGCGGTGACGGAGGCGGCGCCGCATCGAACACCTTCAACGCATCGGTCACCGCCGCCGGCATCGTCACCACCAGCCCATTGAGCAGCGCGTAGCCAAGCACCCCCGGCAGAAGGACCGCGCCTAGCGCTGCCCCGATCCTGTCTCTCGCCCGAGGCTGATTACGCGTCATCATGCTGATCTGGTGTCTCTTTCCCCCAAACAAAGCCCCGCACCGGATGAACCCGCGCTGGCCAAACGTACGAAGGACGCGAAGGCCATCACCAGCATCCACTCGCCGGCCCGAAAGAACAGCGGCACCAATCTGCCAGCACCACACCAGCGAACTGGCACCACCTCAGCGAACTAGCTCCACACCAGCGAACTAGCTCCACACCAGCGAACTAGCACCACCCCGGCGAAGGCCCGGGCCCAGTTGGGAAGGCCAACATTACAGCGACCGCCGTCTGCCCAACCCCTGTTTCCCCGCGAAGGCGGGGACCCAGACTGGGCTCCCGCCTTCGCGGGAGAACAAGGAGGCAGTAGCTGCGACGGACCGCCCTGCCAGCGGCCGCAGTCCCGACAACACCTGTCCTACATCCCAAACCCATGGCAAAGCGCCAAACAAGGCCGAAACTCACACCCTCCCGCCGGACCTTCTGCCGGACGAAACCGTTCCAAACCTGAAACCCCAAAACTGCTCCCGCCAAAAGTCTCCCAGCGTGTGAACTTCCTGCACTTCCGGCAGGAAAACCACGTAATATCAGAGCTAAAAGCATGACCCTAGTCCCCGTCGCCGAAGCCCAGTCCCGCCTCTTCGCCATGGCCCCCCGCGTCGGCCACGAGACCGTGACGCTACGCGAAGCCGCCGGCCGCTGGGCCGCCGAGGACATCCTCGCCCGCCGCACGCAACCCGCCGCCGACCTGTCCGCCATGGACGGCTACGCGATCCGCTTCGAAGACCTCCCCGGCCCCTGGAAAGTCATCGGCGAAAGCGCCGCCGGCCGCCCCTTCACTGGCAAGGTCGGCCCAAGAGAAGCCACCCGCATCTTCACCGGCGCCGCCATGCCCGACGGCGCCGACACCGTCTTGGTCCAGGAAGAAGCCGAACGCGACGGCGAAACCCTGATCCTAGCCGGCGAAGGCCCCCCGACGCTCGGCCGCAACACCCGCCGCAAGGGCCTCGACTTCTCCACCGGCACCCGCCTGATCGCCGCCGGCGACCGCCTCAGCCCTGCGCGGATCGCCGTCGCCGCAACCGGCGGCCACGGCAGCCTCACCGTCAACCGCCGCGTCCGCGTCGCCGTCGCCGCCACCGGCGACGAACTCGTCCCCCCCGGTTCGACCACCGACGGCGTCGCGCTCCCCGAATCGAACGGCATCATGCTCGCCGCGATGCTTGCGGACGTGCCCGTCGACATCATCGACCTCGGCATCCTCCCCGACAATCTCGAGATCCTCCGCGAAGCCTTCGCCAGCGTGCAGGCAGACCTACTAGTCACCACCGGCGGCGCATCGGTAGGCGACCACGATCTCGTCCGCCCGGCGATCGAAGCCGCCGGCGGGACCATCGATTTCTGGCGGATCGCGCTGCGCCCCGGCAAGCCGATGATGGCCGGCCGGATCGGCGAGATGATGGTACTCGGCCTCCCCGGCAACCCGGTCTCCGCGTTCGTCACCGCGACGTTGTTCGTCAAACCCGTCGTCGCGCACATGGCCGGCGCGCGCGACCCGCTCCCCCAGTCGACCCATGCACTGCTCGGCGAAGACCTGCCCGCGAACAACGCCCGCACCGACTATCTCCGCGCCGAACTGCGCGATGGCAAAGCCTATGCCTCGACGATCCAGGACAGTTCGATGCTGCTCACGCTCGCCCGCTCGACCTGCCTGATAGTCCGCCCGGGCAACGCTCCGGTTGCAAAGACAGGCGAATCGGCGGAAATCCTCGTGATCGCGTGACGCGAGCGCTTGACGCCGTTAATTATGTTCCATAGAAGTTCCCAGTCTGTTCCGGACGGAGAACCGCCATGCTCACGCGCAAGCAGCACGAACTCGTCTGCTTCATCAACGATCGCCTCAATGATACCGGCGTCTCGCCGTCGTTCGAGGAGATGAAGGACGCACTCGACCTCAAGTCGAAGTCGGGCGTCCACCGTCTGATCAGCGCGCTCGAGGAGCGCAACTTCATCCGCCGTCTGCCGAACCGCGCGCGCGCGCTCGAAGTGCTGCGAATGCCAGAGCGTGCGGAGAAGAAGGCGCCGTCGAAGGCGTCGAACGTCAAGGCAGCCCCCGCCGCCGCGACGCCGCAACCGGCCAACGACGTTATCGAGATTCCCTTGCACGGCCGCATCGCCGCCGGCGTCCCGATTGAGGCGTTCGAAGGCAGCACGATGCTAGCCGTCCCCGCCGCGTTGCTCGGCACGGGCGAACATTATGCGCTGGAAGTATCCGGCGACTCGATGGTCGAAGCTGGCATTCTCGACGGCGATTACGCCCTGATCCGCCGCACCGAAACGGCGCGAGACGGCGAGATCGTAGTCGCGCTGATTGAAGACAGCGAAGCCACCCTCAAATACTTCCGCCGCGAAGGCGCCATGGTCCGCCTCGACCCGGCAAACCGAGCCTACGACCCCCAACGCTACGCCCCCGCCCAAGTCCGCGTCCAAGGCAAACTCTCCGGCATCCTCCGCCGCTACGACTGAACCGCGGAGGGCGGCCGATGTGCTTGTTCGGCGCGTCGGCCTCGTTCTCTAATCGCGCCGACGAGGCCGTATGTCGGACGGTACGACAAAGCCCCCGTTTGTCGGAAAACGGGCGCCGGAACTGTTCGGCAGAGCTGGCATTTTGCTCAAGAGCATCGAAGCTGACGCAAGTGTTTTGGTGCAGTCTTAACAAAATTCTGTGAAGCGCATGAACGTCTATTCCCGATGCGGCATGGCGTTCGGAAGACGATCCCGCATTCCATTACAAAACGGGGCCTTGGACAAAAAAGAGATAATCTCTGCGCCTCTGCGCCTCTGCGCGAACATCTCGTCGACGCCCCTCGGCGCAGCAGAAGATTGGTTCGCGCAGAGACGCAGAGGTGCTCCGCTCAGAGAAGAACGCCGCTGTTCCAAACGCCTTCGGAATGAACCCTAGGCAACCGCCCGCCAAATTTACTCTACCCTGCAAGACTTCTCCGCGGCTCGGCGGCTCCGCGTAAACATTCATTTCACTACAATTGCCTACGGCTACGGATAATTGTGTTCACGCAAAGGCACAAAGGCGCAAAGGCGCAAAGCTGTTGCGTCTGGACCAGCGCACCGTCCTTTCCGGGCACAGAGGAAGCCGACATGACGCTCTCGTTTATTGAAACGGCCGCGGTCTCCCGAAACGCACCACCTTAGCGCCTTTGCGTGATCAATTTTACGTGTCAGCGTCTCCCATGTGCTCGAAACGCCGATGCTGAGCCCCGAAACCCGCCCCGCTGCGGCTTGAAAGAATATGGAGTGCGTTCGAGGATTGGCGGGTCGCGCCAAGGGTGGCGGTCGCCCGCGTTCAGTATCGTCACGACCGTCCCCGCCCCAAAAGTCAGCGCGACACCGCCCGTCCTCCGTAAAACGCGGCGATCCAGTTTCAGCCACCGCGGTACGCACCGCTTCGGCAGACCACGTTCGCTGACGACGACGTCGGCGCCCCGACAGGCGGCGATCAGTTCAGCGATAGGAACCATATAGGCGCTGCGCGTCGCGAGGACTCGCCACATTCGTCCCCGTGCGGCGATATCGGTGACGCACAGATCGCGACTGCACCGCGCGTCGGGTTGGTCCGCCAGCAGCAGCGGCTCGCCGTCCACCCCGCCGTTCTCCGCCAGCATGTCGCGCGTATAGTCGCCAGCCCTATCGCGCAGCATTGCGAGCCCCGCCGCCGTTCGCACCGCGACATGGCGCCCGTCGCCGGTCACGAGAACATCTGGCGCCGGCGTCGTCATCGCCCAGACCGCGCCAATCGCCAAAGGTATCAGCCCAAGCCGCCGCCACCGCGTCCGCCACAAGGCTATCCAGATGCCACCAACGATCATCGACGCGAACGCCGCCGTCGGCATCGCGGGCAAGGACCGCACCGAACCTGGTGCGCTGGCAACAAAATGTGCAAGCCATAGCAGAGCGTCGAGCGAGCGCTGGACCAGCCACCAGATCGGCGCCCCGATCCCGCCGGCATCGAGCAACAACGCCAAAGCCTCCAGCGGCATCACCACGAAGGTCGTGAGAGGAATCGCGATGATGTTCGCGAACGCGCCGTAGAGCCCGGCCTTGTGGAAATGATAGACCGCGATCGGCATCAGCGCGAACTCGACAAGCAGGCCGGTGAGCAACAGCGATACTACCCCACGGGCGAGGCGGCGCGGTTGGCTTTCCTCGTGCGGCCCGAAAAACGCGCGAACCGAAGGATGCTCGTGCAGCGCCATGATCGCGGTTATCGCCGCGAACGAGAGTTGGAAGCTCGGCCCCGCCGCCGATTCGGGCAGGACGAGCATTACGCACGCCGCCCCCGCCGCGACGAGCCGCAAGGTCATCGCCTCGCGCCCCATCGCCAGCGCCGCCAGCACGAGCAACGCAGCGACGCACGACCGAATCGTTGGAACCTGGCTTCCGGTCAGCAACGTGTAGCCGATAGCCGCCGCCGCTCCCGCTAGCGCAGCGATCAGAGGCAGGCGCGCATGCAATGCCAGCCAAGGACTTAGCGCCAGCAGACGCAACACGATCAGCATAGTCGCGGCTACCGCAGCCGTAATATGCAATCCGCTCACCGACAGCAGATGCGCGAGCCCAGCGCGGCGCATCGCCTCCGAATCTTCTTCGCTAATGGCACCGACATCGCCGGTCGCGAGGGCTGCAGCGATCCCCCCCGCGCTGCCGTCCAGACGTGATACGATGTGGTGAGAGAGCGCGACGCGGATGCCGGCTCCCGACTCACTCGGCGTCGTCACGACTACGGGCGCGAAACCTCTTCCAGTCGCGCCGATCCCGCCGAACCACGCGACTCGCGCAAAGTCATAGGCGCCAGGCACTGCGGGCAAAGGCGGTGGCATCAGACGCGCCCTTAGGCGGATGATCGCGCCAGTCCCGAGCAACTTCGGCGCATCCGTTTCAGCAAGATTAACGCGGACGCGGTATGGCAGGGCAACCGGTTGCCCGTCGGTCTCAACGCCCTTCGCGATCGGCAGCAGCGTCAGCCGGACCAGCTTCCGTGCCACCAGCGGCTCGATCGCCTCCACCGTCGCGGAGAAGCTAGCGATCGTCGGTCCGCCCAGCACGGGTCGCGCCACCGACTCCGATCGCGCCCAGATAAGCCCCAGCCCCAGCGCCGCCGTCAGCAACCCGATCGCCAGCGACCGCGCCGCGCGTCCGCCCTCCCCCACCGCCAGACACACCAGCCCGCCAGCCACCAACAGCAGCATTGCCACGCACCACGCCGCCGGGTCCGGCAACGCGAACCACAACGCGATCCCGCCACCCAGCACCACCGGCAGCCACAATACCAGTTGGTCGCGCTCCGCCTCCAGCCAGCGCTCCACGGCAAGCCCGGCGGCAGCCCCCCATCGCGGCACGCCCATTTGTCGCCACCAAGGACGCATGCTAGGGGCGGCGGCGGCTGTCATGGCCATCGTTTATCCATCGTTTCATCAGTCTGGGAGCACCCGCGGTTGGGCGCAATATCTGATACGGGTACCGCCAATCCGGCCGCACCCGTGGTTACCCGTTTCGCTCCGTCGCCGACGGGGTTCCTGCATCTTGGCGGCGCGCGCACCGCGCTGTTCAACTGGCTGTTCGCAAAAGCAAACGGAGGTAAATTCCTGTTGCGGATCGAGGATACCGACCGGGTCCGCTCGACCGAGCCGGCGATCGACGCGATCATCGACGGGATGCGCTGGCTCGGGCTCGACTGGGACGGCGACGTCGTCATGCAGTTCGCAGGTGCTGAGCGTCATGCGCAGGTTGCACACGAAATGGTCGCGAAGGGCCATGCGTATCGCTGCTACATGACCAACGACGAGATCGCCGCGATGCGCGCCGAGGCACAGGCCGCGAAGAAGCCACTCCGCATCCGCAGCCCTTGGCGCGATCGTCCCGAGAGCGAAGCGCCGAACCTCCCCCACGTCGTCCGCCTGCGCGCGCCGCAGGAAGGCGCCGTCACGATCGAAGATCGCGTCCAGGGCGCCGTCACGGTCAAGAACGAAGAGATCGACGACCTCGTCCTGCTCCGTTCGGACGGCACGCCGACCTACATGCTCGCGGTCGTCGTCGACGATCACGATATGGGCGTCACGCACGTCATCCGCGGCGACGATCACCTCAACAACGCGTTCCGCCAGTTGCCGATCTACCGTGCGATGGGCTGGCCCGAGCCGATCTATGCGCACATCCCGCTGATCCACGGCCCCGACGGCGCCAAGCTGTCGAAGCGTCACGGCGCGGTCGGCATCGAAGCGTACCGCGACGAGATGGGGATCCTTCCCGAGGCGTTCGACAACTACCTGCTCCGGCTCGGCTGGGGTCACGGCGACGACGAGATCATCAGCCGCGAACAGGCGGTCGAATGGTTCGATCTGTCGGGCGTCGGCAAGTCGCCCTCGCGCTTCGACCTGAAGAAGCTCGAGAACCTCAATGGCCATTACATCCGCGAAGCCGACGACGCGCGCCTTGCGCGCCTCGCCGCCGATCGCCTCGGCCACGACCTGCCGACCGGCGGACTCGATCTTCTGACTCGCGCGATGCCCGTCCTGAAGCCGCGTGCCGCAAACCTGAACGAACTGGCCGAAGGCTCGAATTTCCTGTTCAGCCAGCGTCCTCTGGCGATGGATGACGCCGCGGCGAGCCTTTTACAGGGTGAAGCGAGTGCGATTTTGGTCAATGTTCATGCCGAACTTGACGCGCTCGCCACGTGGGATACGGAGGCGCTCGAAGGCGCGGTACGGCGCGTGGCCGAAGCGCGGGGCGTCAAGCTCGGCCAGGTCGCACAGCCGCTTCGCGCCGCGCTGACGGGACGCAAGACGTCGCCGGGTATCTTCGATGTGCTCGACCTGCTCGGGCGCGACGAGAGCCTGGGACGGATCGCCGACCGGATGGCTAGCTGATAAGATTTCGAGGAAGGATACAAGCATGAGCGAGACCGCAACCCTCAAGGTCGACGGCAAGGATTTCGAGTATCCGGTGATGTCCGGTACGGTCGGACCCGATGTCATCGATATCCGCAAGCTGTACGCGCAGACGGACAATTTCACCTATGATCCGGGCTTCACTTCGACGGCGTCGTGCCAGTCGAAGCTGACCTATATCGATGGTGACGCGGGCACGCTGCTGCACCGCGGCTACACGATCGGCGAGCTGGCCGAGCAGTCGAACTTCATGGAAGTCGCCTACCTCCTGCTCAACGGCGAACTGCCGAGCGAAGACGAGCTGGCGAACTTCTCCAACACGATCACGCGCCACACGATGGTGCACGAGCAGCTCGCGCAGTTCTTCCGTGGCTTCCGCCGCGACGCGCATCCGATGGCGATCCTGTGCGGCGTCGTCGGCGCGCTGTCGGCCTTCTATCACGACTCGACCGACATCCACGATCCGGCCCAGCGCGTCATCGCGTCGCATCGCCTGATCGCCAAGATGCCGACGATCGCCGCGATGGCGTACAAGTACAGCGTCGGCCAGCCGTTCGTCTATCCAGACAACACGCTGAGCTACACCGGCAATTTCCTGAAGATGACGTTCGGCGTCCCCGCCGAGAAGTACGTCGTGAACCCGATCGTCGAAAAGGCGATGGACCGCATCTTCATCCTCCACGCCGATCACGAGCAGAACGCGTCGACCTCGACCGTCCGTCTCGCCGGTTCGTCGGGCGCCAACCCGTTCGCGTGCATCGCGGCCGGCATCGCCTGCCTGTGGGGCCCCGCGCATGGCGGCGCGAACGAAGCCGCGCTCAACATGCTGCATGAGATCGGCACCGTCGACCGCATCCCCGAGTACATCGCTCGCGCCAAGGACAAGAACGATCCGTTCCGCCTGATGGGCTTCGGTCACCGCGTCTACAAGAACTACGATCCGCGCGCGGCCGTCATGCAGACGACCGTCAAGGAAGTGCTTGGCGAGCTGGGCGTCACCGACCCCGTGTTCGACGTCGCGATCGAGCTTGAGCGTCTGGCGCTCAGCGATCCGTACTTCATCGAGAAGAAGCTGTTCCCGAACGTCGATTTCTACTCGGGCGTGATCCTGTCGGCGATCGGTTTCCCGACGTCGATGTTCACCGTCCTGTTCGCGCTCGCCCGTACCGTCGGCTGGGTCGCGCAATGGAACGAGATGATCACCGATCCCGACCAGAAGATCGGCCGTCCGCGCCAGCTCTACAGCGGTCCGACCGCACGTGACTACGTCCCGATGGCGTCACGCTGATGAAAGCGCTCCGGCCGATCCTGATGATCGTCGGCGTGCTCAGCGCGCTGATGGGTCTGCTCTGGATCGGTCAGGGGCTCGGTTACGTCCACTGGCCGCAGTCGAGCTTCATGCTCGACCAGCGGCCTTGGGCGGATCGCGGCGCGTTCCTCGCCGCGTTCGGCCTCGCGCTGATCCTAGTGGCGCGCCGGATCCGTCGGTAACGTCAAGACGAACCGCGCGCCTTCACCGGACGCGCTTTCTACCGTGAGATCCCCCTGCATCGCCCGCGCGAGACGCCGTGCGATATACAGGCCGAGCCCGTTGCCGCCGGCCTCCGACGTGTCGACCCGCTCGAACTTCTCGAAAATCCGGACCTGATCCTCGGGCGCGACGCCCTTGCCCTGATCCGCTACGGTCAGCACCGCATGCGTCGCGTCGCGTGTGACCGTCACCGACACGTCCGATCCGCGCGGCGAATACCGCAGCGCGTTTCCGACGAGATTGACCAGTATCTGCAGCACGCGGCGGAAGTCGCCGATTGCCGGCACGCGTACGTCGGTCGCAGGCCGCACGATCGATACACCGAGATTGGCCGCGCGCACGGTCAACAGCCCCGCTGCACGACGCGCGACGTCCGCCAGGTCGATCGGTTCGGGCGCGATCATGAAATCGGGGCGCTCGACCGCCTGGAGATCGACCAGATCGTCGACCAGCGACAGAAGGTGCCGCCCGGCGGTCGCGATGTCGGCGGCATAGTCGGCATAGTCGCCCTGCACCGGGCCGTCGGACTGCGCATTAATGCTGTCCGCATTCGCCACGATCCGCGCCAGCGGCACGCGCAACGCCTTGTCGAGCCCGGTCGTGAAAGTGGCCGACAGGACGGAGGGCTCGGCAGGCGCTGGCGTATCCTCGACGATCACGCGGGCCGCGCCGACGAAGCCCGCAAAATCGCCCGACACATCGTATCGCACGTTGGCCGTCAGCATAACCGCCCGCCCCGAACTCCGCAGCCGCGCCGGCTGTGCCGTCATCGGACGCCGCCGGGCGAGCGAATCGAGGATCGGCAAGCCGCCGTCCGATCCGGAGTCGAGCGCGAACATCGCCGTCAGCGGCTGCCCAAGCAACGCGAATGGATCGAAGCCGTGCTTGGGCCCGGCATCCAGCGTGACGAACGTCAGTCGCAACGCGGCATCGGTTTCCCATCGCCAGTCGCTATCGCTGTCAAGGAAGCCCTGCACCTCGGGCGAAGGCCGCGTCGGGCGCCACGCTGCGATCTCGCGCCAGCCGCTGACCGTCAGCCGGACATTCTCGCCGTCGGGCTGCGCGCGCACCCAGAGGTCGACATCAGCCTCGTCGTCGGCGACGACCACACTGCGTGAGACGACGATCCCGAGCCGTCGCGCCAGACGCGCGATCGTCGCGAGTTGCGGAACTGCCAGCGGCGCACCACGCATGCCGCCAGCGCGCTGGTTCAGCGCGACCAAGGCCGGATCCGCAAACACCAGCGTGCCATCGGCGGCAACGATGGCGTGCGCGATCGGGTTCTCGATGGTGGGATCGAACATCGTCATCGACGGTCCGTACGCGCAAGTGCCCGCAAGGCCAGGCGAAAATCGCGGTTCAGCGCCAACGGCGCTACCGCGGCCTGGGCCTCCGTCACGTCGATCGAAGCGATTTCGTCGAGCGCGTCGGCGAACGCCTCGATATCCCGCCGCGGGTCCGCTTCGGACAAGGCGAGGCCGATCCTGGCGATCGTCGGTCGATCCATGTCGATCGCCCGCAACGCCAGCCACAGTCGATCGCCATCGGGCTCGAGCGTGATCGCCCTCGCCTGGTCGAACGCGATGCCGAGCGCATGCGCGAGTACCGCGACGAACAACGACAGCCGACGATCGCCGATCGATTCGACCAGCACGGCGGCCAGCTCGTTCGGTCGCGCATCCATCGCGCCCGCCAACCGCATCGCGACCGCATCCGCCCGCTCGCCTTCGTCGTGCGCGGCCAGGCTGCGCTCGGCGGCGTCGGTAATCGCCCGGTCGCCCTCACGCGTCGTCACGCGCTGCTCGTCGCGGATCGTCGCGGCAACCCACCACACGAGCCGATGATGGAGTTCGGCGGGCAATTCGCTGCCACTGGCCAGACCCTGTTCGTTCGATACGCGCCGTCGACTTTCCGCCGCCAGCAAGGCCGACGCGGCGGACGCGACGACGCGATCGGGTACGCCTGCCAGCCGTACCACCAGGCTCGCCTCGTCGGGATCGGCGATGTCGACGGGGAGCGAGGCGGCGATCAGGTCATGGCGGACCCGCGCGATCAGCTCTTCCATTAGATCTTCGTCGCGTAACAGACCGGCGCGGGTCAACCGGGCGACGACGCCCGCGCCTTTCGGCCGCAGGACCGCCTCGCCAACCTTCAGCAGCCCTTGCCCGGCCAACAGCCGCGCCGCGTGGCGACGGATGTCGGCTTCGATCGCTTCGACGATTCCGCCCAGGACCCGGGCAAGCATCAGCCGGGTGCGATCGTCGAGCCGAGCGTCCGCATCGAGGAAGAAGTCGGCGATCGTTCCCGCCAGCCGCGTTTCGGCACGTAGACGCGCGCTTTCCGCACGGGCGACGGGCGCATCAGGTGACGGCATCGCGTCTTGGACAGGATCTTGGCCGACAGACATGATCCGGTAGGTAGTCCCCTGTCGTTAATGTCGGCCTAAGGATCGCGACGAAGTCGTTCGATCGCATCCGCCAGGGTCGCAGTCGCATATACTGCAGCAAAACCAAGCCCAAATACCGGAAACCCGAGCAGCGCGAACGCGCCCACGATCAGCAGATAGGCCGCCGGGCTCCCCCACCAGAGCCGGCGATCCCGTTCGAGGATAGCGCGCTCGGCAAGGCTGCCGATCGCGATCAGCGCAGTGCCGATCGCGAGCGCCGTATTCTCGCCGGCACGTCCCGCGACGATGAACGCGAAGACCAGGGTCGACGCCGCAGCGATGCCGCCGATCGCCAGCGTCTGCCACCGGGCCAGTGGAGCCTCGTCGCGAAGATCGCTCAGGACCGAGCCGAGCGCGAGCGCGACGCAGGCGACCAGCGCGATCACCAGACCCGTCGAGGCAAGACCGAACCCGATCGTCACCAGGCCAGCGACGCCCAGCGCCAGCCCCGCCCCGCCGACGCTTGCGCCCGCCGCGCCACGATCGACCAGCAATGGCAGGGCAAGTCGCGCGATCGGCGCCAGCACGAACCGATCGAACCAGCCGCGCCGCCCTGACACGATCGTCATCAGCACCGCGCGTCCGCGCTCTTCCAGCGTGCGTGCCTGACGTTCTATGCCGTGCCCGCCGCGCACCGCATCGGTCGGCAACAGCACCTGCGTCGCCCGCGACTGGACCGCGAACCGCAACAACGACGATTGCAGGTCGTAATCCTGCGGCAGTCCGGCGACTTCGGCGATCCGGCTCGCACTGAGCCGCGCGACGCCCGCCCATGCCATCTGGCCGCCGACCCGCTCAAACCCCGGCCCGGCATCGGCCTCCGGCACGACGAGCAGGCAATCGCCCTCTTCGGCGGCCATCGCCTTGACGATCGCATCGGTCGTGACAAGTCCGTCGCCGAGCATCAGCACACGCGCCAGTGGATGAAGCTTTTCGACCGCCTCGGCCGCAGATCGCACCGTATCGACGCTGACGCCGCGCCGTCCGATCCGATTGATCGCCCCGAGTAGTTCGGGCGTCATCCGCGCGACGACGACGATCACCTGCGCCACGCCCGCGGCGATCAGCAACCGCGCCTGATACTCGATAAGGGTGACGCCGCTGAACGGCAGCGTGGCCGCCAGACGATCGGGGCGATCGTCCGCGTCGTGAATTGCAAATAATAGGCCGGCAAGCATCGTCGGCTGTTAGGCGGTCGATGGCGTCCTGCAAAGCCCGGGTTCGGGTGGAACGTCCGTCGATACGGCTCAATCCGCTTGAAAGCACGGATCGACCGGTGTGGGATCAAAGACTGGCGACGGCCCGGCGGAGTTTCTTCAGACCTTCGGCATCGCGTGGATCGCCGTCCGCGACCGTCGTCGCGATCGTCATCAACCGGATTGCGCCAAAGCTCGCGGCCAATCCCTTCAACCGCCACGCTGCGGCGCGCCAGTCGTCGACGTCGGTCGCCAGCGTCATCGCCGTCAGTGCCCGTTCGGCGCTTTCGATGAACGCGATTCGCAACTCGGCGATCAGGATGGGTTCGTCACCCACCGCGGCCGCCAGCGTGGTATCGATTGCTCCGGGGTCATACGCCATGTCGCCCTGCTTACCGGACGGATGCTTAAGGGAAGATTGCACAAGACGTTTTGTCCGGCCACGTTTCGTGATACTTCGACAGCTCATGAACGGGGGTTCGCCAATGATCGGGTTTCGTGCGGCGGCAGGCAATGCCCATCCCATTCGCGCGGATATCGTGATGGAACCGGTATCGGACCCTATGCCCCAGAGCGCGTATCAGGAAACATTCGAAGCGTTCGAGGTGGATGATCCCGCACGCGGCCTTGGTCGGGTGTTTGCGGGGATTGCGATCTTCGGCGTCTTGGCGTGGCTGTTCGGCATGGTCTGGTTCGCACGGGATGCGCTGGCGACGATCGAACCCCTCGCGCTCGTCCAGTTCGTTGCTGCACTCTGCGTTGTTCCGGCGCTTGTCGGGATCGTCTGGCTCCTCGCGATGCGCACCAGCCGCGCCGAAGCGTATCGGTTCGGCGTCACCGCTCAGGCGATGCGCGACGAGGCGGCAAGCTTGGAGCGCACCGTCGCCGCCCTGTCGAATACGATCGAGGCCAACCGCGCGCAGCTCGCCGAGCAAGTCGATACGTTCCTGCTGATGGGCAATGGCGCGACCGAGCAGCTTGCCGCCATCGGTCGCGGCATGGCGTCGGAGATCGACCAGGCCGCCGCGCACGCCCGCAACCTCGCCACATCGACCGCCGGCGCGCAGACCAGCCTCGGCGTGCTGATCGCTACCCTCCCCCGCGCGCAGGCGGATATCGACGACGTCGCCAAGCGGCTCGAACGTACCGGTCTGTCGGCGAGCGAACACGCAGCGGCCCTCGATGCGCAGATCGTCGCGCTCGCGGAACGCGGCCGCGAGGCCGACACAATGGCGAGCGGTGCCGCGCAACGTCTCGCCGCGCATATCGTCCGGATGGAGGCAACCAGCCAGACCGCGGGCGCCCATCTCGAATCGGTCACCGACGGGATGTCCGCCGCAGTCGACGCGCTACTCAACCGCACCGCCGATGCCGTCGATCTATCGAGGCGGGGGATCGCCGCGCAAGGCGACGCGATGCTGGCGATGGTCGGAGCCAACCAATCCGCGCTCGACAGCGCCGCGCGCGATAGCGCCGAAGCGCTCGCGCATCGCATCGCCGCGGTCGAGGACGCGATCGAACGCGTCGCGATCCGCCTCGACCTGCAACGCAGTGCCGGCGACCGGATCGTCGACGACCTTCATGCCGGGCTCGGCGACGTCGAGGCGCGGATCGAACTGTTGCACCGCCACGGTACCGAGCGGACGCAGGGTCTCGCCGCATCGATCAGCGCGCTGGGCGGTTCCGCCGACGCGATGACCGAGGCGCTCCGGACCGGCGACGACATGGCGCACCGGACGATCGCCACGACCGAGACGCTGCTCGTCGCGCTCGACGCCGCCGCACGCGAGATCGACGAGACGATGCCGGCCGCCCTCGGCCGCCTCGATTCGCAGGTCTTGGCCAGCAAGAGCATCGTCGTCTCCGCGCGTCCCGACCTGCTCGCGCTGGTCACCGCGGCGGAGAGCACGCACGACGCGATCGAGGCGATTGCCGGCGTGATCGGCGAGCAGCGCCTGGTGCTCGACACGCTCTCGACCGACCTGCTCAACACGCTCAACACCGGCCGCGCGAAGGCCGATGCCTTGGGCCAGATGGTCGACGAGGCGATCGGCCGGACGCAGCATTTCGCGGAAGACGCCGCGCCGCAGTTGATCGAGGCGCTTCACCGCGTGCGCGAGACGGCCGCCGTCGCCGCCGACAAGGCACGCGAGACGCTGTCGAAGGTCATACCCGAAGCCGCAGCCGCACTCGAAGCCGCCAGCGCCGACGCGATGCGCCGCGCGACCAACGACACGGTGGAACGCCAGGTCAAGGCGCTTACCGATGCCACCGGCGCCGCGGTCGACGCCGCCACCGGCGCGACCGAACGCCTCGCGCGCGAAGTCCAGGCGATCGTCGACCAGACCGCGATCGTCGAAACGCGGATCCAGGAAGCGCGAACCGAGCGCGAGGACGCCGACCAGGACACGTTCGCACGCCGCGTCTCGCTGCTGATCGAATCGCTCAACTCAGCCTCCATCGACATCACCAAGGCGATCGCCCCCGAAATCTCCGACAGTGCCTGGGGCGCGTATCTCAAGGGCGACCGCGGCGTCTTCACACGTCGCGCCGTGCGCATCCTCGACGCCAGCGAAGTCCGCGAGATCGCCGGCCTCTACGACGAGGACGAGACTTTCCGCAAGATGGTCAATCGCTACATCCACGACTTCGAAGCGATGCTCCGCACGATCCTGACGCAACGCGACGGTTCGCCGCTCGGCGTGACGCTGCTGTCGTCGGACATGGGCAAGCTGTACGTGGCACTGGCACAGGCAATCGAACGCCTGCGCTGAACCGGACCTCACAGGAGCTTTCGAAATGATCCAGCGTCACCGCTAACGCGGCCCTCGCCAGCGGAGCAACCCGCCGACCGGACTCATATTTCGAGGCTTACATGCCCAGACTGAACACCAAAATCTGCGTCGTCACCGGCGCAGCACGTGGCATCGGCCGCGCGATCGCCGAGCGCTTCCATGACGAAGGCGCCATCGTCATCCTCACCGACATCGACGAAACCGCCGGCGTCGAGACTGCGACGGCGATAGGCTGCCGGTTCGAAAGGCTCGACGTCCGCGAAGAGGCGGATTGGCAGCGCCTGGCGGCGGTCGTTCCGGTGGTCGACGTGCTTGTGAACAATGCCGGCGTGACGGGTTTCGAGCACGGCATGGTCGCGCACGATCCGGAACATGTGAGCTTGTCGGACTGGCGCGCCGTTCATGCAGTTAATCTAGACGGCACGTTCCTAGGCTGCCGCTATGCGATCGGTGCGATGAAAACGGCGGGCACGGGCTCGATTATCAACATCTCGTCGCGGTCGGGACTGGTCGGCATTCCCCTCGCCGCGGCCTATGCGTCGTCGAAGGCGGCGATCCGCAATCACAGCAAGACGGTGGCGCTATATTGCGCGCAACAGGGGTGGAAGATTCGCTCCAACTCGGTGCATCCCGCGGCGATCCTGACGCCAATGTGGGAGCCGATGCTGGGGGATGAGCCGGACCGGGAGGCGCGGATGGAGGCGCTGGTGGCCGATACGCCGTTGAAGCGGTTCGGGATGCCGGAGGAAGTGGCCGCGGTCGCGGTGATGCTCGCGTCGGACGAGGCGACGTATATTACGGGGACCGAGATCAATATCGATGGCGGGTTGTTGGCGGGTTCAGCCGCGTCGCCGGGGTAACGATCCCCCCCCCCCCCGCAAGGGGGAGGTGGCGCGAAGCGACGGAGGGGGAGGAACACGCAACAGATGTTTGCGCTTACCTCCCCCTCCGTCTGGCAAGAGCCAGCCACCTCCCCCTTGCGGGGGAGGATCGTGGAGCCGCCACTCAGCGCGTAACCATGTTGCCGCGGTCGAACAGGTCGACCGTCTGCGGCGTGATCCACCCGTAAGAATAATTCAGCTGGAACAGCACGAACAGCAACGTCGCGACCACAGTCACCCGCCACGCCGTCCGCCCCGACCGAAACTCGTGCGGCGCGCTTTCGGCCTGGCCGGGGACGTGTTCGCCCCCGACCTCACGCGTCGTCTTCACGCCGAATGGCAGGACCAGAAACACCGAGAACGACCAGAACAGGACGTAGATCGCGAGTGCCGAGGTCCAGCGCACCCGATCAGCCCTCGATCAGCAGGACATCGACGATCGGCTGCTTGCCGGTCCAGCGCTTGGCGACCTTGCGCACTGCGAGACGGATCTGCTCGCGCATCTTCTCGCTCTCGCGCTTGCCACCGCGTACCGTGTCCGCAGCCGCCTGCACCGCATCGGCGATGAACGCCGCCCGGTCTTCCTCGACCGGCACGCCCTGCACGCGGACCTGCGGCTGGCCGACCATCCGGCCGTCTTTGCCGAGCGCGACACCGACCGAAATCTGGCCGTTGATCGCCAGCTTGCGCCGCTCGCTCAGCGTCGCGCCGTCCGCCGGCAGGATCACGTCGCCGTCGAGCACCAGGCGCCCGACCGTTGCGTTGCCGATCTTCGCCGGGCCCTTGGGCGCCAGACGGATGATGTCGCCGTTGCTCTGCACGATCGCGCGCGGAATGCCCTGCTCGAGCCCAAAGCGCGCATGCTCCATCATGTGGCGCATCTCGCCATGCGTCGGCACGAGTACCTCGGGCCGCAGCCAGTCGTACATCTGCGCGAGTTCCGGCTGACCCGGATGGCCCGAGACATGGACATGCGCCTGGCGCTCGGTGATCATCCGGATGCCCTTGGCCGCCAGCGTGTTCTGGATACGACCGATCTGGACCTCGTTGCCCGGGATCTGCTTCGACGAGAAGATCACCGTGTCGTCGGCGTCGAGCGTGATCGTGTGCTGGCCATTGGCGACACGCGCCAGTGCCGCGCGCTCTTCACCCTGGCCACCGGTGGCGATAATCAACACCTTGTTCTTGGGCAGGCGCATCGCTTCGTCGGGGCTGATCGTGTCGGGGAAATCCTTCAGATAGCCCGTCGCACGCGCCACCTTGATGATCCGGTCGAGCGAACGCCCGGTCACGCAAAGCTTGCGCCCGGTTTCCTTCGCGACTTCGCCGAACGTGTGCAGACGCGCGGCGTTCGACGCGAAGCTGGTGATCATCACGCGGCCCTTGGCCTTGCTGACCTCCTCGAACAGCCCCTTGCGGACGGTGCTCTCGCTACCCGACGCGGTGGTGTTGAAGATGTTGGTCGAATCGCAGACCAGCACGTCGACGCCCTTGTCGCCGATCGCCATGAAGCCCTCGGGCGTGGTCGGGTTGCCGATCACCGGGTTCTTGTCGAGCTTCCAGTCGCCGGTGTGGAACACACGGCCATAAGGCGTGTCGATCAATAGCGCGTTCGCCTCGGGAATCGAATGCGACATCTCGACGAAGGTGAAGCCGAACGGCCCGAGCTGGAAATTGCCGCCCATCGGGATCATCTTGAGCTTCACGCGGTTGGCGATGCCCTCTTCCTCGAGCTTGCCGCGGATCAGGCCCATCGTGAACGGCGTCGCGTAGATCGGCACGCCGAGGTCTTCGGCGAGGTACGGCAGCGAGCCGATATGATCCTCATGGCCGTGCGTGATGACGATGCCTAGCAGGTCGTCGATCCGGTCCTCGATGAAGGACAGGTCGGGCAGGATCACGTCGACCCCGGGATATTGCGGATCGGCGAAGGTGATGCCGAGATCGACCATCACCCACTTGCCCTGGCAGCCGTACAGGTTGACGTTCATGCCGATTTCGCCGGAGCCGCCAAGGCCACAGAAAAGGAGTTCGTTCTTCGGAGTCATTGATTACTTTCAGGATTATACAGGAATATGGCCCGCAGGCCGGTCGGCGCGAGCCCAATGGCCCTAGATATGGTGACGATCCCACATCATCGCCAGCCCCTGGATCGTCAGGTCGGCTTCGATGACGTCGAACACGTTGGTCTGTTTCTCGAATAATGTGGCGAGGCCGCCGGTGGCGACGACCTTCACGGGACGGCCGATCTCGCGCTTCATCCGCGCGACCAGCCCCTCGATCATCGCGACATAGCCCCAATAGATGCCGATGTGCATCTGCGAGACGGTATTGAGCCCGATCACGCTGGTATCCGTCGGTGCCTCGATCGCGATCCGCGGCAGCTTCGCCGCGGCGGTCACTAGTGCGTCGAGCGAAAGGTTGATCCCCGGCGCGATGATCCCGCCCTTGTACGCGCCGCTATAGTCGACGACGTCGAACGTGGTCGCGGTGCCGAAATCGATCACGATCAAGTCGCCGGGATGCAGCGCATGCGCGGCGATCGTGTTGACCGCACGGTCGGCGCCGAGCGAGGCAGGCTCGTCGACGTCGATCGCGATGCCCCACTCGATCGGCGCATGGCCCGCGATCAGCGCTTCGGTGTTGAAGTATTTCGACGCGAGCACCTGGAGGTTGTGCAGCGCGCGCGGAACGACGGTGGCAACGATCACGCCCTCGACCGCGGTGCGATCATGCCCGCCGAGCTGCATCAGCTGGCTCAGCCACACCGCGTATTCGTCGGCCGTCCGCCGCGGATCGGTCGCAATCCGCCAGCGTGCGACGATGTTGCCGGCATCCACCAGCGCGAACACGACATTGGTATTGCCGGCATCGATCGCGAGCAGCATCAGCGGGGCCTCAAAGCAGGAAGACGTCGGCAGCGTGAATGACACGCCGCTCGCCAGACGCCAAGCGGAGGATCAGCGCGCCGTCGGTGTCGAGCCCGACGAACAGGCCGTCGATGCCGCTGCCATCGGGGAGGCGAGCGGTCAGCGCGGTCCCGGCAGGGTGCGCACAATCGACCCAGCGCTCACGCACGGGCGCGATGCCCTCGGTACGCCAGCGCCCGATCCAACGCGCGAAACTGTCGGCGAGGATGTCGAGGAACATTGCCGGTTCGACCACCACACCGTGCGCGGCGAGATCGGTCGTCAGACGATCCGGCAAGTCTGGATGATGCGCGATGTTGACGCCGTAGCCGACGATCACCGCGTCATCCGCACGTTCGAGCAGGATGCCCGACAGCTTGGCATCCGCGAGCAGCAGGTCGTTGGGCCATTTCAGGACCAGCGTCTCGCTCGCGTCGGTCGTGCCCTGGCAGATCCCGGAGACGAGGAACGTCGAGACGGTTTCCTGCAAGGCGACCGCAGCGACCAGCGCGAGGCTGGCCGCGGGCGGATCCGTCGGTCGCAGCCGGACCAACGCGCTCGCGTAGAGGTTACCCTCGGGCGATGACCATTCGCGCCCGAGCCGCCCCCGCCCCGCCGTTTGCCGGATCGCGCGCAACCAGAGACCGTCCTCGGCACCGCCGCGTGCAAGCTCCAGCAGGTCGGCGTTGGTCGATCCTGTCTCCGCGACGGTGCGGATGATGCTCAGAACAACGCCCGTGCGGCCGCCATCGTCCACGCGCCGAGCACGGGGATGAGGAGATAGCCGGCTGGCGACACGAACACCGCGGCGATGGCGATCAGGCCACCCTCGACCTTGCTCTCCATCGGCGCGAACGCCGGTGCCGGATCGTCGAAGTACATCGTCTTGACGACGCGCAGATAATAATACGCACCGATCACCGAGGCGGCGATGCCGACGACTGCGAGCGGGAACAGCCCGGCGTCGACCGCTGCGCTGAACACCGCGAACTTCGCGTAGAAACCGAACAGCGGCGGGATGCCGGCGAGGCTGAACATGAAGATCGCGAGCGCCGCGGCCAGCGCAGGCCGAGTCCGCGACATGCCGGCGAGGCTGTCGATCGTCTCGACCGGCTGCCCGTCGTCACCACGCATCTGCAGCACCACCAGGAACGAACCCAGCGTCATCGCGACGTAGATCGTCAGGTACATCAGCACGCCAGACACGCCTTCCGGCGTCCCGGCCGCAAGACCGATCAGCGCGAAGCCGACATTGTTGATCGACGAATAGGCGAGCAGGCGCTTGATGTTGGTCTGGCCGATCGCCGCGACCGCACCGAGGATGATCGAGGCGAGTGCAGCGAAGATCACGATCTGGCGCCACTGATCGGTCGCCGGGCCCATCGCATCGACCGCCACGCGGACGCTGAGCGCCAGCGCCGCGACCTTGGGGGCTGACGCGAAGAACGCGGTGACCGGTGTCGGGGCGCCCTCGTACACGTCGGGCGTCCACATGTGGAACGGCACGGCGCTGATCTTGAACGCGAGCCCGGCGAACACGAACACCAGACCGAACAGCAGGCCTAGCGACTTGGTGCCGGCATAGGCTTCCGAGATACCCGAGAACAACGTCGTGCCGCTAAACCCGTAGACCAGCGAGATGCCGTACAGCAGGATGCCGCTGGCAAGCGCGCCGAGCACGAAATACTTCAGGCCGGCTTCCGCCGAACGCCCGTCGCGCCGCATGAAGCTGGCGAGGACATAGGCAGCAAGGCTCTGGAGCTCGAGACCGACATACAGTGTCAGCATGTCGGTGGCCGAGACCATGATCCCCATGCCGCAGGCCGACAGCAGGATCAGCACCGGATATTCCGGACGCAGATCGTCGCCGTGGCTACGCGCGAAGAAGCTCGGCGCCATGACGATCGCGACCGCCGAGGCGATGTAGATCAGCACCTTGGCGAACGCACCGAACGCGTCTGCGCGGTACAGGCCGTCGAACGCATAGCCGCCCGACGAGGCCGGACCGACCAGTGCGATCCCTGCCCCGACCAGGACGAACACGGCGGCGATCGAAACGGCCCGCGTGGACTTGTCCCCGCCCCAGGCCGAGACGAGCATCAGGGCGATCGCACCCAACGCCAGCACCAGTTCGGGCAGCGTCATGGCGATGTTAGCGGCATAATCCATCAGTGTGCCTCCCCGTGCGCGGCACTATGGACGGTGGCGGGCTTCCCCGCGGTTGGGTTTGAATCACTGGCTGGCTTGGCGCGGTCGACCCGGGCGAGAAGCACGCCCACGTCCTTGCGCATCGGTGCCAGGAAGCTCTCGGGGTATACGCCCATCCACAGCACGACGGCGGCGATCGGTGCGAGCAGCCACATTTCGCGGCCCGACAGGTCGACCATCGCGCGGACGTCGTCCGACTTGATCTCGCCGAACACGACGCGGCGATACAAGAACAGCATGTACGCCGCACCCAGGATGATGCTTGTAGTGCAGAGCAGCGCGGTCCAGGTCGAGACCTGATACGTGCCCATCAGCGACAGGAACTCGGCGACGAAGCCACTGGTGCCCGGCAAGCCGATCGAGGCCATCGTGAAGAACAGGAAGAAGATCGCATACTTCGGCATGTTGATCGCGAGACCACCATAGCGCGAGATCTCCCGGGTATGGAGCTGGTCGTAGATCACGCCGACGCACAGGAACAACGCACCCGATACCAGGCCGTGGCTCAGCATCATGATCATCGCGCCTTCGATGCCCTGCCGATTGAACGCGAACAGACCGATCGTGACGATCGCCATGTGCGCGACCGACGAATAGGCGATCAGCTTCTTCATGTCCGACTGCACGAGCGCGACGAGCGACGTGTAGATCACCGCGACCGCCGACAGGCCGAAGATCAGCCAGGTCAGCTGCCCCGAGGCTTCGGGGAACATCGGCAGCAGGAAGCGCAGGAAGCCGTATCCGCCGAGCTTCAGCAACACGCCCGCCAGGATCACCGAGCCTGCGGTCGGCGCCTGAACGTGCGCGTCGGGCAACCAGGTGTGGACCGGCCACATCGGCATCTTGACCGCGAACGATGCGAAGAACGCCAGCCACAGCCACGTCTGAACGTGGGCCGGGAAGTCGTAGTTCATCAGCGCCGGGATGCTGGTCGTGCCCGCGGTCTTCGCCATGTACAACATCGCGATGAACATCAGGACCGAGCCGAGCAGCGTGTACAGGAAGAACTTGTACGACGCGTAGATCCGGTTCGCACCGCCCCATATGCCGATGATCAGGTACATCGGGATCAGGCCGGCTTCGAAGAACACGTAGAACAGGAACAGGTCCTGCGCCGCGAACGTGCCGATCATCAGCACTTCGGTGAACAGGAACGCCGCCATGTATTCCGGCACGCGGGTCGTGATCGAGCGCCAGCTGGCGCCGATGCAGATCGGCATCAGGAAGACGCTGAGCATGATCAGCATCAGCGCAAAGCCATCGATGCCAAGCGACCAGCCGAACGGACCGAAGATGCCCGGGGCATGCTCGATGAACTGCCACTGCGCGCCGCCGATGTCATAATTCATCCACAGCATGATGCCGAGAACGAAGTCGATCAGCGTCGCCGCCAGCGCCAGCATCCGCGCCGTGTTCGCCGAAACGAACAGGCACGCGACGGCCGCGATCATCGGGACCGCGATCAGGACGGAGAGGATAGGAAAGCCGGTCATTACAGTCCGATCGCCCAGGTTACGGCTGCGGTCAGCCCGATCAGCATGACGAAGGCATAGGTGTAGAGGTATCCCGTCTGGAAGCGGTTGGCGACACGGCTGCCGATCTGGACGACCCAGGTCGCGCCGTCGGGCCCGAACCGGTTGATCGTCTTCTCGTCACCGCGGTGCCACAGGAAGCGGCCAATCGCGAACGCCGGGCGGACGAAGATCAGGTCGTACAGCTCGTCGAAATACCACTTATGCAGCAGGAAGTCGTAGAGCACGCCGAACTGTTCGACGACCTTGGCCGGGAACGTCGGTGCCTTGATATAGGCGTACCAGGCGGTCAGCAGGCCAAGCAGCATCGCGATCGTTGCCGACAGTTTGATCAGCAACGGCACGCCGTGCATCTCGTGCATTAGATGTTCGCGGAACGCGAGTGCGCCCTTCCAGAACTCTTCGCCTGCGGTCGGCTCGATGAAGAAGCCGTGGAACACGAAGCCGGCAAGCACCGCACCGACCGACAGGACGATCAGCGGGATCAGCATCGGCAACGGGCTCTCGTGCGGGTGATACCCGCCATCGCCTTCGGCCGGCGCATGAGCCGCCTCGTGATGGCCGTGCGGCGCGTGCCCTGCGTCCTCGGCCTGCGCCGGGTTGCCGTGGTGATCGTCCGCATGATGCGCGTCATGCGCGTGGTCGTCATGACCATGTGCGTCGTGGAGCGCATGCTGGATATGCTCCGATGCGGCCCAGCGCGGCTTGCCCCAGAAGGTCAGGAACATCACGCGCCACGAATAGAAGCTGGTCAGCAACGCGACGAGCACACCGACGAACCATACGCCCGGCTGACCCGCAGCCCAGCTCGCCTCGATGATCGCATCCTTCGAGTGGAAGCCTGCAAAGCCGATCGCGGTGTTGCCGAAGATGCCGGGGATGCCGACGCCGGTGATCGCGAGCGTACCCGCCATCATCGCCCAGAAGGTCACCGGGATCTTCTTACGCAAGCCGCCATAATAGCGCATGTCCTGCTCGTGGTGCATCGCATGGATGACCGAGCCGGCGCCGAGGAACAGCAACGCCTTGAAGAACGCGTGCGTGAAGAGGTGGAACATCGCCGCACCGTACGCGCCGACACCCGCCGCGAAGAACATGTAGCCGAGCTGCGAACAGGTCGAATACGCGATCACGCGCTTGATGTCGGTCTGCACGAGGCCGCAGGTCGCCGCGAACAAACAGGTCGCGGCACCGACCGAGGTGACCACGGTCAGCGCGACCGGGCTCATCTCGAACATCGGCGACAGGCGGCACACCATGAAGACGCCGGCGGTGACCATCGTCGCCGCGTGGATCAGCGCCGACACCGGGGTCGGGCCTTCCATCGCGTCCGGCAACCAGGTGTGCAGGCCGAGCTGCGCCGATTTTCCCATCGCGCCGACGAATAGCAACAGGCAGAGCACCGTCATCGTGTCGAAGCGGTAGCCGAGGAAGCCGAGCGTCGAGCCCGCCATGCCGGGAGCCGCCGCGAGGATTTCGGGGATTGAGACGGTGCCGAACACCAGGAACGTGCCGAAGATACCGAGCATGAAGCCAAGATCGCCGACGCGGTTGACGACGAACGCCTTGATCGCGGCTGCACTTGCCGACGGCTTGCGGAACCAGAACCCGATCAGGAGGTAGGATGCGAGACCCACGCCTTCCCAGCCGAAGAACATCTGGACGAGGTTGTTCGCGGTCACGAGCATCAGCATCGCGAAGGTGAACAGCGACAGATACGCGAAGAAGCGCGGCTGGTCGGGATCCTCGTCCATATAACCCCAGCTATACAGGTGGACGAGCGCCGAGACCGACGTGACGACGACGAGCATCACCGCGGTCAGAGCATCGACGCGCAGTGACCACGCGACGTTCATGTCGCCCGAGTGGATGAAGTCGAGCAGCGGCGCGACGGTCGCCGTGCTGGTGCCCGAGAGGAAGCCGATGAAGATCGGCCAGGACAACAGGCACGACGCGAACAGCGCAGCCGTGGTGACGAGTTTCGCCGGAACGTTGCCGATCGCGCGATTGCCGAACCCGACAACGATCGCGGCCAGTAACGGCAGGAAGACGATAAGCTGGATCAACCGTATTACCCCTTCATCCGGTTGACGTCGTCGACCGCGATGGTGCCGCGACCGCGGAAATAGATCACGAGAATGGCAAGGCCGATCGCGGCTTCACCCGCGGCGACCGTCAGCACGAACATCGCGAACACCTGTCCGACGAGGTCGTGGAGGAACGCCGAGAACGCGACGAGATTGATGTTCACCGCCAGCAGGATCAGCTCGATCGCCATCAGGATGACGATGAGGTTCTTGCGGTTCAGGAAGATGCCGAGCACCCCCATCGTGAACAGGATCGCCGCGACGACCAGATAATGGACGAGACCGATCGTCACAGTTCGACTCCCTGCCCGACGACCGGGCTCGTGTTGCGCGTGGCATCCTGCGGACGACGCGCGTTCTGGCGGCTGATGTTCTGCGCCTTGACGCCGCCACGCTGGCGGTGGGTCAGCACGATCGCGCCGATCATCGCGACCAGCAGCACCAGGCCGGCACCCTCGAACACGAACAGATAGCGCGTGTAGAGCAGGTTACCGATCGCCTGGATGTTTGGCACGGTATCGTCGATCGGTGCGGCACGACGTGCGAGCTGGATCGGGCCGGTGCTCCATGCGCCGATCGCGATCATCACCTCGGCGGCGAGTGCGACGGCAAGCGCGAGGCCGATCCCGAAATACCGGGCGACGCCTGCACGAAGCTCGGTGAAGTCGATGTCGAGCATCATGACCACGAACAGGAACAGCACCGCGACCGCGCCGACATAGACGATGACGAGCAGCATCGCGATGAACTCGGCACCGACCAGGATCATGAGGCCGGCCGCGTTGAAGAACGCGAGGATGAGCCACATCACCGAATGAACCGGGTTGCGCGACGCGATCGTCAGCGCGCCCGACAGGACGACGACGAAGGCGAAGAGGTAAAAGGCTAAGGCCTGAATCATGAGGTCCTCGTCACCCCAGCGAACGCTGGGGTCTCAAGCCGCGCGGGCGCGCTCTGAAACGGGGAGATCCCAGCCTGCGCTGGGATGACGGAGTTAATCTGTGTCATCGCGGCGCTCGCTTAACGGTACGGCGCATCGGCGGCAAGGTTCGCCGCGATCGCGCTTTCCCAACGGTCGCCATTATCGAGCAGCTTCGACTTGTCGTAGATCAGCTCTTCGCGCGTCTCGGTGGCGAACTCGTAGTTCGGCCCCTCGACGATCGCATCGACCGGGCACGCCTCGGCACACAGGCCGCAGTAGATGCACTTGGTCATGTCGATGTCGTAACGCGTCGTACGGCGCGAACCGTCGTCACGCGGCTCGGCTTCGATCGTGATCGCCTGCGCGGGGCACACGGCCTCGCACAGCTTGCACGCGATGCACCGCTCTTCGCCATTCGGATAGCGACGCAGCGCATGCTCGCCACGGAACCGCGGCGACACCGGATTGCGCTCGTACGGATAGTTGATCGTCGCCTTTTCCTTGAAGAAATAGCGAAGCGTCAACGCGTGCGCCTTCACGAATTCCCACAGGGTAAACGACTTAATGATCTGAGCGACGCTCATGAACCCACTCCAACGCGCGTCAGCATGAGATAGCCCGACACGAGGAAAACCCAGAACAGCGAGACGGGGAGGAAGACCTTCCAGCCGAGCCGCATCAGCTGATCGTAGCGATAGCGCGGCACGGTCGCCTTCACCCAGCTGAACAGGAAGAAGAAGAACAGGATCTTGGCGAACAGCCAGATGATCCCCGGCACGTAGTACAGCGGCGCCCAATCGACCGGTGGCAGCCACCCGCCCCAGAACAGCGTCGCGTTGAGCGCGCACATCAGCAGCACGTTGGCGTACTCGCCGAGCCAGAACAGCGCGAACGACATCGACGAATATTCGGTCTGGTACCCGGCGACCAGCTCGCTCTCCGCCTCGGTCAGATCGAACGGCGCACGCTGCGTCTCGGCCAGCGACGAGATGAAGAACATCACCGCCATCGGGAACATCAGCGGGTTCAGGATGTACCCGTTGAAGAACCAGACGTGCGACTTCTGCGCCATCACGATCGCCGACAGGTTGAAGCTGCCGGTCCACAGCACGACCGAAATCAGGATGAAGCCGATCGCGACTTCATACGACACCATCTGCGCGGCCGCACGAAGCGCCGAGTAGAACGGATATTTCGAGTTCGACGCCCAGCCCGACAGGATGATCCCGTAGACGCCGAGCGACGAGGCCGCGAGCACGTAGAGCAGCCCGACGTTGATGTCCGCGAGCACGACGCCGACCCCGAACGGCACCACCGCCCAGACGATCAGCGCGACCGTGAAGGTGATGATCGGTGCCAGCAGGAACAGCGTCCGGTTGGCGGCTGCGGGGACGATCGTCTCCTGCAGGAACACCTTCAGGCCGTCAGCGAAGCTTTGCAGCAGGCCGAACGGACCGACGACGTTAGGACCACGGCGTAGCGCCATCGCCGCCCAGATCTTGCGGTCGGCATAGATGATCATCGCCACCGCGAGCATCAGCGGCAGGGCGATCACGAGGATGTCGATGATCGTCGCGAGGAAGAACGCCCAGTCGTAACCGAGCGAGGATTCGAACCAGGAGATCATTCGGCTGCCTCCGCGTAATCTTCCCCGTGGAGAAGTTCGGCCGAGCAGCGCTGCATCGTCGGCGACGCACGGCAGATCGCGTTGGTCAGGTAGAAGTCCTTGATCGGATAGCCGGAAAGAACGCCCTCACCTGCCCCGTTAAGCGAAGGCGGGTTCCACTCGAACGTCGCGAGCGCCTGATGACGCAGCGCAGGCACGTCCGCGTACATTTCCTCGCGGAGACCCTCGAAGCTGTCGAACGGTAGCGTGTGGCCGAGCGTGTCGGACAGCGCGCGGAAGATCGACCAGTCGTCACGCGCGTCGCCCGGTGCGAACACCGCGCGCTCGCCGCGCTGGACGCGACCTTCGAGATTGACCCACGTGCCGGACTTCTCCGCGTAGGTGACACCCGGCAGGATGACGTCGGCAGCCGCCGCACCCTTGTCGCCGTGATGACCCACGAACACCTTGAAGCCTGCAAACTTGGAGTAATCGACCTCGTCCGCGCCGAGGAAGAAGCCGAGCTTCGCCCCCATCACGTCGGCGATGCCGCCCTTCTGCGCATAGCCGAGCATCAGCCCGCCCATCCGCGAAGCCGCCATGTGGACGACGTTGAAACCGTTCCAGCCGTCCTTCACGAGGCCCAGCGTATCGACGAGCTTCAGCGCAGCCGCATGGCCACCCTTCAGCGCGCCGCCACCGACGATCACCATCGGACGCTCGGCTTTGCCGAATGCCTCGGTCACCGCCTCGGGCAGAGCGCCAAGCAGCGCCAGATCGTCGCCGAGCCACTCGACCTTGTACGTCAGGTCCGTCTCCGGCCCGATCGCAAAGACCTTCGCGCCCTTCTTGATCGCTTTCCGCACCCGCGTGTTCACCAACGGCGCTTCCCAGCGCAGATTGGTGCCCACCAGCAGGATCGCGTCGGCCCGCTCGGTGCCGGCGATCGTCGTGTTGAAATTGACCGCGGCGATGCTCGTCGCGTCATAATCCATGCCGGTCTGACGGCCTTCGAGCAGGCTCGAACCCATCTTCGCGAGCAGCGCCTTGGCGGCGTACATCGTCTCGCAATCGACCAGATCGCCGGCGACAGCCGCAACGCTCGACCCGGCGTTGACCGCCTTGATCGCCGCGAAGGCCTCGTCCCAGGTAGCGGGCTGGAGCTTGCCGTTCACCCGGACATAGGGCTTGTCGAGACGACGACGGACAAGGCCGTCGATCGCGTGGCGCGTCTTGTCGGTCGCCCACTCCTCGTTCACGTCCTCGTTGATCCGCGGCACGCAGCGCAGCACCTGGCGACCACGGCTGTCGAGCCGGATATTGGTGCCGACCGCGTCCATCACGTCGATCGTCAGCGTCTTGCGCAATTCCCACGGACGCGCCTCGAACGCATACGGCTTCGACGTCAGCGCACCGACCGGGCACAGATCGACGACGTTGCCGCTCAGCTCGCTCTTGACCGCGTTCTCGAGATACGAGGTGATCTGCATGTCCTCGCCGCGGAAGATCGCACCGATCTCCTCGACGCCGGACACTTCCTCGGCGAACCGGATGCAGCGCGTGCACTGGATGCAGCGGGTCATGACCGTCTTGACGATCGGACCCATATACTTCTCGGTGACCGCGCGCTTGTTCTCGTCGTAGCGCGAATGACCGCGGCCATAGGCGACCGACTGGTCCTGCAGATCGCACTCGCCGCCCTGATCGCAGATCGGGCAATCGAGCGGATGGTTGATCAGCAGGAATTCCATGATGCCCTCGCGGGCATTCTTCACCATCGGCGAGTTGGTGAAGATCTCCTGCTTGTCCGCCGCCGGCAGCGCGCACGACGCCTGCGGCTTGGGCGGACCAGGCTTCACCTCGACCAGGCACATCCGGCAATTACCGGCGATGCTCAGCCGCTCGTGATAACAGAAACGCGGGATCTCCTTGCCGGCAAGCTCGCACGCCTGCAGCACGGTGGCGCCCTGCGGCACCTCGATCTCTACGCCATCGACTTTGACTAAGGGCATTACTCTGCGGCTTCCATCATCGGCGCGGTGTCGCCACCGCGCTCACGGATACGGCGCTCCATCTCGGGGCGGAAATGCTTGATCAGGCCCTGGATCGGCCATGCGGCTGCGTCGCCGAGCGCACAGATCGAGTGACCCTCGACCTGCTTGGTGACCTGCTGGAGCATGTCGATCTCGGACAGCTCGGCGTCGCCGGTGCGCATCCGCTCCATCACGCGCCACATCCAGCCGGTGCCCTCGCGGCACGGCGTGCACTGGCCACAGCTCTCATGCTTGTAGAAGTACGAGATGCGGCTGATCGCACGGACGATGTCGGTCGACTTGTCCATGACGATGATCGCCGCGGTGCCGAGGCCCGACCCGACCGCCTTCAGGCCGTCGAAGTCCATCGCGCAGTCCATGATCTGCGCGGCGGGCACTAGCGGCACCGAAGAGCCACCCGGGATCACCGCGAGCAGGTTGTCCCAGCCGCCACGGATACCGCCGCAATGCGTCTCGATCAGGTCGCGGAACGAGATGCTCATCTCCTCCTCGACCACGCACGGCTTGTTCACATGGCCGCTGATCTGGAACAGCTTCGTGCCGCGGTTATTTTCCGCGCCGAAGCTGGAGAACCACGCAGCGCCGCGCCGCAGGATCGTCGGCGCAACCGCGATCGATTCGACGTTGTTGACCGTCGTCGGGCAGCCATAAAGACCGGCCCCTGCCGGGAAAGGTGGCTTCAGCCGTGGCTGGCCCTTCTTGCCCTCGAGGCTTTCCAGCATCGCGGTCTCTTCGCCACAGATGTAAGCGCCGGCACCACGATGCACGAACACGTCGAAGTCGTAGCCCGATCCGCATGCGTTCTTGCCGATGAAGCCGCGGTCATACGCCTCGGCGACGGCCGCAAACAATGTTTCGGCCTCGCGGATATATTCGCCGCGGATGTAGATGTACGCGGCGCGCGCGCGCATCGCGAACCCGGCGATCAGCGCGCCTTCGATCAGCTTGTGCGGATCGTGGCGGATGATCTCGCGATCCTTGCAGCTGCCCGGCTCGGATTCATCGGCGTTGATGACGAGGAAGTTCGGCCGATCGGGCTTCGGCTCCTTCGGCATGAACGACCATTTGGTACCGGTCGGAAAGCCCGCGCCGCCACGGCCGCGCAGCCCTGACGCCTTCATCACGTCGATGATCGCGTCCTGGCCGAGCGCCATCAGGTCCTTGGTGTTATCCCAATCGCCGCGCATGATCGCTGCGTCGATGGTCCACGGCTGGAAACCGTAGACGTTGGTGAAAATGCGGTCCTTGTCGGCGAGCATCAGGCCCACTCCCCCCGGTAATCGTGGTTCGCGTCGACCATCGCCTTCAGCGAGGTCGGGCCGCCTTCGGGGCAGCTCGCGCGACGACCGAATTGCGGACCCGGCTTCGGGTGCCCGCCATTGGCCAGCGCCTCGAGGATCTCGGTCGTCTTGTCGTAGTCGAGATCTTCGAAGTTATCGTCGTTGATCTGCACCATCGGCGCATTCGCGCACGTGCCCAGGCACTCGACCTCGGTCAACGTGAACATCCCGTCCGGCGTCGTGCCGCCCTTGACCAGCCCGCGGTTCTTGCATGCAGCCAAAACGTCGTCCGACCCGCGCAGCATGCACGGCGTTGTACCGCAGACCTGGACGTGGAAGCGGCCGACCGGCGCGAGATTGAACATCGTGTAGAAGGTCACGACCTCATACACGCGCATGTACGGCACGCTGATCTGTCGCGCGACGAACTCAATCACCGGCACCGGCAACCAGCCCTGCGTCTGCGTTTCCGCGCCGACCTGGCGCTGCGCCAGATCGAGCAGCGGGATCGACGCCGACTGCTCGCGACCCTTGGGATAGCGCCCGAGGATCTCGTTCGCCTTCACCTGGTTCTCGTCCGTCCACGCGAACGAACCCCAGCGGGCGCGGGTCTCGGCCTCGTCGGGAATTTTCGGAGCTTCAGCCATCAGCGGTCACATTCACCAAAAACGATATCCATCGCACCGAGGATCGCGGTCGTATCCGCCAGCATGTGGCCCTTCGCCATGAAGTCCATGGCTTGCAGATGCGAGAACGCGGTCGGGCGGATCTTGCAGCGGTACGGCTTGTTCGAGCCATCGGCGACCAGATACACGCCGAACTCGCCCTTGGGGCTTTCGGTCGCGACATAGACGTCGCCGGCGGGCACGTGGAAGCCCTCGGTGTAGAGCTTGAAGTGATGGATCAGCGCTTCCATCGACTGCTTCATCTCACCACGCTTGGGCGGCACGACCTTGCGGTCGAGCGACGCGATCGGCCCCTCGGGCATGTCGCGCAGGCACTGCTTCATGATCCGCGCAGACTGACGCACTTCC
Source organism: Sphingomonas sp. PP-F2F-G114-C0414 (assembly GCF_003688595.1). GTDB lineage: Bacteria > Pseudomonadota > Alphaproteobacteria > Sphingomonadales > Sphingomonadaceae > Sphingomonas. The sequence continues at coordinate 690,824 of NZ_RCWT01000010.1, forward strand.
TCGACGCGCACCATGAACCGGTCATAGCAATCGCCGCGCGTGCCAACCGGCACCTCGAAGTCCATCTTCGTATAGGCGTCATAGGGCTGCGACTTGCGCAGATCCCAAGCAATGCCCGAGCCGCGGATCATCGGGCCGGAAAAGCCCCATTTGATCGCATCGTCGCGGCTGACCACGGCGATGTCGACGTTGCGCTGCTTGAAGATGCGGTTGTCCGCGACGAGCGAGATCGCATCCTCGAACAGCCGCGGCAAGCGCGTGTCGAGCCAGTCGCCGATGTCGGCGAGCAGCTTCAGCGGCGCATCCTGATGCACGCCACCCGGACGGAAATAGTTCGAATGCATGCGCGCGCCAGAGACACGCTCGAAGAAGTTCATGCAGTCTTCGCGGATCTCGAACAGCCACAGGTTCGGCGTCATCGCGCCCACGTCCATGACGTGCGAGCCCAGATTGAGCATGTGGTTCGAGATGCGCGTCAACTCGGCAAAGAACACCCGCAGATACTGCGCGCGCTCGGGCACTTCGAGGTCGAGCAGCTTCTCGACCGCCAATACCCAGCTATGCTCCATGCACAAAGGCGAGCAATAATCGAGACGATCGAAATACGGCAGCGCCTGCGTGTAGGTCTTGTACTCGATCAGCTTCTCGGTGCCGCGGTGGAGCAGGCCGACATGCGGATCGACGCGCTCGACGATCTCGCCGTCGAGCTCCATGACGAGCCGCAACACGCCGTGCGCCGCCGGATGCTGCGGACCGAAGTTGATGGTGTAATTCTGAATCGTGACGTCGCCGGTCGTCGGATCGGCTACGTCGGCTTCACCTAGAAGCTCTTCGACATACAGACTCACTGGTTCTGTCCTCCACCCTTGGTCGGGACCACGTCGGGGTTCGCAGGCTTCGGCGTCGCGTCGGACTCCGACTTGCCGGCGCCCGTCTGCGCGGTCGACTCGGTGCTCTTGGGTTCGGTCGACGCCTGGGTCGGCGACTGCGCCGCATTGGCCTTGACGATCATGTCAGCCTTGAGCGGCGTCGGCGCACCCTTGGCCTCGGGCAATGCGCCCTTTTCGTCGCCGGGAAGCACGTAGTTCGCACCCTCCCACGGGCTCATGAAATCGAACGTGCGGAAGTCCTGCGCCAGCTGCACGGGCTCGTACACGACGCGCTTAGACTCTTCCGAATAGCGCAGCTCGACATACCCGGTCAGCGGGAAATCCTTGCGCTGCGGGTGACCGCGGAAGCCATAATCGGTCAGGATGCGGCGCAGGTCCGGATTGCCGCTGAACAGCACGCCGTACATGTCGTACACCTCGCGCTCGAGCCAGCCAGCGACCGGCCAGATGTCGGTCACCGACGGCACCGGCTTTTCCTCGTCGGTCGCGACATGCACGCGCAGGCGGTGGTTCCGCGTCAGCGACAGCATGCAATAGACGACCTCGAACCGCTCAGGCCGATCCGGATAGTCGACGCCGGCGATCTCCATGAGCTGCTGATAGGCAAGCCCCGGCGTGTCGCGCAGCGCGATCATCGCGTCGTACAGGTCTTCGCGGCGAACGTGCAGCGCGACTTCGCCGACATGGTCGACCGCGTCGAGCAGCATGCCGCCGAGCGCCGCACGGGCGCTGTCGATCACGCCGTCATTCGACGCGTAAGCTGGTGCGGGAGCCCTCAACGCTCGATGCTCCCGGACCGCCGGATCTTCCGCTGCAACTGCATGATGCCGTACAGCAGCGCCTCAGCGGTCGGCGGGCACCCGGGGACGTAGATGTCCACCGGCACGATCCGGTCGCAGCCACGCACGACGCTGTAGCTGTAGTGATAATAGCCGCCACCGTTCGCACACGATCCCATCGAGATCACGTACTTCGGCTCGGACATCTGGTCGTAGACCTTGCGGAGTGCAGGCGCCATCTTGTTGCAGAGCGTGCCGGCAACGATCATCACGTCCGACTGGCGCGGCGACGCGCGCGGCGCGGCGCCGAAGCGCTCCAGATCGTAACGCGGCATGTTGACGTGGATCATCTCGACCGCGCAGCACGCAAGCCCGAACGTCATCCACCACAGCGAACCGGTCCGGGCCCACTGAAACAGCTCCTCGGTCGACGTGACAAGGAAACCCTTGTCCGTCAGCTCACCGTTCAAACCGTCGAAAAAGCCCTGGTCGGGTGGCACCAGCGAACTGGGCGAACCGGGTGCGGGCTGAAGCTCTACTCCCAATCGAGTGCTCCCTTCTTCCATGCGTAGACGAGGCCAAGGGCCAATTCGCCGATAAAGATCATCATCGAAATCCACGCGGTCCAGCCGAGCGTGAAGACCGAGACGGCCCAGGGATACAGGAACGCGGCCTCGAGATCGAAGATGATGAAGAGGATGGCGATCAGGTAGAAGCGTACGTCGAACTGGCTCCGCGGATCCTCGAATGCGGGAAAGCCGCACTCGTATTCGCTGAGCTTCTCAGGCGTAGGCTTGTGCGACCCCGTGAGGCGCGAGACGGCCATCGGCAGGAACACGAACGTGCTCGACAATGCGATGGCGATCCCGAGGAACAGGAGGATCGGAAGATAGTGCGACAGGTCGACCAAATTGCTTCTCGCAAGTGCGAACGGAACGGGGCCGCTTTAGGCCGATGGGTGGTGATGGGCAAGGCGTGGAGGGTGTGAGAATCACTCGCAAGTGGAGGGACGGGGTGGCGGGAAACATGCGTTACTCGGCGCGCACGAGCGTCGGCGCTCGATAACACCGTTGGTGTCCGGTCACGTCATTGATACCAATCCGCCATGCCGAACGTGTTCGGTGCGCCCCCGTAAGCAAGGATGACGCCGCTTTCGAACGACATCTCCCTCCTCCTTGTTCTCCCGCGAAGGCGGGAGCCCAGTCTGGGTCCCCGCCTTCGCGGGGAAACAAGCTGACTCCGGCTCTAGGGGACACGCCGAGTAGTTCCGAGATCCCCCGGCACCGCAAACAAACGACGGAAGATGTTTTGCGCGAGTGGATGCTGGAACAAGCCCGACATGACGGACTGCGCGCTGACGCCGTCCAACCTTACAATCCTCCCCCGCCAGGGGGAGGTATCGCCGAAGGTGACGGAGGGGGAGGACACGGAACAGAGGTTTCCCCCTTCCTCCCCCATCCGTCAGGCAAACGCCTGCCACCTCCCCCTTGCGGGGGAGGATCGTTAATTGACCTCAGCGAAGAGCGCCAGCTACCAGCTTGTGCAGACGCGAGTGCAGCGCATCGTTCGCAGCCAGAAACTCATTCCGCTCCATCGCGCGATCGCCACCACGGAAGTCGGTGACGAAACCGCCGGCTTCCTTCACCAGCAGCATCCCCGCCGCAACGTCCCAAGGCTTCAGGTTCGATTCCCAGAACCCGTCGAAACGCCCGGCCGCAAGCCAAGCCAGATCCAACGCCGCAGCACCCAAACGACGGATCCCCGCAACCTCAGGCGCAACCGCGCCGAAAATCCGGCTCCACTGCGCGAAGTCGCCATGCCCCAGGAACGGAATCCCCGTAGCGATCAGCGATTCGGACAGATCACGCCGCGACGACACGCGCAGACGCTGGTCGGTGAGCCAAGCACCCCGCCCCTTCTCCGCCCAGAAGCTCTCGTCGGTCAGCGGCTGATACACCAGCGCGGTGGTGACCTCGCGCTTGCCGTTCGGCATCGACTCCTCGACCGCGATCGAAATGCAGAAATGCGGGATGCCGTGGAGGAAGTTCGACGTCCCATCGAGCGGATCGACGATGAACCGCGGCTTGTTCGGATCGCCCTCGACCTCGCCGCGCTCTTCCATCAGCATGCCCCAATCGGGACGCGCGTGCGAAAGTTCTTCGAAGATCGTCTGCTCGGCGCGCTGGTCGGCCTGGCTGACGAAGTCGGCCGGACCCTTGCGGCTCACCTGGAGCTGCTGGACTTCGTTGAAGTCGCGGCGCAGGCGCGGCGCGGCCTTGCGGGCGGCGCGCTCGATGACGGTCATGATGCCGGAATGGCTGGGCATTATTTTTACCTTAAGCCCTCTCCCCTCCGGGGAGAGGGTTGGGAGAGGGGCTGTTCCGGGCGGTATCGTTTGGGGCCGCCCCCCCCCCCCCCCCCCCCCCCCCCCGGGGGGGGGGGGGGGGGGGGGGGGCCCGGGTTCCGCTTGGTTGACCGTCATTGGCTCGAGCCGGCCTACCCACCCCCGGCCCCTCCCTTTCAGGGAGGGGAGCGAG
>NZ_RCWT01000010.1:695039-897527 GCF_003688595.1 Sphingomonas sp. PP-F2F-G114-C0414
GGGGGGGGTTTTTTTTTTTCCTTAACCCCCCCCCCCCGGGGGGGGGGGGGGGGGGGGGGGGCCTGTTCCGGGCGGTATCGTTTGGGGCCGCCCCTCACCCCGACCCTCTCCCCGGAGGGGAGAGGGAGATGGATTCAGTCCGCGCGACGCACGTACGTCTGCTCGTAAACATCGACGACGATCCGCGTACCCGCGCCGACATGCGGCGGCACCATCACGCGCACGCCGTTCTCCAGCACCGCCGGCTTGTAGCTCGACGAAGCGGTCTGCCCCTTCACGACGGCATCCGCCTCGACGATCAGCGCCTCGATCGTGTCGGGCAGCTGGACCGAGATCGGCCGCTCTTCCCAGAGCTCCATCACCACGTCCATGCCGTCCTGCAGGAACGCCGCGGCGTCGCCCAGGATGTCCGCGTCGAGCGAGATCTGCTCGTAATTGATCTTGTCCATGAAGGTGAGCATGTCGCCTTCGCGAAACAGGAACTGGAAGTCGACGGTCTCGAGCCGCACCTTCTCGACGCTCTCGGCGGAGCGGAAGCGGGTGTTGTTCTTGCGGCCGTCGATGAGGTTCTTCATCTCGACCTGCATATAGGCACCGCCCTTGCCGGGCTGGGTGTGCTGAATCTTGACGGCGCGCCAGATGCCGCCCTCATATTCAAGAATGTTGCCGGGACGAATCTCGACCGCGTTGATCTTCATGACCGATTCCTGCTGGAAAGAGCTAGGGGCCGTCCGCGAAGCATGACCCTGAGGCGCGGCTCTGCGGAAACCCGAAGCGGCGGGCTTTAGCGGGCGCGCTCGCGTCCGGCAAGCAGCGGGTACGGGTTCACGTTCTCGCCCTGCCACCAGCGCTCACCCGGCTGCATCTTGGTCAGCCCGAAATGCAAATGATAATTGCCCGCCCCGGCATCGCCGGTATCGCCGACATAGCCGAGCGTATCGCCTGCCTTGACCACCATCCCCTCGCGGATGCCCGCCGCGTACCCGGCAAGGTGTGCGTAATAATAGGTCCAGTGGCGGTCGGGCGAACGCACGTACAGCGTGATCCCGCCAAGCCCGCTCTGAAACAGCTTTTCGATCCGCCCCGGCGCAGCCGCGACGACGGGCGTGCCACCCGGTGCCATGATGTCGGTCCCATGATGGCCGCGCAGCCCGCCGCCCCGCGCATCGTTCCAGCTGTCCGCAATCGCCTTGCGTGGGACGCCCGCCACCGGGACGGCAAGCATGCCTGGCGTCACGGCAACGGCAGCGATCTCGGTGGGAGGCGCCGGCTTGCGCCAAGGCACCCGTCGCTCGATGCCGCTACCGCTGCTCCCGAACGACATCATCGACGCAAAGCCGCCGACCACGACCACGATAAGCCCGAGAATGATCCAGAACGTCCGCGTCATCGCCTCAGGCTTGGAATACGGCCTTGGTCCCCGGCTTGATCATCATCGACAATCGCGCCGCATCCCAGTTGGTCAGGCGGATGCAGCCATGGCTCTCCGCACGCCCGATCGTCTCGGGGTTCGGCGTGCCGTGGATGCCGTAATGCTCCTTCGACAGGTCCATCCAGACGACGCCGACCGGACCGTTCGGCCCCGGCGGCAACATCTCCTTCTGCTGCCCCTTCTTCGCATCCCAGAACAGTGCCGGGTTGAAGTGGAACTTCGGATTGTAATCGGAGCCCTTGATCGTCCACGTGCCGAGCGGCAGCGGATCGTGGCTCGACCCCATCGTCGCGGAGAATTGCGCGATCAGCTTGTCGTTCGCATCGAGCACGCGCAGCACACCGTCCGACTTGTCGACGACGACATGATCCGCCTTTGGCTGGTTCGCGTCGACGTTCAGCATCGTGAGTGTCGCGATCCAGTCCGGTTTCAGTTTCGGATCATACGCGCGCGACGTAGGCAATGCGTTGGGGAACACCACCTTGGTGCCCGGCGTCAGCTTCGTCGTCGGCGAGTTCAACGCGACGATCACCGCCGGCGTCGTGTGGAACATCTCACCGAGCTTCTCCATGACGTTCTTGTAGCCAAGCGACGGCAGTTCGGCCTGCTTGGCAGGATCCTTGGGGAACGGATTGACGAACGGCCCGGCCAGCATCTCCGGCGTCAGCGCGACCGTGACGGTCGGCCGAGCAGCGCGGTACCGATACAGCGCCTGCAACGTCCGCGCGTCAGCCTTGCCGGTGATCGGCAGCCCCTTCGCCTCCTGAAACCCCTTCAGCGCGGCGACCAGCGACTGTCCGCCACGTCCGTCAAGCACCCCCGGCCCGAAGCCAAGATGATCGAGAATCACCTGCACGTGCAGGATGTTGCGATCGATCGGTACGGGCTTGGCCGGCGGTGTCTGCGCCGATGCGGGCGACGCGGCACCCAGCAGGCAGGCCGCAAGAACCGAAGCCTTCATCGCAAATGCCGTCATACCCATCATCCCAAACCGTTACGCTGCTGCATCAAACGGTCGGGACGACGGTTGTTTCCAACGGCTCAGCGCTTCGCAAGAACCTCGCCGAACGCCTTTATCGCAGCGACCTCGTCGCCACCCCAGACGGCGCTCGACACCGCAATGAAGTCCGCCCCCGCTGCAACCAGCGGACCAGCATTCTCCGGCGTAATACCGCCGATCGCGACACACGGCATCTCGAACAGCGTCGACCACCACGACAGGATCACCGGCTCGGCGGTATGCGTCGCGACCTTCGTCGTCGTAGGATAGAACGCCCCGAACGCCACGTAGTCAGCCCCAGCCTCGCCCGCTTCCATCGCCAGATGACGGCTGCCATGACAGCTCACGCCGATCTGCGCATTAGGCCCAAGCTGCGCCCGCGCTTCACGCGGATCGCCGTCGTCCTGCCCGAGATGCACGCCATCGGCGTCGAGCCGCTTGGCCAGCCCGATATCGTCGTTGACGATGAACGCGACATCACGCTCGGCACAGATCGCCCGCAAAGGTTCGCCCAGCGCGGCGGCCGCATGCTGGTCGATATCCTTCACGCGGAACTGGAACGCCGCCACCGGGCCAGCATCAAGCGCCCGAGCAAGACGCTCCGGAAATTCGCCCCCGACATCCAGCGGCGACACCAGGTAAAGCTGGCAAGCCGGCCGGCGCATATCGCGGCGGAAATTCTCGGCGAAATTGGGATCGAGAGGGCCCAGCGGATCTTCGAATTCGGTCATGTCCGCCCCCTAGCCGCTCATGCCCGCCACGTCACCCCGGCGCAGGACCGGAGTGACGCGCGGACAAACCGCGGCTTATTCCTCGTTCTTGTAGATTCGGATGATCCGATCGAGCATCGCCAGCGCTTCGTCACGCGGGCGCTGGAAGGTGTTGCGGCCGATGATCGAGCCGTTGCCGCCGCCGTCGCGAATGTCGCGCGCATCCTGGAAGATCGCGTCCTCGCCCTTCGACGCGCCGCCCGAGAAGACATTGATGCGACGCCCGGCAAAGCTAGACTGGACGACGTGCTTCACGCGGTCCGACTGCTTCGACCAATCGGTGTTCGCGTACAGCGGCTTGGCTTCCTTCTGCTCGATATGCGCGGTCGGCAGCTTGGTCTTGATGATGTGCGCGCCGAGCAGCGCCGCGATGTGCGCGGCATAGGCGCCGACGTCCAAGGCGAGCTCGCCGTCCTTGGTCAGCTCGCCACCGCGCGGATACGACCAGATCACCGTAGCGATGCCGACCGACTTGGCCTCTTCGCTAAGCTCGCGAATTTCCTCGACGAGGTCGAAGAACTGGTCCGCGCCTGGGTAGATCGTGAAGCCGATCGCCGCCGACCCGAGCCGCACCGCGTCCGACACCGTCGCCGTCACCGCCTGGTCGATCGTCGTCGCCCAGCTGTTCGAGCTATTGCACTTCAGGATCGTCGGAATCTGCCCGGCAAACGTATCCGCTCCCGCTTCGAGCATGCCGAGCGGCGCGGCATAGGCACTGAGCCCGGCGTCGATCGCGAGCTGATAGTGGTAGTGCGGGTCATACGCCGCCGGATTCACCGAGAAGCTGCGCGCCGGGCCATGCTCGAAGCCCTGGTCGACTGGCAGGATCACCAGCTTGCCGGTGCCGCCAAGCTTGCCCTGCATGAGGATGCGCGCGAGGTTCGCCTTCACCGCCGAACTGGTGGCTTCGTACTTGTCGAGGATGGTTTTGACTTGGGGCGTGATCGTGGATGTCATGGGTAAATCCTCTTTCAGTATTTTAGAGTTCCAGCCATCGGCGCAGTGCCTGATCGACCGCAAACATGGTTTCGTTGGAAGCAGCACCGACCCGTCGACCGATCCGATGCCGCCAGACTGACTGCACCTTGTCGATACTGACCTCGCTCGGCTTAAAGAGCCCCGTGTCGGGGTTTGCAGCGATCGGAATGCGGAACATGCCGAGGCCGGCAAGCTGGCTGGTGATCAAACACACCGTAACGCTGTCATGGTCCCGCAGGAACGCGTCTGTCTGAACGACGAGCGCCGGACGCGGCTTTCTGGCAAAATCCCCCGCGTCGGCATCGGCAATAGTAACGATATCACCGCGTTTCATTCGGCGGCATCACGGCGATTGCTGGTAAGCTCTGGATCATCCCAGGCAACACCCAACCGCTCCCATGCGTCGTCTTCTTCGGTCCAGCCAAGTGCCGCCGCCGCGAGCGACTGCCGCTTGGCCTCGGCCAGGAAAGCCTCGTCGTGGCGCTCGACATAACGCCGCACGGCTTCGCGCGCGATATCGCTTTTGCTGCGCCCTTGGGTGCGCGCAACCGCCGCGAGTCGCTCTTCGAGTTCGTTATCGAGCCTGACGCCAAGCATCCGAGTCTCCGTTTAACATGTTAAACATAGCTCGGATGCGCGCGTATTTCAACCGTGAAGCGCGGCGACCCCTGGAAGCGTCTTGCCTTCCATCCATTCCAGGAAAGCGCCACCTGCGGTCGAGACGAACGTGAACGCATCCGCGACACCGGCATGGTTGAGCGCAGCGACCGTATCACCGCCACCCGCGACCGAGACGAGCGAGCCGCCTTCGGTGAGCGCTGCGGCGGTCTTGGCAAGCGCGACGGTCGCCTTGTCGAACGGCACCGTCTCGAACGCACCGAGCGGACCATTCCACACCAGCGTGCGGCAGTTCTTCAGCACGTCGCCAAGCGACTCGACTGCGGCCGGGCCGACGTCGAGAATCATCTCGTCGGCGGCGACTTCGTGGACGTTGACGGTGCGCGTGGCGGGGTTCGGCTTGAACTCCTTGGCGACCACCACGTCGTACGGCAGGTGGACCGTGCAGTTGGCCTTGTCCGCCGCTTCCATGATCTGTTCGCAAACGCTCGCAAGCTCATGCTCGCAAAGGCTTTTACCGACATCGACGCCGCGTGCCGCAAGGAAGGTGTTCGCCATGCCGCCCCCGATGATCAGATGATCTACCTTGGTGACGAGGTGGCGCAGCACGTCGAGCTTCGACGAAACCTTCGCGCCGCCGACGACCGCCGCGACCGGATGCTCGGGCTCGCCGAGTGCCTTCTGGAGCGCGTCGAGTTCGGCTTCCATCGCGCGTCCGGCAAAGGCGGGAAGAACGTGGGCAAGGCCTTCGGTCGAAGCATGTGCGCGGTGTGCGGCGGAGAAGGCGTCATTGACGTACAGGTCACCGAGGCTCGCGAACCGGGTCACCACCGCCGCGTCGTTGGTCTCCTCGCCGCCGAAGAAGCGCGTGTTCTCCAGCACCGCGATGTCGCCGGGCTCGAGCGTCGCGACGGCATCATCCGCCCCTTCCCAGTCGATGTAGCGGACTTCGCGACCGAGCACTTCGCTATACGGCTTCACGACCTGCGACAGCGAGAATTCGGGGCTCGGCACGCCCTTGGGACGACCGAAATGCGCGAGGACGAGGACGATCGCGCCCCTGTCGGCGAGTTCGCCAACCGTCGCGACGGTGGCGCGCAGGCGGGTGTCGTCGGTGACGCGACCCTCGGCCATCGGCACGTTGAGGTCTTCACGGACGAGCACGCGCTTGCCCTGGATATCGCCCATATCGTCGAGCGTCTTGAATGGCTTGGTCATGGTTCTTCGATCCTGATCTCATCACCGACGGCAATCTTGCCGCCCATCAAAACTCGGGTACAGGCCCCGCCTCGCCAGTTGGGCGTCAGCGCGGCGAACAGTCCTGGCGCCAAGGCTTCCATCCGTTCGCACGGATCGGTGTGGCGCGTCACCTCCAGCACGACGTCCGCGCCGATGCGGAGCCGGGTGCCGGGTATCTGGGGAAGGTCGAAGCCGTCGACGAGCAGATTGGCACGCCGCTCGTACCAAGGAATATCGCGCCCGACTTCGACCATCGCCGCGTCCCAGTCGCCGCGTTCGAGCAACGTGACCTGCCGCCGGCCCTTGCCACCGGACTTCACATAGCCGCGGAAGTCGCCGTGCAGGCCGGCCTCGATGGTGATCTCGACATCGTCGATGACCTCCATCGGGGCTTTTGCGCGGGCGTGGCGCGCGATGCCGGCGATCGTGCCAACCATCGTCGAGGCCTGGGCCCGGGCCACCGCTCCCTCCCCGTTCGTGTCGAGCGCAGTCGAGACACCATCTGTCACGGGAGACGACTTCTCGACTGCGCTCGAAGCGAACGGAACAGGGGACGCATAGATCGCGAGCTTAGATGAACTTCGCCATCGCGGTCGCCGTATCGACCATCCGGTTCGAGAAACCCCACTCGTTGTCGTACCAGCTGACGACGCGAACCAGCTTGCCGTCGATCACCGCGGTCTCCAGGCTGTCGATCGTCGACGATGCCGGGGTATGCTGGAGATCGATCGAAACGAGAGGCTCGTCCGACCAGTCGAGCACGCCGACCAGCGGGCCGCTCTCGGAGGCTGCCTTCAGCACCGCATTCACCTCTTCGCGCGTCGTATCGCGCGACGGCGTGAAGGTCAGGTCGATCAGCGAAACGTCCGGCACCGGCACGCGGATCGCCGAACCGTCGAGCTTGCCCTTCAGCTCCGGCAGCACTTCGGCAACCGCACGCGCGGCACCCGTCGTCGTCGGGATCATCGACATCGCCGCAGCACGCGCGCGACGCAGGTCCGGGTGGATCTGGTCGAGGATCTTCTGGTCGTTGGTGTAGGCGTGGACGGTCGTCATCAGGCCGCGCTCGATGCCGATCGCATCGTTCAGCACCTTGGCGACGGGCGCGAGGCAGTTGGTGGTGCACGACGCGTTCGAGACGATCGTATGCTCGGCGGTCAGCTTGTCGTGGTTGACGCCGTAAACGACGGTCAGGTCGACGTTCTTGCCAGGCGCCGAGATCAGCACCTTCTTGGCACCCGCATCGAGATGCTTCTGGCAGCTCGCCTTGTCGGTGAAGAAGCCCGTGCATTCCAGCACGATGTCGACGCCCAGCTCGGCGTGCGGCAGATTGGCGGGATCGCGCTCGGCGGTAACGCGAATGCGCTTGCCGTCGACGACCAGTTCGTTGCCCTCGGCCGAAACCTCGCCCGGATACTTGCCGTGCACGCTGTCGCGCTTGAACAGCCAGGCGTTCGACTTCGCATCGCCGAGATCGTTGATCGCGACGAGTTCGAGTGCGCCGTTCGACTGTTCGAGTACCGCACGGGCGACGAGACGGCCGATGCGCCCGAAACCGTTGATCGCAACCTTGACCGTCATTGCTGTATCTCCGCTACGCCCGCGAGTCCGTTCCGGGCGCGCAGCCTTTGCGGGGCGGTGGGGCGCCCTGTCAACACCGTGGATGGTGATGGGTTTCGCCTAAACCGACTTGTCGCACCCCCCGTCCATGCTATCTCGCATGGCATGTCAGAAACACTTCCCGACGGACCAACTGCCGTCGAACGGATCGACGCCGCGATCGCACGGATCGAATCCGCCATTGCAGCCCGCACCGAAGCCGGCGACGCGCTCGCCAAGCGCCACGCCGCCCTCAAGGCGCGGATGGCCGAAGCCGTCGCCGCGCTCGACGACGTCATTACGCGCGGGAGCCCCAACTGATGGCCCAGGTCATGCTCGATATCGGCGGTCGTCCCCACGCCGTCGCCTGCCGTGACGGCGAAGAGTCGCGCGTCCGCCTGCTGGGCGCGATGGTTGCCGAGCGCTGGGCGACCGCGGACCGCGCGGCGGGTGGCCTCAGCGCCGAGCGCGCGATGCTGTTCGTCGCGCTGATGCTCGCCGACGACCTCGACGAAGCCGCGCATCGCCCACCCGAAGGTTCGGCGGTCAGCGAGATCGCACTCACACGGATCGCAGATCGTCTCGAGGGCCTCGCACAAGCCCTTGAGCTTAGCCCGCCCAACGCCTAGATTGGCTGTGGCGGGTTCTGCCCGGTACGAGCCTTTATTATCCCTGAGGCTATTCATCATCCATAGGGGGCTGTCCCTGTTAGGATCCTGGTCCGAAGCACATGGTCCCCACCTGACGTACCGTGCGTCAGTGGATAACCCGGCACACGGCCATGGTGGGCCCGCCACACCACCACCTCCCAAGGCCTTGGCATGACCGACAAGAGCGCGCTCCGAGCTTTGCTCCGCGCCGCGCGGGAAGCGCGCCCGCCGGTCGAGCTTCCGGTGCCGTCGGCGTTCCTTGACCGGCTGAAACCCGGACTGACGGTCGCGTCCTATGTCCCGTTCGGGGGCGAAGCGGACCCCTCGCCCTTCGCGCGCGCCGCCGTCGAAGCCGGATGCGTCATCGCCCTGCCCCATGTCGTCCGCCGCTCGCTGCCGATGCGATTTCTGTCCTGGGCGACCGAGGCCGCACTAATCGCCGGACCGTTCGGGCTGCACCAGCCCGCCGAAGACGCCGCCGAACTCGAACCCGACATCATCCTGACGCCGCTCGTCGGCTTCGATCGCAGCGGCAACCGGATCGGCCAGGGCGCAGGCTATTACGACCGCGCCTTCCTTGCGCACCCGAACGCGTGGCGCGTCGGGGTTGCGTTGTCGGTGCAGGAAGTCGACACGCTGACCCCAGACCCGTGGGACGTCCCGCTCCACGCCATCGCCACCGAATCAGACTGGATCACGCCATGACGCCAACCTGGCGCAAACCCGTCGGGATGCTCGGCATCTTGCTACTGATCCTGGTGTGGTGCGTGGCTATCGTCAGCCTGTCCAACATCGTCGGCAGCTGGCACTGGCTGGGGCAACTGGTGTTCTACCTGTTCACCGGCCTGATCTGGATAGCACCGCTGAAGCCGGTCCTGCGCTGGATGGAGCTCGGGCGCTAACGCCTGCCAGCTTCCGCTCTGCTCGACACGCTCTTCGGCCCTCCGGGCGTCGCGGAACACGCCCCCACCCCCGTTCGTCCCGAGTAGCCGTCGAGTAGCCGCGCAGCGGCGTATCGAGAGGGCGTATCGAAGGATAAGTTGTCGCGCGGAACACATGCTTCGATACGAGCCCTCGATACGCTTCTTACGAAGCTACTCGGTCTCTACTCAGCACGAACGGTGTGGGGGATGATGGTCCTAACCCGGTTGGAGGACTGAATGCTCGCAGCATGCGAAACTTTGAAGGGTCTCGGCCACCCCATAGGGTGGCGCGAGTGACGGGACTCGAACCCGCGACCTCCGGCGTGACAGGCCGGCGCTCTAACCAACTGAGCTACACCCGCATTCCCAATGACGAACCCTAGCGCCCCAAGGGACACGCGGTAAGGCTCGTCAAAACCTCGACACTATCTCGAACCATCTACCCGGTCAGGGCAAACGATGGCGCGAGTGACGGGACTCGAACCCGCGACCTCCGGCGTGACAGGCCGGCGCTCTAACCAACTGAGCTACACCCGCTGAAACAGCGTGGAGGCGGCAACTAGGCGAGGGTTCGGATACCGTCAACCCAAATTATCCGCCAGTTTCACGTTGTGCCTCGGGCGGGTCGCCACGACGGCGATTTCGCCCGGTCTTGGGCTGCACCAGCGTCCCGTGCTCGAACAGGAACCCGGCGATGTCGGGCTTGCCAGCGGCCTTCACGATCGTCTGGATGATGATCAGCAGCGGCACCGCGAGCAACGCGCCCGACGTGCCCCACACCCATCCCCAGAAGCTGAGCGAGATCAGGATCAGCAACGGGCTGATCGTCAGCCGGTGCCCCACCACGAACGGCGTGATCGCGTTCGCCTCGACCAGGTGCAGCCCGTACATCAGCGCCGGCGGCAGCATCGCCATCCAGATATCCGAGAACGTCATCAGCCCGCCCAGCGCGAGCAGGAACGCGCCGATCACCGGCCCGAAATACGGGATGTAATTGAGCAGCGCGACGATCCCGCCCCACATCGCCGGATACGGCATGCCGATGAACCACAGCGCGGTGCCCGTGACGATCCCCAGCACGATGTTGATGAGCGTGATCGTCCCGAGATACGCCGACACGTCGTCGACGATGTCCTGGATCACGCGAGCGGTCGCCATCGCCCCGTCGAAGCTGGTCCGCCCCGTGATCGTCTGCCGTCGCATCCGCGTCCAACCCGAGAGGAAAAAGAACACGATCAGGACACCGAACAGGAACTGTACGATAACCGCCGGCGCCGACGTCGCCGCGAGTTCGAGGATCGACCCCGGTGCAGCAACTCCCGCGGTCGCCGGCTGCTTGATCGGTGTCGATGCGACCTGCCGCAGCGTCTTGTTCACGTATTTCTCGAGGCTCGAGTAGAGGTCGAGCAGCGGTGCGAGATTGCTCTGGATTCGGTCGAGCCGCGTCGGCAGCAGGCGGAAGAAATCGGTCGCAGGCACGAGGATCGCGGCGATCGCGATGTTCGCCGCAATCAGGAACACCAGCAGACACAATATCGCGGCCAGCGGCGACGGTACGTGACGCCGTTCGAGCCATTCCAGCACCGGCACGAGCGCGACCGAGATCACGAGCGCGATGGTCAGCGGCAGAAAGAACTCCGCCCCCGACTTCAACGCGAACGGCGTAGCGAGGATCAGCCCGACGCCAGCGGTCAGCGTCAGCGCCGCGAGCAAACGGTCGCGACGCTGCGCAATCCGCATCGCATCCTCGACCCCGACCGCTATCGGCAACCCGAACGCACTCTCGGCGGGCGGCCCTTCCGCAACGACGCCGTCCCCGCCCTGCGGCTGGTGCGTTTCCTGGCGAAGACCCTCGTCCGTCATGGCAATTCCTTTGCCACTCCCATCCCGTAATCGCGGCCGGCATTCAAGCGGCGCGCGGTGCCAGCGCGATGGAATTCCTCGAAAAGACCGCGGCATGTCCGATCATGTCTTGATCCCAAGCCCCCCGCTCTTCGTCAAGCTGACAGAGCAGTATCAGGTATGGCCTCCTACGCCGACACCCCCGCCCGGTCCTCGAACAGCACCTGCAGGTCCTTCTTCAGGATCTTACCGTTCGCGTTCCGCGGCAAAGTCTCATGCACGAAGCGCACCGCGACCGGCGTCTTGAACGCCGCCAGATGTTGCCGCACCCAACTCTGCAACTCCGCTTCCGTCGTCACCGCCCCCGGCGCAAGGTGCACCACAGCCGCCGGCTCCTCGCCGAGGATCCGGTGCGGAATGCCGATCAGCGCCGCGTCAGTCACCGCGGGGTGCGCGTAAAGGACGTTCTCGACCTCGCTCGAATAGATGTTCTCGCCGCCGCGGATGATCATGTCCTTGGCCCGGTCGACGATGTAGCAGAATCCCTCGTCGTCGAGGCGGGCAAGATCGCCGGTCCGCACCCAGCCGTCGACAAACGTCGCGGCGGTCGCATCCGGCTTGTTCCAATAGCCCTTCACGATCATCGGCCCGCGCGCCCATAATTCACCGACCTCGCCCGTCGGCAGCTCTGTCACCCCGTCGTCCGCGACGATCTTCAGGTCGGCGGCGGCCACCGCCGGCCCCGCGCTGTCGGGCCGGTTCAGATAATCCTCGGCCCCGTGATGCGTCACGGTCGCCATCGTCTCGGTCATGCCCCAGCCGTTACCGGGCATCGCGCCGAACTCGGCATGGATGCGCTTTACCAGTTCCGGTGCCGCAGGCGCGCCGCCATAGGCGATCGATTCGAGCGAGGAGAGATCGTAGCGGCCACGGTCGGGATGCTCCAGAAGCTGCCAGGCAATGGTCGGCACGCCCCCGGTGATGTTGACCTTCTCGCGCTCGATGATCTCCATCGCGCGGATCGTGTCCCATTTCCGCATGAATATCATCGTGCTCCCGGTCGCGATCACCCCCATCATACCCGCCGAGCAGGCGGTGACGTGGAACAGCGGGATCACCGTGAGCGCTACGCGCGGCGTCGGCTCGGGCGGCGCCTCGCCGCGGCGCAGGAACGAGCGGGCGGAGGAATAGCCGCCGGACATGATGTTCGACATCATGTTGCGGTGCGTGCCGAGTGCCCCCTTGGGCGCGCCGGTGGTGCCGCTGGTGTAGAAGATCGTCGCGCCGTCGTCGGGTGCGATCGTCGCTTCGGGGAGGCCTACATCGGGTAGCGCAGCCCAGTCGTGCGGGGTGCCGATCATGTCCTCCAGCCGCGTTACGATCCCCGTCAGCGGCTCCGCGGCGCGCGCGACGAACACGTGCTCCAGCGCCGGCAGCGTCGCATACGCCGCCTCCAGCCGGTGATGCCGCTCGTCGTCAGTGATCAGCACGCGCGCGCCCGAGTCGGCTAGGCCGTATTCCATCTCCGCGCCGGTCCACCACGCGTTGAGCGGCACCATGATCGCGCCGATGCTTGCGCCCGCGAAGAACGCGACCGGCCATTCGGGCAGGTTGCGCATCGCCAGCGCGACACGGTCGCCGGGGCCGATCCCCATCTCGCGCAACCGGTGCGCCAGCACCGCGATCGCACGGAAGTTCGCCTCGTAGGTGACGCGCTCGTCCTCATACGCGGTGAAGACCCGCTCGCCATGCGCCCGCGCGGCCTCGGCCAACCAGCGCAACGACGGCGGCGCATTCTTCCAGATCCGCGTCTCGATGCCATCGATCGTCAGCGTGTCCATCTCGAACTTCGCGCCGGGCGCGGTCAGCATTCGCTCGGCGTCGGCGAGCGACATCGCCGGCCAAGAGGGATCGAGTGCGATGATCGGTTCGCTTGCCAAGACCGGTTGACTCCAGAGTTGAATTTCGGGTTTGGCTTATCGCCTGTTCGAAGACAGGTTATAGTTGATTCCTGCCGCACTCAAGGCAATAGAGGCACCAAGTTCGAACTAGGGGTATGGAGCGAGTGATGGCACGGATGGTCGAATCATGAAAATCGCTGAAGCTGCCGCGCAGGGCTTCGATGCGAGCCGGTTGGCGGCGATCGATACGCTGCTCCGGACGCGCTACATCGATTCGGGCAAGCTGCCGAACGCGCAATTGCTGATCGCGCGTGACGGCGAGATCGTCCATTTCTCGAACGCGGGCGCGGCGCGTGAGGGCAGCAAGAGCGTCGACGAAGGATCGCTGTTCCGGATCGCGTCGATGACCAAGCCGATCACCTCGGTCGCGTTCATGATGCTGGTCGAACAGGGCCTCGTCGCGATCGATGCGCCGGTCCACCACGTGCTGCCCGAGTTCAAGGATATCGGCGTCTATGACGGCGGCGGTGGCGGCGTGCCGTTCGTGACCAAGCCGGCCGCCGATCCGATGCGGATGGTCGACCTTCTCCGCCACACGTCCGGGCTGACGTACAGCTTCCAGAACCGTTCGAACGTCGATGCGGCTTACCGCGAGGGCAAGATCGAGGGCTGGCATGGCGGGTATGACCTCGACGGCTTCATTGGCGCGCTGGCGAAGATCCCGCTCGAATTCTCGCCCGGCACCGCGTGGAATTATTCGGTCGCGACCGATGTGCTTGGCGCGGTCGTGCAGCGTGTCTCGGGCCTGCCGCTCGACCAGTTCTTCCAGGAGCGCATTTTCGCACCGCTGAAGATGGACGACACCTTCTTCCAGGTCCCCGCCGACAAGCTCGATCGCCTGACGGACTGCTACACGCTCGCGCCGGGCAAGGGCCGCGTGATGTACGATCGCGGGGCGGAGAGTGCGTGGAGTCGGCAGCCCAAGCTCGTGTCCGGCGGCGGTGGGCTCGTCTCGACCGCGCTCGATTACCACCGTTTCAACACAATGCTGCTCAACGGTGGCGAACTCGACGGCGCGCGCATCCTCGGACGCAAGACGCTCGACCTGATGACGCAGAACCACCTGCCCGGAAAATCGGATCTCGCAGCGATGTCGAAGTCGCTGTTCAGCGAGGCATCGAACGCCGGTACCGGCTTCGGGCTCGGGTTCGCGATCACCGACGACGTCGCGAAGACGATGGTGCCGGGGTCGAAGGGCGAGTTCTACTGGGGCGGAATGTTCTCGACCGCGTTCTTCGTCGACCCCGTCGAGCGGCTGTCGATGGTGTTCATGACGCAACTTTCGCCGAGCAGTTTCTATCCCATCCGCCGCGAGCTGAAGACGATGATTTACGCGGCGATGACCTGATCCCCCAACGGCCGTCATCCCGGCGGACGCCGGGACCCAGGGCCGCACGCACAATGAATTTGGCTCTGGGTCCCGGCGTTCGCCGGGATGACGGGGCCGGCACAGGAGAAGACCTTATGACCAGCCCGATCCGCACCGAACGCCATGACGACGTGCTCGTCATCATCTCGAACAATCCGCCGGTCAACGCACTCGGCGCTGCGGTCCGGCAGGGCCTCGAAGCGGCGATCAAGGAGGGCGTGGCCGACGCCAGCATCACCGCGATGGTGATCCGCTGCGACGGCCGCACGTTCTTTGCGGGCGCCGACATCACCGAGTTCGGCAAGGAGATGGTCGAGCCCGGCCTGCCGACCGTCGTCGACATGATCGAAGCGTCGTCGAAACCCGTCGTCGCGGCGGTTCACGGCACCGCGCTCGGCGGCGGCTGCGAAGTCACGCTCGGCTGTCATTACCGCGTCGCCGTCCCCTCGGCGAAGATCGGCACGCCCGAAGTGAAGCTTGGCCTGCTCCCCGGCGCAGGCGGCACGCAGCGTATCCCGCGCATCGCCGGCGTGAAGCTCGCACTGGAGATGACCGCCAAGGGTGATCCGATCTCGGCGAAGAAAGCGCTCGACGCCGGCCTGATCGACAAGGTCGTCGGCGAGGACTCGCTCGAGGCCGACGCCGTCGCATTCGCGCGCGAGATCGCGACCAAGCGCCCCCTGCCCCGCGCGTCCGAAAAGACCGCGCAGGCCGATCCCGATGCGGTCGCCGCGTTCAAGAAGGAAAACGCGCGCCGTTTCCGTGGCTTCGAGGCGCCTCTTGCCAACATTGCTTGCATCGAAAAGGCCGCCGACGGTTCGAGCTTCGAAGAGGGCATCGCGTTCGAGCGCCAGGAATTCATGAAGCTCATGATGGGCGTGCAGTCGGCCGCACAGCGCCACATCTTCTTCGCCGAGCGCCAGGCCGCCAAGATCGACGACGTCCCCTCCGACACCAAGCTGCGCGAGATCAAGCGCGTCGGCGTGATCGGCGCGGGCACGATGGGCGGCGGCATCTCGATGAACTTCCTGTCCGCGGGCATCCCGGTCACGATCGTCGAGATGCAGCAGGAGGCGCTCGACCATGGCACCGGCGTCGTGCGCAAGAACTACGAGGCGACCGCCGCGAAGGGCCGGATGAAGCCCGAACAGGTCGAGCAGGCGATGGGCGCGCTGAAGCCGACTCTGGACTTCGCCGATCTGGCGGAATGCGACCTGATCATCGAGGCGGTGTACGAGACGATGGAGGTGAAGAAGGAAATCTTCACCAAGCTCGACGCGATCGCCAAGCCGGGCGCGATCCTCGCGTCGAACACCTCGTATCTGAACATCGACGAGATCGCCGCGTGCACGAAGCGGCCCGAGGACGTGGTCGGGATGCACTTCTTCTCGCCCGCCAACGTGATGAAATTGCTTGAGGTCGTGCGCGGCGACAAGACCGCGGACGACGTGCTGGCGACGGTCATGGCACTCGCCAAGAAGATCAAGAAGGTCGCCGTGGTGGCGGGCGTCACTTACGGCTTCATCGGCAACCGCATGCTGATGCCGCGGCAGGTCGAGGCGACCAAGCTGCTGCTCGAAGGCGCGAGCCCGGAGCAGATCGACAAGGTCCATGTTGCGTTCGGGATGCCGATGGGGCCGTTCCAGATGAGCGACCTGGCGGGCGTCGACATCGGCTGGCACCGCGATCCGAGCCGGATCGAGAACATCCGCGATGCGCTGGCGGCAGAGAACCGCTGGGGCCAGAAGACCAAGGCCGGCTTCTACGATTACGACGAGAAGCGCACGCCCTCGAACTCGGCACGCGTGACCGAGATCATCGACGATTTCCGCAAGAAGTCAGGCGTGACGCCGCGCGAGATCAGCGACGAGGAGATCGTCGTGCGGACGCTCTACACGATGGTCAACGAAGGCGCGCTGATCCTTGAGGAGGGCAAGGCGCAGCGCGCGTCGGACGTCGATGTGGTCTGGATCTACGGGTATGGCTGGCCGGTCTACCGCGGCGGACCGATGTTCTGGGCGCAGTCCGAGGGGTTGCCGAAGGTCGTCGCGGGCTTGGAGAAATACGGGTTCCCGGTGGCGAAGTCGCTAAAGGACGCGGCGGCATCGGGCGGTCGGCTAAAGTGATCGGTCGCGGTCGTTTCTTGCCGGTAGTCGATCGCTGATGGAGCGTTCCGCGCTTCAGACGGCGGCTGCGATCCGTGCGGGCGAGACGACCGCGCTCGCCGAGTGCGATGCGGCGATCGCGCGGATCGAGGCACGCGACGGTGCGATCAACGCCGTCGTCGTGCGCGATTTCGTGCGGGCGCGAGAGGCGGCGCGGGCGCTCGATGCGGAAGGGCCGGATGATCGGCCGCTGTTCGGTGTGCCGATGACCGTGAAGGAATCTTTCGACGTTGCCGGCCTGCCGACCAGTTGGGGCGTCGGGATCCACCGCGATAACATCGTCGACCGCGATGCCGTGGCCGTAACCCGGCTGAAGGCGGCGGGCGCGGTGATCCTCGGCAAGACCAACGTGCCGGTGCGGTTGAGTGACTGGCAGGCGGACAACCCGATCCATGGCCGGACGAATCATCCCCTCGACCCGACGCTGACGCCCGGCGGATCGTCGGGTGGTGCCGCGGCGGCGCTCGCGTCGGGAATGGTACCGCTCGAACTCGGCTCCGATATCGGCGGCTCGATCCGTGTGCCGGCCGCGTTCTGCGGCGTTTGGGGGCACAAGCCGACCTATGGCGCCTTGTCCGATATCCGCCACCGCGTGCCCGGCACCGATGGGGCGAGCGCGGTTCTCGGCGTCATTGGTCCGTTGGCGCGCAATTCAGAGGATTTGGCCGTTGCGCTGGACATCCTCGCCGACGTCCCCTTGCCGCGCGCGACCGTCGACTTAGCCCGACCACGCATCCTGCTGCTCACCGCGCATCCCTCGGCACGCGTCGATTCGTCGATCGTCGGCGCGATCGATTGCGTCGGTGAAGCCCTCGCCGCGTCCGGCGCCACCATTTCAAGCGCACCCCCACCGATCGACCTCGCCGCGCAGCACGCCGACTATATGCGGATGCTCGGCATCGCGATGACCCGCGGCGGACCTGCACGCGACGGCAAGGTCGCAACGCTGTCGCACTGGTTCGACCTGCTCGATTCGCAGGCGCGGTTGCAACGCGCCTGGGGTGCGCTGTTCGAGCAGTTCGACGCGGTGATCGCGCCGGCGAGCGGCGTGAACGCTTTCGCGCACATCGCCGAGCGCAACGTCGCGCGACGCACGCTATCGATCGACGGCGAGGATACCCCGTTCGGCGTCCAGTTCGCCTGGGCGGGCCTCGCCACCTTCCCCAATCTGCCCGCGACCAGCGTGCCCGTCGGGATCGACCCGCGCGGCCTGCCGATCGGCGTGCAGGTCATCACCAACCGTTACCGCGACCACGACGCGATCGCCGTCGCCGCGCTGTGCAATCGACTAAGCAGGAGCTGATCCGATGTCCGACCTCGATACTTTCCGGTCCGAAACGCGTGCGTGGCTCGCGGAGAATTGCCCGCCCGAGATGCGCAAGCCGGTGCGCTCGGAGGACGACGTCTGCTGGGGCGGGCGCCAGTTCAAGCCTTCCAGCCCTGCGCAAAAGGAGTGGCTCGACAAGATGGCGGCGAAGGGCTGGACCGTGCCCGACTGGCCCAAGGCGTATGGCGGCGGTGGATTGTCGCCCGCGGAGACGAAGATCCTGCGCGAAGAGATGGCGGCAATAAAGGCGCGCAACCCACTCAATTCGTTCGGTATCTCGATGCTCGGGCCGGCGTTGCTCAAATACGGGACCGAGGAGCAGAAGCTCGATCACCTGACCAAGATCGCGCGCGGCGAGATCCGCTGGTGCCAGGGGTATTCGGAGCCGAATGCGGGCTCCGATCTTGCCGGGCTTGCGACCTCCGCGGAGGACAAGGGCGACCATTATCTCGTCAACGGGCAGAAGGTGTGGACGTCCTATGCCGACAAGGCCGACTGGATCTTCTGCCTCGTCCGCACCGACAAGACGTCGAAGCAGGGCGGGATCAGCTTCGTGCTGTTCGACATGGCGTCGCCGGGCGTCTCGACCAAGCCGATCCTGCTGATCAGCGGCAATTCGCCGTTCTGCGAAACGTTCTTCGACAATGTCGAGGTGCCCAAGGTCAACCGCGTCTACGAGGAGAACAAGGGCTGGGACGTCGCGAAATACCTGCTCGGGCATGAGCGCGAGATGATCTCGGGGATGGGGCTGGCGTCGAGCGGCGGCAATCCGCTGATCGACGGGGCGATCGCGACCGTCGGGCTTGGGCATGACGGGCGGCTGGCCGACCCGCTGCTGCGCGCGTCGATCGCGCTGTTCGAGGTGCGGGCGAAGGCATTCGGGGCGATGTCCGAGCGGTTCATCGACGAGTTGAAGGCGGGCAAGGCGCACCCTGCCCAGCCGAGCATGATGAAATATTACGGGACCGAGCTGAACAAGGGCCGGTACGAATTGATGATGGCGGCGGGCGGGTCGGATGCGCTCGAATGGGACAGCGAGCGGTCGCGCGGCGGTGCGATCCCGCGATCGTGGCTGCGCACCAAGGCGAACTCGATCGAGGGCGGGACGAGTGAGATCCAGCTCAACATCATCGCCAAGCGGATCCTGGAATTGCCGGCCTGACGCGCGCCTGACCGCGCACGTCACCCCAGCGAAAGCTGGGGTCTCCCCGTAACGAAACGCCCCCTAGCCGCACGATACCCCAGCTTCCGCTGGGGTGACGGAGGTCTTCGGGGCGACGGAGTAATCTAAAATGCCACTGTATCTAGACGACGACCAGACCGTCCTTCAGGACACCATCCGCGATTTCGTCGCGGAGCACGCGCCGGTCAGCCACATGCGCGCGTTGCGCGATGCCGACGACAAGACCGGTTTCTCGCGCGACCTGTGGAAGCAGTTCGCGGAGATGGGCTTTACCGGCATCCTGATCGGCGAGGACCAGGGCGGGCTCGGGCTCGGGCATGTCGAGGCGGGCGTGGTGCTGGAGGAAATCGGGCGCAACCTCTCCCCCTCCCCGTTCCTCTCCACCGCGGTCGCGGCGGTCGAGGCCTTGAAGGGCACGGCGCAGGGCGAACGCTGGTTCCCCGGCATCATCGCTGGTGAGACCGTCGCGGCATTGGCGATCGACGAGGGCGCCAAGCACCGCGATACGGTGGCGATGGCCGCCGAACGTTCAGGCAACGGCTTCAAACTGACCGGCGCCAAACGGTTCGTCACGCATGGCCACACCGCCGACTTGATCATCGTCGCCGCACGTACCGGCGGTAGTGCCGACGACAATGATGGGATCACGTTGTTTGCTGTGCCGAAGGACGCTGCGGGGCTGACGGCGAACGCCGAGCGCCTTGCGGATTCGAGCTTGGCTGCACGACTGGAGTTCGAGGGCGTCGAGGTCGATGCGGACGCGGTGATCGGCGAGGTCGATGCAGGTCGTACCCCACTCGACCGACTCCTGCGCGCGGGCCGCACCGGCGCATCGGCGGAGCTGCTCGGCGTCGGCGGCGGCGCGATGGACATGACGATCGGCTACATGAAGGAGCGCAAGCAGTTCGGGGCGCTGATCGGCAGTTTCCAGGCGCTCCAGCACCGGGCCGCGCATCTGTATTCGGAAATGGAAGTCGCGCGGGCGGCCGTGTTGAAGGCACAGCAACTGCTCGACGAGGGCAGCGACCGCGCGGACGAGGCGGTGTCGGTGGCCAAGGCGATGACCGCGCTGGCGACCACGCTTAGCGTACAGGAAGGCATCCAGATGCATGGCGGCATCGGCATGACCGACGAGTACGACATCGGCTTCTACATGAAGCGCGCGCGCGTGCTGGCGGAGATGTTCGGTGATGCCAACTTCCATGCGGACCGACTGGCGGTAGCGGCGGGGTATTGACCCGAACCTGTCCCCCCGCGAAGGCGGGGGCCCAATCTGGGCTCCTGCATTTGCAGGAGAACAAGGAAGTCAGATGACCGCGGAAACTGCCGATACGTCGCCCGAAGCACTCGCGCAGGGCCTCGTCGACCTGCTCGAGATCGAGGAGGTCGATACCGATCTTTACGTCGGCAAGCGCCAGCCAGGCGGCGTCGGTCGCGTATTCGGCGGGCAGGTCATCGCGCAGGCCTTGCAGGCGGCGCAACGCTCGACCGAAGGCCCCAAGGCCGCGCACTCGCTGCACGCGTATTTCATGCGGCCGGGCAACGAGGACTATCCGATCGTCTTCCGCGTCGTCCGCGACTTCGAAGGCCGCAGCTTCGCCACCCGGCGCGTGATCGCGATGCAGAAGGGGCAGCCGATCCTCAACATGGCGGCGTCTTTCCAGATGCCGGAAGAGGGGCTGCACCATCAGGATGCGATGCCCGACGTGCCTGCGCCTGAAACCCTGCGCTCCGACCGCGACCTGCGGCTGGAGAATATCGACGGCATTCCCGAGAAATTCCGCGCGCACATGTTGCGTTGGCGGCCGATCGAGGTGCGCCCGGTCAACCCTCGCAGCTGGATCGATCCCGAACCGCAGGAGCCGCATTATGCCAACTGGTTCCGCCTGGTCGCACCGATCGGCGACGATCCGGCCATGCACCGCGCGATCCTCGCCTACGCATCGGACATGGCGCTGCTCGGCACCGCGCTACTGCCGCATGGCAAGAACTGGATCACGCCGGGCCTACAGACCGCCAGTCTCGACCATTCGCTGTGGCTGCACGAGGATTTTCGCGCCGACGACTGGTTGCTCTACGCGTGCGACAGCCCATGGTCGGGCCACGCGCGCGGCTTCAACCGCGGCAAGATCTACGCAAGAGACGGCCGGCTCGTCGCCAGCGTCGCGCAGGAAGGCCTGATCCGGATGCGCCAGTAACCTGCGCGGTTACTTGCGTACCCAGACCTTCTCGCCACCGATCCATGTCTCGCTGACCTTGGTCGCGCGCAGGTCGGTCGGCGAGGCGAGCGTAGGGTCCTTGTCGACGACGATGAAGTCCGCGCGCTGGCCCGGCGCCAAAGCACCGAACTGCTTCTCGGCGAACCCGGCATACGCCGCTGCGCCCGTCATCGCCCACCACGCCTGTTCGCGGGTGACGAGCTCCTGCGGCTGCCAGCCGCCCTGGGGTTGGCCATCGGCATCCTGCCGCGTGAACGCAGCAGCCCAGGTCGCGAACGGATCGGGCTTCTCGACCGGGAAGTCGGTGCCGAACGCAAGCTTGGCGCCGTTGGTCAGCATCGATTTCCACGCATAGGCGCCGACGAGCCGGTTCGGCCCGAGCCGCGCCTCCGCCATCTTCCAGTCGCTGGTCGCGTGGGTCGGCTGCATCGACGCGATGGTGCCGTATTTGCCGAACCGCGGCAGGTCGCTCGGATCGACGATCTGTGCATGCTCGATCCGCCAGCGGCGATCGCCGGTATAGGTGTCGCTCTCGACCTGGATCGCGTCGAGCACTTCCTGGTTGGCCTTGTCGCCGATCGCGTGGACCGCGACCTGATAGCCGTCCATCGCCGCGCGGCTCATCTGGTTCTGAAGTTGCGCATCGGTCAGGAAGCCGAGGCCCGACTGACCCGGCGCATCGGAATACGGTTTCAGCAGCCACGCGCCGCGCGATCCAAGCGCACCGTCCGCATACAGCTTCACGCCGCCCATCCGCAGGCGATCGTTGTAGAGCCACGGTGTCGGCCCCTTGCCGCCGATCCGGCTCGCGGTGTCGATCCCGAGCGCGTAGCTCATGATCCGCACGCGAAGCCCGCCGATATCCGCCATCCGGCGAAAGGTGAGCCAGTCGTCGAGCGTGGTGCCCATGTCGGCGACAGCGGTGACGCCGTAGCCGAGCAGGATGCTTTGCGCGGTGAGGAACGCTGCGTCGCGCTCCTTGGGCAGCGGTTGCGGCACGACCTTCTCGATCAACGCTTGCGCGCCATCGACGAACACACCCGCGGGGGCGGCGCCGGTCTTCTCGATCCTGCCGCCAGATGGTGAGACCGTCGCATTCGTAACGCCGGCCTCACGCATGGCCTCGCGGTTCGCCCAGCCGGCATGGCCGTCGGCGCGCGACAGCCAGATCGGATGCCCGCCCGAGACGGATTCGAGATCGGCGGCGGTCGGGAAGCGCCCCAGCCCCCAGACCTCCTGGTTCCAGCCGCGCCCGAGGATCCATTTGCGATCGGGATTGCCCGCGATGTACGCCGCGATCCGCGCCTTCGCCTCGTCGAGCGATTTGGTCATCGAAAGATCGAGCGACAACGCGCCGAAGCCCAGTTCGAGGACGTGACCGTGCGCATCGACGAAGCCCGGCAGCACGGTCTTGCCGCCCATGTCGACTCGCCAGTCGTACAGCGGCTTGCCGGCGTTCTTCTTGAGTTCCTTGCGGCTCAGCTTGGGGGCCTCCTCGCCGGGTGGCACGAGCCGCGTCACGCGCCCGTCCTTGTCGATCAGAATCGCCTTGAAGTGGATCACGCGGCCACCGTCGGCGACCGTGATCCCGTTGACGTTGTCGACGATCCCATCGGCCAGGGCGGGGGGCGAGAGCAGCGCGATCGCGGCTGCGGAAACCA
Organism: Sphingomonas sp. PP-F2F-G114-C0414; assembly: GCF_003688595.1. Taxonomy (GTDB): domain Bacteria; phylum Pseudomonadota; class Alphaproteobacteria; order Sphingomonadales; family Sphingomonadaceae; genus Sphingomonas. The sequence continues at coordinate 717,976 of NZ_RCWT01000010.1, forward strand.
TCAGACGCATCACTTCGGCAATCTCCGTACCAGCGCGCTCGTATCCTGACGCGCGCCGCCCATATTCTGCACGTCCGCGTAGAATTGATCGACCAGCGCCGCGACCGGCAGCACCGCGCCGTTGCGTCGCGCTTCGTCCAGCGCGAGGCCCAGATCCTTGCGCATCCAGTCGACCGCGAAGCCGAAGTCGAACTCGTCCTTCGCCATCGTCGGCCAGCGATTGACCATCTGCCAGCTCTGCGCCGCGCCGCCCGAGATCGCCTCGAACACCTTGTCGAGATCGAGCCCGGAGTTTTGGGCGAACCGCAGCGATTCGGCGACGCCCTGGATGACGCCGGCGATCGCGATCTGATTGCACATCTTGGTCGTCTGGCCCGCGCCTGCCTCGCCGACATGGACGATGCGTGCGGCATAGGCCTGCATGAAGGGTTCTGCCTTCGCCATCGCCTCGGCCGAACCGCCGCACATGATCGAGAGCTTGCCGTTCTCCGCGCCAGCCTGTCCGCCCGATACGGGTGCGTCGACTACCAGCGTGCGCTCACCCGCGAGGCGTCGCGCGATCGAGGCGGAAACGGTAGTGTGATCGACGAATACCGCATCGTCGCGCATCGCCGCGAACGCGCCGTCGTCGCCTAAAGTGACCGAGGCCAGATCGTCGTCGTTGCCGACGCAGGCGAACACGGCCTCGGCGTCCTTCACCGCTGCCGCGGGCGTGTCGGCGACCTTGCCGCCATATTTATCGGCCCATGCCAACGCCTTGGCCTGAGTCCGATTATAGACGGTGACGTCGTGTCCTGCCGCGGCGAGGTGCCCCGCCATCGGCGCGCCCATGACGCCGGTTCCGATGAATGCCAGTTTTGCCATAGCCTTCGCGCATAAGCGGTGTTTCCCACGCGCGCCAGATGGTCTAGCGGGTCGGGCATGGCTACCCACGCTGCCGTAGCGGCACCCACCCTCCCCGTCTCGATCGACGACGTCCGCGTCGCGCATGACCGGATCCGCGACTCGATCGTCCGCACGCCGACGCTGATCAGCAAGACGCTGAGCAAGATGACCGGCGCGACGGTGTATCTGAAGTTCGAGAACCTCCAGTTCACCGCGGCGTACAAGGAGCGCGGCGCGCTCAACACGCTGTTGCAGCTGTCGGCGGAAGCGCGCGCGAAGGGCGTCATCGCCGCGTCGGCGGGCAATCACGCGCAGGGCCTCGCCTATCACGCCAACCGGCTCGGCATTCCGACGACGATCGTGATGCCGACCAACACGCCGACCGTGAAGGTCATGCAGACCGAAGGGCACGGCGCCAACGTCGTGCTGCACGCCGAGACGTTCGACGCGGCCTATGCGCACGCGCGTATCCTGGAGGGCGAATGCGGCTTCACCTTCGTCCATCCGTTCGACGATCCCCGCGTCATCGCCGGCCAAGGCACCGTCGCGATCGAGATGCTCGAGGACGTGCCACAGCTCGATACTCTGGTCATCCCGATCGGTGGCGGCGGGCTGATCTCGGGCATGTCGACGGTCGCGCGGGCTTTGAGCGAAGCGCCAGGCGGTCACCCGATCGAGGTCGTCGGCGTGCAGGCCGAGCTGTTCCCATCGATGTATAACCGGATCAACGGCACCGACATGGCGTGTGCCGGCGATACGCTGGCGGAGGGCATCGCGGTCAAGGAGCCGGGCGCGATCACCTCGAAAATCGTCGCCGAACTGGTCGATGACATCGTCCTCGTCAGCGAACGCAGCCTGGAAGAGTCGGTCAGCCTGCTGCTCCAGATCGAGAAGACGGTGGTCGAGGGGGCTGGTGCTGCCGGACTCGCCGCGCTGCTGTCGCATCCCGAGCGGTTCGCGGGGAAGACCGTCGGCATCGTGCTGTGCGGCGGCAACATCGATACGCGGCTGCTCGCGAACGTGCTGTTGCGCGATCTGGCGCGGTCGGGTCGCCTCGCAAGGCTCCGGATCCGGTTGCAGGACAAGCCCGGCGCGCTGTTCCATGTCGCGCGGATCTTCGATCAGGAGCGCGTCAACATCATCGAGATCTATCACCAGCGCGTCTTCACGACGTTGCCGGCGAAGGGCCTGATTACAGACATCGAATGCGAGCTCCGCGACCGTGCACATCTCGATCGGCTAGTGGGGGCGTTGCGGGCTGGCGGTTACGAGACGTCGACCGTCGAGCTGGCATGATCCCATTCTGATACGGTGATTTACCGCGTTAACCGACATTCGTGGTAAACCAATTGCACGTTTGCGCTGGGCGGCCATATACGAGGCGACGCGGCTGATCGCGCCTGCCTGAAGGACTTAGCGTTCGGTGACTGCGCCTTTCCGTTTCCCGCGCTTTTTCGTCACCAGCCCTGCGCCGTGCCCGTATCTGCCGGATCGGCAGGAGCGAAAGGTGTTCACCGAGCTGACCGGTCCGCATGCGAACGAGCTGAACGATGCGCTCGGGCGGATCGGCTTTCGTCGCAGCCAGGGAGTTGCTTACCGACCGTCCTGCGCGGGGTGCACGGCGTGCGTCTCGGTCCGCGTAGTGACCGACGAGTTCGTGCCCAACGCGACGCAGCGCAAACTGCTCAAGCGGCTCGGCGATATCGAAGTGACCGCATGTAAGGCGTGGGCGACCGATGAGCAGTTCCAGTTGCTGCGTCGTTACCTCGGGACGCGGCATCCGGGCGGCGGCATGGCGGGGATGGACGAGGACGACTATGCCGACATGATCGAGCATTCGCCAGTCAATTCGGTGATCGTCGAGTACCGCGAGCCGTCGGTCGATGGGGTGCAGGGCGCGCTGATTGGCGCCTGCTTGACCGATCGGCAGGCGGATGGGCTGTCGATGGTCTACAGCTTCTTTGCGGCGGACGACGCGGCGCGGCCGGGGCTCGGCAACTTCATCATCATGGACCACATCCTGCGCGCGCGCGATGCCGGGCTGCCGTACGTGTATCTTGGATACTGGGTGAAGGGCTCGCCGCGGATGGAGTACAAGACGCGGTATCGACCACTGGAAGTGCTGGGGCCGGCGGGGTGGCGACGGCTGGAGGATGCTGATGTGGCGACGACGCCAGCGCGGGTTACGGCACTGGTCTGAAGACGTGGGACTCATTTTTAGTCCACTTGCGGATCCCAAGAACCACCACCCCGGCGAAGGCCGGGGTCCAATTGGGAAACGCTGCTAATTGAGTGCGGCCCTCCGTTAAGACCACCTTGCCATTGGGCCCCGGCCTTCGCCGGGGTAGTACACTGGCAGAAAATCCGTCGCCCCCTTGTTCTCTCGCTAAGACGGGAGCCTAGTCTGGGTCGCTGCCTTTGCGAGGAACCAAATTTAGTCCTCGCGCTGCACCACGACGTCAACGTCGAGTTCCTCGCCACCCTCACCCAGTCGCGACCCCGCCACCGGCGCTGCTCCCGCCGCATCGAGCGCCATTGCGACACGGACGTAGTGCTCCTCGGGGGACATCCCCGTGCACGGATCGAACCCGACCCATCCAAGCCCGTCGACGAACGCCTCCGCCCAGCCGTGTGGGGTCGGCAGATGCACGACCTCGTGATCGTTATGGTGATAGCCCGAAACATACCGCGCCGGCGCCCCTAGCGACCGCGCGGCAACGGCGAACATCTGCGCCATGTCGCGCGGCGTGGCGCTGTCCATGCGAAACGCGGCGGCGGCCGTCCGACCGGGTTCGGGACGTCCAGCATCGAACGAGAACCTCGCGTGAAATGCTCGGTTCAACCGATGTAACGCGCCGATGCGATCGCGAGCGCCTTCGGCCGCATTGGCGGCGAACTTGCCGATAGCTGTATCGAGAACGGTCGCCTCGGTGGACCGGAGGAACAGCGCAGGCGGGAGCGTCTCGTGCACGCCGTGCAGGACGCCGTCGGAATGGCTGGTCAGCACCTCACCTTTGACGGTGATTTCGATCCCGTCGACCGGCCCTTCGGCGTACAGCATCGTCACCGCATTGCCGAAGCCGTCACGCCCCGGCCGCAGCCGCGCGTCGCAATCGACGTCGATCCGCCACGACGCCACCGTCTGGTCATGCGTGTTCTCGGGCGTCAGCCGGAGCATCTGCACCAGCCGCCCCTGCGGCTGCGCGAAGCGGTAGATCGTGTGATGGTCGATCGACAACCGCATCAGAGGAACTTGAACTGACGGCCGATCGCGCCGTGCAGCAGCGCGTTCTCGGCGATGAACGCCTGGAGATACTGGTGCAGCCCGGAGGCGATGACCTCGCCCGATCGCGTCTTAGCCATCCGCGACGCGCGCATACGCGCCATCCGGTCCGCCTCGCCGTGGTTGCCGGTGCGCTTGGCGAGCAGGTTGAGCACGTCGACGGTCTCCTCGACCGATGCGGCCAGGCTGCGCGGCAGTTCGGACCGTGCAAGGAGCAGGTCGATGACGTCGGCAGGCCGCAGCCCGTCATTGTAAAGCCAGCGATAGGCGGTGACGGCGGACACGGTCTGAAGGATCGTCGTCCACTGATCGCGATCGATCGCACCGCCGAGCCTTTCGCCCTCGGGCAGCAGGATGTGATATTTGACGTCGAGCAACCGCGCGGTGTTGTCCGCGCGCTCTACCGCCTGGCCGAGCCGGATGAACCACGTCGTCTGGTTGCGGAGCATGCGGTGGACCGCGCCCTCGAACCCGCGCGTCTCGTTCTTGACCGCCTCGACGAGGTTGAGCTGCGAGGTCGTGCTTCCCGGCGTGGCACGGTTCTCGAACAACAGCCAGGCGCGGTTGATCGCGGTCCAGGCTTCGCGGGTTAGCGCGGTGCGGACCGCCTTGGCATTGTTGCGTGCCATGTCGAGGCATCGGACGATCGATCCCGGATGGCTCGAATCGAGCGTCAGGAACCGCACGACGTCGCGTTGCCCGATCTCCACGCCGGTCGTGGCGAACGCTTCGTCGGTTTCGGTGACGGCCAGCGCAGACGCCCAGGCGGCGTCGCCCGAGGGTTGCGACGAAAGCACATCGAGGCGGACGGTGGCTTCGACTAGCCGCGCGATGAAGTCGGCGCGTTCGAAATAGCGGCCGAGCCAGTAGAGCGAGGATGCGGTGCGCGACAGCATCAGGAATTCCCGCCGGACGTCTGTGCACCGAGGGTCTGCGTCATACCGCCCATCGTCTGGGTCATGCCGCCGGCGTTCATCCGCTGCGACTGGTCGGCCATGAGCACGAAACTGTCCTTGGTGCCGCCGCCCTGGCTGGAATTGACCACGAGCGAACCTTCCTTGAGCGCGACGCGGGTGAGGCCGCCGGGCACGACCTGGACGCCCTTTGAACCGCTCAGCACGAAGGGGCGAAAGTCGACATGGCGTGGGCTGAGGCCACCTTTCGCCATCGTCGGGACGGTCGACAGAGCAAGCGTCGGCTGCGCGATGTAGCGATGCGGCTCGGCAATGAGCGCGGCGCGGAAATCCTCGATCTCCTGCTTCGATGCGGTCGGGCCGACGAGCATGCCGTAGCCACCCGATCCGTCGACCAGCTTGACGACGACGTCTTCGAGATTGTCGAGGACGAACTTCAGCGCCCGTGGTTCGCGGCAGCGCCACGTCTCGACGTTGCGCAACTTGCACTCGCCGCCGGAGTAGAACTTCACGATGTCAGGCATGTAGCTGTAGATCGCCTTGTCGTCGGCGATGCCGTTGCCCGGCGCATTCATGATCGCGACGTTGCCGGCGGCGTAGGCTGCGATCAGGCCTGGGACGCCGAGCGCGGAGTCGGGACGGAACACTAGCGGATCAAGATAATCGTCGTCGATCCGGCGATAGATCACGTCGACCTTCACCCGCCCCGCGATCGTCCGCATCCAAACCACGTCGTCGTCCACGACAAGATCGGCAGCCTCGACGAGTTCGATACCCATCGAATCCGCGAGGAAGCTGTGCTCGTAATAGGCCGAGTTATAGTGGCCCGGGGTCAGCAGCACGCACGTCGGGTTGGAGCCCGTGCCGTGCGGCGCAACCGACTTCATCGTTTCGAGCAGCAGATCGGGATAGCTGTCGACCGCCGCGACGCGGAACTCGCGGAACAGTTCGGGGCAGAGCCGGAGCATCGCCTCGCGGTTCTCCAGCATGTAGCTGACGCCCGACGGCGTGCGTGCGTTATCCTCCAGGACGAAGAAATCGTCGGGGCCTGTGCGGACAAGATCGATCCCACAGATATGCGCCCATACGCCGTGCGGCGGGCGGATCCCGGCGATCTCCGGCCGAAACTGCGCGTTGCCAAGCACGAGGTCCTCGGGGAGGATGCCCTCTTTCAGAATCCGGCGCTCGCCGTAGATGTCGTCGAGGAACGCGTTGATCGCCTCGACGCGCTGGATCAGGCCCTCGGAAAGTCGCGTCCACTCGTCGTGCAAGAACACGCGAGGAACGATGTCGAACGGGATGATCCGCTCGGCCGCCTCGTTCTCGCCGTAGACCGCAAAGGTGATACCGAGCTGCCGGAACGTCGTCTCGGCGGCTTCCTGCCGGCGTCGCAGTTCGGCGTCGGGCGTGTCCTCGATCCACTTGCCGAGAGCCGCCAGTTCGGGCCGGGCGGTCGTGTCGCCCGGTGTGCCCATAATCTCGTCGAACGCTTGTTTCCCCATCGAAACGGTCAATTCCCCATCAAGCGTTGCGGTTCCATGCTGCAACGCATCGCTGCGCTGCACAAGTGCGAAACAACGGGTCTTCGGCGTATTGCTCCCCTCCCTGGAAGGGAGGGGCTGGGGGTGGGTCGGCTTGAGGCGGGCGCTGCGTTAGCCAATGGGCCGACCCACCCCTAACCCCTCCCTGTCAGGGAGGGGAATCCTCTTAGGCTCCCAAGCCTTTCAGTAGGCCGGGGGTCAGAACCTGTGGGAGGACCGTGGGCTCGGCTGCGCCTGGTGCGTAATAGAGATACAGCGGCACGCCCGCGCGGTTATGCGCCTGGATGAAGCGACCCATTACCGGGTCGCCGTCGGTCCAGTCGCCGATCAAGGCCGCCACCTTGTGCTTGGCGAAAGCGTCGCGGACGCCGGTGGTGTCGATCGCCGCCTTCTCGTTGACCTTGCACGTCAGGCACCAGTCGGCGGTGAAGTACACGAACACCGGACGCTTCTCGGCGCGCAGCGAGGCGAGCTTGGCCTCGGTGAATGCCTCGTCGCCAGCGGTCGCTACTTTGGCGGACACTGGCGGCGCGCGCGAGATCAGCACTGCGCTGCCGATGAACACGACCAGCAGCAGAACCTGCGCCACCACGCCGAACGACTTGCCCTTGCGCTGGCGGGAGCCACCGATCCACAGCACCGCGCCGATCGCCAGCACCGCGACCAGCGCTAGCGTCAGCGTATCCACGCCGGTCTGGCGCCCGAGCACCCAGCCGAGCGCGATCGCGGTGAGGAACATCGGCACCGACAGGATGTGACGAAACGTCTCCATCCACGCGCCGGGCTTAGGCAACCACCGCCGCCACGAAGGAATGAACCCGATCGCGAGGAACGGGAGCGACAAGCCGATCCCGAGCCCGCCGAACACGGCGAGCGCCGCCGGCCATGGCAGCACCAGCGCCGCACCGAGTGCTGCGCCCATGAACGGCCCTGTGCACGGCGTCGCAATGAACGCGGCAAGTGCTCCGGTCGCGAATGCGCCGCTCGCACCACTCTCGCCGGCAAAGCGGGGGGTGGGGACCTCGAACAGGCCGGCGAGATTGAACGCGATCGCGGTGCTCAGCAGCAGCAATGCGACGATCGCACCGGGGTGCTGCAACTGGAACGCCCAGCCGACCGCGGACCCGCCTGCGCGCAGAGCCAGGATCGCGCCGCCGAGACCGAGGCACACCAGCACGACGCCCGCGGTATAGGCCAAGGCCTCGCCGCGCGCGTCCTTCTCGCTCGCGCCGCCGCGGGCGAGGCTCAGCGCCTTCAGGCTCAGGATCGGGAACACGCACGGCATGATGTTGAGGATCAGCCCGCCGAGCACTGCGCCGGCGAATGCGATCAGCGCGGTCAGCCAGAGGCTCTCGCCGTTCGCGCTCGTAGCGTCGCCGCCGGCCGCTTCGGCCACCACGCCGGGCGTAGCCTTGACGCCGAGCCCCTGCCCGTCGCCGATCCGGAGCACGCCCTCGATCGGTCCGCCAACCTTGGCGTTCGCGGCGACCTTGGTGCTGATCGTCAGTCGGTCGCCATCGCGCGTGACCGTCTGCGCCGCGCCATTCTCGATCGCGCCGGTGGTGACCGGGAAGAAATACGCCTTGTCGATCTTCGCGCCTGCGGGGAACGGCACCGCGATCCGCATCGTCCCGTTGCTCACGGCGTAGGTCCCGCCGGCATCAAGCGGCTTGGGGATCGCCTGACGCCAGCCCGCGAACGCGGCGGCCTGAGATGGCGCGCCATCACCGATCGTAAGGTCGAGCGAGAGCGCCTTATCTTCGGGTACGCAGATCGTCGCCGAGCAGACGAGGTAGCTCGTCTTCAGGCGGATGGAGAATCTCGACCCCGCCGCCAGCCCCGCCGGAACCTGGATCGTCACGAGCGGCGCATAGGGCGCCTCGTAGACATAGTTCATCAGGCCAGCGATCAGCAGCGTCGTCGGCACCGGCCATTCGGGCTCGCCCGCCTTCGCGCCCGTCGGCAAGGTCCAGTCGAAGGTTGCCGGAAAGCCCGCATCGCCGGGGTTGCGCCAATAGCCGTGCCAGCCTGTCTCGGGCGTCGTCGCGAGCGCGATCGTCAGCGGCGCGCCGGCTTTCGGGTGATCGCTTTCGGCGACCAGTTTCATCATCAGATGCTGGCTGGAGCCGTTCAGCGATTCCGCAAGCGCGGACGCACTCGCCAGCCCGCAGACGGCCAGCAAGACCGTCATGAGGACGCAACGTAATCCGCGCATGGCCATCCTTGTTTCGTTCATCGCGCAAAGCCATAGCGGTGACGATCTCGTATTGCACTTCAAAGCGACGGCCGCGCTTGATGGTCGCCGCTGGCTAAAGGACTGTTCGTGAAAGCACTTATCGCCGCGCTACTGCTGACTTCGGCCGCTTCGGTCTCTGCCCAGACGGCGGCGCCTCCCGCGGCGACCCCGACGACCCCGCCAAAACTGATCGTCGCGATCTCCGTCGACCAGTTCGCCGCCGACCTGTTCCAGCAATATCGCAATCACTATACCGGCGGCTTCACGCGGCTGCTGAACGGCGCAGTGTTTCCGAGCGGGTATCAGAGCCACGCCGCGACCGAGACGTGCCCGGGCCACTCGACGATCCTGACCGGCATGCGGCCCGCGCATACCGGGATCATCGCGAACAACTGGATCGACCAGCGCGCCGGGCGGCCCGACAAGGTCGTCTACTGCTCGGAGGATGAGCGCGTCACGGGCAGCACGCATGACAGCTATACCGTGTCCGACATGCACCTGAAGGTGCCGACGCTCGGCGAAATGATGAAGGCGCGCGATCCGCGGACGCGCTCGGTATCGGTCGCGGGGAAGGATCGCGCGGCGGTAATGATGGGCGGCCACAAGGTCGACGAACTTTGGTGGTGGGACGGCAAGACCTATGTCTCCTACGCCGGTCGCGCGGTGCCCCCGGCGGTGCAGCGCACGCGCGACGCGGTCGCCGCGCTGATCGCCAAGCCGCAGGCGGCGCTGCCGCTGCCCGGCTATTGCGCAGGCGTGAACCATCCGATCGTGATCGCGGGCAAGACCTACGGCCAGGGACGCTTCGAGCGCGAGGCGGGCGATGCGAAGGGGTTCCGCGTGTCGCCGGCTTCGGACGCTGCGGTGTTCGCGATGGCGGCGGCGCTGGTGCAGGACATGAAGCTCGGCAAGGGCCCGCAGACCGACATCATCGATATCGGCGCATCGGCAACCGATTACATCGGCCATACCTACGGCACGCAGGGGTCGGAGATGTGCATCCAGATGGCGCAGCTCGACAAGACGCTCGGTGATTTCTTCGCGGTGATGGATGAGACCGGCGTCGATTACGAGGTCGTGCTGACCGCGGATCACGGCGCGCACGACGCAACCGAGCGCCAGCAGCAGCGCGCGATGCCGATGGAAGCGCACATGGACGAGAACGTGCTGGCCAAGCAGGTCGGCACCGCGATCGCCAAGGACATGGGGCTGCCGGGTAGTGTGCTACTCGGGACCGAAGGCGACGTGTATATCGACGACACGCTGCCAGCGAAGACGCAGGCGAAGGTGCTTGCCGAGGCGCTGCGCCGCTATCGCGCGATGCCGCAGATCGCGGGCGCGTACTCCGCCGCCGAGATCATGGCGACGCCGATGGCGAAGTCCCCGCCCGAGACGTGGACGCTGATCGAGCGGGCGCGGGCGTCGTTCTATCCCGAGCGGTCGGGGCAAATGGTGGTGCTGCTCAAGCCGCGCGTGACGACGATCGTCTCGCCGGCGGGTGGCTATGTCGAGACGCACGGGTCGCCGTGGGATTACGACCGCCGCGTGCCGATCCTGTTCTGGCGCAAGGGGATGACCGGGTTCGAACAGCCGCTGTCGGTGGAGACGGTGGATATCGTGCCGACGTTAGCGGCGACGATCGGGTTGCCGGTCAGCGGGCTGGACGGGCGGTGTCTGGATCTCGATCCGGGCGCGGCGAGCACTTGCTCTAACTGAGCGCGGAGCCCGGGTAAAAGCGTGTTCTCCCGCGAAGGCGGGAGTCCAGTCTGGGCTCCCGCCTTCGCGGGAGAACACGCTTCTGGGTTGGAGCAGTGGTGACGCACCCAGCACGCCACCCCCGCCGCTCGTCACCGCGTCTCGAACGCCCGAAGCCCCGCACCCAACCGGTTCGCGCCGATCGCGAGCTTGTCGTGGCTGAAGTCGATCAGGAACGCCGGGTTGGTGGTGTCACCCGGCGACAGCCGCGCGTCGTTGTTCTCGACACGCAGGCCGGTCGACGGATAGGTCCGCGCCTCCGCCGCGACGACGATCATCCCCGAATGGTTTTCCTTGTCCTTGCCCTGGACGAAGGTGTTGCGCGCGATCAGGCCGGTCGCGCCTTCGGGGAGATCGATCATGTAATTGGTCTTGTGCCCCGCCGTATCGTCGAAGCTGTTGTCGGTGATCGTGACCGTGGGGCTACGCAGCTTGACGTAATGCCCGCCGTTGCCACGCTCGAACCGAGAATTGGTGACGGAGATGCTGCCCTTGTTGTCGAGATAGATCGAGTGCGCACAGCTTGGCGACTGGTCGCACTGGCCAAGCCCCGAGAAGGTCGACCGGTCGATCGTGATCCGCTGGTTGGTCGGCTGGCCGCCCAGAATTCCCTCCTGGCTGTTGAGGAACATGGAGTTCGTGACGGTGAGGTCGCCCGACTCTGTACGGATGCCGGCGCCGTTGCCGTCCGACACGCGGTAGCCGCGGAAGACGAGGCCATCGACCACCGACCCGTTGCCGCGCAGCACCAGCGCCGCCTTGTCCTCGCAGGCAACGCTGTCGAAGATCGCCTTGCCGGGCTGAACCGCCTTGAAGGTGATGTGGCCGCCCTGCTGGATAGCGCACTGCCGATAGGTGCCGGGGGCGATCAGGATCGTCGCGGTCCCCATCCGGATCGACGTCACCGCCTCCTGCAACGTCGCGAATCCCTGTCCGTTGACGGTGAACGGCGCGGTGCCCTGAGCAAAGGCGGGCGCCCAAGCCGGCGCCGCCAGCAACGCCAGCGCAAACAACGATCGTCTCATGGGAAATCCTTTCGCGGGTACCGGCCCGCCCGGCGCACGGCACCGACGGTGACGCACGGCGTATCAGGTCGCACCGCTCCATGTCAGCCGCTTTAGGTGTCCCGCAATGGCGCAGGCCCCGCGTGGTGGACCGCGACCATCAGCCGATTGCCGCCGCACCGACCCGCGGATAGTGTGCGCCCGAAACGAAGCCGGCGGGGGAACCGATCGGCGCCGGGGGATCTGCATGCACGCCATGACGCCGACGGAGGTCTTCCTCCTCGCGATACTCATCATCTTTACCGTGCCGTATCTGGTGTGGCGGCTCGGGCGTACCGATTACTGGGCGCCACTGGTGGTGGTGCAGATCTTCGGCGGCATCCTGCTAGGGCCGGGCGTACTCGGCGCGGCCTATCCCGATTATTACGCGACGGTCTTCACGCCCGCGACGCTCGGCTCGCTGAACGGGATCGCCTGGTGGGCGGTGATGATGTTCGTGTGGGTCGCCGGCATCGAACTCGACCTCGGCGAGGCCTGGAAGCGGCGCGGCGAGACCGGAGTGACGGCGGGGCTGGCGCTAGCGGTGCCGCTGATCACGGGCAGCATCGCCGCGATGCTGATGCTGCGCTATCCGGGCTGGCGGGGGCCGGACGGCGCGACGTGGCAGGTGGTGCTCGGCATCGGCATGGCATGTGCGGTCACCGCGCTGCCCATCCTCGTGCTGTTCCTAGAAAAGCTCGACGTGCTGCGTCAGCCGATCGGCCAACGGATCCTGCGCTATGCCAGCCTCGACGACATCGCGATCTGGGGCGTGCTCGCGCTGATCCTGCTCGATTGGGAGCGCGTCGGTCGGCAGGGCGGCTTCCTCGTTGGGTTCGCCGTGGCCACGTTGATCGTGCGGAAACTGATGGCGCGGATCGAGGAGAGCGATCGCTGGTATGTCAGCCTGATCTGGCTCGCCGGGTGCGGGTTCGCGGCCGACTGGGCGGGTCTGCACTTCATGGTCGGCGCGTTCCTGTCGGGCGCGGTGCTCGATTCGAAATGGTTCACGACGGCGAAGATGGACCAGTTCCGTCACTTCGTTCTGCTTGCGGTGATGCCGGTGTTCTTCCTGTCGACGGGCTTGAAGACGCAGTGGGCGGTCGGCGGCTATGCGGTGTTCGGCGCGGCGGCGTTGCTGCTGGTCGCGTCGGTCGGCGGCAAGCTGGCCGGCGTTCACGCGGCCGGGCGGATCCTGAAGTGGCGGCCGGGCGAGGCGTCGGCGATCGGCTGGCTGCTTCAGACCAAGGCGCTGATCATGATCATCTTCGTCAACATCCTGCTGGATAAGAAGATCATTACGAATGAGACGTTCACGGCGTTGTTGCTGATGGCGCTGGCGAGCACGATGCTGACAGTGCCGATCGTCGCGCCGAAGTTGAAGAAGCTGGCGGGGTTGGTGGGGAAGAGCGGCTGACGCTCTCCTCGTCATCCTGACGAAAGTCAGGATCCAGGGTTACGAACGCCGTCCTGCTTGGCTCTGGATCCTGACTTTCGTCAGGATGACGGGTGGCAGCGGTTCAACCGCCTGCGTTGAGGAGGTCGTGGCGTTTGAGGGCGTGGCGGAGTTGGTCGTAGCTCAGGCCTAACGCCTCGGCGGTGGCGCGCTGGTTGAAGCGGTGTTCCGACAACGCGCGAGAGAGCAAGTCGCGCTCGAAGCGCGATACGCGGGACTTGAAGTCCGAAGGGCCTTCTTCGCACGCGACGACCGGGTCCTCGCCTTCATCCGGTTCGGCGGGACGCGGCGCCACAACCATAGGCTTCGGCGCGCTCGAAGCGCCCGGCCGGTGTGGCGACTGGAACGGGTCGATCTCGATCGCATCGATCGGCCCCGCCTGTTCCCAGCGGTACACCGCGCGCTCGACGACATTCCGCAACTCACGCACGTTGCCGGGCCAGCGATACGCGATCAGTGCATCCATCGCCGCAGGGCCGAATCCCTCCCAGCGTTCGCGCCCCAGCTCCGACGCCATGCGCCGCCCGAAATGCTCGGCGAGCACCACCACGTCCCCAGTCCGCGCGCGCAGAGGCGGCAGAGTCACCACCTCGAACGACAAGCGGTCGAGCAAATCGGCGCGGAACTCGTGGCGGTCGACCTTGTCGGGCAGATGCTCGTTGGTCGCGGCCACGATCCGCACGTCGACGCGCATCGGTCGCGACGAGCCGATCCGCGTGATCTCGCCATACTCGACCGCGCGCAACAGCCGGTCCTGCGCCGCCATCGACAGCGTGCCGAGTTCGTCGAGGAACAGCGTGCCGCCATCGGCCTCCTCGAACCGCCCTACCCGCGCCTTGGTCGCGCCGGTGAACGCGCCAGCCTCATGCCCGAACAATTCCGCCTCGATCAGCGTCTCGGGCAACGCCGCGCAGTTCATGATCACCAGCGGCTGATCCCACCGGGGAGACAGGCGGTGGAGGCGCTCGGCGACCAGTTCCTTGCCCGTTCCGCGCTCGCCGATCACCAGCACCGGACGGTCCAGCGCCGCCGCCCGCGATGCGCGTTCGAGCGCCGCCATGAACGTGCCGGACTCGCCGATGACCTGGGTTGTTCGCTCCATAGCGAAGATGTGGCGCGAATTCCCAACTCTTGGCAAGCTTACGGTGCCACCCCGGCAGTCGAAATCGCACAAACCCCTGCAAATCCGCCATTTTCAAAACTGGCACGAGAGATGCAATGCTTCAGGCAGCCCGCCGAATAGCGCAACCAACCATCCTTAAAGGGGACCCACCATGTTCAACACCAACATCGCCCGCACCGTCGCTGCCACCCTCTGCACCATCGTCGTCAGCGCAACCTGCGTCCTCGGCGCAGTCGGCCCCGCGATCGCAACCAACGCAACGCCCGTTGCAGTTCATACCGCAATCGTGGCCTAAGACCCCGAAGGCTTAGAGCCTCGGGCCGACCCCTGGAGTAGGATTTACATGGGCATCTTTTCCCGCACCCGCGACATCGTCGCCGCCAACTTCGCCGATCTCATCGAGAAGGCCGAAGATCCGTCGAAGATGATCCGCATGATCATCCTCGAGATGGAGGAAACGCTCGTCGAGGTTCGCGCCTCCGCCGCGCGCACCATCGCCGACCAGAAGGAGATGCGCCGCCATATCTCGAAGCTGGAGCAGCTCCAGGACAACTGGACCGAGAAGGCCGAACTGGCGCTGAGCAAGGACCGCGAGGACCTCGCCAAGGCAGCCTTGGTCGAGCGCCAGAAGGCATTCGATATGGCCGAGCAGTTGAAGGCCGAGGTCGGCGTGCTCGACGATGCGCTTCGGGCTTCCGAGGAAGACATCGCCAAACTTCAGACCAAGCTTCGCGAGGCGCGCACTAAGCAGAACGCGGTGCAGACCCGGCTCGAGAGCGCGAACAACCGCACCCGGCTGCGTGAGATGTACAACGGGCCGAAGACGCACGAGGCGTTCAGCCGCTTCGACATCCTCGACCGCCGCGTCGACGAGGCCGAGGGCCGCGCGGATGCGATGGGGCTTGGGGTCGTCAAGACGCTCGAAGAGGAAATCGCCGAGCTGCGCAGCAACGACAAGGTCGACGCCCAGCTCGCCGCGCTCAAAGCGCGCATGAAGAAGGACGATTGAGATGGATGATTTCATGCCAGTTCTGGTCTGCGGCATTCTCTTCATCGGGCTGCCCTGGGTGATCCTGCACTACATCACCAAGTGGAAGCAGGCGCCGCGGATCACTGAAGAGGACGAACGACTGCTCGACGAGATGCAGGCGCTCGCACGTCGCCTCGAAGACCGCGTGATGACCGTCGAACGGATCATCGCCGCCGACAACCCCGACTGGAAGCCGGGCCTCGGCACAACGCAGTCGCCGTATCTTTCGGATCGTCAGTCCGAACGCCCATTGGATCGCCCCCTCGATCGGAGGAACTGAAATGTCTGCCAGCCGCACACAGTTTTACCTCGATAAACAGAATGCCAAGTGGAAGGGCGTCTGCGCCGGGATCGCCGACTATACCGGCATCGATGCGCTCTTCGTCCGGGTCGGGATGGTCGTCCTCACGCTCGCCGGCGGCTTTCCCTGGACGCTGCTGGCCTATTGGATGGTCGCGTGGATGGGGCACGCCAAGCCGATCGGCCTTTACGAGACGCCCGACGACGCGAAGTTCTGGCAGGGCGTCCGCTCGAACCCGAAGCGGTCGACCGCCGAGGTCCGCAGCAAGTTCCGCGACATCGACCGCCGACTTGCCGACATCGAAACGCACTATACCAGCCGCTCCAGCAACAGCCTCGCGGCAGAGATCGACAGCCTGCGCTGAGACGCGGCGTCTACAGGGAGACAGACTATGGCTTGGGGTGGACCAGGTTTCATTATCGCCATCATCGCGATCACGACCTTCGGCTGGATCGTCAACAACTGGATCCGTACCAAGCACGGCTATCCGCCGAGCGACGACTGGGGAAGCACGATGAACTGGGGCGGCGCGCAGAAGCAAGATCCGGCCGCCGACCGGAAGGTCGAACTGCTTAGCACCGAGAACGAGCGTCTGACCGGGCAGGTATCGCGCCTCGAAGAGCGGATCGCGGTCCTCGAACGCATCGCCACCGATCCCGCCGAGCGCACCGCTCGCGAGATCGAAGCCCTTCGCGATCACTGAGGACGAGGATCATGAACAACTTCACGATCTTCCTGCTCGTCTTCATCGTGATCGGCCTGCCGGTCATCCTCGGGATCGGTAGCAGCGTCTTCAAGGACTGGATCAAGCACAAGGAGCGCATGGCGACCGCGCTCAATGCGCAGACCGCCGAGAAGTCCGCGCAATATGCAGCGCACACCGAGCGCCTGGAACAACGGGTGCGGGTATTGGAACGGATCGTCACCGACCGGGGCATCGCGCTGTCGACCGAGATCGAGCAACTCCGCGACGACCGCCCGCTCGACAGAATCCCGCTCAACTGAGCGCCGCTTAACCGAACCAAAGATCACAGGAGATTAGGTCATGAATGGTGGACAAGTGATGGTCGTGATGATCGTGCTGATCGTGATGATCGCCGGGATCGTCAAATCTCGGCACAAGAGCGGGCGGCATGCCGAGGGAAACTCGTTAATGAACGATCCCGAGGCCGCGCGTCTGCGTGATGAGGTGCAGCAGATGAAGGAGCGCATCCAGGTGCTGGAGCGCGTGATCACCGACAACCACAAGAGCGTCGATCTCGACCGAGAGATCGAGCGGCTCCGCGACCGCTAGGAGGCGGACATGATCGACCCTAACGTCTATATCACCTTGGCGCTGGCGAGCCTTGCGGGGCTGGCGATGATCGTGGCCGGTGGCTTGGCCGGATGGCGCGGATGGCTCTCGCTGCGGCGGCTGGAGCTGGATCATACACAAGACGGCCGCATGCCGGTCGCAGTGTCGACGGGGTCGCGGATCGAGATCGCCGACTTGAAGGAGCGGATCAAGAAGCTCGAGGCGATCGCTGCCGGGGTGGATCTTTAGGCCCCGACCCGAAGACTTGTTCCGCCGCGAAGGCGGCGGCCCAGTCTGGACCCCCGCCTTCGCGGGGGAACACTGTAGTTGTGGCGCAACACTCGACCCGCTACCAACCGGCACATGCCCACTCTCACCGACATTCGCGAGGAATACGACTTCCTCGAACCCGACGACCGCTACCGTCTTCTGATCGACCTCGGCAAAGAGCTCGAACCGATGCCGGATGCGCTCAAGACCGATGCGACGTTGGTGCGTGGCTGTTCGGCGTCGGTTTGGGTGTATCCGACTACGACCGACGATGGCCGGCTGCACTTCCTCGCGGACTCGAATGCGGCGATCACCAAGGGGATCATCGCGCTGGTTTTGCTGACGGTGCAGGATCAGGCACCGAGTGAAATCGTCGCGACCGATATCAAGGCTGAGCTCGAACCGTTCGACCTGAGCAAGCAGCTGAGCTCGAACCGCACGCAGGGGATACCGAACATGATCGCGTTGATCCGCGAGACGGCCGAGCGATACGCGGGGTGAGGCCATGCCCACACCTCCCACGGCCAAGCGGCCGCGGGCCCCTTCCCTCTCCCCTCAGAGGAAAGGGAGAGACGCCGTAAGCGGCGAGGGTGAGGGCACGCTAGCGGGTTCGCTAAGCGTCGCGACGACCTCGTCGGCATCGGCACCCGCCGGCACCAGCATCCACCGGTCAGGCCGAGCGCCGTCGACCATCACGACCGCGTTCTTCGGACACACGCCGAGGCACTTGACCTCGACCACGCCGCGATCCGCCTTGCGGCCCTTCTTCACGCCGAGCGCCTGACGCAACAGCTTAACGAGTGGCGTCCGGCCCTTTTCGCCAAACCCGCCATCCAGCTTCTTCGAGCATTTCCCGCAGACCAGAACGCTACCCTGCCAGCGACTGGCGAGGACACGGATCACGCCGGTTTCCACGTCCGCTGGTCTTCGGCCACCTTCAGAACCTCGTATGCTGCCTGCACGCCCTGAAACCGCTTCGCAGCGTCCTTGTCGTTCGGCCGCACGTCCGGGTGATTCGCCTTTGCCATCCGCCGCCACGCCGCGCGCACGTCCTCGAACGTGGCGTCCGGCTCCAGGTCCAGCACCTCCAACGCACGCATCTCGTCACGCGACCGGCTGCCGTCGCCCGAGCCAGCCCAGGTATAATGCTTGGGATCGGTGTAGCCGTCAGCCGTGCGCGTCTCCGCCGCCTCGCGCTCGGCCGCTTCCTCCGCGCTCAAGCCTTCGAAGTAATTCCAGCCGCGATTATATTCGCCGGCGTGGTTCATGCAGAAATACCAACGGTCCGGGCTGTTGGGCGATTTCGGTGCCGGACAATTACCGGGCTCGTTGCAGCCATGCCGATCGCATAGCCGGACGGTCACCGCCTCGCTGCTCGCGCCATATTCGCGCCAGCGCGGAAAACCCCAGTCGGAAGATCGTGTCGTGCTTCGAGCCATAGCGGCCCGAGATAGGCGTCCCCACGGACAACGCAACCGCGCGTGACGAAGCCCCGTCAAACTCGTCCGTTCCAACTATCTTCCGCGTCGCAACATTCCGCCTTGAGTCAGCCACCGTTCATCGATTAATGAACATGAACTATTTGTCATGTGGCATGGATAGATGCGTCCGGTGCGGACGTATTCCCAGCCGACACCTTAGCGACAGGAGCACTGGTGCCGACTCTCATTCCAAAGCTTACCACATGGCGCGCGGATCTTCCCGCCTCCGTCGTCGTCGCGCTCGTTGCGCTGCCCCTCTGTCTCGGCGTTGCGCTCGCGTCCGGCGCGCCGCTGTTCGCTGGCATCATTTCCGGCATCGTCGGCGGCATCGCGGTCGGCCTGTTCTCGAAGTCGCCGCTGTCGGTCAGCGGCCCTGCCGCCGGCCTGACCGTCATCGTGCTGACCGCGATCGAGAGCATGCCGAGCTACCAGATGTTCCTGATGGCGGTCGTGCTGTCGGGCGTTCTGCAGATCTGCTTCTCGCTGACCCGCGCCGGTATCCTCAGCGAGTTCGTGCCGTCATCGGTCATCACCGGCATGCTCGCCGCGATCGGTCTGATCCTGATCCTGAAGCAGATCCCGCACGCCGTCGGCTTCGACCGCGAGGCGGTGGGCATCTTCGAATTCACCACCGCCAACGGCGTCAACACCTTCTCGAGGATCCTCGACAGCCTTTCGGCCAGCGTGACGCCCGGCGCGATCCTGATCGCCGGCGTCAGCCTCGCCTTCCTGTTCTGGTGGGATGGCGCCAAGCCGAAGGACGGCCCCCTGCGCTTCGTCCCCGGTCCGCTGGTCGTCGTGCTGATCGGCATCTTCGGTAATATGCTGCTCGGTTTGGTGAAGCCCGACTGGCAACTCCAGGCAACGCACCTCGTCCAGGTGCCGATCACGCAGACACTGTCGCAATTCCCGTCGCTGTTCACCTTCCCCGACTTCTCGGGGATCACGATGGGCATCGTCTGGAGCAGCGCGGTCACGCTCGCGATCGTCGCCAGCCTCGAATCGCTGCTGAGCGTCAAGGCGGTTGACGAGATCGATCCGCGCCGTCGCTCGACCGACAAGAACTGGGAGCTGATGGCGCAGGGCGGCGGCAACATCCTGTCCGGCCTGATCGGCGGCCTCCCCGTCACCTCGGTGATCGTGCGCTCGTCGGCGAACGTCGATGCGAAGGCCGAGAGCAAGCTGTCGACGATCCTGCACGGCTTCTGGCTGCTGGTCAGCGTCGCGCTGATACCCGCGGTGTTGAACCTGATCCCGCTGTCCGCACTCGCCGCGGTGTTGATCGCGACCGGCTACAAGCTGACCAAGCCCAAGCTGTACACCGAACGCTTCAAGCAGGGCTGGACGCAGTTCATTCCGTTCGTCGTCACCGTGGCTGCGATCCTGTTCACCGACCTTCTCGAAGGCATCGTCATCGGCCTGGCCGTCGGCTTCGTGTTCGTCGTTGCGCGTAACTTCCGCACCGCGATCACCTTTGCCTGCGACGACGAGGACTGCCTCGTCCGGGCGCGACGCAATCTGTATTTCATCCATAAATACGAGTTGCAGAAGTCGCTCGCCAAGGTGCCCGACAACGCGAACCTGCTGATCGACCTGTCGTCGACCAGCTATGTCGATCTCGACAATGTCGACATCATCAACGCGTTCATCAAGGGCGCCGCGTATCGCGGCATCACCGTGCTCATCCGCGGCGATCTCGCGCTGCGCACGGTCAAGCTGATCAACGCCCCCCAGACCGAGGTCCGTTTCGCATGAGGCAGTACAAACAGCTCCTGCTCGCCAACAAGGCGTGGTCGGCCGAGATCATCGAGGAAAGCGCGGATTTCTTCCAGCGTCAGCTGGTCGGGCAGAACCCGGAGTTCCTGTGGATCGGCTGTTCGGACAGCCGGGTCAGCCCGGAACAGATGACGATGACGCCGCCGGGCAACATGTTCATCCACCGCAATATCGCCAACCTCGTCAACGACGACGACATGAACCTGATGTCGGTGCTGCAATATGCGGTCGACGTGCTCGGCGTCCGGCACATCATCATCTGCGGGCATTATGCGTGCGGCGGGATCCGCGCGACGCTCGACGGCGGCACGACGGGGCCGGTCGACGACTGGCTCTCGACCGCGCGCTGCGTCCTGCACGACCATGCCGACGAGATCGACGCGCAGCCTGACCGCGAGCAAAAGGTCAACCGACTGGTCGAGGTCAACGTCCGCGACCAACTCCTCCGCCTTGCGCGTACCAAGACGATCCAGGGCGCGTTCGCGCGCGGGCAGGAAGTGCTGCTCCACGGCTGGGTCTACGACATCCGCGACGGGCTGATCAAACCGATGATGGAGATCGATTCGACGACCGTGCTTGAAGAGGTCGGCCGGCCGGACAAGGTGCTGGTGTAGGGCTTGCTCCCTCCCAACGGTCGTTGAGAGGGAGTTAGCTAAAAGTCACGATCCGCGCCGCGCCGATTCTGGCAGCAGAAACTTGATGCGGCTCGTCGTGGCACCACAACCGAGGCCTCCGTCGGGCCGATAAGTCTTGGCATATTTCGCCATCGTGAAGAATTTGGTCCCCGCTTCGGAGAAGATGAACGGCGGATAGCTCAACAGTGCGCGCTGGTTGACAACGTTGCCATCCGCGCCGATGTCGTACTGAACCTGGGTCCAGCCTTCGAAACCCCATCGCTGAGCTTCCATCGGGAACGCTTCCGATCCGGGCTTGGATACCATCTTGGGCGGTGCATCCATGATCGCACACTGGTTCGCCGTCAGGCCACTGGAGGCGAACGTCGCGCGCGCCGCATCGATCTGACCGTTGCGTTCCTCGATCGACGCGATCCGGATCAGCGCGCCGACGCGGAGCGGATCGTTCGGCCGCAACGCCTTGTCGTCCGCCACTTGCCGAAGCGTGACGATCGCCGTGTCGTTCTTTTCGGACTTTCGCGTCCGTGCAACGGCGCCATCGACCATGATCAGCCGGATCGCCGCTCGCGCCTGAGGATCGTTCGCATAGACGGGTTCCGATACCATCGGCGTCAGCGTGCGCTCAAAGACACCCGGCTTCCAGATATCGGTGACCGCATCGACGCGTCCTGGCAAATCGAAGGTGAGTCGCGCACTGGGGGGCGCATCGTTGGCCTTCGCGATCGCCAGAGCGCGTGCGTACAGTGCAGCCCGCTCTTCGCGCGCGACGGTCGGATTGCTCGTCAGGCGGTAAATGGCGGCGAGCGTGCGCAAACCGTCAGGCGACTGGGCCGCCGCCGAAGCGAGTTCGGCCCGCTGCCCTGCGAGCGCTGCCGCCTGCGGCCCCACCGGTTCGGGCGCTACCGTGACGCCCTTGCTGGAGAGCCATTGCTCCAGCACACCGTCCAACCCGTCGCCGATCGACGGCCGCTGGAACGCGGTCGAACAGCGCATCTCGACCCGCACGTGATAGCGATAAAACGCCGGAATCGCCTGGACCTTTTCGGCAGGCCACGACCATCCCTTGACGGCGCGCGCGAACTCCAGCGCGACCTGACCGCCACCCGCGGCATAGATCGGCACCGCTTGGTCGATCGTGCCGTCGGATGCGATGTTGAACTCGACCACCGCGACGTCCTGCGGCTTGAGACCGGCATCGCCGCCACAATCGGGCGAGCGCATCTCCGCGGCGGGATCGAACGAACCTTTCACCATGCGCCCTGCACCGGTATAGGCCATGTACCGCCGTGCCTCTTCCGCGTTGCCCCCCAGCAGGAACGCAATCGCGGCGTCGGACCGTGCCGAGGCGTCCATGATATCGACCTTGTCCGTTTCGAGGCCGCCGAGAAGCCTGATCGCCTGCAACGCGCTCGCACGGGCGCCGGCGATATCGCCAGTATTGAGTTTCAGGAGCGTCCGCTCGCGCGCGAACCGCGCGGCTACGCTGTTTTCGAGCTTCGACTTAGCGATCAACGTGTCGCTTCGTGCCAAAGTAGCGGCGGCTGCAGTGGGATCTATGAAAACCTGCGCGGTCGCCAACGCCAGCATCGCGCCCAGCTTGTCCCCCGTGGTGAGGGCGCTCGCCTCCGCCTGCTGCAGCGCGGTCACGGCGCCTGCGTAATCGAGCGTATCGGTCGCGACCTGGCCCAGGATCAGGAACGCGCGCGTCCGATCCTCCGCGAGACTGGCGTCGTCCGCCGGAAGCAAGGCGAGCCCTGCCCGTGCGGCCTTCACCGATTCGTCGGCGCGGTTCAGCGCGAACAGCGTCGGCGCCTTGCGGACCAGTACGATGCCGCGGCTGCGCGACCCGGCCTTGGTCCGTGTTTCCAGCTTTTCCCAGGCCGCCAGTGACGCCGTGCGATCGGGCTTGGCATCCAGCGCGGTTGCTGCATCGAAATCTTGCTGGACCGTCGTCGACGGCGGCGGCGTCTGCGCGCCTACAGGCACAAGCCCGCCCGCCATCGCCAACACGCCGGCACTCAACAGCGCGATCGTCTTGATCCGCATCACATCCCCCACGTCGCAACCCCGCATCATTTGCGCGCAGTCTGCTACGGTTCGGGGAAGGATGCCAGAGGGTCTGTAAGCCGGGTTCTGTCCATTTCCGATCCTTCGATACGGAAGTTAGGCGACCATTCCTCTAGGACGACGGTTACCCGCCGCCTCAAGCAATCAACCCGGGTGACGAGCTGAAACGAAGCCCATGTGCCACCCCTATTCGATCTTGCTCCCGGTGGGGTTTGCCGTGCCGCCCCTGTTACCAGGCGCGCGGTGCGCTCTTACCGCACCCTTTCACTCTGACCGCCCCGACCGAAGCCGAGGGTTGGCCGTCTGCTCTCTGTGGCACTTTCCCTGAGGTCACCCTCGCCGGGCGTTACCCGGCACCGTCGTTTCGCGGAGCCCGGACTTTCCTCGCGTGTCCGAAAACACCCGCGGCCGCCCGACCCTCTGGCGACGCGAGCCCTAGCGTGAGTGCGGGCGATGCACCACCGTTTTCGTGGCCAAAAAGCTCTCCGACACGCGCGACGCTCTCCCCTCCCTGAAAGGGAGGGGTCGGGGGTGGGTTGGCCGGTTTTGGTAGCAACCCTGGCACGATGTGGAAACCGACCCAACCCCTGCCCCTCCCTTTCAGGGAAGGGAGAAAGACGTCAGTCGTCGCCAATCGGTTTCGGCAGCAACAACGCCAGCAGAATGCAGCGGCACTCCGCATCGACCTCGCCATCGACCAGTTCCGGGCGAAACCGCCGCTGAAACGCCATCGTCGCCGCCATCCGGTTCTCGACGTCGTAGCCGAAGCGTTCGAGCGCGAGACAGAAGCCGCCCTCGATCCAGCCAGGATCCATCAAATTCTTGGTTGGCCGTGGCAATGCCAGTCGCCGCCGTGCCAGTTCGTGCCACGGGAACAGCTCGCCCGGGTCACGTTTACGCGTCGGCGCGATATCGGAGTGGCCGACGATGTTGCCGCGGGTGATCTCGTGGCGATCCTTGATCTCGCCGACCAGCGCCACGACCGATGCGATTTGCTCGGGTGGGAACGGGCGATAGCCGAACTCGTGACCGGGATTGACGATCTCGATGCCGATGCTCGCGGAATTGACGTCCTCGATCCCGCGCCAGTGTGATTTCCCCGCATGCCAGGCGCGCTGGTCCTCGGCGACCATCCGCAGGACCGTGCCATCCTCTTCGACCAGGTAATGCGACGACACCTTCGCCTCGGGATCGCGCAGCCGGGCGATCGCCGATGCGCCGTCCTTCATGCCGGTATAATGAAGCACGATCATGGTGATGGGCAGCGTGCGATCGTCGAAATTGGGTGACGGCGTCTCGATGAACTTCAAGCCAGCTTCCCTTCGAGCCGTTCTGCACGCGTGGCACAGAGGGCGCCGCGACGCCGTGTACCACCCGACCACTGCCCAACGAGATCAATAGCGTCAACGGGTTGCCGAAGTAATAGGCTGCGGCAGATACTGATCGGTGCCGCCAGCGCCTAGACGATACCGTCAGCTTCGGCCTGGGTGTCCTTGCGTCTCGTAACAGCCGCGAAAGCGCTTGCTGGGCTCGAACACGCGGGTCTGGCCGATCACGGTCTCGCCGGCGCCCATGACCAGAAGTCCGCCCGGCCGCATCGCCGCGGCGATCTTCGGAAAGACGTGCAGCTTGGTCTCGCTCGACAAATACAGCAGGACATTGCGGCACAGAACGATATCGAACCGACCCGGGGGCGGCTGATCCGAGACCAGGTTCATCCGGCGAAACGCGATCGCCTTGGCCAGTTCCGGCTTGGCGACCCAATCGCTCCCGGTGGTATCGAACCAGCGGACCATCCGGCGAACCGGCAACCCGCGCTGGATTTCGAACTGCGAGAAGCGCCCCGTCCGCGCCCGGACGATGGCCGCATCGGAGACGTCGGTGGCGATGATTTCCGGCATCGCGGCGCCGGTGGTTTCCTGCCGTTCCGCAAACAGCATTGCCAGCGACAGCGGTTCCTGACCGGTCGAACAGCCCGCGCACCAGATTCGCGCACGCTGACCGGTGTTTTCGGCAGCGGCGATCGCCTCGAAGATCGTCTCGAAAATGTGCGCATCGCGAAAGAACGAGGTTTCCTGATTGACCAGCGCATCGACGATCCGGTCGCCGATCAGCCGGTCGCTTCCCTTGAGCAACTGGGTCACCAACTGATCGAGCGTATCCAGCTTCTGGTCGCGCAACAGCGGTTTCAACGCCGTATCGAGGCGCCATGATCGATAGGCCGCGATCTGCTGCCCGGTCCGCGCCTCCAGCAATGCGGTGAGAACGCTGACCGCGGTCGGCGAGGCGACCGACATGGGGAGCGACGCGGGGAGTGCCGCATGAGTCATGCGCGCCGTCGCGATGCGACGAGACGACCGATCGCGTCGGGCGCCAATACCGCGTCGGCAACGCCCGATCCCACCACGGCGCCGGGCATGCCCCACACCACCGACGTCTCCTGATCCTGCGCGACGACGCAACCGCCAGCGTCGTGGACCCGGCGCGCGCCTTCGGCGCCGTCGCGGCCCATGCCGCTCAACACGACCGCCAGGACCCGTGCGCCATAGACATCGGCCAGCGACGCCAGCATCGGGTCGACCGACGGCATGCACCCGCTGGCGACGGCCTCGTGCGTCAGGCGAAACGCCGCCCCGCCATCGCTGAGCCTGACGCATTTGAGATGCGCGTCGCCGGGCGCGACGACGATGCGGCCCGGGCGTATCCGCAACCGGTCGACCGCGACTTCGCAGACCCGCCCCGACAACAGCGCCATCTGTGCGGCGAAATACGGCATGAACGATGCCGGCAGATGCTGGGTGATGACGATCGGCAAACGGAAGCTGCTCGGCAGTTCGCGAAACATCCGGCTCAAGGCGTGAATGCCGCCGGTCGACGCACCGATCGCGACGATGTCGTAATCGTCGCCGGTCGCGCAGCGAGCCGATGGCGTCGTCGGCATGCCTATAGATCGCGAGACAGCAGGCTGGGTGATGGGGGAATACGATCCGGGAAGCGGCGATGGCGTCGATCGAACCACGAGCGCCGGCGGCAGCTGTCCCGGATGCTCGCAAAGCTTTTCCAGCTTGGCGACAAGCGCCGCGCCGAACCGCGCCGACAATTCGCTCGCGGTCGGTTTGACGAGCGTCTCCGCGGCCCCCATCGCGAGCGCCTGAACGGTCGCCGCGCCGCCATTATCGACCGACGACGACACGATGATGACCTTCGCGCCGTCCCCCGCCGCGATCAGATCGGGCAACGCCGTCAGTCCGTCGATGCCCGGCATCTCGATATCCAGCAGGATGAAGTCGACCGTCGCCCGCGCGAGGAACTCCAGCGCGGCGGCGACATTGCCGACCGCGCCGACCACCGAAAACCGATCGCTCGCATCGATCAGCCGCGCGATCACGGCGCGCGCGACGACCGAATCGTCGACGATCAACACGCGTGTCGTATCGGCGGCGGCGTCCGCGATGCGCCGTGCGGAGGAATGAGGCCGGGCCGTCATCGAACCGTCCGGATCAGGCCATGCCGACGATCTGAAGCTTCGATTCGAGCGTGTCACGGTCGAACGGCTTCATGACGTACTCGTCCGCGCCGGCTTCGATCGCGGCGCGGATATAGGCCATGCCGTTTTCAGTGGTGCAGAACACGACCTTAGGACGACGCGGGACATCCGCTTCGCGCAATGCACGCAGAAAATCCATGCCGTTCATCACCGGCATGTTCCAGTCGAGCAGGATCACGTCGGGCACCGATGCCATGCAGGCCTGCAGCGCCTCGCGTCCGTCGCACGCTTCGGTGACGGTGAACTCGAGCGTCTCCAGGATGTGACGGGCGACCTTTCGGATCACCTTCGAATCGTCGACGACAAGACAGGTCTTCATCAAAAGCCTTCCGGGGAAATCGTTGGGATCGTCATAGCCCGCAAACCGTAAGCGGCGGGTTAAGGGTAGCGGATCAACCGCTTTTCCCGCCACGCCGCCGGCTCACACCACCAGCGTGGACGCGGGGATGAGAGCGGCAAGATCGACGATCAGCAACGGTTCGCCATCGCGCTCGACGATCCCCGTCCCCGCCGTGGCCCAGCCGTGCTGCAACGCCAGACCCGGCGACAGAGCGAGTCGCTGGAACGGTGCAACGTCTTCGACCGAGTCGACCAGGATCGCGTAATGATGCCCCTCGACCATCGTGATGACCGCGCGTCGCGCCGTATCGGGCGTGGGTGCCAGCCCGAGTGCGGTCCCGGTGTCGATCACCGTGACGACCCGGCTACGCAGCGCAGCCAGGCCGCGAACGAATGTGCCAGCCCGCGGCACCGCGACGATATCGCCGATATCGACCACCGAATCGACCTGCGCCGCATCGATCGCGACTCCGCGCCCCGCGATATGCGCGACCAGAAACAGATCGCTCATTGCGCTCTCCGTGCCGCGATCGCCGCGATCAGCGCGGGCCGATCGTAGCGGTAGATGCTGCCATCATCGTCGCCTTCGGCGGTGCGGAAGCGCCGGAGCATAACCACCGGCGCGGCGGTCTCGCGGATCGGCGCATCCTCCATCGCCAACGCGACCGCTGCGGTTTCTCCCGCTGCGAGTGCCGTGACGCAACGATAGCCGGACGCCTCCAGCGCGGGTTTGAGGAACGTCTCCATCCAGCCCGACCCGTCGACCTGCAACAGGCAAACCGGCGGCGCCGCGGCCTTCATCGGTTCGCCGGCGAACAACGCATGCGGGTCGACCAGTTCGACCGGCTCGCCGTCGATCAGCACGACCCCCGCGATCGGTCCGCCACCCCCAGGAATCGCCTGGCGCGCCGGGGCGACTTCCGCCGGCAATTCGACGATCTCGATAGCGTCGGTGATCGCGTACGCCATTTCGCTCTCGCCATCGGTAAGCCGCAATACGGACACGTCGGCACGGCCGCCGAACTCGCCGACCGCGTAGAGCGGGACGAGGGCGCCGCCGACCGACAGTCGCATGGCGCCGCCGCTCCACCGGATCGCGTCGGTCGGAACGACTTCGACCCGGTCGATCACAGCAAGCGCGATCGCGCGCCGCTGACCGTCCAGATCGTCGAACAACAATGCGGGAATGCCCGGTACGACCGCTTCTTCCGCCGCCGCATGGTTTGCCAACGTCGGCGCGAACCGCAGCCCTGCGACCGCGGCAATTCCCGACGTGTCGAGCAGCAGCATCGGCAGACCGTTGTCGGGAAGCGTCTTGCCAGCATAGACGCCGGTCGCCATCACCGCGGGCGACGCCGGCTTCACCACCAGTTCTTCGGTATCGACGACGCTGTCGACCCCGAGCGCATACTCCCCCTCACGGGTCGAAACGATGACCAGCGTCGGCGGCGGGCCCGCCCCCAGTCCGAACAGCGATGCGAGCGCCACCATCGGCATGCGACGTCCGCGCACGGTGACGGCCGCCGCGTCGCCGATCGTCTCGATCCGAACCTGGTCCCCGCGCACCGTCACGATCTCCTCGATCGACTGGCGCGGAATCGCGAACCGCTGCGTGCCGACGCCGATGACGATCGTCGACAGGATGGACAACGTCAGCGGCACGTGGACGACGATGCGCAGCCCATGGCCGGGATCGTTGGTCAAGGCGATGCGGCCGCCGATCTGGTCGATGTTCGCGCGGACCACGTCCATGCCCACGCCGCGGCCCGAGATGGCGGTCACTTCGTCGCGGCTCGATAGCCCGGCCGCAAAAATCAGGTCGAGCTTGGCGGCGTCGCTCATCGCCGCGAGTTCGGCCGCCGAGTACAGCTTCTGCTGCTCGGCCTTCGCGACGATCCGCGCGACGTCGATGCCGCGTCCGTCGTCGGCGATCTCGATCAGGATCTGGTTGCCGGACTGACGTGCCGACACCACCAGACGGCCGGTTTCCGGCTTGCCCGCGGCGCGGCGCATCGCCGGCACCTCGATGCCGTGGTCGATCGCATTACGGACGATGTGGACGAGCGGATCGCGCATCAATTCGATCATCTCACGGTCGAGCTCGACGTCAGCGCCTTCAATGACGAGATGGACCGCCTTGCCCAGCTCCGCGCTCGTGTCGCGGACCATGCGCGGCAAGGCGGAGAACAGCGCGTCGACCTTCTGCATGCGCGTCCGGGTGACCGTATCACGCATGTCGGCCACCGTCAGCGACAGGCGTTCGAGCGCGGCCTCGACCTGCGGATCGACGCTGCTCTCGCTGTCGCGCAACCGCCGGGCAAGCTCGTTGCGTGCCAGCACCATCTCGGACATGCCGCTCATCATGTGATCGAGCAGATCGACGTTCAGGCGAACGCTCCGGCTCGCGGCGCGGCTTTGCGGTGCGCTGGCCACATGCACCAGCGGTTTGGCGTCCGGTGCGAGCGCGGCGATCAGCAGGCTTTCGCTGGTATCGTCGAGCGACGCGCCGGCATCTATCGCCTCGACCAGTTCGCCGATCCGGTCGACGATCGCAAGTACCGCGTTGACCATGGCCGTGTCGGGAACGCGCGATCCATCGCGCACCGCCGCCAGCACGTCCTCCGCCGCGTGGCTGAGGCGACCGAGCCGCGGCAGATCGAGGAACCCGCAGCTGCCCTTGACCGTGTGGACGAAGCGAAAGATCGAATCGAGCCGGGCGCGATCGGCGGGGTCCGATTCCCACGCGACGATTTCGCCGGAGATCGCCTCCAGCGTTTCGCGCGTCTCGGCAATGAAGTCCTCTAGCAAATCGTCCATGCGCGCCCCGCGTTTCAGACACGGTCATGCCTAGCGGAGGTTAAGGGCGCGTTAGTGTCGATGCGGGTCTTCGGCCGCGACGCCCGCGCCGGTGGGACCGGTTTCGTCGCGGAACGGGTCAGCGCGCGTCGAAGACGGCGCCGAAGATCATGATACCGTCAGCCGGTTCGGACACGATCACCGTGCCGCCGGCCTCCTGAACGAGCGTGTTGATCAGATAGGCCGCCGCCGCGCGCGGCGTGACGCTGTGCTGGCCTTCGCCTTCGACCAGCGTCCGGCGAATTTCCGGATCGAGCACGATCTTGGCGCCTTCGATCTTCACGACGATCTCGAGCTGGCCCTCGTTGTGTTCGCCGCCGACCTCCATCGTCCCGCCGCGCACCAGCGCTTCGGTGGCGACCAGCACGAGATTGAGCAGTACCTTCACCGCCGACTTGGGCATCGCCGACGTCTCGACCGCCCAGACGAACGTGATCCGCTTGTTCTCCGCGACCAGCCCCTCGATCGCCGAACGCGCTTCGCGTGTGTCGACGGCCTCGCCAAACCCGCCGGCCGCGCCAAAGGCCAGGCGAAAGAATTTCAGCTTGCTAGCCGACACCCGCGCGCTGTCGTGAAGCAGTTCCATGCACCGATCGCGCATCGCGGGATCGGTTTCATCGGCGAGCAGCTCGAGCCCGTTGTTGAGCGCCCCGACCGGCGACAGCAGATCGTGGCACAGGCGCGAACAGAGCAGGCTCGCGAAATCGACCGGGCTGACCGTCATGAAAATCCCCTAATTCTGGAGCGTCTTGTGGCGACCGGGCGGCAAGTGCGCAATGCCAACTTCGCATGCCTTACGTGGAAGGACGCGCCATCCCTACTTCCCCCTCCCTAGATAGGGAGGGAGGAAGGTCGGCGTCACTAGCCAATGACCTTGATCGCCTCCTCGACAAACGCACCCACTTCTATCGATCGCCACGCC
The DNA here is from genome assembly GCF_003688595.1 of Sphingomonas sp. PP-F2F-G114-C0414. Lineage (GTDB taxonomy): Bacteria > Pseudomonadota > Alphaproteobacteria > Sphingomonadales > Sphingomonadaceae > Sphingomonas. Next base: position 748,730 of record NZ_RCWT01000010.1, read on the forward strand.
CGAGCCGCACCACCGCCGAGGATCACCCAAATGGCCCCGTCCCCCATAGCCTGCGCCGCATCCCGAGGAGACGGAACCGGCAAACCGGACGGATGCGAATGGTAGTGCCCGACCACCGCCAGCCCCCCGGCCCGAGCACGCCGATGCGCGGCAAACAGCGCGGCCGGATCGATCTCGAACGTCCGCGCAGGGTTCGCCGCCACGTTCGCGCACGCAGCCGTCGCTTCGATCCGCTCCGCCGCCCCAAACAGCAGCCCACAGACCTCTGCATCCGGCGACACAGCCGCCTCTGCGACCAACCGCCGCAGCAATTCGCTTGAAATCGTCACGCTCATCGCCACATCGGTAGGACATGGACCGGGGGGTTTCCATCGTCGAAGCATCGATCACGCCGGCCACCGATGGCTGGAGGCTCGATCGTGCGCTTGCCGAAGTGCTTCCCGACATGTCGCGCGAGCGGTTGAAGGCGCTGATCGCCGCGGGCCAGGTGTCGCTCAACGGCCGCGAGTGGCGCGATTCGGCGAAGAAGGCCGCCGCCGGACAGGTTTTCGCGGTTGCGATCCCGCCGCCGACGCCGCTGCACAACGAAGCGCAGGATATCCCGCTCGTCGTCGCCTACGAGGATGACGACCTCATCGTGATCGACAAGCCCGCCGGGCTCGTCGTCCACCCTGCCGCGGGGAACTTCGACGGGACGCTGGTCAACGCGCTGCTCCACCACTGTGCCGGCAATCTGTCGGGTATCGGCGGCGTCGCGCGACCGGGCATCGTCCACCGCATCGACAAGGACACGTCGGGGCTGATGATCGCGGCCAAGACGAACCGCGCGCACGAAGGGCTCGCCAAGCAGTTCCACGACCACAGTATCGACCGCCGCTACAAGGCGATCGTCGGCGGCATCCCGCGCCCGCCGAGCGGGACGGTCAACGCACCGCTCGCGCGGAGTCCGCAGAACCGCAAGAAGATCGCGATCGTCGAAGGCGGCAAGCGCGCCGTAACGCATTTCTCGACTATAAAGACTCTGCGCGATGCGGCGCTGATCGAATGCCGGCTCGAGACGGGCCGGACGCACCAGGTGCGCGTGCACATGGCGTCGATCGGCCACGCCTTGTTGGGGGACCCGGTCTATGGTAGAACAAAGCAAGCTCAGAAGTCGCTGCTCGAAACGCTCGGTTTCCGCCGGCAGGCCTTGCACGCGGCGCATCTGGGGTTCATCCATCCGGTGAAAAGCATCGCTTTAGCGTTCGAAAGCGAAATGCCCGCAGACATGCAGGAACTGTTCACCCAGCTTCACGTATAGATAATCGACACTATGCCGCAACGCGGCAATCGGGGTCAGCAGAAAGGGATTACGACCATGGCAGCCCGCTCCAACGTTCCAGCGACGATTCCTGCGCTCGGCAGCGAGGCGGGTCTCAATCGCTATCTCGCCGAGATCAAGAAATTCCCCCTCCTGAAACCCGAGCAGGAATATATGCTCGCCAAGCGCTTCCAGGAGCATGGCGACACGGAGGCTGCGGCGCAGCTGGTGACCTCGCATCTCCGCCTCGTGGCGAAGATCGCGATGGGCTATCGCGGCTATGGCCTGCCGACGTCGGAGCTGATCTCGGAGGGCAATATCGGCCTTATGCAGGGCGTGAAGAAGTTCGAGCCGGAGCGTGGCTTCCGTCTCGCGACCTATGCGATGTGGTGGATCCGTGCTTCAATCCAGGAATATATCCTGCGGTCGTGGAGCCTCGTGAAGATGGGCACCACCGCCGCGCAGAAGAAGCTGTTCTTCAACCTGCGCCGGATGAAGAGCCGCCTCGATGCGTTCGAGGACGGCGATCTGCGCCCTGAGCACGTCACCAAGATCGCGACAGATCTTGGTGTGGCCGAAACCGACGTCGTCAGCATGAACCGCCGCATGGCGATGGGCGGCGATACGTCGCTCAACGTGCCGATGCGTGAGGACGGCGAAGGCCAGTGGCAGGATTGGCTGCAGGACGACGCGCCGTTGCAGGACAAGATCGTCGCCGACGCGCAGGAAGCGGACGTTCGCCACTCGATGCTGGTGTCGGCGATGGACGACCTCAACGAGCGCGAGCAGCATATCCTCACCGAGCGTCGCCTGACTGACGATCCCAAGACGCTCGAGGAATTGTCGCAGGTCTATGGTGTGTCGCGCGAGCGCGTGCGGCAGATCGAGGTGCGCGCGTTCGAGAAGCTGCAGAAGGCGATGATGCGCATTGCCGGCGAGAAGCGCCTGCTGGCAGCGTAACATGGTGCGCACCGTCGTCATTGGCGGCGGTGCGGCCGGGATTGCTGCGACGCGGACGCTGCACGATGCAGGGCGAGAGGTCCTGTTGGTCGAGGCCAGCAACCGCTTAGGTGGCCGAGCCCACAGTCTGCCCCTCGCCTCCTTGTTCCCCCGCGAAGGCGGGGGCCCAGACTGGACCCCCGCCTTCGCGGGGGAACATGTAGACGCTGGTTGTGGCTGGCTGCATTCTGCCCAGCGCAATCCTTGGACGGCCATCGCGGAGATAACCGGCTTCACCGTAGACCGCTCTGACGCGAACTGGCGCACGCAATGGCACGATCTCGGCTTCCCACCCGAAGACCAGTCGGCCTCTGCCACAGCTTACCAAGATTGGAACGAGCGAGCGCTAGCCGCCCTTGAAGGCCCCGACCGCCCCCTCTCCGACTTCATCGCCCCCGACGACAAGTGGCGCCCAAAGATCGACGCGATCTCCGGCTACGCCAACGGCGCCAACCTCGCGCAAGTCTCGCTCCACGACTGGGCCGCCTACGAAGACGCCTCCACCGACGACAACTGGACGGTCAAAGAAGGCTACGGGACGCTAGTCGCCAGCTACACCGCTGGCCTGAACATCCGCCTCTCGACCCCGGTAACGCGCATCGACCACAGCGGTCGTCGCCTTAAACTCGACACCCCGACCGGCACGATCGAAGCCGACCACGTCATCGTCTGCGTCCCCACCACCGTCCTCGCCAGATCACAGATCGTGTTCGACCCGCCGCTCCCCCACAAGCACGCCGCCGCCGCCGACCTCCCGCTCGGGCTCGCAGACAAGGTGTTCCTCCACGTCGACCACCCCGAATGGCCGACCAACGCGCACTTGATCGGCGACCCGTACATCGCCTGCACGGCGAGCCACCGCCTGTCGCCGTTCGGCTGGCCGATCGTCGAGAGCTTCTTTGGCGGTGATTGCGCGGAGATGCTGGAGGACGGCGATGCAGCACAGTTTGCGATTGACGAACTCGTCGGACTTCTGGGAAGCGACTGGCGTAAGCGCTTCACGCCGCTGGCTGCGACCCGCTGGCGCTACGAACCCTATATCGGCGGCAGCTACAGCCATGCGCGCATCGGCCGGGCCAGCGAGCGCGCCGTCCTAGCCGCGTCGGTCGACGGCCGTATCCACTTCGCTGGCGAAGCATGCCACCCGTTCGACTTTTCCACCGCACACGGCGCGTACGAAACCGGCGTTACCGCGGCCCGCGCAATCATTGGCGAGGACGCGACGATCGCATAAGGAGCGGCGATGGGCCTTATCCGCATCGCCGCCAAGATCGTCTTCGCTTTCGTCCTCATCACGGTCGCGTGGGTCGGCATCTACCGTTTCGTGCCAGTGCCGTTCACCTGGACGATGATGGGCGACGTGCTCAACGGCCACGGCGTGACGAAGGACTGGATGCCGCTGTCCGAGATGGACCCGGACATGGCGCGGGCGGCGATCGCGGGTGAGGATTCGCGGTTCTGTTCGCATCACGGCTTCGATTTCAAGGCGATGGCGGGGGCAGCGGCGCGCAATGCTCAAGGGGGGCGGATCCGGGGCGGCTCGACGATCAGCCAGCAGACCGCGAAGAACGCGTTCCTGTTCCAGGGCGGAGGCTATGTGCGGAAGGCGTTCGAGGCGTATTTTACCGTGCTGATCGAAGCGATGTGGCCGAAGCGGCGGATCATGGAGGTGTATCTCAACATCGCCGAGACCGGGATCGGGACCTATGGCGCGAACGCTGGGGCGATCCGGTATTTCAACCACGACGCTTCGAGATTGTCGCCCACCGAGGCTGGGCGGATTGCCGCTGTCCTGCCGTTGCCCAAGAAGCGGGCTGCGATCGATCCGCATGGGTTTGTGCGAAAGCATGGGAATACGCTGTCGCGGCGGGTTTCGGTTGTCCGGAACAATGGGTTGGATAGCTGTCTGCGGTAAGGGCACCGCCGAGATATTCAGCTAAAACTACTACCCCCTTGTTCTCCCGCGAAGGCGCGAGCCCAGGCCGGGTTCCGCCTTCGCGCGAAAATACTCTAGTTTACTGCGTCGACTTATCGACCGCGTCGCCGGCCTTGTCGGCTGCACTGCCGACGCTCTTGGCCGCGGAGGTAATCGCGGCATCCTTGCTGTTCTGCGCGCCTTGGCGGCTGAACAGGTAATAGCCGCCGATTAGGACCGCGATCAGCAGGACGATGCCGATCAGCATCCCGCTGCCGCCGCCGCGGCGTTCGATGATCGTCGTGTGGGTGGTCGGGGTTTCGACGATACGCTCTTCGGCCATTTTGACTCTCCCTGATTACTGGAGAGCGCAACGCCGGCCGAAGAACGATTGTTCCCGCGCCGAAACGAACCCGATTTGGTTCAGAACGGCAGCTTGAAGCCTGGTGGCAGTTGCAAACCGCTGGTCATCTTCGACATCTCAGTCCCCGACACCGCATCCGCCTTGGCGCGTGCATCGTTGAACGCGGCCGTCAGCAGGTCTTCGAGCATCTGCCTCTCGCTCACCTGCATCAGCGAATCGTCGATCGCGATGTTGATGATGCGGCCCTTGGCGGACGCCTTCACCTTGACGAGGCCGCCGCCGGACGCGCCCTCGACCTCGATCGTATCGAGACTGGCTTGAGCCTTTTCGAGTTCGCTCTGAACGTTCTGCGCCATGGCGAGGATTTCATCGATATTCTTCATGCGTTGCTCCTTTGACCAGGCCACGATTCGAGCTGGGCGTCGGGAAACGCTGCCACCGCGGCCTTCATGATGGGGGATTCGAGAATAGCCTGGCGCACCGCGGCGTCGGCGGCGTCCTGCGCCTCGCGCAGCGTCGGCGCGCCGGGGGCGTCGACGATCGACACTTTCCACGCGGTCCGCGTCACGCTCTTCAACAGCGTGTTGAGCTCGGCGAGCGTGTCGGCCGAGACGGGACGGCTGCCGCTGAGGACGAATTCTGGCGGCGAATAACTGACGACGCGTGCGCCGTGACGAAGACGCGCGGCGATCGCGAGGCCACCTGATTCATCGAGCAGATCGACCAGCGCTTCGAACGTCGGCGGCAGGATCGGGCCGGTCGCGACGGGTTCGGGCGCCTTAGCCGTAGCTCCAGCGTTCCAGGGCGGCGCTTCGCCGGACGGAGGTGCAGGTGGTGGCGGCGCCGTTGGTGTAGCCGCGGGGGCCGCTCCGCTGGCGATCTGGCGCGCTAACTCACCGGGATCGGGCAGCGTGGACGCGTATATCGCGCGCAACAGCGCCATCTCCGCCGCTTCGATCGGCAGCGCGGCCTTGGCGACTTCATCATGGCCCTTGAGGAATAGCTGCCACAGGCGATGCAACGCGGGATAGCCGAGCGACGCCGCCCAGTCCTCTCGCGCCGCGCGCTCCTCCATCGGCTGCGCGGCATCCGGCGGCGTGCCGACCTTGGTCAGCGTGATACCGTGGACGGTTTCGAGCAGCGAGCGAAGGACCGACAGCGGGTCGACGCCGTAGTCATATTGGCGGCGCATCGAGGCGAGCGCCCCTGCCCCGTCGCCGGCGAGGATCAGCGTCAGCAGGTCGCGCACCGCACCGCGATCCGACAGGCCGAGCATCTGGCGAACCGCGTCGGCGGTCACGCCGCCGCCTTCGAGCCCGGCGTGCGCGATCGCCTGGTCGAGGATCGACAGACCGTCGCGGGCCGAGCCTTCCGCGGCGCGTGCGATCAGCATCAGCGCCTCGGGATCGGCGACGACGCCTTCTTCGGACGAGACCCACGCGAAATGCTTGGCGAGCTGTTCGGCGGAAATGCGGCGGAGGTCGAAGCGCTGGCAGCGCGAGAGCACCGTCACCGGGACCTTGTTCACCTCGGTGGTCGCGAACAGGAATTTCACATGGGGAGGCGGCTCCTCCAGCGTCTTCAGCAGCGCGTTGAACGCGTTCTTCGACAGCATGTGGACTTCGTCGATGATGTAGATCTTGAAGCGCGCGGTGACCGCCGAATAGCGTGACGCGTCGATGATCTCGCGGACGTCGTCGACACCGGTATGGCTCGCGGCGTCCATCTCGATCACGTCGATATGACGGCCCTCGGCGATCGCGCGGCAGGGTTCGCAGACGCCGCACGGATCGATCGTCGGGCCACCGTCGCCGTCGGGGCCGATGCAGTTGAGCGCCTTGGCGATCAGACGGGCGGTCGACGTTTTCCCCACGCCGCGGACGCCGGTCATCAGGAAGGCGTGGGCGAGCCGGTCGCGCTTGATCGCGTTGCCGAGCGTCTGGACCATCGCGTCCTGCCCGATCAGCTCGGAAAAGGTCTGCGGACGGTATTTGCGCGCGAGCACGCGGTAGGCGGGGGCGTCCGGCGTTTTCACCGGCTGCGGGGGTTCGCCCAGGTCGAAGGAATCTGACATTGCGGTCGTCATAGCGGGTGCTGCGCGTGCTGTCGAAGGGGTCGGAAGTTCACAAAGTTCACACGCTGGGAAGGGTCTGCACTTCGGTGCGGCGGGAGGCCGGCGCGTGGTGTGTCGGAACCTGTGGTGCGTGCAATGCGGGTCATGCGCGGCTTATGCCACATCGACGCGGTGTAGGATAATGATTTGGAACGTTGCGGGAACATCGGGCGCGGTTTCGGCCCGGTTACGCTTGGGCGACCGTCTAACTGAGAAGTTTAGAATTGCGCTGCGGCTTAGCCGCATCGTCAGTCGGCGCTTGGCGCCGCTGGCCGCGCTCACGTTTGCCTGCAAACGTTCGCGGTGGGAGCCGGGACGACCCGTGGCTGGGTCGTTGTGGCTGCTTCCTTCCGGATCTGACCAAGTTGGCGACGACCACGTCCGCCCGACTCCCGCGGCGCATATGGCGGGGTCGGGCGGGATGATCAAGTCGCTTTAGTGGCGGCCGTCCGATCAGCGACGAACGCGGACCGTGCGGCAGACGCGCTGGCGGTGATGGTTGCGGTACACGTTGCGGCAGACCTGGCGCGTGCGAACGACGTGACGACGATAGCCAGGGCGACGATCGTCATGACGCACGACGGTGCGCTCATGGACGACGGTGCGCTGTGCCGACGCTTCGGCGGCGATGCCGACGGGCGCGAGGCCGGTGAGTGCGACGAGGCCAACGGCGGCGAGGGTGAACAACTTCATGGGACTTCTCCTGCTGGGTGCGGGTTCTGATGACCCCTGCAACCTATGTTACCAAACTAGAGGCTGTCGGTGCGGTTCCGCATCGGCGCGGGAATCACCGTTCGAAGCAGCGACGAACCGGGCCGTAATAGCCGCGCTCGATCCGGCAGACGACGCGCGACCGACCGTAGCCGCGCGGGCCGCGATAACCGTAGCCGCCGCCACGATAACCATCGCGGTAGCCGCGATAGCCGCGGCGTGGACCATCCCAGCCGCGCCGGTCATCCCATCCGCGCCCCTCATGGCGACCACGATCGTGCCAGCCGGGACCGTCGCGCGGACCGTCCCATCCATAACGCTGCGCGTCGGCGGGTGCCGAGGCGGCCAGGGTTCCCGCGGCCAGCGCGCCAGCGGCGAACATTGCGATGATCTTCATGTCCGGTACTCCTCTCAAGACCTCGTACATTGAGGCGATGAAGGAGTAGTGTGCCTCCGGCCGTGCACGTTGCCTGAACCGGCCGTTGTCTTCCTGTAAGCTTTGCTGACCTAAGCGGGGATCCGCACCGTCAAGCCGTCGAGCGCGTCGGTCAGGCGAATCTGGCAGGCGAGACGGCTGGTGCGCGTTGCGCTGTGCGCGAGATCGAGCATGTCCTCCTCTTCCTCGCTTGCTGGCTGCAGTTTGAGGAAACCGGCCGCATCGACGATGACGTGACAGGTCGCGCAGGCGAGCTGGCCTTCGCAGGTGCCTTCGAGCGGCTGGTCGTCGGCTTGCGCGACATCGAGCAGGCGGTCGCCGGGGTTGGCCGCAACGGTGCTGACGGTGCCGTCGCGGGCGATGAAGCGGACGATCATGGCCATTGCGCCTGGGCCGCAGTGACGATCGCATCGATCGCGTCGCGGAGTTCGGTTTCGGTGGTGTCGCGACCAAAGCCGACGCGGATGCTGGAGCGGGCCTGCGCTTCGGTGAGGCCGATCGCGCGGAGGACGTGGCTGGAGCGGCCCGATCCGCTCGCGCAGGCGGACCCGGCGGAAAAAGCGATGTCGCGGAGGTCGGACATCAGGCGGTTCACGTCGAGGTTTGCGCGGCAGACGTTAAGGTTGCCGTGGTAGCGGTGTTCGGTCGAGCCGTTGATCGTCCAGTCGGGACCGAGGCGATCGAGTGCGAGCGACCAGAGGCGATCGATGTGCGCGGCGTCCTGGGCCTTGCGGCCGGCCATGAGTTGTGCGGCGACGCCGAAGCCTGCGCAGAGTGCGGGTGACAGCGTGCCCGAGCGGCCGGGGGCTTCCTGCCCGCCGCCGTGCATCAGCGGCGCGAGTTCGACGCCGTCGCGGATCCAGAGTGCGCCGATGCCTTTGGGGCCGTGGATCTTGTGCGCGGAGATCGTGATGAGGTCGACGGTGTCGGGAACAGGCACACGGCCGTAACCTTGCACCGCGTCGCAGAGCATCAACGCGCCGGCTGCGTGGGCGATCTCGGCAAGCGCGGCGATCGGCTGGATGACGCCGATCTCGTTGTTGACGAGCATCGCCGCGACGAGGCCGGTGCCGGGTTGGATTACGGCGCGGGCTTCGTCGAGGTCGACCACGCCGTCCGGGTTGACCGGGAGGATCGTGACTTGGCGCCCCCTCGCCGCTTCCGCTGCGACCGTGTCTAGGACGGCGGCGTGTTCGGTGGCGAGCGTGACGATCGGGCCGGTCGTGCCCTTGATCGCCCAGTTGAGCGCTTCGGTGGCGCCGCTGGTGAACGCGACGCGCCCACCGGGGGGGAGCAGCGCGGCGACCTGGTCGCGGGCGACTTCGACCGCTGCTTTGGCGCGGCGACCTTCGCGGTGAGGGGAATGCGGGTTGGCGTGCTGTGATTCGAGCCAGGGGAGCATTGCCGCGAGCGCTTCTGGCGCCAGCGGGGTGGTCGCCTGATAGTCGAGGTAGGTCATGCGGCTCGCTTTATGTCCTGGGCGATCCGCGTCCAGGCTTCGGCGAACTTTGCGACGTCTTCGGCTGTCGTGGTCCAGCCGAAGCTGATGCGGACGACTTCGGCGGCGGCTTCGGGGAAATATCCCATTGCGGCGAGCACGTGGCTGGGGCGCATGCTGCCCGACGAGCACGCACTGCCAGCCGAGACTGCGAACCCGGCCATGTCGAGGCGGATCAACTGAGCAGCGGAACTGACGCCGGGCATTCGGTAGGAGGCGATCGTGGGGATGCGGGGGGAGTTTTGCGCAACGATCTCGCCGCCGCTCGCCAGGATGGCTTCGTCGAGTTGGGCGCGGAGATCGGCCATGCCCGGGAACCAGTCGCGAGGGGCTTCGAGTGCGGCGGCGAACCCGAACGCGCCGGGCAGGTTCTCGGTGCCGCCGCGGTAGCCTCGCTCCTGCCCGCCAGTCGGGTCGAGCAGACCGAGATCGCAGACCAGCAGCGCGCCGATGCCGGGAGGGCCGCCGAGCTTGTGCGCGGAGACGATGATCAGGTCTGCATCGGGGAGCGGAAGTTTGCCGGCGGTCTGCGAGCAGTCGGCTATCCAGAGACCGGTGGGGCGATCCTGAAGGACGCCGGTTTCACTGTTCGCGGATTGAAGTGCGATCGTCTGGGCACCCTCTCCGTCCGCGACGATACCGCCTGCGTCGACCTCCAGCACTACAGGCTGTTCGGCCGCGCGGAGGACCGCATCGTGCTCGACCGCCGCCACCGCAACACCGGGACGGCCACGCAATGCCAGCGTTGCGGACTCGCTCGCACCGCTGGTCAGGATCACGTGATGCGGCCAATCCAGCGCCTTGGCGATCCGCTTGCGCGCATCCTCCAGCGCAGCCCTTGCCGCCCGCCCCTCGGCATGCGGCGAGGACGGGTTCGCCCAGCGCGCCATGCCCTCCATCACCGCCGCGACGGCCTCGGGCCGCATCGGCGTGGTGGCGGCGTGATCGAGGTAGATGCGGGCTTCGGTACGGGCCAGGGTCGGTTCCAATTGCGAAAAGGGGCTCGTTCCCTATATAGCGTCGATAATCCGGCACTCCACCCGAGTGCGTATCCCAGCTCGCGAGTGCCTATGCCAGAAGTCATTTTTCCCGGTCCCGAAGGCCGTCTCGAAGGTCGTTTTGCGCCGGGACCACGTCCACGCGCACCCGTCGCGATGATCCTGCACCCGCATCCGTCGGCCGGTGGCACGATGAACAACGCGATCGTGCAGCAGCTCTACAAGACCTTCCAGCGGCGTGGGTTCGCCACCCTGCGGTTCAATTTCCGCGGCGTCGGCAAGAGCCAGGGCGTGTTCGACAACGGCGTTGGCGAGTTGTCGGATGCGGCGAGCGCGCTCGACTGGGTGCAGAGCTTCCATCCCGAGGCGCAGACGACCTGGATCGCGGGCGTCAGCTTCGGCGCGTGGATCGGCATGCAGCTGCTGATGCGCCGTCCGGAGATTCGCGGGTTCATATCGGTCGCACCGCCGGCGAATTTGTACGACTTCACGTTCCTCGCGCCCTGCCCGTCGAGCGGAATCATCATCCAGGGCGAGGCCGACGAGGTCGCGACGCCGGGCGCTACGCAGAAGCTGGTGGATAAGCTGCGGACGCAGAAGCACATTACAATCCATCACGACACGATTCCGAAGGCCAACCACTTCTTCGAGCATGAGATGCCGGAGTTGATGGGGAGCGTGGACAAGTATCTCGACATGCGTTTGGACCCGAACTCGCCGATCCGGTGATTTCCCTTCTCCCCTCGGGGAGAAGGTGGCGCGCCAGCGTCGGATGAGGGGGAGTTGGGACGGGCCAGCGCGCGCCAATTCCCCTCTCCCTTCCCACCGCAAGCGCGGCGGGCCCCTTCCCTCTCCCCGCAGGGGCGAGGGAGGTTAGAGCGTCCAGATCGCTACGTTGGCTAGCAGGACTGCGGCCATTATTAGCATTAGCACGCCCTTCTTCTTGTCGCGCTTCTTAACGATAAGCACGGCACCGCCGATCAGGCAGGCGAACATGCCCAGCATCGCGATCGCCGGCGCCGCCGAGGCGATCGAGGTCAGCGCGGCGTTCATGCGGCCATCGCCTTGGCATAAGCGGCGAGATCGACGTTGCCGCCGGACAGGATGATGAGCAGGCCGGGTTCGAGCTTCACCTTGCCAGAAAGTACCGCCGCCAACCCGACCGCGCCGCCGGGTTCGATCACCAGCCGCAGTTTCTCGGCCGCCCAGCGCTGTGCCGCGGCGATCTCCGACTCGCTGACGGCGACGCCGGTCGCGTCGCGGCGCGCGAGGACATCGAATGTCAGTGGCGACACGCGCAAGGTCTGGAGCGAATCGCAGGCGGTCGGCGGCGGATTGGGGCCGACGGGTTCGATCCAGGACGCCTCCAGCGAGCGGCGCATGTCGTCCCAGCCCTCGGGCTCGACGACGGTGATCGCGCTGTCCTTCAGGGCCAGCGCGATGCCTGCCGACAGGCCGCCGCCACCGCAGGGGATGACGACGCGGCTCGGTACGCCCATGCCGAGCGCCGCCATCTGCGCAGCGGCTTCGATCCCCGTGCTCCCCTGCCCCTCGATGATCCACGGGTCGTCGAAGCTCGGCACCAGCGTCGCGCCGCGCGCCTCGGCCAGCCCTGCGGCGATCGTTTCGCGACTCTCGGTCGCGCGGTCGTAGGTGACCACCTCCGCGCCCAACGCCAACGTCGACTCGCGCTTCAGTCGCGGTGCGTCCGACGGCATCACGATCGTCGCCGCAATGCCGAGCCGCTTCGCCGCCCACGCCACCCCCTGCGCATGATTGCCCGACGAGAAAGCGACGACACCTTTTTGTCGCGTCGCCTCGTCCAATGCGGTGAGCCGATGCCACGCGCCGCGAATCTTGAACGCGCCGATTGGTTGCAACGACTCGGCCTTGAAAGCCACCGGTACGCCCTTGATTTCACTGACGAACAATGGCGTCGGCGGGAGGATGCGGGCGATCTTTTCCGCGGCGTCCCGCGCACCCGCCCGCGTCGGTTGTCGCAAAATCGTCACACGCCGTCTCCTATCCGCCAAACGCTATTTACATGGGGGGCGCGTAACCCTAGATCGCGCTTCCGCTGCCCCATGGGACTTCCAACCGCAAGGCAGTGTTTTCGTAATTTGTCTCAGGACATTGGAGGTCCCTTGAATTGGTCAAGCATCATATCGCGCTGGGGTTAGCGAAAGCCCATTCGACCGCCGACACCTCCCACATCGGGAGCGGCATCGACATCGCTAAAGGGCGTCCGGTCAATTCGGTCACGCTCGTTCGTCCGCACGCTGCTGCGCGCGCCGCTCGGTTCTTCGTCGAGAAGTTCCCGGGCCGCTCGATGTATGCGGTGAAGGCGAACCCGTCTCCCGAACTCCTGCAGATCCTGTGGGACAATGGCATCACGCATTACGACGTGGCGTCGATCGCCGAAGTGCGCCTGGTCGCACGGACGCTTCCCGAGGCTACGCTGTGCTTCATGCACCCCGTGAAGGCCGAGGAAGCGATCGCCGAGGCGTATTTCACGCACGGCGTCCGCACCTTCAGCCTCGACAGCCTCGAAGAGCTCGACAAGGTCGTTCGCGCTACCCGCGAAGCCACCGACCTGACGCTCTGCGTTCGATTGCGCGTGTCTTCCGAGCATTCGAAGCTGTCGCTGGCGTCGAAGTTCGGTGCGGCCCCGCACGAAGCCAAGGAGCTGCTGTTCGCCGCCCGCCAGGCTGCGGACGCACTCGGCATCTGCTTCCATGTCGGATCGCAGGCGATGACCCCGGAGGCCTATTCGAACGCGATGGAACGCGTCCGTGCGGCGATCGTCGAGGCTGCGGTCACGGTCGACGTCATCGACGTCGGCGGCGGCTTCCCGTCGTCGTATCCCGGCATGGAGCCCCCGCCGCTCGAGCACTTCTTCGAGACGATCCATCGTGCGTTCGAATCGCTGCCCGTCAGCTATTCGTCCGAGCTGTGGTGCGAGCCGGGCCGGGCGCTGTGCGCGGAATATTCGTCGATCATCGTGCGCGTCGAAAAGCGTCGCGGGACCGAGCTGTATATCAACGACGGCGCGTACGGCGCCCTGTTCGATGCGGCGCATATCGGCTGGCGCTTCCCGACCGAGCTGCTCCGCGAGCCGGACAGCCGTGCGAAGGACATGGAGTTCAGCTTCTATGGTCCGACGTGCGACGACATGGACTATATGGTCGGCCCGTTCATGCTGCCCGCGGACACGCAGGCCGGCGATTACATCGAGATCGGCATGCTCGGCGCGTATGGCTCGGCGATGCGGACCGCGTTCAACGGGTTCGGATCGGACGAGACGGTGATCGTTGCCGACGAGCCGATGGTCTCGCTGTATGGCGAGCGGTTCGAGGACCGTGCGTCGAACGTCGTCAAGCTGTAACCAACACTAAGTAATCGTTCGCTCTTCGTCTTCCCCTCCCGCCGCGGGAGGGGACCGAGGGGTGGGCGCGCGTTTTCCACATCCGGCGCGTTCGCGGTGAGCGCGCGCCCACCCCCTAGCCCCCTCCCGCAGGCGGGAGGGGAGATCAGGAGAAATTAGACATGACCGAAGACACCCGCATCGACGCGCAGCGCAAGGCGGAACTCCTTTCCACCACCGTCGAGCATATCGACATCACCAGCTTCGACGCGCGGCCGATCGTCGACGCGATGAAGAAGATGTCGTTCACCAGCCGCGATCTCGGCCGTGCGACCGACATCTACAACCAGATGCTCGCCGACAAGGACTGCACGATCTTCCTCGTGATCGCGGGCTCGACGAGCGCCGGCGGTTGCATGGACCTGTACGCCGAGCTGCTGCGCAACAACATGATCGACGGCATCGTCGCGACCGGCGCGACGATCGTCGACATGGATTTCTTCGAGGGCCTCGGCCACAAGCATTACCAGGCGCTCGAAGTGCCGCACGACGATGTGCTGCGCTCGCTGATGATCGACCGGATCTACGACACCTATATCGACGAGGAAGAGCTCCAGCACGTCGACCACACGATCTTCGAGATCGCCGAAACGCTCGAGCCGCGCGCCTATTCGAGCCGCGAGTTCATCCGCGAGATGGGCAAGTATCTCGTCGAGCATGGCAAGAAGGAAAACAGCCTCGTCAAGCTCGCCTATGAGCATGACGTGCCGATCTTCTGCCCCGCGTTCGTCGATTCGTCGGCCGGCTTCGGTCTGGTCAAGCACCAGGTCGACGCGGTGAAGGCGGGCAAGCCGTACATGGTCCTCGACGCGATCGCAGACTTCCGCGAGCTGACCGAGATCAAGATCAAGGCGGGCACCACCGGGCTGCTGATGATCGGCGGCGGCGTGCCGAAGAACTTTATCCAAGACACCGTCGTCTGCGCCGAGATTCTCGGTCACGACGACGTCCAGGTCCATAAGTACGCGGTGCAGATCACGGTTGCCGACGTTCGCGACGGTGCATGCTCGTCGTCGACGCTGCAGGAAGCGGCTTCGTGGGGCAAGGTGAACACGGGCATCGAGCAGATGGTGTTCGCTGAGGCCGGTTCGGTGATGCCGTTGCTGGCGTCGGATGCGTATCACCGTGGCCTCTGGAAGGACCGTCCGGTCCGCAAGTGGGGCGCGAGCTTCGACAAGGCCTGAACCTTACGATCCTTACCCGCCAGGGGAGGTGGCAGGCGCTTGCCTGACGGAGGGGGAGGACGCGGAACCGACGTTATCGCCGCCTCCCCTTCCGTCGCTTCGCGACACCTCCCCCTAGCGGGGGAGGATTAGAGATGCCGTTGCCCCTTCCGGGCAATTGATGCAGCCTCCTCCGGGTAACCGGGGGAGGCTTTTTCATGCATAGCGAGATCCTGCGACCGATGGTCGTGCTGATCGCGTGGACGCTCGTGATGCTGGGATGGACGCTCGCAACGCGGTTGCCGGCGATGAAGGCGGCCGGGGTCGACATGCGGACGCTCGTCGGTACCAAGGCGGCGGATGCTGACCGCGCGCTCCCGCCGCACATTCAGTGGAAGGCGCACAATCACAATCACCTGATGGAGCAGCCGACGCTGTTTTACGCGGTCTGCGCCGTGCTGGCGCTGAGCGGCACGGGCAACGGCATCAATGCCTGGATCGCCTGGGCCTATGTCGGGCTGCGGATCGTTCACAGCATCGTCCAGTCGACCAGCAATCGCGTTCGCGCCCGCTTTGTCTTCTTTATGCTGTCGAGCCTGATGCTCATCGCGCTCACGCTGCATGCCGCGCTCGCCGTGTTTTGAGAACGCTTGCGAATAATCGCTGATCGCGGCGGCCGCCTCTCCCCGAACCCGGTTCGATCGTCTAGAATTCTCATATGACCTTCGATCGCCGTTCGCTCCTCACCCTCCCCCTCGCCGCCGGGCTGGCGCTTCCCGCATTCGCGCGGAGCGGTGCACAGGTCAGCGCCGCTCAGCTGCGCACGACGGACATGCCGATGTGGCCGCCCGCAGAGCGGTTCGCGCTCTGGCCCGGTATCCCGGCAGGCGCGCCGAACCCGCTACCGGTCCCGCAGCCGCGTATGCCGCGCTACCCGGACGACTATCGCGACTTCCAGATGCGCGGCGTGGTGCGGCCCGAGGTCGGCGTATTTCGGCCAGCCCGGCCCGACGGCCGCGCCGTGCTGATCGTTCCCGGCGGCGGCTATTCGATCACCTCGCTCCGCAACGAGGGCATCGACGTCGCGCGTGTGCTGAACGGCTTCGGGATCACCGCATTCGTGTTGAGCTACCGCCTGCCCGGCGAAGGCTGGGCTGACCGCGCCGACGTCCCGCTTGCCGACGCGCAGCGCGCGATGCGGCTGATCCGCGCCAACGCACGCACCTACGGGATCAGGGCGGAGAAACTTGGCGTGCTCGGCTTTTCCGCCGGTGGCCACCTCGCCGGGTCGGTCGCCGTGCTGCACGACTTCAAGGCCTACCGCCCGATAGACGCCACCGATCGCCATTCGGCACGCCCCGCCTGGGCGGGGCTCATGTACGCGGTCTCCAACATGGATCCCGGCCGCAGCCACGGCGGATCGCGCGCCAACCTGCTCGGCCCCGACCCGCTGCCCGCGGTACAGGCACGCTACGCGGTCGACCGCCAGTTGAAGGCCGGCGACCCGCCACTGTTCCTCGTCCACGCCGAGGACGATAACACCGTGCCCGTCGCCAACAGCGTCGACACGCTCGCCGCCGCGCGTCGCGCCCTAATCCCGGCGGAGGCACATTTCCTCCAGCATGGCGGACACGGTTTCGGCACACGCCTGTCGCCGCGCTCGCCGGGATCCTTGTGGCCACAGTTGTTCGATCGCTGGATGGGTGAACTCGTCGCGGGCTAGCGTCGCCGGGCGTCTAGGGAGCAAGTCGCGGGGTCCGGCGTTATCCTACGATACCGGGAGAGCCACGATGACCCAGCCGCACGACCAGCCCCGCGACGTTTTTCAGGAGGAGGGCGAGGTCATCATCGATGGCCCCGGCGGCGCGGTGATCGCGATGACCCCCGAGGCGGCGCTGCGAACCGCGGGTCGGCTCGACGATGCCGCGCTGGAGGCCTTGATCGCGCGCGCAAGGACCAGCGTCGAGCCCATGCAGCCGCATTGAAGCCTAGCCGAACACCCGTTTCATCGAGCGTTCGAGCATCACGAACTGCCAGAGCGTGCGGCCATGCTCGGCCCGTCCGGCCCGGTGTTCGTCGGCGATCCGGGCGATCGTGGCCATGTCGAACCACCCGGTTTCGCCCAGCGTTCGCGACTTGGCGAGCGCGACCGCTTCGCCCGCCAGCGCGCCCCTGAACCACGCGCTGATCGGCGTGACGAAGCCCATCTTCTGACGATAGAGGATTTCGCGCGGCAGATAGGGCTCCATCGCCTTCTTCATCAGCCATTTGCCCTCGCCGCGACGGAGCCGCATGTTCGCCGGCAAGGTCGCGCAGAATTCGATCAGGCGGTGATCGAGCAGCGGCTCGCGCGCCTCCAGCCCAACCGCCATGCTGGTGCGATCGACCTTGGTGAGGATATCGCCGGGCAGCCAATGCTTGATATCGGCATATTGCGCGCGGTCGATCGCATCGCGCGCGGGCGCGTTCGCCATCGTCGCGACATAGCGATCCTCGGCACGATAACCGCCGAGCTGCGCGCGGGCACTGCCAGTGAACAGCTGCGCGCGAAGCTCAGGTCCGGTCACGCCGACCGATCGCGCATACGCCTCGCCGCCACCTTGTGCGAGCGCGAGCAGCGTCGACTTGGCGCGCAGCGGACGCGGCGCCCAGTCGGCCTTGGGATAGAACCGGCCCAGCGTTCCGAAGACCTCGGTACGAAGATGCGACGGGAGCAGACCGCGGACCCGCTCTTCCGCCGCCTGGAATTTATACCGACGATAGCCGGCGAGCGCTTCGTCCGCGCCATCGCCGGACAAGGCCACGGTGACGCTTTCGCGTGCCAGCGCGCAGACCTGATAGGTCGCGAGCGCGGAGGCGTCGGCAAAGGGCTCGTCGAAGCTGGCGACGAGCGTGTCGATCAGGCCGAAATCGCCCGATGCGACGACGCGTTCGCGGTGGTCGGTCGCGAACCGGCGGGCGACCGTGTCAGCGTATGCGCGCTCGTCATGCCCCGCCTCGTCGAACCCGATCGTGCAGGTTCGAACCGCCTTCGGGCTCGCCTCGGCCATCAAGGCGACCACCGCCGAGCTGTCGACGCCGCCCGACAGGAACGCGCCGAGCGGAACGTCGGCGACCATTCGCGAGCGTACGCCGGCGCGCATCCGGTCGACCAGTTCCTCGCCGAGCGCCTTGGCCGAGCCGGTCGCGCGGTTGGAGAAATCGATGTCCCACCATTTGCGCGGTTGCGGCACCGGACGTCCGCGCTCGACCAGCAGGAAATGGCCGGCCGCGAGCTTCTTCACGCCCGCGACGATACATGCGTCATCTGGCACGTAGCCGAACGCCAGATAGTCCTCGACCGCGCCCAGATCGGGCACGCGGCGCAGTTGCGGATGGGCCAGCAGGCCCTTCAGTTCGGACGCGAAGGCGAGCGACCCGTCCGCGAGCTCGACATAGTGGAGCGGCTTCACCCCCATCCGGTCGCGCGCGAGGAACAACGTGTTCGCCTGCGAATCGTGGATCGCGAACGCGAACATGCCGTTGAGCCGATCAAGCATCGACGGCCCCCAGGCGCGCCAGCCGTGCAGCAGGACTTCGGTGTCGCCCCCGGTCCGGAAGATCGCGCCCTTGGCGGTCAGTTCGGCGCGGAGGTCGGCGAAGTTGTAGATCTCGCCATTATACGTGATCGTCAGCGACCCGTCCGACATCGGCTGCGGCGAGCCCGCGAGATCGATGATCGACAGGCGCCGATGGCCGAGGCCGACGCCCGGCGCGGTCCAGATGCCATCGCCATCGGGGCCACGATGCGCCTGCGCGGCGATCATCGCGAGGACGCGATTGGGCTCGACCGGCTTGGGGGTACCCGGGTGGAAGATCCCGGCGATGCCGCACATCTAGCGTGCCCCCGCGATTTGGCCCGCGGCGCGATCGGCGATCCGGTCGAGCGGCCCGAGCGCGGAGAGGAAGCGCGCGATCGGGCGCGGATCGGCGCCCTCGGTCGACAGGTGGATCGCCACTGCGCGTTGCGGACCGCCGAGCAGCCGCGCCTTCATCGTCTCGATCTTCACCAGCGTCTCGTCATGGGTGGTTGCGTCGCCCACCCGGTACCACGTCGCGACGATCCGCTCCACGGGGCCGGGCGCTGTGATTCGCATGACGCTGCCGCCCGCGCCCGCTTGATCTACGATGTCGGGAAGATCGGCGACGCGCACCCAGCGATCCTCCTCGCGAAGCACGCCGGTGCCGAACGCGATCAGTTCCTTGCCCTCGTGCTGGCTGCCGAACACCGCGATGCTCATGTCGACGGTCGCGCCCGAGGCGTCGGCATAGCGACCGAACAGATAATGGTCCGCGCCGGGATAATAGGGCATCCACGGCGCGCGCGTGCTGACCGGCACGCGGTGCCAGCCGGCGATCTCGGGCAGGTCGATATGCGCCGGGAGCCGCTGGGCCCGCCCGGCGACCGCAGCGCTCCAGGCGGGGAACACCGCGACAGTCGCCACCGCGAGACAGGCGGCGAGCACCGCGCCGGTACGATGGCGGGGCGCCGCCTGGAGCGTTGCGGGATCGAACGCGGGATCATCGGGTGCGCGGTCGAACCACCGCCAGCCGATCGCCAGCACGCCCGCCATCACCACGCCGAAGAACACCCAGCCGTAGATGATGTGGTCGATCCCGGTCGCCGCCTCGACCGAGGTCAGGTCGGCCGCCCAGATCGTCCCGAACGCGCGGAAGCCGTTGGCGATGACGGGCACGACCACGGAGACGATCAGGAAGATCGCGCGGCGTCGGCTGGAAACGAAGCACAGATTGGCGACGAGCACGCCGAATGCGACCATCGCGATGACGAACTTGGCGCCCGAGCACGCTTCCGCCACCTCGAAATAATAGCGGCCGGCGTGGATCAGCACGCCGTCGACCACCGCGGGCACGCCGACCAGGTGTAGCAACGGCATGACAATCGCGACCGTCACGGTCTGGAGCGGCGGTTCGAGGCCTTCGCCGAACGGCACGAGGAAGAATGCGTAGCACAGGGGGAACAGCAGCCCGCGGGCGACATTGGGGCCGAGAATCGTCAGCACAGCGCCTTGCAGCATCATCACCAGCCCGAGCTGGCGCGCGAAACCGACCGAGGCGGCGTCGCCCATCAGCCAGCCGACCCCGCCGATCGCGATCAGCGCGAGACCCGGCCACCAGCCGGTCGGCACGAGCTGCGTCAGTTCGGTCCGGCGCTGCCATACCAGCCAGGCGATCACCGGGCCGATGAAGAGGCAGTGCCCGAAGGTCGTGCTGGTCCACCAGATCCGCGCGAGATCGCGGACGTCGCTACGGAAGATCAGCAGGATGATCGCCGCCACCACGCCAAGCGCGATCCCGTGGCGGCGCCAATCGGTCATGCTTCGAGGTCGAGTAATGCGTCGAGCGGCGCGAGGCGTGCGTCCCAGCCGTAGCGTCGGATCACCTGCGCACGAGCGGCGGTGCCGAGCGTGGCGGCGGTTTCGGGTGCCTCAAGAAGTGCTATCACCTCGCCGGCGAAGTCGCGCGCGGTTTCGGCGACGCGGATCGTGCCGGCGTGGTCGATCCCCTCGGCCGCGGCGGTCGAGGCGACGACCGGACGCGCCATCGCCATCGCCTCGAGCACCTTGTTCTGGATCCCGCGCGCGAGTTTTAGCGGCGCGACGCAGACGTCGGCGGCAGCGAGCCAGCCGCGGACGTCGTCGACTTCGCCGGTGACGGTGACGTGGTCACTGGCGAGCGCGTGAACCGCGGACGTGGGCGCGCGGCCGACGATCGCGAACCGCGCGGGGGTGTGCTGGCGGACGAGCGGCAGAATGTCGCGCGCGAACCACGTGACCGCGTCGATGTTGGGACGGTAGTCCATCTGCCCGGTGAAGACGATCAGCGCTTCTGCCACCGCTTCTGCCCCCCTCCCTGAAAGGGAGGGGTTGGGGGTGGGTTGGCTGGCTTTTGCCACTGGCGTTCGCGCTTGGGGAAACCGACCCACCCCCGGCCCCTCCCTTCCAGGGAGGGGGGCAGGATTGGCTAACAGCGCGGCCGGATCGAACTTTACCGAGTCGATGCCGTTTTCGACGGCGAGCACACGCCCGGTCGCACCGCCGTCGCGAAACATCGCGGCTTCGGCGTTGCTGACGAACAGGCTCGCCGAGACCCGCCCCGCAACCTCGCGTTCGAACGCCCCCAAGAGCCGAGCCTCACGCCGCATCATCCAGCGCATCGGCCCGCGGGACTCCTCGGCGAACCCGGCGAATTTGGCGGAATCGACATCGACGAAATCCATCACGACCGGCGGCGCGTCGACCGGCAGATACTGCGCCATCTGGCCCGAGAAGCAGTAGACACCGCTGACGTTAGGCATCATGCGGTCCACCGTCGCCTGCATCGCCGGGCTAGCAAACGCGGTCAGCGATACCGGCCTGCCGGTCGCCAGCGCCTCGACAGCCGCGCGCTTCTGCGACTTGGTGCGCGGCACGATCGTGCAACTCGCCAGCATGTCGGTGAACGCCGCGGGTGGATCGATGTCCGTCGCGTCGTCCGCAAACGCGACTAGATGCACGCGCGCGCGCTTCGCCAGATACTGGAGGATGTGAAAGCTGCGGATCTTGTCGCCGCGGTCGGGCGAGAACGGCACGCGGTGCGCCAGGAACAGCAAGCTCACCCCAGACCTCGGGAGATCCACGGTCCGGCGGCGTTGGCGGCCCACAGCGGCAACCGCTTCCACGTCCGCACCATCAGCGCATATTTGGGGTTGAGCGGATTGACCTCGCGCGCAGGTCCGTTGCTGCGCTTGGCGTACAGCCGCGGCTCGGGCACGAACCCCCAGTTCTTCTTGAACGCCGCCGCCCCGGTGCCGGTCTTCGACCGCCCGAAATCGAACCGCGTGCAGCCCCGCCCGCGCGCGTGCGCCATTAGTGCGAAATACATCCGGTCGTTGGCGCGCAGCCCCCGCGCGGCGTCGGTGCCGCCGCCCCAATAGGGATAGACGATGCCGTCATGATACAGGCTGAGGACGCTCGCCACCGCCCTGCCCTCATGCCGGACGGTCAGAACATCGGCATCCATAGTATTCACGACGCTACGGAAAAGTTTGGCGGGAAAGACCGGCGTGCCGAGATTGCGGACCGACTCCGCGTAAACACGATAATGCTCCGCGAGCAGCTTGCGGTCGTTGCCGGTCACGATCTCCAGATCGAACCCGAGCGACCGACGGACTTCGGCGCGCTGTTTCCGCGGGATCGCGAGCAGTTCGGCGTCGTCGTCCACCGCCAGATCGCGCGCGAAGCCGAGATAACTTGTGTCGTCGCTTGCCCAACCCTCAGGCGCCCGACCGCCGCGCAGTTCGACCGACGGACAGCCGATCCGCAGCGCGAGGTTCCACGCCCCCGCCGCGAGCGGCTCGACCGCATCCCCGAGCACACCGCCATCGACGCCAAACCCGGTCGACACCAGCGCGCGTCCGAACAGCGGCGAGCGCATCTCGGTCAGCGGCAGCACGCCGACGATCGCACCGCGCGCGTCCTCCGACAGCAGATAGCGTGCGTGCTGGCCACAGCCTTCCTGCACCGCGCGGCTCCATGCGGGCAGGTGAAACGGCGTGGCGCCGTCGGTCATCGCGACGAACGCTTCGATCCGCGCGCACGCCGCCGGATCGCGAAGGTCCGCTTCGCGCACGCCGACGGGCATCGGCGCGGTCACGCCAGCCGGGCCGCTTCGCGCGCGACGACCGTATCGACGCGGCCCCAGGCGTGGCGCCCGAGCAGCCCGCGCAACTTGCCCGCCATCGCGCCCAATCGCGAATAATGGCGGATTTTCGAGCGCAGCGGTGCCGCGGCAACGCGGGGTTGCGACGGATCGATCTCCCAGGGATGAAAGTAGAACATCGCCGGCCGGTCTTCGCGATTGACCTGACGCACTGCGAAATCGGTGATCGCCGCGGGGAGCAGGCGGAAGAACCCGCCGCCCGTGGCCAGCTTGCGCTCGCCGAGCTTGGCCACTGTCACCGGCACCTCGATCAGCGCGCTGTCAGCAAGCGGCTTGAACCCGTAGCGTGGCGCGTCGAGCCAGCCATAATGATCGTGCTTCACCGGCGCGACGCTCGAGGAATAGGCATAGCCCGCCTCGGCCAGTTCGACATGCGCCCAGGGCGTCCGCTGATCGATCGAGAAGCTCGGCGCACGGTACCCGGTGACGTTGGTGCCCGCCGCATCCTCGATCGCCTTGCGTGCACGCACCAGATCGGCGCGGAACACCTCCGGCGTCATCGTGAAGACGCGCTGGTGATCCCAGCCGTGGCTGGCGATCTCATGCCCAGCATCGACGATCCGCCGGATCAGCGCGGGATAGCGGTGTGCGACCCAGCCGAGCGTGAAGAACGTCGCCTTGGTATCGCGCTCGGCGAACAGCGCGAGGACCGCGTCGGTGTTTGCCTCGACCCGCGGCATGAGCGAATCCCAGTCCGCCTTGTCGATAACCTTCTCGAACGCCCCAACCTGGAACCAGTCCTCGACATCGACGGACATACCGTTGAGGAGACGGCCATCGAGAACGGGCATCTTTCCGACAGTCACGTCAGGCCGCATCATGCCAGGCAGCAACGCCGCGGATCGGCGAATAGTCGGGCTTGTCGGTATCGCTCTCGACCCAGTCGACGAGCAAGGTCAGCACGCGACGCAACGCCTCGTCCTGCAATTCGACGCGCGCCTCCAGATCGGCGATCCGGTCGACGATCGCCGGATCGAGGGGCGCGGGATCGAGGGGTGCCATTGTGGGGACGGCGGGCGCGGCCTGACGATCGGTCACGGCTTCCGTCGCACGCGCGCCCTTAGTGTCGGTCGCGATCGTCGGCAGGTCACCCTCCAGATCGCGCTGGACCGCGCGCACGACGGCAGCGTCGATCACGGTCAGGTCCTCGATCGCGGCATGCAGCATCACGCGGCCGGCTAGCATGTTCAAGCGACGCGGCACGCCAGCCGACCCGGCGTAAAAGGCGGCGAACGCATCGTCCGCGAAATCGGGATTGCCGGTCCAGCCGACCACCGACAGACGGTGCGCCAGATATTCCGAAACCTCGTCAGCCTCCATCGGATCGAGATGGTGAATCGCGATCACGCGCTGGCGGAGCTGTTCGAGCCGGTCCCAGCCGTGCAGCCGATCGCGGAACTCGGGCTGGCCGAGGAGGACGATCTGGAGCAGCGCATGGCCGCCGGCCTGGAAGTTCGACAGCATCCGCAATTCTTCGAGCGCGGAGATCGGCAGCGCCTGCGCTTCGTCGACGATCAGCAGCGTCCGCTTGCCGGTCCGCGCGACCGCGTGCAGCCCGCGTTCGATCGCGGTGAGCAGCTCGGCCTTGGTCAGCCGGGCAGGATCGACCTTCAGTTCGGTGGCGACGATCCGCAGGAGATCGTCCGCCTCGATCGCGGTGGAGACGAGCCGGATCGCGTTCAGGCGCTGGTGATCGATCGTATCCATCAGATGGCCGACCAGCGTCGTCTTGCCCGCGCCGATATCGCCGGTAATGACGATAAAGCCTTCGCCCTGCGCCAGACCATAGCCGAGATACGCCATCGCCTTGCGGTGAGTCGCGGTCTCGAACCAGAATTTGGGATCGGGGGTCAGCTGGAACGGCCGACCCGTCAGACCATAATGCTCGTCGTACATATCTTACTCGCCTTCAGAACTGGTACCGCGCACCGATCAGCGCCTGCGCCGACCAGTCGCTGTCGAGATCACCGACCTTGAAGCTGTAAAGTCCGAGCGACGCGGTGGTGCCAAGTCGCCCGAAATATCGATAATAGGTGCCGGTCGCGCCGTAGGACCAGACGCTGTCGTCACCCGAGATAGCCTCGAGAGGGATGTTGGCGACGCCCGGCTCGTAATAGTTCGCGAACAGGTCCGCGTTGATTCCCGAGACTTGGCTGAGCGACCGCGCATAGAAGAGCTGCGCGTAATAGCTCTGGTCTTCGAGCCCGGTGACGACCAGCCCAGGCGCACCGTCGGGCGCATAGAGGCGGCGATTGGTGTAGCCTACGCCGCCGCCCCAGCTAGAACGACCACGGGTGGCGACGATCACGCCGTCGACCCCGCGTGCGCGGTAGCTTGCGGTCGAGATCGACTGGAACACGTTGTCGAGACAACCACCCGGCTGCGCGCCGCTGGTGCCGAACACGCAGCCGTTGAACTGCTGGCCGAAGCCCTGCTGCCCGCCCGAGATGAAACTGGTCGGCAGATTGCCGAGGCCAGTGCGAAGCTGTCGGCCGAAGGTCTGGATGCCGTCATAGACGTTGACCGCCATGCCGACCGACTTCGACGCCTGGTACGTCGCGGTGCCGGTGAAGCTGAGCGATCCATAGCGCTTGCCGAGATGCCCCTCGACCGAGGTCCGGCGGTTGGGTCGCCAGATCACGCCCGCATCGTAATACAGGCCGTCGGTGCGATACGCGATCCGCCGCGGCGACGCGTCGTTGGTGACGAACCGGCCGTCCCTGTCGAGCACCGGCGCACCGGCGGCATCGACCAGTGCATCCTTCTGGCTGGTCTCGATCTTCTCGTAGCCGACGCCCGCGGTCAGCGCGACATAGGGCGAGATCGGCTGGAGGATATCGCCACGCCCGTAATAGCCCTCGTACCGCTGCTTGAGCTGGCTGGCCGTCTCGCGGTCGTAGGCACCGCTTACGGTGATGCCGAAGGGCGCCACGCTGCCCGGCGCGGTCGACGCGCGCGCGGTCACGGTGTTGCCGATCGAATCGTCGTAATAGTCCAGCCGCTGGCCCGCGAGGGTAGATCCGCCGAAGCTGGGCGTCTGAACTTTAGTGTAGCCGAGGCGATAATTCGCATCGAACGTGACCGGTCCGGCACGGGTGGTCAGGCTCGGCCCGGCATAGACCGAGTAGAGCTGCGACACGTTGTCGATATTGCCGATCAGCAGGCCCGGTGCGGCGCCCCGGATATCGGAGCGGGTGCGCGTGGCGATGCCGCCTGCCTCGAGAGTCAGGTTCGGCGTCACGCGGGCGTCGACCCGCGCGAGCCCCGAGTGAATGTCGTTGTCGACGGCGTTCTTGTTCCAGGCGAACCGGTGCTCGTAGCGGTAGCTGACCTGCCCCGACACGCGCTGCGTCGCGATCGCCGCATCTACGCCGGCGGCCAGGCTGGTGTAGGTTAGCACGTCGCCGCCGTTGAGGTCGGCGTCGAAGATCTGGCTCGCCTCGATATAGGGTCTGACCGACACGCGTCGTTGGGTCTGGCCGGACTGCGCGGTCTGCTCCAGTTGCGCGGGTTGGTCGGTCGGTGCAGCCTGCCCCGACTGCACAGCCTGCGCCGCCGCCGGCGCGCCGAGCGTCAGCGTCGTGCCCGCCAGCGCGAGCGCCCGGAACGCATGCCGGCTCACTGCGACACCTCATGACCGTAATAGCTGCCGAACCGCGCGCCGCCCTGCACGAACGACACGGCGTTCAGGACAAGCTGGATATGCTCGCACCCGTCGAGCAGGTTGACCGCGGCGCGGAGTTCGCTTTCGGGCGTGCGATCGGCGCGGACGACGAGCATCACCTGGCCGACACGCATCGCCAGCACCGACGCAGGCGACGCCGCGAGCGCGGGGGGCGAATCGAATATGATGATGCGGCGGGGGTTGGCCGCGAGCAGCCGCGCGATCACGGTTCTGGTCCGCGCACTGGCGAGCAGTTCGGTGTCCATCGCGGTCTTCGTCCCCGCGGGCAGCACCGAGAGGTGCGCCACGTCGGTCCGGATCACGAGATCCTCGACGTCGATCGCAGAATCCGCAAGCGCATCGAGCAGTCCGGCGCCGGCGCTGAGCCCGAGCTGGTTGGCGACATCGGGCTTGGCGACGTCGGCATCGACGAGCAGAACCTCGGTGTCGCGCTCGGCGGCGATCGAGAGCGCAAGGTTGATCGCGCAGAAGGTCTTGCCGTCCTCGGGCCGCGCCGAGCAGACCAGGATCATGCGCGCCTTTTCGGGGCTGTCGCTCTCGGCGATCCGCGCGCTGGCGATCAGCAATTGCCGCTTGATCAGGCGAAACTCTTCGGCGAGCGGGCCGACCGGCGCGCCGGGCACGATCATGCCGTTAGCTGCCAGCATGCCGCGATCGATCCGCGCGGTATCGTCGGAATGGTCCGGCGGCAGGTAGAATTCGTCGGACAGTTCACTGCCGATCGGCGCGCGCAGTTCTTCGGGGATTGCGAGGAAGCTGGCGTCCTCGAACGTAGCGTCGAAGGCTGGACCGTGCGGAGCGCGGTCCGGTGCCCCGGTCGGGACATCATCGACGGCAGGGACGTCCGCAGACCGGGAATCCTCGACCGGCGCGGGCGGAGCGCTTCGCGCGCGCAGATGCGCGTTGAAGTCGTAGACTTTGGCTGCGCGTTCGAGCAGCGAGGGTTCGCGATCAGGTTTCGTCACGGTCATCCCCCTTTATGCCGCCAGCCCGCGCTGCAGGATCTCGACCCCCAGCAGCAGGACATAGGCTGCGCCCAAAGCGGCGGTGCCGCCCAGGAACATCTTCAACTTCGAACGCCGCTGGTCCGACTGGACCCGCGTCACGACTTCGCCGATCGACCCGATCACCGGCATCCCCGCTGCCTTTTCGAGCCGCGTCGTGGTCGCGAACGTCGTCCGCAACTGCCCCATCGCAAACGCTGCGCCGATCCCCGCCGCGAGTCCAGCGACCAGCACACCCGACAGCAGGAGCATCCGGTTCGGCGCGCTCGGCGTCCGCGGCATGGTCGGCGGATCGATGACGCTGAACTTCACGTGATCGCTCTGCGACTGCGCCTGCCCCATGAGCGCGGTCTGCTCGCGCTGCGTCAGCAACGTGTCGTACTGGTCCTTGAGCACCTGGTAGTCGCGATCGATCGAACCCTGTTCGGCGGCGACCTCGGGATCGCCCGCGAGCTTCGAGTTGAGCATGTCAAGATCGCCCTGCAACTGGCTCTTCCGCATCCGCAGCGACGCAACGGTCGCCTGACGGTCCGCCACCATCGACTGGAGCGAGGCGTAGAGCGGGTTCTGCGCGCTGCCATTGGCGCTGCCACCGGACAGCGGCTCGCTCCGCGCCGCAGCGGTCGCTGCCGCAAGCTGGCTCTTCAACGCCACCACGTCGGGATGGTTCTCGGTATAGCCGCGCGCGCGCGCATCGGCGAGTTGGCCCTGAATCGCCTGCAAGCGGGCACGTGCTGGCCCCGCCGCGCCCGCAACACCGCCGACGCCGGCAACGGTCGCAGGGGTTCCCGCCATCTGGCCCTGCACCGCGGCGAGGCTCGACTGCGCCGCCGCCAGATCGCCATCGACCTGCGACATCTGCGACCGCGCCGCACCGATCCGATCGCTGATCGACCCGGTCCCCGGCAATGCGCCGAGATAGCGGTTCTGGAAATCGGCGCGCTTGCCCTCGGCATCCGAGAGCTGCTTCTGCCGTGCCGCGAGTTGCTGGTCGAGGAAGGTCAGGCTCTGCGTGGTCTTCGACCGATCGCCCGCGAGATTCTGCTCGACGAACAGGTCGATCAGCTTCTGCGTGACCTGCCGCGCCAGCTTGGGATTGGAAGCGGTGGCGGTAATCTGAAACAGATTATCCTGTTGCGAGACGATCTTGATATTCTGTGCGAGGCTCGACACGCGGTCAGCGACGTCGCGATCGCTCGACACGGTCGCCGCCAGATCGGTGCCGCGCACGACCTTTTCGAGCGTCACTGCCGAGGTCAGCGTGGTGCGGATCGCATCGACGCTCATCGGCACGCTCTGCGGCACGCCGTCCATGCCCGCAGGCAGGATCGTCTGCATCTGGACGAACACGCGCGCGGTCGACTCATACCGGCTCGGGATCTGCGAGACGACCAGCCAGCCGAGCACGCACACGCCCCACGCCACGCCGAGCGCCAGCCAGCGCCGCGTCCAGATCGTGTGGAGCGCGATGCGCACCTCGTCGTAGATCCCGTTCATCTGGGCGTGCCTCAGAACATCGATTCGGGGATGATGATCACGTCGCCCGGCTCGAGCCGGACGTTCGCCGAGGAATCGCCCTTCTTGAGCAGATTGCCGATCTGCAGCCCGTATTCGGTCTGCTTGCCGGTCGCGCGGTCGTAGCGGACCAGCCGTGCCTTGTTGCCCGCGGCATATTGGCTGAGACCGCCGACCGCGATCATCGCGTCGAGCAAGGTCATGTTCGCGCGATAGGGGATCGAGGCGGGCTTCTCGGTCGCGCCGACGATGCGGACCTGCTGGCTGTAGGTGCCGCTGAAATTCTCGACGATCACCGAGACGATCGGATCCTTGATATAGGCCGCGAGCGCCTTCTTGATGTCGTCGCTCAGCATCGCCGGGGTCTTGCCGACCGCGGGCATGTCGTTGATCAACGGCGTCGTGATCCGGCCGTCGGGACGCACCTGGACCTTCGACGACAATTCGGGATTGCGCCAGACGAAGATGTTGAGCTGATCAAGCGGGCCGATGACGTATTGCTCGCCAGGCAGCTCCTTGTTCGCAACATAGGCGGCAGGCGGCAGTTCGGGACGACCGCCGGTGCTCGTGCAGGCACCGAGCGTGGTCGCGGCCACGCCAAGGGTCAGCAGGGATTTCGAAACGGATCCGGAACGCATTGGCAATTTTCTCCTGGTGTCACACCGCCCATCGGCAGCCCGACAGTCGGCTAAACTCGGCCTTCGCTATGGAGGGAACAGGTGAAGATAGCGTTAGGAGCGCCCCGTAACCATGCTCCGATAGGTCAGCACCGCGTCGCTATAGCACAGATACGATCTCGGTGGCGGGTGGATGCCCGAGAAACGCCGCCGGGCTGGCGCTCGCACCATAGGCTCCGGCCATGAAGATCGCGATCAGGTCGCCGACGTCGACGGGGGGGAGCGCGACCTTGTCGCCGAGCCTGTCGAGCGGCGTGCACAAGGGGCCGACGACGGAGACGGTTTCGGTTGGCGCATGGCCCATGCGTGCGGCAACCGCCATCGGATAGTTGCGGCGGACGACCGTGCCGAAATTGCCGCTGGCGGCGAGCTGGTGGTTGAGACCGCCGTCGACGACGACGAAGGTCTCGCCCTGGCTTTGCTTTATGTCGATGACGCGGGTCAGATAGACACCGGCTTCGGCGACGAGCCAGCGGCCGAGTTCGATCGCGAACCGCGTTTCGGCGAGGACTGCGGGACAGGATGCGAGCGCTTCGGCCAGTGCATCGCCGACACGCTCGACGTTCAGCGCAACGTCGCCGGCGAAATAGGGAACGCCGAAACCGCCGCCGAGGTTGACCAGCGGGGGAGCGACGCCGGCCTCATCCGCCAAGCGTGCGGCAAGCGCGATCGTCGCGGCCTGCGTCTCGATGATCGCGGCAGGATCGAGCGCCTGACTGCCGGCGTAGATGTGGAAGCCACGCCAGTCCGCCCCCGCCGCAACGATCGCCTTGACCAGCGCAGCCGCACGCACCGCATCAACCCCGAACGGCGACGCGCGGCCGCCCATTCGCATGCCCGAGCCGCGGAGTTCGATGTCGGGGTTCACGCGGACCGCCATGCGCGGTTTGTGGCCGAGGCGGTCGCCGATCGCGAACGCCCGCGCTGCCTCGCCTTCCGATTCGACGTTGAGCGTGGCGCCGGCGGTGATCGCGGCGGCGAGTTCGTCGTCACGCTTGCCGGGACCCGCGAAACTGATCGAGGCGGCCGGTTTGACGACGATTGCCTTCGCGAGCTCGCCCGAGGAAGCGACGTCGAGCCCGTCAACTAGCGGCGCGATGGCGGTCAGCAGGTCGGCGTGCGGATTGGCCTTGATGGCGTAATGGAGGTCGATCGCCGGCATCGCGGCGCGGAACCGTGCGATGCGCGCGGCGACGATCGCCATGTCGTAGACGAACAGCGGAGTGTCACTGGCCTCTACAGCCCAACCATCGGCAGGCCGACCGCCGATCGTTAGCGCCCCCGACTGCGCAGCAAACTCAGGAGGAAGAGCACCCATCGGTTTCATGACGCACTCCCTTCCATGTTCCCCCGCGAAGGCGGGGGCCCAGACTGGACTCCCGCCCCCGCGGGAGAACAAGCTTTTACCTCCAGCGCTATAGCAGATCTGTCGAGCTTCCCATTGGCATTACGCGGTAATTCTTCCCGCCAGAGGTATATCCCCGGCTGCATGAAGCTCGGCAAAGCCGTCCGCAACCGCGCCCGCAACGCCCCCTCTCCGCTCGCATCCCCGGCCAGCATTACGACGATCGCCTGCCCCAGCCGCTCGTCCGGCACACCGACTGCGACTGCCTCGCGCGCTTCGCCGTCTGCCAGCACCGCCTCCTCGATTTCGAGCGGACTGATCCGGTTGCCCGCGCTCTTGATCATCTCGTCGTCGCGACCGACGAACCGGAGCAGGCCGTCCTCGCCCTCGACGACGGTATCTCCCGACCACACCGCCATGCCGTTGCCATCGGGGGCCGATCGGAACCGCTGCGCCGTCCGCTCCGTGTCCTGCCAATAGCCCTGCGCAACGAGCGGCCCCGAATGCACGAGTTCCCCCGCCTCCCCCGGCGCAGCGCGCGTGCCGTCGGGCTTCACCACCGACACCTCGGCGAACGGGATCGCCTGCCCCATCGCATCGGGCTTCGAGTCGATCAGCGCCGGATCGAGATAGGTCGACCGGAACGCCTCGGTCAGCCCGTACATCGCGTACACGTCCGCCGCCGGGAACCGCTCGCGCAGGCCCCGCACGAGTCGCGGCGTCAGCGCGCCGCCCGAGTTGGTCAACCGTTTCAACCGCGCGGCGGTTTCCATCGGCCACTCCGCTTCCAGTAGCTGAACCCACAAGGGCGGCACACCTGCCAGCGTCGTCGCCTCGACCCGCTCGACCGCCTTCACCACGTCGCGTGCGACCAGGTAGTCGAGCGGCGCTACCGACGCGCCGGCTGCCCATGTGGAGAATAGTTGGTTCTGGCCGTAGTCGAACGACAAGGGCAGGACGCCGAGCACGCGGTCTTCGGGCTCCAGCTTCAGATAGTGCGCGACGGAGATCGCTCCGAGCCACAGGTTTGCGTGGCTTAGCATCACGCCTTTCGGCCGGCCGGTGGAGCCGGACGTGTAGAGGATTGCGGCCAAGGTATCGGGGTCGGCGTCGGTGGGACTCATCATCCCTTTCCCCCGCAGCGGCGGGGGGCCAGGGTTACAAATCGCAACGTTTGGGATTCCTGCCCCCCCCCCTTCGCGAGGGAACGAGCGTAGCTCCGTCTCGTCCACGATCGCGCAGCCATCCGGTACGTCGCCGTCGTCTAGCGTCCCGGCCCGCGCGCTCTGACTCACCAGCAACCGAGCGCCGCTATCTGCGAGGATATGTGCGACCTGCGCTCGCCGGAGCAGCGGGTTGACCGGCACATGCACCAGCCCTGCCCGCGCTGTCGCGAGCGGCATCAGGCAAGCGACGTGCGTCTTCGGTAGCCACGTCGCAACGCGGTCCCCCGCCGACAGCCCCCGGGCAGCGAGCCACTCCGCCAATGCGCCGACCCCTGCCTCGAGCTCGGCAAAGGTCACCGCGCCCGCCTTGTCGACCAGTGCGATGGCATCCGGCGCACCACGCAGCGCGATGTGGTCGATAGGGTACGGCTTGGGGTCGAGCGCGATCATGTGCCCCTAATAGCGCCAAGCCCCGTTAGCGCGAACCCGTTGCCGAATTCACCCCCACACGCTAGCGGGGCCGGGTTCCTAACCGTTCAGGCGATGCTCGTGATCTTCGAAGGCACTTCCCAAGTCGAAACGACGGTACGCGCCGTCCTCGCCGATATCCTCGGTCTCAGCGCCGACCGCGTCGCCGCGTTCACCGCCGACACACCGCTGTTCGGAGCTTTGCCCGAACTCGATTCGATGGCGGTGGCGAGCGTCCTGACCGAACTCGAGGACCGCCTCGGCATCCTGATCGAGGACGACGAGATCGACGGCGAGATGCTCGAGACGTTCGGCGCGCTCGTCCAGTTTGCCGCCAGCAAGGCACTGGTCTAGCCTTAACTGGGGGGCTAGCCTCACCCGGGATGACCGCCCTGCGCTTCGATACCTATGACTGGAGCGGCGGCCGCGAAACGCTGCTGCGGTTTGGTCCCGATGCCGGCCCGATCGTCATCGCCGCCCTCCCGCTGTTCGAAGAAGCGAACCGGACGCGCCAGTTCCTCGTCACGATTTTACGCGCACTCGCGGTTCTTGGGATCGGCAGCGTGCTCCCCGATCTTCCCGGGACCGGCGAAAGCATCGTCGTCACCGGCGAAGCGCGACTCCGCGACCAGCGGACAGTCTATACCGAGCTTGCTCAGCAACTTGGCCGGAATACTTACGGCATTTCGATAAGAAGCGGCGCGCTCTTCGATACCGACGCGGCCCTCGCCGGACGATGGCAGCTGTCCCCGCAAACGGGCGAAGACCTGTTGCGTGAACTGGACCGCGTGCGAGTGGCCTCTCGCTCCGCTCGCGCTAGCGACACCGACTATGCGGGCAACACGCTGTCCCGCGAAATGCTGGCCGACCTTAGCGACGCCACACCCTATGATGGAATCGGCCCCCTGCGAGGTGTCAGGCTCGAATCCGATCCGCGCGACGCAGACGTGAAATATGCTGCATCACCGCTGTGGCGCCGGTCAGAGCCGGACAACGATACTGCGCTAGCTGAAATACTTGCCGGCGATATCTCGCACTGGATCGCATCGTGCGAAAGCTGATCGCGTTCGCTTGCGAAGGCGAAAGCCTTGCCGCAACGCTGGACGAGGCAGACGGGTCGACAGGACTGCTCATCGTGTCCGGCGGCAATGAAATCCGCAGCGGTGCACATCGCGGGATGGCGATGCTGGCGCATCGACTGGCGGCCGTTGGCATACCCGTGTTCCGTTACGACCGCCGCGGCGTGGGCGATTCGACGGGCGACAATAAGGCCTTCCTCAGCGCCGAGCCTGACCTGATCGCAGCCGCATCCGCGTTCCGCCGCGTGGCGCCGAAAGTCTGCCAGTTGGTCGGTTTCGGCAATTGCGACGCGGCCAGCACGCTCGCGCTGTTCGGACGATCGGCGGGGATCGACCGGATCATCGTGGCCAACCCCTGGGTCGTGCAACCGATCGACGACCTCCCCCCTGCCGCCGCGATCCGGGCTCGCTATCACAGCGCGCTACGCGACCCCGCAACCTGGCGACGCGCGCTGACGGGACGGATCAGCATTGCCAAGCTTCTCAAAGGCTTGAGAAGGGTTGTGACCGCCAAGACTCAAGAGCGTACTTCACTGGCAACCAATGTTTTTACCGCACTTGACGGCTGGCACGACGACGCCGCCGTCGTCCTCGCGACTGGCGACGCGACCGCGATCACCTTTGCCGCCCGGTATCGCGGTAACGCGAAAGTGAAGCGGTTCGACACGGCGTCACATAGTTTTGCCGGGGCGGAGAACGCCGCAGCGCTCCACGCCGCGATCGTCGACGGGATGGCGCAAGAGTAGCTGCTCTGGTCCTGATGAACGCAGGACCAGAGCCATAACCGCTATCGTTTGGAAACCTGGATCCCGACTGTCGTCAGGATGACGATGATGAAGGACGCGAGCGTTATTCCGCCGCTTCCGCCAGCTCCGCAAACTCGGCTGCCGCGAGGAAGCGCTCGGCGTCCAGCGCCGCCATGCAGCCTGTCCCTGCCGCCGTCACCGCCTGCCGGTATACCTTGTCGGCGACATCGCCACACGCGAACACGCCCTCGACGCTGGTCCGGGTCGACCCGATCTCGACCGAGATATACCCGTCCGAATCGAGATCGATGTGGCCGCGGAACAGCTCGGTCGCCGGGTGATGCCCGATCGCCACGAACCCGCCATCGACCGCGAGCCGCGAGCGCTCGCCGGTGACCGTGTCCTCGAGCTCCAGCGCGACCAGCCCTGCGTTGCCGCCACCATCGACGAACTCCCGAACCTCCTTGTTCCAGAGCACCGTCACGCCCTTGTGCGCGAACAGCCGCTCCTGGAGGATCTTCTCCGAGCGCAGCGAATCGCGGCGGTGGATCAGCGTCACGTCGGGCGAATGGTTGGTCAGGTACAGCGCCTCCTCGACCGCGGTATTGCCGCCGCCGATCACGGCCACCTTCTTGCCGCGGTAGAAGAACCCGTCGCAGGTCGCGCAGGCGCTGACGCCCTTGCCCTTCATCGGCTCCTCGCTGTCGATCCCGAGCCACTTCGCCTGCGCACCGGTCGCGATCACCAGCGTGTCGCCCTCATACACGTCGCCGCTGTCGCCGATCAGGCGGAACGGGCGGCTGGTTAGGTCGACCTGCGTGACGGTGTCCCACATCATCCGCGTGCCGACATGCTCGGCCTGCGCGGTCATCTGCTCCATCAGCCACGGGCCCTGAATGACGTCCTTGAAGCCGGGATAATTCTCGACATCGGTGGTCGTGGTGAGCTGGCCGCCGGGCTGGATGCCCTGCACGACGATCGGCGCCATCCCGGCACGCGCGCCATAGATCGCGGCGGAGAGCCCGGCGGGGCCCGAGCCGAGGATAAGCATGCGGGTCGTGTGCGTCGTCATCAGAGTTCCTTGGAGATTCGAGACTGCATCTAGGGGATGCGCGGCCGGATTTGAACCGCCGGTAAATCTGTGCCGCCTGCATCGAAAGCTTTGCCACTGCGTTGGACGACAAAAGCGGAGATGAGCATGAGCGACGACCGGACCGTAGAGATCGAGGATTACACCGCACCGGCAGGCGGCTGGGGTTCGATGAAGTCGCTCGTCGAGATTTCCGCGCGCGAGAAGGTCGGCCCGGAAGTGATCCGTGAACTCGCCCGCCAGAACAAGCCGGACGGCTTTGCGTGCGTAAGCTGCGCATGGGGCAAGCCCGCGCATCCGCACGTCGCCGAGTTCTGCGAGAATGGTGCGAAGGCGACGGCTTGGGAGCTGACTTCGTTCCGGGTGACGCCTGCGTTCTTCGAGCAGCATACGGTCAGCGAACTCATCAGCTGGAAGGATTTCGATCTTGAGCAGGCCGGGCGGCTCACGCATCCGCTGAAATATGATGCCGCGACGGACAAATACGCAGCGTGCAGCTGGGACGAGGCGTTCGCGGGCATTGGCGCCAAGCTGAAGACCTATGACCCGACCAAGGTCATCTTCTACGCGTCGGGCCGCGCCAGCCTTGAGACGTCGTACATGTATAGCCTGCTCGCGCGGATGTATGGCAGCCAGAACCTGCCCGACAGCTCGAACATGTGCCACGAGACGACCTCGGTCGGGCTGAAGTCGGCGATCGGTTCGGCGGTCGGGACGATCCACCTGTCGGACTATGAGAAGTGCGACGCGATCTTCTACTTCGGGCAGAACCCTGGGGTGAACAGCCCGCGGTTCCTGCATCCGTTGCGCGATTGCGCGAAGCGCGGCGTCGAGATCGTCGTGTTCAACCCGCTCAAGGAGCGCGGTCTGGAGAAATTCCAAGATCCGCAGAACCCGATCGAGATGGTAACGGGCAAGTCGACACCGATCGCCTCGCAATATCACCAGCTCAAGACCGGCGGCGACGTCGGCGCGATCATGGGGATGTGCAAATACCTGATCGAGGCCGACGACAACGCCAAGCGGATCAATGGCCTGCCCGTGCTCGATCACGCGTTTCTCGCCGAGCACACGACCGGGTTCGAGGCGTTCGCCGAGGTCGCGCGTGCAACCGAATGGGCAACGATCGAGCATGAGAGCGGCCTGCCCCGCACCGAGATCGAGGCGGCGGCGAAGGTCTATGCCAAGTCGAAGGCGGTTATCGCGGTGTACGGCATGGGGCTGACGCAGCACGTTGGCGGGATCGACAATGTCCACATGGTCGTCAATTTGATGCTGCTGCGCGGCAACATCGGCAAGCCTGGGGCGGGCATGGGCCCGGTCCGTGGCCACTCGAACGTGCAGGGCCAGCGCACCGTGGGCATCACCGAGAAGCCCGAACTCGCGCCGCTCGACAAGCTTGCCGAGCAGTATGGCTTCGAGCCGCCGCGCGAGAAGGGTTGGGATACGGTCGAGGCGTGCGAAGCGGTGCTCGACGGCAGCGCGCAGGCGTTCGTCGGGCTTGGCGGCAATTTCGTGCGGGCGATCCCGGATCATGCGCGGATGGAGCCGAAGTGGCGCGCGTTGGACCTGACGGTGCATATCGCGACCAAGCTCAACCGCTCGCACCTGCTGCCTGGCGAGACGTCGTATTTGCTCCCCTGCCTCGGCCGGATCGAGACCGACATGCAGGGCACCGGGCCGCAGAGCGTGTCGATCGAGGATTCGTTCAGCCAGATTTACGGCTCGAAGGGCAAGGCTACGCCAGCGTCCGAGACGTTGCTGTCCGAGCCAGCGATCGTCGCGGGAATCGCCAAAGCGACGCTCGCGCCCAATCCTAAGCTCGATTGGGATGCCTGGGTGCGCGATTATGCTCGCGTCCGCGATGCCATCGAGGTGACGTATCCGGACCTGTTCAAGAACTTCAACGACCAGATGTTCACGCCCGGCGGGTTCTGGAAGGGCGTTCCGGCGGCACACCGCGAGTGGAAAACCGAGAGCGGCAAGGCGGAGATCAACGTTCCGCAGGCGCTGAACGTGACCGGGTTCGAAGAGGCTGAGGGGCGTTTTCGATTGATGACGCTGCGGTCGAACGACCAGTTCAACACGACCGTCTACGGCTATCACGACCGCTTCCGCGGCGTGAAGGGCACGCGAGACATCGTGTTCATGAACCGCAGCGACATGATCCGGATGGGGATCACCGATGGCGACGACGTCGATCTGGTCGGTGACGCAGGCGACAATTCGGACCGTCGCCTGAACAAGCTTCGCGTGGTCGAATACGCGATCCCCGAGGGCTGCCTCGGTGCCTATTACCCCGAGTGCAACCTGCTCATACCAGTTGCTCACCACGCCCGCGAAAGCCATGTTCCGGCAGCGAAATCCGTGCCGGTGCGGATCGAGAAGACGCGCTGACCGAGCAGCGTATTCTCGGCGTCGTACTGGCGGGCGGGCGGTCGTCTCGCTTCGGGTCCGACAAGGCAATGGCAGTGTTGGACGGGCGCGTGCTGGCTGAGCATGCGCGGGCGTTGTTGTCGCCTCATGTCGAGACCGCGGTGATCGCGGGACGCGACGGGGCGATCCCTGACCTGCCGAAGGCGGATATCGGGCCATTGGGGGGCATCGCTGGCGCGCTCGGTTATGCGGCTTCGAACGGGTTCACGTCGGTGCTGACGATCGCGTGCGACATGCCTTGGTTGCCGGATGGGTTGCTGACGGCGCTGTCCCGACGTGCCTCTGCCTATTGCCCCGACGCTCCGGTGCTCGGGCATTGGGAGACTGGATTGCTCGGCAATTTGCTGACCCATATCGAGACCGTGCCACGGCGATCGGTGCGCGGTTGGGCGGAGGCGATCGGAGCTATCCCGATCCCGGCGGGTGCGCCTATCCCGAACGTCAACACGCCGCAGGACCTCGATACCTTATGACCACCTCGCGCACGCAAGCGATCAAGATCCTGCGGCCTGATTCGATTACCGTGGGCGAGCGCGCCATCGCCGTCGAAGTCCCGGTCGCGATCGAGATCGACGGCCTCGGTTATGCGGTGATGATGATGACACCGGCCGACCTAGCCGAATTTACCACCGGCTTCCTGCTAACCGAGCGGCTTGCCGACAGCGCCGACGACGTTCGCGACATCGATATCTTCGAGGCGGAGGCGGGCTGGATCGTGAGGGTCGGGCTGTCCGAGCGCTGCAAGG
Source organism: Sphingomonas sp. PP-F2F-G114-C0414 (assembly GCF_003688595.1). Classification (GTDB taxonomy): domain Bacteria; phylum Pseudomonadota; class Alphaproteobacteria; order Sphingomonadales; family Sphingomonadaceae; genus Sphingomonas. The sequence goes on from NZ_RCWT01000010.1 coordinate 787,369, forward strand.
GCCGCATCCACGACCGCGTCCGCCACCGGACCAGCGACACAAGTTGCGGGCTGTGCGGGATATCTGGGCTTGAGCAGCTCCGCAAACCGGTCCCGAGGACGCCGCCAAAGCCCGATACGCCTGTGAACGCACTGTTCGCGGCGTTGGGCGGGTTACGCGCTCACCAGCCTCTCAACGCGGCTACGGGCGCGATCCATGCCGCGGCTGCCGGCGACCGCGAGGGTCGGATCGTTGCGGCGTATGAAGACGTCGGCCGTCACAATGCGCTCGACAAGCTCGTCGGCGGCATCGCGATCACGGGGCAGCCGATCGACGGCTTCATCCTCGTCACCTCGCGGATCAGTTTCGAGATGGTCGACAAGGCGCTGATCGCCGGTGCGCCGATGCTGGTGGGCATCTCCGCGCCGACCAGCCTCGCGATCGATCATGCGCGGGAACACGGCCTGACGCTGCTCGCGCTCGCCCGCAGCGACGCGATCCTGGTGGTCAACGATCCGTGGGACATCTTCGCCTAGCCGCGGGTGATGCGGTCAGGCGAAGGGTAGCTTATTTCGCAGCGAGAACCGCGTCGGTCTTTGCCGCGGCGAGGTAGCCGCCGACGACGAACACCAGCCCGCCGATGATGTTGCCGACGCTGACGATCGCAAGATTGCGGACCATGCCGGCGATATCGATCGACGGGTTGGGCACCATCAGACCAAGCGTCAGGGCCGTCATGTTGGCGACCGAGTGCTCGAACCCGGCCGCGACGAAGGCGAGCAGTATCCACGCCATCGCGATGCACTTCGCCGCGTCGCCCGTCATCCGGGCCGCGGTCCAGATCGCCAGGCACACCAGCCAGTTGCACAGAATCGCACGCGCCAGCAGGGCGACCGCGCTCGCCTCGACCTTGTGCTGGACATAGGCATGGAACATCGTGTCCGCGTTGGCGAACACCGCGCCGCCGCCGCCAGCCGCGAACACTGCCGACAGGACTAATCCACCGATCAGGTTACCGACCCATACAACGATGGTCAGCTTCACGGCTTCTGCGACCGTGATCGTCCGTTTCGCCAGGCCGAAGCCCAGATACATTACGTATCCGGTGAATAGCTCGGCACCCGCGAAGACAGTCAGGATCAGCCCGAGCCCGAAGGTCGCGCCCATTACCAGCGGCCGCACACCGGGTTCCAGCCCCGACCCCGTGCTGAGCGCGAGGATCATCGCGATGCCGATATACGTTCCCGCCAGGATCGCGCCTGCGAAGAACCCCGCGGGAGAGCGCCGCAACGCCTCGGCCTTGGTCGCGGCGAGGGTCGCGTAGGTATCGATAGTCGACGAATAGCCGGTGCTCATGCGGGGACTTTGCTTTCGTGGCCGACGATCCCGGCACGCACCACGCCGCGATCCGAACCCATGTCGGCGGCGGCGGGACGGACGGTCACCGGGATAGATTTGTAGGAAGGGGTGAAGCTTTGCGGGTCGTGATCCTCGAGCGCGATCAACGGCTGCGTCTCGGGGTAGTAGGAGGCGACGCAGCCATCGGGCAGCGCATAGCGGACCAGCATCAGCTTCTGGACGACACGGTCGGCACGCGCGAACTGGAGCGCGGTGGCGATGTCGACGACGTCGCCTTCCTTGTGCCCGAGCCGCGCCATGTCACGCTCGTTCATGAACAGGATGTCGCGGCGCCCGAACACGCCGCGATAGCGATCGTCGAGGCTGTAGACGGTGGTGTTGTACTGGTCGTGCGCGCGAAGCGTCGTCAAGCGCAGCACGGTCGGATCGCCCGCACTTTCGTCCTCCTCGACGCCCTTGGCGACGATGAAGTTGGCTTTGCCACTGTCCGTGTTCCACTCGCGCATTGCCGCCGAGTTCGGCAGGTGGAAGCCGCCCGGCTTGCGGATCCGCGCGTTGTAGTCGGCGAACGCGGGGAACACCGCCTCGATCTTGTCGCGGATCAGGCTGTAGTCGCCGACATAGGCATCCCAGTCGATCTCGATCGGCGCGCTGCCTTTCGCGGCGAAGGTCGCCTTGGCGATCTCGCCGACGATCCAGATCTCCGACTTCACGTTGTCGCCCGGCGGCATCAGGAAACCGCGCGAGGCGTGGACCATCGACATCGAGTCCTCGACGGTAACGGCCTGCTGCCCGGTCGCCTGCATGTCGAGTTCGGTCCGGCCGAGGCACGGCAGGACATACGTTGCCTTCGCCATCAGCAACTGCGTGCGATTGAGCTTGGTGGTGATGTGGACCGCGAGATCGAGGTTGCGGAAGCCCTCCGCGCATGCCTGCGGATCGGACGAGGCGATGGCGAGGTTGCCGCCGAGGCAGACGATCGCCTTGGCGTGGCCGTCGCGCATCGCGGCGATGCTCTCGACCACCGAATGGCCATGCTCGCGTGGCGGCTCGAACCCGAACACGTCGCGCATGTTGTCGAGCAGCAGAGGCATCGGGCGCTCGGTGATGCCGACGGTGCGGTCGCCCTGGACGTTGCTGTGGCCCCGCAGCGGACAGATGCCCGCGCCTGGCCGGCCCATATTGCCGCGGAGCAGGAGCAGGTTCGCGATCTGCTGAACGTTGGTCGTGCCCGTGCGGTGCTGCGTGACGCCCATGCCGTAGCAGCAGATCGTCGACTTCGACTTCGAATACGCCAGCGCGACCTCTTCGAGGTCCTTCCGCGAAAGCCCGCTGGAGCGCTCGATATCGGCCCATTCGGTGGTGGCGAGATCGGCGATATAGTCGTCGAGGCCCGCGGTATGCTCGGCGATGAACGCGTGATCTAGCGCGGGCTCGCCGCCGGAGACCTCGGCCGCCTCGTCGAGCGCGATAAGCGCCTTGGCGATGCCCTTCAGCGCGGCCGCGTCGCCGCCGACCTTCACCTGATAATAGCTGCTGGCGATCGGGGTTGCCGACATTGTCACCATCTCGACCACCGATTGCGGCGATTCGAAGCGTTCAAGCGAGCGTTCCTTGAGCGGGTTGAATACGATGATCTTGCCGCCGCGCTTCGACACTTCGCGGAGCGTCGCCATCATCCGCGGATGGTTAGTGCCGGGGTTGTGGCCGATCGACAGGATCAGGTCGGCGTGGTCGAAATCCTCGAGGCTGACGGTGCCCTTGCCGATGCCGATCGACTTCGGCAGGCCGACCGAGGTCGCCTCGTGGCACATGTTCGAGCAGTCGGGAAAGTTGTTGGTGCCGTAGAGCCGCACGAACAGCTGGAACAGGAACGCCGCCTCGTTCGAGCAGCGGCCCGAGGTGTAGAACTCGGCCTGGTTGGGATCGGGGACGGCCGCGAGACCTGCGCCGATCTCGCGCATCGCATCCGCCCAGCTCACGACTTCATAGTGATCGGTGGCGGCGTTGTAGCGGAGCGGCTCGGTGACGCGGCCCTGGTCCTCGATCCAGTGATCGCTCTGCTTCCAGATGTCGGACACGCTGTGCGTGGAGAAGAACTCGGCGCCGATCGTCTTGGCGGTGGATTCCCATGCGACGGCCTTGGCGCCGTTCTCGCAGAATTCGAACGAGGAGGTATGTTTCGGGTCGGGCCATGCGCAGCTCGGGCAATCGAAACCGTCGGGCTGGTTCGACTTGAGCAGTGTCTGGCCGCCGCGCACCACGATCTGCTGCGCCTTGAGCGAGACGGCAACCGCCTTTAGCGCCCCCCAGCCACCGGCCGGACCCGTATAGTCGGCGATCCCATCAGGGCGTTTGTCACGCATGCTCGTCTCTCCCGTAAGGCCGGACCGACGCGAACACCGATACGCAGCGCGATGCCCGACCATTAACCCAAGGCAATAGAACGGCATTTTGCGATTGCGAAGACGAGTTTCCCGCACTTGGTGATCGCTTGCGTCTGTCGCGGGAGTTGGACCACGAGCGCCGTGCGCCAGGTCTGAAATGGTAGCGAAGGAGGGACTTGAACCCCCGACCCCAGGATTATGATTCCCGTGCTCTAACCAACTGAGCTACTTCGCCGTACCGTCCGTCAGGGAAGCGTTCTTCCCTGCGAGGCGCGGCCTATAGGAAGCGGTTTCAAGGCGGTCAAGCGAACATGTGCCGGGAAATCGCTTCCCATGGTCCGCCGCGATACCACCACGCGCCAAGACCCGCGATTTCGACGTCCTTCGGCGTGAAATCGCGCTGCAGATTGCCGAGCAGGAGCTTGGCGACCTGCGGGCTGACCTTGTTCTGGATCGTGACGTGAGGACGCCAGCCGCCGGCGTCCTGCGGGGTAAGCATGCCGGTGAACGCGTCAGCGAGGCGCGCACGGATGCCGACGAGGTCGGGGGACTCGATCCGGTAGGCCACACCCCGTCCTAGCGACATCAGGCCGCCCACGCGCGCCTGTGGGGCACGGATGCCACGCGTTTCCTGGTTGAGGCGGTGCTTGAGCTCGTCGAGACCCGAGGGCGGCAGGTGGTGGAACAGCGTCAGGTGTGCGTCGAGCTGGTTGCGCTCGGGCGGAAAATGCTCGCGACGCATTGAATCGAAGAACGCGGTGTCCTTGCGGCCGAACAGGGCCGTGACGATGATCGGGGCGACTTCGGTCGGGCCGGTCGTCATGGCCCCCCCCCCCCCGGCGAAGGCCGGGGTCCAATTGGGAAACGTCAATGACGAGGGTAGCACGCCGTTACTGCAACCTCTCCAATTGGGCCCCGGCCTTCGCCGGGGGGGTGCGACTTTGGCGAAGCAGGAGGCGTAAATCATCAAATCTCGACCTGGCTGCCTAGCTCGACGACGCGGTTGGTCGGCAGGCGGAAGAACTCCATCGCGCTTTCCGCATTGCGCAGCATCCAGGCGAACAGCTTCTCGCGCCAGATCATCATGCCGGGCTTGTCCGATGCGAGCAGCGTCTGTCGCGACAGGAAGAAGCTGGTGTCCATCATCTTGAAGTCCGCGCCGCAATTATGGACTTGGCGCAGTGCGGCGGGCACGTCGGCGTCCTCCATGAAGCCGTAGCGCAGCACGAGGCGGTGGAAGCCGTCGCCGAGCTCCTCGCGCACCGCGCGGTCGTGCGCGGGCCAATAAGGCTGACCGACGATCTTGACGGTGAGCAGGATGACGCGCTCGTGCAGCACCTTGTTGTGCTTGAGGTTGTGGAGCAGCGCGTGGGGCACGCCGTCCGCGGTCGAGGTCATGAACACCGCCGTCCCCGGCACGCGCGACGCCGAACTCGCTGCCGAGCCGATGAACACCTTTATCGGCATCGCCGCCTCGTGCATCCGGTCGATCATCAGCTGCCGCCCCTTCGACCAGGTCGTCAGGAAGGTGAAGATGATGAACCCGACCAGCAGCGGGAACCAGCCGCCAGCCGGCACCTTGGTCAGGTTCGCCGCGAAATAGGCGCCGTCGACCGTGAAGAAGATAGCCAGCAGCGGGATCGCGGCGATCTTCGGCCAGTTCCAGAGGCGGAACAGCACGACGCCGAGCAGGCACGTGTCGATGAACATCGCGCCGGTTACCGCAATGCCGTATGCGCTCGTCAGGTTCGACGAGGTGCGGAAGAACAGCACGAGCAGGATCACCATCACCATCAGCGCGCCGTTGACGAGCGGGATGTAGATCTGGCCCGCGGTCGAGGCGCTGGTGTGCTCGATCCGGAGGCGCGGGATGAAGCCGAGCTGGATCGCCTGCTGCGTCACCGAGAACGCACCGGAGATCACCGCCTGCGACGCAATGACGGCGGCCATCGTCGCGAGGATGACGAGCGGGAGCTGGAGGCTCTCGGGGGCGAGGTTGTAGAACGGGCTGACCAAGGCCTCGCGACCGTCGCGGAACAGCAGCGCGCCCTGCCCCATGTAATTGAGGATCAGCGCGGGCAGCACGAAGAACAGCCACGACAGGCCGATCGGCTTGCGGCCGAAATGCCCCATGTCCGCGTACAGCGCCTCGGCACCGGTGACAGCGAGGACGACCGAGCCGAGTGCGAGGAACGCCCGCTCGGGATCGATGATGAAGAACTCGACCGCGTAGTGCGGCGACAGCGCCCAGAGCACCTCGGGGGTCTGGACGATGCTGAGGATACCGAGCACCGCGATGACGCTGAAATACACCAGCATGATCGGCCCGAACACGAGCCCGATACGCGCGGTGCCGCTCTTCTGCACCCAGAACAGCGCGATCAGGATCACGATCACGATCGGCAGCACCAGTCCGGCAAAGGCGGGCGCGGCGACGGCGAGGCCCTCGACCGCGGACAGCACCGACACCGCGGGCGTGATCATGCTGTCGCCGTAGAACAAAGCCGTCGCGAACACGCCGAGCAGGATGATTCCCTTGCTCCAGCGCTTCGTCTTGGTCTTGCCCGAGACGAGTGCGAGCAGCGCGAGGCTGCCGCCTTCGCCCTTGTTGTCGGCGCGCATGATGATGATGACGTACTTGACCGTCACGACGATCATCATCGACCAGAACATCAGGCTGATGACGCCCATGATGTGCGCCGCATCGAGCGCGAGCTTGTGGTGGCCGGCGAAGGTCTCGCGGAAGGCGTAGAGCGGGCTGGTGCCGATATCGCCGAAGACGATGCCGATCGCACCGAAGGCGAGCTTCAGCATGCCGTCGGAGTTGTGATGCCCCGTCTCGAGATCGAGATTGGCGGGTGGTACGGTCGAGGCCGCGGCGGTCTGGTCGACGCTCACTGGACGGTGAATCGGCCCGGAAGTGCAGCAATACTCATCGAATTTCCGATTTCACCCTGTGCCCCAAGCGCGCGCATTTAGCATGCGGGCCGGAATGCGGCAACGGCGGGGCGGGCAACGTGGATTAACTGGGGCTGATCGGACCGACGCGTGAGGTGAGAACGCCCCCGCTTCCGTTCTCCTGCGAACGCAGGAGCCCAGGGTCACAGGCGCCGTTCTTTCTGACCCTGGATTCCTGCGTTCGCAGGAAAACACTATCGCCTGATGACCTCGCGAATGACGAAGTGTGACGCGAGCCGCGTTACGCCCGGTAGTTGCGACAGCGTCTCTCGGTGGATGCGTTCGAACGTCTCGCCGTGGCGGATTTCGACGTGGAGCATGTAGTCCGCCTCGCCGCTCATCAGGAAGCATTGGACGACCTGCGGACACTCGACGATCTCGGCCTCGAACGCTGCCATCGTCTCCTTGCGCTGATCCCGCAGCGTGACGTTGACGAGGACGATACTGGGGTCGCCCCGCGCCGCTTGCGACAACACCGCACGATAGCCGACGATTGCGCCGCTTTCGCGCAATTGGGCTACCCGGCGATGCGCAGCGCTCGCCGACAGGCCGACCGCGTCGCCAAGCTCGGCGCTGGTCAGGTCGGAATTGGCGGCGAGCAGGTCCAGGATCCTGCGTTCGATCGTGATGCTCAAGATTATCCCGTTTCAAGGGCGATGGATGCAATCATCTTGCAGATGCGGTATCGCACCGAGACCAGTTTGCGAACCCTTCCCGTCCAAGGCGCGCTAATATGGCGCAAACGATAATGGAGTGGAATCAATGCGCGTCGGTGTCCCCAAGGAAATCAAGAACCACGAATATCGCGTCGGCCTGACCCCGCCATCGGTCGCCGAACTGGTCGCGGCCGGTCACGAGGTCGTCGTCGAGACGCAGGCCGGCTCGGGGATCGATTTCGAGGATCAGGACTATGTCGACGCAGGCGCGACGATCCTGCCGACCGCCGCCGCGGTATTCGCCGGCGCCGACATGATCGTGAAGGTCAAGGAGCCGCAGCCGAGCGAGATCGCGATGCTCGAGCCGCGCCATCTGCTGTTCACCTATCTCCACCTCGCCGCGGACAAGCCGCAGGCCGAGGGGCTGATGAAATCCGGCGCGACCTGCATCGCGTACGAGACGGTCACCGACAACCGTCGCGGGCTGCCGTTGCTCAAGCCGATGTCGGAAGTCGCGGGCCGCATGTCGGTGCAGGTCGGTGCGCATTATCTCGAGAAGGAGCAGGGCGGACGTGGCGTGCTGCTCGGCGGCGTCCCCGGTGTCGCGCCGGCCAAGGTCGCGATTCTCGGTGGCGGCGTGTCGGGCGTCAACGCCGCGCAGATGGCGGTCGGCATGCGCGCCGACGTGACGATCTACGACATCTCGAACGATCGCCTTGCCGAACTCGACATGTTTTTCTCCAGCCAGATCAAGACCGCCTACGCGTCGAAGGCGGCGATCGCGGCGGCGGTGAAGAACGCGCATCTGGTGATCGGCGCGGTGCTGGTGCCGGGGGCCGCTGCGCCGAAGCTCGTCACGCGCGAGATGCTGAAGACGATGAAGCGCGGCTCGGTGCTGGTCGACATCGCGATCGATCAGGGTGGGTGCTTCGAAACGAGCCACGCCACGACGCATGAGGACCCCGTGTTCGAGGTCGACGGCGTGATCCATTACTGCGTCGCCAACATGCCGGGTGCAGTTGCGCGTACCTCCGCGTTTGCGCTCAACAATGCGACGCTGCCGTTCGCGCTGAAGCTCGCCAACCTGGGCGCCGAGGCCGCGATGAAGGCCGACCCGCATCTCGCCAACGGGCTGAACGTCTACAAGGGCAAGATCGCCTACAAGGCGGTCGCCGATGATCTAGGTTTACCTTACGAAGCATGGGCTGGCTGACTCGGGAACGGATACGGAACATGGGTGTTGGACAGGGGAAAGGAATTTCCAATGTCCGACACCCCGAACCCCAAGTCCGAACCCTTCTCGAACGCCGAGAAGGACCCGGACGACTGGACCACCGGCGATGAGAAGATGACCGGTGCACAGGCAAGCTACCTCAAGACGCTGTCCGAGGAAGCACACGAGGAATTCGATGAGACGCTGACCAAGGCGGATGCGTCGAAGAAGATCGACGAACTGCAGTCGAAGACCGGCCGCGGGCAGTAAGCCCTTCTTCTCGTTACCCCTTTTCGCGTCATCCTGACGAAAGTCAGGATCCAGAGCCAAATAGCCTAACGTTTTTGGCTCTGGATCCTGGGTCGAGCCCAGGATGACGGGACTATTTTTGGCCTGCGTTCGGCACGTCCTGCATAGCCAGGAACCGATCCAGCATAGCCAGTCGCGTGGCGATCTCGCCCCGATACGAAATGTTGGCTGGCGTCGAGGCAAGCGCCTTTGCCCAATACGGCCGAGCCGTCGCGAACTCCCCGGCCCGCACATACGCTAGCCCGAGAAAAAACGGCGGGGCCGGATGCTTCGGCGCCAGTCGCGTCGCCTGCTGGAATGCGAACAGCGCGGGTGGAGAAACCTGGTTCGCGTCGTGCGCAGCAAGCGCATTGGCAAGGCCAGTCCATAACACGAGGCTTTTCGGTGCGATCCGGATACCGCCTAACAGCACCTGCACCGCCGCACGGCGATCACCGATCCGCGTCATCGCATCCGCCGCCACCAGATACGCCGCCGCGCCCGTATACCGCTCGAGCATCTGGTCGCGCAATTCCAGCATCGCGCCATCGTCAGGCGCCGGCGCGAGTCCGGTCGACACCGCATGGCCGGAAAGCCCCGGCTGCCCCTGCCACGCATACCCCGCCGCGCCGAGCATCAGCGCAGATGCGACCATCGACCACAGGACGCGGTTCACGTTCAATACCGCGAGCAGCGCAAACGCACCGGCTCCGATCGCGGCCAGCCAGACGTAACCCATCAGCGTGTCCTCCGCCGGAAGCTCGACCGCACAACCCAGCCGCCTATCGCCAGCAGCAGGATTGGCGTTAGCCACAACGGCCACGTCAGTCCCGACAGCGGCGGATCGTACGTAACATAGTCGCCGTAGCGCGCGATGAGCCAGTCTCGGATCGAGGCAGGCTTTTCGCCATGCTCGATCCGCTCGCGGACTAGCGCGCGCATGTCGGCCGCCATGTCCGCGTCGCTGTCGGCAATCGACTGCCCCTGGCAGACGAGGCAGCGTAGCGTTTCCATGAGTGCGCGGGCGGAAGCCTCCTTGGCGGGGTCGGCGAGCTGCACGTTGGCGTAATGCGCTGGTGGAGTGACCGGCTGGGCGAAGGCCGGCGAGATACAGAGCAAAAGCGCAGCAACGACCTCCCCTCCCGCTCGCGGGAGGGGTCGGGGGAGGGCATGACGCGCGCGTGCGGGTGATGCTGGAGGAGAAGCCCCTCCCCTAACCCCTCCCGCGAGCGGGAGGGGAACAGACAGCCGCCTCCTCACCGCGCGTCCTTCACGGCTTGGACGATCTCGGCCACATTCTCAGGCCGGATATCGCCGATGATCTGCTTCACGACGATCCCGCGGCCGTCGATCACGAACGTCTCCGGCACGCCTGACGAGCCCAGCGCCAACTGCACCTGGCTGGCCCGGTCGCTGCCGATACGCTCGTACGGATCGCCATTGCGCCGCAGGAACCCGCTGATCGCCGGTGCCGTATCGCGGATCGCGATCGCGTCGATCGGCACGCCCATCGCCTTCAACCGCATCAACTGCGGCGCCTCGGCGATGCATGGGATGCACCAGCTCGCGAACACGTTGAGCAACCGCGGCTTGCCCTGTCGAAACGATGCGCTGGTCAGGCCGGGCTTGCCGGGGACCATCGCCGGCAACGCGAAGTCGGGGAGCGGCTTGCCGACCATCGCCGATCGCACCACCTTCTCCGCCGGCCGGAACAGCCCGCTCGCCACCACCGCGAACAGCAGCGCGAAGATCGCCAGCGGTGCCCAGAGTGCGAACCGCTTCATGCCCATTCAGCCCGTATCGCGGCACGTCGCTCGCGCCGCACCCGGCCGAGCAGCGACAGCATACCGCCGAGCGCGATCAGCACGCCGCCGAACCAAATCAACGTTACGAACGGCTTCCACCAGAGGCGAAGCTGCCAGCGCCCCTGCCCGTCCGGTTGGCCGAGCACGGTATAGAGCTGGCCGTCTAGTACCGTCAGGATGGCGGACTCGTTGGTGCTTGTCGGCGGGTTGGCGAAGAAGCGGAGTTGCGGGCGCAGGATGCTCTGGCTGCCACCGCGTGTCGCGGTGAGCCGCGCTTCCAGTGCCGACCAGTTCTCGCCGATCACTGGCGAAATGCCGTCGAGCGTCACGGTGTACGGCCCGACCCGCGCTGGCTCGCCCGCGCGGACCGCGACTAGCGTTTCCTTGGTAAAGGCGCTGTCCGACGCCATCCCGGCGAGGCTGATCGCGATGCCGAGATGCGCGATGACCATGCCATACGTGAACAGCGGCGTGCGCCTGAGGTTGCGCTTCCACAACGGCGCGACGCTGGCGACGGCGAGCCCCGCGGCCAGCGAAAGCCCGGCCCAGGGGAGCGCGCCCGGCCAGACGAACAGCAACGCGATTGCCGCGAGCAGTGTCGCGCCGATTGGCAGCATCACGCGACGCACCACTGCCTTTGAATCGTCGCGCCGCCAGCGCAGCAGCGGCCCGACCGCCATCACCGCGACCAGCAGCAACGCGATCGGCCCCGCCGCCTTGTTGAAGAACGGCGGACCGACCGACAGCTGCACGCCGAAGCTCGCCGCGACGATCGGATAGAGCGTGCCGATCAGGACGATGCCGAGGATCACCGACAACAACAGGTTGTTCGCGACCAACCCGCCCTCGCGGCTGACCGGATCGAAGGTCGTGCCCGCGCGGACGGTGCCGATCCGCGCGGCGAACAGCGCGAGCGCTCCGCCGATGTAGATTGCGAGCAACGCCAGGATGAACGCGCCGCGCTCCGGGTCGACCGCGAACGCGTGCACGCTCGTCAGGATGCCCGAGCGCACCAAAAAGGTGCCGATCATCGACATCGAGAATGCGACGACCGCCAGCATGATCGTCCACGCGCGCAGGCCGTCGCGCGTCGCGAGCACGGTCACCGAATGGAGCAATGCGGTGGCGGCGAGCCACGGCATCAGCGAGGCGTTCTCGACCGGGTCCCAGAACCACCAGCCGCCCCAACCGAGCTCGTAATAGGCCCAATAGGATCCCGCGGTGATGCCGAGCGTCAGGAATATCCATGCGATCAGCACCCAGGGGCGCATCGCCTTCGCGAACGCCGGGCCGACGTCGCGCGTGACGAGCGCACCAACCGCGAACGAGAACGCGACCGAGAGGCCGACATAGCCTGTGTAAAGCGTAGGCGGATGGAACGCCAAGCCGGGATCCTGCAACAGCGGGTTGAGGCCGAGACCGTCGGCGGCAGCCGGATTGAGTCGCGCGAACGGGTTCGAGGAGAACAGCAGGAACGCGTAGAAGCCGAGCGCGATCGTCGCCTGTGCGCCGAGCGTCGCGGTGAGCGTGCGTTCGGGCAGCGAGCGCTCGAAGATCGCCACCGCGCCACCGGCCAGCCCGAGGATCGTCACCCAGAGCAGCATCGAGCCTTCGTGATTTCCCCACGCACCGGCGAACTTGTAGAGCCACGGCTTGGCGGAATGACTGTTCTCGACGACCAGTTTGACGGACATGTCGGAGTCGAGGAACAGTTCGATCAGTAGCGCCATCGCTAGCAGTGCGAGTAACCCCTGGACGATCGCCACCGGCCGGACCGCCGCTGCGACGTCTTCACGACCGCGTGCAATGCCGATCGCTGCCATCACGAGCTGCAACGCCGCCAGCGCGCCTGCGAACCAGAGCGCGGCGAGGCCTGCTTCGGCGATCACTGCTTGGCGTCCGGCTCGAGCGTCTTCGTCTCGTGCATCTTGCCGGCCATCTCCGGCGGCATGTATTTCTCGTCATGCTTGGCGAGCAGGTTCGACGCGACGAAGCTGCCGTTGGGCTGGAACTGGCCCTCGGCGACGACGCCCGATTTTTCGCGGAACAGGTTAGGGACGATGCCCGCGAAGACTACCGGCGTGGTCGCCTGTCCGTCGGTGACGACGAACTGCACGGTAACGCCGTCCGCGGCGCGCTTCACCGAGCCACCCTCGACCATCCCACCGAGCCGCACCGCGCGGCCGAGAGGCAAGCCGTCGCGACGCACGTCCGACGGTGCGTAGAAGAACGCCGCCTGGTCCTTCAGCGCCGACAGAGCGAGCAGACCCGCGACCACGACCGCGCCGAGCGCCAGCAGCGCTAGCGTCAGGCGTTGATGCTTGGCCTTCATTTCTCGGCCCTGCGCATCGCGAGGTAGCTCAACAACGCGATGATCGCGCCGCCGCCCAGCGTTACGACATACGCGGCAGTCACGAACGGCCAGGGGTTCATGCTCTCGCCATTCTGCGCATCCGAGCTTCGGATTTCGCAACAGCAAGCATCGTCCGCATGCGCATCAACACGATCCCGGCGAACACGAAGGTGAAGCCGGCCAGCATGATCGGCAGCGGCCACAGGATCGAGCCATCGATCGTCGATTGCGTCAGCCCGATGCTCGGCCCCTGGTGCAGCGTGTTCCACCACACCACCGAATAGCGGATGATCGGCAGCAGCACCGACCCGGCGATCCCGTAGAGTGCCGGCACGCGGCCGTCGCCGCCACGATCCGCGTCGGCCTTCGCGAGCGCCATGTAGCCGAGATAGACGAAGAACAGCAGCAGCATCGAGGTCAACCGGCCGTCCCATTGCCACCACGTTCCCCAGGTCGGCCGTCCCCAGATCGAGCCGGTCATGAGACACAGTGCGGCGAACACGGCGCCGGGCAGCGCGATCGCGCGCGCGGCGACGCTGGCGAGCGGGTGGCGCCAGACTAGGAACACGATGCTGGAGATCGCGATCCCGCTCCACCCGCCCATGCCGAGCCAGGCGGCGGGGACGTGGATGTAGAGGATGCGGACCGTCTCGCCCTGGAGGTAATCGGGCGGGGTCTGGGTGAGGCCCGCCCAGCAACCGAGCACGATGAATGCAACGCCAAGCCAAAAGAGCGCAGGCGTCAACGGCTTGGCGATCTTCAGGAAGCGCGCAGGGTTTGCGAAGGCGTGTAGGGTGGCCACTGTGGACACCACTATGGCAACAATACGAGGCTGTCACCTTGGACTTGAGCCCCTCTCCCCATCGGGGAGAGGGAGGGGCCCGCCGCACTTGCGGTGGGAGGGTGAGGGGCGTGAGGCTTAGGTCGTTTACCCCAACAGCCCCTCATCCGGCACTTCGTGCCACCTTCTCCCCGGAGGGGAGAAGGACCGTTATCTCCCGATCAGGCGCTTGGCGATCGAGTCCGACACGTCCGAGGCTGGCTGGCCAGTACGGTCGCTCTCGTTCCAGACCTCGATCAAACGCTCGGGGATGCGCGCGATCCGGGCCTTCACCTCGGCCTCGTCGCCGTGACCCAGATACTCCAGGCCGACATTGATGATCCCGCCTGCGTTGATCACGTAATCCGGCGCGTACAGGATGCCGCGAGCATGCAGCCGAGCACCGTCCTCGCGGACGCTCAGCTGGTTGTTCGCACCGCCAGCGACGACCTTCGCCTTCAGCGCCGCGATCGACATCTCGGTAAGGATCGCACCCAGCGCGTTCGGGCTGAAGATGTCCGCCTCGGTCGTCAGGATCGCCTCGGCCGCCACCGCGGTCGCGCCGAGTTCGCCGGCCAGCTTCTGCGCCCGGCCCTCGTCGACGTCGGCCAGCGTCAGCACCGCACCGTCCTTGGCCAGCAACCGCGCGAGCCCGCCGCCGACCGAACCGACGCCCTGGATCGCGACGCGCACGCCCTTCATGTCGGTCGCGCCGAGGCCACGCTGGGCCGCCGCTTTCACGCCAAGATAGATGCCCAGCGCGGTGTACGGCCCGGGATCGCCGCCAGCAGCGCCGCTCGCGACCGGCAGGCCGGAGACGTAGCGCGTCTGGCTGGCGATCACCTTCATGCGGTCTTCGGACATGCCGACGTCCTCGGCCGTCACATAGCGCCCGCCGAGCGAATCAACCGCGCGGCCGAACGCCTCAAGCTGGGCGGTCGTGATGACGTCGCCGGGCTTCGCTGCGAGCACCACGCCCTTGCCGCCGCCAAGCTCCAGGCCCGCCATCGCGTTCTTGAAGCTCATGCCGCGCGACAGGCGCAGTGCGTCGGTCACCGCGCGGCCGTTGTCGGCGTAATGCCAGAAGCGTGCGCCGCCGGCTGCCGGCCCGAGCTTGGTCGAGTGCACCGCGATCACGGCGTGCAGGCCCGATTCGGGATCGGTGAAGGCATGAACGCCCTCGTGGTCGTCGAAATCGGGAAGGTCCCAAACCGCTGTCATCGCCGGCTCCTGAGGAGAATAAAATTACCGGGAAGCGAAATATTATTTTCCAGCCGGTTTTACCAGCCCAAAGCGCTCACGTTGGCGAGGCTCGGAAAAATAATGGGAAAATGGGGCGACCGACGGGACTTGAACCCGCAACATCCGGCATCACAAGCCGACGCTCTAACCAATTGAACTACGACCGCCGCGTAGGCATCGCCCCCTAGCGGGGGTCGCCGGGCGGCGTCAACCGTCGACTTGCCAAAAAGACGTCAAAAACGTCCTTCGATGGCGAGCTTGTACCCGTTCGGGCCGCTCACGAAGCCTGCCTGCTCGAGCTTCTGCACCGCCAGCGGATCGGATGGACGCAGCGACAGTTCGGCGCGATAGGTCCCTGCCCCCTCGATCCGGAGTGCGATGCTCTCGGTCCCGGCCTGGCTCGCCAGTGGGAGCAGCAGCGCCGTGCCGTCGCACCGTGCGGTACCGCTCACCGACTGCGGCAAGGTGATCCCACCGACGTCACCCGCCAGCGTCGCGCGGACGCGGCCCTCGGCGGCTTCGCACTGGCCATCGCGGAAGCGGACCGAGACGTCGTCGAGGTCGAGCGTGGATACGGGCACCGGCGCGAACAGCCGGCCGGTCGCGACCGTGGCGGTCATGTGGTCGACGCCGAAGCCGTGGCGGCTAACGCTCGCCGACCCGCGCAACGGCTTGGCCGACACCGATTCGGGACCGGCGAAGACGATCGTCGCGCGGCCGACAAGCAGCGGTAGGGCCGATACCCGCGCGTGCAGATCGCCGAGCGCGAGATCGCCGAACCGCGCTTCGGTCAGCGTCGCGCCCCAGATCGTCCCCGACACGCGCCGCGCGACCAGCCCTTCGTCGCCGATGCCGACCCAACCGAGCACCGCACGCATAGGCAGGAAGACGATCAGCGCGATCAGCAGCATCCCGCCGAACAGCGCGGCGGGACCGGTACGCAAACGAATCCGCCTCATGCCGCGCGTGCCTTCAACGTCAGTGCGACGCCGACGGTCTTGTCGCCCTTGTCGGTCATCGCCACCGAATCGACGAGGATGCCGAGCCGTTCGAGCCGTGCGAGCCACGCGACCAGCGCCGCGGGGCGCGCCGACTGGATGCCGACCCGCACCCGGCTCGCCCCGTCCTGATCGAGCGAGGCGAGCGCGAAGCCGGCTTGGTCCGCCTCTGCGCGCACCGCGTCGGCGAGCGTGCCGGTCAGCGGCGTGGCGCGCGTCCGCTGGATATCGCGCAACGTCGCGACCTGCGCGCGCGTCTCGCCGAGCCGCGTGACGGCATCGGCATGACGTTCGCGCGCGCTCGACAGGCCGTCGCCGACCGGGCGGATGATCAGCGCCCACAGCAACGTGAGGACCGCGAGCCCCGCCATCACGAGCAGCAATCGCCGCTCCCGCAGCGAGCGTCCCTCGAACCACGTTTTCAGTCCGGTCATCGTCCGCTCTCCGGGCTGATCGTGAGTTCACCCGTCACCCGGCCGGCTGCTGCCTGGAACACGCCCGCGCGGACCGAGAAGCCGGCGGCTTCGAGCGCTCGTTTGAGGTCGGTCGCCAAGGCTTCGCGTTCGACGGCCACCGACAGGCGCAGGTCGCCGTTCGCCTGGAAATCGAGCGCGGTGACTTCGGTGCCGGGCGTCGCACGCACCACTGCGAAGACCGCCGCGGTCGTGCTGGTGAAACCCAGCCCGGGTCCCCGCACGCGCGACAGGCGCTCGTCGAGCTGGCGGCTGGCGTCGACCACCGTCTCGCCGCGCGGCAGGCCGGTGACCGCCACCGTATTGGCCTCCGCCTCCAACGCATCCGCGCCGAAGCTGTATTTCGCGATGCGGACGAGCGAGATCGCGAGGGTCACGGCCAGGATCGTCAGCGACAATAGCGCCAGCCGACGGATCAGCCCCCAGTCGATTGCGAACCGTCGCCGCCGCGCAAACGGCCCCTGCCGTAGGTCGAGCGGGGGCGACGCGACGGCGGCAACGATCGCTGCCTCCAGCATATCGCGGTCGATCGTCGCGGGCGCGGTGCCGCCGGTCACCAACTCCGTCAGCCGCGCTTCGTCGGCGAACCCGCTGGACGTGCCGCGCACGACACCGCTGCCCGCAAGCTCCGCCCGCGCGTAGCCCTCTTCGGGTCGCGGGAGGAGCATCGGCGCAGGAATGACCGCGACCGGATCGACGCCTGCCTCCGCCAGCATCAGCAGCCAGTCGCGCATTGTCGCGGCACCGACGACTCCGATCGGTCGGTCGCTCGCGCCTTCGTCCCCGACCGCGACGTGGAGTTCGGCGAGCGGCGACGCGCTTGCCTCGCTCGCCAGGATACGCGCAGCCGCCGTCGCCTGCGCCGCAGACCGCGACGGCAGCTCCGCCCAGTGCAGCGTCACCGCATCGGCGGGCGCGACCGCGATCGTCTCGTCGTCGATCGCATCGGGGATACCCTCCCCCTCCTCGACCACGCGCGCGTCCGCGACGCGCATCCAGCGATATCCGGTCTCGCCGGCGGGAAGGAACAGCAAAGTCGTCATGATGGCTCGCCCCATTGCCGCGATACGAGCTGCGCGGGAAGCCGGTTCGCGTCGATCAGCGCACGTTCCTGCATTTGTGTCGTGCCGAGCGTCACGTCGATATCGAGCGTGAACCATTTCGACAGCACCTGCGCGTCCACACCGGGCGCGATATTGGCGGCGCCGAGCAATGACGCGCCCTTCTGCAATTCGTCGAAGGTCGCATAGCCCTGCACCGGTCGCCGCAGCAGCAATTGCTGGGCAGCACCGACCGACAGCGTATCGGGATACATCATCGCCAGCAGCACGCTTTGTTCGGGCAGCAGCGTGTTGACGTTGATCGGCGATGGCTTGGCGAAGGGCAGCGTGCAGATCCACGGCCGGACCTTCGTGTAGATCTCAGGCGTCATCCCGGCGATCGCGCGCAGTTCGCTGGGGTCGCTCATCAGCGTGCCGGCGGTGCGGTACGACGGCACGCGACCGAGATACGCGCCGTCCTCGGCCCCCATCGGTGACTGGTCCTGATCGCTGTCGATCCAGTCGGTCGTGCCCGCCGCGACCTGTTCCGCGACCTGCACCGGCACGTCGAGCAGCCGCATCAGGCGGACGAACTGCGGCCGGACGTCGCCACGCGCGACGTATACGCCCGGGGTCGTCATGCCGACGAGAGAGTTCAGGTTGAAGCAGTTCGCGCCGTCGCGGACGCGCGCGGTTGCGAAGCCTCCGGGTACCGGTAGGCCGAACGGGGTGTTGCTCCAGCCGCCGGCCAACGTGACTCGCGTAGGCTTTGGCGCGAGCAGGTTGGAGACGCGGGTCAGCGCCATCGTCTCCGCCGCGAGCGCATAGGCGCGTGCCTGCTCGCCGGTCGCGGCGTTGCTCGCGAGGCGGGTCGACAGCCGGAGTTTTTCCAGCGCCGCGCCGGCCATCACCGCGATGATCGCGACGAGCATCAGCACCGTGAGCAGCGCGGCGCCCCGTTCTTGCCCGCGTCGAATGCCGAGATCAGGTTCGCGCACCGGGCGTCTCCTGTCCCGAAGGGGTGCCCGCAGGTGGCGTTATGACAGGACCGGTTCCGTCCGAGGGCGCGGGCACGTAGCTGGTGCCGACGAGAAACATCTGGCGGAACTGCGTACCGTCATCGCGCTGGACGGTGAGTTCCATCGCGTCGGGCAAAGGCCTGCCGCTCGCGCCGTCCCATCGATCGCTCCAGGCCCCCGCGATGCGATAGCGCAGTCCGACCTGACGAACTTTGGTGAGCAACGCGGCAGGCGGCAGCGCTTGCGCGCCGTCGACCATCGGATACGCGATCCGCTGGAGCGTGCCGCCGTCGACGCGGTAGGCGACCTTCTGCATGCTGGAGCGCGCCGCACCGTCGATGTTGCTCCAGCCGGCGCGGACGAGGCGGAGCATCGGCGTGACGCCCGACCCGCTCTCGCCGATGAACGCGGGGACGCTGGTGCCCGCCTCGTCGCGGGTGGCGCGGTTCGACGCCTGGGCGAGGTCGGCGGACAGAATCGACATGGTGCGCGTGAGCGCGCTGATGTCATCGAGTTTGGCGCCGGTTGAACTCTGCGCCTTAACGCTGAACGACAGGATCGCGACACCTGCGGCGGCGATCATGCCGAAGATCATGAGCGACACCATGACTTCGATGAGCGTGAAGCCGGCCTCGGATTTCGGATGCGTCACATCACCATCCGCGGCGCGGGTCGCACCATGGTCAGGCGGCCGAGTTGGGTGCCGGTCCGGTCGGCGACCACCACGTCGATCCGCAGCACGCTCGATCCGCCGAGAGCGCTCACCTGTCGCGTCCATGTCCAGGGCTGGCCGCCGTTCGTCTCGACACCGGTGACGCGGCCTGCGGTCGGCGGTTGCGCGCTGGTGACCGCGTCGATTGCGACGTTGCGCGCGACCATCTGCGCGACGAGCGTTTCGTCGAGGATCGATGCGCCGCGGATCGTCGCGCTTTCCAGACGCACGAGCGCCATCGCCGCAAGGCTGAACACCGCCAGCGCGACCATGATCTCTATTAGGGTGAAGCCGCGCTCAGCCTGCATCGGCTCTTACGCTGCCGTCGGCGTCGATGTGGACCGTCGCCGCGACGCCGCCACGATCGAGCCGGATCTCCGCAGGGCGATCGACGAGGCCGGTCGGGTCGAACGTCACGCGCATCCGGCCGGTGGTGTCGCCGATGCTGGCCCTGGTGCCTTCGTTCCAGCGCTCGACGCGCATGGGTTTCTCGGCGATCGGCGTCCAGCCGCCAGCGAGTCGACGGTCGAAGCCGTAGCCGCCACCGCTGATCCAGACGCTCACCGGACGCGCCTCGACGATCGCCGAGTCATGCGCGGCGCGGGTGCGCAGAGCGAAGCGCGTCGCCTCGTCGAGCACGCGGCCGCGCGGGTCCGGCATGACGAGCACGGCCACAGCGGAGGCCAAGCCGATGATCGTCACGACGACCATCAGTTCGACCAGCGTGAAACCACTTTCGCGTCTCCGCGAAAGTGTCCCCGCGCAGGCGGGGACCCAGTCCAAGGACCTATTGCCAGCTGCCGATATCGGCATCGATCCCCTCGCCGCCTTCCTTGCCGTCGGCGCCGAAGGTCCAGACGTCGGCCTCGCCGTGTGCGCCGGGCGAGGCATAGAGATACGGGCGACCCCAGGGATCGTTCGGCAGCTTCTTCAGATACCCGCCACGCTGATAGCGCGACGGATCGGTCAGGCCCGCGGGCGCCGAGACCAGCGCGTTCAGCCCCTGCGTGGTGTTGGGGAAGGTCATGTTCTGGAGCTTATAGAGTTCCAGCCCGCCCTCGATTTGGGCGATGTCGGCCTTCGCCTTCTGGATCCGCGCAGTGTCGCCCGAGGGCAGCACGTTGAGCGCGACGATCGTCGCCAACAGGCCGATGATGACGATCACGACCATCAGCTCGACGAGGGTAAAACCAGCCTCGCGGCGCTTCTTTTTATCTTCGGGACGCATGAACAACCTCATTGTCCGGCCAGCGTGTTGAGCTGGAGGATCGGGAGCAGGATGGATAGCACGATCGTCGCGACGATGCCGCCCATCACGACGATGATCAGCGGTTCGAGCAGCGAGAGTGCGGTGGCGGTGAAACGGTCGAACTCGCGCTCGAGATAGTCGGCGGCGCGTTCCAGCATCTCGTCGAGACGGCCCGCCGCTTCGCCGCTCGCTGCAAGATAGGTCAGCAGTGGTGGGAAAACGCCGGCGCGACGCATCGCGGCGGACAGGGAGCCACCGCCGCGGATCGCGTCGACGATCTGGTCGGAGGCGAGGCGGAGGCGGCGGTTGTGGATCGTGCTGGCGGTGAGGTTGAGGCCGTCGAGCAGCGGCAGGCGGCTCGCCACCATCGTGCCGAGCGTGCGCGCCATTCTCGCCGCGTGAAGGTCGCGGATCAGGCGGCCGAGTAGCGGAATGCGGAGCAACCAGCCGTCGAACGCAAGCCGCAGCGTCGGGTCCTTCAGCGCCCGCCAACCGGCCAGGCCGCCACCGACGACGATCAGCAGCATCACCCACCAGTATCCGACGAGGAACGCCGAGAACGCCATCACCATCCGAGTCAGCAGCGGGAGTTGCTGGCCGACCGTGTCGAATTGCTCGACCACCTGCGGCACGACGAACATCATCAGCGCGGTGACGACGCCGAACGCGACGAGCGCGAGGATCGACGGATAGGCGAGCGCGGTGATGAGCTTGCCGCGAATCTCGGCCTGGCGTTCGAGCAGGGCTGCAAGACGGTCGAGGATCGTCGGCAGTGAGCCCGAGCTTTCGCCGGCGGACACCATTGCGCGGTAGAGCGGCGGGAAGCTTTTCGGCTCTCGCGCCATTGCGTCGGCGAGGCGACGGCCTTCGACGACGCCGGCGTGGACGTGCTGGACTATAGTGCGGACGCTGTCCTGTTCGGTCTGGCGAGTGATCGTGCGAAGCGACTCTTCCAGAGGCGAGACGCGGTTGAGCGTGGCGAGCTGGCGGGTGAAGAGCGTGAGGTTCTTGCCTGACATCTTCGGCGCGCCGAGCTGGAGGCCGAAGAGCGGGCGGCCCTTCGAAGCCTGCGGCGGTGCGCCGGGGGTGATCTTGACGACATAGAATTTGCGCGCGTCGAGCGTGGCGCGCGCGACGTCGATGTCCGACGCGGCGACGTGGCCGCGGCGTTCGGCGCCTTTGGTGTCGATCGCGATGTAGTCGAAGTCCGCCATCATCCTCCCCTGCAAGGGGAGGGGGACCGCCGCGAAGCGGTGGTGGAGGGGGCGTGCCGCGAACGTTGCGTTGCGCTGCTGGCGGCGTACGGCTGGTGGTGCGGGCGTGGTGAGCCCCCTCCACCAGCTTCGCTGGTCCCCCTCCCCGTTCCGGGGAGGAATTGCCGCGCGCTACGCAACTACTGTATCCTCGACAACTTCCGTGGTGTCGCGACGGGATACTCGGACTGCTTCTTCAGCGGTGGTCTGGCCGGAGAGGACGAGGTCGCGGGCCGATTGCGCCAAGTTCGGCGATTTGGCGAACGCGTGGGCGGTGATCTCCGACTCATGACCGTCGGTGTTGATCAGGCGGCGGATCGTGTCGTCGATACGGACCGCTTCGAACACGCCGATGCGGCCCTTGTAGCCGGTCTGGTTGCAGTCTTCGCAGCCTTGCGCGACGTAGACGACCGCGTCGGAGGCGATGCCGAGCAGCGGGGCAACCGTATCCGAAGCAGGCACGGCCTTGCGGCACGTAGGGCAGAGCCGCCGAACAAGGCGCTGCGCAATAACCGCGCGCAGCGTCGAAGCGAGCAGGAAGCTCTCGACCTTCATGTCGCGCATGCGGGTGATCGCGCCGATCGCGTCGTTGGTGTGGACCGTCGACAGCACGAGATGGCCCGTCAGCGATGCCTGCACCGCGATCTCGGCGGTCTCGCGGTCGCGGATTTCGCCGACCATCACGACGTCGGGATCCTGGCGCAGGATCGCGCGCAGCCCTGCCGCGAAGGTCAGGCCGACCTTGGGGTTCACCTGGGTCTGGCCGACGCCGTCGACGGCGTACTCGACCGGGTCCTCGACGGTGAGGATGTTGCGGCTGCCGTCGTTGAGCAGGCGGAGCGCGGCATAGAGCGAGGTGGTCTTGCCCGAGCCGGTCGGCCCGGTGACGAGGATGATGCCGTTGGGCTCGCTGAGCGCTTCGTTGAGCAGCGCGAATAGCGCGGGCGGCAGGCCGAGCGCCTCCAGATCGATACCGGCGTTTTCCTTGTCGAGGATACGCAGCACCACGCGTTCCCCCGCCCGCGACGGTAGCGTCGACACGCGGACGTCGAGCAGCTTGCCGCCTAACGTCAGCCCCATGCGGCCGTCCTGCGGGACGCGGCGCTCGGCGATGTCGAGGCGCGCCATGACCTTGATGCGGCTGACCACCACCGGGGCAACGTTCGGCGGCATGCGCAGCGTTTCGCGCAGCACGCCGTCGATGCGCATGCGGACGACGAGGCCGGATTCGTACGGTTCGATGTGAATATCGGACACGCCGTTGCGCGCGGCGTCGGCGATGATGCCGTTGATCAGCCGGATCGCGGGGGCGTCGTCGGCGGTGTCGAGCAGGTCTTCCGCGGTCGGCATGTCGCCGGCGAGCAGGTCGAGCTCGTCGCCCATGCCGACTGCGGCGAGCGCGTTGGCCTGGCCGTCCATCGCGTAGACGTTCGAGAGCAGGCGATCGAACGCGACCTGTTCGACGAAGGTCACGTCGAACGGGCGGGCGAGGTAGCGGCGAAGTTCGAGCAGGACTTTCGGGTCTGCGCCGGCGCGCATGGCGATGGTGAGGTGGGAGTCGGTGTCGGTGTGGTCGATCACGACGCCGAACTTTCGGGCGAAGGCGTAGGGGATGGTGATCTGAGGGAGGTCACTGCTCCCCTCCCGCTCGCGGGAGGGGTTGGGGGAGGGAATGACATACCCCTCGATCGCGTCGGCCGGGAGTAAGACAGGCCCTCCCCCGACCCCTCCCGCAAGCGGGAGGGGAGCAGAAGCGTCGATCTCGTGGCCTTCGCGGATGATCATTTCTTTGGTCGCACGACCATCGTCGAGGTGCGTACCGGGACGGCGATGCGCGGGTCTTCGATGTTGCCGGGGATCGGTGCGCTCGGGATCGGCGGCGCGGCGCCCATATAGTCGCGGACGAGCTGATCAATCGACGGCTCCGCGCCCGGCTCCTGCAGACCCTGTTGCAGGCGGACATACCCATAACGCTGCTCGGTCAGCTTGCGGCTGTCCTCGGCGGTGCGCAGGATCGTCGGGCGGATGAAGATCATCAGGTTGGTCTTCGACCGCTGCTTCGCCTTCGAGGTGAACAGGTGGCCGAGCACGGGAATGTCGCCGAGCAGCGGGATCTTCTCGATCGTGCGGCGTTCGTTGTCGTCGAGCAGACCGCTGATCACCGCGATCTGGCCGTCGTCGACGGTGCGGACGGTTTCGACCTCGCGTTTGTTGAGGATCAGGTCGCTATTGTCGCTCGACACCGGGCCGGCGATCGAACTGACTTCGAGGCGGAGGTTGAGCTTCACGGTGCCCGACGAGTTGACCTGCGGACGCACGGTCAGCTCGATCCCGACATTCTGGCGCTGCGTGGTGCGGAACGCGTTGTCGAAATTGGTGCTGAGCGCCTGTCCCGTGGTGATCGGAATTTCCTGCCCGACGAGGCTGTGCGCCTCCTGGTTGTCGAGCGTGACGAGGTGCGGGACCTGGAGCAGGTTCGAGGTCGTGTCGCTCTTCACCGCGTTGATGATCGCGCCGAAGAACGTGCTGCCGATCTTGCCGCCGAACCCGCCAAACCCGCCGGTGGCCGCGAGGATCGACGCGATCGCCGACTGCTGCAGCGCGTCCGCCGCGGCATTGGGGGTGTTCGTTTCGGTGCGCGTGCCATCGGGCGCGACGACCGTCGTGCCGTTGCCGCCGATCGAGCGCGCGCCGATCGCGCCGGCAATCTGCAGGATGTTGGGCGCGGAGTTCGAGAAGGTCGACGCGCCGAACGCACCGCCGCTCGGATCGCCGACGATGAACTGCGCCCCGAGCGTGCGCGCGGTCGAATCGGAGACTTCGGCGACGATCGCCTCGACGAGTACCTGTTCGCGGCGCGTGTCGAGCTGCCGGACGACCTCGTTCAGCTGACGCTGGATCTCGGCGGGTGCGGCGATGACGATCGCGTTGGCGCCGGCGAAGCGCGTGACGACCGCAGCGGTCTTGCCGCCGGCCGCGGTGATCGCCGCCTGGCCCGATCCGCCGCCCCCGCCGCTCGACGAGGGGCCGGACTGCGGGATTTGTGGTTGCGAGAAGTTCGACTGGCCGCCGGACGCGCCGTTGGTGCTGCTCGACCCGAAGTTCGAGCGCGACAGCGCCGTCTGCACCGGCTGCGTCGGAGTCTGGCCGACGAGTTCCTGCAACACTGGCAGCAATTGCTCAGCGTCGGCGTTCTCGAGGAAAACGACCTTGATCTCGGTGCCGTTGCGCGCCTTCTGGTCGAGGTCTGCGGCGACCTGCGCGAGGCGGGCGACGGTGGTCGGATCGCCGCGCAAGGCGACCGCGTTCGAGCCTTCGACCGCGACCACCGATGCACTCGGGCCGGAGCCTGCGCCGCCGCCCTGCCCGCCTTGACCGCCGCCCGTACCCGTGCCGATCAGCCCCTGGAGCGCCGTCGCGATCTCCTTGGCACTCGCATTCTTGAGCGCGACGACGCGCGTGGAGGACGTGTCCGTGTCGATCCGGCGGAGGACCTCGCGGATACGGCGGATATTGTCCGCGAAATCGACCACGACGAGGCTGTTGCCGCCGCGGTTCGCGCTGACCGAGCCCTGCGCGCTGACCAGCGGGCGAACCGTCTCGACCGCGGACTGCGCGTCGATCGCGCGGAGGCGGATGATCTCGGTGACATAGCTGTTGCGTGCGGCGCCTGCGACGCCGATCCGGCTCGGCTGCGAGGCGGCGTTGTCGAGCGGCTGGACGCGGAACGCACCGCCGGAGGTCGGCACCGCGACGAGGCCGTTGGCGCGCAGGGTCGAGAGGAAGATCTCGAAATATTCGGAGCGCGACAGCGGGCGATCGGTGACCACCGTCACCTTGCCGGCGACGCGGTTGTCGATGATGAACGTGCGCCCAGTGACCTTGGCCGCGTCGGCGATGAATGCGCGGATGTCGGCATCGCGGACGTTGAGCGTGGTCTGCGCGTGGACGCCTGCCGCCAGCGCGAGCGCGACGACGGGACCGAGAAACAGTTTTTTCATTGGGGTGGCGCGATCGTGATGGCGAGCGGCAGGGTATCCTGGCCGCGTTCTACGGTGATGGGGACGTTGCCGCCGCCCGCGAAATCCTTGGCGATGCGGTCGAGATCGCCGGGGCCGGAAACGGGGCGCCCGCCGATCGAGGTGACGACATCGCCGTCCTTGAGCCCGGCGGAGCGGAACGCGTTGCCCGAGCCTTGCGAGCGGACGGTGAGCCCGCTGATGCGGCCGCCGTCGATCCGCGGGATGAAGCCGATCTCGCTCCGCAACTGCGCGACGGGGATGCCGACCGCCGGGGATGCCGCGCCACCGGGGGGCGCTCCGGGCACGACCGGGGTGACTGCGCCCGACTGGTCGAGGAACAGGTCTTCGTCGGCGCCACCCCGGTCGATCGTGACATGATCGAACGCGACCGACTTGAGGCGTACGCCGGGCTGGATCTCGTCGCCAACCGCGACGCTTTGCTGGAGACCATCGGGACCGGCGATGATCGCGGAGCTGCGCCCCATCGCCTCGTCGATGCGCGTGCCGAACAGGGTCAGCTGGAGCGACGTGACGGTGGCGGGTGCGCCCGCCGCGCCACCGAGGCGGAAGAACGGATCGAACCCGCGCAAGATATCGGCGGGCGATCCGACGACCATCGGCGCGGCGGGGCGCCAGTCGCCGAGCGGCGTGATCGGCGTCACGATCGTCCACGCCAGCCGCGCGCACTGCGTGGCCAGCCCGGCCAGCAGCGCGAGTTCGACGACACTATAGACATTCACCACCGGCATACGCCGCAAGATACGGCGCGCCCGCGCGTCCAGCTTCAACCGCATCCGCGACCCACCCCAATTTCCCGCATCCCGTCGCGTAGGCATGCCATGTTACAATTCCGCGTCAATGGCTTGCCCGCCGAATATGCGCAATCCGGTGCCGGCCGCGCTGAGATGACGGACAGGGTAGCGCATCGCGTCGGCGATGGGCAGAAGACGCGCATGTCCGATACTCTCCCCTCCAGCGGCTCCGGCCTGCCCCCCGAAGCGATCCTGGCGCGGCTGTCCGTGCCCGGCGTGCAGCGCGTACCGAGCCCCAAGCTCGACCTGTTCGTGCGGCGCGACTTCCTGCCGCCCGAGCTGTGTGCGGCGCTGATCGAGCGGATCGATGCGGTACGGCGGCCGTCGACGATCTCCGATTCGAACGGTGATGCGAGCTATCGGACGAGTGAGACGGGCGATCTTTCGCCGCTGGATCCGGTGGCGATCGACGTCGAGCGCCGGATCGCGGCACTGACCGGACTCGACCCGGTGCATGGCGAGCCGCTGCAGGGCCAACGCTATGCGGTCGGCCAGGAGTTCAAGGGACATACCGATTATTTCGAGCCGAACGGGGTGGACTATACGCGCTATTGCGGCGTCGCGGGGAACAGGACGTGGACCGTCATGATCTACCTGAACCGGCCGGACGCAGGCGGCGCGACGCGCTTCAAGGCGATCGACAAGATCGTCCAGCCGGAGACGGGCAAGCTGCTCGCGTGGAACAACCGGCGCGCGGATGGCAGCCTCAACCCTGCGACGCTGCATCACGGGATGAAGGTACGGTCGGGGGTCAAGTATGTGATCACCAAATGGTTTCGTGAGAAGGCATGGGGCTAGGCTTGGTCTAGGGCCATGATCGGTCGGACGAGAACGGGTGGATAGGCGCAGCGGCGGTGCCAGCGCCTCAGTACCTAGCCCCGTTAAAGCACCTCCCCGGCGAAGGCCGGGGTCCAG
This sequence comes from Sphingomonas sp. PP-F2F-G114-C0414, assembly GCF_003688595.1. GTDB lineage: Bacteria > Pseudomonadota > Alphaproteobacteria > Sphingomonadales > Sphingomonadaceae > Sphingomonas. Next base: position 814,922 of record NZ_RCWT01000010.1, read on the forward strand.
TTGGACAACGTTGCTGACGGAGGACGGCGCTACGTTACGCTGACCTTTCCAACTGGGCCCCGGCCTTCGCCGGGGAGGTCCTCTTCTTGGGAGGTCGGTCGCTCTGACTGCGCTCGCCACTGGAGCGCAACCTGAACGACCGCCCCCTTCCTCAGAACGTCGTGCTGATACCCAGCGTGAACACCTGACCCAGATTGTACCGGTTGATGTACACCTTGTTGCCGTTCTCGAACGTCTGACCTTCGCTGAACCACGTCTTGGTGAGGTTGCGCGCCTCGGCCTTGACCTCGAATTTGGCACCGCGCAATTCGATGCCTTGGCGCGCGACGAGATCGAGGCGGATGCCGGGCCTTTCGATGATGTCGGGCAGGAAGCCCGCGCCACCGAGGTTGGACGGGCCGCGGTTCGTTACGCGGTCGCTGGCATAGTTGAACAGCAGCGTGATCTGCGACAGCCGCTTGGTATCCTCCAGCCCAAGCTGGACGTTGACCAAGTGATCCGACTGACCGGTAAGCGGCGCGCCGTCACGGAAATTGCCCGTCGCGGGCGCAAACCCGGTATCGCACCCTGCGACCTTCGTGGTCTGGTCGACCACGTTCGGCACGCAGGTGTCGTCCACCGTGATCGACGAGTTCGTATAGGTGTAATTGGCGATGAACAGCAGGCGCCGTGTCGCGAAGAAATCGCTGCCGAGCGTGTCGAGCGGCACGTATTTCTGGAACTCGACCTCGCCGCCGTACAGCTTGGCCTTGGGCAGATTGGTGAAGCCGGTCTGGAGACGATCGTCGGCGCCGGTGTAGAAACCGACCTGCTCGATCGGCTTGTCGATCCGCTTGTAGAACGCACCGAGCGTGAAGCGCTGGTCACGCGCGAAGAACCATTCGTACCGCGCATCGAGATTGTACAGCTTGGTATCCTGCAACAGCGGGTTACCGAAGAACAGGCGATCCGACTCGGGATCGCGGAACTGCTGCGGCGCAAGCTCGCGGAACTGCGGGCGCGAGATCGTCTTCGATCCACTGACGCGAAACTGCATGTCAGGCGCGAAATTCCAGGTCAACGTCGTGGCCGGCAGGAAATAGTCGTTCTTCAGGCGCGTCGTCGCGGAATCGATCGGGGTCACCCGCTCGTCCGCGGTCTCGTAGCGGACGCCGATCGTCCCGCGGATACCGTCGGCGACCTCGGCTTCGGCCTGGACATAGCTTGCATTAATGCGCAGCGACGCGTCATACTGGTACGCGCCGAGCGGGGTGTTGAACTGCAGTTCCAGCGAGTTGTTCGGATCGTTCGTGTCGATCGCGAGCAGATAGTCCGGGCGCAGAAGATTGTAGGGATAACCCGGCGCGGTGCCACCACCGCGTGGCGTCTGGTAATTGAACTGAAGACGCGACGACGTACGCTTCGTGTCCGAAAAGAAATAGCCGGTCGAAAGCGTTACCGGCCGCGCGGTCGACAGCTTGTAGGCCAGATCAGCCTGCCCGCTGTAGAGGTCCTCCTTCAGTTCGCTGAAGATGATCGACGCGAACGGCGAGAAGCGCTGGGTCACCTGGTAGGCGCCGTTGCACTGCGCGCCCCCGGTGCCGTTCGGATCCTGCACGGTGATCGGCAGACCCGTCGTGGTGGTGTTCGAGCAGAGGTAATCGAACTGCCGCTCATACGGCGCGTTGCGCTTCGAATTTGCGTAGGCGCCGCGGACGTCGAGCGTCAGCGCGTCCACCGGCTTGAACGCGCCGACCAGCTGAGTCTCGAACAACTGGCGTTCGAACCAGTTGGTATTCTGCTGGAAGCGCAGACCGCTCGAGTTGTTGTAGGTGGTCGCCGCCGACCCGCGCGCCTGCTTGAGCGTGTCGTGGATGTAGACGTTGGTGAGCTTGACGCTGTTCTCGCCGAACTCGTAGCCGATGCCGAGCAGTCCGTTGGCGACCATGCGGTTGTCGGTCAGCAGCGTCTGGAAATCGTTGCGCAGCAAGCCCTCGGGCGTCACCGAATCCTGCTGCGTGATGTTGCGCGTGCGGAAGGTGTTGCTCGCGCTGACCGATGCGATCACGCCGAGCCGGCCCGATCCGATGTCGAACACCGTACCGCCGCTGATCTCGCCCGAGAAATTGGCGGGGAGCTGGTTGTTGCGCTGGAGCAGCGAGGTCGAGGCGTTGCTGAGCGTCGCGGCCTGCGCGGCGGAGATGTTGCCGTTGCCCTTTGGCGCATCCTTGATGAAGCTCGGCACCTTGCGGGTGCCGTCGTCGTAGCCGATCCAGTCCTTATCGCCGCCGTAATAGGTGTAGCCGAGCTCGCTGGTCGTCGCGGTGTCGGCTGAAACCGAGCCGCCGAACGACAGGAAGTTCTTGTCCGGGATCGTCTTGGTCGTGAGGTTGATCACGCCGCCGCCGAATTCGCCGGGATAGTTCACCGAATAGGTCTTCTGGACCAGCGCGGATCCGACGATCGTGGTCGGGAAGATGTCGAGCGGGACCGAACGGCGTAGCGGCTCGGGGCTCGGCAAGGGCGAACCGTTCAGCAGCGACGAGGAGTAGCGATCGCCGAGACCGCGGACATAGACGAAGCCGTTGCCGACGATGCTGAGACCGGTGACGCGCGACAAGGCGCCGGCGATGTCGCCTTCGCCGGTGCGGGCGATGTCCTCGGTCGACAGGATCGACACGACCTGCGGCGTCGCACGGACGAAATTCGGGATGTTGCGGCCGACGACGACGATATCCTCGCCGCCATTGGGATCATAGCCCGGCGTCGACACTTCGGCCTGCGCACCTGCGGCCTGTGCACCTTCGGCCTGTGGCGCAGACGTGTCCACCGGCGTCGAGGTAGGCCCCGTCGGTGTGGTCGAGGCGGGTGGCGATGCGGCGGGGGCCGGTGCGGCGCCGCCGGTTTGGGCCAGCACGGCCGGCGCGACCAGCTGCGAGGTCAGGAGAAGTAAGGTGGCATAGCCGAAGCGCGTTTGCATGGCCGAATATCCAGATCAGGGGTCTATGGGCGAATGCCGGGGCGGTCTTTGGAACCGCCCCGGCATCGCTGCTCACATCATCGACTGCGGAGAGCCGACCGGAGGCTTACCGGCCGTTGCAGTTGAAGTAGACCGAGGTGAAGATCGGCGGGCCAACGTCCTGCTTCGACGCATCGGCGGCGCGGATCGTCGAGCGATCGGCCTGGCTGGTTTCCTGCGCGATCAGGTTGAGGCAGGCGACGGTCGCCGGCGTCTTCACGATACCGTTGATGAAGCGCATGTCCGACCCGCCACGCTGGCGGATCGCGGCCGGCGCAAGCGCGGTCTGGACGAACGTGAAGTTCGAATACTGGCCGAAGGTCCGCGGCAGCAGATCCTCGGCACCGTTCGAGTCGATCTCGGTCGAGAACGAGTCGGCGGTCGCACCCAGCAGACGCTGCGCGGCGATGATGAACTGCATGAAGCCGCGATAGCCGTTGTCGATATCGTAGCCGTCGTCGTCCGCGCCGGTGACCGCGAAATACTTGATGTTCGTGGTGCCGCCGAAGATCTCGATGCCGTCATCGGCCGAATTGTGGCTCTGGACGTGATCGATCGTCGTGCCCGAACCGGTGCCGCCCAGCGTCAGGCCCTGAAGCTCGTTGCCGTCGCTGATCGCGATGCCGCTGTAGCGGATCTGGACATACTGCATCGTGCCGCTGTTGTCCGCGGCGGTCGGGCCACCGTAGAAGCGCCCGGTGACGCCTTCGATCGCCTGCTGGCAGGTCGTGCTGGTGCCGCCCGCATTGTTCGGACCGGTGCCGGTGGCGCAGACCGCGACGGGGGCGCGGCCGAGCAGGATGATCCCGCCCCACTGGCCCTGCGTCGCGTCGCTGACGCCGTTGGCGGTCAGGTTCTGCTGCGACGTGAAGATGATCGGCGCGTCGCGCGTGCCGACGGCGCTGATCTTCGACCCGCGGTTGACGAGCAGGAGGTCGGCGGTGACTTCGGTCGAGTCCGCCGCGACGATGACGCCCGGCGCGATCGTCAGCGTCACGCCGGTATCGGCACCGGTCGTGCCGACATCGGCACCGACTTCGGTCTGGCCGCGCAGGCGGTAGAACACGCCGGCGATCTTCGGCAGCGTCAGGCTGGACGAGATCACGGTCGGCAGGCGGCAGGCGCGGAACGTCTGGACCAGGCCGTCGTCGATCGTGCCGGTCGGGCATGCTGCGGCCGAACCGCCAGTGCCGACAGCGGGAACCGCGGTGCAGCTAGCGGTCGTGGTGCCGCCGAACTGTGCCGAGGTCGAGTTGCAGGTCCATCCCTGGAACGCGGTGTCGGACGGTCCGTTCAGCGCGCCGACGAAGTTCGTGCTGGTGAAGAACGGGTTGATCGACGACGGGTCGGTCGCGGTCGTAGCGGACGTCGCGGCGGTCGGGTACACGCCGGTCAGGACGTTGGTGCCGCTGACATTGTTGTTGGTGCCGGCATTGACGATCGCAAGCTGCTCGTCGGCGCTGATCGTGATCGTGCCGTCCGAGCGACCGCCCGAGGTCGAGGCGAACTGTGCGGCGGTAATCGCCGTCGGCGTGGGCGTCGGGGTTGCCGGTGTTGGCGTCGGCGTGGCGGGCGGCGTGATGATCACCGTGCCTGCGCCTGGCGATGCGACATCGTCGGCGCCACCGCATGCGGTGAGTGCGAGGCAGGCCGTGCCGGTCAGCAGGATCGTGCCGAGGCGAGTAAAGCTGGTCATGCGAAGGACTCCCGAGTCGTACCGTTGATTGTTCGGATCGACCCAGGCTCCCCCCTGCCGACCGTGACATGGCGGTTAGGCTGGCCAGATGACGCTGCGATGCGATTTGGGTTACGCTTGCATGACTATGATGTGACGGTTCGATGACGGCCGATCGGGATGCTGCCGCCATACGGGGTTGAAAACCGCGCTATCGAACACATCTCTTCCGATCCGGCGCGCGATGATTTACAGGCGCTGCCAGCGTCACCGTTCGCGCAACCCTGCGTCCGAGCGGTCAGGCCTTCATTACAGGATTATTCGACGACAATGGCCTCTTTCAAGGACCCCAGTTTCCAGGACCGCACGAGCAGCGCAGCCGCCGCCAAGCAGAAGGCGCTCGAAGCGCTGAAGGCGAAGCCGCCGATCGACGAAGCGGTCGTTGCCGAGCGCCTTGCCGCACGCGAGGCCAAGGAATTGGCCGAGCGCGAGAAGCGCGCTGCCAAGCGTGCTGCCGAAGACGAGGCGAAGGCTTTGAAGAAGGCTGAAGCCGAGGCCGCTGCTGCGAAGAAGCGCGAGGCCGAGGCGAAGGTCGAATTGACCGACGCCGAGAAGAAGGCGATTCGTGACGCTAAGTATGCGGCGCGGAAGAATAAGAAGAAGTGATTTTCGCGGGGCGGTCGTGTGGCCGCCCCTGTTTTCTGAATAACGCCTGCTCGCTGAAAGCACCTGCCCAAAAAGACTACCACCCCGGCGAAGGCCGGGGCCCAATTGGCAAGGTCGCAGTGATGAAGCGCACACCTAGGTCACCGACGTTTCCCAATTGGGCCCCGGCCTTCGCCGGGGTGGTGCTCGTGGAACGGGTGCAGTCCACTAACTAGCTTGTTCTCCCGCGAAGGCGGGAGTCCAGTCTGGGCTCCCGCCTTCGCGGGAGAACAATTAGGTGTGGGTAGCGGACGAGGTGAAGCGCGCTCCTACTCCGCCTGCTCCCAACCCCCACCCAGCGCCTTGAACAGCGCTACCGTCAGCTGCCGCAACTGCGCATCGCTCGACACCAGCTGTTCGCGCGCCGTCAGCACATCCGTCTCCGCATTCAGCAGCGTCGTCTGCGCCACGAAGCCGGTCCGGTACTGCGACTCCGCCGCGTTCGCGCTGCTTTGCGCATCGATCACCGCGCGCTGCAACGCCGCGTTCCGACGCCGCTCGGCAGCGATCTGCGCAAGCGGGTCCTCGACGTCGCGCAACGCCTGCAACACCGTCGAGCGATAGCGGAGATACGCTTGCTCGCGGTCTTCCTCGCGCGACTTCACGACCGACTTACGCCGGCCCCAGTCGAGCAACGGGAACTGCGCAGCGCCCGAAGCGGTCAGCTGGAGGCTGTCACCCGAAAACAGATTGCCCAAAGCGGTCGAGATCAGCTGGCTCATGCCGGTTAGGCTGAACTTCGGATACATATCCGCGACTGCCACGCCGATATCCGCGGTCGAGGCAGCCAGATCGCGCTCTGCCCCGCGGATGTCGGGGCGACGGCGCAACAGTTCGGAAGGCAACCCGGCCGGGATCGTCGGCACGCCGAGCGGGGCGACCGAAGGCGCCGCGAGTTCGGCCATCAGCGTCGCGGGCGGCTCGCCGAGTAGGATCGCCAGTGCGTGCATGCGGACGTCGACATCGGCGCGGACCGGCTCGGCGCGCGCCTGTGTCGACGTAATCGAAGCGCGTTGGCGAGTGACGTCGATCGGCGGGACGAGGCCGACCTTCGCGATGTTGCCCGCGATCGTCAGTGCACGTTGCTGGTTGGCGATCTCGCCCTCGATCGTCGCAAGCTGCGCCTGGTCGAGCCGAAGCGCAAAATACGCCTGCGCGACTTCCGCCGCGAGCGTCACCGCCGCGTCGCGCTTAGACCAGACCGCCGCTTCCGTCCGCGCCCGCGCGCCCTCGGTGCTGCGCCGGACGCCGCCGAACAGGTCGAGCTCCCAGCTTGCGTCGAACCCGACCGAGTAAGTCGTGATCCCGCTGCCAGGCAAAGCGATGCCGCCGGTCGAGCCGGTGCCGCCTGCCCCCGTGCCGCCGCTGAACGCGCGTGCGATCGACGAGAGGCCGGCATTCTTGCTGAACTCGATATGGCTCGGGCTGGCGCTCGCGTTGACGCTCGGCAATCCTTGCGAGCGCGCGACGATCTCCTGCAACCGTGCCTGCCGCACGCGCGAGGCGGCGATCGCGATGTCGGGATTGCCTTTCAGCGCGCGCTCGACGAGGCCGTCGAGTTGCGGATCGTCGAACGCCGACCACCAGCGTGCCGGATCGACGGTCGCACCCACTGTGGCTTGCGGACCGACGAACGCCGGCGGCACCGCCATCTCGGGGGCGACGTAATTCGGGCCGACGGTGCACCCCGCGAGCAGGGCCGCAACCGCAACCACCATGAACCGCGCACGCATCAATGCATCCCTCCCGAGGGCGCGCCGCCGGTCTTGCCGGAGCGCATGAATAGAACCAGTGGCGCGACGCACAGCACGACCACCATCATCGCGCGGAACACGTCGAGGAACGCAAGCATCGTCGCCTGCCGCTGCATCTGGCTGTAGAGAACGGCCAACGGCGTCGTCGCATCGCCCTGCCCGCCGAACACGCTTGTCGCCTTCTGCATCCAGTCATTGTAATTCGGATCGAGCGGGTTGAGCGTCTGCGTCAGTTCCGACTGGTGCCGCTGCAACCCGCCTGCGAGCTGAGTCTGTGCAAAGCAGATGCCGATCGTCCCACCGAGATTACGCGAGACGTTGAGCAGGCTCGACGCCTGTGCGGTCTGCGTCTGCTTGAGCCCGACATAGGCGATCGCGTTGATCGGCACGAACAGGAACGGCAGCGCCATCGCCTGGAACAGCCGTGCGAACGCCGCATCGGAGAACGCGATGTCGGCGGTCAGGTGGCTCATGTTCCACAGCGCAAACGCCTGCACCAGCAACGCCGGGAACAGCAGGAAACGGACGTCGACCAGCCCGCTCAGCCGCCCTGCGAACGGCACCATGACGAGCGTCGCCAGACCACCCGCGGTCAGCGCGAGGCCGGCGTCGAGCGAGCTGTAGCCGAGCACCTGTTGCAGCATCTGCGGTATGAGCTGCGTGGTGCCGAACAGAATCATGCCGGTGACGCCCATCACGCCGATCGTCAGCGCGAAGTTGCGGTTCTTCATCAGCTTGAGGTCGATCACCGGGTCCTTATGGTTCAACTCCCAGACGACGAGCGTCACCAGCGACACCGCGGCGATGATCGCCGACATGACGATGAAGCCGCTCGCGAACCAGTCCTCACGCTCGCCGCGATCGAAGGTGAGTTCGAGGAAGCCGAGCCCGAGCGCGACCAGCGCGACGCCGACATAGTCGATCGTCAGGCCGTTCTTGAACCGCTCGTCTCGGTCCTTCTTCACCTGGTCCGGCTCGTCGACGAACGTCTCGACCAGGAACCACGCGGCGATGCCGACGGGGACGTTGATCAGGAACACCCAGTGCCAGCTCGAATATTCGACGATGTATCCGCCCAGCGTCGGCCCGAGCACGGGGCCGACGACGACGACGATCGCGAACGCGGCGAACGCCATCCCGCGTTGCTTGGGCGGAAAGGTGTCGGCGAGGATCGACTGTTCGACTGGTGCCAATCCGCCACCACCGATGCCTTGTAAGACGCGGGCGACGACGAGGGTGCCGATGTTCGGCGCGAGGCCGCAGAGCAGCGAGGCGAGCGTGAACAACGCGATCGAGAGGAGGAAATAGCGCTTCCGGCCGATCGCGTCCGACAGCCAGCCCGAGATTGGAATGACGATCGCGTTGGCGACGAGGTAGCTGGTCAGCACCCAGGTCGCCTGGTCGGTGGTGATCGACAGCCCGCCCGAGATATGATCGAGCGCGACGTTGGCGATCGAGGTGTCGAGCACCTCCATGAAGGTCGGGATCGAGATGATCGCGACGATCAGCCACGGGCTGTACTTGCCCGCCGCCGACCGGCTCGGCGACCAAGTATGGCCGCCTCCCGCATCGGCTTTTGCAGGAGCTTTCGCCACCTCAGCGGACCTTGACGGTCGGCACCACCGACATGCCCGGGCCGATCGGATAGCGCTTTGGATCGGGGCCGTTCTTGGCGTCGAACACGATCCGCACCGGCACGCGCTGGACCACCTTCACGTAGTTGCCGGTCGCGTTCTGCGGCGGCAGCAGGGCGAACGCCTGGCCGGCGCCGCGCTGGATCGAGTCGACATGGCCCTTGAAGTCGACGCCGGGATACGCGTCGACGTGGATGTCGACGGGCTGGCCGATCCGCATCAGGGTAAGCTGCGTTTCCTTGAAGTTGGCGGTCACCCACATTTTGTCGGGGATGATCGCCATCAGCTGCGTGCCGGGCGCGACATAGGAGCCGACATTGACCGAGCGGTTGACCACCTGCCCTGCGACCGGCGCGGTCACGCGGAGATCGCCGATCGTGACGTTCGCCTGGTCGACCTGCGCGCGACGGGCGTCGATCACCGACTTGGCCGCGCCAACCTGCTTCCTGGCGACGCTGATCTGTGCAGTGGCGGTGTCGATCTGTTCGCGCGCGGCAGCGGCATCGGCGGCGGTCTGGCGAGCGGTAGCGCGCGCCTGATCGAGCTGTTGGCCGGCGACCGCGCTCGGATCGAGCCGCAGCAACGCCTCGTAGCGCGCGAGATCCTGCTGGGCCTTTACCGCCGCCGCCATCGGCACGCGCGCCTGGGCGGCCGCCTGCTGGCGTTGCGCCTCGGCGGCGGTGACCTGCGCCTGCGCCTGCGCGAACTGTGCGCGGGCCTGCGATTCGTTCGCCTGCGCCTCGACGACCTGCGCATGGCGGCCCGACGACTTGATCACCGCAAGCAGGCGGCCCGCTTCGACGTGACGGTTGTCGATATCGGCGACCTGCATCAGCGTGCCCGCGACCTGTGGCGCGAGGCGGACGATGTGCGTGTCGACGAAAGCATCGTCGGTCGACTCGAACTGCCGCGCGTGCAGCCAATAAAGCACGCCGCCGATGATCAGCCCGCCGACGACGATGACTAGGATGATCCAGAACAGCGGCTTCTTGAACACCGACGGCTTCTTGTCGTCCTCGGACTCGTCCTGCTGTTCGGTGTCGGACTGCTGGTCCTCGCCGTTCGGATCGTCCTTGCGATCCTCGTCGTCGTGGTCGGTGTCGGAGTGGTTCGTCTGGTCGGTCATGCCTGGCCCTGTTCTTCAGCACGCATCGAATCGAGAATGGCGTCGATATTGGCGTCGATCCGCGCCTTGATATCGAAGATGTCTTGGGGTTCGAGCGAGTCCCGCTCGAGCAGTTTGAGGCAGGTCGCGCGGTTCGCCCGCAGCGTGATGACCTGTCCCATCAAGGTGATCGTCGCGATCCTGCCAGTGCGGATCTCGGCGCAGCCGGTTGCGATGCAGACGAGGTCGCTGAGCCGGCGCACCATCTGGCCCATAACGCCGCCGTAGATGCGCTCGAACGCTTCGCTCGGCTTCATCTGTTCGCGCAGGACGAACAGCGTCCAGTCGGCACTTTCGTTGCTCGCCATCTTGTCCGCCAGCCGGCCGAAGATGCGGTGGATCTGGGCGCGGGCTTCGCTGGCATCGTCCGCTGCGACGTCGTGCGACAACTCGGACGGGTCGCCCATCACCGCGGACATGCGCTCGGCGATCCGGTCGGCGGCCGCGAGGTACAAGCCCTCCTTGCCGCCGTAATGATAGGTGATCGAGGACATCGCGGTGCCCGCGGCGGCGGCGATCCCGCGCGTGCTCGCCCCCTCCAGCCCCTTGGTGCCGAATTCGCTGATCGCGATGTCGAGGAGTCGGGACTGGACCACGGAGGGCGTTTAGTTCGATCGAACGAACCAGCCTAATGAAGAAGCTGTCATGTTGTGCGAAGGAGTGATCTTTGCCGGGTGCCCCGCCACGCCCCCCCCCCGGCATCCTGACGAAAGTCAGGATCCAGTACCAAGAATGATTGCGCTTGATTACCGTGGATCCTGACTTTCGTCAGGATGACGGACGAGGGTTAATGGTGCGTGCTGCGTGATCACGCTACCCCGACCCACGCCCGAAACAGCAACGCCGGCCCCTTCGTGCGAAGGGACCGGCGTAAATCTGGTGGGCGCGGCTGGGATTGAACCAGCGACCCCACCCGTGTGAAGGGTGTGCTCTACCACTGAGCTACGCGCCCGAAACTCGTTCGGAAGCGGGCCTTTAGGCAGACCCCGTCCACCTGTCCAGCCCTATCGACACCGGTCCTAGTTGACCGCGTCCTTCAGGCCCTTGCCGGCCTTGAACTTCGGCTGGGTCGACGCCTTGATCGTCATCGGCTCGCCGGTCCGGGGATTGCGGCCGGTCGACGCCTTGCGCTTCGAGATCGAGAACGTGCCGAAACCGACCAGACGAACCTCGTCGCCCTTCTTGAGCGATGCCTCGATCGCGTCGAACACCGCCTCGACTGCCTTGACCGCGTCGGCTTTTACCAGCCCGGACGTGTCGGCAACCGTCGCGATCAGCTCCTGCTTGTTCATATAATCCCCCGGAAAAAACTCGAATCAGCCACGATGGACTCGCGACTGCACTCAGCGCGCAATAATGCGGCGGCCCCGTCTGCTGTCAAACGAAACCGCCGCGTCATGGCTTACCAAACATGGATCAGTGGTGAAGGCCACCCCCGACCGGCGCGATCGGTGCCGGTGGCAGCGCCGCCAGCTCATCCGCATCGGTCCACTCGATCGCTTCGAGTGGTTCGGTCAGCGCCAAACGAAGAACCTCGTCGACATGCGAAACGGGGATGATCTTCAACCCCGCCTTGATGTTCGCCGGGATCTCCGCGAGATCCTTCTCATTCTCCGCGGGGATCAGCACCGTCTCGATCCCGCCACGCAGCGCGGCGAGCAGCTTCTCCTTGAGACCACCGATCGGCAGCACGCGACCACGCAGCGTCACCTCGCCGGTCATCGCCACCTCGCGCCGAATCGGCACGCCGGTCAGCGTCGAGACGATCGACGTGACCATGCCGATACCCGCCGACGGACCGTCCTTCGGCACCGCACCCTCAGGCAGATGGATATGGATATCCTTCCGCGCGAACAGGCTCGGCTTGATCCCATAGCTCGGCGCGCGTGCCTTGACAAAGCTGAACGCGGTCTCGATCGACTCCTTCATCACGTCGCCGAGCTTGCCGGTAAGCTTGGCCTGCCCCTTGCCCGCGACCGTCACGCTCTCGATCGTCAGCAGCTCGCCGCCGACCTCGGTCCAGGCAAGCCCGGTGACCGCACCGATCTGGTTCTCGGTCTCGCCGAGCCCATGACGATACTTCTGGATGCCGGCATATTCGCCAACGTTCTCGGGCGTGATCGTGACGCTGGTCGTCTTGTTCTCGAGGATCTGGCGCAGCGCCTTGCGGCACAGCTTGGCGATCTCGCGCTCCAGCGTACGCACGCCGGCCTCACGCGTGTATTGCTGGATGAGCGTACGAAGCCCTTCCTGCGTCAGCGTGAACTCGCCCGGCTTCAGGCCGTGCGCCTCGATCTGCTTCTCGACCAGATGACGCTCGGCGATCTCGACCTTCTCGTCCTCGGTATAGCCCTCCAGACGGATAATCTCCATCCGGTCGAGCAGCGCCTGCGGCAGGTTCAGCGAGTTCGCCGTGCAGACGAACATCACGTCCGACAGGTCGATATCGACCTCCAGATAGTGATCCTGGAACTTGCCGTTCTGCTCCGGATCGAGAACCTCGAGCAGCGCCGACGCCGGATCGCCGCGGAAATCCTGACCGAGCTTGTCGATCTCGTCGAGCAGGAACAGCGGGTTCGACGTGCCGGCCTTCTTCAGGTTCGTCACGATCTTGCCCGGCAGCGAACCGATATAGGTGCGGCGATGCCCGCGAATCTCGGCTTCATCACGCACGCCGCCGAGCGACTGGCGGATGAACTCGCGCCCCGTCGCCTTGGCGATCGACTTGCCGAGCGAGGTCTTGCCGACACCCGGAGGGCCGACGAGGCACAGGATCGGCCCCTTGAGCTTGTTGGTGCGCGCCTGGACGGCGAGATACTCGACGATCCGATCCTTGACCTTCTCGAGCGCGTAGTGATCCTCGTCCAGCGTCACCTGTGCGGCGGCGATGTCCTTCTTGATCTTCGACTTCTTGCCCCATGGGAGCCCGAGCAGCACGTCTAGATAATTGCGCACAACGGTCGCCTCGGCGCTCATCGGCGCCATCGTCTTGAGCTTCTTCAGCTCCGACGTCGCCTTGCCGCGCGCCTCCTTGCTCATCTTGAGCGTCGCGATCTTCTGCGTCAGTTCGGCGATCTCGTCGCCTTCGCCCTCGCCGTCCTCGTTGCCGAGTTCGCGCTGGATCGCCTTCAACTGCTCGTTGAGGTAATATTCGCGCTGCGTCTTCTCCATCTGGCGCTTGACGCGGCTCTTGATCTTTTTCTCGACCTGCAGGACGCCCAACTCGCCCTCCATCGCCGCGAACGCCATCTCGAGGCGCTTCGACGGGTTGGTTTCGAGCAGGATCGCCTGCTTCTCGGCAACCTTGATCTGGACGTTCGCGATCACCGCGTCGGAGAGCTTCGACGCGTCCTCGATCTCGGACAACTGCACCGACGTTTCCGACGAGAGCTTGCGGTTGAGCTTGGCGTAGTTCTCGAACTGGTCGACCACCGAGCGCATCAGCGCGATGAGTTCCGGTCCTTCGACCTCGGCATCGGCGACCGGCTCGACCGTGGCGGTCAGGAAGTCGCCGCTTTCGTCGAGCGTTTCCAGAGTCGCGCGTCCCTTGCCTTCGACGAGCACGCGAACCGTGCCGTCGGGGAGCTTCAGCAGCTGGAGCACGGTCGCGGTGACGCCCATCGAATAGAGGTCGTCGCGCGAGGGATCGTCCTCGGCCGGGTCGACCTGCGCAACGAGATAGATCTCCTTGTCCGCCGCCATCGCCGCTTCGAGCGCGGCAACGGATTTATCGCGGCCGACGAACAGCGGCACGATCATGTGCGGGAACACGACGATGTCGCGAAGGGGAAGGACGGGGTACTGGGTCATGAACGCTCCGGTGGGTGCCTGCATGGGGGCATAATCTAACAGCTTATATGGTGAGGATGAACCGTCCATCAATTGCTTGGCGATGGGATCGGTACGATCCGGTCCAAAACGACGCCACAAAGACCCCGTCACCCCGGACCTGTTCCGGGGTCCACGGTTCCGCGAACTCACGTCTGTCGAGCGTGCGGAACGGTGGATGCCGGAACGAGTCCGGCATGACGGAGGCACGGCAGGACTTGTGTCGCCCTTAGCTACGCGCGAGAACGCGGCATGATCTCGCGTTTTCTCCTCGCCGCCAGCGCCACCGCGCTTCTCGCCGCCGCCCCGCTTCCGAAAAAGGGAGAGCCGGCGATCACTGCGCAGACGCAGCGTTCGGGGGGGGTTCTCACGCCCGAGCAGACCGCGCTACGGTTCGACAGCGCGGACCTGGCGTTCGAAGTGTTGCCCGAGACGGAGAGCCTGAACGGCGTGGCTACGCTGGTCTTTACGGCGAAGGCCCCCCTCACCCGCCTGCCGATCGACCTCGACCGCAATCTGCCGGTCAGCGCGATCGCGATCGACGGCGTGCCACTCGCTTCGTCGGCGTGGAGCAATCCCGAGGGACGGCTCACAATCACGCTGCCCAAGCCGGTCGCAGCCGGCGGCAAGGTCACGGCGAAGATCACCTATGGCGGCACGCCGCACGTCGCGGTGAAGGCACCGTGGGACGACGGCCTGGTCTGGTCGAAGACGCCCGATGGCCGGACGTGGTTCGCGACGACCGCGGAAGGCTATGGCTGCGACCTGTTCTGGCCGTGCCTCGACTTCCCGACCGGCGAGCCTGCGCTGGTGACGCTCCACATCACCGTGCCGAAGGGGCTGAAGGCACCGTCGAACGGCGTGCTGCTCGGCGTCGATACGCTCGCGGACGGCCGGACGACGTGGAACTGGCGCGCCAAGCATCCCAACACCTATGGCATCGCGCTGAACGTCGGGCCGTATGAGGAGATCAGCGGCGCGTACAAGAGCCGCTTCGGCAACAGCATCCCGATGTATTACTGGTATCTGCCGGGCGAGAAGGTGCAGGCCGAAAAGCTGTTCGCCGAGTTCGCGCCGACGCTCGATTTCTTCGAGAGCATGATCGGCCCCTACCCGTTCGGCGACGAGAAGCTCGGCGTGGTCGAGACGCCGCACAAGGGCATGGAGCATCAGACGATCAACGCCTACGGTAATGGCTACGAGAAGGCGCCGGAGGGGTTCGACTGGCTGTTCCAGCACGAATTCGCGCACGAGTGGTTCGGCAATCAGCTGACCGCCGCCAACTGGGACGATTACTGGCTGCACGAGGGGTATGGCACGTACATGCAGCCGCTCTATGGCCAGTGGCGCGAGGGGCGTGCGCGGTATGCGGCGATGATGCAGGGCGAACGCACCTCGATCATGAACCTCAAGCCGATCACGCAGCAGCGCGTCACCACCGAGGAGGAGGTGTACGAACTCGACAAGGGCGGTGCGGGGCAGGACATCTACTACAAGGGGTCGTGGATGCTCCACACGCTGCGGAGCCTGATCGGCGACAAGGCGTTCTTCGACGTGACCCGGCTGGCGGTGTACGGGCGCGCGGACCCGAAGCCGGGGAATTTCGCGCCGCGGTTCGGGTCGACGAAGGAATATGAAGCGCTCGTCCGGAAGGTGACGGGGAAGAACTATGCGTGGTTCTTCGACGTGTATCTCAGGCAGGCAGCTTTGCCTGAACTGGTCGAGACGCGGACGGGGAATACGCTGGCGCTGGCGTGGAAAGTGCCGGGGAACGGCGCGTTCCCGCTGCCGGTGCAGGTGCAGATCGATGGCAAGACGCGGACTTTGCCGATGACTGGGGGGAAGGCGATCTTGTCCGTCCCGGCGGGCGCGCATGTCGTGATTGATCCTGACGCGCTGGTCTTGCGGCGTAGTGTGGCACTGGAAGACGTGGCCGCCTGGAAGGCCGCGCAAGCTGCGAAGGCCAAGCCCCAATGAGCGACTCGTCCGTGTTCCCCCGCGAAGGCGGGGGCCCAGGGTCCCGAGAGACAACGCCCGTGGCTCCTGGCCTCCTGCGTGCGCAGGAGAACATTTGGGCGTGTCGCGCGGCGGAGATGGCAGCGATCTTCATGGTTGGGGACGGGTTGATCGGCCTCCTCCAACCCCGCCGCCACGTCGATCTCTGGAAGGACGATGCGCTCGGGACCGAGAAACTCGTGAAGCCGTTCGTCGACCGCCCAGGCCGCCGTCGCCTCTACGCCGTCGCGCAGATCGCCGCCGGCCTCGCCTTGGCCGCACGCCAGAAACGATGACCCTGCCGGGGTGGCCCCTGCTGGCATTGGCGCTCGCCGGCTGCGGTTCGAGCCCTGACGCTGGCACGACCAGCCAGATCGCCAGCGGCGAACGCGTCTTCCGCCGCTGCACCGCCTGCCACACGATCGGGCAATATGCGGGCGATACCGACGGTCCGAACCTCTACGCGGTCATGGGCAATCCGATCGGCGAGCGACGCCCGCGCTTCTCCTACACCGCCGGGCTGAAAGCACTCGGCGGCAACTGGGATGCCAAGCGCATGGACGCGTGGCTCACCAACCCGCGCAAGATGGTGCCCGGCACGACGATGGCGTTCGCTGGCCTTCCCGACCCAAAGGACCGCGCCGCCGTCATCGCCTACCTATCGACGCAGGGCCCCTGAGCTTACGGCACCACCGTCGTGAACAGATAGGCGGCGAAGATCACGAGGTGAACGACGCCCTGCAACACCGTCGTCCGCCCGGTGCCGAGTGATAGCGTGGCGACGAACAGAGACAGCGCCAACAGCGTCATGCTCTTCGCGTCGATGCCGAGCGCAAGCGGCAGGTCGAGCACCAGCGACACGATCGCCACGCTCGGGATAGTCAGCCCGATCGTCGCCAATGCCGAGCCGAGCGCGAGGTTGAGGCTGGTCTGCAACCGATTACGCCGCGCCGACTTGTAGGCTGCAAGGCTTTCCGGCGCGAGCACCAGCGCTGCGATCACCACGCCCACCACCGTCAGCGGCAGGCCGGCACCGAGCACCGCGGCTTCGATCGTCGGCGACAGCGTCTTCGCGAGTAGCACCACCGAGACGAGCGCCACCAGCAGCGCGGCGAAGGCGATGCCCGTCGCGCGGCCCGATGGCGGCGCAGCGTGATCGTCCTTGTCGTCGGTCGACGGCAGGAAATAATCGCGGTGGCGTACCGTCTGGACCAGCACGAACGTCCCGTAGAGGATCAGCGACACGACCGCGACGAAGATCAACTGCGACGATGCGTAGGTCGGGCCCTGTGTCGACGACGTGTAGTTCGGCAGGATCAGCGACAGCACCGCCATCGCCGCGAGCACGCCGAGGGCGGCGGTCATGCCCTTCAGCGTGAACCGCTGCTCATGATGCCGCACCGCGCCCGCGAGCAGGCAGATGCCGATGATGAAATTGAGGATGATCATGATCGCCGCGAACACCGTGTCGCGCGCAAGCGTGGTCGCGTCGCCGGCGTTGGAGAGCATCAGCGATACGATCAGCGACACCTCGATCACGGTGACCGCGATCGCGAGGACCAGCGTGCCGAACGGTTCGCCGACCTTGTGCGCGATGACTTCCGCGTGATGCACCGCGGCGAGCACGCTGCCGATCAACACGATCACGGCGGCTGCGGTGCCGAGCGTACCCATCTTGGCGAGGCCGACGAGGACGGCGAGTAGCCCCAGGCCCGGCGCGATCAGCGTCCAGATCGGGAGCGCCAGACGGTCCGGCATCGTCTCCGCCACGTGTTCGTTCGGTCGGTCGGCCACTTCGATCGTCATGCATGCTCCCTCGTTCCACTTAAATAACGAATGCGCGAGGGGCGCGATGGGTCCGCGTGACAGTGTTTCGTGCGCAGCAAGCTCGCCACAAGGTCGGCGCCAAAGGGCATTGAAGGTTGGTCGGCGTGTTTCATCCGGCCGAGGATATCCGGCTTTCTCATTCACCTTCGCCGGTCGACCCGGCCTTCGCCAGTCGCCCGTTCGTCTAACGGATCAACGCGTCCGGCAGAATCGGAAACACCTGATATACGGCCACCACCAAACCCAGCCATATTGCAGCCACGAACAGGCTCCCCGGCCAACCCGATGAAGGCAATTTCGTGCCAGCCTGCCCAAGCCAATAGTGTGCGCGTCGGCGACAAAGCCGTAGCAGGGCGCACCGGAGCAGCGACGACATCATCCAGTCAAACTCGCCCCAGACCGCATCGGCCAAGATATGGATCGGCGCTCGCTGATAGAAGCTGAGTATCTGTGCTGCTACGCGCCGTATCGGATCGATCGCCCGGTCGCCGCCGAGCCTGAACAGCACGTAGTCGGAACCTGTTCTCGTCACGCGTTCGAGAGAGCCCGGCAACGTCGTACTACATGCCACCTGCTCAACTGATCGACCTTAGTCGTACGGGAGCGAAGGCTCACGGTCGTATGCGGAAGGCGAACACATCCGGATACAACCGCACTACGTAAGGGCCAATTCCGGCAGCGGCCAGCAGCAGCACCCCCACGATGACGAGCGACCAGACAGTTGTCGCATTACCGGTGGCGCCGGCTTCGACGACGTGTGCCGTCGCGACGGCTTCACCAGGTTGATACCGCACGGTCACTTGCTGACCTTTGTCCAGGCCCGCCTGCGTGTTCGCCGGAAAGGTGAAAGGCGATCCTCCGCGTGGTGCCACCGTCACGATCGCATGATGTGGCCCATCCGCCAGCGTCGTCACCACTCCAGGCGCCGTGATGGTCGCACGATCGACCGTGGGCGGGCTTGTCGCGATCTTGAACGCCGACACAAAGCAGACTGCCGCGAGACAGAGTATAAAGAAGAGGGTTACCCGCATCTGCTCACCCGATATATCCGAGATACCCCGTGCCGCCCGCAACCAGACCCCGCGTATCCCCCTGCCATCCGATCACAGCGCTGGGGTTCAGCGGACCGACCCCGCGTAGCGTGTCGATGATCAGCAAGGCCGGATTGGTCAGATCGATGAAGGCTTGTGGGTTCAATCCGCAAAGGAAGAAGCCGAAACTACGTCCCTTGATCGGCGATGAAATCCCGACGTCGCCCATGATGCACGGCCCGATGAAGTCTGCCCGGGTGAGTTCACGGTGAGCGGCAGCGGCGCCCTTCATGATAAAGCCATCATTCCAGAGCGAGGTGGGAGCGCCGCTGCCGTTGAAGGCCCGCCCGGACAGCCATCGACCGATCGTCCCACCCAATTTCGGTACTTTCAATCCCGGGGTGCTGAGCCCCGCACCGACACCGCCATAGTGGAACACCTGACGCTTGGCGTTCGGATCGAACAGCTTCAGGACGCCGCCGGAGACCGCGACGACATCCAAGCTTAATCCGCCGCCGCCCGAGGTCTCCCATCGCCAAGCCGATCGTCCTGATACGAAAAACATCGCTCCCCCAACACCTACCATGCGATACTATTCGACCTATTGCGACATCCAATCCGCGCTGGCGCCCACTTCGTTAGCGTCGGGAGGGATCAGGCGGCGTCGCCGGTCTTCTTCTTCTCGGCATACACCCGGATCGGTTCCTTGCGGCCTTCGATCACGTCCTTGTCGATCATCACCTCGTCGACACCGTCCATGCCGGGCAGGTCGAACATCGTGTCGAGCAGGATGCTCTCCAGGATCGAGCGCAGCCCGCGCGCGCCAGTCTTGCGTTCGATACCCTTCTTGGCGACCGACACCAGCGCGTCGTCGGTGAAGCCAAGCGCGACGTCCTCCATCTCGAACAGCTTCTGGTACTGCTTGACCAGCGCGTTCTTCGGCTCCTTGAGGATCTTCACCAGCGCGTCGACATCGAGATCCTCGAGCGTCGCAATCACCGGCAAACGGCCGACGAACTCGGGGATGAGCCCGAACTTGAGCAGATCCTCAGGCTCGACCGACTTCAGCGTCTCGCCGGTCTTGCGCTCGTCCGGGCCGGCGACATACGCGCCGAAACCGATCGACTTACCCTGTAGGCGATCACCGATGATCTTCTCGAGACCCGAGAACGCACCGCCGCAGATGAACAGTATGTTGGTCGTATCCACCTGCAGGAATTCCTGCTGCGGATGCTTGCGGCCACCCTGTGGCGGCACCGACGCTGTGGTGCCTTCCATCAGCTTCAGCAACGCTTGCTGCACGCCCTCGCCCGACACGTCGCGCGTGATCGAGGGGTTCTCGGCCTTGCGCGAAATCTTGTCGATCTCGTCGATGTAGACGATCCCGCGCTGCGCCCGCTCGACGTTATAGTCCGATGCCTGGAGCAACTTGAGGATGATGTTCTCGACATCCTCGCCGACGTAACCCGCTTCGGTCAGCGTCGTCGCATCGGCCATCGTGAATGGCACGTCGAGGATGCGCGCGAGCGTCTGCGCGAGCAGCGTCTTGCCGCAACCGGTCGGCCCGACCAGCAGGATGTTCGACTTGGACAGTTCGACATCGGCACCCTTGGCGCCATGGTTGAGCCGCTTGTAGTGATTGTGCACCGCTACCGACAGCACGCGCTTGGCGCGCTTCTGACCGATCACATAATCGTCGAGGACATCGCAGATCTCCTGCGGAGTCGGCACGCCGCCGTCCTTCTTGGACACCAGCGCAGACTTCGTCTCCTCACGGATGATGTCGTTGCATAGCTCGACGCACTCGTCGCAGATGAAGACCGTCGGCCCGGCGATCAACTTGCGGACCTCGTGCTGCGACTTCCCGCAGAACGAGCAATAGAGGGTGCTCTTCGAGTCGCCACCGCTCAGCTTCGTCATTCAATCACCTCTCGCGCATGTCGGTGCACGTGCCGTTTCCGGGGCCGCTACCGTAACGCACCCCGGAGTTCCTACAATCAAATAAACCGGCGGGGTTTACGATTCACCCCATGCCAGTGTCGTTCAAGCGGGTTTGGGGGCATCCTCGGATACCGCCGGACGCTTGTCGAACACCTCGTCGATCAGCCCGAAATCCTTCGCTTCGTTCGCTTCGAGGAACGTATCGCGGTCCATCCGGCGCTCGATCTCTTCGATCGGCTGGCCGGTATACTGCGAATACAGTTCGTTCATGCGCTTGCGAATACGCAGGATCTCGCGAGCCTGGATTTCGATGTCGCTGGCCATGCCCTGTGCACCACCCGATGGCTGATGGATCATGATGCGCGCGTTGGTCATCGCGACGCGCATGCCGGGCTCACCGCTCGCGAGCAGGAAGCTGCCCATCGACGCAGCCTGGCCGATGCAGACGGTGCCGACGCGTGGACGGATATACCGCATCGTGTCGTGGATCGCCATGCCCGCCGTGACGACACCGCCCGGCGAGTTGATGTACATGAAGATGTCCTTCTTCGGGTTCTCGGACTCGAGGAAGAGCAGCTGTGCGGTGATCAGCGAGGCCATGCCGTCCTCGACGCCACCGGTCACGAAGATGATGCGCTCGCGGAGCAGGCGCGAGAAGATGTCGAACGAACGCTCGCCGCGGTTCGACTGCTCGATGACGATGGGAACCAGGCCTGCGTGCGTCTGCTGCAGGCCGAGCCCGGCGCTGGCCAACGGGCTCGCGAAATCGCCGGTCTCGAACGGATTGTGCATGGAAATCTCTCTTATGCCCCAGTGAACCGCTAACATCGGCGGTCCGAGAGGGGAGTTCAAGCCCTTCGCATCGCCGTATGGGGACGGCTTACCCTCGCCCCTCCGGGGAGAGGGAGGGGCCCGCCTGCGCTTACGGGTGGGAGGGTGAGGGGCGGTTGAGATCCGCCAACCGCCCCTCACCCTCCCGTCGCCAGGTGGCCCCTCCTGCCCTCTCCCCGGAGGGGCGAGGGAGTCAGATGCCTGGGGCGGGGTAGGCCAGGTATGCCAGGCGGCGGACTTCGCGGCGGCCTCTTACGACCGTGTCCAGGATCAGGCCGGTGAAGACGTTGAGCGCGGCGAAGATGCCGAGGCCGGTGATCAGGATCGCGGTCGGGAAGCGGGGGACCTGGTGGATCTCGATATAGGTCAACACCAGCGGGATACCGAGGATCAATGCGAGCAGACCGAACACGCTGCCGATCGCGCCGAAGAACCAGAGCGGCCGCTCGATCCGGTAGAGCGTCATGATCGTGCGGAGGATGCGCCAGCCGTCGCCGTAGGTGCTGAGCTTCGATTCGGAGCCTTCGGGGCGCGCGTAATAGGGCGTCTCGACCTCGCCGATCGGCATCTTGAGTTCGAGCGCATGGACGCTGATCTCGGTCTCGATCTCGAACCCGGCGGACAGCGACGGGAAGCTCTTCACGAACCGGCGCGAGAAGACGCGGTACCCTGAGAGGATGTCAGTGAAGCTGCGGCCGAACAGGCGGGCGAGCATACCGGTGAGCAGCGCGTTGCCGAAGCGGTGGCCGCGGCGGTAGGATTCCTGGACCTGGCTGATGCGTGAGCCGACGACCATGTCGAGCTGCTCGTCGAGCACGCGAGCCACCAGATTCGGGGCGGAGGCGGCGTCGTAGGTCGCGTCGCCATCGGCCATGACGTAGATGTCCGCATCGATGTCGGCGAACATGCGGCGGACGACCGCGCCCTTGCCCTGGATGCGCTCGGTTCGGACGACGGCGCCGGCGGCACGCGCGACCTCGATCGTGCGATCGGCGCTGTTGTTGTCGTAGACGTAGATCGTGGCGCCCGGCAGCGCGTCGCGGAAGCCCGCGATCGTCTGCGCGATCGCAGCGTCCTCGTTGTAGCACGGGAGCAGGACGGCGATTCTAGGTTCGGTCATGCCCTGCCCTTGCATTGAAACGCCACAATCGACGTACGGCGCCTTCAGGCTGAACACCTCGGGCACGGACGCCTCTTCACTTCCTTGTTCTCCCGCGAAGGCGGGAGCCCAGTCTGGGTCCCCGCCTTCGCGGGGAAACAATCCCTTACCGATCCCCATCCACCCGTCACCCCGGGCTTGTCCCGGGGTCCACCGTCCCACATGCTCACCGGGTTGAAAGTGTGCGGAACGGTGGATGCCGGAACGAGCCCGGCATGACGGATGCGAAGCTTACGCCTCGGTCTTGGTCGGAGCCTTCTTCGCGCGCGGCTTCTTCACCGGTGCGTCGGCAGCTTCGGTGCCCTCTGCGTTCTCGGCAGCGACCGGCGACGACTCCGTCACGGCCGTCTCCGCTTCGACCGGAGCCGCCTTCTTCTTGGCGGGCGCCTTCTTCGCAGGCTTGGCCTCTTCCGTCGCGTCCGAAGCCGGTGCCTCGTCCGTCACGGCGTCATCCGAAGCAGCCTCGTCCGAAGCTGGCTTGGCCTTCTTGGCCGCGGCCTTCTTCTTCGGCTTGTGGTTGTCGTGGTCATGCGTGTGCGTGCCGCTGGCGAACCCGTCCTCGCTCTCGATCGCGGCTTCCAGCTCCTCGCGCGTGGCTTCGCGGTCGGTGATCTCGGCCTTCTCGAACAGGAAGTCGACGACCTTGTCCTCGTACAGCGGCGCACGCAGCTGGGCAGCCGCCATCGGCTCCTGCTGGACGTACTGCATGAACTGCTGGCGCTGCTCGGCGGGATATTGCTGCGCTGCCTGGGCGAGCAGACGCTGCATTTCCTGGTTCGAAACCTCGACGCCGTTCGCCTGGCCGATCTCGGACAGGAGCAGACCCAGACGCACGCGACGCTCGGCGATCTTGCGGTAATCGTCGCGCTCGCCTTCCATCTCGGCCATCGCGGCCTCGGGATCGGCCTCGTGCGTGGCTTCGTGCTGGAGCTGCGACCAGATCTGGTTGAACTCGGCCTCGACCATCGACGGCGGCACTTCGAAGTCATGCCCCTCGGCGAGCTGGTCGAGCAGCTTGCGCTTCATGTGCGTGCGCGTGAGACCGTTATGCTCCTGCTCGATCTGACCCTTGAGCAGGCCCGTGAGCTGCTCCAGGCTCTCGAGACCGAGCGACTTGGCCAGATCCTCGTCGATCTTGCTCTCGCCCGCGGTCTTCACCGACTTGACGGTGATGTCGAACGTCGCCGGCTGGCCTGCGAGCGACTTCTCCTGATACTCCTCGGGGAAGGTCACGTTCAGGACCTTGTCGTCGCCGGTCTTCACGCCGACGAGCTGATCCTCGAAGCCGGGGATGAGACGCCCCGAACCGAGCTCGACGCCCATGTCGGTGCCCGTGCCGCCCTCGAACGCGACGCCGTCGGCGGTCTTGCCGACGAAGTCGACGGTGACGAGATCGCCCATCTTGGCGACATAATCGTCAGCCGCGTCGTCCCACTTCTTCTGCTGGTCGGCGAACTTTTGGAGCTGCTCGGTCACAGCGTCGTCGGCGACGGGCACGGTCAGGCGCTCGAGCTTCAGGCCGTCGATCGCCGGTGCCGGAACCTGCGGGAGGACCTCCATCTCGACCTTGACCACGGCGTCCTTGCCGAGATCATAGCCGTCTTCGAGCTCGACCGAAGGCTGCATCGCGGGGCGAAGCTGCTTCTCGGCGACGAGCGTCTGGACGCTCTCCTGGATCGCCGCGTTCAGCGCGTCCTGCGTCAGCGCCGGGCCGTGCATCTTGCGGATGAGGTTCGCCGGCACCTTGCCCGGACGGAAGCCCGGCATCTTCATCTGCGGCGCGAGGCGCTTCAGCTCGACATCGACCTTGGCATCGATATCCTTCGCGGTGATGGTGAGCGTAAAGGCGCGCTTGAGGCCCTCGTTCAACGTCTCGACAGTCTGCATGTCCGGCCTTTGTCTAAAAGAGCATTCAGGATAATTCTTCGGGCGGTCGCCTCGCCTGCGCGGCGGGCTGGTGCGGGCGAAGGGACTCGAACCCCCACATCTTGCGATACTTGGACCTAAACCAAGCGCGTCTACCAGTTCCGCCACGCCCGCACAGGACATCGCCGTAGCGGGCGCGTCTATACCAACGTTGCATGCGGGGGCAAGCACATAGGCAACTCCCAACGCAACCGCGCTCGATTACAGGCGTTGAACATCCAGAAGGAGAGACATCATGGCTACCCAACCCCCGGCAGAATTCCCGACCCCGACGTCGCCCGTCGAGCCGACCGCGCCGCCGCCCGAGTTCAATCCGCCCGCGCCGGACATCGACGTGCCAGCGCCTGGAACGCCGTCGAACGATCCCGCACCCGTCCAGCCGGAGTTTTGAGCGTGAGCGATCCGCATTCCGGCACGAACCCCGAAACGCTCCCCGACGATCGTGACGAGGACACTCGCAGCGATATCGAACAGGCGGTTGAGTCGCGCTCCGACGCGGTCGAGCGCGGCGAAGGCGGCGACGAGCCCGAGACGTTCACGGACAGCGGCCTGCATGATGGCGTCGGTGGCACCGGTGGTGTCGTCAAGAACCAGGACGACGACGCGCAGTAAGCGTCACGAGGACGGCAGATGGTGGTCGGTGCGATACGCATCGACCGCCATCAACAGACCGGCGATTTCCGCCATCGAGAGTAGGAACGAGCGTTCACCGCCGTTTTGCGCCGATATCTTGAATGGCCATGACGGTGTTCCCTCACCCGCATACAGTTTGGCATTAGCATTCAATAGTGGCGCGGCGATCGCAAATCCGATGGTCTCGGACCTCAGGCAGGCAAAGCCCCTCGAACATGATGCCCTCACGCGCGCAATCCGTTGCGTCGCGACTGCGCGCGGCCCCGCGGGCGTTGCATAATTGGCTGTATTCCAGTTCGCCCAACCATAGTCGCGATACCGTATCCTGACATACGCCTGATACGAGGCCCGGCCCGTGGTCTTGTCGATAAAGGCCCGAAGAAAGACATCATCGAGCGCGGGCCCCAGCAACGGCTTTCGCTCGACGAACCCGTTCGCCGTGGTGATCGTCGCGACGGTGTCCAGAGCGTCGTCCTGGAGCGTCGTTCGGGCCTGGAATTGCGCCGGCGTCATCGCCGCAAGCCGCCGCTCGCCACTCGACCGGCTTGATGCAGCCGACGCCTGACCGATGACGAGCGTCAGGATCGCGACCGTTATTCTCCATCTGATCGCCATCTGCCGCCTCCCCGTCTCAGTGAAGCGCGTTCGACTTACATGCGCAATCCGCGGGGACGGCAATTCGGCCAGTTTCGGATCGGTCCTTTTTCGAGCATCGTTCGCCCATGCGTCGGTCAGCACCGATACAGGTTGCCGCGACTACGCTAAGATACTGCATTCACCTCTGTTTCAGGACCCGTCGATCTTCACGCTGCCCAACCCCAGCCAACCGCACACGCTGTATGTTGCACTCGGCATCGCCGTCGTCGTGCTCGTCGTCGCGCAGCGCATTCCGATCGTGCGGACGCTGGTGAATATCGGCATGACGCTCGTGCTGGTCGGCTTGCTGTTCGTCGCGGTCGACCAGCGGCGCCAGTTCGACCCGTATGTCGGCAAGATCGCCCGTTTCCTCAATATCGAGGACCAGCAGGTGGTCGGTGGCGAGGTCCGTATCCGAATGTCGCCGGACGGCCATTTCTGGGCGCGCGCGACGATCGACGGGGTCAGCCGTCGCCTGCTGATCGATAGCGGCGCGACGATCACCGCGATTTCGGAACAGACGGCGGACGCTGCGGGGATCGACGCGCGGGTCGGCGTGGTGCCGATGGTTTTGCAGACCGCCAACGGGTCGATCGCGGCGAAGACGGGGACGATCGCGAGCTTGCGCCTCGGTGCGATCGTTGCGCGGGATTTGCAGGTGGTGGTTTCGCCGGCGTTTGGCGAGACGAACGTGCTGGGGATGAATTTCCTGTCGCGGCTGGCGTCGTGGCGGGTGGAGGAGAACACGCTGATCCTGGTGCCGCATCATCCGCAGAAGGTGGACGCGTAAGGCTGCCTCCATACACAACCACCCCGGCGAAGGCCGGGGCCCAATTGGAAAGGTTGCAGTAACGAAGCGCTGCTCACCGTTATCACCGTCCCCCAATTGGGCCCCGGCCTTCGCCGGGGTGGGTGCGTTGGAGGCGGGCGAACTACACTTCTGCTAGTTCCCTCGCGAACGCGGGGGCCCAGGAATCAAGCAGCGCTGCGTTTCGTTACCCTTGACTCCCGCCATCGCGGGAGAACGGACATGGGCGGGAAACCGGTAGGTGCGGGAGAGCGAGGAAGACGGTAGCCTTAGGAAGCCACCGACTCCCCGAGCATCCCCTTCAGCACCTCATTCACGACAGCAGGGTTAGCCTTCCCCCCCATCGCCTTCATCGTCTGCCCGACGAAGAACCCGAACAGCTTGTCCTTGCCGCCGCGGTAATCCGCAACCTTGTCCGCGTTCGCCGCCATCACCTCGGCGATCACGGCCTCGATCGCGCCGGTATCGCTGGTCTGCTTCAACCCGCGATCCTCGACGACCTTCGCCGCGCCGTCGCCGGTCTCGAGCATCACCTCGAACACCTGCTTGGCGAGACTACCCGACAGTGTGCCGTCGGCGATCAGCCCCAGCAATTCCGCCGCCTGAGCCGGCGACACCGGCGAGTTCTCGATGTCCTTGCCGGTCCGGTTCAGCGCGCCGAACAGTTCCGACGTCGTCCAGTTCGCCGCCGCCGCCGGCTTCGCGCCCGCGTCCAGCAACGCATCGAACCACCGCGCCGCCTCGACTTCGGCAGTCAGCACCGTCGCCTGATACGCGGTAATCCCGAGCGCCTCGTATCGAGCCCGCTTCGCATCCGGCAGCTCCGGCAACGACGCACGGCACTCGGCGAGGAACGCGTCGTCGAGCACCAGCGGCAACAAATCGGGATCGGGGAAGTAGCGGTAATCATGCGCGTCTTCCTTCGATCGCATCGAGCGTGTCTCGTTGCGATCGGGATCGTAGAGCCGCGTCTCCTGCTGGATCTTGCCACCGGCCTCGAGCACCTCGACCTGACGCTTGGCCTCCTGCTCGACCACCGCCATCACGAAGCGCACCGAATTGACGTTCTTCGTCTCGGTCCGCGTGCCGAGCTCGTCGCCGGGCTTGCGCACGCTGACGTTGACGTCGGCGCGCATCGAGCCCTCTTCCATGTTGCCGTCGCACGAGCCTACATAGCGCAGGATCGATCGCAGCTTTCGCAGGTAAGCCCCTGTTTCCGCTGGCGATGCCAGATCGGGCTTCGACACGATCTCCATCAGCGCGACGCCCGACCGGTTGAGGTCGACATACGACTGGGTCGGATGCTGGTCGTGCATCAGCTTGCCCGCATCCTGCTCGACATGGATGCGCTCGACGCCGATCCGCTTGCCCGCGGCATCCGGATTCTTCTCGTCGAGGCTGATGTCGATCGCGCCCTCACCGACGATCGGATGATAGAGCTGGCTGATCTGATAGCCCTGCGGCAGATCGGCGTAGAAATAGTTCTTCCGGTCGAACCGCGACCATTTGTTGATCTGCGCCTCGATCGCCATGCCGGTGCGGACCGCCTGGCGGATGCACTCGCGGTTCGGCACCGGCAGCATGCCCGGCATCGCCGCGTCGACCAGCGACACCTGCGTGTTGGGCTCCGCGCCGAACGCGGTTGCCGCGCCTGAGAAGAGCTTGGCGTTCGACGTCACCTGCGCGTGCACTTCGAGGCCAACCACGACCTCCCACTCGCCGGTTTCGCCCTGGATCCTGTAATCGCTCATGTTACCACCAAGCCTCTGGTCGCGCGGTAAATCCTGCTCGCTGTTCGATCGCGAGCCCTGCGTTCAGCACGCCTTGCTCGTCGAGCGGCTTGCCGATGATCTGAAGCCCGAGCGGCAGACCCTGCTTGTCGAGCCCACCCGGTACCGACATCGCCGGCAACCCCGCGAGCGAAGACGGCACGGTGAAGACGTCGTTCAGATACATCGCGATCGGATCGGCCGACTTCTCGCCGAGCGCGAACGCCGCCGAGGGTGCGGTCGGCGTCAGCAGCACGTCGCACGTCTCCCAAGCCCGCGCGAAATCGCGCGCGATCAGCGTCCGGACTTTCTGCGCCTGCGTGTAATACGCGTCGTAGAAACCGGCCGAGAGCACGTAGGTGCCGATCATGATGCGGCGCTTCACCTCGGGGCCGAAACCGTCGGCGCGCGTCG
The DNA here is from genome assembly GCF_003688595.1 of Sphingomonas sp. PP-F2F-G114-C0414. Taxonomy (GTDB): domain Bacteria; phylum Pseudomonadota; class Alphaproteobacteria; order Sphingomonadales; family Sphingomonadaceae; genus Sphingomonas. Next base: position 843,651 of record NZ_RCWT01000010.1, read on the forward strand.
CGGCGTACATGTCCTGCAAGCCGGCACCCGTCGGCAGGTCGCGGATCCCGTAGCGGACGCCGTCATAGCGCGCGAGGTTCGACGACGCTTCGGCGGGTGCGATGATGTAATAAGCGGGCAGCGCGTATTTGGTGTGCGGGAGCGAGACCTCGACGATCGTCGCGCCGGCATCCTTCATCCAGTCGATGCCCTGCTGCCAGAGCGCCTCGATCTCCTCGGGCATCCCGTCGACGCGATATTCCTTGGGAATACCGACGCGCAGGCCGTTGAGATTGCCGGACAAACCCGCTTCCCACTTCGGCACGTCGAGCTGCAACGAGGTGCCGTCCTTCGAATCGAATCCGGCCATCGCCTCCAGCAGGATCGCGCAGTCCTTGACGTCGCGTGCCATCGGCCCCGCCTGGTCGAGCGACGAGGCGAACGCGATCGTCCCCCAGCGCGAGCAGCGGCCATAGGTCGGCTTGATGCCGGAGATGCCGGTGAACGCGGCGGGCTGGCGGATCGAGCCGCCGGTGTCGGTACCAGTCGCGCCGGGGCAAAGCCGTGCGGCGACTGCCGACGACGAGCCACCCGAAGACCCGCCGGGGGCTAGCGAAGCATTACCGCCGTCGTTGCGCTTCCAAGGCGAGATCACGTTGCCGAACGCTGACGTTTCGTTCGACGAGCCCATCGCGAACTGGTCCATGTTCAGCTTGCCGAGCATCCCCGCGCCCGCGTCCCACAGGTTCTGCGAGACGGTCGATTCGTAGGTCGGCGTGAAGCCTTCGAGGATGTGGCTCGCCGCGGTCGTGGTGACGCCCTTGGTGCAGAACAGGTCCTTCATGCCGATCGGCACGCCGGCCAGCGGCTTGAGCGTCTCGCCGGCTGCGCGCGCGGTGTCGGCAGCAGTGGCGGCGGCGATCGCGTGCTCGGGCGTCTCGACAAGAAACGCGTTCAACGCCTTGGCCTGGCTCACCTTTACGATGAATGCATCAGCAACTTCGCGCGCCTTGAAGCTGCCATCGCGGACGCCGTCGCGGATGCCTGCGATCCCGAAATCTGTGAGGTCGGTCATTATTCGATCACCTTCGGCACGGCGAAGAAACCATGCTCTGCCACCGGGGCATTGGCCAAGACCTGCTCGCGGATCCCGCCGCCGGTCAGCGGGTCGGCGTTGACGACGTCGTCGCGCAGCCGCAGCGTGTTGGGGATGACGGCGGTCATCGGCTCGATACCGGTCGTGTCGACCTCTTCGAGCATCTCGATCCAGCCAAGGATGTTTCCGAGTTCCGGCGCCATGCGGGCGGCGTCCTCGTCGGTGATCGCGATGCGCGCAAGGCTCGCGATCCGCTTCACGGTTGCAGTATCTACGGACATGGGCTGCGGCTAGCACCGGGCGCGCAGGCGGCGCAACACCCTTCGTGTTCCCCCGCGGAGGCGGGGGAACACGAAGGTGCGCGATTGCAACGGCGGCGCGCATACGGCACGGGAGCCGGACCGCCTGCACGGAAGGTCCCGCTTGGCCCGCAAGTTTCTCTATTTCGTCGCCGCGATGATCGTCCTCGCGATCGCCGCCCTGCTCGCCTACCGCCTGTTCGGCACGCAGTTGATGCGCGCGGTGATGGTCCCTAGCGAGACGTTCCAGGCGCAACGCGAAGCCCCGCGCAACATCTACGCACGGAAGATCATGTGGCTCGCGCGGCCCAATGCGCCCGGCAATCCCGCACTCTGGACGCCCCCCGGCTACACGCCCGGCAAGCGCGGCACGGGCGCGGCGATCTTCTTCATCCACCCGACGTCGTACATCAACCGCGACCACTGGAACGCGCCGATCGACGATCCCGAGACCAACGCGCGAGCGGAGTTGTTCCTGCGCGGGCAGGCCAGCGCGTTCAACGAGGCCGGCGACATCTGGGCGCCACGCTACCGCCAGGCGACGTTCGGTGCATTCCTGACCAGCGTCGCGGACAGCGAACGCGCGCTGGCGCTAGCATACGGCGACGTCTCCGCGGCGTTCGACCGCTTCCTCAAGGAAGCCGGCCCGAAGCGCCCGATCATCCTCGCCGGGCATAGCCAGGGCGCATTGCATCTCACCCGCCTGCTTCGCGACCGCATCGCGACCGACCCGAAGCTGAAGGCACGGATCGTGGCGGCGTATGTCGTCGGCTGGCCCGTCTCGCGCACAACCGATCTGCCGAAGATGGGCCTCCCCGAATGTCGCGTACCGGATCAGACCAACTGCATCCTGTCGTGGGAAAGTTTCGCCGAGCCCGCCGACCCCTCGCTGATCGTCGACGCGTACGACCAGACCACCGGCTTCAACGGCCAGCCGCGCAAGGGCACGCCGATGGTCTGCACCAACCCGCTGACCGGCACCGCCGACGCCGCAGCACCCGCCATCGCCAACCTCGGCACGCTCGTACCATCAGCCGACCTGACGACCGCGACGATCGCGATCGGCAGCGTGCCCGCACGCTGCGCCGACCGCGGCTTCCTGCTGATCGGCGAGGGCCCGAACCTCGGGCCGTACGTGCTGCCCGGCAACAATTACCACGTCTACGACTACAGCCTGTTCTGGGCGAACATCCGCGCCGACGCCAACCGCCGCCTGAAGGCTTTCAAATGATCACGCTCTCCGCCGCGCAGTTCCGCGATGCGCTCCCGAAAGGCGGACGCCTGATCGGTCTCGACGTCGGCACCAAGACGATCGGCACCGCGCTCTGCGACGCTGGCTGGAGCTTCGCGAGCCCCGCGCTCCTGATTCGCCGCACCAAGTTCCAGAAGGACAAGGCCGCGCTCGCCGAGATCATCAAGGCGCAGGCGGTCGTCGGACTCGTCATTGGCCTGCCGATCAACCTCGACGGCAGCGAGAGCCCGCGCTCGCAATCGACGCGCGCGTTCGCGCAGAACCTCAAGGACATGGGCCTGCCGATCCTGCTTCAGGACGAGCGCTGGTCGACCGTCGCGGTCACCCGCACGCTGATCGAACAGGACGCGAGTCGCGCCAAACGCGCCGAACTCGTCGACAAGATGGCGGCGGCGTACATCCTCCAAGGCGCGATCGACGCACTGGTCACCGCGCAAATCTGATACTCACCCGTCATCCTGACGAAAGTCAGGATCCAGAGCCAAGAACGGCGCACTGCTAAGGCTCTGGATCCTGGGTCGACCCCAGGATGACGGAGGGGACGGGCGAGACGTATCGTCATCGCCGCGCTTGCCCCCCGCCCCGCGCGCCACTATCCCGCAGCTTTAATGCGAACCTCAGATCACCGCCCCGCCGCCCTCATCGAAGGCGGCGCCGTCTTTCCGCACCGGCATCTCACCGGCATCGACGGGCTTCAGCCACACGAGATCGCGTTCCTGCTCGACGAGGCGGAGACGTGGGTCGGCGCGAACCGGACGCATGCCACACCCGACAAGCGACTGGCAGGGCTTACCCAGATCAACGCGTTTTTCGAAAACAGCACGCGCACGCTCCTGTCGTTCGAGATCGCTGGCAAGCGGCTTGGCGCCGACGTCGTCAACATGCACGCCGCGCAGTCGAGCGTGAAGAAGGGCGAGACGCTGATCGATACCGCGATGACACTCAACGCGATGCGCGCCGACGTCATCGTCATCCGCCATATGTCGAGCGGCGCGGTGCGGTTGATCGCGGACAAGGTCGACTGCCCGGTGCTGAACGCGGGCGACGGGCGCCACGAGCATCCGACGCAGGCACTGCTCGACGCCTTGACGATCCGCCGTCGCAAGGGCGCGATCGCCGGGCAGCGCGTCGTGATCTGTGGCGATCTGCTGCACAGCCGCGTCGCGCGCTCGAACATCCTGGCGCTCACCGCGCTTGCCGCCGAGGTTCGCGTCTGCGCGCCCTCCACGCTGATGCCGCCGATGATCGAGCGGATGGGCGTCACGGCGTTTACCGATTTCGACAAGGCCCTGGAGGGTGCGGACGTAGTGATGATGCTCCGGCTCCAGAACGAGCGGATGGATGGCGCCTACGTCCCCTCCACGCGGGAATATCGGCTGCGCTACGGGCTGACGCTCGACCGGTTGGCGAAGGCGGCGCCCGATGCGCTGGTGATGCACCCCGGCCCGATGAACCGCAGCGTCGAGATCGACTCGGCGGTTGCCGATCACGCCCGCTCGGCGATCACCGAGCAGGTCGAGATGGGGGTGGCGGTCCGCATGGCGTGCCTTGATGTGCTGACCCGACGAGCGCGCGGCGTGGAGGGTTGGGCATGATCCTCGCGCTCACCAACGCGGCCCTCGCCTGCCCCGTCGGCGGCGTGACGAAGGGCAATCTGCTGGTCCGCGACGGCGTGATCGTCGCGACCGGAATCGTCGATATTCCCGCCGATGCGACGGTCGTCGATTGCGGCGGCAAGACGGTCGCGCCCGGGATCGTCGATCTCGGCGTGGCGAAGGTCGACCGTGCCGCGTTCCGCGCCGGCGGGATCGTGCGGATCGGCCTGATGCCCGACCAGTCGCCGGTGCTCGACGACCCCGGCATCGTCCAGCGCGCCGCGTTGATCGGCAAGCCCGACCTCTGGATTCACCCGATCGCCGCCGCAACGCGTGGCCTCGAAGGCCATGACCTCGCCGAGATGGCGATCTGCCTGTCGGCGGGCGCGAAGGCGGTCGGCACGGGCAAGCACTGGATCGCCGACAGCGGCGTGATGCGGCGCGTGCTCGCCTATGCGCGCGATCTCGACGTGACGGTGATCGCGCATGCCGAAGACGGCGGGCTGACCGCCGGCGCGGTTGCAACCGAGGGCGAGACGGCGACCCGGCTTGGCCTCCCCGCCGCACCGGCGGTGGCCGAGGCGCTGGCGATCGCGCGCGACCTGATGCTCGCCGAGGATACCGGTGCGCGGCTCCACATTCGCCAGGTGACGACGGCGTCCGGGTTCGACCTGATCCGCGCGGCGAAGCGTCGCGGCGTTGCCGTCACGTGCGGCATCACGCCCGCGCATCTGCATTTGTCGGAGATCGCGGTCAGTGATTTCCGCTCGTTCGCGCTGCTGTCGCCGCCGTTGCGTGCGGACAGCGACCGTCGCGCGGCACTCGAGGCGATCGCAGACAGCACGATCGACGTGCTCTGTTCGGGCCATGAGCCGCGCGGACCGGAAGAAAAGCGGCTGCCGTTTACGGACTCGAGCAGCGGGATGGCGGGGGCCGAGACGTTGCTCCCGCTCGCACTGATGCTGGTGCGTGACGAGCGCATCTCGCTGGAGCGGCTGTTCGCGCTGCTGGCGAGCAACCCGGCGCGGGTGCTGGGGCTCGATACGGGGACGCTGGAGGTGGGCAAGCCTGCCGACCTGATGCTGTTCGATCAACTGGCGCCGTGGCAGATCGTCGGCGAGGCGTTCGAGGCCGAGGCGGGGAATACGCCGTTCGATGGTCTGCCGGTGCAAGGCCGCGTGTTGCGATTGTGGAAAGGTGGCCGCGAGGTTCTGTAACGCGGGATCGATAACCAACCGTTCCACCCCGGCGGAGGCCGGGGCCCAATTGGGGAACGTCGCCAACTAAGAGCGACCCGCCGTTACGCCAACCTTTCCATTTGGGCCCCGGCCTTCGCCAGGGTGGTTGTCGATCTATGGGCACCGCCTTTACCGCGCGGCCAGCTGCATCCCCGGTTTCCGCAGCCATTGCGCCATCGCATCGCCCGCGCCCATCCGGACGAAGCACGCGCCGCCCTTCGCGCGGTACTGGCGACACATCGAATCCGCCGCAGACCGGCTGAACCCACCGACCGACAGACGGTAGAAATCCTCGCCATCCGCTTTGAAATTCATGCCGTTCGGCGTGTAGCCGGCGAGCACCGCGAACCGCTTGGCGGCACGCCCCCATGCATCGCGCGCGACGCCCGCGCTGTCGAACGCGCCGAGCTGCACGTACCAATGGCCGGCGGCTGGCGCCTTCACCTGATAGGCCGCGCTCGCCATGCCGCGTCCCGACGGAGCAGGCATTGCGGCGACCTTGATCGGACCACCCGCCGGACGAAGCATCATCGCCGGCAAGGCCTGGACGAATTCCTGCCGCGGCCCGAACGACACCTTCGAGAAACCCGCAACCGCCGCAGGGGTTGGTACGGCAGCGACCTCGACCGGAGCCCCCACCGCCACCGAATCGACCGCCGCAAGCGCCTGTTCAGGTGCAGCCGGCGCTCCGGGCAGCATTGGCACAGGCGCGTTCAGCGCCAGCGCGACCGGTTGACCGCCATCCGCCGCCGCGCGCACGCCGAGCAGGCTTGCGACCTGATCCGAGGCCTTGGCGGGCTGTGCAAAGGTCGCCCATTGCTCGAGCCGCGCATCGACATCCGCTGGCGCCATGTCCGCCGCCGCGACGACGCGCGCCGATTGCCATTGCCCCGCCAGCGCGAGGCTCAGCCCGAGATTTTGGCGGACCTTGGCGCTCGTCTGCGGCGATCGCGCGACTTCGGTGAGTACGGCGATCCCGCCCGCCGTGTCGCCGGCCAGCGACATCGCGAGCCCGCGGTCGCTTGCCGGGATGATCGCTGCATTGCTGTCCAGCGTGCGCCGGGCCGCCTGCCAATCCCCCGTCGCGATCTGCGACAAGGCGAGGTTCAGCGCGGCCTTTCCGTTGGCCGGTGATAGCTGAAGCGTGTCGGCGAAGGCGTGGCCCGCAGAGGTGAAACGGCCGGCTTGGAGGTAGCTCTGCCCCAGCAGCATCCGGTAGGCGGCCGATTGCGGCATCAGCGCCACCGCGTGTTCGGCATAGCCGACCGCGGCCGGTCCGTTGCGGCTCGCCAAGGCGGTCTGCGCCCTGCCCGCGTCGCCCGCGGCACCGTTTGCAGCGCCCTTTGCCGCCGCCTTCGCCGCCAGCGCGGCGCTGCGATCGCCGGCCGATGCCACGCCGCCGCCATTGGCCGCACAGCCTACCATCGTTCCGCCGAGCAGCAGAGCGGAGACGCCGCCAAGAAATAGTGCACGCGTGTTCATCGGGAAAATCCCTGTTTTAACGTTTGCGGGGCTTTGCCCGCGGCAGTTGCGCGACGAGCGCATCGACTTCGGGCAGGCGGCGCAGGAATTCGTCGAGCGCCTGGATGACCAGCTGCTGCGAAGAGGTTTTGGTGACGGCACTCGCCAGCCTGAGTTTCAGGTGCCGATCGGCATCGAGGCGCAACGTGAACGCAGCCTTCGTAACGCTAGTCTTTGCCGCCGCCTCGCGGCCGATCCGCGATGCGGCCGCAAGCGATACCGGTGTCACGGCGACCGTGCGCTGTTCGAGTTCGGTCGTGAGCGCGTCGCGTTCGATCAGCACGGACGGCACCCCGTCGCGGTCCGGCCCCTCGCCCAGGTCGTTCCAGCCGAGATCCTCGCCGACATCGGCCTGTGCTGCGCCGGTCACGTCCTGAGTCCGCATGGCCGGCCGCGCGGTACCCTTGCGCGCCAGCAGCGAGGGGGACAGCGATGCCATCGGTTTGGGCTGGGTCATCGCATCACCCGACGATCCGACGGCCGAAGCCCCCGGCAGCGGGACGGATTGCCGCGGCGGCCGGCACTGCAAAGACGGTGCGTCTGAAATTCTTCTCGAGCCGGTCGCAGACATAGGTCCACAACGCTTCGATCTCGGCGGTCGAGCGGCTCTTCGCGTCGACTTCCATGACCGTCCGGCCATCGATCATCGAGGCCGCGAAATCGGTGCGCTGGTGGATGACGACCGGAGCGACCGTGCCATGCTGCGACAGCGCCAGAGTGGCGTCGGCGGTGATCCGCGCCTTGGGCGTGGCGGCGTTGACGACGAAGATCAGCGGCTTGCCGGCGCGGGCGCACATGTCGACCGTCGCGCCGACCGCACGCAGATCGTGCGGGCTGGGGCGGGTCGGCACGACGATCAGTTCGGCGACCTGGATGACGCTCTGGATCGCCATCGTGATCGCCGGCGGGGTGTCGATCATCGCCAGCTTGAAGCCTTGCTGGCGGAGGATTTCGAGATCGGCGGCGAGGCGCGCGACGGTCGTCTGCGCGAAGGCGGGCTCGTCCGCGACGCGCTCGTTCCACCAGTCGGACAGCGACGCTTGCGGATCGATGTCGATCAGGACGACGGGACCGTGTCCGGCACGCTCGGCCTGGACCGCGAGATGGCCCGTCAAGGTCGTCTTCCCCGATCCCCCTTTCTGCGATGCGAACGCTAGAACGCGCATAGTCCCCGAACCCCTTTTGTCGACCGAGGGAATGCCATGCGCGGGCATAAGAATAGGTTAACGCGACGTCATAATGGGTGCATTTAGGAGTCGAAATGGATGCGATCGGGGCAGAATTCCTGCCCCGCCTTCCCTTGCCGGACGAACGGCGGCATGGTGGTGCGATATTGACACGAGGTAGACCGATGAAGGCTGGGCACGGACGTTTCTGGGGTGCTGTGGTGCTGACCAGCATGCTGGCGACGGGGGGCATGCTGGCGGCGGATCGCGTGTCGGCGGCCGCGCCGGCTGGGGCCGACGTCAAGTCCGGGGTTGATGCCTGGGCGAAGGGCGATTTCGCACGTGCCGTCGGCGTCTGGCGTCCGCTCGCGATCGCCGGCGACGCCGATGCGCAGTTCAATCTCGCGCAAGCGTACAAGCTCGGTCGCGGCGTGCCGCTCGACCTGACGCTGGCCGAAAGCTGGTTCCGCAAGGCGGCGATGCATGGGCACTTCCAGGCCGAGGACAATTACGGTCTGGCGCTGTTCCAGTCGGGCAAGAAGACCGAAGCGCTGCCGTGGCTCGAGAAGTCCGCGGCGCGCGGTGAGCCCAGGACGCAGCTCGTGCTGGGGACGATGCTGTTCAACGGCGACGGCGTGACGCGGGATTATCCGCGCGCCTATGCGTTGATGAGCCGCGCTTCGGCATCGGGGCTCCAGTCCGCTTCGCAGACTCTGACGCAGATGGACCAGTATATCTCGCCGGCGGACCGCGAAAAGGGCACCGCGCTGGCGCAGCATTATGCGTTGCAGGCGCAAGCGTCGCCAGCGGCGCCGACGCCGCGGTCGACGGTCGGCGTGGCCACCGTGCCTGCATCGCGTCCCGCCGACATGCCGCGGCCCGCGAACCTGCCCGCCAGCTCGTTGCCGGCGCGTGTGCCTGCTCCGGTCCGCGAGCCCGTCGCCGCGCCGTTGCCGGCAAAGCCGTCCAAGGCGGAGGTGGCCAAATCGGAAGCTGCAAAGCGGAGCGCGACCAAATCTGCTGCCCCCAAGCCTGCCGTGGTTCGCGCGACCGGAAACTGGCGGGTCCAGCTCGGCGCGTTCCGCGATCAGGGCAATGCGGAAACGCTGTGGAACCAGGTGCGTGGCAAGCTTCGCGGAGCCCAGCCCTTCTACGCCAAGGCCGGCAAGGTGACGCGGCTCCAGGCCGGCGGCTTTGCCTCCAAGGCGGATGCGACGCGCGCTTGCTCGGCGGCGGGTGTGCCGTGCGTGATCGTCGCGCCCTGAACCTTCACTGCCGTGGCGCGGCGTGCCGCGGCTCAGCCCTCAGATTGCGCCCACCCGCCGCATTAGCAGACGTGCGCTGCGAGGCGGCAGGGATCAAATAGCCGAACCGGTCGTTTCGTTTCGACATCGACCGGGAGCTAGATGAATGATTTCGAAGACCTTGGCGCTGGCACTTGCCGGCGCAACGCTGTTGGCCGCGTGTTCTGGCGAGCAGCCTACCACTAATAATACCGACGCGATGGTGGATAACGGCGTGTCGTTGCGCAACCTTGCCGAGACCGAGGTGGCGGTACCCAAGCCCGAGCAGCTGACGGTCAAGGGCCGGCTGATCCCTACCCCCTCCGATCCGACGTCGCGCCACTTCCTGTTGCGCGAGCGCAAGGCCGTAGGCGGAACCATCATCGCCATTCTGCGACAGGAGCATGAGGGTAAGGTCGCTTATGCGCGCACCGAGACGGATTGCGGCAAGCGCCTGTTCCACGTCCTCGGCGTCGGTCCGAACCGTGCGCTGGTCGAGACCAACGTGGCGCATGACGGTCCGCTGCGCCCGATCAAGGGTTTGCCGTTGCGCGAAGAGCTTGCGACGTACGTGTGCAACGCGAGCGGTACGCCGTTGGCAAAGGGCTGACGCGCCACCTCTGATCCTCCCCCGCCAGGGGGAGGTGGCTGGCACTTGCCAGACGGAGGGGGAGGTAAGCGAAACCAGTGTTCCGTGTCCGCCCCCTCCGTCGCCTTCGGCACCACCTCCCCCTGGCGGGGGAGGATCGCAAGAACGGCTAGTCCAAAACCCAGTGCTGCTTCGCGATACCCTGCGCATAGAGCAGCGCAGTAAGGTCGCCATGATCGATCCGAGCCGCCGCCGCCGCTGCGACGATTGGCTTGGCGTGGTAGGCCACACCCAATCCCGCAGCCTCGATCATCGCCAGATCGTTCGCGCCATCACCGACCGCGAGCGACTCCTCCTCCACAATCCCCCGCTCGGCGATCGCAGCACGCAGCGTCGTCAGCTTGGTATTCGACCCAACGATCGGCTTGGTCACCGTCCCCGTCAGCGTTCCGCCCTCGATCTCCAGAACGTTGGCGATCGCACGGTCGAAGCCGATCTCTTTTGCCACGGGCTCGGCAAACCGCGTGAAGCCGCCCGATACCAGCACCGCCAGAGCGCCCCGCGACCGCATCGTCCGCACGAGAGCCTTCGCCCCCGGCATGATCTTCACGCGTTCGGTCAGACAGCGTTCGATGTCGCTTTCCGCCAGCCCCTTGAGCAGAGCCACGCGGGCGTCGAGCGCCGCCTCGAAATCGAGTTCACCGCGCATAGCGCGCTCGGTGATCTCCGCGATCTGCGGCTTGATACCGGCATAGTCGGCGAGTTCGTCGATGCATTCGACGGTGATCATCGTCGAGTCCATGTCGGCGACGATCAGCTTCTTCGTGCGCGTCAGGCTCGATTGCACGACGACGTCAGTGGCGGGGAATGCCCCCTCGAGCGCAACCCGAGCCGCGTCCGGCGCCATCCCGAAGATCAGGTCGGCCGCCTCGCCCTCATCGATCCAGCCGCTCGCGCCCGGTGCGCAGCCTGCGTCGCGCAAGCGGTCCATCGCGGTCGAAATATCGCCTGCGGTCAGCGTGCCCGAGGCTATAAGCGTTGCCGTGAACATACCCATCTCCCAATCAACGGGCGCTCTCCCGAAGGTGGCGCTCATCGCAGGGCCGACCGCGAGCGGCAAGTCCGCGCTCGCGCTCGCCATCGCCGCGCGCCACGACGGCGTCGTCATCAACGCAGACTCCGCGCAGGTCTACGCCGACCTCCGCATCCTCACCGCGCGCCCGTCGGCGGAAGAAGAGGCCAGCGCCCCGCACCGGCTCTTCGGTCACGTGGACGCCGCCGATGCGGGCTACTCCGCGGCGCGCTGGGCTACCGAGGCGACGCTGGCGATCCGAGACACGCTCGCGGAGGGGAAGCTGCCGATCCTGGTTGGCGGGACCGGGCTCTATATCCGCACCTTGCTCGACGGTATCGCGCCTGTTCCCGAGATCGACCCGGCCCTTCGCGAGGAGGTCCGCGCCCTCCCCGTCGCCGAAGCGCACGCCGCGCTCGCGCAACTCGACCAGCAGGCCGCCCAGAAACTGAACGCAGCCGACACCACCCGCGTCGCCCGCGCGCTCGAAGTCGTCCGCGGCACCGGCCGCACGCTTGCCGACTGGCAGACAGAGAAGGTCGGCGGGATCGGCGATACGATCGACGTCCGCGCGCTCATCCTGATCCCCGACCGCGACTGGCTCAACGCGCGCATCGACCAGCGTTTCGCCGAGATGGCCGATACCAGCCGCGAGGAGATCGCCGCGCTCCTCGCCCGCACCGACATCCCGCTGGACGCACCGATCCGTCGCGCGATTGGCGTCCCGGAGATCGCTGCCCTAGCCCGCGGCGAGACCTCGAAACCCGACGCCATCGCCGCCGGATCGCTCGCCACGCGGCGCTACGCCAAGCGCCAATATACGTGGCTTCGACACCAGCCGCCGCCTGAATGGACCCGCACCGAAGCGCTTGACCTGCCAACGCGCTTGCAGCAATTTGAAACTATATTGCTCAAATGATGTTTGACACGCATCTTTTATATCGGTAGCCGGCCCCTCCACGAGACGCTAAAGGCAGCGTTCTCGCAAAGGATGATATGAAATGACCGAGAAGAGTGGAGCCGATATCCTGATCGAGGCGCTGTGCGATCTCGGTGTGGAGGTCGTCTTCGGCTATCCGGGTGGCGCCGTGCTGCCGATCTACGATGCGCTGTTTCGCTCGGGTCGGATCAAGCACATCCTCGTGCGCCACGAACAGGCGGCGACGCATGCCGCGGAAGGGTACGCCCGCTCGACCGGCAAGCCCGGCGTGGTGCTCGTCACCTCCGGTCCCGGCGCGACCAACGCGGTCACCGGCATCACCGACGCGCTGATGGATTCGATCCCGATGGTCGTGATCACCGGCCAGGTGCCGACCGCGCTGATCGGCACCGACGCGTTCCAGGAGGCCGATACCGTCGGCATCACGCGCCACTGCTCGAAGCACAACTACCTCGTGAAGGATCCCGCCCGCCTGGGCGACGTGATCCACGAGGCGTTCCATATCGCCACCTCGGGGCGTCCGGGCCCGGTGGTCGTCGACATCCCCAAGGACGTGCAGGTCGCGACCGCGCGCTACAAGAAGCCGGGGCCGATCCAGCACAAGACCTATCGCCCGCAGGTGAAGGCCGACCAGTCGCAGATCGAGCAGCTCGTCGACATGCTCGCCGCGGCCGAACGCCCGATCCTGTACACCGGCGGCGGCATCATCAACTCGGGGCCCGCCGCGAGCCAGCTGCTGTGCGAACTCGTCCGCATCACCGGCGCGCCGGTGACGTCGACGCTGATGGGCCTCGGCGCCTATCCCGCGTCTGGGCCGCAGTGGCTCGGCATGCTCGGGATGCACGGCACGTACGAGGCCAACATGGCGATGAACCAGGCCGACCTCGTCGTCGCGCTCGGCTCGCGCTTCGACGACCGCGTGACGGGGCGGCTCGATGCGTTCAGCCCGAACTCGCGGAAGGTGCATATCGACATCGATCGCTCGTCGGTGAACAAGACCGTGCGCGTCGATCTCGGGATCATCGCGGACGTCGGCCATGCGCTCGAGGACATGGTGCGGATCTGGAAGAGTCGCCAGCATCCGAAGCCCGATACGACCGACTGGCAGCGTCGGATCGCCGGCTGGCGCGCGGTGAAGTGTCTCGACTTCCCCGAGAACGACCCGAACGAGATCATGCCGCAGCGCGCGATCCGGGCGCTGTTCGATGCGACGCACGCCCAGTCACCGATCATCACGACCGAGGTCGGCCAGCACCAGATGTGGGCGGCACAGCATTTCGGGTTCGAGAAGCCGAACAAGTGGCTGACCAGCGGTGGTCTCGGCACGATGGGGTACGGCCTGCCCGCCGCGATCGGCGCGCAGCTCGGCAACCCGAACGCGCTGGTGATCGACATCGCCGGCGAAGCGTCGATCCAGATGAACATCCAGGAGCTGGCCACCGCGTCGCAATACCGGTTGCCGGTGAAGATCTTCATCCTCAACAACCAGTATATGGGCATGGTCCGCCAGTGGCAGGAGCTCACCTATGAGAGCCGCTATGCAGAGAGCTATTCGGATTCGCTGCCCGATTTCGTGAAGCTCGGCGAGGCGTATGGCTGGAAGGGCATCCTGATCGAGACGCGCGATCAGCTCGACAGCGGGATCGCGGAGATGCTGGCGTATGGCGGCCCGGTGATCGTCGATTGCCGCGTGTCGCAGCTGACGAATTGCTTCCCGATGATCCCGTCGGGCGCGGCGCATACCGACATGATCCTGCAGGCGAACGAAGTGTCCGGCACGATGGACGACGAAGCGAAGGCGCTGGTTTAAGATGCACATTTCCCAGGAAAAGGCCGAGCGGCACACGCTCGCCGTCATCGTCGACAACGAACCGGGCATCCTCGCCCGGATCGCCGGCCTGTTCACCGCGCGCGGCTATAATATCGAGAGCCTGACGGTGTCGGAGATCACCGCGGACAAGTCGGTTAGCCGGATCACGATCGTAACCAGCGCGTCGCCGGCGACGATGGAGCAGATCATCGCGCAGCTCGACCGGCTCGTGCCCGTGCACAAGGTCACCGACCTCACCGCACAGGGCGCGCACGTCGAACGCGAGCTCGCGCTGGTGAAGGTCCGCGGCACCGGCGACCACCGGATCGAAGCGTTGCGCCTCGCCGACGTCTACCGGGCCCGCGTCGTCGACGCGACAACGTCGAGTTTCGTGTTCGAGGTCACCGGCGGCATCGACAAGATCGACAAGTTCGTCGAACTTATGGGTGAAGTCGGTCTGATCGAAGTCGCCCGTACCGGCATAGTCGCGATCGCCCGCGGCAAAGAGCCGGCTTAACACTTCTCCGCTTTTTTAGTTTTGTTCTCCCGCGAAGGCGGGAGCCCAGCCTGGACCTCCGCCTTCGCGGAGGGACACACCTTATCGAAAGGACCATTCCAATGCGTGTGTATTACGATCGCGACGCCGACCTGAACCTCATCACCGACCAGAAGATCGCGATCGTCGGTTACGGCTCGCAGGGCCATGCGCACGCGCAGAACCTCCGCGATTCTGGCGTCAAGGACGTCGCGATCGCGCTCCGCGAGGGCTCGGCGACCGCCAAGAAGGCGATCGAGGCAGGCTTCGCGGTCAAGTCGAACAAGGAAGCCGCAGCCTGGGCCGACATCGTCATGATCCTCGCGCCCGACGAGCATCAGGCGGCGATCTACGCTGCCGACCTGCACGACAACCTCAAACAGGGTGCGACGATTGCGTTCGCACACGGCCTCAACGTGCATTTCGGCCTGATCGAGCCGCGCGCCGATCTCGACGTCATCATGATCGCGCCGAAGGGCCCCGGCCACACCGTGCGCAGCGAATATGTCCGGGGCGGCGGCGTCCCCTGCCTGATCGCGATCGACCAGGACAAGTCGGGCAACGCGCACGACATCGCCCTCGCCTACGCGTCGGGCGTCGGCGGCGGGCGCTCGGGGATCATCGAGACCAACTTCCGCGAGGAATGCGAGACAGACCTGTTCGGCGAGCAGGCCGTGCTGTGCGGCGGCATCACCCACCTGATTCAGGCCGGGTTCGAGACGCTGGTCGAAGCCGGCTACGCGCCCGAGATGGCGTATTTCGAGTGCCTCCACGAGACCAAGCTGATCGTCGACCTGCTGTATGAGGGCGGCATCGCCAACATGCGCTATTCGATCTCGAACACCGCCGAGTATGGCGACATCACGACGGGCCCGCGGATCATCACGGCGGAGACCAAGGCCGAGATGAAGCGCGTGCTGGCCGACATCCAGTCGGGCCGGTTCGTGAAGAACTTCATCCTCGACAACCGTGCTGGGCAGCCTGAGCTGAAGGCGGCGCGCAAGCAGGCGCTGGCGCATCCGATCGAGAAGATCGGGTCGGAGTTGCGTGGGATGATGCCTTGGATCGGGAAGAATGCCTTGGTGGATCGCGAGCGCAACTGAGCGAAGCGAACGCGCGTGAGCGCGGCCGGCACGACGGAGCCTGCCCATAGGGCACGGCTTCGCCGGGGCCGACGGGCTGGCGTTCCCGCGCGCGCGACCACCCCGGCGAAGGCCGGGGCCCAATTGGAAAGGCTGTAGTAACGTAGGACTGTCCTCCGTTACCAACGCCCCCCCATTGGGCCCCGGCCTTAGCCGGGGTGGTGACGTTTTGGGGTAAGTGCTCCTTCGCCACAAACTTTCCGGCCCGCTCCCCACATCCACAGCCACGCCCCCACTCCACCCTGTTACTCCAGCCCCCCGGCCGGGGCGCCAACCACTCGGGCAATCCGCGCTGTCCTACACGCCCCGCCGGTGTATCCTTCCCTTATGCCCATCGCGACTCCCCTCCCCCGCGTCTTCCATCCAGCGCAAGGCGCTCCCGGCCCTGCGCGTAGGCCCATGATCCACTCGGCGTTGGTGCAGACCTCGCCGGAAGCCCGTTGCGGGGAGTAGGTAGCGTGAACTTCGTGAACTTCCGCGCGCACGCAAACCGAAACGCAGCGTTGGCAAAACCGCATTTGACGCGCCCCCTCCGCTCCGCCAGCATCGCGCGTCAAACAGGAGACCCCGCATGCGCCTAGTCCTAGCCACCATCCTCGCCCTCACCGCCGCGCCCGTACTGGCCCAGACCGCAGGCATCCCCGGCGCGCCCGTCAAGGCGCGCGTGACCGCCGGCACCTACGCGGTCGACCCCAACCACACGCAGGTCACGTGGGCCGTCAACCACATGGGCTTCTCGATGCTCGAAGGGCAGCTCGGCGCATCGGGCGGCAGCATCACGATCGATCCCGCCAAGCCGAACGCGACCAAGGTCGAGGTGAACTTCGCGATCGACCAGCTCTCGGTCACCGCAGCGCCGTTCGCCGGCCATCTGAAGTCGAAGGACTTCTTCGACGCCGCGACCTACCCGACCGCCAAGTTCGTCTCGACCAAGGTCGTCGCGACCGGCGACAAGGCGACGATCACCGGCGACCTCACGCTCAAGGGCGTCACCAAGCCCGTCGTGCTCCAGGCGACCTTCATCGGCGCCGGCGCGAACCCGATGAACAAGAAGCTCAACTTCGGCTTCCGCGCGACGACCTCGATCAAGCGCAGCGACTTCAACCTCGGCGCCTACGCCCCGGTCGTGTCGGACAAGGTCGACCTCACGATCAACGCGGCGTTCTCGGCGAACTGATTGCGCTTCCCGCTACGACGCGGCCACGGGAACCGACAGGGTGACCGTGACCGTGACCGTGTTCGTGGCGGAATGGATCGCAACCGCGGTCACCCAGTCGTCCTGTTGATCGGTGTAGGCCGTCTCTACCGGCGTCAGCACTGGGGCTACGATGCCGCCGGGCTCATCGGCGACGAAGTCATATCCTTGCACGCCGTCTTTTGGTGGCGTGACGTAAATGTGTTTCGACAAGGTCGGGTTCTTCCAGCCGCTGGTGTTGACGAAACCATCGGCCTCTATTTTGAGTGTCGGCGGAAGACTCTTTACCGTTTCGACGTGGACGCATCCGATGCTGTAGATCGTCTTGGTCATGTCTCTCTCCCCATCCGGCTGATCACCGGACTACGCAGATGCTATCATGCACTCGATCCAGTGTATTCGGCAGGCTGATCCGTTTTGGCTGGACAACGATGCAGCACAGGCGATAGCGGTTGGACCAATGACGCACGGCCGCCTCCTGCTGCTTCGACTTACGCGCCCTTAGGCGCGCCGATCGTTTGCGCGGTGGCTATGCCCCGCGCCTCGCGCCTAAGGGCTGACCCGAACGCTCCCGACGACACGAGAGACTGGCCATGCTGCGCGACCCATCGACCAAATACCGTCCCTTCCCGCAAGTCGACCTGCCCGACCGCCAATGGCCGTCGAAGACGATCGTCAAGCCCCCGCGCTGGCTCTCGACCGATCTGCGCGACGGCAACCAGGCGCTGATCGACCCGATGGACGCGGAGAAGAAGACGCGGTTCTTCGACCTGCTGTGCAAGGTCGGCTTGAAGGAGATCGAGGTCGGTTTCCCGAGCGCGGGTGCGACCGAATTCGACTTCATCTCCGGCCTCGTGAAGACCGGCCGCATCCCCGACGACGTATCGATCCAGGTGCTGACCCAGTCGCGCCGCGACCTGATCGAGACGAGCTTTGCCAGCCTGGTCGGCGCGAAGACTGCGATCGTCCATCTCTACAACGCGGTGTCGCCGGCATGGCGCAAGATCGTGTTCGGCATGGACCGTGCGCAGGTGAAGCAGATCGCCGTGGATGGCGCGAAGGTGTTGCGCGACGAAGCCGCCAAGCAGCCTAACGTCTGCTGGCAGTTCGAATACAGCCCGGAGACGTTCTCGACCGCCGAACTCGATTTCAGCCTCGAGGTCTGCGAGGCGGTGATGGACGTCCTGATGCCGACGCCCGACAACCCGATCATCTTCAACCTGCCTGCTACCGTCGAGTGCGCAACGCCGAACATCTATGCCGACCAGATCGAATGGTTCGGCCGCAACATCCGCAACCGTGATGCGGTGGCGATCTCGCTGCACACGCACAACGACCGCGGCACCGGCGTTGCGGCGGCGGAGCTCGGCATGATGGCCGGCGCGGACCGCGTCGAGGGCTGCCTGCTCGGCAATGGCGAGCGCACCGGCAATTGCGATCTCGTGACCGTCGCGCTCAACATGTACACGCAGGGCGTCGATCCGAAGCTCGACCTGTCGGACATCGACGGCGTCGTGAACACGGTCAATTACTGCACCAACATCCCCGTCCACCCGCGCACGCCCTATGCCGGCGACCTGGTCTTCACCGCGTTTTCGGGGTCGCATCAGGACGCGATCAAGAAGGGCTTCGCGGCGCAGGAGGCGAAGAACGACACGCTGTGGGAAGTGCCGTATCTGCCGATCGACCCTGCCGATCTCGGTCGCAGCTACGAGGCGGTGATCCGCGTGAACTCGCAATCCGGCAAGGGCGGCGTCGCTTGGGTGATCGAGCAGGACAAGGGCTTGAAGTTGCCCAAGCGATTGCAGGCGGACTTCAGCCGTCACGTCCAGGCCTATGCCGACGAGACCAGCCGCGAGCTGAACGCCGCGGACATCTGGGGCCTGTTCGAGCGGACATATATGCCTCAGGCGGACGACCGCGTGGAGTTGCGCGACTATGAGGAGAGCGGCGCCTCGGGGCAGCGAGTCTTCATCGGCCGGGTGGCGATCGACGGCGAGGAGCGGTCGATCTCCGGACGCGGCAACGGTCTGATCTCGGGCGTGATTGCGGCGATCGCAGAGTCGACCGGACCGACGCTCGACGTCGTGGACTATAACGAGCACGCGATCGGCCACGGCGCGGATGCACAGGCTGCGGCGTACGTCGAATGTCGGACCGCCGAGGGCAAGACGGTGTTCGGCGTCGGCATGGACACCGACATAGCGACCGCCTCAGTCCGCGCGGTGCTGTCCGCCGCCAACCGAGCCTGATACGCACCTCCCTCTCCCCTTCGGGGAGAGGGTCGGGGTGAGGGGCAGCCAAGCAGTGCTCCGCCCGGAACAACCCCTCACCCCAGCCCTCTCCCCGAAGGGGAGAGGGAGCAGTGCATCACTTGCGGCGCCTTCGCAACCAAAGTTGAAGGGCGGCCATACGTAATCCTCCACGGCACGGGGAGGGGGACCGCCACGCGCTTGCGTGGGGGTGGAGGGGGGCCTCCCCATGCTTAACAGCGGCACGCCCCCACCACCAGCTACGCTGGTCCCCCTCCCCGCGTGCGGGGAGGATTAGCGGTTGCGGGCGATCTCGCAACCTACGCGGGCGTCAGGATAGACATCGGCCTTCACCGTTCGGACCTTGACCCGCCTCACTCGCGCATCCGCCAAGCACAGCCCGGCGATCGCCTCGCAGAGCGTCTCCTGCAACGCGAACGGGCGCTCCGCCGTCAGCGCTCGAATCCCCGTGCGGACGAAATCATAGTCGAGCACTTCGCCGATCGCATCCTCGCCGAGCGGGCCTGGATACATCACCGTCATCTCGACCGAGACGACCACCCGCTGCGGCGCCACCTCGTGCGGATGGATACCGAGCCGCATCATGACCTCGAGCCCATCGAGGATCGTCGTGAACTCAGCCATGTCGCCCCCCGAGATCCCGGTCGAACATCACGTCGCTATCGCGCGCTAGAAACCGCTGCCCGCAATCCACGAACAGGTTTTGCCCCGTCACGCCTTTAGCAGTCAGTAGCCACGCCACTGCATCCGCGACCGCCTCCGCCCCGACCGGTCGCCGCAGCAGATTGTCGCTCGCCACGGCCGCGAACTCCTCCTCGCTCTGGTCCCCGCTCGGCAAGGTCAGCCCCGGCGACACCGCGTTGACCGCGATGCGCGGCCCGAGTGCCTGCGCCAGCATCGTCGTCGCCCCCTCCAGAGCGATCTTGCCGCAGCTGTACGAGAAGAAGTCCGGATTGAGGTTCGCCACCTTCTGATCGAGCACATTGACCACCGCGCCATCCGCGACGTCGTCCTGCGACGCGAGCGCCGACGCGAGCAGCACCGGCGCACCGCAATTGATCGCGCCAAGCTCGGCGAACAGCACCGAATCGACGGTGGGCGGGCGATCGAATTCGAACTTCGATGCGCAGTTCACCAGCCCGTCGATCGCCCCCCCGATCGCAGCCCGCGCCATCGCGAACAAGTCGCCAATTGCGCCAAGATCGCCCAGGTCACCCGCCACAGCCACGGCACGACCGCCCCTATCGACGATCTCAGACACGAGCGCGGCCGCCTCGTCCGGCGAATGCCCCTGATGCACAACAACGGAATGCCCGTCCGCCGCCAGCCGCCGGACGATCGCTGCGCCTAGCCGCTTCGCCCCGCCCGTCACCAGGACGGTTCGCATCAAACGCCGCGCCCCATCAAGGCCAGCACTTCCTTGCGGCTGCGTTCGTCGTCACGAAACACGCCCATCATCCGGCTCGTGACCATCGTCACCCCCGGCGTGCGGACACCACGCGCGGTCATGCAGGCATGGCTCGCCTCGATCACCACCGCGACGCCCTGCGGCTTGAGGTTGTCCCAGATGCAGTCGGCGACTTCCGCGGTCAGCCGCTCCTGCACCTGCAGCCGCCGCGCGAAGCCGTGCAGCACGCGCGCGAGCTTCGAGATGCCGACCACATGGTCGCGCGGCAGGTACGCGATGTGCGCCTTGCCGATGATCGGCGCCATGTGATGCTCGCAATGCGACTGGAACGGGATGTCCTTCAGCAGAACGATCTCGTCATACCCGCCGACTTCCTCGAACACGCGTTCGAGGTGTTTCGCCGGATCGTCGCCATAGCCCGCGCAATATTCCTTCCACGCACGTGCAACACGGCGCGGTGTATCAAGCAGCCCTTCACGCGTGGGATCGTCGCCCGCCCAGCGGATCAGCGTACGGATCGCCGACGCTACGTCTTCGGGCACAATCACCTTGCCGTCGGGACCCAGCACATCGCCCCCAGCTGGCCGCCCATCGGACCCGTTCAGTTCATCCCGCATCGCAACACCCTTTGTCAGCATACCCAAACATCGGAACATGGGTCCTCTTTTGCAACTGTTTCATTTGAGCAACGCGCCGTAAATCCCGGTAATCCGGGCTTCAAAAAGCGTTGACGGTTGATTTTTTTGGTCGTTACTTCGCCATACCTGAAAATCTAAATCGTGAATCGGCATAGACCGGCACGATCGGGGAGAGGACTGCCATGGCAAAGTTCGAATTGCTCGCCGCATCGGCGATGATACTCCTGTCGATTGCGCCGGCAATGGCGCAGACCGCCACCACCACATCGGCCGAAAACACCGCGCCCACCAATGGCCCCGGGCAGGAAGCGCCGTCGACGCAGACGACACGAAATGTGTCCACCGCCGATCCCTACGCGTCGCAGGATATCGTGATTACCGCGCAACGCCAATCGCAGCGTCTGCAGGACGTTCCGATCGCTGTAAGCGCTTTTACCGCGGACAACATCGCCAAGCAGCAGATCGTCAATCCGAGCGCGCTTCAGCAGACGTTGCCCAACATCACCTTCACCAAGACCAACTTCACGACGTCGAGCTTCACCATCCGCGGGATCGGCGACCTGTGCACCGGCGCGACCTGCGACACCGCGACCGCGATCCACGTCAACGACATGCCACTCGTCACCACCCGGTTGTTCGAGAGCGAGTTCTTCGACCTGGAGCGGATCGAGGTCCTTCGCGGGCCGCAGGGGACGCTGTTCGGTCGCAACGCTACCTCGGGCGTTGTCAACTTCATATCCGCCAAGCCCGACCTCTCCGGCGTGCATTCCGCCGCCGAGTTCGAATACGACAATTACGATTCGAAGCGCGTTAAGGCCATGATCAACCTGCCCTTCACCGATACGCTCGGCATCCGCGTCGCCGGCACGTATCTCAACCGTGACGGCTATACCAAGAACCTCTACGACGGCCGCAAGATCGACGGGCGCGACCTGTATTCGATCCGTGGCACGCTGTCGTGGGAGCCGACCAGCGACACCCGGGTCGACCTGATCGGCTATTATTTCCGCGAGAAGGACGATCGCTCGCGGTTGCAGAAGCAGCTTTGCCACCGCGATCCGACCGGCATCCTCGGCTGCCTGCCCGACCGCCTCGCCAACGAGACCGCGAACGGAAATTCGACGCTCTCCGCGGTGCTCAGCTCCAACGAGTTCTTCGCGGTCAACAACCCCGCGCTCGCCCGCTTCGGGCTGCAGAGCCTGTACGGCCAGGATACCAACACCGGCGTGGTCAACCCGGCCAGCGTGCGGACCGTGTCGCTCGACTACAGCCCGACCTATTTCGCCGAAGAGGAGCAATATACCGCCAAGATCTTCCACGATTTCGGCCCGGTCAGCCTGAACTTCACCGGCGGCTACACGCGCAACGCGGTCGACAGCACGACCGATTACAACCTCGCGGTCGAGAACCCGCTGGCCAACAATGTCGGGCTTGCAACACTCAACGCGCTCGCCCGCCCCGGATCGCCGTTCGCGTTCCTGAACGGCGTGCGCCAGACGCTGATCCCCAACGGACCCGCGGGCGGCGCGTGCCAGTCGGCGGCGGACCCGAACAACGTCGGCATCTATGGCGGCAACTCGATCGGCTGTTATCCGCAGAGCCTCGACTTCGATCGCTCGCGCCAGGTGAACCGGCAGTATTCGGCCGAAGCGCATCTCGACAGCAATTTCGAGGGCATGTTCAACTTCCTGCTCGGCGGAATCTATGTCGACAGCAAATCCACCAACACCGATTATTTCGTCAACGCGTTCGGGCTCGATTACGCCTCGGGCATCCTCGGTTCGGCAAACGCGGCGGGCGCCGGGCTGCCCGCGGGCAACGGCTATTTCCTGTCGACGCCGTTCTATCGCAACAGCGATACCGAGTTTCGCCTGAAGTCGTACGGCATCTTCGGCGAGACCTATTTCAAGTTCACCGACAAGCTCAAGCTGACTGTCGGCCTGCGCTACAACCACGACAAGAAGACCGACGAGGCACGCAACCTCGCGCTCAATGTGCTGACACCGATCGGCGCGACTGGAATCGAGCAGGGGCTGAACTACGGCACGGTCGATTTCGACCCGAACCTGCCGGGCCGTCAGGAGTTCGCCAATGCGCAGGTCAGCTTCTCGCGGCTGACCGGACGCGCGGTACTCGACTACCGGATCACCGAGAACAACCTGCTCTACGCATCCTACTCGCGTGGCTATAAGTCGGGCGGGATCAACCCGCCGCTGTTGCCGATGTTCAACGTCAGCAGCACCTTCCTGCCCGAGCAGGTCAACGCATACGAGATCGGCTCGAAGAACACCTTCGGCGGCGGCCGGTTCAGGCTGAACCTCACCGGCTTCTATTACCAGTACAAGAACCTTCAGCTGAGCCGGATCGTCGCGCGGACCTCGGTCAACGACAATGTCGATGCCGATATCTACGGCGTCGAGGCCGAGGCGATCATGAGCCCGATCCCGGCGTTCGTGGTCAACATGAACGCGAGCTACCTGCATTCGAAGGTGTCGAGCGACAAGCTGCTGGTCAACCCGCGTGACGTGTCGGGCGGCCGGTCGGACGCAGTGATCATCAAGGACATCACCAACGCGTCGAACTGCGTCGTCGTGCCCAACGTCGCGGGCAACGCGGCGCTGTCGAACGGCTATGTCGCGGCGGTCAATCGCGCGATCGGCCTGCGCGCGCCGACCGCGATCCCGACGATCGCGGCGACCGGCGCGTTCGGCATCTGCTCCGCGCTCGGGGCCAACGCCGCAGCGAGCGGCGTGTCGGTGCTCGACGGGGTGACGACCAACATCCGCGGCAACCGTCTGCCGCAGGCACCGACGTACAAATGGTCGGTCGGCGCGCAGTACACGGTCGACTTCGCGAACGGCATGAGCCTCGTGCCGCGTGCCGACCTCAACTATACCGGCGGGCTCGCGGCAAGCATCTTCAACACCGCGATCGACCGGATCCCCGGCTACGAGGTGGTTAACATGCAGGTCCAGCTCAACGCCCGCGAAGACCGCTTCTACGTCCGCGCCTATGTGCAGAACCTGACCAAGAACGATGCGACGACCGGGCAGTATGTGACCGACCAGTCGGCCGGGCTGTTCACCAACATCTTCACGATCGAACCCCGCCGGTATGGCGTGGCGGCCGGGTTCAAGTTCTGACGCGGCATTCGAGGCGGAGCCGTGGCAATGCGAATCCGACGGAAAGGACGGCGATCTAACTGATCCTCACCCGCCAGGGGGAGGTGGCACCGAAGGTGACGGAGGGGGCGGACACGGAACAGATGTGTCGCCTTACCTCCCTAACCGTCTGGCAAGCGCCAGCCACCTCCCCCGGGCGGGGAGGATCCCACGACGCCGCCGTCATCCTGACGAAAGTCAGGATCCAGAGCCAATCAGCGCGGCGTTCGTGACCCTGGGTCCTGACTTTCGTCAGGATGACGTGTGGGTGGAGCTACGTGCTGGCTCATGCAGACCGCCGACTCTCTGTTGCCCTCACCCTTCCCACGGCGAAGACCCACGGGCCCCTTCCCTCTCCAGCGGGATAGGGAGAGACGCCGAAGGCAGCGAGGGCGAGGGTGAGGCCACGGCCTGCAGACCGATAGCCTCGAACCATCAAAGCCGCGGTTAGCGCGTCAGCCGCTCCGAGTGCCATGCGACATGATCGCTCATAAACGTCGAAATGAAGTTGTAGCTGTGATCATACCCTGGCTGCATCCGCAACGTCAGGTCGATCCCCGCCGCCTCGCAAGCCGCCAGCAGCAACTCGGGCTTCAACTGCTCGACGAGGAAGCCATCCGCATCCCCCTGATCCACCAGGATGTCCTTCACCCGCGCGCCATCCTCAATCAACGCGCAAGCATCATA
This sequence comes from Sphingomonas sp. PP-F2F-G114-C0414, assembly GCF_003688595.1. Classification (GTDB taxonomy): domain Bacteria; phylum Pseudomonadota; class Alphaproteobacteria; order Sphingomonadales; family Sphingomonadaceae; genus Sphingomonas. The sequence goes on from NZ_RCWT01000010.1 coordinate 868,530, forward strand.
CGCCCGCCACGCCGTCCGATCCGCGCCGAGATAGCCGCCAAGCGCCTTCTCGCCCCAGGCGCACTGCAACGGCGCCACGATCGGCGCGAACGCCGACACGCTTCGGAACCGCTCCGGAGTACGCAGCGCGATCGTCAGCGCACCATGCCCGCCCATCGAATGCCCGAAGATCCCCTGCCGCGCCATGTCCGCCACCGGAAACTCCGCCGCGATCAACGCCGGCAGTTCGTCCTCGACATAGGACCGCATGCGGAAATTCTTCGCCCAGGGCTCCTCGGTCGCATCGACGTAGAAGCCCGCGCCCTTGCCGAAGTCGTACGCCTCGTCGTTCGGCACGTCGTCGCCGCGTGGCGAGGTATCCAGCGCGACCAGGATCACGCCGAGCTCGGCACACGCGCGCCGATACTCGCCTTTGTCCATGACGTTGGCGTGCGTGCAGGTGAGCCCCGACAGGAACCACAACACCGGCAACCGCGCCCCCTCGTCATGCGGCGGCACATAGACCGCGAAGGTCATGTCGGTGCCGGTCGCGGTCGAGGCGTGGCGGTAGACGCCCTGAATGCCGCCATACGCCTTGCTGGTGGAGACGGTCTCCATCACGCGACCCGGTGCAATGCGCAGATCTTGTTCCCCGACGGATCGCGCAGATAGGCGAGGTACAGCTTCCGCCCTCCCGTAGCCTCTCGCACGCCCGGCGGATCCTCACAGGCCGTCCCGCCGTGCGCCAGCCCTGCACCATGCCAAGCATCGGCAGCCTCGGTCGAGGCCGCAGCGAACCCCATCGTACTGCCGTTGCCGTGGCCAGCCGGCTCGCCGTCGATAGGCTTGGTCAGCAGGAAGCGCCCGCCGTCATGCGCGTAGACCACCCGCCCCCATTCATCGATGACGCCTTCGGGCACGCCAAGCGCGCCCAAAGCCGCGTCGTAGAACGCTTTCGACGCGGCGATGTCGCTCGCGCCAAGCATGATGTGCGTGAACATGGCCCCGCCCCTCAGTAGATCACGACGGAGCGGATGCTCTCGCCGGCGTGCATCAGGTCGAAGCCCTTGTTGATCTCGTCGAGCGTCAGGCGGTGCGTGATCATCGGGTCGATCTCGATCATGCCGTTCATGTACCAGTCGACGATCTTCGGCGTATCGGTGCGCCCACGCGCGCCGCCGAACGCAGTCCCCCGCCAGTTGCGCCCGGTGACGAGTTGGAACGGCCGCGTGGAAATCTCCTTGCCCGCCTCGGCCACGCCGATCACGATCGAGGTGCCCCAGCCGCGATGGCACGCTTCCAGCGCCTGCCGCATCACCGTCGTATTACCGGTCGCGTCGAACGTGTAATCCGCACCGCCATCGGTAATCGCGACGATGTGCTGGACGATGTCGCCGACATCCTTGGGATTGGCGAAGTGCGTCATGCCGAAGCGACGCCCCCATTCCTCGCGGTCGGGGTTGATGTCGACGCCGACGATCATGCCGGCCCCTGCAAGCCGCGCGCCCTGGATCACGTTCAGCCCGATCCCGCCGAGCCCGAACACGACGACCGTATCGCCCGGCTGAACCTTCGCCGTGTGCACGACCGCACCCACGCCCGTCGTTACGCCGCAGCCGACGTAGCACGAGGTATCGAACGGCGCGTCCTCGCGGATCTTCGCCACCGCGATCTCCGGGAGCACCGTGAAGTTCGAGAAGGTCGAGCAGCCCATGTAATGGAAGATCGGCTGCCCCTTGTAGCTGAACCGCGTCGTGCCGTCGGGCATCAGCCCCTTGCCTTGCGTGGCGCGGATCGCGGTGCACAGGTTGGTCTTGCCGCTGAGGCACGACTTACACTGGCGGCATTCGGGGGTGTAGAGCGGGATGACGTGATCGCCGACCGCGACGCTGGTCACGCCCGCGCCCACTTCGCGGACGATGCCGGCGCCTTCATGCCCGAGCACGCTCGGAAACAACCCTTCCGAATCAAGGCCGTCGAGCGTGTACGCGTCGGTATGGCATATGCCCGTCGCCATGATTTCGACGAGGACTTCACCGAATTTCGGCCCTTCGAGGTCGAGTTCGACGATCTCGAGCGGTTTTTTTGCCTCGAAGGCTACGGCGGCGCGGGTCTTCATCGGTCGGTCTCCTTGATTGCCGCCCTGATGCCCGCCGAGCCCCGGCTCCGCAACCCGTCGGCGATGCAACCAATGCCGCGTTGCCGCGCTTGATCCTTTCAAATCAAGGAGATGGCAGAGTGAAGGATCCGAAGAAGGGCGATGAGGTCACGTGGAAATCGCACGGCGGCGAGGCGCACGGCACGGTCGAGAAGAAGCAGACCAGCGATACGAAGATCAAGGGCCACACCGTCAAGGCCTCCAAGGAGGAGCCGCAGTTCATCGTAAGGAGTGACAAGGGCGGCAAGGCAGCGCACAAGGCGGACGCGCTCACCAAGGCGTGACCACGCGCGCAGTGCCTAACGCACGCGCGCAACAGGAAGGAATGCTTATGGCTACAGCTCCCAAGACCGGCGGCATCCACGCCCCCGTCCAGCCCTCTCCCGAGCTCGGCGAGATCGTCGGCAACGACAAGCTGCCGCGCAGCGAAGTGATCAGCAAGGTGTGGGTCTACATCAAGGCACACAACCTCCAGAACCCCGAAAACAAGCGCGAGATTCTGGCTGACGAGAAGCTGAAGAAGGTCTTCGGGCGTGACAAGTGCACGATGTTCGAGATGAACAAGTACATCTCGCAGCACGTCAAGGCCTAACCGCCCGCACTGCACGGCAAGCGGCGACGGGGCATCGTAAGCGATACCCGTCGCCCTTGATCGCCTCTACCCGACTTCCGCTACCCGAGTTACGGGTATGATCGCCCTGCCCGTAGAGGCCATGCAATCAGCTTTGGCCGATCGCTAACCGGGCGCTTGATCACCTCATCCGACCGTCGTACTGCGCAACCGGATGCCCCCGTAGCTCAGCCGGATAGAGCGACGGTTTCCTAAACCGTAGGCCGCGTGTTCAAATCTCGCCGGGGGCACCAGCTTTTCCGCGACCGTCATGTCCTTGCCGTCAAAGATGTTTATCCGGCTCTCGCATGCGTGCATGGAGGCGGGATGCTTTCGACCGCGATGCTCGCCGATGCCGTAATCCTGCAGCCCGACTTCGTCGTCATCGATGTCGAGACCGCGTGTTCGCGGGTCAGCAGCATCTGCCAGATCGGCATCGTCGGGTTCCGCGACGGCCGCGAGATCTTCGAGTACGAGACGCTGATCGACCCGCGTGACGAATTCCACCTGTTCAACACGCGGATCCACGGCATCGCCGAGCATCACGTCGTCGGCCAGCCGAGCTTTGCCGACGTCCATGCCATCGTCGATCATCATTTGAGCGGCCGCACGACGGTCGCGCACTCGTATTTCGACAAGGGCGCGCTCGCAACCGCCTGCCGGGTCCATGACCGCCCGGCGATCGAGACGGTATGGCTCGACAGCGTCCGCGTCGCCAAGCGCGCCTGGCCCGATCTGGAAAGCCACCGCCTCGGCCTGCTCGCGCAATATCTCGGCATCGCGCACAAGCATCACGACGCGCTCAGCGATGCGCGCGCGGCCGGCTGGGTGATCGTCAAGGCGATCGACCATACGGGAATCGCGCTCGACGAATGGCTCGCCCCGCCGCGCAAGCCCGGCCCCGCCCCCCGTCCAGCGCCGTCCGGACCGCTGGCTGGCGAGCGCATCGCGCTCCTCGGCGCGCCGCGCGACGGGGCGTTGGCGGAGCGGATCGCGGCGCTCGGCGGCCGGATCGTGTCGGCGGTCGGCAACACCACGACGCTGCTCGTGATCGCGGGGCCTGCGCCGTTCAGCTACTCGGTGCGCAACAGCGGTGCATATCGCCGAGCGGAACATTATCGACGGCTTGGCGGCGCTATCCGGATCGTCTCCGACTTAGAGCTTGGCGTTGCGGACGGGGTTGCCGGACCGACCGGGGCCTGACGATACACCATCGTCCCCAACAGGGAGATTGCTGCGCGGATGGCCCTTTACCTTGGCAACGTCCCGGCAACCTGCGACCGTCGCACCAAACTAAAATTGGAGGATGACATGCGGGCAGCGATAATGGCCATGGCAGGCGGAGCGGCGCTGGCGAGCGGCATGCTGGCGGTACCGGCGATCGCGCAACAGGCGCGCGTTGCGGAGGGCATGCTCGGCGGCACGCGTCTGGCGACTTCGATGACGGCGGCGCCCCCCGTCGACGCATATCTCGGCATCCCCTACGCCACGCCCCCGATCGGTGCGCTCCGGTGGCAACCACCCAAGCCCGCTGCCCATTGGAGCGGCGTGCGCAAGGCCGATGCGTTCGGGCCGCGCTGCATGCAACAGCCCCTGTTCGCCGACATGAAGTTTCGCTCGCCGCGGATCGACGAGGATTGCCTGACGCTCAACGTCTGGACGCCTGCCGGCACCAAGCCGGGCGCGAAGCTTCCCGTGCTGTTCTACATCCACGGCGGCGGCGCGATCGCCGGCGACGGCTCCGAACTGCGCTACGACGGTGCGGCGATGGCGCGTCAGGGAATCGTCGTCGTCACGATCAACTATCGCCTCGGCGTGTTCGGCTTCCTCGCGACCGGCGAGATGGCGGCGGAATCCCCGGCGCATGCCGCAGGAAATTACGGATTGCTCGATCAGGCGGCAGCGCTCGAATGGGTCCGGCGCAACGCGGCGGCGTTCGGCGGCGATCCGGCGCGGATCACGATCGGCGGCGAAAGCGCAGGCTCGATGTCGGTCAGCGTGCTGATGACGTCGCCGCTGACCCGGACTCGGTTCGCGCGCGCGATCGGCGAAAGCGGGGGCGTCCTGCCGCCGACGTTCCGGCCGAAGTCGCTCGCCACCGCCACGACGCAGGGCGAGGCGTTTGCGCGCGCTGCCGGAGCCCCCTCGCTGGCCGCGCTGCGTGCGATGCCCGCGGCCGATCTGCTCAAGGCGCAGGACCAGGCGCACGCGGGGGCGGACTTCATCGTCGACGGGCTGTTCCTCACCGAGCCGCCGATCAATACCTACACCGCGGGTCGTGCCGCCCGCGTGCCGCTGCTGGTCGGTTCGAATTCGCAGGAGGGCGCGTGGACCAGCATCCTGCGCGGTCAGGCGCCCACCGTTGCCAACTACCGCGCCGCGATCGGCGCGCTCTACGCGGCCCCGGACGCGCTGTTCGCGCTGTATCCGGCAGCATCCGACGCCGTGGTTCCCGCCGCCGCGACCGCGCTGGCGAGCGACGCGTTTCTCGGCGCATCGACCTGGCAATGGTTCGACCTGCATCGCCGCTCGCGACAGCCGACCTATTATTATTATTTCGCGCACCCGCGGCCGCGCGCGCTACCGCCGCTGACCAATCCCGACGTCGCCCCGCTCGGCGCGGTGCACAGCGCGGAGATCGAATATGCGCTGGGCAATCTCGATACCAATCCGGCCTATGCCTGGACCGCGGACGACCGCGGGATCTCGGCGGTCTTCCAGGGGTATTTCACGGCCTTCATCAAGACGGGCAATCCCAACGCCGCCGGGTTGCCACGCTGGTCGCCAGCCACGCCCGGCGCAGGACCGATCCAGCGGCAGACGATCGATGTGACCACCGGGTCGACGCCGTTCGCGGCGCAGGCGCGCTACGAGGCGGCGGTGCCGTTGCTCGAACGCCGCGCGCGCTGACCGGTCAAAGCCGGCCGAGCAAGACCGCACCCGGTACGGCGAGTTGCTGCCCGGTGGCGGACAGCCTGCCGTCCGGGCCGATCGCAAAAATCGCCAGCGTGCCCGATCGCTCGTTGGCGACCACCATCCGCCGCGCGTCGTCGAGCAGCAGGAAGAAGCGCGGCCAGTCGCCGCCGCTGGCGATGTGCTGGAGCAGAGTCGGTACGCCCGCCGCATCGAGCGCGAACACGGCGATGCCGTTCTGTCCGCGGTTCGAGACGTAGAGCCGCCGGCCGGTCGGATCGATCGCGATATGCGCCGCCTGCGACGCGCCACGATAGCCCGCCGGTAGCGTCGACAGCCGTGACCGCGTGACGAAGCGGCCGTCCGCGGCCGCATCGAGCGTCACCAGCGTGTTGGAGAGTTCGCACACGACATAGGCGCGCGGCAATCTGGGGTGATGCACGAGGTGACGTGGCCCCGCGCCTGGATCCGCATGCCAGGCAACGACCGGGCGAGCCAGCGTCCGCGCTGTCGGATCGAAGCGATAGGCGTAGAGCGTGTCCGTCCCGAGATCGATCGAGTGCAGCCACCGCCGGTCCGGGCTGAACCCGACCCAATGCGCGTGCGGCCCCTCCTGACGTGCCATGTTGGGCCCCTTGCCGACATGGTCGAACAGCACCGGGTCGCCCGGCACGCCGGTCCGCGGATCGAGCCGGTGGAACGCCACGCCGCCGCTGGAATAATTCGCGATCGCAAGGCAGCCGCTGGCACGGTCGAGCGCGATATAGCACGGGTCCGCACCCTTGGTGGGGGCGGTCCCGCGTTTCGCCCAGCCCGGTGCATAGGCCGATATCTCGCCCTGCGTCTGCTCGCGCACGAGATAATAGGCACCGCCGGGGCCGCCTCCGACGCCGAACGACGCGTCGTCGATCCCGGGGATCGGTGCCTCGACCTGCCAGCGGTCGCGATCGGCGTCGTAGCCGATCGGGTATAGCCCCTTGCCGCCCTCTCGCGCGTAGGTTCCTGCGATCAGCCGTACCGAACGCTTGGCCGCCGCGGGTACGGCGATCGTCGCCGCCATCGCGGTCAGCGCGGATCGTCGCGTCATCGTCCAGTCGGTCATCGCAAACCCCTCACACTCACCTGAACCCGAGCCAGTATAGCAAGCCGATGTTGACCGCGAGCAGCGGCAGCGCGGTCGGCACCTGCGCGCGGATGACGGCGTTCCTGTCCTTCAGCTCCAGCAACGCGGCGGGGACCAGATTGAAGTTCGCCGCCATCGGCGTCATCAGCGTGCCGCAGAACCCGCTGAGCATGCCGATCGCTGCAACCACAGCCGGGTCGCCGCCGTAATGCCGCACGAGCAGCGGGATGCCGATCGCTGCGGCCATCACCGGGAACGCCGCGAACGCGTTGCCCATGATCATCGTGAACAGCGCCATGCCTAGCGTGTAGGCGAGCACCGCGCCGATCAGGCTGCCCTCCGGGATCGCGTGGCCGGCGAGACCGCCGACGACATCGCCGACGCCGGCGAGCGCGAACACCGCGCCAAGGCTCGCCAGCATCTGCGGGAGCACGGCGGCCCAGCCGATCGCGTCCATCAGCCTGACGCCCTCGGCGAGCGGTGTCGCGACACGCGGGCGGAACCAGAGGTGCATCGCGACCAGCGCGATCAGGACGCCGCAAGTCAGCGCGACGAGCGTTGCCTGCTTCGGGTCGACGAGGCTCGGGACTGCTCGGAACAGGACCGTACCGCCGAGTGCGGCAGCCGGGATGATCAGGGCGGGCAGGAATATCCGGTTGCCGAGCCGGGCCGCCTCGACACGCCGTTGGTCGAGCGTGGTGGTGGCACGCCCGCCCCGCCCCATCGCGCCCGAGCCGGCAATCGCGACGAGCGCCAGGACGAGGATACCGTTGCCGACGTCGCCCAGCCGCCCGCCGAGCAGGAAGCTGATCGCCAGCACCGCATAGAACGCCGCGTTGCCGAACCGCTTCGGGCTGGCGCGATCGGTCAAGCTCAGGATCCCGAACGCCGCGAACATCAGGCCCGCGACGCCGTAGATGAAGCCGGTGCCGATCATCGCGCGCGTGCCAGTCGGCGATCGAGCAACCACAGGCGGAAGCCGTGGATCACGAACGCAGCGATCGCGGTCGGGATCGCCCACATCGAGAGGTGAAGCGGCTGGATGACGATGCCGTAACCTTCAAGCACGCCCTTCATCAGCAGGATCGAGCCGATCGCGATGAAGATGTCCTCACCGAAGAAGAGCCCGATGTTATCGGTCGCGGCCGCCATCGCCGGAATGCCGTCGCCGCCGGGCGCGACACCCTGCGCCTCGGCGGCGGCTTCGGCCATCGGTGCGACCAGCGGGCGGACGCTCTGCGCCGGGCCGGCGATCGAGGTCAGGCCGAGCGCCGCAGTCAACTGACGGAACAGCAAATAGCCGATCAGCAGTCGCCCGACCGTCGCGCCGCGGAGCTTGCCGATCGCGAGCCTCGCGCGTTCCTGCAATCCGTGGCGTTCGAGCATCCCGATCACCGGGAGCACGATGTAGATCACGGTGACGTAGCGGTTCTCGTTGAACGCCTTCCCAAACGCGGCGAGGATCGCGAGCGGGGCGAGTCCAGCGGCAAGCCCGGTGACGAGCGCGGACACCGCGACAACGAGCAGTGGATTGAACCGGAGCAGAAAGCCGGCGACGATCACCGCGATGCCGCAAAGAACCAGCATCGTCGCTCAGCGTGCCTGCTTGGCGAGGTCGGCGTCGAACGCCGTCCGCGCCTTCGCGACGATCTTGGGTAGCAAGGTCGGATCGACGAACGCGGCCGCATCGCCCGCCTTACGGCGCTTGCCGCGCGCGATCACGTCGGCGAGTTCGGGGTGCGACGGCAGCACGATATCGGCGTGCAGCGTGCCAAGCATCGCGATGCTGCGGCGGTAGTCGGCGACGATCCCAGGATAGGCGCTGTTGCCGATCAGGCGGTTGCCCGCAACGCTGACGCTGCACGGGAACACGACGTCGAGCGCGCGCGGCGTGGCGGGGATCCGCATCGTCCAGGTCGTGCACCCGGGCGTGTGTCCCGGCGTCGCACGTACCGTCAGCGTGACGTTGCCGAGCGTGACCTTGTCGCCATCGCGAACGCCACGATCGACGTGCACCTTTGGAAAGCGAATAACCCCGTAACTGGTCTCGCCCGGTGGGATGCCGGTTTCGAGCGCGCGGACATCGCGAGCGCCGGCGACCACCCGAGCACCGGTCGCACGCTTGAGCGCGGCCACGCCGGCGGCGTGATCGAAATGCGCATGGGTGACCAGGATAAGTTTCACATCGCGGAGACGGACGCCGGTCGCGGCGATGTTGCGCGCGATCATGCCGGCATTCTCGGCGAGCGTGCCGTCGACCAGGATCGCGCCCACATTCGTCTTGATCAGGTAGGCGGCGATCCCTTCGCTGCCGACATAGGTGATCGGCCCGGCGATCGGAAACGGCGCCTGCGGCCTCGTCCAGGCCGGGGGATCCGCCGCGCCGAGCAATAGCGGCGCAGCAATGATGACCGGAAGCACTGCGGCAAGTGATCGGAACCGGTCGAATTTCATTCGAGTCCGCCCGACGTGGAGCGCACGGCTACGGTCAGCAGCATGGTCGGACATCCGCTCGCGACGCCAGTGCCGCGCCGGTGCGATATCGAAAAACACGGCACCTTCGCATCTGTCGCCCGTACCCAAGTTTACCCATCGCAGAGTTGGATAGAGCGGATACTTCCGATTGGCCATCGCAACCGGCACGACAAGACGGCGACGGACCTGTTGCCGGTACTTGAAAAGGCATTGCCGACCCGGCGACCCGGGCCGGCAATGCTAGAGCAATTACGCCGCTTCGAGCGTTTTTTCAGGGTGCGCTTCGACCTGCTCGGCCGATCGCACCGCATCGATCTCGATCCGGCGCGGCTTCATCGCCTCGGGCACCACGCGCTGGAGGTCGAGACTGAGCAGCCCGTCCTGGAATCGGGCGGTGCCGACCTCGATGAAGTCGGCGAGCTGGAACCGCCGCTCGAACGACCGCGCGGCGATGCCCCGATGCAGATACTGCGCCCCGTCCTTCTCGTCGGCCTTGCGACCGGTGACGACGAGCTGGTTCTGCTGCGCGACGATCTCGATCTCGTCGGGACGGAACCCGGCGACCGCGAGCGTGATCCGGTACCGGTCCTCGCCGTCGCGGATGATGTCGAAGGGCGGATACCCTTCATCCTCGCGAAGCCCGGTTTCGAGCAGGTTGAACAGCCGGTCGAAGCCGACGGTCGACCGTCGATAGGGTGCGAAGTCAAACGTGTTTCTCATTTCCAAATCCTCCTGATGAAGCAATTTGGGCATGAGAAGCGTCGGAGGAGAGCCGACGCCCTCAATGTCCCGCCGGACCCGTTCGGCGCCCGGCAGCGGCAAAATATTTCGCCCGAAATCGCGTTTCAAGAGGTTCGAGAACCAAAAAAAACGATCGATCCCGGTTCAGCAGAAAGGGGCGCCAATCTTCCGGACGCGCAACCGCGGCATCATGAACCTGCGCGGGGTTACGGCGCCCCTCCTTATTCCCACTCGATCGTGCCGGGGGGCTTCGAGGTGTAGTCGTAGGTCACCCGGTTGATGCCCTTGACCTCGTTGATGATCCGGGTCGCGACGCGCGGCAGGAAGTCGCCGGGGAACTGGAATGCCTGCGCGGTCATGCCGTCGGTCGAAGTGACCGCGCGCAACGCCAGCACGTTGTCGTAGGTGCGGCCGTCGCCCATCACGCCGACGCTGCGGACCGGGAGCAACACCGCGAACGCCTGCCAGATCGTGTCGTAGAGACCCGCCGCCCGGATTTCCTCGAGATAGATCGCGTCGGCCTTGCGCAGAATGTCGCAGCGTTCCTTGGTGACTTCGCCGGGGATGCGGATCGCGAGGCCGGGTCCGGGGAACGGGTGACGGCCGACGAAGATCTCGGGGAGCCCGAGTTCGCGCCCCAACACGCGGACTTCGTCCTTGAATAGCTCGCGCAACGGCTCGACGAGCTTCATGTTCATGCGCTCGGGCAGGCCGCCGACATTGTGGTGGCTCTTGATCGTCACCGATGGACCGCCGGTGAAGCTGACGCTCTCGATCACGTCCGGGTACAGCGTGCCCTGCGCGAGGAACTCCGCACCGCCGAGCTTCTTCGCCTCGGTGTCGAACACGTCGATGAAGGTCTTGCCGATGAACTTGCGCTTCAGCTCGGGGTCGGTGATCCCGGCGAGACCGCTGAGGAACAGCTCCTCGACGTTCACGTGGATCAGCGGGATGTTGTACGCGCCGCGGAAGAGGCTGACGACCTGCTCGCTCTCGCCCGCGCGCATCAGGCCGTGGTCGACATAGACGCAGGTGAGCTGCTCGCCGATCGCCTCGTGGATCAACACCGCCGCGACCGCCGAGTCGACGCCGCCGGACAGGCCGCAGATGACGCGGCCCTTGCCGACCTGCGCGCGGATCTCGGCGATCTTGGTCTCGCGGAACTCGGCCATCGTCCAGTCACCGCTCAGCCCGCAGACGTGGCGCGCGAAATTGGCGATCAGCTTGCCGCCATCGGGGGTGTGGACGACCTCGGGATGGAACTGGACGCCGTAAAAGCGCCGTGCCTCGTCGGCGACGATCGCATAGGGCGCGCCGGTCGAGGTGGCGACGGGGGTGAAGCCGGGCGGGATCGCGTCGACCTTGTCGCCGTGGCTCATCCAGACCTGATGACGTTCGCCCTCAGCCCAAAGGCCGTCGAACAGCGCGCAGTTGGACTTGACCTCGATGAAGGCGCTGCCGAACTCGCCGCCATCGCCCGAGACGATCACGTTGCCGCCGAGCTGCGCGGACATGACCTGCTGGCCGTAGCAGATGCCGAGGATCGGAATACCCGCCTCGAAAAAGCGCTGCGGCACCCGCGGGGAGTTCTCGGTGGTGACCGAGGCGGGGCCGCCCGAGAGGATGATGCCCTTGGGCTGCATCCGGTCGAACGCGGCCTCGGCGGACTGGAAGGGGGCGATCTCGCTATAGACGCCAGCCTCGCGCACGCGGCGGGCGATCAGCTGGGTTACCTGGCTGCCGAAATCGACGATGAGAATGCTGTCTGGGTGCTCCATGTCGGGCGCATAGCCGGATGGGACCCGTAACGAAAGAGGCCGCGCCTCCCGGATGGGAAACGCGGCCTCTGATCGGCGTATAATCTGATCCTCCCCCGCCAGGGGGAGGTGGCGCCGAAGGTGACGGAGGGGGCGGCACACGCAACCGAGGTTGTCGCCGCCTCCCCCTCCGTCAGGCTGTGCCTGCCACCCCTGGCGGGGGAGGATTGGGAGGTCAGCGCTTCGACGGAAAGGGATTATGCCGCTTCGTTGTAATCCTCGTCCGACATTACCGGACCCGAATCCTGACCCTTCGCCGAGACGTCGCGGTCGACGAACTCGATGACGGCCATCGGCGAGGCGTCCGACATGCGGATACCGGCCTTGATGACGCGGGTGTAGCCGCCGTTGCGATCCGCATACCGGGTCGCGAGCGTGTCGAACAGCTTGATCAGCTGCGCATCGTCGAGCAGCTTGCCGTGCGCGAGACGACGGTTGGACAGGCCACCCTTCTTCGCAAGCGTGATCAGCTTTTCGACGTAGGGACGCAGTTCCTTCGCCTTGGCGACGGTGGTGGTGATCTGCTCGTGCTTGATGAGCGCGGCGCTCATGTTGCGGAAGAGAGCAAGACGGTGGGCCGAGGTCCGCTGAAGCTTACGGCCGCCTACGCGATGGCGCATGTTTAATACCTTTTCGTTCGTTCAGGGGCCGTGTGAGGTACCCGGGAGCTGGTGGCATTTAGGGCTGCCACCGTCACCCTAGTTGTCTCCCCGCGAAGGCGGGGATCCAGTCTGGGCACCCGCCTTCGCGGGTGAACAAGAGGTTGAGGCTAATCTTACTCAGCCCCGAACCACTTATCCCATTATCTCTTGTTCGAGCTTCTTGGCCATCTCTTCGATGTTCTCAGGTGGCCAGCCGGGGATTTCCATACCCAGGCGAAGACCCATCGACGACAGCACTTCCTTGATCTCGTTCAAGGACTTGCGGCCGAAGTTAGGCGTACGCAGCATCTCGGCTTCGGTCTTGCCGACCAGATCGCCGATGTAGATGATGTTGTCGTTCTTGAGGCAGTTCGCCGACCGCACCGACAGTTCCAACTCGTCGACCTTCTTGAGAAGGTAACGGTTGATCTGCTGGGTGTCGCCTGCTGGCTCCGCACCACCGGCAGCGGGTGCTGCCTGGCCGATCGGGGCCGACGAACGCGTGACCGACGAATCGTCGAAGTGGACGAACAGCGCGAGTTGGTCCTGAAGGATGCGACCGGCATAGCCGACTGCGTCTTCCGGGGTGATCGTGCCGTCGGTTTCGATCGTCAGCGTCAGCTTGTCGTAATCCAGGTCCTGACCGACGCGGGTCGGGTCGACCTTGTACGAAACCTGCCGTACCGGCGAGTACAGCGCATCGACCGGGATCAGACCGATCGGCGCATCGGCCGGGCGGTTTGCGGTCGCGGGGACGTAACCCTTACCGATGTCGGCGGTCAGCTCCATGTTGAGCGTCGCACCCTCATCGAGGTGGCAGATCACGAGATCCTTGTTCATGATCTCGATGTCGCCCGAGACGGCGATGTCGCCGGCCTTGACTTCACCCGGACCCGTTGCCGAGAGCTGGAGGCGCTTGGGCCCCTCGCCCTGCATGCGGATCGCGATCTGCTTCACGTTGAGGACGATGTCGGTCACGTCCTCGCGGACGCCGGCCAGAGACGAGAACTCATGCAGCACGTTCTCGATCTTGATCGAGGTGACGGCCGCGCCCTGCAGCGACGAGAGCAACACGCGACGCAGCGCGTTGCCGAGCGTCAGGCCGAAGCCACGCTCGAGCGGCTCGGCGATGAAAGTCGCCTTGCGCTTGGTGTCGCCACCGGCCTTTTTCTCCAGGCCGCTGGGCTTCTTGAGTTCCTGCCAGTTCTTTGCGTTGACAGACACATGCTTCCCCTAATTTGGGGGCCGGCGAACGGGTGTGTCCGCCGACCAATAAAATACACCCGTGCGGCGCGATCAACCGCGCACGGGAGGCGGAGAATCAGACGCGACGACGCTTCGAAGGGCGCACGCCGTTGTGCGGGATCGAGGTCACGTCGCGGATCGACGTGATCTGGAAACCGACCGCCTGAAGCGCGCGCAGTGCCGATTCGCGACCCGAGCCGGGGCCCTTGACCTCGACTTCGATCGTGCGGACGCCGTGCTCGGCGGCCTTCTTGCCGGCGTCTTCCGCGGCGACCTGGGCCGCGTACGGAGTCGACTTGCGCGAGCCCTTGAAGCCCATTGCGCCGGCCGACGACCACGAGATCGCGTTGCCCTGGGCATCGGTGATCGTGATCATGGTGTTGTTGAAGCTGGCATTCACGTGAGCGACGCCAGAGGTGATGTTCTTGCGCTCGCGCCGCTTAATGCGCTGAGGTTCGCGTGCCATGGTGTATTTCCTGACCTGTATCTGCGTGACGCCGGGCGGCCCGTTGGGACCAGCGCCGGCGGAGTAATCCATTGAAAAAGTGGATTACTTCTTCTTGCCGGCGATCGGCTTGGCCTTGCCCTTGCGGGTGCGCGCATTGGTATGCGTGCGCTGGCCGCGGACCGGCAGGCCCTTGCGATGACGCAGGCCGCGATAGCAGGCGAGATCCATCAGGCGCTTGATGTTCATCGAGGTCTGGCGGCGCAGATCGCCCTCGACGGTGTGATCGGCGTCGATCGTCTCGCGGATGTGCAGGACTTCCTGGTCGGTCAGGTCCTGGACGCGGGCGGTATCGGCGATGCCGAGCTTCGCGACGATTTCCTTGGCCTTGGTCGAACCGATGCCGTGAATGTAGGTCAGCGCGATCACCACGCGCTTGTTGGTCGGGATATTAACACCCGCGATACGTGCCATGAACTTGGTTCTCCTGCTCCACGAGGTCCGGCATGGCTGCACAGACCCCATCTCTTAGCGATGAACCGAAACGCACGATAGCGGCGAACGCAAGCAAGCGCCGCCGGAACCGTCGTGTCGGGGAGAGTTCAACTAGGCGCGGGCGAACGCAGTGTCAAGCGAGCGGTTCCACGGCGGACGGTGCAGCCTGTCGCAGCTTGAGCCAGCGACGGAACGAGACGACCGTCCAGATCAACTCGACCACCCCGAACGGCCACGCGCCCTGGAGGAAACCGTAGATCGAGCCGAGCACGCAGCCGAACGCGAAACCGAGCGTCCACCAGTGCGAGCCGGCTTCCTTTGCGTAGCATAGCAGGGTGAAGGATACCGCGGCTAGGCCGAATAGGGATAGGGGGTCCATTTGCTACGCTATGCCGGACCTTACCTTTAAATGCCACTATCGCATCTAAAAGCAAAACCAAAATATTGCAGACATCTATGGTATCAAAAAAGCTACCCCGAGAACCCTGCCAGCTACCCGTAAAAACTAATATTAGATAAAAGCAAAGCAACATCTTACCCGAATAATTTATTTCTTAAACAGTATATCTATAGCCTTACTAGCGGGATATTTAACTACGTCGCAATCCGCCTTTGACGTAAATGCCTTGTGAACTGCAATTCCTAGCCCAATACCAACGCCACCGATCGCCAACACAGGTGCGGCAGTGGCAACGATCGTACCGACCGCAAGGCTCGTTGCACTAACAGAGCCGCTTAAAATGGCCGGCACCGCGAACCATCCTGCGACACCGCCTGCTGTAGCGGCCGCAGCTGCAGCCGACCTCTTACCAGTGTAAACGCGCAGTCGGATGTTTGAGTCCGCGGCAACTCGCTTGATAGCCGATATGGCCGAGGCCATGTCGGAAACGCCGACTATTCGAACTGATCCCGCCGCGCTCAGTATCGGACCGATCTTGAATTTTATATTTTCTTCCGAAACGAACTCTATCTCACGCATTATACCGCCCCCTTGGTAGTTGTGCCGGACCATAGATTTAGATTTTACATGGTCAATAACAGACACCGCGTCGTTCGAAATGATCGCAAATCACTTTCGCCCGAATAGCTTCTCAATATCGCCGTGGGCGAGTTTTACCCAGGTGGGGCGGCCGTGGTTGCATTGGCCGGAGTGCGGGGTGACTTCCATTTCGCGGAGGAGCGCGTTCATCTCGGGGACCGACAGGATACGGCCGGCGCGGACGGAGCCGTGGCAGGCCATCGTCCCGGCTACCGCGTCGAGGCGCTCCTTTAGCGAGAGAGCTTCGTCGAAGGCGGCGAGTTCGTCGGCGAGATCGGTGACGAGGCCTTTGGGGTCGCTTTGGCCGAGCAAGGCTGGGGTGGCGCGGACGAGCATCGCGTGGGGGCCGAAGCGTTCGAGGTCGAGGCCGAACTCGAAGAGTTCCTCGGCGCGGGATTCGAGGCGGTCGCAGGCGGATTCGTCGAGTTCGACGACTTCGGGGATCAGGAGCGCTTGGCTCGCGATGGTGCCGCCGATCAGGGCCGCGCGCATGCGCTCGAGGACGAGGCGTTCGTGGGCGGCGTGCTGGTCGACGAGGACCAAGCCGTCTTCGGCTTCGGCGACTATGTAGGTCTTGGCGACTTGGCCGCGCGCTACGCCCATGGGGAAGGCCGCGGTTTGCGGTGGAGGTGTCCAGGCGGGTTCGGCTCTTGCCTGCGGGGGCGCGGCGAAGAAGGTCGGACGGGCTTCGTTGACGGTGCTGTAGCTGCGACTTTCCAGCGGGAGCCTTTGGGGGGTGCCCTCACCTTCCCATCCGCTTTGCGGACGGGCCCCTTCCTCTCCCCCGGGGGGAGAGGAGATGTTTTCCGGTTGCCACATGGCGAGCGCGGAGTCGCTGGCGCGTTGGCTTCTGTGGCCGGCGGCGTCGAGGGCGCGGCGCAAGCCCGAGACTATGAGCCCTCTTACCATTGCGGGGTCGCGGAAGCGGACTTCGGTCTTGGCGGGGTGGACGTTGACGTCGACCTGGTCGGTCGGAATGTCGAGGAACAGCGCCACCACCGCGTGGCGGTCGCGCGGGAGCATCTCGGCATAGGCGCCGCGGATCGCGCCCATCAGCAGGCGGTCCTTTACCGGGCGGCCGTTGACGAAGAGATACTGGTGGTCGGCGATGCCGCGATTGTAGGTCGGCAGGCTGGCGACGCCGCCGAGCACGAGCCCTTCGCGTTCGAGGTCGATCGCGACCGAATTGTCGGCGAGCGCGCGATCGGTGAGCGTCGCCACCCTGCCCGGCCGGTCCTCGACCTGCATCGCCGACAGCGCCCGGCGGCCGTCATGTTCCAGCGTGAAGCCGATGTCGGGCCGCGCCATCGCGAGCCGGCGGACGACGTCGAGGCAGGCGGCGTATTCGGCGCGCGGGGAGCGGAGGAACTTGCGGCGGGCGGGAACGCGCGCGAACAGATCCTCGACGACGACGCGCGTGCCGGGCGGGAGCGCGGCGGGGCCTTCGCGCTCGACCCGGCCATTGTCGACGGTCCGCGCCCAGCCCTCGGCGCCGCGGATCCGGCTTTCGATCGTCAGCCTTGCGACGCTCGCGATCGAGGGTAGCGCCTCGCCGCGAAAACCGAGCGTCACGACCGATTCGATAAACTCGTCGGGGAGTTTGGAGGTGGCGTGGCGTTCGAGCGCCAAGGCCATGTCCGCGGGCGTCATCCCGCAGCCGTCGTCGGCGACTTCGATCCGCGACGTACCGCCTTCCACGAGGAGAATCGCGATGCGCCCCGCCCCTGCGTCGATCGCGTTTTCGACTAACTCCTTCAACGCGCTGGCGGGTCTTTCCACCACTTCACCGGCGGCGATGCGATTGACCAGATGCTCGGGGAGACGCCGTATTGACATGGGTTTGCGTCTAGACCAAGCGACGGCATCCCGCGACCCGCAAACGCCACTTAAATAGTATAGGCACCCGGTGCTCGAAACCACCGGCGGGCTCCGCGAGATGATGTGTGTGCGCATGTTTTTGCTGGCGGTTCGCCCGTCCGGCGGACTGGATACGGGACCCTGATTGAATGGCCTTCTACTCGCGTTTCTTCAAGTTCATGTCGCACGACATGGCGATCGACCTCGGCACCGCGAACACCGTCGTCTACGTCCGTGGCCGCGGCATCGTCCTGAACGAGCCGTCGGTGGTCGCCGTCGAGACGATCAACGGGATCAAGCGCGTGAAGGCGGTCGGCGACGACGCCAAGATGATGATGGGCAAGACGCCGGGCAACATCGAGGCGATCCGGCCTTTGCGTGACGGCGTGATCGCGGACATCGACGTCGCCGAGCAGATGATCAAGTATTTCATCCAGAAGGTCCACGGCCCGCGCAAGTTCGCGCGCTGGCCCGAGATCGTGATCTGCGTGCCGTCGGGCTCCACCAAGGTCGAGCGCCGCGCGATCCGCGATGCCGCGTCGAACGCGGGCGCGTCGCAGGTCTGGCTGATCGAGGAGCCGATGGCGGCGGCGATCGGCGCGGACATGCCGGTCACCGAGCCGATCGGTTCGATGGTCGTCGATATCGGCGGCGGCACGACCGAAGTCGCGGTGTTGTCGCTGCGCGGTCTCGCCTACACCACCTCGGTGCGCGTCGGCGGCGACAAGATGGACGAGGCGATCGTCTCCTATGTGCGCCGCAACCATAACCTGCTGATCGGCGAAGCGACCGCGGAGCGGATCAAGAAGGAGGTCGGCATCGCCAAGCCGCCGGTCGACGGCATCGGCATGATCATCCAGATCAAGGGCCGCGATCTCGTCAACGGCGTGCCGAAGGAAATCCAGATCAACCAGGGCCAGATCGCCGAGGCGCTCAGCGAGCCGGTCGCGACGATCGTCGAGGGCGTCCGCGTCGCGCTCGAGAACACCGCGCCGGAACTGGCTGCGGATATCGTCGACCAGGGCATCGTGCTCACCGGTGGCGGCGCGTTGCTGCAGGGTCTGGACGAAGTGCTGCGCGACGAGACCGGGCTGCCGGTGACGGTTGCCGAGGACCCGCTGACCTGCGTCGCGCTCGGCACCGGTCGTGCGCTCGAGGATCCGTTGTTCCGCGGCGTGCTGATGAGCGGTTAACGATCTGTTTTTGCTTTAAGACACGCGGACACGAAATCGCGTCGTCCGAGTCGCAGGGGTAGGTCCCCCGGCACTTCGGCGGCGCCCGAGACAGGGGGACAGGCGCATGGCGCCAGCCCGCGACCGGCGCACGGGGTTTTCCCGGCGTCGGCAATATGGTGTGTTCATGGGCTATGTGCTCGCCGTCGCCGGTGCGGTGGTGGGCCTGGTGCTGCTCGTCGCGTCGACGTTCAATCCGCCCGCGTTTTCCGCGCTGCGGATGGGCGTGGCGGGCGTGACGACGCCGGTCTCTACGGGGCTCGCCACCATAGGCACGTCGATCTCGGGCATTCCCGATGCGATCGGCAACTATTTCTTCGTGAAGCAGGAGAACGTTGCGCTGCGCGCCGATCGCGAGCGAACGCGGGCGCTGCTGATGCGCGCGCGGACGATCGCGTATGACAACCGCCGCCTGCGATCGTTGCTGGCGATCCGTGACCGCTCGCCCGATCCCGTCGTGACCGCACGGCTGGTGAGTTCGAGCGCATCGAGCGGTCGGCGCTTTGCCCTGCTCAACGCCGGCCGCTGGAGCGGCGTGCTGCCCGGCATGCCGGTACGCGGGCCCGACGGGCTGATCGGGCGCGTCGTCGAGACTGGACCCAACGCCGCACGCGTGCTGCTGCTGAGCGACGGCGACAGCATCGTCCCCGTCCGCCGCACCCGCGATGGGATGCCCGCGATCGCGGCGGGGCGCGGCGACGGGATGATCGACATCCGCTCGGTCAACGCCACCAACGTCCGGTTCAATGCGGGCGATTTGTTCGTGACGACCGGCACTGGCGGCATCTACGCGCCCGGAGTCCCCGTCGCGCGCGTGATGAAGGCGGGGTCGGATTCGGTGATGGCGCGGACGTTCGCCGATCCGGATACGCTCGACTTCGCGCTGGTCGAGCGGATGTTCATGCCGGTGCCGCCACCCCGCCCGGTAGCACCGCAATGATGCCGCCGCGCGTCGTTGACAGCGTCGACTACAAGCCGTTCGCGACCAAGCTCCCGGCGGGCCGCGCGCGCGCGATTCCCTGGGCGACGGTCATGGCCGGGTCGCTGATCACGATCATCCCGGTGGTCGCGACGATCCCGCTGTTGCCGCCATTCGGCTTCGTCATGCTCCTCGCCTGGCGCCTGCTCGCGAGGTTCGCGTTCCGGCCCTGGGCCGCAGCCCCGCTCGGCTTCTTCGACGACCTCGTCAGCGGCCAGCCGCTCGGCAGCGCAGTGCTGATGTGGTCGCTCGCGTTCGTCGCGATCGACATGATCGAGCAGCGCCTCGCGTTCCGCGACCATTGGCAGGACTGGCTGATCGCCGGCGGGCTGATCTCGGCCTGCATCCTGGTCGGCCGCTTCATCGCGGTACCGGTCGGCGCGCATGTCGACACGATCCTGATCGCGCAGATCGCGGTCACGATCCTGATGTTCCCACTGGCGGCCCGCATCGTTGCGACGATCCAGAACAAGCGCGGTGCCGAATGAGGACTACGCGCATCGTCACCGAGATGTCGCAGGCGTACAGCTTCTCGCGGCGCGCCTGGATGCTGGGGGCGGCGCAAGGCGGCGTCGGGCTGCTGCTCGCCGGGCGGATGGCGTGGCTGTCGATCGCGCAGAACGAGCGCTACACGATGTTGTCCGAGAGCAACCGGGTCAACATGACGTTGCTGCCGCCGCGCCGCGGCTGGATCGTCGATCGCCACGGCGTGCCGATCGCCAACAACCGCACCGACTTCCGCGTCGACATCATCCCCGACCGTCTCCGCGACAAGGAGCGTGTGCTGCCACTGCTCGGTCGCATCCTCCAACTGCCGCCCGAGGAAGTCGAGCGGATCGCGATCGACCTCGAACACGCCGCCGGGTTCCAGCCCGTCCAGGTCGCTGAAAATCTCGACTGGGAGCGGTTCGCCGCGGTCAGCGTCCGCCTGCCCGAACTGCCCGGCGTCGCGCCGACCCGCGGGTTCGCGCGCAGCTATCCCGCGGGCGCTGCGGTCGCGCACCTGACCGGCTATGTCGGCGTGCCCAACGCCGAGCAGTACAAGAAAACGCACGACCCGCTGCTCGTCACGCCCGGCTTCAAGCTCGGCAAGGACGGGCTCGAGAAGATGCTGGAAGCCGAACTCCGCGGCGTCGCCGGCGCCAAGCGCGTGGAAGTCACCGCGCGCGGCAAGCTGGTCGCCGAACTCGCGACCAAGCCCGACGTCCCCGGCAAGACCGCACGGCTGACGATCGACGCTGGGCTTCAGGAATACGCGGCAAGGCGGCTCGGCACGAACTCCGGATCGGTCGTCGTGCTCGACACCCGCACCGGCGAGATGCTCGCGATGGTGTCGATGCCGGCCTATGATCCGAACAGCTTTTCGGACGGGATCAGCCATCTCGAATGGCAGATGCTGAGCGACGACGATCACGTGCCGCTGATGAACAAGGTGACGCAGGGGCTGTATCCGCCGGGTTCGACCGTCAAGCCGATGAACGGCCTCGCGCTGATGAACGCCGGCGTCGATCCGTCGACCCGCGTCAATTGCTCGGGGGCGATGCGGCTCGGGACCAGCGTGTTCCACTGCCACAAGAAAAGCGGTCACGGTCCGCTCGATCTCAAGAACGCGATCATGCAGAGCTGCGACATCTATTTCTACGAGATGGCGCGGCGGGTCGGTTACAATGCGATCGCGCCGATCGCGCGCACGCTCGGCCTCGGCCAGAAGTTCGACCTGCCCTTCTCGACGCAGCGTTACGGGACGGTGCCCGATCCGGCGTGGAAGCTGAAGAAGTACAAGCACGACTGGACCGTCGCGGATTCGCTGAACGCGTCGATCGGCCAGGGCTATGTGCTCGCCAACCCGTTGCAGCTCGCGGTGATGGCGGCGCGGCTCGCCTCGGGACGCGCGTTGCAGCCGAGCATCCTCGCCAGCCACGTCCACCGCGACTCCCCTGCCCTCGCGATCGATTCCGAGCATCTCGCGCGTGTCCGCGATGCGATGTTCGGCGTGATCAACCAGGGCGGCACCGGCGGCGCGGCGAAACTGCTGATCCCCGGCGTCGCGATCGCGGGCAAGACCGGCACCGCGCAGGTCCGCCGCATCACGATGGCGGAGCGGCGCTCGGGCGTGCTCAAGAACGGGCAGCTGCCGTTCAAGATGCGCGACCACGCGCTCTTCATCGGCTTCGCGCCCGCCGATAACCCGCGGTACGCGCTGGCGGTGGTACTCGAGCATAACGGCCACACGGTGCGCAATCTCGACACGCCGATGATCGGCCGCGACATCATGACCTACATGCTCGACCGCGAGCGTGCGCTGAAGTCGCTCGCCGAAGTCGAACCGACCTGGGGCGGCGACATCCGCACGCGCATGGCCGCGACCGCGGAGACCTACCGCAAGGCGCAGTCCGCACCGCCGGCGGCGATCGCCACCAAGACCGACGCGATCGTCCCCAGCGACGCCCCCGCGGTCGAGAATGCGACCGACATGGCCAACGCGACGCAGGAAGCGCTGACGGCACCGGGCGCCACCGTGGCAGAGGACGATTCGCGGGACCGCCAGCAATGATCACATCCACGCCATGCCCATGAACCGTATCGTCCCCGAACCGCTCGCCAAGCTGCCGTGGCGCGTCCTGCTGCTGGTGGTCGCGATCGGCTGTTTCGGCCAGGTGGTGCTGTATTCCGCGGCCGGCGGCTCGCTCAAACCCTGGGCGCTGTCGCAGGGCATCCGCTTCTTCGTGCTGCTCGGCGGTGCGATCGCCCTGTCCTACGTCCCCGAGCGAACGTGGAAGGCGGGCTCGCTGCCGGCCTATGCGCTGATCGTGGTGTCGCTGGTCGCGGTCGAGATCCTCGGCAAGGTCTCCGGCGGGTCGCAGCGCTGGCTCGACCTTGGCTTCATCCGCCTCCAGCCGTCCGAGTTCATGAAGCCGGCGATCGTGCTCGCCTGCGCCAAGTTCTACGACATGCTCCCGCCCGGCGAGACGCGACGGTTCAGCGCGGTATGGCCCGCCGCGCTGCTGATCGGCGTCCCTGCGGCGATCGTCATGAAGCAGCCCGATCTCGGTACCGCGCTGATGATCTGCGCGGGCGGCGCGACGGTGATGTTCCTCGCCGGTATCCCGCTGCGGCTGTTTGCGGGCGGTGCGATCACCGCCGCGGTGGCGATCCCGCTCGCGATCAACTTCGCGCTGCACGACTATCAGCGCAACCGCATCCTGATCTTTCTCGATCCCGAGAGCGATCCGCTCGGCACCGGCTATCACATCAGCCAGTCGAAGATCGCGATCGGCTCGGGCGGGATCTGGGGCAAGGGCTTCCTCCAGGGCACGCAGAGCCATCTCGACTATCTCCCCGAGGGGCATACCGACTTCGTCTTCGCGACGATGGCGGAGGAATGGGGACTGGTCGGCGGCTGCCTGCTGATCCTCGCCTTCCTCCTGGTGATCCGCTGGGGCATCGAGGTCGGCCAGCGCGCCCAGACCCGCTTCGGCCGGCTGGCGGCTGCGGGTCTGTCGACGACGATCTTCTTCTACGTCGCGATCAACCTGATGATGGTGATGGGCCTGGCGCCCGTCGTCGGCATCCCGCTGCCGCTGGTGAGCTTCGGCAGCTCGGCGCAGATGACCGTGTTGCTGTGCCTCGGCATCCTGATGTCGATCGACCGCCAGAATCGCAAGACGGTCGGCTGGTGACGCGAAAGTCGACTTAATTCGCGAAAAAACGGCCTGATCGAGCAAAACGGACTCGGATCGACGAAAAGGGGGTTGCGGCCCCCGATGAGTCTGCTAACAGCGCGCCTCCAGCAGCGGGGCGCCACACCAGGGCGCCACTCAAAACCGCCCCGGAATGGACGCATAGCTCAGTTGGTAGAGCAGCTGACTCTTAATCAGCGGGTCCTTGGTTCGAGCCCAAGTGCGTCCACCATATTTCCTAAGTATTTACAGCTACTTACGCAGCACGCGCTAGCGGTCTGCGCAGCGCTCCCGTTTGCGCTCTAGCGTATTTCTAGCGGCGCGACGCCCCCCCTCCCCCTCACTGCAACGCCCCACACCCGAGGGTGCGAGGCGCTGCATAGCGTCAGACTGTAGAAGGTCAGCCCCGCTACTGCGGCCGTTGGATTTAACGAGGAACGCACCGCTATGCCTCGCGTGGCGACTTACAGCCACGAACCCTGAAACTATGTGAACCGGTCTTGGTCACCCCTGCACCCTTGAGCGCCGCTACACAGGCGCTGGCGCAGCACGTCCTCTGAGAAGAACGGGCGACAACACTTGAGGCAGCGGTGCCAGCCGACCTTCCTGACCACACGTGAAGGGTAGTCCACGTCGATCACAGGCTCGCGGCGCACGCACCCGTCGAAGGGCCACGGGTCCGGCTCCATGATACCGATAGCGGCAGCCTGCCCCCGCATTCGAAGCGGTACGTGCGGCCCGACTGCTGGTGGCCGCGGAGCCTTGGGCGCTGGCGGACGCTGTGGCTGCGGCTGACGCTGCTGCTCCTGCCACGCTAGGAGCCACGCTGGAGCACCGTCAGCGAGCATGGGCCACGTCCCAAACCCCCGCCAACTCCCACGCACGGAACGTCGCCACGATAACGATCATGTCGTCCGCTTCGAGCGCCCCGCTTTCGATGCCAGGTAGAACCTCGTTCTCGACCCATGCATCGAATGAACCGAACCAGAGGGTGAAGGGCGATGGTCTCGGCTTCGCCCCCGTCTCCAACCGCCGTACGCGACGCTGGAGGGCGCGGAGATTCATGTGGTCAGCTAAGCCCGAGCAGTGCGCGCAGGTCCTGCGGCACCGACTGTGCAGGCTCCACCGGGACCGGGGGCCCAGGAGGAACCGGCGGCTCGCAAGCTATTGGATTGGACGCGGGCAACCCGTGGAGCTTGGCGTGGACGATCGCAGCGACGCGGAGGTTGTGGTCAAGCACCCCGGCCTCAAGCAGATACTGTTCGTCCACCAAGTCGACATGGCGCTGCACCATGCGTTCGGTTTCGTCAGTCGACATACCGTACTTCACGACAGGCGCGCGCGGCTTGTCAGCTTTCATGGTTGATCACTTTCAGTTGGCGCAGCACGTCGAACATATCCGCGCGGATTTCCGGATCATCGCAATCGCGCATGACCTCCGCTGCTGTGGTGACCACATCCCGGCGCATGGCACCGCGCTCCTGATCGTCCATGCTGGCGACGGCATCACAGATGGGCGCGAACCGCTCGGTGTTCCGAACGTCGCTATAGCTGAGCGGCACGACATAGATGCGGTGCGCCATCTGGTCGGCAATGCTGACCGCCCAATCCACAGCGGCCTGATACTCGCTGATCGGCTGGTAGCGCAGGTCACGGGGCACCAGTGTGCCGGGTGTGTCACCGGGCGCCAGGAACGATACGCAGACGAACACGTCGTCCGCTTCCGGCTCCTCGGTGATGACCCGGTTTCTCGTTGTGGTTATCGTCGTCATGGTCGGTGCCCCCATAGGTCAATCTGAGCCAGCGCCTGTCGCACTCGGCTCTTTTGCAAGCGGCGTGCATTTTGCCGTGAATTACCTTCGAGCATCGGTCGCGGTCTCCAGAGCTTCGATGCGAGCCGACAGCTCCTCGGTCGCCCGAACGTCCGCGAGGGATTTGATGCTCTCGATGATGAGCCGCGCCACGTCGGGTGCCAGCTTGCCCTGCGCCACGCCGTCAAGGACCGACGCTACTTGCTCACTGATCGAGGCAGTGGCGTCGAACTCAAACTGCACCTTCTCGGCTTGTGCCTTCACCGACGGTAGGATTTTCGACATGACCACAGCGCAAGCGTTTGTGTCGCCCTCAAGTGCCTTGCCGACCAGCACGGCGACGATGTTGCGCATCTCGTCCAGCATCTGCTCGGTAGCAAGAAGGCGTCGGTCGGGTCGGCCCGGTGGGCGTCCGCGCGGATTGCCGCTCTCTCCCGGCTTCCATTGACCGTCGCGCGGGGCGGACAGGTCTGGCGGGGACGCGGGCTTCCAGTCGGTGCCCCAAGGCGGTTGAATTGCAGCGGTCATTGATGCCTCGAACTGTTTAGATCAGGAGTCAGACCGCGAACGGCTTGTTGGATTTGTCGCGTTGTGCGCGCAATTGCGCCGGGGTGATCTGACCCGAATACTGACCGTGGATCTCAAAGCTGTTGCCCTTGATCTTGATCGTGCCGACCGCCTTGGCGACCTCCTTCTTGAGCACACCCATCCGACCGTCGATAAGGTCGCGCGCGGCGGTGACAGCGCGCAGACGCTTCGCCAGCGCCGGGTTGAACTGCTCGTGATACTCGCGCAGCAGGACCGCCTTCATCTCCTCGTCCAGTCCGCTCAGCATAGCGGGCGCACCTAATACGGCGGAGGCTACGACTGAATCGCCGTCGCGGATCGCTTGCGAGATTGCCGCCATACGCTCGCCGATCTTCAGACCCTTCATGTGGACGCGTATCTCGCCGCTGACCATCTGGCTTGCCTGCGAGACAACCTCCTTGGTCATCTCCTTCTCCCAAGCGACCACGTTCTTGTTGAGGTTGGCTGACGCGGCATCCCAAAGCGGATAGACCTTCGCAATCATGCGCTTGCTGGCGTAGTCGTCCACTTTCAGAAGCTGCCCCGCCTCGTTCAACGTCGGGTCTTCTGCCACCGCCGCTTTGGCATCATGGATTGCCCGGAGCGAAGTAAATGCTTCGGTGAACGCCGACTTTGCACCGCTCACGTAAGACGCGGTATCGTCGTCGTAATCTTGGATCGTTCCCATCGCGGCCTCGGGATCAAGATCGAGGCTTACACGGACGTCGATTTCATCGGACATTTTGCGGCTACCAATGCTGGATGTGGCTAGACATTGGCTACAAGCTAGTGAGGCTGCTTGAAGGTCCGCAACCTGTTTTTGTTATTTAACAGTCGCTTAGGTCAGTTCTACGAAGCGCGACCGTGAAACAACATATTTGTGGGTCGGCGACTTGCTAGTGATGACCACAAGCGGCCGGGCCGCTGTACCGCCGCTACAGCGCTGGCCGGGGTAGCGCGCACCCGTGCTGGCTACGGTGCCGCTTTCGCTACCCCTGCCCCGGCGCTGCAACCCGCAGCCCTAGCGCGCAACCAAGGGTATCCCTTTCGTTCCACGTTCTGCTAGTCATCGAAGCTATAAACTGGGGGGCATGATGGCGAACGCGGTAGTGGTTGCAAACTGGACGTTTAAGATTGCTGATGTTGCGATCATCTTTGCCACTCTCATCGGACCGATCTTGGCGGTGCAGGCGCAGAAGTGGCTTGAGAAGGGCCGCGCCATAAACGACCGACGCAGCGCTATATTTCGTGCTTTAATGGCAACGCGGACTGCACGCCTGTCGCCGGGCCATGTGGAAGCCCTAAACGCCGTTCCGGTCGAATTTTACGGAGACAAGGGAAAACTAAAGCAGATTAACAACGCGTGGAAGAGTTATCTGGATCATCACGCGCCTGATACAATTGCGAACGAGGCTTGGAGCCAGAAGCGTGAGGATCTATACATCGATCTATTACTCCTCATATCCGAATATCTTGGCTACGACTTTTCCCGCTCGCAGCTTACTAGAGACGTATATAATCCTCAGGCTCATGGCGAGCTAGAGAATGAGCAGACGATCATCCGCAAGGGGATCGTAAAGCTGTTCAAAGGCGAACTTGCTATTCCGATGGCAGTGACCGAGTTTCCCGCAACTGTGGATGAGGCGACCTTCGACAACCAAGCTGCGCTCGCAAAGCTGCTGACCGAGTGGCTGGAGGGACAGCGTGCGGTAAAGGTAGAGATACCGAACGAGGACGCGGCAAAGTGACCGTAGCGATCGTAGCAGGTCCGTAGCGGCTCGGTTGCTACGATTGGTGACCACAAAAAGCGAGCGTTTCTGCGGGGTTGCGGGTTTGATAGTCCAATCGTAGCGATAATAGCGGCCGCCGCGCGTTGGCGGGGAAAAGGTTAGGTCAGGTCAGCAACAGTAAGGAAGGATACTGTTTTATATCCCTTGCTCGCTACGCTACGATCGCTACGGCTCCCAATGCCGCCCCGGCCGCTATGGCTACGATCGCTACGATTCCCGAAAACCCTAGCTTTTCTGCGGGTTTGGGGCCGCTACGATGGTAGCAAAGCCCCCGAAAGCTGTCGCTACGATCCGCTACGATTCCGGCTTCGCATGTGGTCAGCTATATTCACGTATGACCTGCGGAGCGATAAACACTTCTTTGCTCTTGGTTCCGTGCATAGGAAGCACGCGCACGCGCCCGTGATCGCCTAGAAGTTCAAGGGCATCATCAATAAGCCCCTTCTTACCACGCAGCGCGTTCGGTCCTTTCTGCCGGATGGTGTTGACGGTGATCTGAGGTGTCTCCCCCGCGCGTAGGGCATCTTTCCATTTCTGCACCAACCACGATTCAAGTAACTCTGCATTCCGTAGTTCTTCGGTCACTTCCGCAGACTGTCCAAAGCGCACAGCCTCGTTCAAATACCAGCGCATCAACGCGCAAGCGTCGGCCATTGTTCTGCGGTCGATGAGCATGTGGTTAGGCATTGTAAAGACATGGAGGCAGCACGCGATGCGCGCCGCATTCTCTGCCGCCTTGCTCGCTTCGCCACGAATGCCAGAGTATATGGAGTCTCCGCCAAGATAATCTTCCACTTCATTGTAGAATTGTATCCATGTCTCCTGCGCATTGTCATCGAATTTGATGTGCGCGCTTATTAGCCTGCCCAACTCGTCCGTAGCGGCTGGCGCTTGCAGGAGTAGGGTCACGCGCTGATGAAAGTCAGCGAGACCCGGCATTGGCTCCGGATCCCTGTACGGCCGCATCCCCTGCGTGGTCATCGGTTGGCTGAAGAGGAATCGCGCCAAGAAGCCGATGCCGCGCGCCAACCCATCGTTCTTGCTCAGGAAGTTTTGCATAACCGTGGGCTGGACCATCAGACCCATCGTGACGCGAACACTCTCAATGTTCGTTTCCCCCCGTCCAATACGCCCTTCCAGAATTGGTCCGCCATCCCATAACGTATTCGCCTGACCCATATTGCGTTGCACCTGCTCAGGCTTCATTGCGTGCGAACCGAAGATGACACCCGCCTCAGCGCAGATGACCGCCGCGATTGGGTATCCGCTGAGATGCATAAGCAGTGCTTCCGAAGAGTCGTCCCCATGACGTGACCCCCGTTTTTTCCTCCAGTTGGAGTTAGAGTCCGACCCCGGAAAGGGACGGACAGATGAAGCGGAAGCAGTTTTCGGAAGAGCAGA